>NZ_SADR02000158.1 GCF_004010325.2 Mesorhizobium sp. M00.F.Ca.ET.216.01.1.1
CAAAACTGCCGAGTTGAAACACGCTTTCTATCTTGCGTGACAACCACACGCGCGGCAGTTCCGGGAAATGCGCGAACAGCGATTTGCCGACCACCTGCTCCGCCGACAAGCCGCTGTGGTCCTGCATGAAGCGATTCCACATCAGCACGTTCATGTCGCGGTCGAGCACGAAGATGCCGAAGCCGACCCGCTCCACCACCATATCGCTCAACGACTGCTCGGGCGAATTCATAGGCTGGACAGCAGCGCGTCGAGCGCGTCGTTCATGTGCCGGATGGACTCTTCCGCCATCAGCATCACGAGGTGCGCGCGGAAGCTTTGATCTTCCAGCGTGAAGTTGACTTCGACGAGCAGCGCGACTTCCCATTGCAGCACGCCGGGCTGGAACACTTCGTCGAGCGTGAGCGCGTCGC
>NZ_SADR02000159.1 GCF_004010325.2 Mesorhizobium sp. M00.F.Ca.ET.216.01.1.1
CGCGCACCGCGAGCTGCGCATCTGCCGGAATATCGCCGAGAATCTGCAGGTTGACGTCGTATTGATCGGACCAGAACCACGGAATGTCCGCATACGGTTCGAAGGTGCCGAGCAGCGCTTTGGCCGCGGCAATCGCCTGGTTTTGCGCATTGGCCCACGACTCGAGCCGCACGCGGCGCTTGAGCCACGCGCTCGGATGATTTGCCACATCGCCGCACGCGAAAATGCGCGGGTCGTCGGTCGCGCCGAAATGATCGACGACAATGCCGTCTTCCACCTTCACGCCCGCCGCTTCAGCCAACGCCGTATGCGGCGCGAGACCGATGCCGGCCACCGCGAAATCGGCGTCGAGCGTCGAACCATCGGCGAATGTCGCGCGAATCCGGTTCGCGTCGTTCGGATGATCTTCGAG
>NZ_SADR02000160.1 GCF_004010325.2 Mesorhizobium sp. M00.F.Ca.ET.216.01.1.1
CGAAGAAACGCGTGCAGGCCTTGAGGCGGGTGCCACATGTCATGGTTCGCCTGCCGCGTGCTCAGATATTGCTGATGATACTCTCTCGGCGGATCGAGCGCGTGGCGTGATCGTCGTCGCGCGAAAGCGACAAGCCGTTCCTTACGGGGCTTCGTAGAGTTCCAGCGGCAACCCATCCGGGTCGCGGAAAAAGGTAAACCGTTGGTCTGTATATGGGTCGATCCGGATTGGCTCGACGGCAACGCCGGCGGCTTCCAGGCGCATAATTACGGGGTCAAGATTCGCGACGGCGAATGCCAGATGCCTGAGGCCTGTCGCCTCTGGATGGGACGGCCTCGTCGCTGGCGCAGGGAAGGAGAACAATTCCAGCTGGACGGACCCGATCCGCAGATCCGCCTTCCATGATTGCCGC
>NZ_SADR02000161.1 GCF_004010325.2 Mesorhizobium sp. M00.F.Ca.ET.216.01.1.1
GCTGGATCCGCTTACGCGCACCGTGAGCGTGTGGGCCGAGCGTCGCAAGGTGGGGCAGTACGATGCACGCGAGCTCTCGGTGCGCTGGGCGGACGGCGCGGGCACGGGGTCTGCGTCGCCGCCCGCGCCGATGGTCGCGCTGCACGCGGCGGCCGAAACGTTCACGACGGCCACGTCCTCGCGCAGCGGCGGCGGGCCGTCGCTCGCACGCGCTGCGTTTGGCCGGCGTCCAAAAATCGAGCTGCTGTGGGATTCGCCCGCTGCGGCGGGCCACAACCGCCAAACTGTCTTTCGCACCGCGTTGACGACCGAAGGCGACCGCGTGGCGGCACGCGCGCTCGACAGCACGTTGCGGCAGGTCTGAAGCCTGCTGTGTGCATTCGGTCACATGTCGCGACCGATGAACGCGTT
>NZ_SADR02000162.1 GCF_004010325.2 Mesorhizobium sp. M00.F.Ca.ET.216.01.1.1
CTCGCTGTCGATGATCTCCTCTAAGGTCGACTGCGGATATGACAATCTATGCTCAGGGCCCTACCCGGCTCAGGATCATGCCAAAAACAAGGTGGCTTAGCAAAGCGAATTTCTTCATTGCGGGCGTGAAGCTGCTCAGAATCCCACTTACTCATCCCGCCAGATCACGCGCCGCTCCCATCGGATCTCCTTCAGGCGCCGAAAGCGCATAGTGACCAGTTCCTGCCCGTAGGCGTGGAACAGTTCGGCATGCATGAATTCCTTCCTTCCGCAGGCCTGGCAGCGCGCCTTGGCACGAACCTCCTCAATCGCGACGTTTCCGACCACCTCGCGAAGCTCGGCCGGCTTGTAGAAGCGCTTGATGTTGCAATGCCCGCACGAGATGCGCGCGATCTGCCCCGCGTCATGGGC
>NZ_SADR02000163.1 GCF_004010325.2 Mesorhizobium sp. M00.F.Ca.ET.216.01.1.1
GGCGCTGCTCGTGAGGGAAACTGCATGCGCATTACGGTTATGACCATCCAGGGATGTCGGATATGATCTTGAATAGTGACATTGCAGGCCAAAGAGCGGCCGAGAAGCTAGCAGAGGGCCTGAAATCGCAGGGCAAGCAGCAATACGAAGAAAGGTCGAGGGAACGCGAACGAGATGTGTCTCGTTAGGTCGCACGTTGCACCAGGGGTGCGTCGGAAGGCACTCCGCCGTGTCCTGAAGAGGTAGCCTGCACTTGAGAATAGCCACGGTGGTACCTTATTTTCGGCTGTGAAGCACACGAGACCCGCGACGTGAGACCCAGTTGCTCAATACCCAGTTGCTGGGTGAGCGTGCATGACTGCCAACGGAAGGTCTTGCACGCACCCTCGCGATCTTGAGCAATGGTCGCCA
>NZ_SADR02000164.1 GCF_004010325.2 Mesorhizobium sp. M00.F.Ca.ET.216.01.1.1
AGCGCCGCATCGATCATGACGACGGAATTCGTCAGCGTGCCTTCGGATTGGACCGTCGGCCGCACGCTCGACTACATCCGCAAGGTAGAGCGCACGCGCGAAACCATCTACGCTATCTACATCGTCGATCCGCAGACGCAGCTCCTTTTGCGTTCGACCGGGTTGCGCCGGTTGATCACGGGCAACCCGGAGGATTCGATCCTGTCGGTGGCGCCTGATCGTATGCCGGTGACGGTGACGCCGCTCACCGATCGCGAGAACCTGGCGCAGACCATCTCCAAATACGACCTGCTCGCCTTGCCGGTGGTGGACCACGGCAGGATCCTCGGCATCGTCACCGTCGACGACATCATCGACACGATGATCGAGGAGACGACCGAGGACGTGCATCGTTTCGGCGGCATGGAGGCG
>NZ_SADR02000165.1 GCF_004010325.2 Mesorhizobium sp. M00.F.Ca.ET.216.01.1.1
GTGAGGAAGCGCTCGACGCCAATGGCGAGCACCAGCTTCATCATGCGGTCGACGCTGACGAAGGGAACGATGGCGAGGCGCGAAGGCTGGGTCATGATCAGAGGCTTCCGGAGTGGCTGCGGGTCGGGCGGTCCAGGAGGCGGCGGCCCATCAGGCTGGCGGTGAGGTCGACAATCAGCGTCGCGGTGCGGCCGCGCTCGTCGAGAAATGGATTCAATTCGACCAGGTCGAGGCTGGAGACGAGGCCGCTGTCGGACAGCATCTCCATCACCAGATGCGCCTCGCGGAACGTCGCACCGCCGGGAACCGTGGTGCCGACAGCCGGCGCGATCGACGGGTCGAGAAAGTCGACGTCGAGACTGACATGCAGCAGCCCGTCTTCATCAGACACGCGCGCCAGGAAGGCACG
>NZ_SADR02000166.1 GCF_004010325.2 Mesorhizobium sp. M00.F.Ca.ET.216.01.1.1
AGCGAGGCAAGGTAGATGCCGGCGTTCGCAACTAGATCCGGCTGGGGGGGGGCTACGCCGGTGGGGCGCTCGCGGCCCTGGTCGGCATTTGAGCGGCGGGAATCGATCTTTCCAACCTTGCCCTGGTTGCCGGAGCGCTGTCGCTCGGTATCGGTTTCGGTCTGCAGAACGTCGTCTCCAACTTCGTCTCCGGCCTGATCCTGCTCGCCGAGCGTCCGTTCAAGGTTGGCGACTGGATCGTTGCTCGCGACATAAGCGGCACGGTGAAGAGGATCAGCGTGCGCGCTACCGAGATCGAGACGTTCCAGCGGCAATCGGTGATCCTGCCGAACTCCAATCTCATCAACAACGCGGTCGGCAACTGGACGCACCGCAACAAGCTCGGTCGCGTCGAGATCAAGATCGGCG
>NZ_SADR02000167.1 GCF_004010325.2 Mesorhizobium sp. M00.F.Ca.ET.216.01.1.1
GGGATCGACAGCGCGCCGCTGGCGAATGGCCGGTTGCGCTTGGTGGGGTGCTTGCGGTCGAGCGCGAGGTCGAAGAAATCGTTGACGATATAGATCGCGGACGCAACGGCGCTGAACGACACGAACGCCAGCACGCAATCCCAGATCATGCTGCCGTTGAAATATTCATGCGAAAGCACCATCGGCACGGCGATCAGCGCGTTCTTCAGCCACTGATGCATGCGCAGCATCTTGACGTAGGTCCTCAGCGTCGGCTTCGGCGCCGGCACGGCCTCGGCCTGATGCGCCGCCTGCCAGTGCCGCGCGCTGCGGTCGGGCGCCACCACCAGCGCGTTGCGCGCGGCGTCGAATACTTTGAGGTCATGGCGGCTGTTGCCGGCATAATCGAAGCCCGCATCGCCATAGGCG
>NZ_SADR02000016.1:0-58280 GCF_004010325.2 Mesorhizobium sp. M00.F.Ca.ET.216.01.1.1
CTCCTGAGACTGTCATAGCGGGCGCAGTCGGCGACCGGCTCGTGAGCCAGCGTCAGGGCCTGGGGAATGGAAAGGATCGTGCCCGGCGCCGGATCGCGGCTGCGGGCCAGGATGTTGAGGATCACCGCCGCCGAACAGACGCCATGCTCGAGCGCTTCCTGGCAGGCGCTCTCGACCGCGCTCAATCCGTCGGTCAGAACGCAGGTGAGGATCGACACCATCTGCCGGTCGCCGTCATCGGCCGCCCCTAGCTTGCGGCGCACCTTCTCCATGGCTGATGGCAGAACCCATTCCCGGAAAGGCGCGCCGTTGCGCAGGCCGTTCGGTTTGCGGGCCAGCACCGGCACGTAGTGCCAGGGATCGTAGACGACCTCGTTGCGGCCGAAAGAGCGTGCGTGCTCGCCGACGACCGCGCCATCCTGGCGGATGACGATGCGGTCGGCATAAGCATGGATCTCGACCGGCCGACCGACGGCGCTTGACAGCACCGAGTATTTGTTGTTGTCGAAGCGCACCGTGCAGGTCTTCGACACCGACGCGGGAATGCAATGGTAGCCGTCGAAGCGACCGGCATAGGGAATGAAGCTGGCGCGTTCTTCTTCGAATACGTCCCAGATCGTGCGCTCACCCTGTTCGGGATGCCGACGCGCCTTGGCATTAGGCAACGCATTTGTCGGCCAGCCAGCCGTTGAGATCCTCCAACGTCTTGAAGCGCAGCCTCGGTGTGAAGAAGCGCTCGCGCACCAGCCCGACCTGGTTCTCGACTTGCCCCTTCTCCCAGCCGGCCGCCGGTGTGCAGGCCTCCGGCTCGACAAGGTAATGCCCGCACATCTGCGCAAAGCGGCGGTTGTAGCGGCGATCCCTGCCGATGAAGATCGCGTCCACCGCCGTCTTCATGTTGTCGTCGTAGATGCCGCGCGTGCAGGCGCCACGGAAGAAGGCGAACGCCCGGTCATGCGCGTCGAACACCATCTCCTGCGTCTCGCGCGGATAGGCCTTCACGAAGAACATGCGGCTGTGGCAGAGCCGCATGTGCGCGACCTTCACTGTCACCGTCACGCCGTCGAGCAGGACGATCTCGTGACTCCAGTCGAACTGGTAGGCCTCGCCAGGTGCAAAACTCAGCGGAATGTAGGCCTCGGCCACGGCGCTGCCGCGATCCGCCGCCCAGCTCTGAGCATGCCGCCACCCCGAACTGTAGCTGCCGTCATAGCCGAGGCCGCGAAGCTCCTCGAAAATACGGATCAGCGTCAGCCGCTCCCGCTGCGGCTTGGCCGCATTCGCCGACAGCAGCCGGTCCAGCGTCTCACGCCAAGCTCCCATGCGGGGATAGGGCTGGTGCTTGCGCTCGTAGCGGAACTCCGTCTCCTCAGAACGCAGGACCTTGCGCACCACCTTGCGCGAGATCTTCAGCTCACGGCAGATCGCTTTGATCGACTTCCCCTGGACCAGCGACAGCCGACGTATCTTTGCAATCGTCTCCAAAACCAACATCCAAAACACAAATGCCTCCGATCAAACCGGAGGCATCTTGATGACCCCATCGTTAAGGGGTCCCGTTTGGACGAAAATCACCCCTTAAACAGGGTCCTCATTCCACGAAAAATCAATGCACTACCTTCCAAAGCTGAGAGAGATCGCCACCGACCGCTTTGAAGGGGCTTTCGGCGGTCTCGTCAGCGAGGTTGTGGACATGAAGAAACATCAATCCACCGCATTGGGCCGAAGCATGCCACGGGCTCATGCCGCGGAGAGCGGGAAGATATTCTTGAAAGAAGCGGTCTCCGACATCAATACCGACAGGATCGGCAGCTTTCTCACGTCACTTGAGGTCGAGCGTGGCAGTTGCGACCCGCAATGCAAGGCTGGCGGCGATGCATACCTTTGCGCGGTCCCTGATCTCGGAGCACCCCGAATATATGGATACGCTGCAACTGGTGGTGACACTTCCCTTCAAGAGGGCGCGCGGGTGGCACCTGTCGAATATCTCGAAGGGCCCGGAAATCAAGAGCGTCCTGGCGCGTATCGACCGCCGCACGCCTTCTGGACAGCGGGATTACGCGCTGTTCTCGCTGATGTTCAATACGGATGCACGAGTTCAGGAAATCCTGAAACTTCGAATTTTGACCTTCGTCTGGTATCGCCCTGTCCCGCCGAGCAAAGGGGCTTTCTCAACGACCGCGGCACACCGCTGACCCGGTTCGGTGTTGGATACTTGCTGCGCAAACATTTTGATATGGCTGCGGGGGAAGGAACCACCCTGGCGGAAAAAAGCATCCATCACCGCTCTTTGCGGCACACGACGGCCATCCACCTTGTCAAGGCGGGTGTTGACATCGCCACCATCAGTCAATGGCTAGGCCACTCGGGGCTGAACTAACGATGCGCTACGCCCGGGCCGGTATCGATATGAAGCGGCAAACGCTCGAACAAGTCTTTCCCGACGTGATGTCATCGGCAAAAGATCAGACGATCATCGCTATGATGGCGGGATGTTAGGCTGGCTGCACCGCTTGTAGACGCTCAGTTATGTGGAGTTGTATCGTGGGAAGTCGCGCGTCTGTGGGCTCTTGCGGTGTCAGCTCCACATCTCTCCGCAGTGCACGTTGTCGCTGTCGAAGAGCCGTCTGTTCATGTCTTCGTGCTGGCACGGCAAGGATTGTCCATATTGTGGGCGTCTTGCGCTTGCCGAGCTTGTCCGAAATCCAGCGCCGGATCAGGCGTGAACACTGTTGCGTAGTTCGTCAGCCAGAGCGAGGAGAACGTCGGCGCTCCCTTCCAGCGCCGTAAAAGCGTAGGGATTGAGGAACTGTCGGCCCCAGAACAGATTGCGATCTGTGCCGGATAGCGTAGCTTCCTCGCTGACACGCGGCCAATTCTCCGCAATGCATCGGAGCTGGCCTTCAACAATCGCAAGAGCTTCCGGCGCGCTGAGCAGGAAGTGATGCGCGGCTTCAAGGCAGGACGCGATCCGGCTCATGCGGTTATTGCCGCTGATGAGCATGGCCTGGCTGGCCTCCTGGCCACTGCGGGCCTGCGGACAAATATCGTAAGCAGGCGTGAGGGTGAGCTTAGCCCCGTCCCAGAATGCCGCATGGTTGCGGGCATGATCGTCGGTGTTGCCGCAAAGTATGTTGAAGACAATGCGGCTGAATAACTCGCGCAGAGTTTCCGACGGCGCGGTGAATCGGTGGCGAATGATCTCCGCCAAATCCTGGTAGCTGGCGTAACGCGCCATCATCTCATCGAGCGCGAGCATCGTCAGCGCTGAGACCATGGATTTGCGTTGCCAGCCGCCCGTGACCTTGATCCGGTCGAATCGCTCGACGAGCAACACGTCCTTGCCTGCGGCGCGAACGAGCGAGACGGATGCCGCTCTGATGCCGCACAAGGCGGCAAGCCGCATGGCTATGAATTCTCCTTTGACGACGCTGTAAAGGTCGGCAGACGAGGAAAATTTCGCGACATGCTTGATGGCGTCGTCCTCGATCAGCGCCTTTGGCCTTGCGCCGCCGATCGAGCTGCCGTGATGCAGCGCCTGATCTAATTCGGGGGTGAGCGGAATACCTTTCTCTACCCGCTCCGCCGATTGGACAAGCTCTTCGAGAGTGGCATTGGCCAGTGCGCGCGGCTCGTAATTCGTGGGCGAAAACTGAAAATCGAGCGCGCCGATGCGGTCCGAGCCTGATTCCAGCAGGAACGTCAGTTCTGAAATATCGAGCCGCGCGATTTCATCGCCCTTCACACCGAATTTGCGGTTTAGGATAACCCGTCGTCCCCAGGCATCGGGGGCAGCATCGCGGATGCATCCCGGCATGGTTAGGCCAGGAAGCAAAGGCAATTCGCCTGCCTTCAGGGGCAGTTCCGGGAGATAAAGCGGGATCGCGCTGCCCAGTTCACGAAAGCTCCTGCCATAGTTGAAGCTGACGAGTCCGTCATGGGCATATAGCCGCCCGGCGACAACCGGCGCGGTCTCGCCCGGCAGCCAGACCCAGACATAGGCTTCGTCGTACTTGGGGACCTTAGAACTCATCGACGATCTGCTTGCCGGCCTTGTAGACGTGCTTCGGCAGCAGCGCGATGCGATCGTCCATGCGGCCTGTGAGGGCTGTGATGCCCTTGCCGTCCGCATCGAACAGCTTCACACCGACAATGGCAGCAGCTTCGAACATCAGTCCGATTTCAACTTTGGGATCGCCCTTCTCGATGCGCTGCAGGGTGCTGCGTGAAACACCGATTCTCTCGGCTAACTCCTGTGCGGTTAACCGGTGCTGCATCCGGCCTAGCCGGATGGTCTTACCGAAAAGGCCAAGCGCTTCCATTGCGTAGCGCGAATAGGTGCGTTTATGCGTTGCCGTCATTCGGGTCTCCGTGACCTGTCCATGAGCCATATCACCTCATTTCGACCTTTATATAGGTAATGTCGCAGAGCGACTGCCAAAGTCAAGCCTCCGTATTGTATGATCCAAATCCCCCTGATTCGACTTTATATGCAGCAAGAGTTCGCATCACGGCTACGTTCGGAAAGCGAGGTAGAATGCGACGGGAGACGCAAGCGTTACCCATCCGAACAAGGACGGCGAATATTGCCTACGGCTCCTGCACAACCGGCCAGCTCTGCGCGCCTCGGGCGAGGCGGAGATCTGGCGCTGGACCGCGGACAGCCTTGAGATGCCTCGCATGAGTCATTCGATGGGCGGTCCCTGGTGCCACTACGCCAAGCGCGATGAAGCGTTGCGGTCTTCGTCGCGCGCAACGGCGAAAGCGTGCAGGAGGATGGCTCGGGTCAGGGTGGACAAGCATCTGCGTAACAATTTGCTTTTCGAGGACGGGACGAGTCCAGGTTGGCCGCTGCTCAAGGCGCTGGCTCCGCAGCAGAGCCGAGTGAACTGGAGGGTCTGGTCCGGCGTCGAGGCACGGCGCAAGGCCTGCCGCGACGGGCGCGGATAGTGCTGCTGGCCAGCGAGAGGATGTAGAACAAGGAAATTGCCTTACGCCTTGGTGCAACGCCCAATACAGTGGGCACATTGCGTCGGCGCTTTGCCGAACAGCGGCTCGATAGCCTTTACGATGAACCGCGTCCCGGCGCGCCCGATGAGGAGATTGCCGAGACGATCCGGTTGACGCTGGGAGACGACGCCGCGGGACGCAACCCACTAGCCTGACTCTGCAATCTTGAGGAGCGCCAAGTTTATTCTGGCGTGCGGCGAGCTCAACGCCGAGCCGCTTGGCATCGATGCACGACACGACGTGATGCGGCGGTGTCGCACGGGTTCTCACGGTTTGTGGCTTCGGGATCGCGCGGAAGGCCACGCTTTTCTGGCGGCTCGCGCACCGGTGCCAGACGGCCGTCGGGACCTTAAAATCGACGGGATGACCGGCGGACAACACCTCCACGCCGGCCATACCAGGCCTGGCGGACCGCCCGGACAATCCTGAGATCCTGGCCGACGTCGGCGCCGCTTGGATAGCCGCGATTGAATGGATTGCGCGCAGAGGCATTGTGCGTCCTTAATGCACGCATGGTCTTACGTGCTCAGCGTCAGAAATGACTGCGCTTAAAACGTCAGCTTGAAGCCGGCCGACAGGGTCAAGGCATAGAAGTCCATGCCAGCGCTATCCTTGTGGGCTCCTTGTTCGCCGGTCGCGATGCTGTAGGCCGTTTTCTAGCCTTTGTTGCGAAAATATTTGTCGACATTGCCGGCCAGGAAGACGCTGGCGCGGTCGGTCATCTGATAATCGATCTTGGCGCCGGCCGAGATGAACGGCACCGTGAAGAAGTCGTCCTCAAATCGCAGGCCGCGCCCCTCCTCGCGCAGCCAGTGATGGTCAACAGCGCTTGCATCAACGGTGAAGCCGCTGCGGAGCAGACCCGAGAGCGTCAAGTTCCCGAGCGTCGTGGTCGCTTTCGCGCCAAGGAACAGGCCGAAATAGCGCTGTTCGTAATCGATGACCGGTTCGCCGTCCGGGAACTTGCCGCGATCCTCGCGAAAGCCGAAGCCGTCCCCACTCTATATGTACGAACCGCCATAGGCCTTCCACTTCATGTTGGTGTATTTGAAGCCACCATGAAGGTTGATAACCGTGGCATCGTTGATCACGAAGTCTGGGCCTGCTGCCATGTCAAGGTTGATGTAGCGGTCAAGGCGGGTGTCGGGGTGGATTGACTGATCCGACCAATCCTGTCCGGCAATACGCCGTTGTCTGAGATGGTCCAGTTCTTCCAGACCTCGGCCTTTAGCCCGGTGGTCAGAACCGGCGCGCCGGTTTCCCAGATCAATTTGCTGATACGATTGCCCACTTCGTCGTAGAAAAGCTCGTTGCCCTTTAGCCAGGTGTAGCCAACGCCACCAAGAAACACGACGCTCTTGTCGGGCGCTGAATAGGTGGTCGAATGCGCCGCCATGGCGATGGTCGACGATGTGCAGAACGTGCCGGAAGCAAGAATTGCAAATGCTGATGTGCAGCGATTCATGGGGCCTCCTCGGGACATCCGTTGGTGATCTTTCGTTGAACGACGGCGGCTCACAGCGCCCGTTTGCAGGCGTTGTTTGTCGCGGCGACCATTGCTGGGCATTGGTGCAAAGACGTTGAACTCCGATGCGATGTCCGGGACGGCTTTGGTCATTGCCCTTTGTCTGGTGCGCTGCATAGAACGGCTTGGTCCGCCCACTACCGCGTTGCCGGACCATATAAGAGATTTGGCCCGACGCGAGAGGCGGCACTCGTGGCCAGAGAACGGGATCGCACCGGCCGCCACGCTGTCAAAATGCCGAAGTTGGTGATCCGGCACGACGCTTAGCTTCTTCCCGCTCTTTGGCGATGAAGCGTTCCAGCGTGTGAATCTTGAGCACACCTGAAATCACTTCGTCGCCGAGAACCAACGCCGGCGTGACGTTGATGTACAGCTCCTTGGCGAGCGCGCAATTGCGCTCGAGGACGTTTTCGATGGCGCGGTCTTCCATGTCCCGCTTGAGCTGCTCAACCTCGAGGCCAACGTGTCGTGCGATAGTCAAGATGTCGAATTCGCTGAGCTGCGCGACCGCTCCGGGACGTGGGACTTTCAGTAAGCGCCCCGAACCAGCCTATTTCCTTTCACAGCCAACCGCGCCGCTTGAAAAAGAGATACGGAACCACGGCGGAGAGCACCATCAGACCCAGCGCAAAAGGATAGCCCAGAAGCCATTTTAGCTCGGGCATGGCATCGAAGTTCATGCCGTAGATCGAGGCAACCAGCGTCGGCGGCAAAAACACGACGGCAGCGACCGAGAAAATCTTGATGATCTGGTTCTGCTCCAGATTGATGAGACCCAGCGTCGCGTCCAGCAGGAAGTTGATCTTGTTGGACAGGAAGGTCGCATGGTCGCTGAGGAACGTGGCATCGCGCTGGACGAGCTTGATACGTTGCCGGATTTCCTTCTGCAACTTGCGACCGGACGACGCGACTGCCCAGCTGGTCGAGTCACTCGCGCTATGGTAGGCGACGAGCCGCGCGATGCTCACGAGACTCTCCTGAATTTTCGTCAGCAGCTCACCCTTCCGGCCGATTCGCTCGACAAGGGATTGAAGGTTGCGTGTTTTCTTCGAGGCGCTCGGAGACGTGTTGCGAAAAATTTCGCGTGAGAGTGCATCAATCTCGTCGCCGATGCGCTCAAGCGTGTCGGCCGCGCGGTCGATGATCGCTTCGATCAGACCCAGCATCACCAATTCGCCGGACGTGCAGGGAGGGCCGCTAGTACGCTGTGCTTTCGCCGCATAGATCAAGAACGGCTTCGGTTCGGCGTGGCGGACAGTGACGAGCGTCTGGCCCTTGATAACGAAGGTAACCGGCGCTTTGACAGGGTCCTCGCCCTCGATATTCGCGACCGCGGTGATCGTCATGAACTCGGCGCCGTCTTCATGATAAAGACGGTCCGACAACTCGATTTCCGCCATCTCGTCGCGCGTCGGGATATCAATGGCCAGATGCGCCTTAACAAGCTTCACTTCCTCAACAGTCGGGTTGAGGAGGTCGAGCCAGAGAGCACCGAGAGCTTCGGCCTCCGGCAAGCCGTCAATTGCTGTCAGATGGCCGTTCTGGCCCGTGTAGATGCGCAGCATTTATGGCCCCTTCGGCAAGGCAGTATGCCGCCCGCGGAGCCTTTCCGTAACCGGGGCTGAAGCGCTCTACACTGATCTCGGTCATTTCGGCCGCCGGCCGATTGTGCTGGCTTGGCTGGCGATCGCATTTCCGTGCCTGCTGCTTAACAATTTCGGGCAGGGCGCGTTCGTTCTTTCCCGAGGCGGGACGATCTGACATCCATTCTTCGAGATGACCACGGCTGGACGTTGGTGCCGATGGTGGTGATGGCTACGGCGGCAACTGTGATCGCCAGCCAAGTCGTGATTCCGGCGCTTATTCACTTGTGCGACAGGCCGTCCAGCTCAACATGCTTCCGCGCTTCGAAATCCGGCATACATCCGAAATGCAATTCGGGCAGATATACCTGCCGCGCGTCAACCTGCTGCTCGCATGGTCGGTCATGTTGCGGTCATCGGCTTTGGTGAGTCCAGCGCCCTCCCGTCAGCCTATGGCATATCGGTCACGGGCGAAATGGTTGTGACGACAATCCTGCTCCACATCGTGATGAGGCGTATCTGGAGGTGGACGCTCCTCCCGGCGCTCGGCCTTGCGCTCGTCTTCGGGGTGGTCGATGTCGGCTTCTTCTCGGCGAATATCATGAAAGTGCTCGACGGCGGCTGGGTCTCAATCCTTGTCGCCGGCGTGTGGTCGCGATGACTTGGGTTCGCAGAACCCGCCTCCTCTTCGAGAAGTCCCGCAAGAGCGAAGTCCCGCTCGATTTGATTGCCGAGCAGATGACTGCCAAGGTGCCGTCGCGGGAGTGGTTGGAATTGTGAGTTGGCGTAGTCTCCGGGGTGTCAACCTCGAATCATCCGGCCTTGCGGTGCCGGACAGGATACTACGCCATGACAAGGACTACCATGAAAGCCGAAGCCGTTCATCCCGGGGGATGAGGCGACGAGCTATCTTTTCGACAACTGGTTTGATCCGATCGAAGCTGGCCTGCGCGAGCGGGTGCGCGGCTTCATCGAGACGATGCTCGAGACCGAGTTGGAAGCGGTGCTTGCCCGTCCCCGTTATGGCGGCAGCCGGCGGCGCGCCAGTGATGAGACCACCGGTGTCGCCGGCCACCGCCACGGCAGCCGGACGCGCACGCTGACGGGGACCTTCGGCACCACTGAGATCACGGTTCCGCGGGCGCGCCTTGATGTCGACGAGGACAAGACGGTGGAATGGAGGAGCAAGGCTCTGCGCGCCTATCAGCGGCGCACGAAGGCCGCCGACGCACTGATCGCGTCGAGCTACCTGGCGGGCACGAACACGCGACGCGTCCGTCGTGCGCTTGCCGCCTTGTTCGGCGGCGCGATCGGCAAGGACGTCGTCAGCCGCACCTGGCGCAAGGTGAAGACGGACTGGGACGCCTGGAATGGTCGCTCGCTGGCCGACGAGCCCGATCGTGCGCCTGATCCTCGACGGGACGGTGGTTCGTGTCAGGCTCGACCGCAAGGCGACCTCGATCTCGCTGCTCGTTGTCATCGGCGTGCGCGCGGACGGCCAGAAGATCCTGCTCGCGGTCAAGAACATGGGCGGCGAGACGACCGAGGCCTGGCGGGCGATCCTCGACGATCTCGTCGCACGCGGCCTCCGCCGCCCTGAGTTCCTCATCGTCGACGGCGCACCCGGCTTGGACGGGGCGATCGCCGGGCTGTGGACGGGGTGCCGGTTCAAAGATGCACGGTTCACAAGCACCGCAACCTGCTCGCCCACGCTCCCGAGCGCCTGCACGAGGAGATCAGCGCCGATTACACCGACATGATCTACGCGGCCACGCCGGAGGAGATCGAGAGCCGCCGCAAGGCGTTCCTGCGCAAATGGCGGCTCAAGTGCCGGGCGGTGGCCGACAGCCTGGAGGAGGCCGGTGAGCGCCTCTTCGCCTTCACGCGCCTGCCGCCGAGCCAGTGGAAAAGCACCAGAACTACAAACGCGATTGAGCGTCTGCATGAAGAGTTCAAGCGGCGCATCAAGACCCAGACCGTGCTGCCTTCGGCCGAAACCGCGGCAATGTTGTTCTGGGCGTTGATTGCGTCCGGCCAAATCTCGATGCGAAAAATCGACGGATGGCACACGCTCCCCGCCAAGCCACTCGATCAGCAGATTGACCTCGCCGCATGAACCGATAACCTCAATTTACCGGAGGCTGCTCCGCCAAATTCCAACACGATCCGCTACGGCACCGACGCCAGGCCTTCTATGACAAAATATTACACGCCCAGCAACGCCGTCCTAGTGGTGGCCGGCGATGTCGAGCCGGAAACGGTCAAGGCGCTGGCCGATAAGACGTAGGGAACCGTGCCGACGGCTCCTGGTCTAACCCGCATCCGCCCAGTCGAGCCGGAGCAAAACGCCAAGCGCACGGTGACGCTGACCGACGTGCGCATTTCGGTGCCGCGCTTTTCCACGCAATGGATGCTGCCGTCCTATCATACGGCCGCACCCGGCGAGGCCGAGGCGCTCGACTGCTGGCCGACATCCTCGGCGGCGGGACCCGCAGCCGGCTATACCAGCAGTTTTCGACCGCATACGCGCCCAGCTTCTCTCCGAAATCATTGCCGATGAGCGCGAACCTCACGCGATCCCCGAGCTGGCCTGGCGGCGCGGACTCTACGGCACGCATCCGTATTCGAGACCGCCCAAGGGAGCCTGACCAGCGTAACGCCCGCCGATCTAAGCGCCTTCCACAAAGCCGCTTTCGCCCGCGACGGGCTGCATGTGGCGGTCGTAGGCGACATAGATGCCAAAGCCCTGAGAGCAAGGCTCGACCAGCTGTTCGGCGATTTGCCTCAGAAACAGGCGCTCGCCCCCGTACCTGATGTCACCCCGAAGCGGCGAGCGGACGCAGGTCGCAACGCCCTCCCCCAGACTTCGCTCCAGCTGGCTTTTCCCGCCATGGGACGCAACGACCCGGAATTCTACGCGGGACAGCTGATGAACGATATAGTCGGAGGCTCACGATTTACCTCACGTCTGTTCCAGGAAGTGCGCGAAAAGCGCGGCCTTGCCTACGGTGTCTCGTCCAGCTTGGAAGACTACCAGCCCAACATGCTTGTCGTGACGACGTCGACGCGCGCCGACAGGGCGGCCGAGACGCTCGACCTGATAAGACAACTAATCAAGGAGTTGGTGGACACAGGCCCAACAGCGGCCGAACTCGAAGCGAGCAAGAAGTATCTGATCGGCGCCTATGCTATCGACAATCTGGGTTCCTCCAGGCCGATTTCCGCCACGCTTGTCGGGTTGCAGCTCGACAAACTCGGCATAGACTACATCCAGCGCCGCCCGGCCCTCATCGGGCAGGTGATCCTCGAGCAGGCAGGGCGGCGGCGAAGAAGCTGCTTTCGGCCGAGCCCGCGATTATGGGCGTTGGCCCGTGACAGCGAATAATCCCACGCTCTACAATAGCTGAAGGACTCGCCGACCTACGTGTGGCTGATCCGACTATGGTGTGGCAGAATGAACGCCTTGAGTTCTGCCTGCTCGCCTTCGCAGACCAAGTTCTCTCCCGTGGTTCGATTCCCGACCCGAAGAACGCCGTCGTTCCGAGAAAGTATTCTAACTTTTGCGTATACCAAATACGGGAAAGTTAGAAACTCTTGAATATGAAGCCGATTATGCTAGCTTTCCCGTATATCAGATACGGGAAAGTTAGAAAATGGCCCTTCACCTCGTTGGGGAAAACATCGATAAAACCCGCAGCCACTATCAGGCTGAAACGGGCAAGCTCGTCCAGCTAATGCGCGGCATCTATGTCGATGCCGGGGAGGATATCGAGGCCACGATACTCAAGCACGCCGTCCGCATCGCCAAATACCTGTATCCCAACGCTTACCTCTCGGCGGCGAGCGCTGTGCTTCTCGGCCCGACCCGGGATGGCCGCCTGTTCCTGAGCGGGCGACGAATACAGCGCAGGCGCTTGCGCTTGCTGGAAATCATTCAGAACGCAGCTCCCGACCACCCATCAGTCGCTCAAGCGATTGTCGATGATGGAATGGGAGAAATCCGGATCGACGTCTCCTCGATGCGCCAGCGCTTCCTCGAAGCTTTCCGCCTGCGCAGCGAACACGCGGCATCCATCGACGAGACGATGCGCGAGGCAATCGCGAACCGCCTCATAGAACAATACGGCAGCGCCCAGGGCGCTGCCGACGCGACATGGGCGCTTGCCCGCGCGAACCAGTGGTATCGCGAGGGCGAGCACGCCGAGCGCTTTTTCCTCCGCCCTCCACTGACCACAGAACCGGCACGCAACGGAGCCGCGCTCGATCTGATCGTGGCGTGGCACGGCGCTCCGCTCGGAAATCTCACACATGATGGTTTTGAGTGGCGCTGGAATGCAGACGATCAGGGCCCGCCACTTGTTCGCCAGACCACGCCGGGCAAGCTCCCTCCTTTCATTCTGTCGCTGCTGCCTGAAGGCTGGCTTGCGTCAGTGTTGAACGACCGCGACGAGCGCGCGACGCTACGCTCGGGCAAACGCTACATGTCCAACATCACCATCGTCGAGCGTGCGAGCGATCTCTCCGCCCTGCCGCCCGACATCCTGTTAACCCGGCTCAATGGCTTCACTAGAAACACTGTCTTCACTGGCCAGTATGCAGGGCCGGGTCGCGGCGACCTGGAGCAGAGTTTCGAACGCAATCTCGCACAGATATTCGAGCGTACTGATACGCCTCGCCTTTCGGGTGTTCAGATCAAAGCGCCTATGTTCCTCAGTGCGGATGGCACCCTCTCTCCCAGTATCGGCCGGCCTTTTACCCACATTCTCAAACCTGCGGGTACGGGCGGATTTGAGGCCCTGCCAGTTATCGAATGGCAGTCGCTCGCTTTGGGCAGCGCGGCCGGTTTCAAGACGCCCGCGACAGCGCTCGTCCCGATGCCTGACGGGATGCCTCCGGCGCTACTCGTGGAGCGGTTCGATATCAGAACGAGCCTTGAGGACAAACACCTGCTCGCGCTTGAGGACTTCTGCTCGGTACTTGGCGTGCCCACCGAAGCAAAATACGACGGCACGATGGAGCGCATCGCGCGGGCACTAAGGCCGCTATCGACCTCTCCCGAAGAAGACGTCCTGCTTGTCCTGAAGCGATCCTTATTCGCCTGGCTGATCGCCGATGGCGACATGCACCTGAAGAACATGGCACTGCTGGAAATCGCAGAGCCCGGCAGCACGCAATTCAGCTCAGTTCGCATGGCTCCGCTCTACGACGCGGTCACGACTCGCGTGTTTCCACGCCTCGAAAAAGACCGGATGGCCCTCAAGCTGAACGGCAAGGACGATCGTCTGCGGCGCGCCGACTTCAAGGCTTTCGCGAGCACGGCTGGCCTCAAGGCAGCCGATGCGGATACCAGCATCGACGATCTTGTTGCAGCCCTCTCACGCGCGCTCAACCACCTCGAATTGCCGCCGCCTCTATCAGACGGCTCTCAAGGCGCGAAGATGGCGGAGCAAATGCGCGCGATTGTCCACGAACGCATCGAAGGGTTTGCATAGATGATCGATCTAACTGATACGCCGGTTTCCATGGACCGCACTTCCCAGCCGTGATGGGCGAGACCGCCCCGACAAAGCTTGGCAAGGGCTCGAAAGTTCAGGCTAATGATAGATGCTCAGTGGAGGGCCTATTTTCTAGCGCCGGCGACGTAACCGCTCGATCGTCTGCACAATCCCTTCGGGCGTCGGCTGGCGCAGTCGATGCGGTCGAGATCTCTGCTCGTCGTGGCAATGTTCACGGTGGTCTTTTTGGAGATCCATCCATTCCAGGACGGCAATGGAAGGCTATCGCGTTCTGACGACGCTTCTGCTGATGCGCAGTGGCTATGCTTATGTGCCTTACTCTTCGCTCGAAAGCGTGATCGAGAACAGCAAGGAGGGCTACTATCTGGCGCTTCGGCAAACTCAAAAAACGATCCGCAGTCCGAGGCCTAATTGGCAGCCCTGGGCTGTTTATTTCCTGCGCGCTCTTCAGCAGCAAAAGCAGCGGCTTGAGAAGAAAATCGAGCGCGAGCGTCTCGTGCTCGGTACGCTTCCGGAACTCTCCCTTCAAATAGTTGAAGCCATCAAGGAGCGCGGGCGAATGACCATTGGCGAGATCGTCAACCTGACCGGTGCAAACCGGAACACCGTCAAAAAACATGTGGCAACCCTGGTCGAAATAAACATCTAGCCCCAACATGGAACCGGCAAGGGAACGTGGTACGGCAGACGTTAACACAGACTACTTTATGTGATTCAACCCACGAAACGCACCACGTCCATTTACTTTGAACACAATATGATAAGGAACACTCTTTCCGAGCTTAAGCCCCCGGGCAAAAAGTTTTCGAGGGCTGGTTGCCGCCGCCCTCAGTGCAATTAACCGGTATTGAGTTCCAGCTTGCCAGCAGCGGTTATCAGCGTGGCGTCGATGGCAAGTCCTCCTTTGAAGGCGGTCGCATTCGAGGGGAATGCTCTACAGGGACGACCCGCCGTAAACGACGCTCTTTCGAAAATCCCCGACCTCTTCCACCACAACGACCCCCCTTCTCGTTTTTTGGGGCGCGACCTGCACGGTCCCGAGCCCAGCTGGCAGATGATCTGCGTGCCTACGGTCGCAAAGAAGGCATCACCGTGCTGATTCTCGATTGTGGTCCCTTTTGATTTTCCACGCCCGTTTGTGGCGCTCGCGATGGGGGGCGGCAAGATCGAGGACTTTTGAAAGCAATTTCAATCCGATGATGCTCAAAAAAGGCATTTGGCTGCACTGCTGCTATTCGGACCGATGGCCGGTACGCGCGGTCGGGAAGCCGATGTCCATTGTTCAGTTTGCACCTGATGAGAACCGCAAGCCATCGACCAGAAGCGTTCAAGAATTCTCCCTTTCAAGTTGAGTGGATGGTCTACCAGCCGTATGGCCGAGGCCCTATAAGGACCCGCAGGTGCGGAGTACACGCCGAGGCTCTGCCGATTATACATATCAGCTGCCTTTGAGAGGAACCCGGTTTGCCCCTGTGCCTGCCGATGATCCGCCACTGAAATCCCCGGACCTGTTTGGCGCCGTCCATCGCCTGCCGGCACTTGGCACGTCAGTTCGCGAGCGGTCATTTGTGGTCCTCAACCCGTCGAGCGGCGAAGTGCTGGCAGGACGTCCGACATGGGCGTGGAGGAGACACGGGCTGCGGTAGACGAGGCCTATGTCGCGCAGCCTGGATGGGCGGCGCTGACCGCCCGAGAGCGCAGCGACCTTCTTTGGCGATGGCATCAGCTGATCATCGCCATGCAGGCGATCTCGCCGCGATTCTGACTGCGGAAATGGGCAAGCCGTTTGCCGAAGCCAAGTCGGAGGTTTCGCATGCGGCCGCGTATCTGCAATGGTACGCCGAAGAAGCCAATTGCATCTATGGCGAGACGATCTCCGCACCGTCTACAGACCGTCGGATGATGGTGATCAATCAGCAGATCGGTGTCGTCGGCACGATTACGCCATGGAATTTCCCAGCGTCGATGGTGGCGCGCAAGATCTCGCCGGCCCTGGCGGCGGGCTGCGCGATCGTGCTCAAACCTGCTGAACAGACGCCGCTCGTGGCAGGTGCAATGTTTGCCCTCGCGCAGCAAGCCGGCTTTCCTGACGGCGTTGTCAACCTGGTCTATGCGTCCGAAGGTGATCGCGTGGGGCCGCGAACTCTGCTCCAATGCCAAGGTCCGAAACATCAGCTTTACAGGCTCCACCGAGGTTGGCCGACTGCTCATGCGCCAGTGCTCGGACTAGATCAAGAAGGTCAGCCTCGAGCTCGGCGGCAATGCGCCCTTCATCGTCTTCGACGACGCGGATATTGACGCTGCCGTTGACGGGGCGATCCAGGCGAAGTTCCGCAATGCCGGCCAGACTTGCGTTTCATCGAACCGGCTTTACGTCCAATCGAGCGTTCACGATGAGTTCGTCGAGAAGTTCGTGGAGAAAGTCCGGCACTTATCGGTTGGCGACGGCTTCGCTCCGGGAGTGGACGTCTGACCACTCATCGACATGCATGCTTTGGCCAAGATCGAGTCCCACATCGCAGATGCCGTTGCCAAGGGTGGGATAATTCGATGCGGGGCCGAACGTTTTCAACCCACAGCCTTCACCGAGATCTCCAGCATCATGGCGGTTGCGCAAGAGGAGACTTTCGGGCCGTTGGCGCCGATCATCCGCTTCCACGATGCGGATCAGGTTGTCTGTGAGGCAAACGACACGATTTACGGGCTCGCCGCCTATTTCCATCCCTCGAACCTGAGGCGTGTCTGGCGCGTGGCCGAGGCATTGGAATATGGCATGATTGGCATCAATACGGGGCGTATGTCTTCGGAAGCGGCGCCCTTTGGCGGCATGAAGCAGTCCGGCATCGGGCGGGAGGGTTCCCGCCACGGGCTCGAAGACTACCTCGAAATGAAGTACCTCTGCATGGGTGGAATCTAAATGACGTCGCCCCGAGTTTCTCCAGTTTTGGGTTCGTTTCCGGCGTGGGTTGTGCGCTGCTGGGCGGGTGAAGCGACGGGGGCTGGCGCGGAGCCTTTCGCATAGCGCAGCGCGAGCGACCGTCGCGGATTGAAGGTGGTGGCGAACTTGGCCGGTGTCTGCCAGGCGATTTGGGAGTGCGGCCGCGCGGTGTTGCAGTCGGCGCGCCACAGGCGATAGCGATGCTTGCCATGCGCATGGAATGCCATTCGACCGGTTCTGATCCGCGCAGGAGAGGATGGCGTTCGAGATGAACTGGCTGGCATTATCACTGACCAGTGATGAGCCGGTTCAATTCCCGGGCAACCAAGTGCCCTCGACCGTGCTGAATAGTGCGCCTTTGCCATACCGGCGGATTAGCGCGGCCGACCTTACTTCGGCATGATGCGAGCAATTTCTGCACCAGGCGCGCAAGGTATGCCACTCCCTCAGATCGCCCAGCGATACGTCTGGGCCTGCATGTTTGCTGCCTTCTGCGATGGCTTGCCGACACTTTCGGCTCGCCGGGTGTGATGATCTTCTTCTGCGTCTTTCCCTCTCGGCGATATTGCCGTTCGGCCGTCCCGACCAAGGCCAAACCTCGGGCCGTTTTCCCGTTCCCGGGTCGAGCTTGAACGTCTCGTCGATGATGTTCTGGCGTGCTGCGAGCTCAACGCCGAGGCGCTTGGCATCGATGCATGGCACGACATATTGCGGCGGTGTCGCACGTGTTCGACGGTTTGGGCTTCAGGATCGTGCGGATGGGCCACGCTTTTCTGGCGGCGCGAAACACGGGCAATGCGCGTTCAAAACCTGACAAAGGCAGAAACTTGTCAGGTTCAATCCAACCGCCATCCGGGCACTGCGGAGGTTTTTCAAAGCATATTCATGCACTTGCGCGCTGAGCCCGCTGGCATGGACCTTGCAACGCTTGCAGCAGGACGGTATGCAATGGAGCAGACGAGGATGTTCTCTCCCCTGAACCGTGTGCCGTCTCTGAGAGGGAAATAAGCTCGTGCAGAAAATCTCACAACCTTTGACAACGGCTTTGGAGAACAACGTGGTGTTGCAGATCGAGTCCCCGGCTCCTTCGATTCAAGCGGAAACCTGGCTGCGTGGCGAGCCCCTCACCAGCTTCGAGCCCGGCAAAGTGTACATCGTCGAATTTTGGGCAACTTGGTGCGGTTCGTGTGTGGACGGGATGCCCCATCTGATGCAGCTGCAGGAGAAATACAGGGAAAGCGGCGTTGAGATCGTAGGAGTCGCGGCTAGTGAACGCGCTCCAACGGCCGATGAGGCCCGAAGCACGTTGGACGCTTGGTTGACGGAAAAGTTCCCGAATCTGAACTATCGGATCGCATTCGACTCCACAGGCGAAATGGACAAGCTTTGGATGGAGCCCAGCTTTTCTTTCTGGATTCCCACCAGTTTCGTGGTCGACCGAGACGGCTGCATCGCCTTTATTGGTGAACCGACGGAACTCGATGAGGTCTTGCCGAAGGTGCTTAACGGCAGCTGGCGCACCAGCGATCAGGCAAAATCCGCCGATGCGGAGCGGATCGCGGAAGGCGAACCCATAGCGCGCGAACAAGCGCTGAAGAAGCCGATCAAGGACAGATATCGGGCGGCGGTGGAGAAAAAGGATTGGAAGACGGCGCTCTCGGCGATCGAAGAAGGCATCGCCTTGATGCCGGACAACCTCGGTTTCCGCCGTTCTCATGTGAATCTGTTGCTTCACAAAATGAAGGACATGCAGGTCGGCTTGCCCGTCATGCGCCAATTCGTTCGCGACGCGATCAACAGAAACTCCGAGAATTGGATGGTTGCGGCGTTAGACGAGCTCTTCTTTCCGAACCTTGACCATTCGCACTTTCCGTCTGCTGAGCGCTTGGCGATGGGAAAACAGCTGTCCGAACACATCCTGGCACTGAATCCCCCGGAAAGCGACAAACGTAAGCTCCTGCCTTATCGTTTGGCAGCCCTGTACTATCACGAGAGCGGCAACAAAGATCGGGCGATCGAGTTGATCGAGCTGGCACTGAAGTCGCAGGGCGGTCCGGAGCTTATCCGGGACGAAGATGAACAGCGCGAAATATCGCATTTACTGCAGTTCCTGGCCTACTTCAAGGGTGAGAAGGTTTGTTACGGCGCTCTGTGTGCGGTTCCAAACAATGGCCGATTCGACAGCTGGTATACCGTTTGCGGCTGATTGTCAGGTTTATGTAAGGGACAGAATTGGCCGGGCGGACAGCTCTTGATGCGAACGGCGCAAACCCCCGCCCGGCTTGCGAAATCACCTGGGCCGCTCTTTTGGACCTAAGTCCGAAGGACTGCGGCCTTCTAAGATGCCCGCCTTTGTTTAGGCGGGCTATGAGCTGAGCTACGGGTTTTGCTCGCTTCTAACCGTTCGCCAGCCTGGCGCAGGTGCCTCTCAACACCTCCACCACACCGAGGTTTCATGCCGGTAGCGAATTCGATCTTGGCGGGATGGCCATTAAGCACATGGGATGGCCTCGCTGGCGGCATGCCTGTGATCTGGTGCTGCAGCCCACGCTTGCCTCCGCCAGCGGTTCGATGAGGCAGCCTGTCGCACAATTGATATCAGGACTTCAATGCCGGAACACCGGCGCCACCCTCAATTCATAAATGAGGTGTCGCGCACCACGGTTGGCTGCTTGATCCAGGCAATTCAGGCCGCCGTCATCCTCAATGAGGTGACCTCGACCAGAGCCTCGGCCTTGAATGGCATGATGCAGGTGCATGGGATGCGGCCACCGTCATTTTCGTCTTGCGACCGCTTTGCGGCTTTATCCAACACGCCAAGGACCACAATGTCGACAGGCGGCGCGAGCTTGGCGCCTAGGCGTCCACGTCAACAGATTCTTCTGACAATCGGGACTTGTACGATCACCCCAGGGGGGCGAGAGCCCATGACGATCATCGTCGCGCCGGCCGCGATCTGAAGCAGGCGTCGGCGCGCCTCCCGCCTATCTTCTGGCGAGGCTTCGGTGAAAGACCCCGATGGCGGAACGGAAACACCACCGGCTGAATAGATCCCGAGCTGTGCGATCGCGTTCGGCCAAGTTGAGGAAAGCGAGCTGAATGCAGGACTTTGCACGCTGGCACCGCATTGCGGGCCATATAAGAAATTTGGCCCAGCGCGAGAGGCGGCACTCGTGGCCAGAGAACGGGATTGGACCGGCCACCACTTTCAAAATGCCGAAGTTGGTGATCCGGCACGACGCTTAGCTTGTTCCCGCTCTTTGGCGATGAAGCGTTCCAGCGTGTGAATCTTGAGCACACCTGAAATCACTTCGTCGCCGAGAACCAACTCCGGCGTGACGTTGATGTACAGCTCCCTGGCGAGCGCGCAATTGCGCTCGAGGACGCTTTCGATGGCGCGGTCTTCCATGTCCCGCTTGAGCTGCTCAACGTCGAGGCCAACGTGTAGTGCGATAGTCAAGATGTCGAATTCGCTGAGCTGGCCGCGAGCAGCCATAAGGGCGTGATGGAACGCCTCATATTTTCCCTGTTTGCTGGAGGCGAGCGCCGCCAGTGCGGCAAATTTGGAATCCGGTCTCTTGCCCGGACAATGTTTGTAGACAACCTTCAGCATGGGATCATGCTTGAGGGCTTGCTGGATTGTACGGTCTTCCGCCCGGCACCGCGGGCAGTTGTAGTCCAAAAATAAGACGAGAGGGACGTCGCCATTCGGGTTGCCAGCAGTTGGCGCAGCAGCGTCGTTTAAGAGTGGTCGCGCCGCTCTGGAATGAGCTTCCACCAAAACGCGACGAGCCGGCTATGGTTTTCATGCTGGCGCACGTAGTCTTTGGCAACTGGACCATATCGCGTCGCCAGCCCGAAAAAAGGCAGGGCTAGGGCTGAAAGAGCGATAAGGCCGGCTTTTGGCGTAAGGCATGGTTAGGCTCCAATTAACAGTGAACGGCAGGGCGGCAACGGGCGGCCTTTTGACGTCAAAGTATGCACCGCTTTAATGCCTCACCCGCTGTTCGCGGATGACGGGAGGTCAAGGGGCTCGTGCTATTCGAAGAGATGCGGTGGGATGGCTGCGCCCAACAGTCGACCCATCCGTGAGCGGCGCTGTGTGCGTGCGAACTGCCCAGCCGCGGTCGCCGTTCGCCGAGCGGCTTCAGGCGGCCGAGTGCGATGGCTGAGCGTGACTGCAGCAAACACCTGCACGTAAAGCTGGGATAAGAGGGCTTAGGGGGCGCGGGACTCGCGCTGCGGTGTGCGGGACTATATTCAATAATTCTTGTCTCCTAACCGGATCGAGGCAGGATCCTCCCTCCCGGGCATCTCCCGTCGCTGCGCTCCGGTCGAACGTTGCACCAAGGGTCCTTGCAAGCCCCGCGCCAATCGCGATGTCGGCACTTCAGGAAGTGATTGCGCGGGCGGCAGGTGGGCAGTGGTCAGCGCGCCTTTCCAGAATATCGCTCGCAAAACGTCCGGCGAGCGGCTCCGAGCGTACCTGCCATCGCCCGGCTCTGCGACAGCCTGAAATCTATCTCGAACCAAATCCGAATCGCTCGTTGAGTCTCGTCCCTCCCAGCGCGGTAAACCGCGCCTCGATCTCGGCATTCCAGCAAGCCTCCCACGAAGTTCGCCCGCTGGACAGGGTGAAGGTCTGCTGTCCGATTAGCTGGTTTAAGATCAGCTCAGGCTGCGGCGGCCGCTCGATCTCGCAAAACTCTACAATTCTGCGAATGGTCTCGAGCTGAACTTCGCGTCCTTGGTCGCCTATGATCTGCTCATAGCTCAATCCAAGAACATTCTCCTGATCCGCCCACGGTGCCACTGGATGGCAGCGATCATTGAAAATGAAAGGCGCGATCTCATCGAAGTACTTCAGCATTTTGTCAGGTCCGTCCGGCTCATTGCGCCACGTAATCTCAGCCCTCTCAGGCGGGCACCAATCGCTGTCACCTACATATCGCATCTGCGACACAATTGCCGCACGCATTTCGCGCGAAAGAAAGACGATCTTGAAATCCGCTAAACAATGGCGAGTGCCGATGTCGCACGGTAGATGCCCATAGCCAAACTGACCGGGCTGAATAAAGCGCGAGGATATCTCGATCGGTATCCATAGAATATTTTCGGAATGAGTGAAGCGAGCTCGCTCGACATCCACAAAGCGGAAGTCTCCAAGATAGTCTTTATTAAAGAACACATCGGACTGTACAAGCCCGAGCAGTCCAAGCAGACGGGCATATAGGTGGGTGCCCGCCTTCGGAATGGAACATATCATAACCCGCGAGCTTGAGCGGCCGGCCGTCGGCTTGATTGACCAAGATTCATTCGAGCAGGGATAAAGTGGAAAGGGTTGACCCGCGATATCGCGCAGCTCTTCTGGAAGCGGGTGAAACATTGTGGTTTCCTCACTGTTGCAGCGGCTTTTTTAAACAGCCGGAGCCAATGCGCGACAGGACAAGTTCCTGACCAGCTTGACCCCAAGCAGTCGCGCCCTCTGTTGCCGTACCAGAGAAGTAAAGCCCGTCGCATGCGCTAGCCGCGAGACGAACCGCTAGTACGGGTGGCATCGGCGAGCTCGTGGCCAACTTGCTGAGATGAGCTATTTACCAAACGCCACGTCGGCGTTCCCTAGAGATGTAGTCACCTTGTCATACCCCCGTTTTCGATCGGACGATGAACCTAATCATAGAATAACGCAAGTAAGATTGGTTATGTCGCCAATATACTAATGAATATATTTTCCCAGACGGCACCGCTTGCGTTGCCGTGCAGTCGTCCCCACTGCCCTGACGACGAGGACACCACGGTTTGCGCGGCGCATGCGCAGCCAGTAAAGTAAGCTCCATTGACAGCATCGGGCCAGGAGACGTCGTTAAACGAGGCCACTCGCAAGACCGCCTCGCGAGCGGCCGAGCGCATGCCCTCGCGTCCATTGCCCCGACTGCCGAGACATGGGCGCGAACGGAGCGGCAGCCGGAATCCGATATCAACCTTGTCTATGATCTGCGTCAGTGAACCGTCAGCGAGACTCGAATATGCAGGGCTTTGCTAGGCCTTCGCGGGTCGACTGCCAGCTTGGAACGAACACTAAGACACATGCGGAAGCCCCGACATACACAGAAATTGCTGCTAGACATCATCTATGATGCAATTAACACGGCTCCGAATGCGCTCGCACGTATAGCTCTGTATGTTGCACAAGACCCCGAGGCTGTTCTGGCGCTGTCCATTGCCGACCTTGCGCGCAACACCGCTACCGGTTCTGCTTCAATTGTAAGATTTTGCCGAACCTTGGGACTCTCGGGATTTCGCGAGTTTAAGATTGCGCTCAGCGGCGAAATTGAGCGGCGGAAGTTGAGCGGCGAACTGGCTGAACGCGCGCCATCAGAAGCTGTAGACACAGCTCCTCGGATCGCCATCCTCAGTTCTGCTTTACAAAACTCAATTTCCGCGTCCGCTCGTGGTTTTGACGACCTTCAAATTAGTGGGCTTGCCAACCGCATCCGAGCGGCCCGACGCGTCGAACTGTTCGGCACGGGGCCGTCATCCGTCTGCGCTGATATTCTGGCCATGCGACTGATCTGCCTAGGTTTCCCCGCACATTGCTCGGGGTCCGCCACCGTGTCTCACGCTCTCGCGCGAGGGCTTGGCTCGTTGAGCCTCGCCATTGGCATTTCGTCGCGTGGCCACACTGTGGAAACCAAGGATTTTCTGGCCATTGCGCGCGAAACCGGAGCATACACGATTGCCATTACGACCCGCGTTGACTGCCCGATCGCCCGGACTGCGGACGAGGTGGTCTTGTTTACCTCGGCTGAGGCTTGGCCACAGGCCGGGTCGGCGATGCACGTGCCGCCTCTGGTGTTGCTGAGCGAATATCTTTGCCAGTGTCTGCAGATGGCGGAAGTCTGAATCCCCACCAAGGCCAATTCGGGCAGTTCCGAGGTTATTTCCGGATCCCACCTCGGTCTTCGTCGCGCGTGCTCGCGTGCACGAGCCATTGAAGCGATAAACTTGAACCGCACTTTCGACTGTGCGTACTGCGTGCTTGTTACATGGAAACGACGAACTCACCGAGCAACCCTCTTGCCACGGCGCGGGGGTGTTTGGTGATCATAGGGGAAGCTTCAACAATTGAGAAGCTGACGAACTACTACACCGGGATCAAACCGGAGGACAAGGCAGGTTCCTCGTCGTTGGCAAGGCTGCAGCACCAGGTCGACTCCGTGCCCTAGGCGGTCCATGCGCAAGGTTCGACGGCGCGCTCGCCGACTGAGTGGCGCTGGAGGGCCTCGAGAGGGCATGGGTCGGCCGCAGCAGCGTGGGACGCAGGAAGGCAGGCAAGATCCTGGCTTCCTTCTTCACCGACAGCAAGTCAGCGGCTCCTTTTGCCGGTCGGCAGATCGGTGGACCAGGTCGAGCTTCTTCCATGTCCACTTCTACGTTTGCCACGGTGTTCGGGAATTCCTGGGAGATTGGGGGCTGACATCTATCGGGTGCTGCCACGAAGGTTGGTATTGACGTATTTCGCGAGGTCTAGCGCGGAGATGCTACCAACCAATTGGTCCAGACTCATTTCGGCCGAGATTGAGGCGGAATGCTCCAGGAGTGCAAGGAGATCATCCCTGTGCTTCGAATGGTGGTTCTCCAGGTGCATCTCGACCTTTCGCGCGATGACGTCCGCGAAACTCGCCCTTGTCCCAAAAAGCGGATCGTTGATTAACGCCGTCGGTCGTTCCTGTTCGAGAACCCAATTTATCGCCAGGGTCCCGTTCGATCTCAAGAATACGATCTCCAGCTCCGCGTCGGCAGGTCGCGATGTGGCAATGGAGAACCCCGCATCCGCCAGAGCCCTGGTATCCTTATCCACAGCCTGAGTGAATGCGGCCAAATTGACATGATGAATGTCAATGTCGTTCGGCGCACGCTGGATGAACTGAGAAAGGACGCTACTGCCCGCTACCCAGCTATCTTTGCTCCGATTGCGCGAAATGGCGACTAACGCAATGCGCATCAGCTCGGGCATCATGCGCTTGTGGCCTTCTTTGATATTGAGAACAGCCTGTAAGTTACGTTGACGTCGGGATAGGTCCCGGCTCGCAGAAGCACAGATGTGAGATCATTTGAACCCGCAATCTTTTCAAGAAGGTCGTCACGGGCATTAGTGCCGAACCCAAGAACGATACGACCTGTTTCCGTAAGGAATCTTGGGCCATCTGAAAGAAATCTCTCGAGCAAGTTGTACCCTGGATCGATCGCACCACCTTCGAGGTCGTGGACAAACTCGTAATCTTCTGGAGCGTAGCTCGACGGGTAGTTCCAAAATATGATGTCGAACCTTCTGCCAGGTGGAACATTGGTAAATATATCGCTTGCGATGACTTCGACGTTCCTAATGCCGTTTCTTGCAGCATTCTCCAACGTGTTCTTGACGGCCCTCGGATTGATGTCGCAAGTCAGCAACGACAGCGCGCCAGTCTTTGCCAACAGAAGGCCGGGAAGACCGAAACCGCAGCCGATTTCTAAGACGGTCTTTCCGTCGAATGGGGGAAAATTCTCGCTAATCCAACGCCAACTCTGGAAGTGCTCTGGAGGAAAAACCCCTTCCTGTACGACCAGATCCAGTCCGAATGCCTGCATCTGACGCGGGAAAGTGGCTTGTTGACTTGTCCGAAGCGTTGTCCTGATACGATCAAGTTCGCTCATTGTTCTCCGGCCTTCCGGCGCGGTGCCATGCCTGGTTGTTTTCCCGGCTCGACGGCATCAACGGTTCGCTTCAGTAAGCAATTCCAAAGAGGCATTGAAAACAGACCGGCCTCAAGAATGAGGCGGTCCCAAGATGAGCGGAGGGGTGCATACCGGAAGAGGCCTTCTAGACCGGCTCGATCCCCCTGGAAATACCGCTGGACGGCTGTCGTTAGGCCCGACTTTGCTGCGGTTAGGAGTGCTCTGTCGTAACAGAATCTTGCGTGGGCAAAGGCGCTACCATCACTCCGATTGTCCGGCATCGGCGCAGCTCCCCTGTCGCCGAGAACGTTTAGCAACATTTGGAAAGATGAATGGGCAATGTAGCCGGAATCGAGAGAAATCCAAGCAGTCGCTTCGTCGCCCAACGACCGGCACCTAAGTATTCTCAGCTCAGCATCCATTACTTGATGACTATCGCTCACATGAAGGAGGTTCGTCACGGGATTATCGCAGAAAAAGAGACTACGTACGGTGCCGCATAAAGCCTGGGCCGGCTGTGTGTTACCCTTCAGTTTTTGCGACAAGTGCAGCGCATTAGGTCCGCTCCAGATCGTGGCGCAAACCGGACGCATGTCGAATAAGTCCAGCACCAATGGCCAATGCTTCCCGCCGGTGGAACAGGTAAGGGTATAAAACGCATCAATGGATTTGCGACTATGAATCGAAAAGAACCGTTCCGAGAGTTCCAAACCGGTTCGCCGGCGAATAAATTCGTCGAGCAGCGAGGTTAGGCCAGAGCGCGCGACTTCCGGGCCATACACTATCAGCGCCGTGGATGACATCATGCCGCCCCCCCCAAAGGGTCGCTTGTGATATGGGCCTTCCTGCTCGCGACGGTGATCCTAGTCGCTCTAACGCGTCTCCCTTCCAGCCAATCGGCGAGACGAGCGGGATGACGGGCATTAATCACAACGCCGGGAAGGCTTTTCTTCGCCATGAATTCGACCGCGCAGGCGTCAATCGAGGTGTGGCCGAGAAGGACAAGATCTTGAGCAGCGATCTGCTCTATAAGTGCAGCGGGATCGTCGGTTGCTCCACCGCGATGCACGCCATCGACATCTGTCAAAATCACCAGCTGTGGTGCCCCAGTTAACCAAGCGATCCACGCGGCAACGGCGTCGGATGTGACGTCCCAACTCCATTCCACTGGGTCAGCCGCAAACAGCAAACGGGAAGGCAGCAGCACTGGAATCTTCCCAAGTCTCGCGAGAGTTCGGCATTCGCCTAGGCTGGCCGATGGAACTAGTTTGGAAGAGAAGGCGGCATCCGCAAGCAAATACCCCGTTTGGTCCTGTGCTAGAGCACACGCATGATGCGCGGTACACGGATCTAATCGCTCGGCTGCATCAATCGCCTCAATTGCTTTGTCCGGGATGCCGCCGCCTGGAACAAGTAGGATTCGATGGCCCTTATCGGCGAGACGCTCAAGTTCAGCCAGTGCGAGCTTACACACGGCAAGATCACGCATGATGCTCCCGCCGAATTTGAGAACAATCGAAAAGCCATATGGTGGAAAACCTTTTATTGAGCAGTCCATCGGCTTGCCATCCCGCCCTCAGGCAACAGATACGATCTCAGGAATTTTTGAAGCTAGGTTTGGAAGCGCTGCCCAGACCTTTTGAAACGCGGCCGCGTACAATTTCATCACTTCAACGTCGTTTGGTGGAGCGATCTCCGACACGTAAAACATGGTGTTCAATATCTTCATGGCGTTTGGAAAATCGGTCCTTGACCATTGGCCGCAGATATCCGGCAGATATTCAAAGACGGGCTTCGTCAGCCAGACCGCAACGGGAACTCCCTCGGCTTGAAGAAGCTTAATGATGAAATCCCTGGCCGTAGGGCCAGGTAGAAAACCGAGCTTTTCCGGCTCAAGACGCAACGGGAGATTCAGCATCGATTGTTGATGATCTGCTGGATCGAAAAGAGGCAGAAGCCCTGAGAGGTGGCCAATCTCCTGCCAAAGGAACCTAGCATTCCTTCGCCTTTTTTTAAGCTGCCGGTCAAGCTGCTTGAGCCTGTGATTAGCAATGGCAGCAGAGAATACATTGGGTCGGTAATTGTAGCCTTTGGAGTTCGGGGAGAATATCCTAGCTCCACATCGCGACGAGCTTGTCAGCGAAACATTATCTACATGGTGGATCAGAGCAGGGTCCCTCGTCAGGACAAATCCAAGCTCACCTGCCCCGAGGTGTTTAGCTCCGTTGCCGGAGAGAGAGAGTGCATCGCTCTCCAAGTAAGCTCCATTGACAATATCTTTCGCAGCGCCAATTGATTGGCAAACATCATCGATAATCGCCACGCCTCGCGCTCGCGCCGCCAATCTCAAGCTGGGAACCAAGAGGTTATTTCCGAACAGATGAGTTATGAGCGTCGCCGCGTCACCTGGCTTGATGAGGGAGGCCGCCATCTTCTCATCAACTCCGGCAAGGTCTGGCTCAACATCGACAAAGACCGGTTCGAGTCCACTGATCGCGATTGGGCCTACGGCTCCCGGCCAGTTCAAAGCCGACGTAACGACTCGGCGACCTCGGTTCCGGTAGTAGTCGAGAGCCACGTGAATAGCGGCTGTGCCGCTTCCAACGGCGCGCACAGACCAGTTACCCGACCAATCCGCTAGCCGCTTTTCGAGCTCAATCACCATAGGGTGATTGACGCGATGATATTTGCCGCTTTCGACAACATTTGCGAGCGCCTTCAAATGTTTACGTTTCGCAGCTGGCCAAAGAACAACTCGCCCAGCCGGCACCGTGGGATCTCCTCCAAAGAGCGCAAGAGAAGTGTCCTTCTGGTGGACGCATCGTGTGCTTGCTGCCGTGGCTAAGCTTACATCCTTGGTCATATGATCTAGCCTGGTTGTGTTACATCGGCCATCGGCCACTCGCGAAGTCACGAGCCGAACCGACCCGTCTCTCGCATACTTTTGCGTCTTGCAACGAGGCTCGGCTAACCCACAAGAGCAGAGTCGCTCCTGAGAACAGGCTGGGCGCCGTAGCGCCCTCGCTACGTTGAGTTCAGGAAAGAGCTTTCAAGCTCGCAACCGGCTTATGAGGCGTCAACCTCGTCGGAAATGAACTCGCTGAACGATGCAGTCCCTCCTTCGTAAATCAACACCTAATAGCCCTTGACAAGAAGGGGAAGTGGTCCTCTGAAATATATTTATGGATATACTATTTATTCTCCGCCGACCTTTAGCCTCCTATCTGAGATATTTTAGTATCGGAAGTGACAACGCGAGGTTGCTTTTTCAGCCTCTAGTACCGGCACCATTTAAAAGATAAAAAGCGCAGCGCGGATGCGCAGGAATATCATCCCGCCAAAGCCGCGGGCCAGATAATCAGCCAACCTTGGCGAGCTGGAAGCACCCCGAGCTTCCGTAATTGGTTGAAGCACTCGCCGGACCGAGGGCCGGCGTCCAATGTTAGTAGCCCCTTTCGCGAACACTCCGGCTAGTGGGTTTGTGTCAGAATGACCTCCCGGGATCGTATTCTGAGCGCTCAGTGAGGATGTATCTCGTTGTAGTCATCCCACCGGGCGATCTGGCGGAGAACCATGGGTGATCATGCAAGGAGTGATGCGAAGGCAATCACGCTTGAAGGTTTTGACCCAGGCTTCCGAAACGTCGCTGGAGTGGGGCGCTTCACGGGCGTGGAGCAAGTAACGCGGTCAGCGCAGAGGCGAAGGCGCGTGTTCCTTGCCGGTGTAGGGGTGCCATTTTCCGACAGGTCTCGATCGGATGAGGCACCCTCGTCGATCCGAAGCGTGTCTTGACCGCCTCCAGCATCATATCGCACGGGACCCGCAGCCCTCCTGCGACGGCCCAAGCCGAATGGCTCAGCTACTCGGCTGATGTCGGCGAAAATCGCTCACCAATACTTCTTTGTAAACGTGAAGTTTGCCAGCTGTCTCCTGCTCATGTTTTGCAAAGCGCGCGACACTGCGCGCTGTTCTACATCAAGGTGGTTAGTCAATGCGGATGCCACTGCGCTCGTAGTCTTGCCGAGCTGAGGCATTGCGTCAGTTAGCCTTGCAAGACTGGTTCGAAAAGCCGGGGAAAGCTCAGACGCGGTTATTTCCATGCGAAGGGCATGAGAGCAGAAACAGAACTTGTCGATGATATGGCAGATTTCGCAATTACATGCCCCCAGAGCTATGTCAGTGAATATTTCTTCCGCTCGAAGAGCGAGCTCCGTTGGAGATAACTCACCAGAGGGGGCGGTTCGGTCGAGAGGGTGAGTCCGTGTACGAGTTAGGGCGAAGGTAAGTGTTTCGCGCGCCACCACATACGAGTCCAATAGAACCCACTCGACCAGAGGTCTCGTAAAGTAACCCCTTTGAGGAAAGGACACGATCTTCCCTTCCGCTGCAAGTCGGATAAGTGCTTCGCGTATAGGAGTCCGGCCGATGTTGAGGACGGACGCTAGCTCTTTATCGCTGAGATGCTGCCCCGGCATGTGGGATTTGCTGTAGAGCAATTGAAGTACCGCGTCGTAGGCTGCATCGGCTTTTGCGTTCTTCTTGGCTTCAATAGCCAAACTGGGCATTTCTGTCCGACGACATTGGGCCGCATTTTTGCAGAACCACATCTCTACGCTTCCCCTTTTTTCGACGTCCTTTGAACGTTCGATTAGCAGAATTTGAGTTTCTGCGGCGTGCTATTTCTCGACATCCGGACATGACGCATGCACCGCGCGCCGCCTCAGCTGCATACACCATGCGTATGAGGTGTGACCATGGCCAGCCGCGGCGCTCGGATGCGGAAGCCGGTTGTGTGCGTCAAGTTCTGCAAAAAGGGGCGGCCATGGTGCTGGTCATGCGGCTTGGCGCAGAGTGAGCTTCTTGTGCTCGCGCAGGTCGTCCATGTTGATGTAGCGGTTGGCCTCCATCCAGTTTTCGTTGGTTTCGACGGCCAGCGCCCTGACGAGGCGTAGGCAGCTCTGTGAGTTTGGAAAGATGCGCACGATATAGGTGCGGCGCCGGATTTCCTCGTTGAGCCGTTCAAGCATGTTGGTGCTCTTGAGATGCTTGTGGTGCTGGCGTGGCAGACGAAAGAAGGTCAGCGTGTACTCGATGGTCTCCTCCACCCATGTCGTCAGTCGTGGGTAGCGGGCCGACCATTTGGAAAGCCATGCGGCGAGATCGGCCTTGGCCTCGGCGAGATCGCGCCGGTCGTAGAGCCAGCGCAGTTCCTGCAGGCAATCGTCGCCATGCTTTCTCGGCAGGTGATCGAGCGCGTTCCTGAGGAAGTGCACGTAGCAGCGCTGCCATGCCGCTTCCGGGATCACCTCGCCGATCGCCGCGACCAGGCCGGCATGATCGTCTGACACGACCAGCTCGACGCCCTTGAGGCCGCGCGCCTTCAAGCCAACGAGAAAGTCCCTCCAGGCCGAGCGGCTCTCACGATTGGCCATCTCCACGGCCAGGATCTGACGCCGGCCGTCCCAGTCTATGCCGACAGCGATCAGCACCGCCTGGCTCATGACGATGCCGGCCTCGCGCACCTTCTCGTAGCGAGCATCGAGGATGAGGTAGGCAAAAGGCTCTTGAAGCGGGCGCTCGGCAAACGCTTTCAGGCTCTCGTCCAGGCGTTTGTTGATGGCCGAGATGGACGAGGCCGAGAAGGCATGGCCGCACAGCTCTTCCGTTATCGCCTTGACCTTGCGGGTCGACACGCCCTGCACATACATCTCCGCAAGCGTGGCCACCAAGGCCCGCTCCGAACGCTGGTAACGCTCGAAAAGCTCGGTGGAGAAGCGGCCGGCCCGGTCCTGCGGAACTCGCAGCTCAAGCTTGCCGACACGGGTGACAAGAGTGCGGCCATAATAACCCGAGCGATAGCCGAGCCGCTCCGGTGTGCGCTCGCCTTTCGAAGCACCCAGAGCCTCTGTCCATCTCGGCCTCGAGCATGCGCCACCCCAGAGACTGGCGATTTGTCACGCGTCGTTATTGCAAGCGTATGCGCTCCTCGGTCGTAAGCGGTGTTTCCGGACCACCTTTCGGGAGTGGTCGCGATCTGTGAGGTTGCCGATCCTGTATTGGGATCGGAGATCGGCTTGTGTCTGGACTTGACCTTACGCTTGACCCGGAGCGGCAGCTTCGGCGTTTCGAGGTGATCAACGGTGCCGGCGGTCGGCGTCACTGGTCGGTGGATGACAAGGCGCGGATCATCGCGGAGACGCTGGAGCCGAACGCAGTCATTTCCGAGGTAGCCCGTCGGTATGGCCTTAGGCCGCAGCAGGTCTTCGCCTGGCGCCGCGAAGCGCGCAAACCGGCCACTTCGGTGCAGCAAGATTCTCCTGCCTTTGTGCCGGCGGTTTTGGCGGCGGCGGAACCTGTAGCCAGCCGTTCACCGAAGCAGCGGAAACGGCAAGCCACCCGAGGTGCCGGCATGATCGAGCTTGAGATCGACGGCGTCTCGATGCGCGTTGGGCGGGGGGCGGATGCCAAGACGGTGGCGGCAGTGATCCGGGCGGTGAAGGGGACGTCGTGATCGGGCCGACGGGTGCGGTCAAGGTCATGGTGGCGACGAAGCCGGTGGACTTCCGCAAGGGTGCGGAGGGATTGGCCGCACTTGTGCGCGAGACCATGGGCGCTGACCCGTTCAATGGGGCGGTCTATGTCTTTCGGGCCAAGCGGACTGACCGGATCAAGCTGATCTTCTGGGATGGCACCGGGGTTTGCCTCTATGCCAAGCGTTTGGAGGATGGGGAGTTCCGCTGGCCGAAAGTGCATGACGGCATGATGCGGCTGACGGCCGCGCAACTGTCGGCGCTGCTCGAAGGTCTCGACTGGCGGCGTGTCCACGAGGCGCGCCGGACTCGCGTTCCAGCCCAGGCGGGCTGACCCGCGACGAAGTGAATCAGCCTGGATTCCGCTGTCGCGGACTGTCGGCGAATATGGTCTGATCCGCTCATGGCGATGACGGCTGACCAGCTTCCCGACGATCCGGATGCGCTGAAGGCGATGGTCCTGGCGCGCGACGTCGAGAATGCCCGTCTGATTCAGATCATCAAGGAATTGCAGCGTCATCGCTTCGGCCGGCGTGCCGAGACGCTCCCCGAGGATCAATTGCTGCTGGGGCTCGAAGAGGCCGAACAGATCGAGGCCGCCGGTGACGAAGAGCAGGCACAGACCGCTCTTGGCGAACGTCAGGCGCCTGTCGCCAAGCGCAGGGCGAACCGCGGCGGGCTGCCACCCCATCTGCCGCGCGTGGAGATGGTCGTCGACATCGAGGATCATGCCTGCCCGTGCTGCCGCAATGGCTTGCATCGGATCGGCGAGGACATGAGCGAGCGGCTCGACATCGTTCCGGCGCAGCTGCGCGTGATCGTCGTGCGCCGGCCCAAATATGCCTGCCGCGCCTGTGAGGATGTAGTGGTTCAGGCTCCGGCGCCCGCCCGGCTGATCGAGGGCGGCCTGCCGACCGAGGCGACGGTCGCCCAGGTGCTGGTCTCAAAATATGCTGACCACCTGCCGCTCTATCGTCAGGCGCAGATCTATGCCCGGCAGGGCATCAATCTCGACCGGTCCACGCTCGCCGACTGGGTCGGCCGCGCCGCCTGGCATCTGCGTCCGGTGCATGAGCGGCTGCTTGGCAAGCTGAAGTCCTCGCCAAAACTCTTCGCCGACGAGACGACCGCGCCAGTGCTCGATCCCGGCCGCGGCAAGACCAAGACAGGTCAACTCTGGGCCTATGCCCGCGATGACCGACCTTGGGAGGGGAGCGACCCGCCGGGCGTCGCCTATGTCTATGCGCCGGATCGGAAGGCCGAGCGTCCGATCGCTCATCTGGTGGGCTTTACCGGAATCCTGCAGGTCGACGGCTATGGCGGCTATCGCGTGCTCGCCGACAAGAGCGGCGTGACGCTCGCCTTCTGCTGGGCACATGTGCGCCGGCGCTTCTACGAGCTCGCCGCGGCCGGTCCCGCGCCAATCGCCAGCGAGGCGCTGAGACGGATCGCGGAACTCTATCGCGTCGAAGACGACGTCCGTCGACGATCGGCCGAGCAGCGCCGTGTCGTGCGCCAGGACAGGAGCCGCCCGATCGTCGTCGAACTCGAACCATGGCTTCGCGAAAAGCTCGGGCTGATCAGCCAGAAGACAAAGCTCGCCGAGGCGATCCGCTACACGCTCTCGCGCTGGGAAGGCCTCTCGCGCTTCCTTGACGACGGCCGCATCGAGATCGACAGCAACACCGTCGAACGCTCGATCCGTCCGATCGCGCTCAACCGCAAGAACGCGCTCTTCGCAGGCTCTGACGGCGGCGCCGAACACTGGGCAGTCATCGCCTCGCTGATCGAAACCTGCAAGCTCAATGGTGTCGAACCGCTCGGCTATCTCGCCGATGTCCTCACCAGGATCGTCAACGGCCACCCCAACAGCCAGATCGACGATCTCCTGCCTTGGGTCTACATCAACAAGCTCCAGCTCAAGGCTGTGGCCTAAGAACACCGCTTACCCTCGGTCGCGGCCAGTTCTGAGAAAGGCGACGGCCTCTCGCTCATATCTTTCATAGGAGATGCCGATAGCATAAGCCGAAGCGTCCAGCCCATGAGCCAGACCGCGAGCGATGTTCACAATCCGGGGTCCCCAGCCAGATCAGGCGGCTGTGACAGTAGCTCTGCGCAGATTGCGGAGACGCCCATACCAAGAGCTTCGACACGCGTAGCACTCTGTAGTCGCTCCGTCAGGCGCTCGATCTGGGCGTAGTCGAGAAGGCGAGCTGAGGCCTCAACCGAATGTAGGAAGGCCGCGCTCAGGTTCGCAATTTCCGGTCTTACATGCGAGTTCAGTGGCGAGGTGCTGTGTCAGTCGCCGGGCTTTATCGCGCTCAATCTCCCCGGTAACGCCACCCTGAACTCGCGAAACCCAGAGAGGCCAAGAGTACGGCAAAAACGCAAAACCGACGCTTCTCCGCTGTTTGTTTGACTTACGAGTTTGGAGATAGATAAGTCCCCAAGAAGCTCGGGGTTTTAGGCAACAAAATGCGCGATTCTGGATTGTGAGCTAGGCCCGCTGGCGACCAGACCGCATACCGCATCCCGCACCAAGCTTGATGACCTGTCCGCCATTGCACTGCCCGCCGGGGTATGGTGTTCCGGATGCAGGCGCGGGCGGACCGTCCACGCCGCTGCCCTCTTTCTACATTGGGCAAAGCAAACCTTTAAGTTCCGCCAAGTTCAGCAACAATGCCTCCGGCTCAAAGGTCCGGAGGTCATTCCTCAGTCGACTCGTATGGTGGCGGGCGCCCCCGAATGCGCAGTAGCGCATATTTGCATTTCGCGCGGCACTAAGACCGATGACGCTGTCCTCAATGACAAGGCACTCTCTGGCAGACACGCCCATGATTTCCGCCGCCAATAGCAGCACAGAAGGGTCAGGCTTCCGGACACCGATGTCATCGGAGGAGAAGAACCGTGAGCCTACAAGCCCCAAGAGATTGGCGGCTCTCATGCGGTGGATGAGTTCGAAACGAGATGTGTTCGATGCGACACAAAAGGGAATGGAAAGCCACTGGAGCAGTTCAACCGCGCCAGGTGTCGCCGACAGGATCCCAGAGGCGGCCAGCTGGATCTCAGCCGCGGCCGTTTCCATGAAGTTCTTCGGCAGGCTTACACCGACAAGTCTTTCCAGATGCCGTTGTTGATCGTCTCGCTCAACACCGGAGAGCGTTGCCGTTATTTCATCTGGATGCACCTGGAAACCTTCCGCGGCAAGTTTTGCCGAAATCACCTCCGATGCTACGATTTCCGTCTCCGCAAGGGTGCCGTCAAAATCGAAGATGATCAGTCGAGGCCGCGACCGATCGGACGTTTTGATCGATGGTGAAGCCATCATTTCGGATCACCGGGACGAATGACAGGCAGCTGATCAAGTCCCTCGTGACGATGGACAACGACATCCGATCCGTCCAACATGACGACATCGTATGATGGCGCAGCCGCCACAAATATGGGCTTGCCATATTGTTCCCAGTCCAGAACGATATGCTGCGCCGTGCCACGGCTGGCAGTAAACGATATGCCCGACAAACTGCCTGCTGCAGCAACATGCCGGTGACCAAAGAGCATGTGGCGGACCGATGCGTTTTTCCGAAGGATGGAAAGGAGCCGATCGGACTCCTTCATATCGCTCGTCTTAAAACAAGGCACATGCAAATCCGCCGGCGTATGGTGCATAGCAACCACGACTGGTCGGCCGGCGGCACGGAAAAGCTGGTCCTGCAGCCATTCAAACCTGCCACCGTCAAGACAACCGAAATGGCTGATGTCGTCCTTTGTGTCGAGCAAGACGACGAGCCAGTCGTGCAAGTCGACAGCCGCCTGAACGAATCCTTCCCCGCCGAATACGCCTCGAAATGCGCCGCGGTCATCGTGGTTGCCGATCGTCAAATGGACCGGGAGCCGGACCTCCGACAAGATCTCGCGCAAGAGTGCGTAAGCGGCTGGATCGCCTGTATCAGCAAGATCGCCGGTAATAAGGATGAGCTTGGCATCTGCGTGTACGCGCGAGACATGGTCCAAGGTGTCGCGCAATCTCTGCGCCGGATCGATGCCGTAAAGCGTCTTGCCAGGGGCAACAAAATGAGGATCCGTGATATGAATGATTTTCTGCATTGCTCCACACTCAGATTGGGCCCGACCCTGGGAGGAAGTGGGACAAGAGACCGCTGCTGCGTCAGGCCACTTGATTGCCGTCGTTGTGGTGACCATCTATTCCAGGCGTCTGACAGCGAACCGTGAGCAGTGAGGGGTCGACCCTCTCTGCCGCCCGGATCGAGGTGTTCGATTCCAAGCAAACAGTTGACCGACGAACGGCCAATAAATGTCGCGAGTTGTAAATGCTCGGGCCGCATAAGGGACCTCGGTCGCTATCGCTTTCGGTTGATCATGAAGTAACTCGTCCATCATCGAAACGGTGCCACGGGCCTGTGCTTCGAGCTCCGGTGAGTTCCCCCACGCAGACACGAATGCTCCTTCTTGACCCTCAATTGTAATTTGTGAGCAGCTCGGTCGAACACCGTTGAGTGTCGCTTGCGCGCGCCCGCCCCATGCCGCATCCGCCTGTCAGACTTCGCCGATATCGAATGCAAGGGAGCTTTGTTCGGATTTATGTCAAGTGGACGGAATCGCCGGGACAGTCGGTATAGGAAGACATTTTTGTGGGGTTGAGTGGATGGGAAGCTGCTGCAGTTCACCTTACGGCACCTGCTGCCACCGGGTCCGCCTCCTGCCATTTTGTATTGGGCTGGACTTCGCTCGTCATCAGCAGGACGCTAAGTTCTTCGGCTGATCGCGCGACCACCGCAGCGCCGGCTGACAGCAATCGTTGACCGTGGTCGTCGTGGCAGTGGCCGCCCGCGGTGAAACCGATCACCATCATCCCCGCGGCCACACCGGCTCGAACGCCTGCAATGCTGTCCTCGACAACGACGCAGCGCGCTGCCTTAGTGCCCATCTGGGCGGCAGCGAACAGGAAGAGGTCCGGTGCAGGCTTACCGGCCTTTACCATGGCGGAGCTGAACACGTGGGGATGGAAGTATGCCCAAAGTTCCGTCAGTTCAAGACCAAGCCGCAGCTTGTCGGGGGCGCTGCTCGATGCGACGCAGCGCGGCAATCGCAACTGATGCAGGAGTTGGTCAATGCCGCTGATCGCTTGCAGTTCCGTCTGGTAGCTTTCCTTTATCCGGGATTGCACGATGACGTCGAAGTCGCTGGGTAGAGGGCGGCCCCAGTCTTCTTCGATCATTTTCCGCATGGTGGCTGAGGAAAGGCCGGTAAACCGCAGAATCACATCAGAATACGACATGGGATAGCCAATGCGGGTAAGTTCTTCGGCATCGATTCGACTTGCCAGCGTCTCGCTATCGATCAGAACGCCGTCGCAATCGAAGATGACCAGTTCATAAGAGGCCTGTTGATTCATTGCATGCCCTCGGGAACCCAACCTTCTGCGGAGACCTCGACCACATGTCGGTCGCTAACTTCGAAGCGATGCACCAGGACCCCATCAACGTCGATTATCGCGATGTCAAAAGCGGGCGCATCCTCGACGAAGTCCGCGTCTCTCCGCGTGAAATGTGGAATGATCTGATGCGCCACGCCGCGGTTTGCACTGAAAGGGATGCCGCTCCAGGTGCCGCCAACATCGACATGCACATGGCCGTGGAAAATGTGCCGCACATTGCCGGCGCTGACAATCGCCTGCATGATCGGGCGCCAATTCTCGGTGCTCCAGGGTTCGAAATGCGGCAGGCCGATCGGCTGCAGCGGATGATGGACGAAGAGGTAGGCCCGCACATCCGACGCCTCGGCCACCCGGGCCAGCAGCCACTCGAGCCGACCATCGTCCAAGGAGCCATGACCGAAACCTTCCACCAATGTGTCGAGAAAAATGAGGCGCCCGGCAGATCCGTCGTGAACCGACTGGATAAAGCCGTTCTCATCGCGCGGCTCTCCAGGAAACGCCCGAACAAAATTCTCGCGGCTGTCGTGATTGCCGAGCAGAAGGCGGGCGGGCACGCGCAGTTCCTGCAGCACCTCGCGAAGTAGGACATAGGAAGCGAAATCTCCCTCGTCAGTGAGATCGCCAGTCACGACGCAAAGCTCGGCGTCGGCGTGATCGCGGTTGATGCGCTCAATGGTCTTGCGAAGCCGTTGGGCAGGATCGAAGCCGAAGAGCATGGCGCCTAACGGCACAAGATGGGGGTCGGTCAGATGAATGAGTTTCATGGATAATCCCGAAAAGGGAGGGATGCCGCACAGGAGCGTGCAGCGTCTCGGACGAGGCGATCAGTTCGTTTTCGGCAGGAGTGCGCGAACCTCGGACACCATGTCTGCGAGAGCGGCTTCCGGTTCCTTGGATCCAAGCGCAATAGCCGTCATCTCGTCGCGGAGGACCTCCCCGATCTGCACGCCGTTATCACCAGGCCAGGAGAACCACGGGCGGGCGCGGGGCGTCTGAAGCACGCTGGTGTACCAGTTCGGGTGCTTATCGTAGAAGCCGGCGAGATGATCCTTGTCGAGGGCAAGCGTGTTGGTCGGCATATAACCAGTATTCGGCACGACAATGCTCTGGCCTTCAGGACTTGTGGTGAACTTGACGTAGTCCCAGGCGGCGGCGCGCTTGGCGGGATCGTCGGTAAGGATTATCGCAACCATGCCGCCCGTCGGCATCGTCGCATCTTCAGCGCCGAGCGGCTGCTTGGCTGTGCGGAGCTTGAACCGATCTCCAATTTCACCTTCGAAACCGCTCACACTGCCGGCAGAGGCGAAGAAGAAGCCGAGCTTGCCAGAGGTGAAGAGCTGCCGGGCGGCATGGGAGTCGATCGCCGGCTGAGCGCCGTCGGTGTGGAACCGCTTGAACAGCTTGACGGCAGCCTGGCCTGCAGGACCGTCAAAAGCGATGTCGCTCTCCTTGTCGTTCATCATCTGGCCGCCGAAGTTGCGTACCAGGTTCTGCGTGGCCCAGTCGTCCGAGCCGAGCTGGTAATACATGCCGGACGTTCCATTGCCGAGCGCACCGACCTTGCCGGCCAGTGCGACGAAGCTGTCCCAATCGGTCGGAACCTTGTCGGGGTCGCCGCCCGCCTGCTTCACGAGATCGGCATTGTAATAAACGACCGGCGTCGACATGGCGAAGGGAAGTCCGTACAGATGGCCCTCGATTCTTGCCAGAGACAGGATTTGTTCCGTGTAGCCCTTATCGGCCAGGTGATCGGCGGCAACGAGATCGTCGATGGGCTTTACGAGCCCGCGCGTGACGAGCGGACGGAGCACGTTAAAGCCGACATAGTGAACGTCCGGCAACTCGCCTGCCATGCTCTGACGAATCAACGTCTGGACAGCTTCGTCATAACTCGGCGCAGCAGCGCGGAAGCTGATCTTGATTTCCGGGTGGTCCGCCATGAAGCGGTCTGCAATCGGCTTGTGGATCACTTCGTGTTCGGGCCAGGCGTAATAGACATTGAGTTTCGTCTCGGCTTGCGCTGGCATGGCTGCCGCTGCGACACCGGCAGCAAGGATCATTGCAACTGTTTTCACATTGCTCTCCTGAGTTTTGAGATGGAGGTTTTTAGAGACGGAGCTAGTGTCGGCCGAGCACCAGACCTCGGATGAAGTGTTTCTGCATGAGAAGGAAAAAAGAGACCAAGGGAGCAGTTACGAGAACGCCCCCCGCCATCAGCGCACCGACATTTCCGGCGCCCTCGCCGGCCTGCCGGAAATAGGCAATGCCGAGCGAAGCCGTCATCATGTCGGGATTGGTTATCACCACCATTGGCCAATAAAGATCGTTCCAATGGGCCACGATAGAGAAGATCGAGAAGGAGACGACGGCCGGCCAAGCTGCTGGCAGCATGATCCGCCAGGCGATCGATAGCTCGCTGAAACCGTCGAGCCGCGCCGCGTCGAGCACCTCATCGGGAAAGGTCACGAAGAACTGCCGGAACAGGAAGATGGCAAACACCGAAATGATCCAGGGCAGAACCAGAGCGGCATAGCTGTCGAGCAGTCCGGATTTTGCGAGGGCTATGTAGATCGGGATGGTTGGTATCTGCACCGGCACCAGAAGGCCGAGCAGGACGCCGACAAGCAGAATAGGGCGGCCCGGGAAGGACAGCTTGGCCAGCGCATAGCCACATGGGATGGCGATCGCGATCTGCAACACAAGAATTGCCAGACACACGACAAAGCCATTTGCCATGAACCGAAGCAGCGGAATTGCCGAGAGCGCAGTGCCGTAATTGTCGATTGCGCCGTGAAGGGTCGGCGTTGGAAGCAGGCTGCCGTCAAAGATCTCGCTCTGTGGCGTCAGCGAGGCAAGGATCATCCACAGAAACGGAAAGACCATGATGATCGCGCCGGTGACAAGCACAGCATGCGAGACAATGCGGGAAGAGGAAGATTGCCCCAGGATCATCACTGGCCTCCATTTGCTTTCCAGCGCGCCCGACGCTCGGAGACGCGCATCTGGACGAGCGACAGGAAAGTCACGAAGACAAAAAAGGAAACGGAGATCGCAGAAGCATATCCGACGCGGAAGAAGCGGAAACCTTCTTCATAAAAAGTGTAAAGAACGACGGAGGTAGATTTCATCGGCCCTCCCTGTGTGAGGACCGCGACCGTTTCGAAAACCGAAAAGGCGCGGATAATTGTCATCACGGTGACGAACACCGTAACTGGCGCCAGCATCGGCCAGGTGACCAGAAGGAAGCGCTTCAGTCCCCTGTCCGCCCCGTCGATAGTCGCAGCTTCGTAGAGCTCCTCTGGAATGGTCGAAAGGCCAGCCAGGAAAAGGATCATGTTGAAGCCAACCAACTGCCAGACGCCGATCGCCGCGAGCGCATATATGGCCGTCGCCGGGTCGGACAGGAACCTGACGGGCGATGCGCCCAGGAGCTGCAGCAGCGTGTTGGCAAAACCCAGACTTGGATGCAGGATTGCTTCCCACGCGGTCGCGAGAGCAACCAAGCTTGCAGCCACGGGCAGAAAGTAAGCGGTTCGATAGAGAACTGCGAACCGTGATCTAGCGATCAAAACGGCGACGAGCAGCCCCCACCCGATTGCCGTCGGCACGACCACAGCCACATAGAGCGCGGTGTTGCGCAGACTCTGAGCAAAGCCAGGGTCGGTCAACATGCGCGTATAATTAGCAACCCCGATGAATTGGATTCCGGCCAAGCCGAGCGACGCATTCGTGAAGGACAGAAAGAAGACAAGAATGGCGGGTCCGATGACAAGGGCAACAAGCAACAGCGTCGCCGGCACGGACAGAATTATGCCAGCTTGCGCCTGGGCCCGAGTCGGCCGGTAGCTGCCTGCAGTGTTCGGAGCTAAGGAACTGAGCGGAATGTCGTTGGCTAAGGCCATGTCAGGCTGCCCCGCTGTGATCGCCACGCTGGCGCGAGCCGTTGGAAGGAAAGAACCATGCCTTTTCAGCGTCGATGGTCAGTCCCAGATTATCGCCGTCACGCAGTGATCGCGCGCGCTCGGCGGAAATGCGGGCGACGAACTGAGCGCCGGCCTCGGCATCGACAAAGACGTGAGCGTCGATCCCTGCGTGCTCAATGCGCGTGACGCGAACCGGCAGGGCTCCTGGATGATCCTTCTCAGCCAGGGTCGCATGCTCGGGGCGGAAGGCCAGCGTTCCGGCCAGCCCGGATCCGAGCGCGTCGCGAATGATGATCCTGCTGCCGCCGATCATGAGCCCGCCGCCTATAGGTGCGGCCACTGCCAGCTCGTTCAGGAATGGCTGCGCCAGGAAGCGCGCTACGTCTAGATCGACGGGTTCGCGATAGAGATCGGCAGGGGCTGCGACCTGACGGAGTTCGCCGCCAAAGATGACTGCGACGCGGTCTGAAAGCGCTGCCGCCTCGGCCTGGTCATGGGTAACGAAGATAGTCGTCGTTTCCATTTCCTTGTGAAGCCGTGCGATCTCGCCACGCGTATGGATGCGCAGCGCTGCGTCCAAGTTTGCCAAGGGTTCGTCCATGAGGAAGATCTTCGGCTTGCGCACCATGGCGCGTCCCAAAGCCACGCGCTGGCGCTGCCCGCCCGACAGCGCCGACGGTCGACGCTCGAGCAGCGCGTCGAGCTTGAGAAGCCCTGATGTCTGCCGGACCCGCTCCTGGATCGAGCGTTTGCGTTGGATGGCTCCGGGCAGCAGCGCGCCAATCACAGGAAGCCGTTCCAAGCTGCTTAGCTCACGCATGACCAGCGGGGCAGCAATGTTGTCGTGCACGCTCAGATGCGGATAAAGGGCGTAGCTCTGGAACACGAAGGCTAGGTCGCGGTCCTTCGGCGCCACCGCGTCCAGCCCCCTGCCGCCTGCACGCACATGGCCCTGGTCGGCACGCTCCAGCCCCGCGATGATCCGAAGAAGCGTTGATTTACCACACCCGGACGGCCCCAGCAGTGTCACAAACTCCCCCGCAGCAACCCTTAGACAGATGCCGCGCAGGACATCAATCGCGCCAAACCGCTTGCCGATGTCGTCGATGTGAAGGTCTAACGCTGCCATTCCGAGTTCCCTTTCGGTGGGCGTGACTTCTATCGGTGCTTTATTTCATTTTCGTGACAATATGGAGTTTAATTTCATTTGGCAACCGGTTTATCCATCGCCTTTCCGAGCGCCAGCATGAGGCTTTCGATCACAAAGATCTTGCCGATCGTCGATGTTAGGGTGCCGCCGATCGGGTGGTCTTGAAGGCCGGAGGCCTGCAGGGTGAAGTCAGCCGCTTTCTCGAGCGGGCTGCGGGCGCGGTTGGTGATGGCGACGGTCAGTGCCCCCGCAGAACGGGCGCCCTTGAGGAACTGGACGGTGTCAACCGTGAGGCCGGAGATCGAAAGGCCGATCGCAACGCATCCGGGACTAAGCCCGCTGGCGACTTCGTGAGCCATGTTGGAATTCCTGAACGCAAAGGCCGTTAGCCCGACACGCAAAAGCCGATAGGCAAGCAGTTCTGCCGTTATACCGGACATTCCGGCGCCGTAGAGGTCGATCCGTCTGCTTGCCGCAAGCGCGGCGGCGACCTTCGCGAGAGTTTCGGAATCGGCATTGTTGTGTGCGATGCTGAGGTTTTGCGCCATGGTGTCGTGCAAGGATTGCAGAGCGCTATCCGCAGTTCCAGCAGCAGTAGGAGGCAGTCCCGGGCGGCCAATCTCGGCCGCCAATGCCAGCTTGAAGTCGCGGAAGCCGGAAAAGCCTATCTGCCGGCAAAGCCGCAATATGCTCGCTTCACCACTGGCCGCGAATTCACCTAGCTCCGCGACCGATTGGTGCAGCACCTTTTCCGGGTTTTCCAGAATGTATTTGGCAATGCGAGCGAGCGCATTGGGCAATCGATCGATGTCGTCCTGCAGGCGAGCCAAGATGCTCTCGTGCGATGCCGCTTTCATTGCAGGTGAGTTGACGCTCATTTCCACAATCCTCACCCCTTATGAATGAAGGAAAGAGCAGCGAGATACCATAAATTATCGAACAATTTCTGGACAATCGACCGAGGGCGGCCCCAAGGTCGCGAGAACAATGCCTCGCTCGTGACCGTCCTGGCGTCGGTCCGCCAAGGTCAATAGTCCTCAATTCTCTCCGGGCCGGATCCACTTCTAAGCATCATTGCGGAAAAGCTGCGGCCTAATAGGTCGTATTTCAACCCCCTGTGATGGTGGCTATCCCATAGGTCATAATGCTCATTGGGATCCTCTTTATGATCGAACAGCTCTCCTATTCCAACATCGTGATATACATTTAGTTTGTGACGTCCATCATAGTACATCGATGCGCGGGACCCTCGGCTGCCGCGGAACCTGAGGGAGTTGTGATACTCACTGACAACGTATGGCTTATGGCAATCCAGTGAAGTGTTCCCAAGCAGCATCTGGTCGAGTGACAGCCCCTGCATGGCCTTTGGGACCTCAAGCCCCGATAACGAGAGCAATGTGGGCGCAATATCGACCAGCTCGACAAGTGCATTCGACACCGATCCTTGGGCTGGGCTGCCAGGCACGGAAATCACAAGTGGGACATGCACCACACCCTCATAGAACCGGCAGCCTTTGTAGAGCAGGCCGTGGTCGCCCATCATATCACCATGATCGCTCATGAAGACGATGATCGTGCGATCCAGCTGGCCGGTTTCCGTCAAAGTGTCTAGTATCCGGCCGACCAGATCGTCCACCTGTGCCACCTCGGCGTGATAGGCCGCTCTCATCTCCCAAATATTGAACTTCGTTGGTGGCGCTTCATGCGTAGGTCCTGCCAATTCGTCGTTGTGCGCCTCACCCGCGTCTGTTGCTGCGTGCCAAGGATCCACCGCGAATTTCGCTTGCTGATCGACTCGTTCAAATTTCTTCTGGTGCTCGAGATCAATCGGCTTGAACGCAGGATCAGGCATATCATTTGGATTGAACCGCCTGAGGTAGTCTGGCGGGGGATTGAGGGGCGGATGAGGCGCGTCGATGTTAACGCCTAAATACCAACTACGATCAGAATGCATCTTGATGAAGCGCTCAGCCCGATCGCCTGCCCAACGCGCCTGCCGATATTCTGCGGCTGGTCCCGGACCATAGTGTTGGTCAAGATAGGGTTTGAAGTAGGCTTCGGGATTGACCCCTTTTGACCACATCCACGCATGATAGTCGTGGTTGCCTGACCACTCCGGAAATGGCTCAGGGCTCCAGTAGAACTCGGCAAATCCATCATCGGGGCGCTTTTCTATCATGCCACGTGTGGCAGACAGGTGCAGCTTTCCTATGTGCCCTGTATAGTATCCGGCGTTCGCCATCAGTTTTGGGAGCAAAACGAGATGCGAAGGAAATGTGCCGGCGCCGTTCTGATGCACTTGGTGTGCGATCGGATACAAGCCTGTCAGAAAGCTCGTTCGGCTCGGCGTGCAGATAGGGCTCTGACAATACGCACGGGCGAATGCCGTGCCCCTCGCCGCCAGGCGGTCAATATTGGGCGTCTGCGTGCCTTTGAACCCTAGGCACTGCAAGGTGTCCCAACGCTGCTGATCGCTGCAAATCCAGACTATACTAAAGTTCCTCAACTCTCATCCCACGCGCTATGAAGGTTCAGTTCGCGCGCGCACCGGCGCGCAAAACCGCGCCGGTGGCGACGTGTAACGGCTATTTCAGGTATCCAGCGCGCTTCACGATTTCGACCGCATCACCTTGAGCATCGTCCAAGGCAGCCTCTGGGCTCTTGCTCCTGACAACCGCTTCTTGCAGGGCACGGCCAAGGCGATCGCCGATCTCCTTGAATTCTGGAATGCGAGGATAATACCACTCGGGCGCCCCGCGAAGCGTTTCTGCATACGTTGCCGCAAACGATCCATGGCCATAATCATAGTCATGTTTCGCACGGATTTCCGGATCGTCCCACAGCGATGTCCTGGTGATGGCGACAAAGGTGCTGTCGAGCGAAATCCGCTTCATGAGATCTTTACTCGTCGCCCATTGAAGGAAGGCCGCTGCAGCTGCCTTGTTTTCTGATGCAGCTGGAATGACATACGCCTGTCCCGCAAAGGGCGGGAACCTCCCACTTACGCCGCCAGGGGGCAAAGCAAACCCAAGCTTGCCGACGACCTTCGACAGCTTGGGATCGAGAATGCGACCTGCGGTGGGAGCGCCTTCGACAGTCATAGCAATGCGGCCCTGCTGCATCGCGATGACAACATCATCGAAGGTTGCTGAGATGCTCCCAGGCACAGTGAAATTGGTCATCACATCCGTGTACCATTTCAGCGCCTCCACCGCAGCGGGCGAATTTACCGTGGGCGTCAGATCCGCTGGTTCGTTCGCAAAATATTTACCGCCAAAACCATAAAGAACCTGGCCCCAAAACCATATATTCTCGCCAGTATCCGGTTGACCCCGTAGCGCCGTGCACTGAATGTCTGCCTTTCTCAGCAGATCACAATCATTACGGAACTCTTCCCACGTTTGCGGTGGCTGTTTGATTCCGGCTTTCTCGAACAAGTCGGCACGATAATACAGGAGCTGTGTCGCCGCGAAATGCGGAAATGCCAGCTGTTTGCCGTCCTTATTGTAGAGGCGCAGCACGGGAGCGATGAAATCCTGTACGTCCGCACTCTTCATGTCTATGTAATTATCGAGCGGCTCCAGGATATCGCCAGATGCGTATCGCCCGAACTCCTCGCTCCCTAAGTATACCACGTCGTAACTATCTGAACGCGTTAGGAGCTCGACCGACACTTTTTGAACGGTCGGCGCATAACCGAAGAGATCAAACTGCACTTCAGCGCCAGTCTTCTCTGTGAATTCGTGCGCGAATTTTTTGAGCTCCAAATCGTATGCCGAGTTTGTCGATAGGACCTTTATTTTCACGCCGTCATAGCGCTGCTGAGCCGACGCTCCGCCGCCGACGGCAACACCTAATGCAACAGCAAGAATTCCAAGACATCTCATTGCTTTTCTCCTTGAGCTAGCGTTTCACCCTTTCACGGAACCGGTCGTTGTTGGGCCGGCGACGTATTTTTTTACGAACGGCACGAACACCACGATCGGGACCAGCATAAGCACGCATGCGGCTGCCGCCTTGCCCCAATCGGTCCCCTCAAATGGGATGAAATTCAGTATTGCGACGGCGGCAGTTTTCGCGTCATCGCGTGTCAGTGTCAGCGCGAAAAGAAACTCATTCCACGAACCAATAAATATCAGTATTGCTGTTGCCATGATACCAGATTTGGCGATGGGTATCGAGATGAGCGTCATCGTCTGCAGCGTTGACGCGCCGTCTATCATCGCGGCTTCTTCAATTTCACGCGGCACTTGGTCAAAAAACGCCGACAAATACCATATCGCAAGCGGAACCGCGAACATTGTGTTGACGATGATCAGCGCAATCTTCGTGTCGACGAGGTGTACTTGGCGAAAAAAGAGAAAGTAGGGGATGATGTAGATCATCGCTGGCGCCGCCCGGAGTGCCAACACCAGCGTCAATAGCCTTCGCATCGCAGTTTTCTGCAAATGAGAGATGCCAAAGGCTGCCGGGATCGAAAGCGCCATGGTCAATATGATGGTGCTGCATGAGACCACAATTGAATTGATGAGCGCGGAAGAGAAGTCCTTGTCAGCGATTATCGCGGTATAGTGCTGAGCGGATGGCTCCCCCACGATCACGGGCGGCCATTGAAACATCTCGGTCGGCTGCTTGAGAGATGTCGATAGGGTCCACAATATCGGCGAGAACAGGAATAGCGCAAAGGCAGCGGAGACAAGGTATCCGTAGATGCGACGTCCGAGGTCCCGACGCATGGGCTCACCTCCCAACGCGAGGGGCCGAGATTTGGCGAGTGGATGATATTCGGAGATGTGACGTCCAAAGTATCGATGCATCGGCTTACCTCCCAACGCGAGTGGCCGAGATTTGGCGAATAGACCAAAAACACACGCCGACGATCGTTGTTGTGAATGCCACGAGAATTGCGGCGGAATAATCTAGATCGAGATATGTAAATGCGGTCAGAAAAGCGTAGAAGTTTAGGGGTTCAGTCGCCCCAGCCGGCCCGCCACCTGTCAACACGAAGATCACGGGGAAAATCCCAAGGACCTCTAAGGCTTGAAACACGGCGACGGCTCCCATCGCAGGTAAGACGAGCGGTATGGAAATATGCCATTGCGCCTGGGCCCAACTTGCTCCGTCGAGGTTTGCCGCCTCATAAATCTCGTCTGGGATCGAGTCCAAAGACGAGAGAAGCAGCAAAGCAACGATGGGAACGCCAAACCAAATCGATACGATGATCACGGAGATAAGCGCTGACGTTTTGCTTCCAAGTAAGTCAGCTTCGAAATTGTGACCGAACAAGCTTGCGAGATAAGACAAGCCGCCCACACCAGGAATGAGGAACAGCTTCCACACAATTCCGCCTACCGCTGGCGGAGTTATTGACGGAAGCAGGAAAGATGCTCGCATCCACCGTGTGCCAACGAGATTTTCCTTAAGCGCTATTGCCAACGCTAATCCACACAGTAATTGGAGGACGACGGGGACGACGACCAAAATGAACGTAACCAGCGCGGCGTTGATAAACCGACCGTCGGACAAGAACCGCGCGTAATTGTAAAGCCCGATAAAGCGCGTCTTTTCCGGGAAGGCTATGTTGAAGTCCCCGAACGAGAGGGCAACGACAGCTGCAATCGGGACGAGCGTCGCGAGACATAGGAACCCGATCGCGGGTGTAATGAGCGCCGAAGACACTTTAGGCCGGGAAGATGCCATCGTCCGTTAGTCCTGGAGTTATTTATTCTCGCCCTGAATGGGTCCCCAAGCTGCTGCCAGCAATGCTAAAGCGGGCTTCAGTAAGCAGAGGGCGTCACGATGCAGTGTTCCCCGTGGTGAGCTATTCGCGGCCGTCGACGTGATGAAGTGCCGAGACAATTCCACGGTGTATAGTTTTATTGTAGGGTTACCTTTCCAAGTTTCATACGCCTTTGGAAACAGAATGCTGCGCAGCATTCAATCGGCAGGCGAAGCACGACGCATTCTTGCCCGTCAACGGCCTCGAGACAGCGGGATCACTGCCACTGGCTCGCCATTGCTGTCTTGATCAGGGCCAAGAAGGATGCCCGGAACGTGTCATCTCGTGACGCGCGTGCTCAGACCCGGGGCTCCGATTCATTCACGGTCACCTTTGTGTCATTTTGGCTATAACGAAACTGGGCATCAGTAAGTCCGGCCGCGTCGGACAGTTCTGCGGCTAGCAGCTGAGCGGGCAGGATGTCCACGATTGATCGTCCCACACGGTTCTGCAAAGATGGCACCTTCACAACTGCTAGGTTTTTGGCGTCCTGAGGCGACTCGCTTGCGGTTACCAGAAGAACTGCACAGCCGATTTCAGCCAATTCCTGCGCCAATCGCACTTCGCGGCCGTCACCAAATATCAAAATCCCGGTTGCCTGATCCATCGATTCCATCGGGCCGTGCAAGTAGTGCAGCGTGTCTGCGACGCCGGTGGGCACCCTCGCAGCCTCGCGAATGAGCAAACAAGCCTCGCCCGCCGTACCCAAAGCCGATATCGCGCCAACGCAATCGATCGCCCGCTGGTCATGAAACATTTCTCCAATGCGTGCCATCCTTTTCGCAGAGGTTTCCAAGACCTCGCTTGCTATCAGAGGAATGTCGTTCCAATTGAAGCTGTCTTCACCGCAGAGCGCATCTATCAGCAGCCCGCCTGCCAGCAGCGAGCCTGTGTAGCCGGTGCTCGACGGCAGTGAATCCGGACCGGACTCGAAGCGAAGTGCTGCCGAAGCGGTGCGTGACAGCGGGTCGTTGCCTCCGCTTGTAATCGCGAGGGATGGTAACGTGCTGTGGATGGTGAGTGCAGCGATTGGCTCGATGCTTCTTCCTCCGACAGAAAAGACTATGATCGCGTCGCCAGGGTCCCCCGGCTCCATGAGATCGACTGCGCGCCAAGTATTTGCTCGTCTGCCGCGGCGTTGCAGCTCACCGGCCACTACCCCCGCTGCCTCGTAACTCGCGCCTATTCCTGTAACGACGACAGTCCCCTTTTCAAATGGCGCGAGATCAAGGTCGCGAAGCTGCGTTCCGACCACTTCCAAGGTATGGCGAAACTGATTGGGTTGACGGGCGATCGTTGACCTGTAAATCATTGGATATCCATATGTTGAGAGACAATTGAGGTCTCTGGGCCATCCCCGGCACTGCAAAGTTGCCGCGCCAAGACGCAGGCGCCTAAGACCGGCGGCTTGTCGAGGAAGGTGACCGCCACTGTCGCCCCGAAACGATCGGAAATTTGATGGGAGAACGCATTGGCTAAAAGTGGCTGGGCGAGGATGACCCCTCCGCCTACCACCACATCTTTGTCGGACACGCCCGCCAACTTCAGGTGGTGAACTAATTGGGTCAGGGCCGCTGCGCCCTCGTCAATAACGCGCTTAGCCAACGACGAGCCTTCATTGGCTGCGTAGAAGATAACGGGTGCGTGTCGCCCCAGAGCCGAGGCACCGCCTTCCTTCGCGATAGCGGTGCCGATGTTCGTGGGGCTATTCAGTCCAAATGCGTCACAAAGCGCTTCGACAAGCGGCTCTGACCTTGCCCCTCCGAGGTCAATGTGCCGTCGCACTACTCGACCAGCCTCACGTACTAAACCGGGAGCGCTCCCTTCGTCTCCGATTGCCCAGCCCCAACCGCCTGCGACATGCATCCTGCCTTTCTGGTCCCGAGCAACGGCGATTGAGCCAGTTCCCGCGACGACACCAATTCCGCTGGAAAGCCCCATGGCTAGGGGAAATAGCTCTGCATCGTTGACGACCCTCAACGGGCAGGCAAAATGATTGGAAAGTGGTTTTTGCACGATGGCACACTCGGCCTCATCATCACATCCATGAGAGCCAATCGCGATGCCGTTGGGAGCGGCGCCATCCGCAAATCCGCTGATTAGCGCGATTAGTCCAGGAATATCGTGGTGATAGGCTCCACAACGCCATTCACTGGTCCTCACCACCAAGTCGCGGCCCATGCCCTGTTCCAGGCAGCTTCTCAAATGCGTTTTGGTGCCTCCGATGTCGACACCAATCGATATAGAACCCATCTCGTCATCTCTGTTCGCATTCGCGCCCAGCGGCCGCGGTTCCAGTCTCTTGCTGAAGGAATATCACTTTCTTTTCGTCTGCGGAAGATGGTTTTTTTCATCATGCGCGACTCTCTCCCCGCGCGGCGATGATGGTCAAATGCCGTGCAAAAAGGCTGGCAGGCGGCTGGGGGCTCTAACGAAAACAGTGTTCACGGCTTGGCAATCTGCTGAAAAATTCCTATTGCTTTCACTGCCCGTGTCAATCAAGCCTAGGGAGCTGGAGCTCGGCGACATCAAGGGAATCGTAAATGCAGGAAAAGATCTTGGCGCGCTTGCGTTCGTCTCAGCCCAGCCTCAGTCCGGCGCTCCTTCGCATCAGTGAGTACGTCCTTAACGATCCCGCGAAGGTCGTGAACCAAACTATCACGGAGGTTGCTGACGGATCCGGATCGAGCGAAGCGAGCGTCTTGAGGTTCTGTAGAGACATCAAATTTTCGAGCTTCCAGCGTTTCAAACTGGCATTGGGGATCGAACTCTCCACTCACCAGACAATCAGACACGCCAGCCCGTCTGGTGACGTCATCGACGACACGCTGTCGACGGCCATCACCGCGCTCAAGCAGACAAAGGACCTGTTGAACCACGCCGCTCTCGAATTGGCGGCAAAACAGATCATACGAGCAAAAAGCATAGATCTGTACGGGTTCGGCGGCTCTGCGAATGTGGCCCGATACGCGCATTACTTGTTTGTTCGATTCGGACTGGTGTCGCGCGTGCTGGACGACCCACATCTCGCCGTCATGAGTGCAGTGAATCTCGGGCCGAAGCAAGTCGCACTGGCAATTTCGGAATCTGGCTCGAGCAAGGATACAATCAACTCACTTATGGCGGCCAAGGCGGCTGGCGCATTTACCATCGCAATCACCTGTCATATACGCAGTCCGATCGCTGCCAACGCGGACGCTGTACTGGGAGCATCCTCAACAGACACGCCCATCACGCGAGGAGCATTCTCCAGGGTCGCTGGACAATATTTGATCATCGACATCCTCGCCAACATGATCGCTAAAGATGGCAGCAAGTTCCAGGCGGCTATGCAGCGAACCGCAGAAGCCACCATAGATAAAAGCTTTTAGCTGAAACGTTCGCGCAGGTAGTCGTTCAGGAAGCGACCGTCCGGGTCGAAGCGAGCCCTTTGAGAAATAAAATCCCCGTATCTTGGGTACAAGCCTTCGATCTCGGACCGGCCCAGGCTGTGAAGTTTGCCCCAGTGCGGACGACCTTTTACCCAGGAAAAGATTGTCTCGCAATCGCGGATGAAATCCCAGTAGTCCTCTCCTGCTGCGCCGGACACCGATATCATTGCGGTCTTCCGCTCAAAGTATGGACTCAACCAAATATCGTCAGCCGCCACGGTTCTATACTCAACCGGGAATATCTGCGACGGATGCTTCGTCTGGATCAGCTTGCGTATTTCACGCAATACCGCCGGACCGTCCTCGTAGGGCACCGAGTATTCGCATTCGTTATGGTTCGGCATCGGAATTGAACCCGGAAATATCCGATAGCTGGGCCCTATTCTCTCGCCGGCCTGTGCTTCGACAGCTGCTGACGGCTGAGTTGTGACGTTCAGCGTTCTGATTTCGCAGACATCAGCTTTACTGCGCGTACGACCAATGCCAGACGTGTCGGGCAGGCTGTATAACGATGCCGAGTGTTCGGTCGGGCACCAGAACACGCGGAGGCTCCGGTTTTCCTGACATAGCTGATCCAAATGATCCATGCATTCTTCAAAATCCTCACGCCATATTTTGTCATGAAGATCAAAAGCAGGAACAAGCTTCATCGTGACGGAAAGCACCACGCCAAGCATTCCGAGACAAACTTTCGCAGCGTTGAGGACATCGATGTCTTGCGAAGCATCGAAATTGGCGATGGATCCATCGCCCATCGCTATCCGCATTCCAATTATCGGGCCCGCTAAGCATTGCAAACTATCGCCGCTGCCATGCGTACCCGTCGATACGGCCCCGCTCATCGTCTGCAGATCGATATCGCCCTGGTTGGGCAATGCCCAACCAGCAGAACGCAGTTCAAGGCCAACGTCACAAATCCGCGTTCCGCCGCGGAGGGTTACGCTGCCGTTGGTTGGGTCGATATTTTCGATCCCTGTTAGACGCTCCGCGGAGATTAGAACTCCGTCCGTGGGGACAATCGGCGTATAAGAGTGCCCCGTACCCACTACGCGGACGCGCAGATTGGTTGAAGCTGCTGTCTTGATCGTTCTGCAGACGTCATCGTCCGAACTTGGCATTTCAAAATGCTTCACCCGACAAACCTGATTGCTCACCCAGTTCCGCCAAATCATGCTAGGGCCGAGTGTCTGCGCTCTGGTCTCTGAAGAAGGCAATGGAGTTCTCCTTGCGTGTGTTTTCTCGCTGCTAGGTGCTAGGGCAGCCGCCTCGGCCCGCCAGAATAGGGTCGTCACGCTGTGCCCAGCGCCGACTCATTTTGGGCAGGCATGACGGATATCATCATCGACATAGATACAAAAGAAGATTATCTCCATTATAACTCGGTGCCCCGGCAAACCGACCATTGGCGCGGGGCAGCGGTGACCGCTGGTGGTCCACACTTGCTTCTCCCGTCGATGCGAACGGAAAATTATCGTTTCAGAGCCTTCACCCCACAAGAGCCGACGACTGGCACCGGCCGGTTGCGTCGGGCCTCACCACGTATTTCGTGCGAGGCTTTCGCCGAAGGACGCGTATGCTGTCTTGTGCACGTCAATCAGCCTGTTGGACAGTTCTGGCTCTTGGCCCGGCGGCCTTGCAGTGCAGGAGCGTTTGGCGAGTCCTGGCCCCAGCTCTTGACCTTGTCCTTGCCCTTGAAGCGCATCATCAGACGCCGCCTCATAGAGCGCGCGCCGCACGTCGACGTCGCCTGCCTTCGAGATGCGGCCCTGAACGTCGATCGAGGTGCCCGACTGCCGGCGTCGCGACCTCAGCCCGAAGTAGGCCGCGACGTCGCGCGAGCGGCGGAACCGCGTGGGATCGTCCATCGCCGTTCATGAACGAAAGCGCCGTCACCGGACCGACGCCGGGGATGAACGCAGCGCTCGAACCGTCGTGACGCACTCTTCCATCGGACGGACGGAGCATCGAAATCGAGCGCGGTCCGGCTGTCTCATTGTCGGCGCGGCGGCAGGCAGGATAACGTGGTTCAGTTGTTTCTGGTTTGCATCGGTGCTCATCCGCCGGAGCGGATCTCCTTGCTCAGATGGGGTCCGTCAGCGCGCCGGCGCCATGCGTTTTATCTGCCGCCGCACCGCTCATCGATGCGCTCCCAGCAGCTTGCGGTCCTTGACATGGGCGCGCCGCGTGGCATCGGCCTCGCTCGCGGCCGCATCGCCGACGTAAACGTCCATCGCTCCACATGGCGTGTATGATCACCGCCAGCTTGCGCGCCACCGCGACGCAGGCCTTGCGGTGGCAGGAGCGTTTGGCGATGTCCCGGCCCCAGCTCTTGACCTTGTCCCTGCCCTTGAAGCGCGTCATCAGTCCTGACGCCGCCTCGTAGAGCGCGCGCCGCACGTCCGCGTCGCCGGCCTTGGAGATCCGTCCCTGAATGTCGATCGTTGAACCGGACTGCCAGCGCCGCGACGTCAGCCCGAAGTAAGCGGCGACGTCGCGCGAGCGGCGAAAGCGCGTGGGATCGTCGATCGCCGTCATGAAGGAGAGCGCCGTCACCCGACCACGTCGGGAATAGCCATGAAGCGCCGGCACGGCTCGCTGTGCGCGACGATCCTCACGACGAGATCATGCAGCCGGCAGTACTGTCGCCACAGCGCCGCGCGCGCCGTCAGCATGGCGTCCATCAGCTCGGCCGACAACGGATTGTCCGCCACCGCCTGGCGTACCGCGCGTTCGAAGGCGCCACGTCCGACCTTGCCTAAGGCAGATGCCGAACGACTTCAGCGAGTGGCGGATGGCGTTCTCCAGGTCGAGGAACTTCGGCCTTCAGTTTGCGCCGGTGCGTCAGCAAAAGGCGCGTCCGGTAGCTCAATGGCTCGACGGACACGAACTCCGACGCCATGCTCGAACATCAAGTCGGCAAGTTGGCGCCCATCGAGCAGAATGACGCGTTGAGACAGGTGCTTCACGAATTCGTGGGCATGTGGGCTGAATGTCGAGGTGGTCACGAAAACACCCTTCGTCGCTCCTAGCCCTACCAGACTGCCGACGAATCCTTGAACATCAGGTCGCCCAATAGCGTTTGCGACAGCATAACGCTTCGCTTGAACATACACCCGATCGAGACCGAGCCGATCCTCGTTGATTACGCCATCAACCCCGCCGTCGCCCGAGCGCCAAGCTGGGCGGCTGCGTTCTTATGCGATCCGCCATAACCCATGGCGACAAGTAGATCGACAATGAGCCGCTCAAAGAAGGCCGGGCTGTTTTGGCCTATCCTGTCCAAAATGTCTGCCCGCAAAGCGGTTAGTACCGCCTGATAGGCACTTTCGATCTGCTCTTCCGGCGTCGCCTCCGTCGCGACGTCGGATGGCGTCTCCCCTGCACTATCATCGGACCCGTTGCCCTTGTAAAACTTCCTAAACTCTGGGTGTTTCAATAGCAGCTTCACGTCGATGCGGTCAGGGTCGCTGGTGAGCAATGACCGACCTGCTTCGGTGGCAACGAACCGCCCTCGTGCGGGAGGCGAGCAGTCCCGCTTTGCTCATGTAGAATTTCGCCCAGTGGATACGGTTGTGTAGCACGTGCTGCTTGCCGCTCGGCAACAGCTGCTCACGCTCTTCAGCGGTGAGACCAAACCGTGCAGCAATCTCGGCCTCGGCTAGTGGGCGGAGGTTTCGTCCTTCGAAGCGACCTCAAGAACCGGGAGCATGAGCGATTGGTAGCCAGGGATCGGCATCGTGCTTTCAGCCCTCGAATACACGGAATGCAGTTGAGGCGGCGAGCGCTGACACGTGGGAATATCCCCGACTGTCGGGGGCATTGCTTAAGCAAATTGATCTTTTGCCAAACGTCTTTATAGACAAAATGGGCTCTGGCGTAGAGGATTAGAATAGCCAATGGGAGGGGAACGAAATGCACAATGGTCGTAAAGAGAGCGAGCGGCTCGCCCATGCAAGACTGGTCCACCGCAGCGTAGAACGACCAATACAGGGCCGCTAGCCTGAACAAGGATGTGACGGCCGCGCAGCATGTTACCCAAGTGGCCAAACTATCGTCATTGATGACGATCTCTCGCTTTGCCGATTCCAAACGTGCCCGAAGGCTGCCGGCTGATGAGGGGTTTCTCACCTTTCTTGATCCGATTAGCGTTTCGATTGCCGCGATCTGGCGTGCAAGCGGTCCTCGAGGAACGATTGCCAGCTCTCTAAAAATCGACAGCGCCAAATTCAATAGTAAGCGGTGTTTCCGGACCACCTTTCGGGAGTGGTCGCGATCTGTGAGGTTGCCGATCCTGTATTGGGATCGGAGATCGGCTTGTGTCTGGACTTGACCTTACGCTTGACCCGGAGCGGCAGCTTCGGCGTTTCGAGGTGATCAACGGTGCCGGCGGTCGGCGTCACTGGTCGGTGGATGACAAGGCGCGGATCATCGCGGAGACGCTGGAGCCGAACGCAGTCATTTCCGAGGTAGCCCGTCGGTATGGCCTTAGGCCGCAGCAGGTCTTCGCCTGGCGCCGCGAAGCGTGCAAACCGGCCACTTCGGTGCAGCAAGATTCTCCTGCCTTTGTGCCGGCGGTTTTGGCGGCGGCGGAACCTGTAGCCAGCCGTTCACCGAAGCAGCGGAAACGGCAAGCCACCCGAGGTGCCGGCATGATCGAGCTTGAGATCGACGGCATCTCGATGCGCGTTGGCCGGGGCGCCGATACCAAGACGGTGGCGGCAGTGATCCGCGCGCTGAAGGCGACGTCGTGATCGGGCCGACGGGTGCGGTCAAGGTCATGGTGGCGACGAAGCCGGTGGACTTCCGCAAGGGTGCGGAGGGATTGGCCGCACTTGTGCGCGAGACCATGGGCGCTGACCCGTTCAATGGGGCGGTCTATGTCTTTCGGGCCAAGCGGACTGACCGGATCAAGCTGATCTTCTGGGATGGCACCGGGGTTTGCCTCTATGCCAAGCGTTTGGAGGATGGGGAGTTCCGCTGGCCGAAAGTGCATGACGGCATGATGCGGCTGACGGCCGCGCAACTGTCGGCGCTGCTCGAAGGTCTCGACTGGCGGCGTGTCCACGAGGCGCGCCGGACTCGCGTTCCAGCCCAGGCGGGCTGACCCGCGACGAAGTGAATCAGCCTGGATTCCGCTGTCGCGGACTGTCGGCGAATATGGTCTGATCCGCTCATGGCGATGACGGCTGACCAGCTTCCCGACGATCCGGATGCGCTGAAGGCGATGGTCCTGGCGCGCGACGTCGAGAATGCCCGTCTGATTCAGATCATCAAGGAATTGCAGCGTCATCGCTTCGGCCGGCGTGCCGAGACGCTCCCCGAGGATCAATTGCTGCTGGGGCTCGAAGAGGCCGAACAGATCGAGGCCGCCGGTGACGAAGAGCAGGCACAGACCGCTCTTGGCGAACGTCAGGCGCCTGTCGCCAAGCGCAGGGCGAACCGCGGCGGGCTGCCACCCCATCTGCCGCGCGTGGAGATGGTCGTCGACATCGAGGATCATGCCTGCCCGTGCTGCCGCAATGGCTTGCATCGGATCGGCGAGGACATGAGCGAGCGGCTCGACATCGTTCCGGCGCAGCTGCGCGTGATCGTCGTGCGCCGGCCCAAATATGCCTGCCGCGCCTGTGAGGATGTAGTGGTTCAGGCTCCGGCGCCCGCCCGGCTGATCGAGGGCGGCCTGCCGACCGAGGCGACGGTCGCCCAGGTGCTGGTCTCAAAATATGCTGACCACCTGCCGCTCTATCGTCAGGCGCAGATCTATGCCCGGCAGGGCATCAATCTCGACCGGTCCACGCTCGCCGACTGGGTCGGCCGCGCCGCCTGGCATCTGCGTCCGGTGCATGAGCGGCTGCTTGGCAAGCTGAAGTCCTCGCCAAAACTCTTCGCCGACGAGACGACCGCGCCAGTGCTCGATCCCGGCCGCGGCAAGACCAAGACAGGTCAACTCTGGGCCTATGCCCGCGATGACCGACCTTGGGAGGGGAGCGACCCGCCGGGCGTCGCCTATGTCTATGCGCCGGATCGGAAGGCCGAGCGTCCGATCGCTCATCTGGTGGGCTTTACCGGAATCCTGCAGGTCGACGGCTATGGCGGCTATCGCGTGCTCGCCGACAAGAGCGGCGTGACGCTCGCCTTCTGCTGGGCACATGTGCGCCGGCGCTTCTACGAGCTCGCCGCGGCCGGTCCCGCGCCAATCGCCAGCGAGGCGCTGAGACGGATCGCGGAACTCTATCGCGTCGAAGACGACGTCCGTCGACGATCGGCCGAGCAGCGCCGTGTCGTGCGCCAGGACAGGAGCCGCCCGATCGTCGTCGAACTCGAACCATGGCTTCGCGAAAAGCTCGGGCTGATCAGCCAGAAGACAAAGCTCGCCGAGGCGATCCGCTACACGCTCTCGCGCTGGGAAGGCCTCTCGCGCTTCCTTGACGACGGCCGCATCGAGATCGACAGCAACACCGTCGAACGCTCGATCCGTCCGATCGCGCTCAACCGCAAGAACGCGCTCTTCGCAGGCTCTGACGGCGGCGCCGAACACTGGGCAGTCATCGCCTCGCTGATCGAAACCTGCAAGCTCAATGGTGTCGAACCGCTCGGCTATCTCGCCGATGTCCTCACCAGGATCGTCAACGGCCACCCCAACAGCCAGATCGACGATCTCCTGCCTTGGGTCTACATCAACAAGCTCCAGCTCAAGGCTGTGGCCTAAGAACACCGCTTAC
>NZ_SADR02000016.1:58379-145323 GCF_004010325.2 Mesorhizobium sp. M00.F.Ca.ET.216.01.1.1
CGGCTATCTCGCCGATGTCCTCACCAGGATCGTCAACGGCCACCCCAACAGCCAGATCGACGATCTCCTGCCTTGGGTCTACATCAACAAGCTCCAGCTCAAGGCTGTGGCCTAAGAACACCGCTTACATTCAATCCGAACGCTAGTTGAAGCAGTCCGGAAAACTCATTCAGACGAAAACACTCTGTTGCGAGCGACTGAGATGCCATTGAAACTTACCCCCCGACCTTCGGCAGTGGAAAGCATCCGCCGCGCGCGACGATTGTCAATTGAAGCGGTCGCGATTGAGGCGAATATCCGACCAGATTTCTTGACTGAAATGGAAACAACCCCAACCGACGTCAGCAAGCGAGTGGCGTTTTCACTTGCCTCCGCTCTGGCTGTACCGGTCCAGTTCCTGTTCGCCAAAGACGTAGAAATCGACGCCAATATGCCTGATTTTCGCGCCGCCAATAATAGGCCAGCGGTTCTTACATCGGCAGGACTAACGCGAATCGCGCGTGCTCGTTCTATCGCCGCCTACTTGGCGGACCGAGCGTTCGAAGACTGCACCAGGTTCGCCAATACAAATAGCGTGACCATCCATCAGCAGTCGACCGCGCGAAAGCTATTGAAATCGCTCTATGTCCGCGTCCAGCGCGTCGATGGATCGGTGGATCCTACCCTAACGTTCAGGGAGACGCGTGTATCGCTAGAGCGGAAAGGCATCATCGTGCTCTGCGATAGGGTAGCGGACCCGTTCCGTGGGTTTTGTTACTCTCCTACCGGTGACTTTCCCATCATCTTCGTGAATACAACCGGGCAGCGGCCCGCTACCAAGCTGTTCACACTGATGCATGAAGTGGTGCATGTGCTCCTTGGCAAAACGGGAGTTTCAGACCCCGCCATTCTCAACAACCAGGTTGAAAGATTCTGCAACTCGGTGACTGCCTCGGTCATGATGCCTGCGGAGGAATTTTCCCAAGCCTATAAAAGCGTCGCGGGAAGGGGTGCCAGGGCCGTCGTTGATCTCCTTTCCAGACGATTTGGCGCCAGTAAGCAGGCGAGCGCCTTACGCGTCTCTGATTTGGGCTTGAGCAAAGGCTTTTACGCTGCGTGGTCTGCGACCCTGCCGTCTGAAGTCCCCATGATCGAAGAAGAAGACGAAGGTGAGGAAAACAGCGGGGGCGGTGGAATTAGCTCGCAGATTGCCAGGTTCGGATATCTTCTGCCTAACATGCTCACCGCCGCCGTCGACAGGAAGGCAATCTCTCAGTTCGATGCGTACCGGCTCACCAATCTGAAGCCAAGTACGATAAAGCAGATCGCCGCCATCGGTGTTAACCGGCTGGGGCCATAACAGCATGGCCTATAGCGGCATCAACTTTGTGCTTGATCTAGAGGCATGCCTCTATTTTAGCGAAGCTGGCGGAAACCTGAAAGCCGCTCTGTTCCAACGCGCGAAAGTCGAACGCATTGCGGTACCCAAAGAGGTTTTCGACCAGGTTCGTATCTTCGACAAGAGCTTGGCCGATGAGATATCGGAGTCGGACATCGAAATTGTCGAACTCGATTCCGATGTATACGTGGCCGCTTGCGCACTCAACGAAATCTTTATGACCTCAGGGCATCGGTTAAACGCGGCCGCAAACGAAAAGGTCCCCGTCATAGCGCTCGTCCATTGTGCGCAAAATGGCGCTAAGCCGCCATGCCATTTGGTATCCGGCGACAACGGACTCCACTCCTCGTCGATGAGAAGCCTCTGTGCCGCCCTGAAAGTCCCTTTCATGGAAGTCACCAGCTTCTAGCAGCATTTTGGCGCTGTGCGGGAACTTGGTGTGGGACCAAGTGGCAGCTTTGCTCGAAAACCCATCTAAGCGACTGTGCCCTTCCCGAGAGATGGGTGCACTTCACCATGTCTCCGGTATAAACCGTAACCTATGTCTCCAGAATGGACCCCTGATTTCTTTGGCGCACCCGACAGGGTTCGAACCTGTGACCTCTGCCTTCGGAGTTTTTTAGACTGCCCATCTGAAAAACGCGATAGGGGCATGCTATGATACTCTATCTCTTAAAGCGTGTCGCGATTTAAGGGATTCAGGATTCCCTTTGATTTGAGTTCGTGATTCATTGCGGTTGAAAGGAGACCGCGATGGGCAAGCCACTACCGTCTGCGAGGCTCTCGCCGATATCTGCCATCTGTTCGAGCCAACCGAATGCAGAAACTTCTTCAAAGCGGCCGGATATGAGGCCGATTAATCGCGACACGCTTTTAGTCCCGGCCTCGGGTGGGATCAGCGCACAGACCTTACGCTCGAGTTGGCGGACCATACCTGCCTCAGCTTCATTCCAGCGGTATCGAGTTCGTTGATCGCCGTAGTTAGCGCAGCGAGCTCCTCCGCCGAAGGGGTCAGCAGCGGCACGATTGCACGTCATAGTAAGATGGCAGGAGGTCCGAGTGGCCCAAGCAGAAGGCAATGCATCCCCTGCCTTCCTTCCGCACTCCAGCGATCCCAAGCTGCTTCTAAAAACTGGATGAAACCTGGATCGTGAACTGTCTGCAGGGCGCTGGACGTAATCGGCTTCGGCGCTAGAATCCGTTCGAACCCCACATTGCGAAGGCCAGCGATTATTCGTTTCGGCCGTTCTGGTGTGTCGAAGCAGGGCACCATCTGTCCGCGCCATAGCCCGCCCGCGCTTTCATGAGCATATAAGTCCTCGGAAAAGACAATAAGCACGTTGCCCTAATCCTGTTCGCCAATTGGGCGTACTTGCATAGAGACGGCACGGCGCTCTGGCATGGATGTAATCAGCGCACCGACGATAATGGCTAATGCTGCAAACATTCCTGGACCTGTCAGCCATTCGCCGAAGAGCGCGGCTGCTAAGAGCGCAGAAAAGAACGGCTCGCTCGATTCGATGACCTGCGTCTTGTATGCCTCGATATGTTGAAGAGCGAGAATTGTGCAGTAGAACCCAAAGAACGAGGGGATAACCCCCAGTGATAGCAAGCTTGGCAGCGCATTCACTGACGGGATTGGTGCTCCGCTCCAAGCATAGGGAACAGCGAGCATAACGAGGCCATAAGCCAGGCACCACCAGAAGGTTTCTAGGGATGAGCGCAGCTTAAAGAACTTCCAGGCGAAGATAAAGCTGGCGTAGCCTAGACCCGCGATAAGGGCGAGGCTGACACCGATAATGCTTCCGGTCATCAGGCCGTCCCCAGCAATCACGACGTAGCCTCCAAGAAAGACCATCGTCATGGCGAACGCCTTTCGCGTAGTTACCGTTTCCTTCAAGATGAGGATGTCGAGCGCGATTGCACCAAGGCCGCCAGCGAAAACAAGGATCGCGACAAGCGGGATCGGTGCATACGTGAAAGCTTGGGTTTCGAAATGGTAAAGTGTGAAGATGCCAAGCGCGGAGCAGACGGCGATCTTCCACGATCCCGTGAACACTGAGACTAGTCGGGCTAAACCTCCAGACCTTAAAAGGATGATGATCGAGAGCAGCGAAAACGCAATGGCGCAACGCCAAAATGCAACTGCAGTGTGATCGAGGCCTTCCTTGAAAGCGGACCGCGAAAGCACGCCGACGGTTCCATTGGACAGAGCTGCAAGGAGAGCGAAACCGGCCCCAAGGATTGATGAAAAATAAGCATTTCTCATGGCGGTCACTTTGTTTCTATCATATGCGAGCGGCAGGCCTCGCCGAATGCACGAAAGATTTCGACGCTGAGCAGATCCTCAACGTGAAACCATTCAGGATGCCATTGTACGGCGGCAGCAAAAGTTGCCGTGTCCTTTACCGATATAGCTTCAATAACGCCGTCCACGCATCGCGCATCAACCGCAAGGCCATCCGCCAAACGCGCGATCCCCTGCCGATGCAGGGTATTAACCAAGACTGGATTTTTTTGCGAGCGGCGGATGCATTGGGCAATGTGGCCGTGGCCTTCGGCTAGAATTGCATGAAAGGGGTGTATTGAAGGTCGCGTGGGAGAGAGAGGTCTTCCACATGAGTGATCCGACCTTCACCTTCCGAGATGTTGCTTGAGAGGCTGGCACCAAGTGCGACATTGAGTTCTTGCAGCCCACGGCAGATTCCGAACAGGGGAATGCCCGATGATAATGCAATCTTGATCGCAGCAAAGCTTGTCCTGTCCCGGTCAAGATCAAGCGTCTTTGGAAAGCCTCTGGGCCCCGTAAAATGAGGGCGAGACGTTCGACTCCGCCCCGGTCAGCAGTACGCCATTGAGGACTGACAAACAGACTCGCAAATCCCCTTCCACCAGTCCGCACGGGATCACTAGCGGTAAGACACCTGCGGTCGTACGCAGGGCTTCAAGATAACGAACGCGTACGGTCTCATAACCGACGCCGTCCTCTGTCCGCCGGTCGGAAATGACACCAACGCGGGGCCGCTGTTTATCAGCGAGGCCACAATCAGGTGCCCTCAAGAGCTTGCCCAATATCGGCGATGATATCCTCAATGTGCTCAAGTCCTACAGAAATCCGGATTGTTCCATCGCAAACTCCGGCAGCAAGGCGCGCCTCGCGCGGTACCGAAGCATGTGTCGTCGAGGCTGGATGCGTGGCGAGTGTTCTCGCGTCGCCAATATTTGAGACGTGATAGGCGAGTCGCAACCGCTCGATAAAACGGCGCCCAGCCTCAATGCCGCCAGCGATCTCGAACACAAGCATCGGGCCACCATGATCACCCATGTTCTGCTCGGCGCGATGCCGTTCAACAATCCCGCCAAAAGTCGGATATGTTACGTCGAGAACGCCAGGATGCGCCATGAGAAACTCGGCTAGCGGGCGGGCATTGGAGCAATGTCGAGGCATTCGCAAAGGTAACGTTTCCAGACCTTGGATACAGAGAAAAGATGCGAATGACGACGGGCAGGGACCGAAATCGCGCATGAGCGTATTGCGCATCTTGAGCAGAAACGGGCTGGCTCCGTAGGGGCCGGGCAGATTGCGCGCGGCATCGAGCCAAAGAATGTTACCGTGCGAGATGTCAGGACGTGACATCAACGAAAAGCGTTCGGAATAGGCAGCCCAGTCGAAGGTGCCCCCATCCACAGTAATGCCGCCAATCGTCGTGCCGTGGCCGCTGATATATTTGGAAGTGGAGCGCACGGTAATGTGCGCGCCAAGCTCGAGAGGGCGGGAGATAAGAGGGGTCAGCGTGTTGTCGATGATCAGCGGAATTCCGAGTTCCTGCGCGATCGCCCCGACCTCGACGATCGGGAAAGGGCTGAGCTTGGGGTTGGGAAGCGCTTCGCCGAACCAACAGCGCGTTCGGCGATCTGAGGCTTCGCGGAAACGTTCGGGATCGCTTGGATCGACGAAGCGGGTTTCAATCCCGAGCCGTTGAAACGTACTGGCCAGCAAATTGATTGTGCCACCATACAGGTGCGTGGAGCTTACGATATTGTTCCCGGCTACGGTGAATGTTTAGGATTGAAAGCATAATTGCGGCTTGCCCCGACGAGGTTGCCAAGGCGGCGACGCCACCATCCAGAGCCGCAACGCGTTGCTCGAAAATATCCGTTGTCGGGTTCATCAGCCGCGAATAGGTGCGCCCCTCGCATCGGAGATCGAAGACGTCCGATGCGTGATCAATTGATTCGAATGCAAAAGCATTCGAGAGATCGATCGGTACAGTTGTAGCAAGGGTCGCCGGATCATAGCGATAGCCGCCATGCAACACTGCCGTTTCCGGATGCAGGTGTGGCGTTGGCGCCATCGTGCTGAAGGGTCATTTTTCTCTGGTTTGGTCAACATTGGATCTCTCCGGGAGTTGCATACTTCTCGGCGCGGCATTCAGACTGGGCGAAACGCTTCCGGTTCTGGTCGCGGATCAGTTTCAGGATCGAAGGCTCACCATTTGGGCCAGGCTGGAATATCCCACCCGTTTCGGAGCAGTGCGCCGCATAGACGGTGTCCCCCATGCGGATGGCATGTGCTTCGGGTAAGCGCCAGAACGGGGTTGTCGGGTCGAGATGATGATCGAGATGGTAGTTGTCGTTATTAATCGCGGTCAGCCACTTCTCGATATTACAGCTGCGGCGGTTCCTAGCCATGTGCAGGTTCACGGTCTGATTTTCGATGGAGCTGCAATGCTCAGACATCTCGATAAACCAGCCGATAATGTGGAATGAGGTGAGGTAGGGAACGACCCAGAGAAGGACGACTTCCGAGAAGTAGCCATAGATCAAAGCGTACACGACGATACAAGCCCAGAACGCGTAGAACCCCCAGCGATCGAACTCGTAACGCCACTTTTCTCCCGCATCACCCCTACTGAACTCTCCTTACCGGAGAGGGAATTGAGGATCATTTGATATCTGTTGCGGGCCAGATACTTCAGATAGGCGTAGGTTTTCGATCCAAGCAGGGGCAGGATGATGAGCTTCCAGACGAAGGAACGATCCGCTCGGGGTGTGAAGACACCTTCCGCGATGAAGAACTCCAGGTCAGGATCGGCGTCGGCTCTTCCCAGAAAGGGATGATGGCTGTGGACGTGTGATTCCTTGTAGGCAAAGTGGCGCTGAAAGATGGGCCAAGCCGTTGGCAATGTGCCGAGCAGGAAGTTCAGCAGACGGTTCTTTGTCAGCACACCGTGCGCAGAATCGTGCAGAATGGTGGAGATTCCTCGCTGATGGGCTCCGATCATTATCACCGCGAGAGGATAGAACCACCAGCTGACCCCAATGACCAGCCACGCGAAGGCAGCGATCACCGCATAATCCTTCACGATATAAGGCGGGCCATGCCAATTGTCAGTTGTAAGAGCTTTGATGTCACTAGTGATGCATCGATCAAAACGATGGTGAACGTAGCGGCCGGGCGCTTCGATGCCGCTGTAGAGCGGCCGCGCGTGAGCGTTCATGAAGACACCTTTTGCCGAGAATTGCAGCGCCACTCTGCGGTATAGGCACCGACGAAGCGGTCAATGAGATCAGCTTTGACGTTTGGCATAACGATCGCGTGGGCGGAGTTGTCATGGCATGCGAGTTGGTATTCGCTGACGAGCCTCTCGGATGGCTTCGGAAATACAACCGTCAAGGACCATGGATTGAGCAACACCGGGATGCCCGCTGAACGAAAATGCTGCTGCGAGGCCTTCCGCATTGCCGATGCCAACTCTAAGCGCCTGCGCGACCGTTTTCGCGTCGATCTCACAAGGCGGCAGGGTGGGGAGGAAGTCCCCTCCCCTGCCGCGAACAAGCTTTGGATAAAACCCCAGCTTTTTCTGTCCCCAATGTGATCTGGAGGCCGGGGCGCTGCGGTGCTCAGCGGATGTGACGCGCGAGATCTGCGATCCTACCCATCAGCACTTCCATCGGTCCTCGCTGGAAGACGCGCAGCCAAAGCACCGCGAAAGTGCTGATAACCACGACGAAGCCAAAGAGCATGGACAGGCTCCCGTCTTCGAGAACCAGATCTATCCCCATAGCATGGTTAAGATAGGCTATTCCCACAATGTGCAGCACATAGGCCGTCAAAGGCATCGAGCCGACCGCGATTATTGGCCAGACCAGCTTTCGCAGATGCGGGAGCGCATTCATAGCGAGCCAGCAAGCCGCAATGACAATCAGTGCGCAACCGGTGTTGCCCAGGATCGAGAACGTCTTCTCGCTATGAGGTGCGGCAACCAATAACACCCAGGGGTCGCTAGTGGCCTCCCTCCACCAATCGGGGTCGGCGGGTACACCATGTAGCAAGCGCAGCGCGAGCCAGGATCCTCCATAGCCCAACACGGCCAGCGCGCCCCCCGCTAGGCCAAGGCGCCAATGCATTGCTTGCGTATTAAGGCTAAGGCGCGCGATGGCCATGCCTGCGATCACGAAAGAAACCCAGGTCATCGCGGGATAGGTGCCGCGGACCATGAAATCAAACACCGGGTCCAAATACTCCACGGGGCCAAACAACTGAAGGAGGAAGCACACTTGCGGGAGAACTAATGCGGTCCCAGCAGCGAGCAAGCCGAGCTGCTGTGCGCTGAGCCGATAGAGCGGCAGGACCAACAAGAAGCAGATTCCGTAGGGTTCCAGGATGACTGCGACGTTCGTACCGAGGCAGGTCAGGATTGAGCCAATCGCGAGCAAAACAAGGGCACGAATTGCGACTCTGGCAACGGCCTGTCCACCTGCTTCCCCCGACTTCGGCGTCTCGCGGCCGGTAATCAGGATGATCGAAAAACCGGCCAATACGGCAAACAGGGCGGACGACCGCCCATAGGCTAGCTCCATCAGATCCCGGACCAGTGCTACGTCGGGAAAGTTACCCCCGACATGGACGACACACATGCCTAAAACAGCCAGGCCGCGAGCAAGGTCGATGTCGACCAGCCGATCTACGGCCGCCCCATCCCTCACGTCCGCAATCGCCGACGTTGCCTCCTTTTCATACGGAGGATTCTCAGTTTGTGGTGTATATGGCATCACGACGGGTTTTCTCCTTCATATCGAGTTTGTCCCGTCACGGATTAAACTCACTTCAATCAACGGTCAACAATCACTTTGCTGCCGACTCCCTCGGAGCAGGCCCTCGTCAGCCTCATTGAATTCTCCCCTCAGTAGGGGCGGCAGTGACATATCCTCGGCGATCCGCTCCGGGCTCGGCGTGGCACGAACGATGCCATGCCGGCGGGGCCCTCGCACAGGAAGCGCGTGCCACGACCTTCGCCGTTACGCCTGTCTTCCCCGTCAGTCTGAAGCCAGAGGAGACCGGTGGAATCGGAAATCATGCCGTCCGGCGAGTTGAACCTCAAGATCAAAGCAGGGTCAGAGCCGTTCGGTATATCGCAAGCTCAGAACTTCCGGGCTGGCATCGAGGCCGGCATCTCTTGCCTCAAACGCGCTTATGGCTTGGGGCGCGGCACCTGGCGCGGCTCGACTCGGCGAGCGTCGGCCAATGCCCCATGATCCCATCGCAGCCAGATCGCTCTTCTCGCCATGACCTGCACGGCATTTTGCCATCAGGCGTTCCAAGAAACACGCGTTAGCCGGCGTAAGCCCCTTGATCTATGTTCCCCTGGCGGTGCGCGGGAGCTACGCCCTCACCACATGGCCGTGGCCGAAAATGGCCTCCCGCTGCGCGTCAGGGATGTCGGATCGAAGGACGCATCGGAGCGAATCTCGAGAACCGCCGACATGATGGAACTATGGCATCTCCTGGATCGTAAGCCCCGGCAGCTGTCCGGCGGGCAGAGGCAACGAGTCGCCATGGGGCGGGCGGCAATTCGAGAGCCCAAGCTTTTCGTGCCGATGACCGCTCTACAACCTAGACACGAAGCTCAGGGGAAACATTGGCGCAGATTCGCCAGCTGCACAGGGAACTCGGGGCGACGTCGATATATGTCACGCACGGACCAGGTCGAGGCGATGACGCTGGCGGACCGCACGGTCTGCTCAAAGACGGCGTTTGCCAGCAGGTCGGCACACCCCTCGGACCTCTATTCGAAGCCCGCGAACACTTCACGGCAGGTTTTGGGAGGGTCCAATGTTCGACGGCCTCGGGTTCACCGAACAAATTCCACCATCGCTACATGACAAGTATGCATCGGATCGGCCATCACCTTGGGAATTCGGTCCGAGCATCTGGAAGTCCAGGACACAGAGGTGGCTCGGTTTGTCGCCGACCGCCGAAGGTGAAGGCCAACAGCAAGAGGATCGGTTTCAAACCGAGTGGCCGCAAGCCGGGGCGTCGGACTGATTTCACGAACGATCCAGGGTCATTGCCCGACGTAGCAGGCGCTTTCCCGCCTTGATGCGGCGGAATAATCAGCTGCATTCATGGTTTTAAAGTTAACGCCAAGGGGTGTCCCTCACCCGCCCCGATCTGCCCTTACAACCCGGACCAGCCGGTTAGATCGGGGCTGATCCTCCTGCGCACAAGTGACATTTTAACTTTGCCCCACGGCGGACATTTCAATCTCGCCGCCACATCAAACGGTGTAGCCAAAGCGAACCGCTTTACAAAAGCCGACTTCAGCGAGCTTCGCCAGGCCATCGGCATCGTTCGTGTTTTGTTGAGTCCCGCTTAGGCGCACGAGAACTTGTCACCGGCCAGACCGGCACCGAAAGTCATGGCTGGCCTGTGCCTTCGGCCGTCAGGCAGCACGGCTCGATCATTCCGTGCTCTACCTGCGCGTTCCACGGCTCTTCGAGGACCTGGCGCTCGCCCGCCTTGATGGCCGCTACCCCCGCCTCATCGACAAGCTCACGCGCGTGCAGCTCCTCATCCTCGACGACTTCGGAACCCACTCCCTCACTGACCAGCAGCGCTTCCATCTGTTCGAAATCGTTGAGGAACGCTATCGGCGCAAACCACCCTGATCACCGCCCAGGTCCCGGTGGCCAGATGGCATGACCTGATCGCCGAACCAAACATCAGAGGCCGCCGCCATTCTCGACAGGATCGTTCACAACGCCCACCGCAGTGCTCCAGGGCGACAGCATGCGAAAGCAAAAAGCCGCGCCCCTCTTGACCGGCACTCAAAACGGCGAAATCAATCATATATGAACCAGACAAGGCACCCAAGGACTGACACCGCCAAACTGTCCCGGCATTGGTGAAACTGCTATATAACGGAACTCTTGTCCGGCTTTTGCGAAATCCGCACAGAACCTTCCGCTCCCGGCAGACGCGACAGCGATCCTCCTCCTCGGGGCTCGGTGCATTGACCATAGCGCATACGCGCGGCTCTCCACGCTTGAGGGCCAATAGCGCGCGAACCAACGCTTCACCATCCAGCCTGTCCGTCTTCGCGCGCCGCCGTCTGCGCGATGTTGCTATCGAAGCCGGATCAACGACATAGCTTTCAAAGCCGTTCGCCTTGAGAACACGATCGATCCAGAAGCCGTCAAGTCCGGCTTCCCGGATGGTCACAAAACTGATCGCCCGTACGCAATCGCGCCTTCTCTTAAAGTTGAGAAAACTATCCAGCAATGCGGCCACATCACCGCCGCTCACCGCGTGTTTCGACATCTTCTCACCGTTTCGCGGCGACAACGAAGTGATCAACCAGGTGGAACGGCTCAGTTCCAACGAAACGAAAATTGCACAAGATCAGTGCGGATAGCGGTTGGTATATGCGCTTGGGAAGTTACAGCTTCCATGACGGCGTCTCCTATGAGTGAGTGCGTTATCGCAGCCTCACTTTGCAGAGCGCCGGCCGCTATTCACTTCCCATGGGATCTTAGTGAAACAAGTGTCCGCCGACTTAGCGGAATCCCTGTCCGGCTTATGCGAAATGCGAGGCATCATTGGAGTCGGTCTTGTTGAGTGTCTCGTTCAAATACCTTTTGCGCGTGCCGGGCTTCAATGCAGATCGCCGGAGCCCCTTCGGCCGTTAGCGCATGATAGAACCACGTCGACAGCGGCCCGCTTTGAAGACGACGCGCTTGGCGTGCGGCGCGTGTTTGCGGACAATGTCAGCGCTGCCCAGGAAGTGCCTTGGCTATCGGACGCCAGCCGAGGTGTTCATGGGGCATGCGCGATTGCGGGTAATCCTCTACCCTCCACTCGTCATTGTTGCACTTGGATTAGATTCTCCACAATGGAAGGGCGGAAGGTGACGGGCAGGCACTGCAGGCAGCGAATGACGTCAGAAGGCATGTAGACGACCTCCTCCGCGGCGATGGACAGTGCCAGATCCTCAGACGCAGCGCAGTTCCAGGCGCGCCGGCGCAGCGTCCAGGCAGAAATGCGGCCCCTGAGGGCATCTTGCCCTCTCTGACGGATGGGTTTGTGGTCAACTTGCGTTCAGCGGATGTCAGGCGACTTTTTCTGGACATCACCGGCCCCAAGCTCTGTGCATCAAACATACGATGGAGGCACTCCATCGCGAGGTTATTTGTAGCTCCCGCAAATCGCGAGAGTGCGATCTCATAAAAGCGTCCGCCATGGCGTTGGCCTCCTTCAAGAGCTCAGCTGGTTCGTACAACATCGAGCGCATGCGCTGCGTGCGTGGGCTCATTTGCTAAGCCTCCTTGATGGGGGTTTCGCCTTACCTGCAGTCGTCGAGCGCGAAGCCTGCGACACATAAATCGGGGGACGGCCCCAAACCTCGGATATGATGTCCATTACCTCCGCATTGGTGGAATTCAGCGATTCTATCGCTTGCTCGTATGCCGATCGGCCTACCGCTCCCGCTGACAGCTCATACAACGATCGGTTTTTGAGCCGCGCTTCCCGGATCGCGTTCGATTCCCAGACGGTCGCAGTCAAGAGATCATCCCCCAGGGAGTCCCGCAGTAGTGCGACCGTCTCCTGCTCTGAGACGTCGCGCGGGTCGTGTCTTGTTACCAAGAATTTGATAAAATCATAATTTACGGACCTCCCAGCTTTTTCGATCAAGGAGACGGAATGCGAGAAAACGTTGAGGAACATGGCCATTGACGCAATATCAGCCAATTGCGGGCGGACCATCACCAGCACGCCGGTCGCTGCTTCAAACGCACCCACGGTCAAGAAGCTGTATTCAGGTGCACAGTGGATCACGACGACGTCGTAATCCGCCTCGACGTCCTTGATCGCAGACACCATTCTGACGCTAGCATCTGGGAGCCTCAAGCCCTCGCTTCTGTAGCGCCGCGAACTTTCCTGCTCGAACTCGCCGAGCTCGAAAGAGCCCGGCACGAGATCAAGACCATCAAAATGGGTCGATCGGATTGCAGTACGTATACTGGCCCGGTAGTCATCATAGCGCACCGCGGCATACATGCTCGCATTGTGGACGGGAATGATACTCGAGAAGTAACCGAACATTTCCGACAATGAGCCCTTCGGATCGAGATCTACAGCGAGAACGCGGAATCCTTGAAGTGCAAGGCCCTGAACCAGATAGAACGCTGTAGTGGTTCTTGCGGGGCCGGCGGCTACTGAGATGATCTGTAGTTTCTCACCCTCGCGCCTCCGCGGGCAAAATTTCAAAGCCTCTTTCGGACGGGCCGAAGCGAGATAAGCACGAAGGTCGTTGATCTGTCGAAGCGTATAGGAGCGTCGCCCTGCGGTCCCTAGCTCCGGTGTTGGCCCCAGACCATCAATTGACAACTGGCGCAGATAACTGTCCGACACACTGAGAATCTCGGCGACCTCTCCCAACGAGAAAGAGCGCAAGGTCATGTGGTCTGGAAATGGATAATTGATAGCGGCGCCGCGCGCGCGTACGCGATCCCAGAGTTCTCCGCCCTGACGCTGAATGCGCTCCGACGTTGTCTCCTTTTCATACGGAGAACTTACAGGTTGTGGCATAATGGGCATCACAACGGTTTTTTTCTTGCATGTCGATTTGTTCCGTCACGGCTTAAACTCACTTCAGTCAACGGTCAACCAGCTTGCCGCCGGCGCCATCGGAGCAGGCCTTTCGTCAGCATCATTGAATTCTTGTGATTGTTTCCTCTTAGTGGGGGCGCAGTGACATTTCCTGGCGATCCGCTCCGGGGTCCGGCGTGGGCTCGTCTTCGGCCGGGACGAACGATGCCATGCCGGCGGGGCATTCACACAGAAGCACGCGCCACGGCCCTCGCCGTTACCCCGTTATGTCCCCCGCAACATTTGGAACAACGGCCCTCAATGACGTCGCGAGCCATCTCCTCTCGACGCCGGCCGTCAAACGCGCATTCCTGTGGATGTTCATTCGGTCCTCCGAGAATCACAGAAGCTTCGACAACCTCAGCTTTCCCGGTCGGGACCGAATAAACATGTGTGGAGTTCTTGCGCCGGTTCCTCAGCCGGCGTTCCATCTGTACTTTGGCCAGCGCCAGACGGTCGAGCTCCTTGAGCCCAGCCGCGGCCTCTGCAAACGCATCGAGCACTGCCAGCAGCCGGATGGTCTTTTCCCGCGCGCGCCGCCGATCCCGCGGCACGATGCGCAGTCCGGCATTGAGGCAAAACAGATGCGAACCGACCTTGCCGCGCTGCCTGAGCAGCGCTGCAACCAGCAGCGGCCCGAGCCAATGCTGGTGCTGCAGCGGCTCTATGTGCTGCCACGCGTCCCAGGCGATCGCCGCGGCCAGGATGGCCGGCATGTTTTTTCACCTGGTCGACGACGGCGAGCCAGTCGGCAAGCCGCCGGTCCTCGTCGAGTCGAGATCGCGGATCAGCGGCCCGAAGCTGTCCGGCAAGGCCTCGCGCGCGTTTGCCCCCCTGCCCTGCCGTGTCGACAGCCAGGCCGTCCGCACTCCGCGGCACCAAATCTTCGCCCGCCAGCAGCCGGCTGGAGCGGGCCAGCACGGCATCGATCTCCGCCAGCTCTTCGCTCAGCGCATCCATTTGTTCGGTTTCATCGGCCAGCACGCTGTCGCCGGCGTCGTCGTCCAGCCCGGCGGCGGCTGCCGCGGCACCGGTGGCAGTCCGCCCCGCGTCCGCCCCATTGCGGCCGTCGCCCTGCCCTTCGCGGCCGCGCAGCGCCAAAAGGCCGGGTCGCGACAGCGCCCAGGCGGGGTTTGTGCGCAAGAATCCGGCGCCGGACGCGCGGCACGGCATGCGCGCGGGTGAGTTCGTGGGTCGGGTGCGGATGTCTATGTGGGCATCGTGCAGCACGAGATCTTCGACATGAACGACTCCCCGTCCAGCCACAGCACAGCAGCGGCGTCGGCAAAGTTCTGGGGCTCGATCCAGCCGCCACGAACCGGCGATCGGGCCACGCGCTCGTCGAGGCGGGCGAGACGGTCTTCGGCTGTCGCTTTTACTTCCCGATTTCAAACAGGGAAAAGTCAGGTGTTGGTTAGGTTTAGGCGCTACGACAGCCCCGATTTTTCGCTAACGATTTCACTGACTGCTCGATTTGCCGCACCGATTGCACAACCGGAAAGCCGCACCCGGCACGTCGCATTCCGACGAAGCATGGTCGGCGCACGTCGTCTCGCTCGCGAGCTCGACAGGATTCTCGACGGTTCGGGCCAAGACGCGCGGCAATCAACCGGGCCGCGGCCGAGCTGCGCCTCTCGACCCGCCAAGTCTACAATCTGCTGGCGCGCTACCGCAACGATCGGACCGTGACGTCGCTGCTGCCCCAGTCGGATGGCAGCCACAAGAAGCGCCTTGATCAAGGCATCGAGGCGATCATTGCGACGACGTTGCGAGAGCGGTGGCTCGTGCTGGAGGCTCCGCCGCTCGCTCCCGTCGTGGCCGAGATCCGCGCTCGCTGCGAAGAGGCCGGCTTGGCCGCTCCGTCCTATCTCACGGTCGCCGGCCGGATACCGGGCTGTTCAGCCCCGAGGAGATCGCGAGGAAACGGTCCGCCAATCCGAAGCATCTCCAGCGGCTCAAACCGCGGCCGGGATACATCCATGCGGCGCCTCCGCTCGATGTCTGCCAGATCGATCACACGCCCTACCGACATCAACTTCGTGGAGGTCGTCGACGGCGGCGGAACGTTCATCGGTCGGGCATATCTCACGATCGTCACCGACGTGGCCACCCGCTGCATTCTTGGCTTCTGCCTCACCCTCGAGAAGCCGTCGGCGCTGTCGGTCGCGCTCTGCCTGGCGCACGCCATGTGTCCAAGGAGGCATGGTTGGCCGCGCGCGGCATCGTGTTCGGTCGACCACGGTCGCTCGTCACCGACTCAGCCAAGCAGTTCAAAGGACATGCCTTCCAGCGCGGGTGCGGCGGGCTTTGAGCGGCGACTTGTCTGCCACCTGCACGCGCGCCGCCGCTGCCAGCAGGTCGGTCTGGATGCGCCGCTCGGCATCGACGATGACTACGGCATGGCTGCGGCCGTCGGTGAGCACGGGAAGCAGGCTCATCGCCGGCGTCTCGGGCGAGCCGGTGCCCGCCTTCGAGATCACGTCCTTCACCGTTTCGGTCGTCTGCGTCAGCTCGCGCAACCCCAGGGCACCGGCCAGTTGGCCGTTCGAATCGACCACTGGCAAGGTGCGGATGTTGTGGTCGAGAAGCTGCTTTTGGGCCTCGTCGGCGGTGGCATTTTCCGGCACCGAAATCACGTCACGGGACATGATGTCCCGGCAAAGCAGCGTTTGGTGCGAGCGCACCATGGCCTGCAGCTCGACCTGGCGCAGCAGCCTTTCGAGGTCGTCGCGGCCGATGTCGAATGTTTCGTCCAAACGGCGAGTGCCGTATCGACATCCTCGGGACGGAAGCCGACGCGCTTCGTGGCCGGTGGATCGGCGGTGCCGTGGGTGCTGGCCGCGGGTACATGGACATGCGGATAGTTGCGCCGCGACAGCCGGTGGAAGAGCAAGCCGAGCGCCACCAAAATTGTCGAGTTCAGCGCCACCGGCACCAACGGGAACAGGAAGCCGAAGCTGAGCACGGCCGGTCCGCCGAGCACGGCCGTCAGCGCCGCGGCACCGCCTGGCGGATGCAGGCTACGCGTGAATGACATGGCGGCGATCGCCAGCGCCACAGCGACGCCCGACGCGATTACCGGGTCGTGCACGAAAAGCGCCACGGTCACGCCGACCAGTGCCGAGATCGAATTGCCGCCGACGATCGGCCAGGGCTGCGCGAGCGGGCTCGACGGCACAGCAAAGAGCAGCACGGCGGATGCGCCGAAAGGGGCCACCAGCAGCGCCACATGTGGCCCGCCGCCTATGGCAAGCCCGCTGATCACACTGGTCAGCGCAATGCTGATCGTGGCGCCGATGCAGGCGAACAACCGCTCGCGCAAGGTCGCGCCGGCGAGGATTGGGACGAAGAGGCGAAACGCCATGCTAAGCCTTGGAACGAGAGGAACTCTGCGCTGTTCGCAATGCCGCCGAAGCCACGGATTTGAAAGTCAAACCAATTCGAATATCTGCGGCCGGGGAGAATATTATTGCGGCACCGGTTTGTGCGTTCGCCGCCAGCGTCTGGTGCTTTTCAAATCGCGTCAGAGCCTGGGCGCGGAGTTATTGAAGCTATCGCTGAAGCGCCGATTTTTCCTTGTGAAGATATCCGTTCTGAGCCCATGGCCGCCATTGGTGAAGCAGTACCCGATGACAAGGACATGGTCATGCCCGACGTATCGGTAGATGCGCCGATTCCGGAGGATCGAACGCACCGGCTGAAGGCAGACGGACTCGCAAGAAGAAGCGCTGGCAGAAAGACGTTTCTCTGCGGCCAGATGAACGATGGAGCGGCGCCTGCCATGGGTGCTCCGCCATAACCGAGCTGCGCGGTAGGTCAACTGCGCCAGGATTGAAGCTGCCCTGTCGAACTGTCCATGACAGGCCGGCAGCATCTTTGATCAGCCGCTCTCCCGTTTGGACGGCCACGAAGCCGGGTCTTACCGGGGAGAGGCTGCCGCTGGCGAGCAGGCCATCTGCTTAAAACGTTGTCGTAGCCGGTGAATGTTGACGTAGCCGGTGAATTGAGTAGTTGCACGCCAAGCACACTTGCAGCCGAACATCATCTCTCCGCTGCTTTGGCCCGCAAGCAGGCGGCGCTCAGCGGGCTAGAAACAGGGCCTGCTGTTTTCTCCGCGGCGTCAGCCACACGATCACAGAACCGTCGATGCAGGCCCTCGCCTTTGCCGAGTGACTGCTCAAACAACCCCAATTCGACGTGCTGCGGCAGCATGGCTGCGAAAGTGCGCGCCACTGAGCCAATCAGCGCGATAGGCTAGGGTTGACTACCCACACACCAACCGCCTCCCAATGCCTCGATCGCAACTTCGCTCTTGGCCGGCGTCTCGCTTGTCCGCGGCATGCCCAAACCGTTGCAGATTCAGCGCTCCTCAAACAGATAAACAGGTTGCGCATGACATCAGAGCCGAAGATGGCCGATAGGACGGACGCCTTCTATCGCTTCATTCGTCCTTCCAAGCGCCGCCTTTTTTCCAATGAGCCCTCTTTGTCTTCGCTAAAATAGCCGAAGTTAAATTTCGAGCGTTTCGGCTTGCCGGAAATTAGGGTCTCGGTGGATAAACCCATGGCTTTTGGGGTGCTGGCAGGAAGACCGATGCGCGGGCGTGGATGGATCAAGGCGTTGCGTCAAGACGAGGCTCGGCAGGTGCTTGCGCGCATTGCGGAACTGGGCGCGACCTCATAGCGCCCACACCTCAAGGACGCCATCGACGTTTCGAAGCCGGACATGAACTTCGCAATGCGAAGTTTCGCCTGGCGCGTCTCAAGGAATGCATCTCCGAAATACCGGAGAAACACAGGCGTTAGCGGAAGCTTCGTCGCTCTCAATGCTTGTAGCCGAACATCATCTCTCCGCGGCGATCAAATCGAGCCTCAGAAAATGCGGAATGGAAGGCGGTCCCGCCAAAGCGCGAATGGCTGGCCCCATCACCAAGTTCAGCCGGCTTTGCAGTCCTGTACAAGGATTCCGAAAGCCACCTGTCGCTCGCGTCCACTGGGGTTTCACACTGCTCGTCGATAGGTCCAGAGTTGTGCGGGGGGAACATTGCGAATGACGAAATCATAGTGAGAAACGATGTAACGGTCGGGCATTTTGAGCACCGGTGACAGAAGACCGTAGGTGATTTGGATCACAGGTCGCCCGGCGGGGATTCGTGCAAGCAAATCCTCCAGCAGTGTGAGGCGCTGTTGCATCGGAAAGCTCAACATCGGCACTGCGCTTATGACACAATCGAACTTTTCCCGGCGCTCCCCCAGGGTTTCTTCCAGGGCAAACGCATTGCCCAAGCGGAAATCCACTCCCGGAAAGCCTCGCACCAGGCCGTCATAGAAATCCTTGGAATATTCGACCGAAGTCAACCGATGCGGTTTGATGCCTCTTTCCAGGATGGCCCTGGTGATGACACCAGTCCCGGCACCAAGCTCCAAAAACCGGCAATCCAGAATGAGGGTTGACCACACTAGCCATGCGGCGCGCCGCATGGATCGACGTGGGCATGAGTGCGCCCACACCTTTCTTATCCTTCTGCCAACATTTGAAGAATTGCACTTCTTCCTCAAGTTTCTTGCCAAGTCGCTCTTTCAATCGAAAGACCATATCCGCTCCCTTCTCCCGATCCGAGTCGGAGCGCCTTTTTGTCGAAGTTTCGCTATAGAAACAAGCCTGACTCACAGGGATGAATGCCGCGCCGGAGGCGCGAAACGCCCGCGCCGGCTGGCAAGCCCTTGTCCACCAGTCCACCAGGATGACGTTTTTCTCGCTCAGATGCGCGCCAGTTCTTCCTGTATGGAAATCTTGGTCATGGCCTCGAGAGGCCCTCACGGCTCGTCGAGCAGCCGTGTCTCCGGCTGCACCATCAGCGCCAGCGCGACGCACGCAGGGTTTCTCATCTGCTGCGGGGTTCGCCAGGTGCACAGCAGACAGCGAGGCTGCTACGGCCGCAAAAAACCCGCGGCGGCGGCTCGATTCCGGGACCGATCCGCCATTTTTGGCAGGTGATCCGTGCAAGTGCGTGGCGTGGATCACCCCAGCTATCTCGTGGCCGCCCCATTGCCAACGTCCTCTTTTCAACCGGGGCGCGCGGCCATTGGGTCCAGGCCGGGACGCCTGAACAGATCGCCGACAAGACCGCGTCGCCCAGATCAAGCAGCAGATCGAGGAGACCACCTCGGACTACGACAAGGAGAAGCTGCAGGAACGTCTCGCCAAGCTGGCGGGCGGCGTTGCCGTCATCCGCGTCGGCGGTGCGACCGAAGTGGAAGTCAAGGAAAAGAAGGACCGCGTCGATGACGCCCTCAACGCGACCCGTGCGGCCGTCGAAGAAGGCATCGTTCCCGGCGGCGGCGTCGCACTGCTGCGCGCTTCGCTGAGCATCAAGGCTGTCGGCGCCAACTCCGACCAGACCGCTGGCATCGCCATCGTGCGTCGCGCGCTGCAGGCTCCGGCCCGTCAGATCGCGGCCAACGCCGGTGCGGAAGCATCGATCGTTGCCGGCAAGATCCTCGAGAACAAGGGTCCGACCTTCGGCTTCAATGCCCAGACCGGCGAATATGGCGACATGATCGCCATGGGTATCGTCGATCCGGTCAAGGTCGTGCGCACAGCTCTCCCGGACGCGGCCTCGGTCGCCGGCCTGCTGGTCACCACCGAAGCCATGATCGCGGAGGCTCCGAAGAAGGAGTCGGCTGGCGGCGGCATGCCTGCCGGCATGCCCGGCGGCGGCATGGGTGGCATGGGCGGTATGGGCGGTATGGATTTCTAAGGTCCGCGCATTTCGACAATTTGGAAAGGGCGGCAAGCAATGCCGCCCCTTCTTCGTGCCCATTCCGCCAGTTGTCAGTGACTCGCAAGCCGGGGTATATGCCCGCCAAGGTTGGTGCTTATGCTCAAGACGACGCGGACATAAGGGGCTGGACGAGAACCAGGGCGGCCATCAATGGAATGTCGTAGGACAGCGGCACGCACGAGAGATGCGCTATTCAGCTGCACGAGGATGATCGCGGAAAGGATGGCTCCGTAGATGGTGTAGCCGAACCCGTCGAGGCTCTTGCCCATTTTCGCCATGTCCGGCGAGCGGTTTCGGGTTCTCCTAGCGACTACCCCGTCCAGGTGATCCGCGAGGACGGCCCACAAAGCAGCGCCGACCGCCAGCTCGATCTGCCCCGCCAACGCAAAATAGGGAGCAATCGAGGAGCACAATAGCCCGACCGTGGTGATGGCATTGGCGGGATCAACGAGGTAGCGAAGCATTCTTTCACTCTCCCAAGCTTGGTCGTCAGCATGCGATTTCCCGTGCCGTCATGAACATTGCCTCGGCGAAACGAAGGTCCGCCTCGTTGTCAATCTCGTACCCTTTGAGCCCGTCGCACCGGGCGGCGGCGATCTGCAGCCCTTTCTGCCGTACGAGGTTCGACAGAAGCTCTTCGGGGAGGATTTGACGGCCCCGGCGTTGATGGTGTCATTGAGATGCGGAACGATCGTCCGGCGCAGACCTCCGGAAAAGCGGATCAGGTTCATCGTTTTGAAGAGAGGCGGCGAACCATCATTGAGGTTCGCTGCCGTCTGCTTCATCCTTACATCGGCGATGTAGCCGTTGTTCGTCAGGACGACGGCGGAACCTTCCATCGCCGGGCTGAACGGCGCGACGGCCGCGACATTGTCCGCGTCGCCCAGCGTCAGGCAGCGAAGCGCATCCGGCTCGAAAAACACGTCGCCTTCGAGCAGATAGATGTCCCCGGTCAAAAGCGCGTCGCGCGCTAGCCACAGCGATTATGCGCTACCCGTCCGGTCGAAGACGTCGGAATCGACATAGTCGATGCCGAGATCACCGAAGCGTCGGCCGCAGGAATATTGGATCCTCGAGGTTCTGCAAGGCGTTGTGAAGGATCGGCGTGCCGTTGACTTCGACCAGCGGCTTCGGCCGCACATCCGTGAGTGGACGCAGGCGCGAGCCAAACCCGGCGGCAAGGATCACCGCCTCTCTCGGAGCAATTGCAGTGATGGGTCTAAGCGCCTCTATTTTGGTTGTTGCGACGATGCCATCGGCTTTCGGAAGGACCGGCGACGTTTCGTCTCAATGACTATTCCGGTCCGGCTGTCGGCGGTATTCTTCGCCTTGTACACGGCGGTTCGCTTCGGTTTTGGTTTGGGTGGCGCTTGAGGCTCTGCCCTTGGCTCCGGCGTTTGCTTGGTCTCTTGCTTGTCCTTGCGGGTGCAAAGCAAAGCCCTGGCGGTCGCCGCGTCCGCATCCGAGACCACGCCGGCCGGCTTGCCATCGAGATCGACCCGTGCGGCGGCGGCATCCAGTCTCGCCAAGTATTTGGCCATCCTGGTATAGGCCAGCAGGGCTCTCCTCAATTCATCATCAGACAGTTCGCCGTCAAGCACCCGAATGTCATGATGGATGCCGATCTTGAGCGGCCTGGGCGCTTTTGGATTGAACGCCGCAGGCCACTTGGCCGATAGATAGCGGAAAAGCTGTGCCGGCGATTTGCCTCGGCTAGCGCTCAACATCATAAGCCTCGCCCGATTGTTTTCGTTTTCGAATCGGACCTTCCTAGCACTGAATATACGCAATGATTATGGAAAAATGGGCATTCGTCCCGCAGGGCAAAGCAGCAGGGCCTCCTCATTCGGGCAGACGAAGTGCCTTGTGGACCGAGCAGGATCGGCACCAATCACGCCGAGCCGTCCCCGATCGAGTTCATAGCAGTAGGGTCAGCGGTCTCTTGCCCCATATCTCCGCCAGCCCATTAGCCCTCGGCAGCGTATCTGAAACGCCGGTAGCGAAAAAGACTCGATGGCCCACCGCCAAGCGCCCCTTGACGAGTAGGACGCCGAAAGCGTCGCGGCACCCCTCACCCGTTCGGCCGTTCCGTCGTACCAGGTGAGCTTCTCGTAGCGCGAAAGCCGCTCACGCGACCGTTTCGCGATCTCGGCCGGATCGACGCCGTCCTGGGACAGGAAAGCAGGCGAATGGCTGGCTAAACGGTTCGCCGCAGCCCTGCGTCGGGCGCGGAGCAACTCCAGGCGGTGGCCATTCCGGAATAGCCTTCAGCCAAGGCAGCTCAATTCGAATGGTTGTGAGCGACGCGCTTCGGACCCCATTCGATTGCCCGACCCGGCTCATGCCTGGACGGGCAGTATTCTGAGGGTGTTTGCACACCGTGTTCATGGTTGCCACTATGGAGATCGCCTCAGAAGCGGCGCTTAATCGGAAATGCTAGCACCTCCGCGTTTTGGCGCGGCTGCTTGAACTCCTCGACGGCAACCGCCTCGATCAGCAAATCCAAGGCTTCGCGCCCCCTCCGGCTCATCGGGTCATCGCCTCGCAGGTAATGATACGCTCGATCTAAATGCACTCGCGCGGCGGAAAAATCGCTAGTCATATGACCCTCTTAGTTACCGCCCGCATTAGCCGTCTACGAGGTGAGGGTCGCGCAATCGTCAATATTCACAGGCGGATTTGATTTAAATCGCGGATGATCCGGGAAAAACCAAAACGCCGGCTCTTGTCGCCGAATAGAAGCTGAGGAATATCCCCGCAGTTAACGGCTCGTTAATCATGCGGGGCGTAGCCAAGAAAAGCATCACAGCACCTGCCCAATCACATGTGACCTTAAGACCCGGCACCCAGATTGTGCCGAGTCTTTTTGTGTCGTTAGGGTAGCCTGATCCATTGAGCGGGTCAGGAATAATGTCCCAGTACGGCGATCAGGAACCTTCTTAAGCCGGTCGCCGACTTCATAAAGGCGACGGGAGCTGCAACGACTTGACTAGGAATGCCCTCCGAGCTTGACGGTGTCGGCCCCGAACGCGCCTTGTTGGCCGTGTGCCAGTCCCTGACCGACAGCGGATTGCGACATGACAGCTTCTCCACAATCGGAGGTAACCGTGGCGAAGTGCCTGCGCGCTAAGCGCCAGGGAAGGCCGGTTAAAGAGCCGGCCCGCTTGCAGGAATCGAACTCATGGATGACTGAGGCCTCGGCATCCTCGATGCCCATTGCTTGGCAGGACGCCATTATGGCGTTTCTGCGTTCTGTCTTATCGCTGTGACATTTGCCGCACAGGATGACTTTAACGACACTCTTTCCCGCGTGAGGTGAGGCGATGCGAGCAGGGTAGAGTGACGCGCGGCAGGGAGGGCAGGAGGCGATGGCAAAGGCTGAACCTCGGTAAGACGGCGCAGACCGTCACGCTCTCTAAAAGAGACTGTTCTTCAAGAGAGTATCGTCATAATCGATTCGGCGTCGGAAGGCTCGGCCGCCTGAAGGAGGACGATGGCAATGATGCGGTCACGGGATGGATTGCATGATCCACCGGCACCTGCACGGATCACCTCGCAAAAGTGGCGGGCGGGACCTGGAATCGAGCCGACATTGCGAGATTTTCGCGGCCATGGCGGCTTCGCTGTCTGCTGTCCGCAGGGCGAAGCGCGCATCAGATGGGTCAGCGGCGGATGCACGCGAACCGCGGGGATGACGAACACGACCTTCGCTGGCTAGGACAGCGGCACCGCGAATCCGATGTTGGAGGCTCTACGCCGCTCGATCTGGCGGAGGCGGCGGTCGATGCGGCCGGCAGAACCCGCGCTACCGTGAGGCGCTGCCATCTCGATATAGGAGCTGTTGACTTGCAGAACACTGCACTATCTGCGAACGCATCGCGAGGTGCCCGACCCTGTGACCCGCTTCCGCGCGAGGCCGCGCTGGTCTTGACCAGGCGCAGTTCGACGCAGGGCGGCTAGCGCCGGCCGATGTCCTAATGTCGGGGCGCCAGCAAAGAAATGTCGCATAGCGGTGGGGACGGCTACAACGAGAGCGCCCGATCGGGCGTCAGCTGGTCGGGATTGCCAGCCCGATCGGGTGCCGTTCAGTCAGGCATCCCTCGGCTTAGACTAGAGAGCCGCCGCTCAGAACTAGATCGTTGGCCGGCGTCGGCCGCAGCGGGATCACGATACTCGCTCAGCATCGTGACGACATCAGCGCTACGATTCTTGTCACTCTCCGTCAGCCGCAGATCGACCTCGACGAATGCCCGCCCGACCTCCGGTCCGGGCGCCTCAGTGGGCGCTTGCTCAAGCCGGGTGGAACCAGGCGGCCTGCCGTGTTTGCGACCGCGTTTCACATAATCGTTGCTCTCAGCGCCATCAGGGACGACCGGGCCTGACATCGCCGGCGCAATGCCGGACTCGAATACCATTCGATCATGGAGAGCGACCGCTCGATGCGGCCGAGTTCCCGAAGAGCTTTGGCCAGTTGGCTTTCCTTCGGTGATGCCGAGAGCTTCTCCACGGTCGTCGAGGGCACAACCGCACCGGTGTTGATCGATGCCGCCCAGATGAAGGTCGATTTCCAGCTTGCGCAGGAAGGCAATCCGTTCGGTCAGCCCGACCAGGTTTGACGTACCAGGCGCATCCGGCGCCGATCGCAGCCAATGAAAGCGTGTCTGGCCAATGGTCGGGGTCGCGGCGTTGAATTTCGGCTTTGACCGATATCCAACCCACGCCGACCGTTTACAAGAGCTCGGGCGAATTCGTAGACGTGGTGACAAAGCTCTGGGACAGTTGGGAGGATGATGCGCTCATCGCGAACCCGGAGGCGCCGGTCTGCCAGACTATTGGTCGTAGGGAACCGGCCCACGCTCTCAGTTAAATCAGGAGAAACATGATCCAAAAACCGAAGCTTCGGGAGCTCAGTTCCTGCCCCGCTTAGTGCCTATTTGTGTGCGCTATTCTGCCATACGCCTAATGAGATTGTCCCTCCTGATGACCGTCCCTAACTTGGCTGTGATCCAAGCCAAAAGCTAGCAGGCAACGGGAGTGACCATGAAGAACATTATGAGTGTCGGTGGGGACGGTGGCGATGGTAGACTGGTCATCGTGTCAAACAGGGTTGCGCTGCCCGACGAGCACGGGTCACTGCCCCCGGGCGGAATGGCCATTGCGCTGAACGCAGCGCTCCAGCAACGGGGCGGCCTTTGGATGGGCTGGTCGGGGAAGGTGAAAACCGAGAAGAACCAGGTGTCACCGACGATGCAGGAGGCCAACGGCATCACCTATGCCCTTGCCGATCTCTCGCAGAAGGATCTGGACGAATATTACTACGGCTTCGCCAATAGGGTTCTTTGGCCGGTCTTCCACTGCCGTGTCGACCTCGCCGAATACAACGACGCGAGAAAGTCAGGATACTACCGCGTCAACCGACTCTTCGCAGAGTCTTTGATGCCGCTCCACCGCGAGGACGACGTCATATGGGTGCAGGATTATCACCTGATCCCTCTAGGGAAAGAACTACGCGAGCGCGGCTGCCGCAACCGGATCGGCTTTTTCCTGCACATACCCTGGCCGCCGGCGGACATCCTCGCCACCGTGCCGCTCTGCGAACAATTACTGGAAGCGCTTTCGTTCTATGACCTTGTCGGCTTTCAAACCGACGACGATCTTGACAACTTCGCCGAATGTCTACGCCGCCGAAACTTAGGGCGTCTTATGAAAGACCGTAGCTGCCTAGTCAAAGGGCGGGAGTTTCGCTGCGGGGTTTTTCCAATCGGTATCGACACGGCCAAGTTCGAGAGCCTCGCAGATCTAGCGACGCGCGACGGGGATCTGCAGGAAGTTTACAAGAGGACTGCTGGCTGTGACGTCGCCATTGGTGTCGACCGATTGGATTATTCCAAGGGCATCGATCAGCGCATCGTGGCGTTTCGGCATTTCCTTGATCGTAACAGCCATCGCGTCCGCAAGACGCTACTGCTGCAGATTACCCCGAAATCCCGCGGGGAAATACCGGCCTATCTGGCGCTGCAAAAGCACATTGCCGAACTGGTGGGAAGTGTAAATGGGGAACTCGGAACCATCGATTGGGTACCAGTACACTACACCAATCGTTCCCATGGCCCGCTGCAATTGGCCGGCCTCTACCGACTGGCACGCGTTGGTCTAGTGACGCCGCTCCGCGACGGCATGAATCTGGTGGCGAAGGAATACGTGGCTGCGCAAGACCCAAGCAATCCGGGCGTCCTCGTGCTCTCGCAATTTGCCGGCACCGCTGGCAAGTTGGAGGGAGCGGTGCTTGTCAATCCCTATGACCCAGAGGCTGTGGCGGCCTCCACGGAAAAGGCATTTCGCATGTCGCCAGAGGAACGGAAAGACCGTTGGAGCGCAATGAAGAACAGTCTCAACGGCCACGATGTCTATCGATGGTGCCACGGCTTTCTCGCCAAGCTCGAGGCGGCGGACTTGCCAGTATGAGGCTGATCGCGACCAAGTGAATCAGGGCAGCATTCCGGCCTCGCCGAGGCGTGGTTAATGTGCTGTGGTAACCCCGATGGCGATGACCGCAGGCCAACTACCCAGTTGGGTTGTAGCCGATTGTGCTGGCATGGGAGCGAAGAACTCGCTGCTGCGGCCACTCATCAAACTAGTTGAGCCGATCCGCAATAAGGGCTCTCGTCGCCGGATCCGTCGGTGTCGAGCATTCGACTGTCATCGCTTCGCTGATCGAGACCCCGTGTATTGAATATGTCGACCAACCCGGTTGGCGACATTGCTGATGTGCTAAGCAGCATCGACCTACACCGCACGCCAGATCTCAAGACGTTAGCTTGAGCACATTCCATATTAAAACAAGAGGAAAAAGACATGGGTGAGCTCTCTTGCAGTCGGCAGATTTCTTCAAACACGCGTGAGCGGCCACGACTGATTGTCGAGGGCGCTCGCGCCCCACGGCAACAGCAAATGCTGGCATCCATTGACCTGAATTTACTGTTGTCTCTTGAGGCGCTGCTGGAGCACCGCAACGTCACGCATGCGGCTCGGCACGTGCGCTTGAGCCAACCGTCGATGAGCCGAGCGTTGACAAGGCTGCGTGGCATTTTCAATGACGATCTTTTGGTTTGCGGCTCGAGCGGCTTGGTCCCGACGCCGCAGGCCGAACGGTTGGCCCGAATGCTGCCGCCGGTATTGGATGCGCTCTGCGGGATGGTGAACCGCCAGGGGGAATGGCGATCAAAGACGATAATGGCGATACCCGACCATCAAGCCCTGATCTTGCTGCCGCCTCTCCTACCCCTGCTGCGCGAGCACGCGCCCAATCTCGACATCGTCACCGGCTCGTTTCTAACCGGCGCGCTCCGGCGGCTTGAGCAAGGCGAGATCGATCTGGCCGTTGGGCAGACCGGTGGCACTCCACCGGGCTTCTTTCGGCGCAGGCTCTATACTGACCGCTTCGCCTGCCTGCTACGTTGCGACCACCCAGCCCTGGCGCAGGAATGGACGATCGAGGCCTTCGCTGCCCTGCGCCACGCTGCCATTGGCTCGGATTCTAAGGGCGGCTTCGGACGGGTGCATGACGATCTGGCAAATTTACACCTCCAAGATCGCGATCCGGTGCTGGTTTCCAACCTCCTGACGGCCGCTGTAGCCATCGCGGCGACCGATCTGGTGCTGATTGTACCACACCGCGTGGCGACACGGATCGCCGCCCTGCTCCCCCTAGCGATTGTCGATCCGCCGGTGGAACTGTCGCCTTACGAGGTTGGGCTGATTTGGCACGAGCGTTGCCATCGCGACCCAGAGCATCACTGGCTGCGCCACAAGATTGCCGCCGCAGCGGCGGCGGGAACAGAGCTGGCGCATCCATCGAAAATGAGAGGGCAAACGGCTGATGCTTCGCCAAGGGAAGAAGCGTGATGCGATCGAAGTCTGGCACTATCTTCAGGACCGAGCCAGTTCATTACCCCCTAGTCCATCGGGACGCGATGCTGGTTCCGCTGTCCCAACTCAGTGAAACCGACGCGCGCTGACTTCGAGCGAGCATCTGCTGTGAAGAAGGCATTCACACTTACAGCCAACTACACAAACCAAGACCCACCTTCTTCGACCGCCGTTCGGCCGCGTCAAGGCTTTCGCAGGCCATGTTCTCAGGGTGTTACCGAGGTGCATGCATCGATTCTGGCCGCGTATCTTGGCCCGGACCCTTTGGCAGGTAAGTGTTTGGCACAAATTGCGAGTTCTCGGATCTTCGGCAATCTGCCCAACGAAGTGCGGCAGATCGATATCCTTGAGCACCGTTTGTTGCGGCCGGGGCGCTGCGCGCAAATCGTCATCATCCATTCCCGCGAATGGGAGCAACATGGGTACGGTCATGCGAAGCTCTCTTCCGGACTGGTGCAACTAGCCCTGGTTTCCGAAGACAGGCTGGACCGAGAGGCGGTTTTCTCCGACGGGTATTCCGATTACCTGTTGTGGCCACTGATCGAGCAGGAAGTTGTGAGCAGACTAACCGCCTGCGTCGCTCAGATCGCGCGGCGTTCTGCACCGCTATTCTTCTCAGCCGACCCCTTCGTTCAGAAGGCGTGCGATCTGCTGGCACAGCGAGTCGATCAGCAGATCGCCCTCAGCGAACTGGCGCGCATAGCCGGGACCAACAAGACAACGCTCGTCAACCGCTTCGAGGCTGCCTTTGGCTGCGGGCCTATGACCTGGTTACGGCACTACCGGATGATGGAGGCTGCCGCCCGCTTGCGAAGCGGGCATGAAAGCGTGGCCGAGGTCGCTGAATCCTTAGGCTACGAAAACAGCAACAATTTCTCCACGGCGTTCAAGGCGATCCATGGGCTCTCGCCGCTGCGCTATCGCAAAATGGCGGCGCGCAGAGAAAGGTCTGCCTGACGCAAAGGTGGGGATCGGAAGAAACTGGTATACAGCCAGTGAAGACACGCAAAGATCACCTGATACTCAAGCGTTTACGCACTCCAGGCACTTTGCGGCTTTTACAGCAACGCTCAGAAAAGGCGGCGGCCCCGATTACAAAAACTTCCAGGAGATCGTGGATAAGAACGCCACCGAGCAGTTTATGAATGCCAAGAACTTCTTTAACGGCGGCTCGACCCCGCAACAAGACATCACGCCCCAGGTCTGATCCTAATGATTGGTCTCGAAAGCAGCAGCGCACCAACCGACGGTGTCAATTCGAAGAAACCTCGCCAGCGTCATAGATCAGGTCCGGCTGACAGCGGTGCCGACGAACTCCGGCCCCGCTTCTATAAGAAAGCAACTATGAACCCCATCGCAGAAACAACTGCGGGCCTCTTCCTGGTAATCGGCGCCCAGAGCAGCGGCCCCCTCGAAGCGGAGAGGATTTGCTCAGGCTTGATCCAGAAACTGTCCGAAGGCTCAATTCTGAACTTGGATCCTAGTATGTGGCAGAATGCCATGCAAATGGTGCCGAACCAGGTGGACGCCGCCACGGCTTCGAAGACCCTGAACCGCACGATGGCCGTTGCGGATTTGCCAAGTACCCTTGCGTCAATTTGCGCCGATGCTGCCGACGGCGACAAAGCAGGCGTCGATCTGGCGAAGCCCATCAGTGTCTATCTGAGCAGATACGGCGAACCGACTGCATTCAATTGCTTCATCCTGGATCAATCCGACTCCGCGAAAATCTATTTGTCTTTAACCTGCCTTGCCGTTTTCGATGGCGGGAGCCCTGGCATTTTCGCCGTCACCTCAACATTGCTGAAAGCGAGCCTGAATCTGTCAAGCAAGGATACGCAGTCCACTATCGCGCAGGTTTTCGGCCGCTTCGGCCCGCCGAGCGACTCACCTTATTACCTGCGCGTCTTGCCCTGATCCGTATGCCTGACTTTACGTTCAGCCAGAAGGAGCAGCACGCTCGTTGAGTATGTGAATACCGCACATTGTGGAGCGAAGTCGGTGGTGCGCTTTGTAGCGGGAAAGCCCATGCCCTATCATGAAGACTTCGCGAAGGCGGACGGATGGTCCGCAGCGGATGTCAGCGTCCGTCTCAACAATGCGGCAGCCCGGAAATTTCTCACTTTCTTGCGAAGATCGGGGGTGACCACGGTCATTAGGTATTACGCGAGTTCCGCGAGGCCAAAAACCATCACACCAGTGGAGGCCAAACTACTATTTGGGCACGGTTTCGGAATTCTACCGATTTTCCAGGACAGCAGCCGCCATATTTCCAATTTCTCGAGCTCGATCGGTACTGCAAATGCAAAGAGTGCTATGGGGTTCGCAAAGCGCGTCGGCCAGCCGAAAGATAGAGGCAGTACGATTTTTTTCGCCGTCGATTTGGACTATCCGGCTACGCAGATCGACGGCCCCATCCTCGCCTACTTCCACGCGATTAAACAGGAGATCAACGGCACTTTCGTAATCGGCGCGTATGGTAGCGGTGCCGTGCTCTCAAAATTATTGGCGGAGGGACTGATCACGGTTCCATGGATATCTATGTCGCCACTGTTTCTTGGAACCGAGCAGTTCTTTTATTCCAACCGATGGTCGATGCGGCAGGTACCCCCAGAGGTTGCCCATGGCTCCTCTGGGGTGGGCTATGATCGCAATATCGTTCGGGTTCCTCGGAGGGAGATCGGGGCCTTCCAAGTTGATGAGTCGGGCGAAGGCTCGCGGGCCTAGATGGCGAGGGACGCCGGCTCGTAGACGCGGCAAGCTGAAAAAGTTGTCGAATTTTATGTTCGTAGAGGTCTCCGAAGTCAACTGCCGGACCGGTGTCGTGTCTTTTCCTCGAACCGGCGAGCGTAAAGCAGATGGTCCGCGAAGTTGCTTCGGGACCAACGACATCGCCGGCTATTTGCTTGGGTGTTCATTCATTTCCCCTCGGACCTCGTCCCATGTCGGCGAGGATGCCGAGCGAGCGCTGCGGCGACTGCGTTTTCCACCGCTTGTTCCATTAGTCCCACGGAGATTGCTTCCAAACTTCATGGACGGCATCCACGAGCGCTGCGGCTAAATCTTGGATATCGGTCTCGCTCATCGGGGTCGACAGCGCGCCAGAGCAATTCGGCGTCATCAGAAAACCCCGTTCCAGCATTGCACGGTGCACCTTTGCCAGCGCAGCCTTCTGCAAGACGCTTGGGAACGAGGTCCGGTAGTTTCGGACAACTTCAGCCTTCAGGTGGAGCCGAAAGAGGGAGCTCATGCCGGTAACTTGCGCGGGGAGTTCGCGCCTTCTGAGTTGCTCGGTGTCTTCACTGCGAAGCGTGTCGCCCATCTGGTTAAGGCGGGCCACGGCATCCTTCGTGTATGATTGCAGTGCCGCCAGCCCAGCTGTCATGCTGAGCGGGTTGGCGCTGAACGTGCCGCCGTGGGAGACGGCTGGTTTACCCTTGGTGTGATCGAAGACCGCCATGTGCGACGCAGGCCCCGCTACGGCCGCAACGGGCAAACCTCCGCCGATGATCTTGCCCAAAGCGACCAGATCAGGCTCAAAGCCGAAGACGTCATGGGCTCCGCGGAAACCGACGCGGTATGAAACGACCTCGTCAACCACAAGCAGGATACCGTAGCGGTTACAGCAATCCTGGATCACATCCCGCAAATCCACCTCTATCGGAACCATGCCCACGCGGGAAGCAACTGGATCGAGAAGAATCGCGGCGAGACGCTCATGGTGTTTACGGATGAGCTCTCTGCACGACTTGGGCTCGTTGTAAGGAAGGACAAGGACATCCGCGGCGGTGGAGGCGGAAGTTCCACTGGCATAGAGCACACTGCTAGGCGACGAATCGCCCCAGTTATTTGGTGCAGAATCAAGGCTCACTTCCACATAATCATAGGCGCCGTGATATGCGCCCTCGAACTTGGCATTCATCGGGCGCCCTGCAATAGCGCGAGCGGCCTTGACAGCGAACATAACAGCCTCGGTGCCGGAGCTCGTAAAGCGGACTTGCTGAAGCTTCGGCGAATGCGTCGTGATTGCTTCCGCAAGCCTGGTCTCGCTGGTGGTCAGAAGCCCGAATGCGGTGCCGTCGTCCAGGACCTTGTGCAGCGCCTCGATCACCGGCGGAATGGCATGGCCGTGAACGAGCGAGAAGAAATTGTTTTCGCAGTCGAAGACCTTCCTGCCGTCCGCGTCGGTGATCCAGCAACCCGCACTGACACAGCATAGGGCGGGTGTGGAGCGAAGAAAGGCGCAGCACGCATGCTTCCGCCTGGCGTGATCTTTAGCGACCGTTGAAACTCGTCGCGAGATCTCGGTCCAACGACCTCTCCCCGGTTGTGGCCTAGTCTTGAAATGCGCTGCATGTCCGAATTCCTTGACTTTGTGGAGATGGCGAGGCGCTATGAAGCCGCAATTCCGTTGTTGGCGTCGGCTCTTATAATTTGAGGAAGCGTGAGATGCTCAATGGATTAACTAAGCCTTTGTCATGGCGGCTTGCCCGATCGTTGTGATTGCGTGGTGGGGGTGGACGGCGCGCTTCATATGGATGGCTATACCATCAACACGGATCGGGATGCTTCCCAAGTCAGCTCCTGCAACAAAGAAGGCCAACGAGACGGCGTTTAATGAGTCTATGTTGTTAGCATTGGCACCGGTTTGGAGTTGCTAAGAGTCTATGAATTTCTTTGAAGGATCTATTACACCGCCTGCCGCCGACGGCTCGACCGCGAACTCTTCGCAGACCAGCTGCCCTGTTGCGCCGCTTTCGGTCGCGTGGCTCAGGGGCTTCGCCGCCCCGCCGGGAATGTCATCAGCCGCTTCACGCCTTCATCCGCGAGCCGAGCGGGCAACAACGCGTTCGATGACCTGGAGGTGGGACAAGATGATCCGTGAGGGGAACACCACGCCGGCCTGGCTGGCCAATGACTTCAATGCCAACCGTCGGCATAGAGGGTCCGGTAAGCTTGGCGCCATTGTCAGCGGCGAAGCCTCGGCGAGCACCTCGATTTCGTCGAGGAAGGCCGCGATAGCCCGCTTCACCCGAGTGGGACGCAGGGCAGTGGCGTTGCGGACAAAAAAGCCCGCGGCCGCGCCCGTCATCCCGTTCTGCCAAGCGAAATGTCGTCGAGGTCCTCTTCGATAACCCCAGCCGCGTATAGCTGATCGAGCAGGTCGGCGACGGCAACGACGCTCGCTCCATCCGTGACCCCCATAATCAGCTCCGAGGCTGTAGTTCCCGCTCGCGATTAGATCGGAACCACCCCGTCGAGCACTCGATGCTCAATGTTGCGTGAGTGGAGATGGAAGTGTCGCTTTGCAGTTAATTATGAGAATCGCTTGTCAATGATTTCAGTTGTTTAGCTGTGCACTTAATTTGAGAACGTGCACCTAATTTGATAATCATACCCGGCCATTGGCATTTAATGTGAGAAGCAGCGTCGGCAACGCAACGGGATCGAATTTCCCGAAGACGGTATATAAAATTCAAAGAATTCATGACCTTCACGCTGATGCGATTGCAGTTAAATTAAGAACCGAGCTACCCCATTCTCGCAATTAACTGCCAAACCCAACCGAAACGACCGCATTCTCACCATTAACTGCCAAGCGACAATCCTCTTGTCGGCCATCTACTCCTCCCAGATTGGATGCCGGCGCTGAATGGCGGTGCACCTCCTCCCGCGCTGCTTTTTCTTTGTATGAGCGGCAATTTGGCCCTTGGCCGACGTATTGGCTTCCTAGTCTAGTGCTGTCACATTGGGGCTGGCAGAGCCATGCGCTTTCGGATGCGCAGGTCTTCGCAAGCTCAACCCCGGCGCCGCGCCCCTCACAACAGCTTGGCGTGCTCGGCATGCCGGGTTTCACCGCCTATGCGGGGCTGCTCACTATTGGCAAGCCGAGGGCGGGCGAAACCGTCGTCGTGGCGGCCGCTTCAGGCCCGGTAGCTCAGCCGTCGGCCAGATAGCCAGGATAAAGGGGCGCGTGCGGTCGGCATCGCCGGCGGGCCTGCAAAATGCGCCTTCGTGCGCGAGGATCTCGGCTTCGACGTCGCTATCGACCATCACGCAACGGGTTTCGCGCAGCAGCTGGCGGAACGCGTGCCCAGACGGGATCGACGTTTATTTCGAGAATGTCGGTGGGCACGTTTGGGATGCGGTCTTTCCGCTGCTGAACGAGTTCGCGCGCGTTCCCGTGTGCGGCCTGATCTCGCAATACAACGCCGTGGAGCATCCTGGTCCCAACCAGCTTCCGGTGATCATGCGGGCCGTCCTGTCGCGCAGCCTCACCAGCCGCGGCTTCATCCAGCGTGAGTTTGCCGATCAGCGGTCGACCTACTATCACGAGATGGCGGAATTGATAGCCACCGGCGAGGTCCGCTACCGCGAGGATATCATCGTGGGGCTCGAGAATGCGCCGAAGGCGTTCATGGGCCTCCTGGAAGGACGCAAATTTCGGCAAACTCATCGTGCGGCTCGAGTGAGCGGCAGCGGGGCGCCGGGCCAGCCGTCAGCCCGAGGCGCGATCTCAGCTGGATCATACCCGGTGGTCGAGCCGAGCGACGAGCCTGTCGCCTATCCACTGGATGCCGCAGACGAGGATGATCAGCACGATCACCACCGCGACCATAACGGCGGTCTCGAAGCGCTGGTACCCGTAGCGGATGGCGAGATCGCCCAGCCCGCCGGCGCCGATCGCGCCCGCCATGGCCGAAGCCCCACAAGCGTCACCAGCGTCACGGTGAAGCCCGCCAAGATGCCAGGTAGCGCTTCAGGCACCAACACCTCGCGCACGATCGTCCATCGGTTGCCGCCCATGGCGCGGGCCGCCTCGATCAGCCCGCGATCCACTTCGCGCAGTGAGACCTCCGCGATGCGCGCGTAGTAGGGGGTCGCCGCGATCGATAGTGGGACGATCGCCGCCCAGGTGCCAATCGAAGTGCCAACAACCAGGCGCGTCACCGGGATGAGTGCGACGAGCAGGATAATAAAGGGAACCGACCGGAAGCCGTTGATCACGGCGCCGACGACGCGATTCACCCAAAGTCAAACCCCTCAATCCCCAACCCGCTGCAAATGCCCCCATCCAGCGCTTGGAAATGGCGCCCTGCCCGGTAGGGAGGACACCGGCAGGGCGAGCCGCGCACAGGTCTCGGTCTCGTGACGACGGGACAGCGGCGGCAGTCTATCGCTTCGGCAGGGCCGATTTCGGCAACTCGCGCCCAATAGGGGGGCCAGCCGGGTGTTACAGAGTAGACGCCGATAGCCGGTTGCCGCCGCCGCGGACGCTTCGGGCTGCGCCAGCCGATACGGAAAGCATAGGCGGTCGCCTGTTGGAACTGAGTAAATGCTTCTCAATGGATGGCCAACTTCCGTCATCGCTCCCTACGCCTTCCTGCTGTTCTCAAACTGGGAACTCAAATGCCAATGGCCTCATATGCGTCAGCAACCTTCCGGATGGATGCGACATATGCCGCCGTCCTGTAGTCACACAGTTCCGGATGTTCCTCCAGGAGGCTGGCGATACGTGTCCAAGTGCTGCGCATCACATCCTCGAGGCCGGAGCGAACCAGATCAATCTCGGCTCCCCCTTCAAGAAATTCATCGCGCATGTCGTCGGGGAACGGCTTGCCCGTCATCCGCTCGAGCGCCCTGGCGATTGTCTGGTTGCGCCGCTCCCGCCGCCGTCTTTCCATCAAGCCGAACGGGATGTGGGTCAGGTTCTTCACCCATTCGAAATGGCTGACCACTACGCCTCCTGCGTTGACATAGAGGTCCGGGAGGATCGTCACACCTCGGGAGCGCAGCATCTGGTCGGCCTCGAAGGTGACCGGGCCATTGGCGGCCTCTACAAGGAGATAGGCTTTGATGCGCTCGGCATTGTCGATGTGGATCGAGTTTTCCATCGCCGCCGGGATCAGAATGTCGCAAGGCTGTTCCGGACCTGTCGTGTCGCCGGCGAACGACTTGGCCCCGGCAAAGCTGATAATGCTGCCGGTACGCAACTGATGCTGCTTCAGCGCCTCTATCGCGAGGCCTTCGGGATTGGCGACATATCCGTCGCGTTCGGTAACGACCGGATCCGCGCGCCATCCTCCTGGGAGAGAAACTTTGCGGCGTGGTAACCCACATTGCCGAACCCCTGCGCGATCACAGACGTTCCCTTGAGGTCGCGCCGTCCCGCAATTCCCGGCGTGCGGGGATCACGCAGATAGCTCTGGATGGCGAACTGCACGCCTCGGCCTGTCGCCTCCGTTCGTCCTGCGATGCCGCCTTTTGAGAGCGGCTTTCCCGTCACGCACGCGCGTGCGTTGATCACATCGGTAGGATTGGCACGACGGAACTCATCTACCATCCAGGCCATCTCCCGCTCACTCGTGCCCACGTCCGGAGCCGGCACGTTTAGCCCTGGGGCCGATCAGGCCGCGCTTGGTGAGTTCCTGGGGAAGCGCCGGGTAATGCGCTCGAGCTCCTGCGGTGTCCATTCACGCGGGTCGATCCTGAGCGCGCCTTTCGAACCTCCAAAGGGGACATCGACCAGCGCGCATTTAAGCGTCATCAGTGCCGCCAGCGCCTCCACCTCTTCGGCAGCAGCGTCAGGTGCAAAGCGGATGCCGCCTTTTACCGGCTCGCAATGCTCGCTGTGCACCGATCGCTAGCCGGCGAAGCTATACATGCGTCCTCGCAGCCTTACCCCAAAGCGCACCGTATATGTCTAATTGCACTGGATGATCCGCTCGGCCAATCCCTCGGGTAGATCGAGAAACGACATAGCGTGTCTGAAGTTGAGATCGACGTTTTGGAGAAAGCTCAAAGCTGTGTTCGGGACTGAGGTGCACATGGCTCATCAACCCATCCGTTCCGAAGCGAGCGAGCCTGGCGAAGCGGGGAAGACCACCGTCTTGTTTCCATTGAGGAAGACACGCCGGTGGATATGGGCGTGGATGGCGCGTGCGAGGACCTGGCTTTCGACGTCGCGCCCGAGCGAGACGTAGTCTGACGGGCTCTGGGCGTGCGTGACGCGCACGATGTCCTGCTCAATGATCGGCCCCTCGTCGAGATCGGCGGTGACATAGTGCGAGGTCGCGCCGATGAGTTTCACGCCGCGCTCGAAAGCCTGCTTATAGGGGTTCGCCCCCTTGAAGGAGGGCAGGAAAGAGTGGTGGATGTTGATGATGCGGCCGGACATCTTTTCGCACATCTCATCCGAGAGCACCTGCATGTAGCGGGCAAGCGCGATCAGCTCCGCGCCGGTCTCCTCGACAATTCGCATCTGCTGCGCTTCGGCTTCGCGCCTGTTCTCCTTCGTCACTTTGACGTAGTGGAACGGGATGTCGTGGTTCACGACGAGCTTCTGACAGTCCAGATGGTTCGAGATCACCGCAACGATGTCGAAGGGTAGCGCCCCGATGCGCCAGCGATATAGGATGTCGTTGAGACAATGGCCGAAGCGCGAAACCATGATGATCACCTTCATCCTGTGGCTCTCGTCGTGGAAGGCAAAATCCATTCCGAACGCTTGGGCGGTGTCGGCAAAACCGCTGCGCAGCGCATCAAGGCCAACGCCATCTTCCGAGACGAAGCTCACGCGCATGAAGAAATTGCCGGTCTGCGCATCGTCGAATTGCGAACTGTCGGTGATGTTGCAGCCGTTCTCGGCGAGGTAACCTGCGATGGCGGCCACGATCCCGCGTTTCGACTTGCAGGTGACGGTCAGGCAGTATTTTTCCATATCGATTTTCTCGGGGTGTGCAGAACAGATTCGTTCGGCGTTTCAGGTAGGCTGCCGGACATGAACAAGGCTCATACGGCCAGCCCCTCGGGCGCTTGTAGCCCGTGGGCACGGCAGCAGGCAGTGACCGTGTTAGCGAGCAGACTGGCGATGGTCATGGGACCGACACCTCCCGGCACTGGCGTTATGGTGCCCGCAATCTCGGCCGCGCTGCTGAAATCCACGTCGCCTACCAAGTGTTGCTTGCCGTCCTGTGCGATCCGATTGATGCCCACATCGATTACCGTCGCGCCTGACCCAGTCGCCGGGGATCATCTCGGGGCGGCCGACGGCAGCGACAAGGATGTCGGCGCGGCGGCAGATTGAGGCCAGATCGCGTGTACGCGAATGAGCGATGGTTACAGTGCAGTTGTCGCCGAGCAGAAGTTGCGCCATCGGTTTTCCGACGATGTTCGAGCGCCCCACGACCACCGCTTCGAGCCCGGACAGATCGCCTAGATGGCCGCGCAGCATCATCAGACATCCCAACGGGGTACACGGGACCATCGCGTTTTGTCCCGTGCCCAGAAGCCCGACATTCGTGACGTGAAACCCATCGACATCCTTTGCCGGATCGATCGCATTGATCACCAGATCCGCGTTCAGATGTTTGGGTAGAGGCAGTTGGACGAGAATACCGTGAATCTCAGGATCGGCATTCAGCCGCTCGTTTCAGTGGGCAGCTTGTACTCGAGGCTCCTCATGCCAGCTTCGATGGTCTGCCGTCCTTTGTTACGCACATAGACTTCCGACGCCGGATCAGCGCCTACCAGAACGACAGCCAGGCCCGGCGTGATGCCGTGGTCCTTCTTGAGCCACGCTACATGCCCAGCCACTCTCGAACGCAGCTGCGCCGCGGACACCTTTCCGTCGATGATCTGGGCAGTCACGCCACCTTCTCCTCGAGCCGCTTTGCAGCCGTTTCCAGCGCATGCCAGAGCGATCCGGCGGACGAGCGCGCGCCCAGCACGGCGGCATGGACGTCGCCACGGCGGATGACGAAACAGCTCATATGCTCAAGGCCGGTCCGTGTCGCACCGCCCGGACCAAAATTCGCGAGATCGATATTGACGAGCTTCGACAGCAACGCCTCGAGCCCTGTGCCTGCCCGCGAGACAATCTCGATCGCCACCCAGCCATCGGTCTGCTCGGTCACCGAGCAGCCGGGGGCGACCTGCTTGAGCTCGGCGGAAAAATCCAGCTCGGCGCGGCCTTCGGCCTCGATCATCCACTGATCCGGTCCGGTACACAGCGCGGCAACCCCCTGCCATGCAACCCAGCGGCCTGGTTCGGGAAGAGTGAGCCCAAAGGGTGTCGGCTCAAGAGTTCCCCGGCGCAGCGCCAGAGAGGCAAGCGCGAGACCGGCATTCTCCCGCAGGTCGAGCGCTCCGAAGGATGCGTATCCGGGTGTCACGGTGCCGAGCGCGGTGATAGGTCTCAGGTCAGTCACGCAGACGTTCTCCCTCGGGGTCGACGAAACAGGCAGGGACGACGCGCAGGCGCGCGCTTTCGCCTTCGAGCGGGTTCGCGGCCACGATCACCTCGCCCAGCCGTTCATCGCCGTTCTCGAGGAAACCGAGCCCTATCATCGAGCCGACATGCGGACTGTAGCAGGCCGACGTGACCCAGCCCTGATCAGTGTCAAAACTCTGCGGCGCGTCCTCGGCAAAAAGATGCGAGCCGCTGACCACCTTCCCGGCCGGATCTACGGGCCGCAGCCCCACCAGGCGTCGCCTGTCGCCCGCAAGGCCCTCGCGCCGCGACATCACGGCGCCGACGGAATCCTTCTTCTGCGACACCATACTGCCGAGTCCGACCATGGCGGCCGTCGTCTGTCCATTCAACTCGGGGCCGGCGGCGTGTCCCTTGTCGATCCGCAGCACGGACAGCGCTTCCACCCCGTAAGGCGTCACTCCGAGATCGGCACCCACCTCCACGAGCCGCTCCATCAATGCGTGGCCGTATCGTGCGGGAACCGCAACTTCATAGGCAAGCTCGCCCGAAAACGAGATGCGGAAGAGCCGCGCGCGCAGCCCGCCGCACACGGTGAGCTCCGCGCAGGCCATGAAGGGGAAGGCCTCGTTCGACAGATCGAAGCCGCCCACGATGCGGGCGAGCAGGGCGCGCGATTTCGGCCCGGCGACGGCGATCTGCGCCCAGGCCTCGGTCGTGGAAAAGATCTGCACATCGAGATCCGGCCAGAGGCATTGCCGCGCAAACTCCATGTTGCGGTAGACCAGCCCCGCATTGGCCGTCGTCGTGGTGACCACATAGTGATCCTTGGCCAGCCGGGCGCAGGTGCCGTCGTCATAGGCGAAGCCGTCTTCGCGCAGCATCAGCCCGTAGCGGACACGGCCGACCTTCAGCGTGGCCATCACGTTGCTGTATAGCCGGTTGAGGAACTCGCCGGCGTCGGCGCCTTGCACATCGACCTTGCCGAGCGTGGTCACGTCACACAGGCCCACCGCGCTGCGCACGGCCCTGGCCTCACGGTCCACGCTCTGGCGCCAATGCGTTTCGCCCGGACGCGGATAGTATTGCGCACGCATCCACTGGCCGGCCTCGACGAACACCGCGCCTTGCGCTTTGGCCCAATGATGGGTCGGCGTCAGGCGGCGCGGTCGGAAATGCGGCCCTGCATCGCCGCCCCCCAGCACCGAAAGTGCTACGGGCGTGTAGGGCGGGCGGAAGATCGTCGTGCCGGTTTCCGGGATTGTTTTCCCAGTGAGTTCCGCCATCACGGCGAGCCCGGTTACATTGGCTGTCTTGCCTTGATCCGTCGCCATGCCCAGCGTCGTATAGCGTTTCAGATGCTCGACGGCCCGCATGTTCTCGGCGTGAGCGAGCTTGATGTCCTTCATCGTCACATCGTTCTGGAAATCGACCCAGGCACGTTTCCTGCCCGGCACGTGGAAGATGGGCGCGACTCCGTAGCGCGACTCCTCCGAGCGCGGCAGACTGGGCAGTGCTGCCGCAATTCCGAGTACGTTCAGCGCGCGCAGTGCTGCCGCCGCGCCCGAGCGAAGTGTCTTGGCTGTCGAAAAATGCCCCGCCGCCGCGCCCGCCGGAAGCACTCCCGAGGGACCATCCTCTCCCGGCAGGAACGCCTGCAATACATCATTCCAAATCGGCCGGCCACAATTGTGCGAGGCCAGATGCACATTCGGGTTCCAGCCGCCCGAGACTCCCAGCGCGCCGCACTCGATCCATTCGGACCTGCCGTTTGCGTGAACCTCGATCGATTTCAGGCCAAGCCGGCCGCGTGAGGCGGTGACCATGCCACCGGTAATAACGCGGTAGTCGGCCAAGGCTGTTGCCTTGGGGCGCGCGTCGATAACGGCAGCAATATGGACGCCCTTGGAGGCAAGATCGCGCGCGGTGCGATGACCGTCGTCATTATTTGTGAAGACAGCGACCGTCTCGGACGGACACGCCGCCCAGCGATTAGCGTAAGCCCGCATTGCGCCCGCCAACATGATTCCCGGACGGTCATTGTCGGCAAAGGCGATGGGGCGCTCTGTCGCGCCGGCAGCGAGGACCGCGCGCTTCGCCGTGATGCGCCAGAGTGTCTGGCGGACGCGGGCACCCGGCTGCGCCAAGTGATCCGAAACCCGCTCCACCGCGCCATAGATGCCGTGATCATAGATCCCGAACACCGTGGTGCGGCGCATCACGCGCAGATTCGGCAGGCTGTCGAACTCAGTTTCCAGCGCGGCGATCCAGTCGGTGGCCGGCGCTCCGTCCAGCGTTTCCAGCTCGCACAGAAGCCGCCCGCCCAAACGGAAATCCTCGTCGGCGAGGATCGCACGCGCGCCTGAGCGCGCCGCCGTAAGCGCCGCCGCAAGCCCGGCCGCCCCCCCGCCGATAACCAGCAGGTCGCAATGGAGGAACCCCTTGTCATAGGTATCCGGGTCGGCCTCCATCGAGAGGCGCCCGAGGCCCGCCGCCTTGCGGATCGCCGGCTCGTAGAGCTTTTCCCACAAGCCTTTCGGCCACATGAACGTCTTGTAGTAGAAGCCGGCGGTGAAGAAGGGCGACAGCAGATCATTGATAGCCAACGCGTCGAAGCCGAGCGAGGGCCAGCGGTTCTGGCTTCGTGCCTCCAGGCCCTCGAACAACTCCACCACCGTGGCACGCGTGTTTGGCTCCTGCCGTGCCCCCGTTCGCAGTTCGACGAGAGCGTTCGGTTCCTCCGAACCGGCCGAGAGCACCCCGCGGGGACGGTGATACTTGAAGCTGCGGCCCACAAGACGCACGCCATTGGCCAGGAGCGCCGAGGCGAGCGTGTCGCCGGGATGGCCCTGATACCGCCTGCCGTCGAAAGTGAAGTTCAAGCTCTGCGAGCGGTTGATTAGCCCTCCGGCAAGCCGTGTCATTTGCTGCACCTCGCCCGCGAAAGGGCGACATCGCGAGCCAGTTCCGCACAGAGGACTTCATGGGTGACCGTGTCGCGCGTCACCACCAGCCATGACCGATCACCCTGCTCGTGGAACCACAACTCGCGGTGCGCGCCCGCCTGGTTGTCGCGCAGGAAGACGTAATCGCAAAAGGCGGCCTCGGCATCGGGCGCAGTTGGGTCTGGACGGTCGATGAGCCGCGCGTCGCCCAGATAGGTGAATTCCTGAGCATCGCGCAGGCCCAGAAGTGGATGGGGGATTAGCATTGGACCGCCTCAGTGGAGATTGGGCTGGGCACCGGCACCGCGTTCGTCGATCACATAGCCCCGAGCGAACCGGTCGAACCGGTAGGCGCGCGCGGTCTCGTGAGGTGAGCCGGTGGCAAGAAGATGGGCAAAGGCATAGCCGCTGGCTGGCGTCGCCTTGAAGCCGCCATAGCACCAGCCGCCGTTGAAATAGAGGCCATCAATATGCGTGCGGTCAATGATCGGCGAACCGTCCATCGACATGTCCACAAGGCCGCCCCACATGCGCAGGAGCCGCGCCCGCCCTATCATGGGCATCATTGCTATGCCGTTTTCGGCGACGCCCTCGACTACCGGCAAATTGCCGCGTTGGGCATAGGAATTGTAGCCGTCGATATCGCCGCCGAAGACAAGCCCGCCCTTATCGGACTGGCTGATGTAGAAATGGCCTGCCCCGAAGGTGATAACGCCCGGAATGGTGGGCTTGAGCCCCTCCGTGACGAAGGCCTGCAGGACATGGGTTTCGATCGGAAGCCGCATTCCGGCCATCGCCATGACCCGGCCCGAAGAGCCCGCCACCGCCACGCCGACCTTCTCAGCGGCAATGTAGCCGCGCGAGGTCTCCACGCCACGCACCTTCTCGCGATCGACCCGGAAGCCCTTCACCTCGCAATTCTGGATCAGGTCTACGCCGTGGCTGTCGGCGCCGCGGGCATAGCCCCAGGCCACGCCATCGTGCCGCGCAGTGCCGGCACGCGGCTGCATCAGGCCGCCTTTGACCGGGAAGCGCGCGTTGTTGTAGTTCAGGAACGGCACCATGGCGCGCAGTTCCTCACGGCTCAACAGGCGGCCGTCCGCACCCGCCAGCATCATTGCGTTGCCGCGGCGCCGAAAGGCATCTCGCTGTGCATCCGTATGAAACAGGTTAATGATGCCGCGCTGCGAGACCATTGCATTGAAGTTGAGTTCCTGCTCCAGTCCTTCCCAGAGCTTCATCGAGAACTCATAAAACGGCTCGTTGCCGGCAAGCAGGTAGTTCGACCGGATAATCGTCGTGTTTCGCCCGACATTTCCGGACCCGAGCCAACCCTTCTCCAATACGGCGATACGAGATTGCCTGAATGTCCTGGCCAGGTAATACGCCGTCGACAGACCGTGACCGCCCCCGCCGACGATCACGTAATCGTAGGCGGGCTTTGGGTCGGGATTGCGCCACAGCGACCGCCAACCTGTATGCCCCTTGATTGCTTCGGCAAAGACGCGGAAGCCCGAAAACCTCATAGCGAGAACTCCTTGGACTGCCGAGACTATGTCACGGCAAGGGCGAAGAGTTGTTTCTGAAATTGACATCCGCGTGCGCCTGTCGGACATACAACAGGATGAATGGGACGGAAGGATTCCCATGGGATGATTGACGGGTATCGTCACGGCAGACCGCAGCGATACGGTTTCCTGCTGATCGAAGGCTATGGCCTGATGTCCGCGGCCTCGGCGGTGGAACCGCTGCGCGCCGCCAATCTGCTCAGCGAGCGGCGGCTCTACGATCTCAGCTTCGTCTCGGACCAGGGCGGCTGGATGCGCAGTTCCGTCTCGGGCGCGTTCGAAACAGTGCCTGTTTCAGAGGCAGGCACTGATCTCGACATTCTCTTTGTCGTGGCTGGCGGCAATCCGCTGACCTATCGGGACGACAGGATTCTGGGCTGGCTGCGCCGTCTTGCCCGTTCGGGGGTGCCACTGGGCGGGATCTCAGGCGGGGCGGCAATCCTGGCCGCGGCGGGTGTGATGTCGTCACGCCGGTTTACAATTCACTGGCAGCACATTGATGCGATGCGGGAGATGTATCCCGACGCGCTCATCGAACGGCGCCTGTTCGTCATTGATCGTGACCGCTTCACCTGCGCGGGCGGCATGGCTCCGCTGGACATGGCCCACGCCCTGATCGCTTCAGATCACGGTGTGGAATTAGCCCGCGCGGTAAGCGATTGGTTCATCCATACCGGCATCCGGCAGGCCGAGGCCCCGCAGCAACTGGACCCGGTGCGCAGGTATGATCTGCATCATCCCGCGCTAGTCGCCATGGTGGAACTGATGACGAGCCATATCGCGGACCCGCTGAACCTGAATGACCTGGCCCATCTGAGCGGTATAGGGGAGCGGCAATTGGAGCGGCTGACAAAGGAACAACTGGGACAGAGCGTAATGCAGTTCTATCGGTCTTTGCGGTTGGAGAAAGCCGACGAGATCCTGCAGCAGTCGAACCTTCCGCTCGTCGAGGTGGCGCTTGCCACGGGGTTTTCCAACCGCAGCCATTTCTCACGCGCGTTTCAGGCGCATTTCGGCATGGGTCCCGGCACCCGACGCAAACAGCGCCGCAACGGCGAAAATCTTCGAGGCAGTGCCGCTTCGTGAGATAAGAGTGTTGCCCTTGCTTAATTTCCTATATCAATAGAAGAGCTACTCACTCTTAACCGCAACGGGGCTGCCGGAGATCTTCGTCTTGTTGAAGTTGAGGCGCTCGAGATCGTTGAATCGCCTCGCTGTCGCCCAGTAGGCGTCCGTTTCGATGCCACTGCGCTGTGTCGCCTCCCGGATGACTTGGAGCAGCGAGCGATCCGACGAAGCTCTGAGCACAACGTTGGATGATCCTTTAGTGACGCCGACGCGCACCACGGCCTTGCCGATATGCTTCCGGCCAAAGGCCATGGCTTCGTCCGGCGTGCTCGGTTGGGGAACCAGCAGGAGCCGGTCGCCAGATTGTACCGTGATGGCCAACGGTTCGGGTGAGCCGCCCTCGGCGATAAATCTATCGACGATCGCCGGCTGCAGACCGGGATCGGCGCATTGCTGGATGAGGGCGGCGTCGATCATGGCAGCTCCCTGTTCATCTGTTGAAGGCAGTGACGAGCGGCAGCCGGAAGAGCCGCGCCCAGGCAATCGTGCTCGCGTTCTGGATGGCGGCGATAGAGGTGCCGGTGGCCCACCAGCCATTGCCGACGGCGACGATGGCGTCGGGCGCGTGCAGCACCGACTGCAGGACAGGCCAGACGAGGAGTTGCTCGTAGCAGATGAGCGGCGCAATCCGCCGCCCGGCGAGCTCGACCACGGAATTGGCGAAGAGATGCGCCCGCGCGCCGCCGCCGCTCCCCACTAGAGCGTCGGACCCTCAGGTTGAATCGAGAGGGGTTTGAACGAAGCCGCTGACGCGGCATTTGGTGCACCGGTTTGCGAATGACGCTTCTGTTTTGAAGGATTGCTGCTGTTGAAGCACAACCTTGAGAACAGGAGCAATGAGATGGGCCGAGTTGAGCCCGCTTCGCCGACGCATGATTCGAGGACATGACGATCCGCAATCTGTCGCCGGCCACGCAACGATCCTACGTGCACGCGGTAGCGAAGTTCTCTCGCTACTGTGGCCGATCTCCGGACCGGCTTGACCTGGAGGACGTTCGCGCCTTCCAGGTGCATCTGGTCTCGACTGGAATCTCGTGGCCGGCGCTGAACCAGACGGTGTGCGCACTGCGGTTCTTTTTCGGCGTGACGTTGGGTCACGCCGAGATCCCTGCCGACGACATCCTTTCCTTGTGCGCTCCCGAAGCCAACAAGGCAGAGGTCACCGCTGCCATCGATGAATTGGTCAACCGGGCGATCCTTATCCGGCAGTCCAGGCTCGGTGGCTACGCTCTGTTCGCCGGCAGCGATTTCGACCTCGACGAGGCCATATCCAAGGTCGCGTTTAAGCTCGATGCGGATGTGCTCGCGGATCTACCGTCACGATTGGGTGTGGGACCGATCGCTGCCAAGAGCCATTACTTTTCGACCGGGGCGCTGCGCACATTCGATGTCATCGTCCAGTTCGCGGATGAGAGTCCTCAAAGTCCTGCAGCTTGGGCAAAGAAAACCGCCGCTTCGTTGGCCAAGGCTGATGCGCGAGCACCCCGAAGCATTCCACGAAGCTAAGGGGTACGAGAAGACGGCGCGTGCCCATGGCTCACCGTTCACCTGGAGTCTGGGCGAAGGGCTCAACGAACTCAGCGCGCCCGCGCGGGTTGAGGAGATCGAGCGTGAGTTCGAGCAGCGTCGCGCCCGCCTATCCCAATCGACTTCATGGACAAGACACTTCTGGAAGCCGCTCACGCCTCATTCAGGGGTCAGTATGAGATCAAGGACGGGAAGCCCGAGCTGTTCGTACGACTGGATGCCGTCAACCTCGGCTACACCCATCCGAGAGAGGCGGACGTCATTACACTCACTGAGCCAGACCTCGAGGGCCTCCTCACTGGAACCTCGGACGAGATTCCGTCGAGCGCACTCGTCTCGATTGGACCGTTCAACTTTGAAGGCTACTGGTACAATCGGCGGCACTTTACAGCCATAGACGGCATCGGTAATCGCAACGAGGTCCGCGACCTGCAGAAGATTTGGAGCGGGATTCTGCTCTTTCGCGATGGCTTCCGCGTTTTTCCCTATGGCGACGAGGAGGATGACTGGCTCGGCTTGGATCGCCGCGCGCTCGGCCGCACCGGCTATGTTCTGAACAAGAACCAGTTTGTCGGCCACGTTCAGATTACGCGTATGGGCAACCCACATCTGCTCGATCAAACCAATCGCGAGGGACTCCGCGTCAACCCGGAACAAACGGCGTTCGTTCAGATTCTTGGGCATGTCGTCAAAGACCTACTCTGGGACTTCTTTAAGGACGTGGATCGGCGCCACAAGCTGACCCCAATTGAACTCGGCGACGTGAAATCGCAAATCGACCAGCTAAAATCGCGCGCGTCCGGCGCGATTGCCCGAGTCCGAAGGCTCGTACCCAAGGAAGAGCAAGAGGTCGTCGACGATCTCCAGCACGCGCTCGTCGAGTTCCAAGACCTCACGGCGCGCGCCCAGAAACGCATCGAAGAAGTCGAAGCCGACGGCAAGCAAATGATTCAGATGGCTGGCGTCGGGCTGATGGTCGAGGTCGTGGCACACGAACTTGCCCGTGCGACCGAGGGCGCATTGCAAGCTTTGGAAGCACTAAAGGGCAGAGACCTGCCATCGGAGATCAAGGCACGCCTCGAGACTTTGCGCTCCGAAATGAAGAGCGTGTCGAAGCGGCTGCGCGTGCTTGATCAGCTCAGCGTTTCCGGCCGCCAGCGGTCCGAAGTCTTCGATCTTGCAGAACTCTTCGACGACATCCAGGAGGGCCATGCCGCACAGTTTGAGCGCCACGGAGTGGTGCTCAGGATCACTAAGCCCAAAAGCCCCGTGCGGGTGCGCCTTGTCAAAGGCATGCTGATTCAGATCATTGAGAACATGCTTTCCAACTCACTCTATTGGACTCAGGTGCGAAAAAACCGCGAGCCGCGGCTCGTTCCCACCATAACCGTCACCATCGAGAGCGACCCGCCCACCATCACGTTCGAGGACAATGGCAGCGGAATTGCGCACGATCACATCGAAAAAGTCTTCCGACCTTTTTGGTCGCTCAAGGAGAAGTCGAAGCGGCGCGGCCTCGGACTCTACATTGCGAAAGAGAATGCCGAGCACCTGGGCGGCACCCTGAACGCCAAGCGTCACCGCCACCCGTTGCCCTTATGTCACGCAGCAACCTACTCAATGACAAGCGGGCCCATTTCCGCGACCAGGCGAAGCTGCTTGGCGCCCTGTTTAGGTTCTACCGCAAGGACGACTTGCTTAAGGCAGATAATCTTCCACGCACGCTCGAACGCTTGGCCACGCACCTCGCTGACGCGTTAAAGATCGCAACCTTCCTCTCCAACTACGAAGCGAGCCTCGAGGGGCGACGGCGCGCTTCTTTAAGAGTGTGAGAAGGCTCGATCTCTCGGACTATGGTGAGATCAGCCAGCTGCTTCTGAACTTCGAAGGGCAGCCGCTTGGCAGCTACCTCGTCGACGTCTTCGACAGCGCCCTGCAGTTTGAGATCGAGGCCGATGGCCCCACCATTGAGGCAGCCCGTGCACTCAAGGATGTCGACCTCAGCCTCTATCCCGCACCACATATTGCCGGAACGAGCGACCTCCAGCATCTCGTTCATCAGACAGTGTGGCAGCATCGAGCGCGCCTCGGCGTAGTGACCAACAAGCTCGAGCCCTCGATTGCCTTCGCGATGTTTTCCTGCGCCGCGACTATCCCGCACCCAATCAGGACAAAGACGTTCGCGACGCATTCATCGTCATGACGCCCGCCTGCGATCTTGTGCGCGAAGAGGGCACGAAACGAATTCTTCTGCTGGCTGGCGATGTCAGCCCGTTGACACACACGTCGTGGGACTATGGCAATACCCTCACCACGCCTCTCGGCCGCTTAGAGGATGCAGCGCCATTCGGCTACAATGGGACGCCAAAGACTTGCGATCCGAGAGCCGCGCCACCATCAGAACGATGCTAGCCGCGGACGTCGCCTATTTCCTCTTTCAGCGAATGCGGGAGAACTACGCTCTCGATCTGCAACAATCGCTGCTTACGCGCCTTGGCCGAGTCGGTTTGCCAGCCAAAATGCCGGCGACGTTTCCTGTGACGGTCACCATCGTATTTCGACGACACGAAGACGGTGCAGACGCTCAACCTGCCGACGCTCGCTCAGGATGGAGCCGTCTGTTACCTCGGACGAGACGAGGACAATGCCGAGAATGCCCGCCTCGTCATGACGGAGGCTGCCATCGATGAGCTGATGGCTGCGATCGCCGCAATTCCCGAAGTCAAGGTCATGCCGAAAGGCAAGGATCCGCTCAAAGCTCTCAAATCAACTGACACCTTAGCGCGGCTTCTGCAAAGGGGCCTGCCGCTAGGCAAGCTCACCGGTGGATACAGCGAGATCCGCTCGCCCGACAAGTCTGCGGACGGCGCAAAACCACCTCTGCTGGGTTTCATCACGCGAAACCCAGAGGCAAAGCACAACAACCAGAATGGCGGAATCCTCATCAAGGTCGAGCACGATTCCGTATTCGTCGCCGCCAACGCCCCCCGCCAATCGCGGACTCTGGCGTTGTTGAAAAGGCCGTTGTGACACCCCCCAGTACTACGGCGGCGGACTAGCGATACGTGTCTGCGGAACTCATTGCTGACATCTATGCGGAGACCCTTCTGGGTTCGACCGCGGGAACCCGCCCGCATCGGGGCTGGCCGCGATTTCATGAGGTGACACCCTCGTCATCATGGTTGCCGAAATCGTCTTCAGCCATCGCGCCGATTGGCATCGTCGTGGCCGCACCGCTGTTCCCGTTCAGCAAGCCCGCGTCCTCAAGCGCCTCCAGATCAGGCAGGTCGCGGAGTGTATCGAGCCCGAAGTGCTTCAAAAAGTAAGCACCCGGTAGTGACCGCGGCGTGCCGGATTTGAAGGGACAACTAGCTGTCGCCTGTTAGCCAGTTGGATCGAGCTGGGTCTCGAATGATTTTGCGAAGGGCCTCGATGCCGAAGTCGCTAAAGGCAGGGGTTGCGATTCCATCGAGACCCACAGCTTACCATCCTCAGGCTCGAGTTGGTCCGACAGGTCCCACAGCAGGTCTTCATCCTGGCCCAGAATTTGAGCGACGCGCCGGATCATGAAGACGTGGGCGATCGCTGCCATGGTTCAGGCGGCTGCCGCTTGTGATCGGGCTTTCTCCATTCCCACGGTAGCAATTCAGGAAGCCGTCTATGTGGGATGCCGGCGATGCGCGCGAGCACGTCGGCCAGCCAGGCCAACGGATCGACATCGTTGAGCTTTGCCGTCGTAATGAGCGTGGACATGGCGGCTGCCCGGGCAGCGCCGCGCTCGGAACCGGCGAAGAGCCACGACCCGTCTTGAGCTCCCGGCTCCCCGACAACGGGCTAGGCGGTCGTCACGATAGCGCGACCAACCCCCAACCAGCCCTCGAACTGATACAGCGCAATGGCGAGGCTTCCTGATCAGCAGCTTAATGAGCCGCCCATTCTTCCAACACTTGATTCACGCAACCAACACCGACAACCGACACCTGCTGTCGGGTCTGTCGGCTCCTCGACACAATGTTAACGGCTTGGCTCCCACTGCACCCCATTTAAGTCATTGAACAACACTCAGAAATAGACATTCCAACGCTCTATCGGCGAAATTGGCACGACTTTTGAAGCTACCTTTTTATGAAGCGGCGGGAGCTGCCGACGATATTCATGCCCTTGGTGACAACGTCAATACGCATGCCGTTCCGTACGCATCCCCAGTACACCGTTATTGAATGGAGTTATCTCTATGGCTCGACATCGTCCCGGGACAACCGCAGTGGTTACACGCAATAAATATGAGATCCTCGGCGCGGATGTACCCGAAGAAACGTTATTCAAGGGCGACCTATTGGTGGCGTCCTTATCGGAATCACCGCGCAGCGTGAACTCCATTTATTACTACGATGATGCAGGTTCTCGCCTATTTGAACGTCTCTGTCACGAGGAAACATATTACCTGTTCAGAACAGAAAAGGACATACTATCCCAACATGCATCGTCCATAGCCGACATCACAGGTCCTATCTTCATCGTTGAGCTGGGATCTGGAAACGCGGAGAAAACGACTCTTTTATTTGACGCATACTTGAAGGAACACGGCCGCACTTCTTACGCTGCCATCGACATCAATCGTTCGATCTTGGAGAGGGCGGCTGAGAACATTCTCTCCGTGACAACCGATTTGGACTTCTTAGGAATTGTCGGGACCTACCAAACCGGACTCGCGCAAGTCGCCAATCTAATTGGACCAAAGCTTTTAGTTTGCCTCGGCAGCACTATGGGGAACATGCACGATGACGAATTGCATGATCTCCTCCTATCGGCGCGATCGGCTTTGTCTTCTGGCGACTATCTTTTGGTCGGGATGGATTTGGACAAAGAAACGAAAATCCTAGAGGCGGCCTACAATAATCAAACGGCTATTCTGACCAACTTATGTGTCCTACAACATTTGAACTGGCGTTTCGGTGGAGATTTTGATCTATTCCAGTTTCGACACGTGGCATTCCATAATAAATCGCTTTATCGAATGGAGAGCCATCTGGAAGCAACGCAGGAACAAATGATCAATCTAAAAAATCTGAATTTCTCCTTGCATCTCGAGAAGGGAGAGATGATTAGGACGGAGATCATGCGGAAGGTTGAATTGTATGTGTTCCACAAGCTGCTCGGCCTGTATAATTTCCGGCCGGTTCAGCATTGGACGGACTCGTGCCAGCAATATGCGGTTTCTCTGTTTCAACTCGGTGCAGAGCCGACAGAACTCGAATCATGACGTCCCCTGGAGAAAATGCGATGAAAGAGGACATTGAATCGGAAGCGCGGAGCTATTGTCGCTTCTACCCTGCAATATTCGTCGGAGCGAAGGGGAGTTATCTGATCGCCGAGACCGGTGACAAATACCTCGACTTTTTAGCCGGGTGTGGGTCATTAAACTATGGACACAACGACCAAGTGATGCAGTCTGCCCTTCAAGACTATATCTCAAACGATGGCATTGCTCTTGGGCTCGACCTCCGCACACGCGCCAAGCAGGAGTTTATCGACACATTCGAACAGTTGATCTTGCGTCCAAGATCGCTTGAATATCGAATTCAATTCACCGGCCCCACCGGCGCCAATGCCGTTGAGGCTGCCATCAAGCTCGCACGCAAGGTGACCGGTCGCAGCAACATCATCGCGTTTACCAACGCTTTTCATGGCTGTTCGCTCGGTGCGTTAGCCCTTACGGCGAATTCTTACCACCGGGGAGCATCCGCTTCCATGCTCCACGGCGTTCATCGCGCGATGTACGATGGCTATCTCGGGCTCAACTGCGATACGGCTGAATTGCTGCGAAAACAGTTGAGTGACCCGTCCGGCGGGATAGACCGACCAGCCGCAGTCATTCTCGAGATTGTGCAAGCCGAAGGCGGGATAAATGTGCCAACGCTTCACTGGGTCAAAGAAATAGAACAGATTGCCCGGCGCCATGGCGCGCTCCTAATAGTCGACGAGATTCAAACCGGTTGTGGCCGCACAGGCCCATTCTTTGCCTTCGAGGTCTTCGACATTCGTCCGGATATTGTCTTAATGGCGAAATCGATTTCGGGATTCGGTCTTCCGATGTCTCTAGTCTTGATTGCCCCAAACATCGACATTTGGGGTCCCGGTGAACACAATGGTACATTCCGTGGTAATAATCATGCTTTCGTCACGGCCACTGCTGCCCTACAAAAGTATTGGTCTGACAAACGCTTTGAAAGCGAGATCCGTCGCAAGGGCAGGATTGCCAGAGCAATGTTGTCGGAATTCGGTGCTCCTCTCGGCTACCTTGTTAAGGGATGCGGTTTGATGCTTGGGCTTGACATCGTTGATAAGAAGCTGGCTGCTCAGGTAAAAGCCGAAGCATACAAGCGGAAACTCATCGTTGAATTGTGCGGGCCATCCGACGAGATCATCAAGCTAATGCCCCCGCTGACGATCTTGGATGAAGAATTGGTCTCCGGAATTAATGTGCTTCTTTCGACCATCAGCACTACTTTCTGCCCCGAACGAGCGAATAGGGCTGTAGGCCGCAGCGGGAGCGGGGACTGTCAGTTCCCAATTGGAGGATATCGCCCAGTTCCGCGACAGAGTGGAAATGTCTACCCCAGTCGAAGTATTAAACCCGATCTGTACTAATCATGGGCAATGATTCGTTTCGATGGAGTTGAGCCAATCGACCTTACTGATCACGTTGCTGTCACCGGGCAACCGACAGCGATGTCTAAGCGCATGGTCCGTGGCGGCGATGCCGCTGGGCTGCCGACGCGGTTTTCGCAGTCAGGAATAAAGCGCGGTCGCGAATTAGACGATGCTTTCCTATCATCGTCATCCGTAAGGCCGGTTTCGACGGGTTCTGGATCCACATGATTCAGAAGGAAAATGTCGAATGGCACGTGGCGACTCTGCTTTGATCGCAACCTCGCGTCGGCGCCGGACGAAGAGGGGTCGAAATCAGGGCCGTGACCTTAATCCGCGCGTTGTTCGTACATCTGCGCCGAGGGGTAGCCGCAGGGACAGCCCCAATCGAAGATCGCCGCCGCATCGTAGGCCAGCGCAGGGCTCATCGACAAGCGGATCCGGCACGTCGACCGATGGTGAAGCCGCCTTCTAACGGCATCGCAATTTGCCAAGTTATGCGGTGTCGAAACTATCTAGGATGGGGGCGTCCCTAGAAAATACTGTCATCATAGGAATTGGCCCGTTGAAGGCCGCATCAGAGATTGTGCGAGGTTTAACATGATCACCTTTTCCGAATTTGCCGGTAGCCTGACCTACGATGCCATTCCCGAGGAGGTCCGTGCCATTCTCAGGCGTAGTTTTGCAGACACGCTCGGCGTCGCGGTGGTGGGCGCAACCACGCAGATCTCGTCGATCACTAGGGAGATTGCCGATCGCCTATGGCGCTCGTCGCCTGAAATCGGCGCGGCCAGGATGATTTTCGACGGGCGCCCCGTCAGCCCGGCGGGAGCGGCATTCGCCGGCGCTTTTACCATTGATTCGATCGATGGCCACGACAACAACAGCCCCTGCAAGGGTCACGCCGGTTCGGCGGTGTTTCCTGCGCTGCTTGCTGTAGCGGATTCGCTTAGGCCTTCGGGCGCCGCAATTTCTGGAAGGGAATTCATGGTTGCGCTGGCCGTTGCTTATGAGGTTGCCTACCGCGCGGGTCTGACGCTTCACGGCACCGTCTCCGACTACCACACTTCAGGAGCGTGGACAGCGGTCGGCGTGGCGGCGGGAGTCTCCCGACTGCTGGGGCTCAGCCAGGAGCAGACGCGCCATGCAGCGGGCATTGCAGAATATCACGGTCCTCGCAGCCAAATGATGCGTTGCATCGATTTTCCAACCATGCTGCGCGACGGCGTCGGCTGGGGTGCGCCATCGGGCGTCATGGCAGCCTATTTGGCTGACCTCGGCTTCACTGGCGCGCCGGCGATCACGGCCGAGGGGGCCAGCGCCGAGCCGTGGTGGTATGATCTCGGAGAGGCTTGGCGTGTCGCTGAAGATACCTCATACAAACCCTATCCGGTCTGTCGCTGGGCGCATCCATCGATCGATGCCGCGCGCGAGTTGATGCATGACAACTACCTTTCCAGCAAGGATATCACGCGCGTCCGGATTCAGACGTTTCACTATGCCGTTCGGCTTGCTGGTCACAACCCGAAGACGCTGGACGAAATGAGCTATTCGATCGCGTTCCCGGTTGCGACGATGATCGTGCGTGGCAAAATAGGGCCGCAGGAGCTTTTGCCGGAGGTTCTGCAAGATGAAGAAATCCGACGCATTTCCAATGCCACCGAGCTTGTTGAAACCGAGCACTACACCCGCATCAGCGTGGGCAAGCGCTGGGCCGACGTCACGCTTTACCTAAAGGACGGCCGCCAAATCATGTCGGAGCCGCGCACGCCGAAAGGCGATCGCGACAATCCTATGAGCGCGGAAGAGTTCCACAGCAAATACGTCAATTTCACGAACGGTTTGATCAGCGAGGGCAGGGCCGAGGAGATGGAAGCGATGGCGCTGTCATTCGATCGATTGGACAGTAAAGGGCTTAGCCGTCTGATCGGCTTGACCGTTGCGCCACTTGATCACTGATCTTCGCCGCGGCCAGATTTACGGGGTTGGCCGGAATTATTTTCCGCCGGCTGTTCTTTTCGATCCATACCGCGAATCTCTATGAATGGTCAGGAGAACCGCTGAGCAACGGCGCAAGAGACGGAGACCAAAGAGAGCGCCGGTCCCAAGAAAATGCGCGCCGATCTTCTTACGCGATCCCAGACCGACGGAACGCCGCCCGGCGTCCGCCGGCCCACCCGCACGAATGATGCCACTGATCACTTGGCGATCATCGAGCGCGCAATGCTTTCGGGTGTGGGTCGGCGGATGCGGTTCAAGCAGCCCAACGTAAACTGCCCATCGCTGAGTCAGAAGCCCAATATCTCTCTGCAGTGTAGGGACGGATAGTCCCAAACTGATCGACCAAGTCCCGGTAAATCGCCTGGGCATTTCGCTTCAGGCGGACCTGTTCTTTTATCCACGCCCGATCCGGTTCACAGGCCGAGCGGGCCAGGCTGCTGGTGACCATCCCTCCCGACCCCAAAAGCCGATGGTCGGGGTGGAGGAATTCGGTCCTCCGAGGTTGCCGAGCCGGTGGTTACTTCCCGGGGGAATTTGCCTCCGCACCAGCCCGCTGCGCTCGGTAACGCCGAATCGTCTTGCGATCGACACCCGTCAGCCTTTGAATCTCGCGCTGGCTGGTGTTGCGATCAAGTGATGATAGTACGGTGCTTGCAGATGTGCCTTCAAGACGTTCAACTCCTGGCCCCCCGCTGTATGAAAGGGGCGAAAAATAAACGTCCTGCCTTAACGGCTAGCGCTCTCTCCAGTAGCCTTCCGGTGATCGTCAGAGGGGAGTTTCAGACCATACCCCGGGGGATTTGACCGACCCACGGGGGTTAGCCGCTGTTATGGAGATAGTAGGACACTCTGTTTGACGGCGACACTCCAGAGAGACATGACGATGGCCCAGGAGAAGACATTTGGGCCGCTGGCTCCGGTCATCTGCTTCGACGATGCGATGAGGTCGTGCACAAGGCCAACGACCCGATCTACGGCCTTGCCGCTACGGGTCCAATCTGAAGCGTGTCTGGCTGATGGCCGAGAAACATGGCATGGTGGAGCATCAACACCGGACGCATGTCTTCGGAAGCGGCGGCGTCAAGCAGTCGATGGAGACAACGTGAAATCGCCATTCGCAGTTCGGCCGCTGATCTGTAGCGTGCCGATCCTCCCATGCGTCCCAATTCAGCTTCTTGCTGCAAAGCTCAGCCCGTTCATGCTTCTAATTTGCAATTGCACCAAGGTCGGGATAGGGCATTGTTCCTAGTCGCCAAGTGACGGATATGGAGTGATCGACCAATCGATTAAGTCGACAGCACGTTGGAGTGTCACCTTGGCCTGAGCAAGGGTGGGCGAAGCGGCGATGATATGTCCAATCTTGTCTCGGTAATCGCCCTTCCTAACGATCCGCGTCTTGGGTTCAACGTAAAACTTGACCTCGGCCACACCCGATAGGTTTGCCGCGCGACGGTCGCCGTCGATCCAATCGAGGATGCCATCGCGATCAGGAACTAGAAACCGCGCGACAGCAGTATTCGAATACCTTCTACGCAAATTCCATTCGTTCCCGATGACAAGCTTGATGTGCTCGGTAACGAGATCAACACCGTAAGCCTGCTGAACCAGTTGGGGTACGGGCGTGCCACCAAGACGCGGATTGACTTCAATGACGACTGGTCCAAACCTCGTCCACCGTAGATCAATGTTCGTTGGTTGCCAGCCAAGGCCGAGAGCTCGCAAACAGCTCAACGAAATACCGACGATACGCTTTTGCTCGTCATCGGTCAGCGGGGCTGGATAGATGTACTCCCGACTGACGAAATGCGGGGGGGGGCCGAAGTCGATGGTCCCAATTCCAACGACCTCATTCCCAATTGTTTCAATGCTATAATGGGGGCCCTGAGCGAATTCCTCGACTAGTATCTTTGGCGAAGACCGCCATATGTGCTCCCCACCCAACAGGTAATCAGTATGTTCAGCAATCTCATCGACGGTGCGGCACAATCGGACGCCGCTGCTACCGATGCCAACGGCTGGCTTAACAATCACCGGCAGACCGATCTTCGCAGCACAGCTTTCTACGTCGTTCGCATTCGCCGCCAAGCGATAGGCAGGTATTGGAACGGCCGCGTCCGCGAGTAGCTGACGTTGAACGAATTTGTCGCAGCACCGTTCAATCGCTGCGGGGTCCGGTCCCGGCAGATCGTAGTATTGGCAGAGCTTGCCAACCGCCGCATTGACCGACTCCTGGGCGCTGGCAATGCCAGCTATGTCATAGGTCGCTCCTAGCAGGGAACATTCGCGGATCAGAGCATCGATGTCGTGTTCGTCGACACGGACCGCCTCAATTCCCGCGAGATATTCGTATACCTCTGGATCGGCTGAGAGGGTAATTGGATGGAGATCGAGACGCTTGGCCGCTTGGACGTATAGCGGACTGTTACTTGCTCCTCCAAGCAGGATTATGGCTCTTACTGCCATTGATATATCTCCGTCCTGTGCAGTGAACATGAAGTAAATTAGGATCCATTTTTCGACATTCGCATCAAATCGGATACCTTAACCGAATTTTCCAGGGGATATACCACTGAAAGCGAAATCCGGCCGCAAAGATTGTTTAACTTTATTCGAAGATTTTGTTGCAGAAACGTTCCCGGATGAGTGTCATAAGCAGATCGGCCTGAACCGTACCGGGTGCGGATCCATCCGCCGCAGGCCGCTGCCGCAAATGTCTATGGCGAGATAACGCAGTGAGCGCTGGAAGTCTCGGATTCAACCGGTAACGCCTCCAAGCCGCGCGATGGCGTGGGAGGTAAGAAGCAGACGCGGTGGGGCTCGTCTATCCTCACTGCAGGGCGCGGACAACGCGTTCGAGACGGGGAAGCTCTCATTGCCCTGGTCTTCCGCATCGCCTGGGGTAAAGCTCCCGCTACGGGCATGAAGGTTGGACGGAACATGGGAACTTGGACTGTCTGCCCAGCATGGAACTGGGCTCGCCGCGACGGCCGGAGTTGGACGGGTACCAAGGGCGGAGCTTCCGTATCGTCGCCCGCCTCACGGTGCTAAATGAAGTGCGCATGTCGAGAACGTGATCCGGGCGATCCTGCGGGGGCCGTCTAGCTGGGCAGGCCGTCCGCGAACCGCCTTCGCCGGTCGTGTGCGCGAGTTGGCCGGCACAGATCCGGTTGTAATGCCGCTGATGGAGCCGCTGCTAACGATCCTCGCCACAAAGCTGGGAGAGTTCGTCCGCCTGACGAAGCAGCTTCTCGGTCTCGTTCGCAAGGAAGAGGTCTGTCGGCGGCTGATGAGTGCGTATTCCGATGAAGCCGGCCACCATTCCGATTTCAAGGCGGCCATTTTTCGGTCTGATCCTGTCTTGTTGATGTTTGGGTTGGGTTTGGTTTCAGGTCAAGCTTCGGTGTTTTCGGCTGCGATCGGCGGGCGCTGTTTTCACATGCTTTCACCGGTGAGATCGAGATAGGCGTTGTGAGCGAGGCGATCCAGAATGGCGTCGGCCAAAGTTGGGTTACCAAACATCCAATGCCGCCACCATTCTCGACGGGGGGACCAGATCGCTATCGCCATCGCCGCGCTGGGCCAGATCGAAAAGGAGACGCGGCAGCTTGAGCGGCAGTGGGCGCTACGGCGCGAGCGGGCACGCTATGAGGCGGAAAGAGCACGACGCCAATATGATGCGGTCGAGCTGGAAAATCGCCTGGTGGCCCGGTCGTTGGAGCGCGGCTGGGAAGAGAAGCTGCGCGTGGCCGAGGCGATCGAACAGGATTATGAACGAAGGCGGTCTAACGAGCCCCTGGTGTTGAGCGAATCCGACCGCCAAGCGCTTCAAAAGCTGGGAGAAGACCTGCCTGGCATCTGGCACGCCCCTTCCACAACATCGGCCGAGCGAAAGGGTATCCTGCGCCTAATCATTGGCGAGGTCGTCCTCGACCAGAAGCGCTTCCAGGGCCAGGTCTGGCGCAAGATCCTGTGGCAAACTGGAGCGACCAGCGAGCATGCTCTCCAAAGGCGGGTCCACACCTATGGCGACTATGTTGATCTGGAGCGGCTGCGGAGCAGAGTGGTCGAACTCAACGCCGCGGGCATGCGGATGCTCAGGAAGAACATATGCCAGGCTCGCGGCAGCCACTTGAGCGCCCTTCCACCCCTTCCCGTCGACAGCAAGGACATCACCAAACCACAACAACCGCTCGGCGCGGCGATTACGCTTGGCTGCAACTCACGCGCTCACAAAGTCGCCGCACCAGAGTCTACGCCGAAAGACAGTGTGAGATATCCGAGCTAGACCTCGACCACGGTCAACTGCCGGTCATGTATGGTAAGGATCTCGCATCCTGTCTCTGTAACGACCCACGTCTCACTGAAACCTACCCCCGGCGTGCCAGGCGTTCGGTCCGTTAACGGGGAGTGGAAGGTCATGCCTGGCTTCAGCTCTAGGTCAATCCCTTCGCGGATGAAGTAAAGGTCTTCGCCCCACGTCGGAGGCAACCCCAGCCCGATGGAGTATCCTAATACAATTGGTACGGGACTGATCTCATTCATCCCGACGCCGACTTCCCGCGCGACGTCGTGCGCGGTGCGGCCCGGCTTAACCGCTTCAAATAGCAGGTCAAGCGTTTCGTTGATGATCTTCGACGATCTCTCAACCGCCGAGGAAGGCTTGCCGATGGAGACTGCGTGCATGATCGCGCTAGTGTAGCGCTGGTAAGCAGCGCCAAACTCTAGGATCACAGTGTCCCCAGTCTGAACGGGCGTACGCCTGAAAGTGGTATGCCAGATGCCGCTCCTTTGACCTGCTGACACGATAGGCTGCGTGCTGAAATACTCGCTACCCTCGCTGATAAGCGTGTGATAGAGAACCGCCGCCATCTGGTTGTCAGTGACCCCCGGCCTGATCACCGGCAATACAGCATCAACACCCTTCTTCGTGATCTGAGCCGCCTGACGCATGTAATCCACCTCTGCCGGTGATTTGATGATCCGCGGTTGCGCAGCCACCCCTGACGCGTCAATGAACGTCACATCGGGCAGCGCACGTTTCAATCCTTCGTAGAGATCGATGCTGAGACCGGCCCTTTTGGGCTCGATTCCAATCCGGCACCCCTCCAAGCTCCGCTCTTTGAGGATGCTTGCGAGCCCTTCCGCTTCTCCTCCGTATGACCATTTAATAACGCGGATGTCGTTCACCCACGAGGTGAGCATGGCGGGCCCGATTTCCAATTCGTGCATATGGAGAATGGGCTCACCTTCACGAGGCAGTATCAGACAGGAATACCAGCCCGAGCCGAAGCTTTGGTAACCGCTCAAATAGCTCACGTTGGGAGCGTACGTAACAAGGAGAGCGTCAAGGCCCTTCTCATCCATCACCTTCCTGACTTCACCAATTCGGAGCTGAAATTCTGACTCCGGAAACGCAATCTCTTTGACGACTGGCCGGCTCATGTAATCTTGGAGGAATTGCTCGTAGTCCATACTGGATTTTTTCCTTCTTCCCGGACTTAGCAGCCGTCAGGGATGGTAGGCGATTAGCCTCGCAGCAACCGTCCCACCTCCAACATTTGCGGAATGGTAATTGTATCACTGAACACAGAAGAAGCCATTGGATGCGATGCAAAGCGCGCGATCACCATCTCCGCTCCGGGCGCGACGTATAGTCGCTGTCCATGGATACCCATCGCTTCGATAGCCCCGAGCTCGTTGTGACTCACCCACCACATGTTGCGGTAGGAGTAGCCGGGCAATGCCTCGTCCTTGAATTTTGCGGTCTCTCCGCCGCTACGGATATCATCCACGACACCGGAAGGAATGAGCTGCTTGCCATCCCATTCACCTTCGTGTCGGATCAATTCGCCGAAGCGCGCGAGGTCGCGCAGGTTTGCGTACAAGCCGCCGCTTGCAGAGGGGATACCAGCGGGATCGACGACCAAATAGCCGTTCTCCTCGCAGTCGAGCGGGCGCCAAAGGCGATCATGCAGCAACTGCGCAAATGACCGGCCAGTCACACGTGACATCACCCAAGCCATGACCTGGGTGTTTACACTTTTATATGCGAAGACCTCACCATGCAGGCCTTCCTTGCGCACGCTGCGCAGATAGTCGCACGACGTCTGCGGGCCATCGTAGCCGACCGGGCGGGGCCGGGTGCGGCAGGCTCGCATGTAAATTGAGGAGCTGGACTGCTCACCGACCTCGTCTTCGCAATAGTCCAGACCGGTCTGCATGTCCATCACCTGGCGGAGCGTGGCATCTGTCCAGGCAGTGCCGCGCAGTTCGGGCAGGTAGTAGGGGATTCGCTTACTGTCGTCGAGCACGCCTTCGTGCACCAAAACTGCGGCGAGTGTACCCGCGTAAGACTTGGTAACCGAGAAGCAGGCATGGGGCAGATGTGGCTCAAGCGCGCCAAAGTAACGCTCAAAGACGAGGCGTCCGCGGTGCAGAACCACGATTCCGTCAGTATAGGTGTCGAACAGCGCCTCATCAAAGCGGCGGACGCGACCGTTGATGTCGCTGAACATCAACGTTTCCACTGCCGCGGCGTCAGCGGCGGATGGCGCGCCAAAGGAGAGCGGTGCATTAGCGCCGCGGCGCACAGACACAGTCGGCACGAGCTCCCGCATGTGCGAAAGGCTCCACCGGATTTCTGGAAAATCCAGAAAGCGGCCACCCTCGAACGAAATCTGCTTATCCGCGGGCGGCGGAGAACCTTGCATCCACCCTAGCGAACGCGGATCGCTCGCACGGGCGTCGGGATAGCATTGTCCGCCGAAATCGAGCATGCCTTCCGTTACGTTGCCGAGAGATGCACTCGATCCGTATTCTGTCATAGATTTTCGCTTTACCATTACAGCCGTCCAGCCAAATCGCCCACTCGCACAAATGTAAGTGGTGAATGTGCGTCTGGCTGGATCTAGTAGCACCACAGGCAAAGTAAGGTTTGCCGAAGATTGCCTCCAAAACGAAAAGGTTTTCGGAGAGAACGTTCGCGTCGAACACTAAGACGGGCGCCAACCATTCGACTGATCGCTTGAAGCGTCACATCGCCGGGAAAACGGATGTGAGAGACGTCATAGTCAACCTCACCACTGCCGACCTCTTCATCGCCGGTTACAGCACATCGTGGTCGGACGCCGAATGTCGAAGGAACTTTATAGCTGGCTTGGGGGATCTGGACAGAAACGATAAGTGGATTTTCCGCCTGACAACGGCAACGTGGTTGCCGCGATTCAAGAGCGGCCATGAGAGACCGGTAACTTCTCTGGGGCCAAACACGGTTGTTAGACTCGAGGAGTCCATCAGCAAAGAAGACCATGGCAGCGCTGCAGAACGTGGTCGTGAATCATGGGCGGAGACGTATGCCCCTTCTTCGCCGGGTTTGCCCGGATTGCCATACGTTCCGACCGGTCAAGGACTACACGACACGTCCGGAACCGGAACAGATCTTGCTTTCCTGCCTCGCTCCGTTCAGTCCTGGACATCTGCCGGCTCCGATTTGTCGCGACAGACGCCGTGAATCGTGCTTCGGCCCGCAACAAAACCCAAATCGGAAGTCGCAAGAAAACAGATCGCCGACTTGCCGTTTCTTGCGAAGTTGATAGCTGGAAAAGCCAATCCGCAGAAATATCACGGGCTTCCTGATTGGTAGCAGTCGATAAGTTAACAAACGAAAAAAAACAATAACAACTTTTTACTTTCGATTCGCCGGTTAAATGCTAAATGTACACGTGACGGGAGATTGACAGTGGAGATCTGCGCTTATGACCGACCTAGAAAATAAATGTAGGCCCTCGGATGAATCTAATGTATACTTTAATGAAGATTACTTGTATTTTGGTGATGTCGTAAATCCGCCTGAAGCGAGTGACAGGCAAGCAGACGCAATTTGGAACCTTCTTTCTCTCGTACAAGGCAGCCCAGTTCTTGAACTCGGATGTGGTTATGGGCGGATTACCAACCGGTTGGCGGAAAAAGGAGCGCGGCTAACCGGATTGGATATCTCGCCGATCTTGCTGAAAGAGGCCGTAGCGGATGCGGCTGAACGCCGGGTGGATGTCGAGTATGTTCTAGGCGACATGCGTTCACTTCCCTGGCGGGATCGGTTTGACGCGGCCTTTCTATGGTACGCCACATTTGGCTATTTCGGTGACGCGGACAATGAGAGAGTTCTTGGTGAAGCCGCTGCTTCACTTCGAAAAGGCGGGCGTCTGCTAATCGATTCCGTCAATAGTTTCGCTGTACCAAGCCACGAGGCGCCTACCTGCTACGTTGTGCAGCGAAAGGGCGATCTAAGAATCGACATGATGAGCAATGAGGTGCTAACCGGTCGTCGGCATTGCGACAGGCTCATCGTCCGTAATGGGTGCGTTAGACGAACGCATCTTTATATCAGACTCTATGGGTTTGCCGAATACGCTCGCATGTTGCGAAGCGCGGGATTCGAAAGTGTTGACGCTTATGGGGAGGAAGGCGCAGCGTTTACATCCGATGGTCCGCGCCTCGTCATTGTCGCGCGCAAATAATACCGGTAGCGTGTCTTACTATGCGGAAAATCTGTTGCGGCGGCAAGGACATCCAGGCAGGTGCTACGCCAAGGCTAGGCGCGCCTAATCGTGATGGCGGCGATTGAATCTTTGGCCTGTCTCATTTGGAATGTACAGCGAAAAGCGGCTCCGCTGTCCGCCTAACGTCTGATCGTGGACCTCTTGGAGTGGGTCGGATTGATCGAGGCAAAAGCCAATTGTTCGCAACTGCGACAGTTATTTTCGCAGTTGTTACATGCTCCGTTTTATGCGTGACAGCGTGTTGGAGAGGCTGGCGGATGTTTTTTAAGCGGTTGATTTGACGTAGGATTCGGTTGCTGAAGCCAACCCTTCCACCAAGTCTCGCGGGTTATGACCGACGACGCCGGAGCCTGGCTGATCGCCTCGCGGTCGCGGCAGGTGAACTTCTCCCGCAGTGCTGGATCACCTTCCATTGCCGCGCACCACCTCCAGGGTCTCGGTGATCTCCTCACCCAGCTTGCGCCACCTCGGTGGTCCGGCCGCGGCCTGTTCGGCGGCGATCTCGTCTTCCGTCGCTGTGCTCTCCAGTTCTTCAAAGGTGAGCTCCATCGTCGTCCGTGAAGAACTCAGAGTGCTTTGATTCTGTTTAACAATTTCCCCTGATTTCAGGTTTCAGATTGCCGAATTTCGTGGCTTAGAGGCTTCGATTTCCGGCAAATTGGATGCGCTTGTTGACGAAGCAGCGAGGGAAGAGAAGCGATGCGATCGAAGGAACGGCGCGAGAGCGGCCAGACGGATCTGTTGCGGTCCCGGCTCGGATCACATCCTCAATATGGATCATGCGCTGGTGAAGCTGGCCAAGACGATCGACTGGCGCTTCCTGGAAGAGCGGCTCGGCGAGGTCTATGACGACGATCCTGGCCGGCCGCCTTTGCCGACACGGCTAATGGCGGGACGGCCATTCTCAAGTCGATGCTGTCCGACGAAAGCCTGTGGGAACGCTGGCTGGAGAATCCCTGCTACCAGCTGTTCTGCGGCGAGGAGTTCTTCCAGTACCGTTTGCCCTTCGACCGCACTTCACTGACGCGCTGGCGGCTGCGTATGGGGGAAGAGCGGCTGATGGCGCTGCTCCAGGAAAGTCTTGCAGCGGCGGCCAGGCTGGGCGACTACCGATCTTAATACTTCCACAGTGCCACCAGCAGCTTGCGCGCCACCGCCAATGCCGAATTCCGCTGGCGCCGCAACAACAGCCAGGCCAATTGGATCAACGTCGTGCGCAATCTCGGATTGCCCGCCTTCGGCACGAAGCGCTTCTGCGTCCGCAGCATCATTCTTCTGGACGTAAGGTTTCACATAGGCCAGCGGCATCAGCCGCACATCATGCCGACAGCTCGCGCGCCCGAAAATGCAGTGCCCTCCCATGCGGCCCAGCTCCTGCAACCGAGCTCTGACATTGCTAAGTAGCCGATCGACAATCATCCTGCGAACGCAGAGCGGACACGGCGACGTATAACCGATAGTAAGCTTACGCCACGCACAATCAGAAAAATGTGAAGAGCAGCCCAGAGTCCGTGGTTGCCGAAGACCGGCCTGAACGCGAGCGAAGCGGCGATAAAGGCGGCGAAAGATATGAGCATCATGTTGCGTATGTCGCGCGACCAGGTGGCGCCGATGAAGATGGCGTTCATCTGCATGGCCAGCGCGCCGCTCAAGCTCCCGAAGGCAGCCCAAGGAAGATAAATAACTGCCTCCGCATACACATCCGGTGACTTCGTTATCGTGCCCAGTAACTGTTCGCCGAATGTGAAGGCTAAGACGCAGGGAAGGCTAGCGAGTGCGAATCCCCAGCCGGTTGTCAGCTTGACGGTGCGCAAGAACGCCCGCTGATCACGGGCTCCAAAAGCCCGACCGGCGAGTTGCTGGGCGGCCGCTGCGAACCCCTCGAGGAAATAACACGCAACCAGGAAAAAGTGCATCAGCACCGCGTTGGCGGCCAAGGTCAACGTGCCAAATTGGGCGCCCTGCCGCGCGAACAGGACGTATGCTCCCGATAGCACAAAGGAACGGATCATCATGTCGCCGTTGAGGCGAAGCAATTGCCTCATTGCCCCCATCTTGAACGTGTGCGGCCGCGCCATTTTTGGCATCGCGCGGAAGCGCCCAAAGAGGATGGTGATGCCGGCCATCGCGGCGGCGGCCTCTCCACACACAGTTCCCCAGGCGACGCCTGCAACGCCCCACCCGAGGTAAAGACCCAGGAAGATGGATGACGCGGTACTCACCCCGCTGAGGAGAAGCTGCAGGATAAGTCCGATGGCTGCATTGCCGCAGCCCAGAAAGTATCCGAGAATCGCATAGTTGATAAGAGAGGCAGGCGCCGAGATTAGGCGGATGCGGATGTATAGGCCCATCGTGGTGGTCACGGGCTGGTCCGCGTTCATGAACCATTCGCCGATCACCGCAATGAGCGGGGCGAGCAGGCCCAATGCCAACCCTGAACCCGCGGCGATGACAATTGCCCGCCAAAGGACTGCCCTTGCTTCCAGAGCGTCGCCCCTGCCCAAAGCTTGGGCGACTAATCCGGTCGTACCGGAGAGCAGGAAACTAAAACTCGTTAAGATGATATCGAAAACCACGCCTCCGGCCGCAAGACCTCCAATCAGCCGTGCATCGCCGAATTGGCCGACGACAATCGTGTCGATGAAGCCGATCATCGGGGTAGTGAGGCAGGCGAGCGCCATGGGAATAGCGATCGTCAGGACCTGCCGGTTGGTGACCTGGAATGGCCTGGAGCCGACAGGCGGCGCTTTTCCTTGCACGGTCGTCTCCTACTGGATCTGCTGCGACCTCTTGTCTGCCAGTGGCATGGCACGCAGCCCCAGGCCAAACTTGGGAGATTGAGATGTCTAAGGGACGCGAGTTTGACGGGTCTGTGACACTTTTTGCGTCCCTGTTATTTCGCCTGTAACATCGGACTGCCGGTCTCGAAGAGATGGCCGGGCGAGGTACTTTGGTCGATCGCGCTACCGGCAGATGCCCCCATTGACGAAGTCTCTTACAAGGCTCATGGCCCGTGGATCTATCTGCATCCCACTACCACAGCGTTGGCGAAGCGGCCGAGTTCTCGCTGCTGAGTGCCGCGATTTGGCAACAGCCGAGCACTTGTTTTGCCGGATGCGGAAGAGTCGTGGCCAGCCGAACCCTGTCCTAGTATCGATGGTAGTCCCAGCAAGATCATAGGTCATCCGTGGCGGCGAACATTCGCGGATCAGCGCATCGGCATCGTCTTTATCGAAACGGCTTGCCTCAATTCCCGAGAGGTAGTCGTACAGGGCCGGATCAGTTGCGGATAAAGACCGAGACGCTTGGCCGCCAGCGCATTTTTTATCGTACTTTGCACTAGAGCCGTGCAGGATACTATAAGTTGTCATTTATATTCGCTTCCAGAGACAAGAGCGGTTCCTTCACTCCTTAGCCGTGTCAAATCGGGAGTTCTGCCAAGACTGTACCATCGCCGATGAGCTTTATTCATAAAAATCCTGCAATTTTATTTTGAGCTTTTATTGCAACTGAATTCTGCTCAGGACGATGTCGTGAGGCGGCAATGTACGAGGAGGAAGGAGCCAGCGGCCGTGGTGCCTGACCTGTCGATCAAGGACGGGCCAACCAACAAGCAGCCTCTCTGGACGCCCTGAGTAGCAGCCGGGGACGAATGGCGGTTGTAACGGTTGCGGTGTTCATGACATCGGTCTATGCCGCAAACCCTGAACGCGAGTTAAGTTGATAACGCCCAAAATCATTGAGGACGCATGTGCCTCTGTAGCCTCTTGGACGATGGGCGAGATTTACGTTAATGGGCGGCTTCTTACGTGTTTCGGAATGCTGGGGCCACTCGCAACGCGCCCGACCTAGTGGTTTATGCCTGACATAAGAGTCCGGCTGGGGATTCTCTTTTGTGAGTGCGCATGCGAGTCTGGCGCATGCGCACAGGAATATTCCTCACCGTTTCTTCGATTGACCGTCAGCGTCTGGGCGCGCTGATCAGAGATCGCAATGCGCCGCAGAAGCACGTTTGGGGCGCCGAGATCATTCTGTTGAGCAGCGACGGCGTGGGCACAGTCGAGATCATGCGGCAAAACTGGTAAGTCCAAGACCTGCGTGTGGCGCTGGCAGGAGCGCTTCGCCGCGGAAGGCTTCGAGGGACTGTTGCGCGACAAGACGCGCCCCTCGCGCATTGGCCCACTCGGACCTGAAGTCGCCGAGCGCGTGGTGGCACTGACGTTGCAGGACCCGCCTGGCGAGACGACGCACTGGACCGCCGACATGATGGTGGCCGCGGCCGGCATCAGCGCCAGCGCGGTGCGCCGCATCTGGAAGGCGCACGGGCTGCAGCCCAACCGCTGGCGCCAGTTCAAGCTCTCCAACGATCCGCAGTTCGTCGACAAACTGCGCAACCCAAGGTGCGTGCCTGGCTCGGCCGCCATCAGCGCTTCACCTTCCACTTAACACCGACCTCATGCTCATGGCTCAACGCGGTCGAGGGCTTCTTCGCAAAACTGTCGAAGCGTCGTCTCAGGCGCGGTGTCTTCCACTCCGTCGTCACCTCCAGGCGGCGATCAACCGCTTCGTTGCAGAGCACAACCAGCAACCTAAACCCTTCACTTGGACCGCCGATCCAGATAAGATCATCGCTGCGTTTTCCGGGCATGGCTCGGATGAGGTTGAGGGCGAGGTGGCGGACCATCGCCATGTTTGTGGCACCGTGGCCGCGGCGCAGGCGCGATTGGTCCTCCTTGAATTGGACATCGAGAACCCAATGCAGGCCGTTCTCGATGCCCCAATGGGCTCTGGCGGCCTCGGCGAAGGCCTTTGCGGTGAGGATGCGAGAGGAGATTTAGCATCGCCGCTCGACCTTGACCTCGGTGCCCGTCTCGATACGGGTCTCGACCATGGCGATGGTGCTGAGGCTCTTGAGCGCGGCTCATCGGGATAGCGCCGCTTGCCGCTCATCCAGTCGACGCGCTGGGAGACGAGGTGGCGGCGCGTCTCGATGCGGCCATGGCCCTTCTCGACCTCAGTGAGCGCATCGATCCCATGGCCGGAGCGGCATCGAAATAGAGCTGGATCTCGGCATGGGCGGTCTTCTGATTGTCCTTGGTGGCCAACAGATAATCGCCGCCGAGATCGACGATCGTCTCGGCGATGTTGGATTGGCAACCCATGGCGTCGATGGAAACGAGACTGCCCGAAGCGCTCCGGACGCGGCCAGTTCCTGCAGCAGCAAGGGAATGGCGGTGATCTCATTGGATTTGTCGGCCACCGCCAATTGCCCCAGCACGAGGCTGTGGGTTGTCGCATAAGCCGAGACGAGGTGCAGCGCCGCCTGTCCACGCCCGCGATCGTGGCTGCGGCGCGAGGTCTTGCCATCAATGGCGATCTGACCGACCGCTTCGGGCAGACGCTCGCCGACGAAGGCCAGAAAGCAGGAGGCGAACAGGTCCGGCCCGATCCGGTTCATCACCACCCTCAGCCAATCCGCGCAGGGAATGCCGAAATGGTAGGGCTGCAGACGCCGCAGGAAGTCGAGATGCCTGTTCCCCCCACAGAACGATGTCGTCATAGTCGTCGCAGGCTTGCCCTGCGGGCGATGACGTGGGCTTGGATCTCGGCCGCGCCTTCAAAGATGTTCAGGATTCGGGCGTCGCAGAGGATCCGCGAGATCTCGTATTCCAGAGCGTAGCCATTACCGCCGTGGATTTGGAGCGCGGTGTCGGCGTTCGACCAGGCAACGCGCGCGGCGAGCAGCTTTGCCATACCGGCCTCAATGTCGCAGCGTGTGCCTAAATCCTTTGGCGGGCGGCGAAATAGGTCATCTCGCGGGCATCACCGTCTCGGTGATCATCATAGAGAGTTTGTCGTGGACCCGTGGGAAGGCGACGATCGATCGGCCGAATTGCCTGCGCTCCAGCGCATAGCGCAACCCCAACTCGAACGCGCGACGCGCAACCCCAACGGCGCGGGCAGCGGTCTCGATGCGCGCGCCCTCGAAGGTTCGCATCAATTGGCGGAAGCCTTGACCTTCCACCTCACCAAGCAGGCCGCCGGGCGGGATGACGAAGCCGTCAAAAGCGATGTCATATTCGCGCATCCCCCGATAGCCGAGGACCTCGATCTCACCTCCACTCATGCCAGAAGACGGAAAAGGCTCGTCCCAGGTGCCGAGTGGCTTTTCAACAACCAGCATGGAAAGTCCATCATGACCCGCCGAGGCGGGATTGGTGCGGGCCAGCACTGTCACCAGTCACTGCGCGAAGCGTGCGTTATCCACGTCTTGTTGCCTTGGATGATCGGCCGCCGTCGGGTGTTTTGACCGCCCTGGTCTTCAGACTCGCCAGATCAGATCCGGTGTCCGGCTCCGTGAACACCGCGGTCGGCAAGATTTTTCCCGAGGCGATGCTGGAAAGCCAGCGCTGCTTCTGCTCGGGCGTTCCTGCGGATGCAATCAGCTCGCCGGCAATTTCCGAGCGTGTGCCGAGCGAGCCGGTGGCAATCCAGGCTTGGCTCAGCTCTTCGGTCACAACACACATGGCAAGTTTACCAAGGCCCAATCCGCCGAATGCGGGATCGATATAGATGCCGAAGACGCCGAGCTGCGCCATCTGAGTGAGGATCTCGTCCGGAACTAAATCGTCCCTGAGGTGCCAGCCCTGAGCGTTGGGCAGGTTGTCGCCTACCAGTATGGGCCCGCGGTCGGGCCCACTGCCGCTGCGGGAATGGCTCGCCGACTATCATGGTGTGGACATTGCCAACGTGATGGCTGCTGACGGTTCTGTCGCTCTGTTCGACATTTTGTGTCGCGTTTGGCTGAAGCCCGGCGAAACCGTGCTCATCGAGGAGCCTTGCTACGATCGAATGGTCCACCTGCTGCGCCACTACGGCGCAAATGTCGTCGCCATTTAGCGAGGGAAGCGGACGGACAGACGCTTGAGCCGTTGAACGTCGCGGCGCGGCGCGAGCCCGTCTTCATGTATACAGTTCCGGACTTTCAAAATCCCACCGGCACCACATGGTCGGCCGCCAAGCGCCAGCATCTTGTCGATCTGGCGAGGACCCATGATTTCCGCATTGTCGAAGACAGCCCTACCGCCTTCTTCGCTACAAGGGCGCGCAGATACCGTCGATCGCCGAACTCGGACGCGACGTGACGGTTCAGCTCAATTCTTTCTCCAAGGTGATCGCGCCGGTCTTCGCGACGCCTATCTTATTGCACCTCCGGACACCATCAGTGCGGCGGCCAAGCTGGGCGAGAGCACCTATGTGACGCCTGGCAACTTCGCGCTTTCGGTGGCTGGCGAATGGCTCCGCCGTGGGCCGCTAGGCGATCAGGTTGCTTCGCTGAGGCGCCTCTATGCACCGCGTCTGGAGGCGATGGCATCGGCACTGGACGAGTTCATGGCTGGCCATCGCTATGTGCGGCCCGAAGGCGGCTTCTTTGTCGGCGTGACACTGGCGCGCCCCATCGATGCTGCTGAACTGCGCAAGCAGGCCAGCGATGTGGGGTCGACATCGCAGATGGCGATGGCTTTTTCGCCAGCAAACCATCAGCGACGTTCTTGCGCTTGCCCTTTTGCTCGATGGACGAGGATGGCAGCACGAAAGACGACGACAAGTGCACCAATCAAAAATGGAAGCAGGCGGAACGAATGGCATTCTTTCGGCCGCAACAACGCTTGCTGCCCCTTCGCGTGCTCGGCCGCCTGGGCCGATGTCATGATCGGTCTCGCCGAATCGAGGACAGGCCGCATTCGGGACTCAGCTCCAGGAAGGTGCTGAGCAGGCGGCATTGGACATTGAGGCGACCCGGGGATCGACGGCGAGACTATCAAGATCCGGACGTCGATTATGCCTGCGACTTTAAGCAATGCATTTCCGTCGCCGACAAGTTTGTTGCGGCCGCCGTCAAGTGCCGTGATCGTTCATTTCAATTCGCGTGTGACGATCCGGTAACAAGCATGGTGACACCTTCGAAAAACGCGCACGGGAGATAGATTTCCAAGTCTTTCAATTAGATTCCGCACACCAAAGGACTGATGGCCGTCGCGGACACTTTGGCAAATGCCGGAACATCGGCCGATACTGTGGGCTCGATGGCCGTCGACATCGGAACAATTCAATGAAAGCAGGAGCAGCCAAGTGGCAATGAGCGAGAACGAGATCCTGGACCGGGGTGCGGTGATTGGGGTCAGCACATGGTCGGACGCATTGGACGAACGCGGCATCAAGGGGACTGTTCAAGGCATCGCGCGACAGAGCGGCAGCGGCCGTATGATCGGTTTCGCGGTCACCGCGCGCGAATTGACAGGCAGGTTAGGCGATTTTGAGAAAGCCGAGTTCGCGGTCGGCCAGCTGATTGAAGCGACAGGGCCTGGCAAGGTGTTGATGGTGGATATGAGCGGTTCGCCCATTTCTACAATGGGCGGTCTTGCTGCCCTCGTGGCAAAAAATCGACAGGCCACGGCTGTCGTGATTGACGGCGCCTGCCGGGATTTGGATGAAATTCGGGAAACGAGACTGTGGCTTCCAAGCCGGTGGGTTGCACCTACCACGGGGAAAACCCGGGTGAAGCTTCTTCCAATTGATTGTGACATCACGATCGGGGGAATTTCTGTATCACAAGGAGATCTTGTGATCGGTGATGACACGGGGATTATCGTCGTACCGCGTGCCCATGGGGAGGAGATTTTGATGAAAGCAGAGAGAATAATAGCTATTGATGCGCAAGTGGAAGAGCGTATTCGTGCGGGCGAGAGTTTTGGCTCAGCCGCGGCTGCGGTCGGCTATATTCCGGCTCGCAAGACTTGAACAACATAGCCGGTCCGCCTTCGACCGCGCATGACATCCTTTATTGCTCAAGGTGAGCATATGTTGGCAATGCCGATAACCTCTGCACGTCGGCTGCGCTTTACGACCGGGTGCGAAACGTCATTTCGAGATCGGATGGTCGATATTTGCCGGGGATGTGGAGGCCATCCTCGACCTTAAGCAACGGCGCAACGCCGTCATCCTGGCGCATACTATCAGACACCGGAGATCTTCCACTGCTTCGCCGACATCGTGGGGAACAGTCTGGCGCTTGGCCGCAAGGCGATGCCGACTAAAGCGGACGTCATTGCGCTCGCGCATTTCACGCCCGAAACAGCTCATCCCGACTTGCACGCAGGCTGTTCGCTGGCGGACTTCATCACTGCTGAGGACGTGCGTCGGATGCGCCAGCGCATCCCAAACGGCCGATAGTCACCTATGTCACACGTCTGCGGCCGTGAAGGCCGAGCCCGATATCTATCACACCTCGGGCATTGGACAGTGGTGGGATCTCTCGGCGTGCCACGTGCCTTCTTGCGCCGTGCGTTCCACCGCGCCGGCTGGCGGTGAGCGACAATGCGATCCGCGCCCGTGCCAAAGGCTCACGAGCTATCCCACGTTTCCCAAATCCGGCGTAGATATCAGCCTTGGTCAATCGGTGGCTTGCTGGCAAGGCCGAGCCTGGCTCGATGTTGATCTGCGAAATTTTCGGCGGGACACAGTGTCTTGAACGGAAGAACTGTCAGTTTGCCGTCCTCACATCGCCTGACAGAAACAGGGGCTGTGTCAATTCGGCAAATGTGGCAGGGTAGCATTTGCCCGTGGCGACGCATTGCTGCGGCATCCTCTGCCGGCCACCGAGCCAGCGCTGCGTGAACTATCGTATGTAGAGTAAGTGATATGAACAAGCTAGACCGCATGGATTACCGGATTCTTGATGTGCTCCAAGAAAACGGCCGCCTCCCAATCAAGATCCTCGCCGACAGGGTCGGAATTTCTGTGTCGCCGTGTTGGCAGAGAGTCAAAAAGCTCGAAAAAGATGGTATTATCCGTCGTTACATTGCGGAAATAGCGATTGAAAAGTTACAAAGTGTCCAGATTGTTTTAGCTAATGTAGCCCTCTCGAAGCATCATAGAGATGCCTTGGATTTCTTCGAACGCAATATGTGCGTCATTCCAGAAGTTGTCGAGTGTTACGAAGTAATGGGTCAGTTTGACTACCACATGAAATTTGTTGTATCCTCCATTGAACGTTATACTGAGATCGTAGAGAGATTTCTAACTCCTGAATTTGGTGTTGAAAGGTATTTCACCGACATAGTGAGTCGGGTTGCCAAAGAGGATCGGGCTATCCATCTGCGCAGTTTGATATAATCAGTGTGCTGCAGTTTGACCGAGCAATTGGTCCACCTGACTGATGGGAACGACCGGCCAGGTCAATATCTACAGGAATCCAAGAATGTCTCGGGAGTGGTCGGCTCGGGAGATTCTCGCGACTCTGCCGTCGGATTTTCCGCCGTGGGCGACTGAGATGGCCGAGTGAGGCTGACACCGCGCTTTTCAGGCAGGCCGTGCACTCCGGCGAGCGTAATCCGGACCGAACTTGATGCCCACCGGCGGATTGCATCCTCGAAACCACGATCCCTGGTAGCTGACGGTTGCGGTGTTCATGACATCGGTCTATGCCGCAAATTCCTGAATGCGAGTTAAGCTGATAACGGCGTTCCCCAATTGGGCTGGAAAATTTCGGAAGCAAGGCCTCTCACAGCAAATGTTTTCGTGAAATGGGAGCAAGTCAGTAACACTTCCATAGCGCCTTGCCTTATTGTCCAAGGAGTAACCCGCTGGGCAGGAGCCGTGAAAAAATAACCTGTCCGACGCGCGTCGAAAGCTTACAACGAGTACAAGTCAGAAAATCTGGTCGTGCTCGTGGCAATCAGGGACGATGCGGGCCACAAAGGCCGAAGCCTAGAGTTCACACTTGGGTCGCCCGCCCCAAAGGTGGTGGGCTGAAATATATCGTATGTTAGGGGAGGACTAACACGTGAAAACGAACTACCGCATTCTCGATCTCATGAGGCGCAACCGCACGCCGCTCGAAAACCATCTTATCGACGGGCTGGTCGACGGCCGCATCAGTCGCCGCGAATTCATGCGCCACGGCAGTCTGCTCGGTCTGTCGCTGCCGCTGCTTGGCGGCATAGGCATGGCAGCTGGCCTCGGCGCCATGCCGTCGCGCGCCCGCGCCCAAGGCGCCCCCGGCGCCACCATTCGCGTTGCCTGCGTCGTGCCGACAGGAGCCATAGACCCCGTCACCATCGCCGATAATGGTGGCTATTTAATGCTGCAGCAGGTTGGAGAATATCTCTGTCTCGACGGCCCCGACTTGGTACTGCGGCCTTCGCTAGCCGAGAGTTGGAAACCGAACCACAAAGCTACGGTATGGACCTTCAAGCTTCGAAAGGGCGTCGAATTTCACAGCGGCGGCGAGATGAAGGCCGATGACGTGGTTGCCAGCTTCGATCGGCTCGCCGACCCGGCCGGCTCGTCCAATGCACTGTCCGTCTTCAAGGGTATCCTGCAGAAGGGCGCGACCAGGAAAGTCGACGACTACACCGTTGAGTTCCACCTCGATGCGCCGAACGGCAACTTCCCCTACATGGTGGCGTCGGACAATTACAACGCCATCATTCTGCCTGCCAGCTACAAGGGCGACTACGAAAAGAGCTTCGACGGCACCGGGCCGTTCAAGCTGGACAACTACACGCCCAAGGTCGGCGCTTCCTTCGTTCGCAACGAGGACTACTGGGGGGCGAAGGCGTTGCCTGATCGCACGGAGTTCACTTTCTTCGACGACATCCAGCCGCAGATCCTGGCGCTGCAGGGCGGCCAGGTCGACATCATCAACCAGGTGACGGCGCTCGGTGGCGTCGGCCTGCTCAAAGATCCGAACGTAGATATCATTGGCCTGAAGTCGTCTTTGAATCGGCAAGTGCACATGCGCTGCGACTCCGACCCTTTCAAAGACCCGCGCGTGCGCCGCGCGATTGCACTCTCAATCGATCGCGACAAGGTGGTTGCCGGCCTGCTGAAGGGGCGCGCCACGCTGGGCAACGACAGTCCGTTCGCTCCCGTCTATCCGTCAACCAATACGAGCGTGCCGCAGCGCAAGCAGGACATCGCGCAGGCCAAGCAGCTCATGGTAGCTGCAGGTGCCGGCAAGGGCTTCAAGGTGACGCTGACCACCGAGCGCTATGGCGAAATCCCGGCATACGCCCAGCTCATCCAGAACTGGGTTAAGGAAATCGGCATCGAGCTGGACCTCAACATCCTCGACTCAGGTCCCTATTACGGAGACGCAGTGTTCGGCAAATCGAACTGGCTGGATTCGGTGATGGGCGTCACCGGCTATGGTCACCGCGGTGTGCCGAACGTGTTCCTTGCAGCACCCCTGAAGAGCGACGGCACCTGGAACGCGGCGCACTTCAAGAACAAGGACTACGACACGCTGGCGGACAGCTACATCGCGGCGCTTGACCTTGAGGCGCAGAAGGCTGCGGCCGGCAAGATCCAGAAGCTGCTGCTCGAGGAAACACCTATCATCTTCGGCTATTTCTCCGATTACCTCACGGCGACGGCGAAAGGCGTGACCGGCGTGCAGCCGACCGCCATGGGGCAGCTGTTCCTCGAAAAAGCATCGAAGGCCTAAGCGAGCGAAAGCCAATCGTCTAATAGCCAGCCCCCCACGTGGGGTTGGCTCCATAAGGAGTCATAGCCATTCTCTCCTTCTTTGCCCGGCGTGTCTCGCTATCGCTCGTCACGCTGTTCCTGCTTAGCATCATGGTGTTCCTAGGCGGCCAGGTGCTGCCCGGCAATGTCGGGCGCGCCATATTGGGGCCGTTCGCCGACCAGCGCGCGGTCGATGCACTTAACCATTCGCTTGGCGTCGACCGGCCGCTGCTCGTCCAGTACGGAAGCTGGATCTGGAATTTCCTGCACGGCGACATGGGCACGTCCTACGTCTTCCGTGCGCCGGTGGCACCCTTCGTTGTCGACGCCCTCGGCAATTCGATGAAACTGGCGCTGATCGCCTTCGTGCTGGTGGTGCCGATCGGCATCCTCGGCGGCGTTGTCGCCGCGCTCAACCTCAACCGGCCGCTCGACCGCATCATCAGCCTGGGCGGGCTGTCGGTGACGGTACTGCCGGAATTCGTCACCGGCATCATCCTGATCCTGATCTTCGGCGTCTGGCTGAGGTGGCTGCCGATCGCGGCGGCATGGCCAAAAGGCGCGGGATTCCTCACCCAGATCTACTATCTGATCCTGCCGTCGCTGCCGCTATTCCTGGTGCTGTTCGGCTACATCGCCCGCATGGCGCGGTCCGGCATGATCGAGGCGCTCGATTCCGACTATACAAGGACGGCCGTGCTCAAGGGCCTGACGTGGCGCACGGTGATCTGGCGACATGTGCTGCGCAATGCGCTGCTGCCGACCATCACCGTCATCGCCACACAGACCGGCTACCTCATCGGCGGCCTGGTCGTGATCGAAACGCTGTTCCGCTACCAGGGCATCGGCTCGCTTATCTTCACCGCCGCGCGCGGCAAGGATTTCCCGATGCTGGAGGCCGGCATCCTCACCATCGGCATCGTCTATGCCGTGGCGACGCTTGCCGCTGACTTCCTCTATTCCGTACTCAATCCGCGTATCCGGCTGGGAGCAGAGCAATGAGCGCCGTCCAGACCACCTCTCCCGCACAAGACGACATGCGCCGGCGCAGTCCCCTGGCGGATGTCTTTTACTCCCTACTACGCTCGCGAACCTTCCTCGTCGGTCTTGCCATCGTGCTGTTCTGGGTCGCCTGTGCGCTGTTCGGCGAGCGCTTCGTGCCTTACGACCCACTCGCCGACGACATCATCGATGCGCTGGCACCCCCCTCGCGCGAACACTGGTTCGGCACCGACCAAATCGGCCGCGATGTCTTCTCGCGCGTCATCGTCGGCTCGCGCGATATCCTGACCGTCGCCCCGCTGGCGACACTGTTTGCGACCGTGGCCGGCACGGCACTGGGTCTGCTCACCGGCTACTTCCGCGGCATCGTCGACGATGTCGTCAGCCGCATCCTCGAAGCCTTCATGGCCATCCCGGGTGTCATCGTGGCGCTGCTCGCCATCGTCGCGCTTGGTACCTCCAAGACCACCGTCATCGTCGTCATTGGGCTGAGCTTCGCGCCCATCATTGCCCGCACCGTGCGCTCGGCGGTGCTGACCGAGCGCGAACTCGACTATGTCGCCGCCGCCGAGCTTCGGCACGAGCGCGCGCTGTATACGATGTTCGTCGAGATCCTGCCCAACGTCATTCCACCAATCCTGGTCGAGACCACCGTGCGGCTGGGTTATGCCATCTTCGCGGTCGCCACGCTCTCCTTCCTGGGTTTTGGCATCCAGCCGCCCTCACCCGACTGGGGGCTCTCGATCTCCAGCAATTACGGCATGATCAGTGGCGGCTTCTGGTGGACGGTGCTGTTCGACGCGCTCGCCATCGCCTCGCTGGTGATCGGCGTCAATCTGGTGACCGATGGCGTCCAGGGGGCGTTTAATGACTGAGAGGAACGCGCTCGAACTGAAGGACCTTTCGGTCGCCTATCGCGTCGCCGGACGCAACCGCGCGGTGCTGCGCAACGTCAACCTGACCATCAAGACCGGCGAAGCCTATGGGCTGGTCGGTGAATCCGGCTGCGGCAAGTCGACCGTGGCGCTGTCGGTGGTGCGCTATCTGCCGCGCAACGGCTCGATCACCGGCGGCTCGATCGCGCTCGACGGCAAGGACGTGATGAAGCTTGACAGCGAGGCGCTGCGGCGTGCCCGCGCAGACAGCGTGTCGATGGTCTATCAGGACCCCGGCAAGGCGCTGAACCCGTCGCTCCGCATCGACCGGCAGTTGACCGAGATCTTCGAACTCGCCGGCATCACCGGACAGGCGGCAAGCGACAAGGCAATCGCCATGCTGAACCGGGTGCGCATCTCCGATCCGGCCAGCGTCATGCAGCGCTATCCGCACCAGCTTTCCGGCGGCATGCAGCAGCGCGTGGCGATCGCCATGGCGCTGGCCAACGACCCCTCGATGCTGATCCTCGACGAGCCGACCACCGGCCTCGATGCGACGGTGGAAGCCGAGGTCCTCGACCTGATCGAGCAATTGCGGCGTGAGCTGTCAGCCTCGATCCTATTCATCAGCCACAACCTCGCCGTCGTCTCCAACATGTGCGACCGGGTCGGCGTGCTCTATGCCGGAATGCTGGTCGAGGAAGGCTCGACCAAGGACGTCTTCAACGATCCGCGCCATCCCTACACGGTGGCGCTGCTACGCTGTCTGCCCCGTGGCGGCCAGCGCAAGGACCAGGGCCGCCTCGACACCATTCCGGGTTTCCTCCCCGGCATTGGCGTGGCCATCAAGGGCTGTGCCTTCGCCGATCGCTGTGCGCTTGCTGACGACCGCTGCCGCACCGAACTGCCGCCGCTCTATGATCTGGGCGGCCGGCTGTCGCGTTGCTTCCATCATCACAAGGCGCAAGCCCTGCCGCGTGCCACACCCAGCGATGTGGCGCCTGCACCAAAGCCGGCGGGGGCACCGGTGCTGCGAGTCGCGGGACTGAACAAAACCTATGGCAACCCTGGCCATCCCTTGCGCGCCGTCAAGGATGTTTCGCTTGACCTGCGACCCGGCGAGACGCTTGGGCTGGTCGGCGAGTCCGGCAGCGGCAAGACAACCTTCGCTAGGCTGCTGCTTGGCCTGGTGCCGCCCGATGACGGCGGCACCATCGAACTCGAGGGCAGGGCGCTGGCGCCTCGCCTGGAGAACCGCAGCGACGACCAGATCAAGGCGATGCAGATCGTCTTCCAGAATCCGGACTCGGCGCTCAACCGCTCGCATTCGATCCGGCATCTCATCGGCCGGGCGCTGAAGCGGCTGGCCGGTCTCTCCGGCAAGGCGCTGGAGGCCCGCCTCAACGACCTGGTCCGCTCGGTGCGACTCACCGAGCGGCATCTCGCCGTTAAGCCGCGCCAGCTTTCAGGTGGCCTGAAGCAGCGCGTTGCCATTGCCCGCGCCTTCGCCGGCGATCCGCGTATCGTGGTGTGCGATGAGCCGACCTCTGCGCTGGATGTTTCCGTGCAGGCGGCGATCCTCAACCTGCTCGCCGACCTGCAGTCGAAAGAAGATGTCAGCTACATCTTCATCTCGCATGACCTTGGCGTGGTGCGTTACCTCTCTGACAAGATCGCCGTGCTCTATCTCGGCCGCATCATGGAGTTCGGGCCATCGGAACCGGTGTTTTCCGGCCCCCACCATCCCTACACCGAGGCGCTGCTGTCAGCCGTGCCCGAGCTCGACCGGTCAAAGAGCTCGCGCATCCGCCTCGACGGAGAGACCCCGAGCGCCGCTAATCCGCCGACGGGCTGCGTCTTCCACACGCGCTGCCCGCGCAAGATCGGCGCCATCTGCGAGACGCTGGAGCCGGAGCTTTCCGAGTCTGAACCCGGACACACCATCCGCTGTCATATCCCTTATATCGAGCTAATGGAGCTGCAAAGCCTAAAAAGTGAGGCCCGGGAGTCATCATTGCAAAGAAGACGAGTGGAAAGGTCGACAGCCTAGAACCGAAAGAAAACGATGCCAAAAATCTATCTGGGCTCGATATGTAGCGGCCAATCGCTCGGCGGGCGGGAGCCCCCTCTCTCTTCCTCGATCCGGTAGATCGCCTGGATACCGGCCATGGCCGTCGTGCTCAGCTCGGTGGCTGGCTGTCGTGAACATCGAATATCTTGCGACGCAGATGGGCCAGGCAAGCAGCTTCGATGACGCCGGCCGGAGAACGGTCCCACAACTTGATGATCGCCCCAACATCATTGGCAATCTCGCCAATGTATTCGACGACCCCAGAACGTCCGCTCACCGCTAGGGCAATTGAGATCCGATTTTTGAATATCCAAGCCAACAAACCGGGTATGTTCCAATAAGGCCCGTTTCCTATGCATGGGCCACCCTCAGGTCCAGCAACCATGGACCAGGCCATTGCCTAACATTCAGATTTTCTGCCCCTCGCGGACGAGTTCATCCGCGACGAAACGGACGGCGCTTTCGGCTATCGCAACAATCTCTTCGACCTCAGCCTTGGTTGCAACGAGCGGCGGGGCAAAGCCCAAGATGTCCCCGTGCGGCATATCGCGGGCGATAAGGCCACGGTCACGGGATGCTTTCGAAATTCGTGCACCAACCTTAAGCGCCGGATCAAAACGTTTCCTGTTGTGGCGGTCGGCCACGAACTCAATTGCGCCCATAAGACCGACCCCGCGCACCTCACCTACGAAAGGCAATTGCGAGAACTTGTCCCTTAGCTGCGCTTGAAAAAACGCCCCGACGTCACGAGCGTTACCAGGGAGATCTTCTTTCTCGACTATGTCGAGAACCGCGTTGGCCGCGGCGGCTCCGATCGGATGACCTGAGTAGGTGTAGCCATGAGAGAACGCACCAACCCTGTCAGCGCCGTCGTTCATCGCCTAAACCTTCTCGCCAACGATCGCGCCGGAGAGCGGGAAGTAGGCGGAGGTAAGGCCTTTGGCAACTGTAATCAGGTCGGGCTCAATTCCGTAATGCTGCGAGCCGAACATGGAGCCCGTGCGGCCAAAGCCGGTGATCACTTCGTCGACGATGAGGAGTACGTCGTGCTTTTTCAGAACGGCTTGGATCGCCTCCCAATACCCTTCCGGCGGAGGCGTGATGCCACCTGTTCCGAGCACCGGCTCGCCGATGAAGGCGCCGACATTGTCCGGGCCGAGACGTACGATCAGCTGGTCAAGCTCTGCGGCTCGCCGCGCGGAAAATTCGCGTTCGGTTTCGCCCGGGGTTGCGCCCCAATAATAATGCGGAGCTCCTGTATGAACGATCTGCGGCAGCGGCAGGTCCATGTGGTCGTGATAGAAGCTCATGCCGGTCATCGAGCCAGAGACGACAGAGCAGCCGTGATACCCGCGGTCACGCGAAATGATCTTCTTCTTGTTCGGCTTGCCACGCAGATTGTTGTAGTACCAAACGAGCTTGGCCTGGGTCTCGTTGGCATCCGAGCCGGACATGCCGTAGAAGACCTTGCTCATTTTGCCAGGCGCCATACGCACGAGACGATCTGAGAGGATTGCGAGTTCGTCCGTCGTATGGGCCGCGTAGGAATGGTAGTAGGCGAGACGATAGGCTTGGCGCGAAATCGCTTCGGCGACTTCGGCACGGCCATAACCGACATTCACGCAATAGAGACCAGCGAACCCGTCAATCAACTGGTTGCCATGCGCGTCCTGAATGCGGATGCCCTTCCCGGTCTCGACAATGGTAGGCTCGCCGAGTTTGCCCGTGGCGAAATCCTTGAGCTGCGTGAACGGATGCAGGACGCTGCTTCTGTCCTTTTCGGTAATTTCCTCAATATTGATCCTCATGATTGCTTCCTTTCAGGTCGGGGACACGCCAACGCGGCTCGCTGAAATCCATGAATCCGTTGGTTCTGATCAGCCACGTGTGGCAAATGGTGTGCCGGCGTTCAAAGTGGAGAGTGCCTTGCATCTAGCCCGGCTTGGGTCAGACAGACATCGCAATGCAGTTGCTCTGCCTGCAAGTTGCTTGACTTCGCTGCAGCGACCACGCTCATGGCTGCAACGGTCGTAAGTGAAAAAGGATTTCTCGTGCGGAGCACAGGCCGATCACACGCTCAGGCACAAGTATTTCATCTCTGTATAATCATCAATTCCGTATTTTGAACCTTCGCGGCCAAGGCCAGATTGCTTGATACCGCCAAAAGGCGCAACTTCCGTGGAGATCAGCCCAGTGTTAACCCCGACCATTCCGTATTCGAGAGCCTCCGCCACCCGGAATATTTTCGAGACATCCCTGGAATAGAAGTAGGAAGCCAGGCCAAACTCTGTGTTGTTCGCCATTTCGATGACGTGTTCCTCGATCGAAAACTTGAACAAAGGCGCGATAGGGCCAAACGTCTCTTCCCTGGAGAGGCGCATATCCCCCGTTGCGCCGGTCAATATAGTGGGCTCAAAAAAGAGGCCGCCTTGGCTCGCAGGCTTGCCACCGACCTCCACTCTAGCCCCCTTGGCGACCGCGTCGGTGACGTGCTCCTGTACCTTCTTCAGCGCATTCCGATCGATGAGAGGGCCTGTCGTGACCCCTTCGGCAAAGCCGTCGCCGACTTTCATCTGGCGAACGCGCTTGGCAAGCTTGGCGGCAAAGGCATCATAGATGCCCTCTTGAATATAGAGCCGATTGGCGCAGACGCAGGTTTGCCCAGCATTGCGGTATTTGGAAATCATTGCGCCGTCGACGGCAGCGTCGAGATCCGCGTCATCGAAGACAATGAAGGGCGCGTTACCCCCGAGTTCGAGGCCGAGCTTTAAGATCTGCTCTGCGCCTTGCCGCATCAGCTTTTTTCCGACATTGGTCGAGCCCGTGAAAGTGAGCTTTCGGATCTTCTCATTTCCGCAGAATTCCTGACCCACCATCTCCGCATCGGTCGTGGTGAGTACAGAAAAAAGACCGGGTGGTAGACCGGCGCGTTCGGCAAGGAGAGCCAGAGCGAGCGCGGATAGGGGTGTCTGAGCCGCAGGTTTCGACACCATGCTGCAGCCGGCAGCGATTGCCGGGGCCATCTTGCGGGCAAGCATCGCATTCGGGAAGTTCCACGGCGTGATGGCCCCCACAACTCCGATGGGCTGCTTGATCACGATGATGCGCTTGTCCGGCTGATGACCTGGAATGGTGTCGCCATAAACTCGCTTTGCTTCCTCACCGAACCACTCGACGTAGGACGCACCATAGAGGATCTCTCCCCTCGCCTCCGGCCACGGTTTTCCCATCTCCAAAGTCAGGATGGTGGCAAGATCATCGACATTCGAGACTAAGAGGTCGTAAAGCTTCCGCAGCACTGCGGCGCGCTCCTTGCCCGTCCTCTTCGCCCAGTTCTTTTGGGCAACATGGGCAGCCTCAATCGCCGACCTGACGTCCTCTTTACCGAGATCTGGAAGGGTTGCCAGGACTTCGCCGGTTGAGGGATTGGTGACCTCGAATGTGAGGCCCCTTGAACCTGCCGCTACCCAGCCAGTCCCTACAGGAGCTTTGTCCGTCACTAACGACTTGTCTTTCAATTTTGCTAGAACTGTTTCAGAAAGTGACATTGGTTTCTCCATATCGGTGCGAGCGCAAGAGTCGCCGTATATATCTACCTAAGATAGAACTTAGCGCTCTATTGGGCATCGGATTGTTCAAGGATGGGCAGATTGCAGACGAAGAGTGATCTCAAGCAGGCCCAGGCTGACCGATCGTCACAGAATCTTCCACCTGCGGTGAGGATGCGGCCACGATCGACCGGAGGCCCAGCCTCTCAAGTACCGGAATTTCGGTTTCGCCATATTGGACTGAACCTTCACGAACAACAATTAGTCCGCTTTCAGTCTAAGAATTCGTCGGAATAGACCACGGCTGGAGAAGGAGCACTGAAGCCTTCGCGCCGCACCGCTTCCACGGCTCTTTCGAGGTCTTTTACTAGCAAATCTATATATTCATCCCGAAGTGGTCCGAGCACGAACTGTATTGCTTCGGGCTCTTTCAGAAGGTTCACCTTCCACCCGTACTCCTTCAGCTTGCTTGCAATCGAATAGATGTCAGAGTAATCGCTGCCAACTCCGACCACGTTAAGCTCAGCTCCGCCGACGATTTTTAAGCCAGGGCACCGTTCAACAAACCCCGATATGGCGTCTCTCAGCTTGAGGATTTGAGTTGCCCGCGAAAGGTATCCCTCCCGCCCCAGGTAACGCATAACTGCCCAGGCCGACGCGATTGCGCCACCATTACGCGTCCCAGTAAGAACCGGTGATCGATAAAGCCCTGCTGCCCATGTGTCGAAAACGAAGGGTTGATGGCGGGCGATATCTCTGTTTCTATAGAAAACACCCGAAACGCCCTTGCCGCTGTAGCCATACTTATGAAAATCGGCCGAGATTGAACTTACGCCCGGGACTCGAAAATCGAAGTCTGGAACGTCCCGTCCGAGTTCGCGCACAAACGGCGCTAAGAATCCGCCGACGCAAGCGTCCACATGCAACCAAATCCCATGTTTGTCCGCAATTTCCGCCAGTTCACGAACGGGGTCGCAAACGCCGTGCGACCAAGACGGCATCGACGCAAGCATCATGACCGTGTTTTCGTTGACCGCCTCGGACATTGCCGAGACATTTGCGCGAAAATTTGCATCGACCGGTACGCGACGCAGGGTATATCCGAAATACCGTTCATATTTCTCGAATGTGGGATAGCCTGTCTGCGGCACAACTATTTCTGGCCGAGTAATATCCGGCCGTCGTTCTTTGGCGTTCGCAAGGGCAGCAGCAGTAGCGAGAAAGAGACTCTCAGACCCGCCGCTAGTCACGGCTCCATTTGCATCATTTTGAGCGTGAAACAAACTAAGCGCCATCTGTATTAGATCACGCTCGAACTGAACAACAGCTGGGTAGTTGTTGCCCTTGGTAAAGAAGGCAAAGTGAGCCGCCTTAGCAACTTCGAATGTGCCGTCATCAACAAGGAGCCCACGGTCGTTGAGCCAACGGTCTGCGAATGTTGATCTGGGGTCCGCATCTTGTGAACGCAGCTGCTCTAATTCTTGTTCAATCGTCTGGCGTATCATGCCCCTCTGCGGGAACGATTTGCTAGTAGTAGTGTCAAATTGTGCGGCTGGCATAGTTAAATTTCCCAAGAGTAATCGTTGTATGCAGGAATTCTACCAAACCGCTTCTAATAAGTGTTTCTGTTTTCTCCCACCGTTTGAAAAAGTCCTTTTTCGGAGTTGCTCCAGATTGAAAGCTTCGACTGCCGACGGCGACTTAAAAAGTCGATTTCGACGTCCCAGGATGGGCTCTACCGCTTTGGAGCTTCTGAACCGCTGCGGAATGTCGATTGTCGCGGCATAGGCGAGCGCCACAACGGGGCCGACTCCGGGAACCGTCATCAGGTGCGCCGGCAGGTCGTCTCATTCCTAGCGATCGTGAGCACTTTTTTGTGCAGGCGAGCAAATTCGGCACGCAGCTTCCGCCGGGCGGCCAGCAGCGGCTCCATGATCTCTTCGAGATCGGGCACGCCTTCGAGCTCGCAAATCCGCTCCTCGAACTTCACAAGTCCCGGCTGACTGCGTGAACGCGATCGCGGTCGGAGCAGGCGATGCGCCTGATGCAGTCTGGAAACGATGCGGCTACACCGCCATCGGCCCCGGCCGGAGCCCGGGATTGGTCAAGGCCGATTTCGTTGAGTTTTGCAGATGTCTCCAACGGCCTTTCATCGTCGTCGGTGACAATAGCGCCGTTGAGCTTGAGGCCTTGAGGCGACCGAAGGCACGTCCTTTGCGGCACCCTCATCGCTCCGGCTTGCCGCCGGGAATTCGGTCACACCTTGGGCCGGCTATCAGCATGCTCGCGGTGCGCGCGCTGCTGGTGTCGCTTTGCACTTAACCAGGGTCTTCCTCAATTTGTGTGGTTCATCCGCTGTTAGCGACGCTATCGCTATGGGCGGGCATGCGAACGAAATCGAAATGGTCGCCTGGCCCAGGGGTCAGAATTCTGGGTGTCGCGCTCACTGATGATCACAGTTGGGTTGTTTCCGCTGCCGGACCAGCGATCGACATTTGCCCCGATTGTGGCCGGCGAAGTCGAAGTCGGTATGGCTGGTCCAATCGCAGCCTTCAGGATCTGCCGGTACAAGGCAAGCCCGTGACGGTGAAGCTCCTGCTGAGCCGCTGGCGATGTGCACATCAGAAATGTGAGCGACAAACGTTCACTGATCGACTCCCGACGGTTGCTTCCCCAACCGGCAATCCAGAAAGCGGGTTGACCACACTAGCCATGCGGCGCGCCGCATGGATCGACGTGGGCATGAGTGCGCCCACACCTTTCTTATCCTTCTGCCAACATTTGAAGAATTGCACTTCTTCCTGAAGTTTCTTGCCAAGTCGCTCTTTCAATCGAAAGACCATATCCGCTCCCTTCTCCCGATCCGCGACTTTTTGTCGAATTTCGCTATAGAAACAAGCCTGACTCACAGGGATGAATGCCGCGCCGGAGGCGCGAAACGCCCGCGCCGGCTGGCACGCCCTTGTCCACCAGGATGACGTTTTTCTCGCTCAGATGCGCGCCAGTTCTTCCTGTATGGAAATCTTGGTCATGGCCTCGAGAGGCCCTCACGGCTCGTCGAGCAGCCGTGTCTCCGGCTGCACCATCAGCGCCAGCGCGACGCACGCAGGGTTTCTCATCTGCTGCGGGGTTCGCCAGGTGCACAGCAGACAGCGAGGCTGCTACGGCCGCAAAAAACCCGCGGCGGCGGCTCGATTCCGGGACCGATCCGCCATTTTTGGCAGGTGATCCGTGCAAGTGCGTGGCGTGGATCACCCCAGCTATCTCGTGGCCGCCCCATTGCCAACGTCCTCTTTTCAACCGG
>NZ_SADR02000016.1:145420-170211 GCF_004010325.2 Mesorhizobium sp. M00.F.Ca.ET.216.01.1.1
AAACCCGCGGCGGCGGCTCGATTCCGGGACCGATCCGCCATTTTTGGCAGGTGATCCGTGCAAGTGCGTGGCGTGGATCACCCCAGCTATCTCGTGGCCGCCCCATTGCCAACGTCCTCTTTTCAACCGGCCGAGCCTCCCAGTCGCCGGATCAATGATGACGATCCCCTCTGAATGGTTTTTTGAAGAGCCTGACGGTCTGCGCCGTCTTACCGTGGTTCCGGCTCTGCAATGGCCTTCCCTGCCGCGCAGGCGGCAAGGTGCTATCACTCTACCTTGCAATGACCTTGGAAAATACGACAGCTGGACCACAATAATGAGGTTTAGGCAGAAGACTTTTCAGGGGACCCTTCAAAAAGGAAACAGTAGCTCTTCCGGTCCTTACGAAGCCGGCCTCTCGCTCTGTTAGAGAAAGCAGATTGCGAGCCCGGCCGTTCCTATCGGCCGGTAATCATCGCAGGCCACAGGTGCCTTTCCTTCCACGACCGGAGCCGAAGCGATTTTTCTGCTAGGCAGCTTCACGCTGGGTCCTGTTCCAAGCCAAAGCTCGCTGCAAAGGCGCATAGGGCCACTGGAACCGCTTTTGGCGACGATGCGAGTTGGCATCGGTTAGAAGCGCGACCTGCTCTGCGCGCCCCAACCCGCCTCTTGTTGAGCGGCACGTGCTCCAAATAAGCATTGGAGACGAACAGCGTTTCCTTCGGGTGGCAAAGAACAGCAGCCGATACTTTTTAGTCTACAAAATTGGTAGACATACTGCACAGCGAAAGTAGGAGCCATTCCAAACTGGAGCAGGACGATGACATTTGCTGTGGAGAAATTGTCGAGAAGGAGGTTTGGTGGGTTCGTGACCGCTTTTGCGGTCACATTGGCCGCTTATTCCTCCCCCCTCATTGCCCAGGCGGGTAGTCCGGACGCGGGCAAGCTGCCGACCAAAATCCCGGCGGGCACTGTGCTTCGTATCGACGATCCCGAGACGCAAAGGGCGCTGGAATTATCGGGGCTGATCGATCAACTGCCGTTCGAGGTCGAATGGGCCAATATCAGCGGCGGCCCACAGACAATCGAAGCCTTTCGCGCCAACGCATTGGACGTCGGATCCGTTGCCGACATTCCACCCATCCACGCGACCTGGACGGGGCTCAAGGTCAAGATCATTGCCGCGAAGTTCCGCAATGATCCGGTTGCGCACCCGATCTATCAACTCGGCATTGCACCGGGAGTCGAGGTCAAGACGCTCGCGGATTTGCGCGGCAAACGGATTTCAGCCCCGGTCAGGCACAAGGCGCGCTGGTGTTGAGGGTCCTGCAGGCCGCCGGCCTGGAAAAGGAGGATGTAGATCTCATCGAACTGCCCAGCAAAGGCGACGCCTATCCAGTGGCACTTGCCGGCAAGCAAGTCGACGTCGCGCCGATCTCGGGCGTCCTCATCAAGCGCTATCTGCGCCAGTATGGCGCCGACGGCGCTGCCACCATCCCGCACGGCTTGCGCGATGATCCAGCCCATCTCTATGCCCCACAAGCCGTGCTTGACGACCCGGCCAAAGCCGCCGCTCTCGGCGAATATGTGCGCTACTGGGCGCTAGGCGCCCGTTGGGTGGAAGAGCATCCCAAGGAGTGGATCGAGGGGTACTACGTCGCCACCCAGGGCCTCAACACAGAAGATGGCCAGTATCTGGTCGACGGATGGTCAGTTCGACATCCCCGCCGACTGGAACGACGTGATCGTGCGCCAGCAGGCGACGATCGATCTCCTGGCCAAGGAGTTGAACAGCCCGCGATCAAGGCCGAGGACCTGTTCGACAGGCGCTTCGAGGCGATCGCCACAAACGCGCTGAACGCCTCCTGACGCCTGCTTCCCGAGACCGGACACGACACCGATGAACGCATTCTCGAACACCGCTGCGGTTGCACCCAACATTCCCTACGCAACGGATGAAAGGGGGCTGATTTCGCCTGCGGCCGAGCCCCGCAAGACCGAGACGAGGCGACTCGCACTTGGGCGAACGATCCCGTTTGGCGCGCTGATCGGGCCCGCACTTCTTCTTGTGATCTGGTCCATCGGCAGTATCGCCGGCCTGATCGATCCAAGAACGCTGCCGGCGCCTTGGTCGGTTGTCAGCACCGCCATCGATCTCATCGCCGAAGAGAAGCTTCAGCATCATTTGATGACGTCTGCCTGGCGGGCGGCACAGGGGCTGGTGTTCGGAGTCCTGATCGGGACCGTCCTTGCTCTCATTTCAGGTTTGTCGCGGCTTGGCGAGGCCATTATCGACGGCCCCGTTCAGATCAAGCGGGCGATACCGACGCTCGCTCTGATCCCGCTGCTGATGCTGTGGTTCGGCATCGGCGAGGGCATGAAAGTAACGGCCATCGCGCTGGCTGTCCTGATCCCGATCTATATCCAGACCCACAGCAGCTTGCGCAGCATAGACAGCCGTTTTGTCGAACTGGCCCAGACCTTGCGAATGGGCTACGGCGAATTCATCCGCGAGGTCATCCTGCCCGGCGCCCTTCCAGGGTTCTTCCTTGGCCTGCGCTTTGCGGTGACCTATGCCTGGCTGTCTCTGGTGGTGGTCGAACAGGTCAATGCCACCAGCGGCATCGGCTACATGATCGATCTCGCGCGCAACTACGGCCAGACCGACATCATCATCGTCGGCCTCGTCGTCTACGCATTGCTCGGGCTCGTCTCCGACGGCATCGTCCGCTTCTTCCAGGAAAGGTCGCTGTCATGGCGTCGCACCTTGGCGGATTGAGCGGCGCGCCCGTTGTGCGGGTCGAAAGCCTTGTGAGAAGTTTCGGGCCGCGAACCATCCTCGACGGCCTCAGCCTCGACATCGAGAAGGGGGAGTTCGTCGCCCTTCTCGGCCGTAGCGGGTCGGGCAAGAGTACATTGTTGCGCGCTCTCGCCGATCTCGACGACAAAGTCTCCGGCTCCGGCCGGCTCGAAACACCCGACAAGAAATCGGTGGTGTTCCAGGATGCCCGACTATTGCCCTGGAAACGAGTGCTGGAGAATGTGGTTCTTGGCCTCGACCTGCCGGACGCCGCCGAATGCAGACGGGTAGCTCTCGAAGAGGTTGGCCTGAGCGGCCGCCAGAACGCATGGCCAGTTGAACTCTCTGGTGGCGAGCAGCAGCGGGTGGCATTGGCGCGCTCGCTGGTTCGTGATCCTGAGCTGCTGCTGGCGGACGAGCCGTTCGGCGCGCTCGACGCGCTGACCCGCCTGCGCATGCACGATCTGCTGCGCCAGCTCTGCGCCCGTCACCAGCCGGCCGTTTTGCTGGTCACCCATGACGTGGACGAAGCCGTGACGCTGGCGGACCGTGTTTTGGTGCTCGACAAGGGCGCGATCGTCGCCGACATCGCAATCAATGTTCCCACCCCACGCGAACATGGCGATCGCCGGTTCGGCGAGATCCGCTCCGAACTTCTGCGTCATCTCGGTATCGAGACAAAGCCTGTGTTGCCCGTCTGAACGGCCCCCCAAGATCTGTCGCTCAGCATCACCACCCAGGAGGACGAACTATGCCCGCCGAAAAACGACAATTGAATCTCAACCTTTTCATCTATCCTGGCGGCCATCATGAAGCCGGCTGGCGCTACAAGGATTCCGCCCCTGAGAGAGTGCTGGATATCTCCTATTATCAGGAACTGGCGAAAAAGGCCGAGGCGAGCAAATTCGACGCGCTGTTCTTTGCCGATGGGCCCGCGCTTGCCGACAACATTCGCTACGCAAGCCGCTTCAGACTGGAGCCGCTGACATGGATTTCGGCTCTCGCTGCTGTGACGGAACGCATCGGCTTCATCGCCACGGCTTCGACCACCTACAACGAACCCTACAACCTGGCCCGGCTGTTTGCTTCTTTCGATCATTTGAGCGGCGGGCGCGCCGGCTGGAACATCGTCACGACGGGCGATGCGTCCGCAGCTTTGAATTTCGGCTTTGACCGACATCCAACCCACGCCGATCGTTACGAGCGCGCCGGCGAGTTCGTTGATGTGGTGACGAAGCTCTGGGACAGTTGGGAGGACGACGCGCTCGTCTCGGACAGGGAGTCCGGAATCTTTGCCGACACCGACAAGATCCACCCAATCAACCACATCGGCAAATACCATCGGGTGAAGGGACCGCTCACGCTTCCGCGCTCGCCGCAGGGGCGTCCGGTCTACGTCCAGGCAGGTTCGTCCGAAGACGGACGGTCATTCGCGAGCCGCTATGCCGAGGCGATATTTACAGCACATCAGACACTCGGCAACGCGCAGGAATTTTATTCTGACATCAAAGCGCGCGTGAAGTCGGTTGGCCGCAACCCTGACCACGTCAAGGTCTTGCCCGGCATCAGCCCCTTCATCGGTTCAACCGAGGCGGAAGCCCGCGCGCTGCATGACGACTTCAATGAGCTGACGCAGCCGGAATATTCCCTTCACCAGCTACGCCGCATCGTAGACGCCGACCTTTCCAGCTACGATCTGGACGGGCCATTTCCGCGCGAGCTTATCCGCGTCGAGGGCGAGCGCGGTGCGAGCAGCCGCTTCCACGTCGTACTCGACATCATCGAGCGCGAGAATCCAACAATCCGCCAGTTGCTCCACCGCCTCGCCGGGGCGCGCGGCCATTGGGTCCAGGCCGGGACGCCTGAACAGATCGCCGACAAGATCCAGGAATGGTTCGACAATGGCGCCGCGGACGGCTTCAATATCATGCCGCCGTATCTGCAGGGCGGGTTCGACATATTCGCCGAGGAAGTGGTGCCGCTCTTGCGCAAGCGCGGACTTTTCCGGCACGACTATGACGGGCCAACGCTGAGGGACCATTTCGGTTTGCCGCGCCCGGAAAATACGTTCAGCTGGCCGCAAAAGGCGACCGCCTGAGCTACCTTCGCATCGGGCATTCAACCTCAAAGCGTTACGCCAACACATAATAGTTTGTGGGGCCGCCAGGGAGACCCGCGCGATCATGACAGCCGCCATTTCCGCGTATCGGGACCCGACTGCCGGCACGGCTCCGATCAGGTCCCTTGCGAATCATCGGCGGCGGTGCCAGCTGCGTCCTGATGGCCGCGCTTGAGGAGATTCGGGCCGGACGGGTCTACGACTGCGCCGGCCTGATCGCGGATCCGGGCAAGAGCACCAACCCCCTGATCCGGTCCCTGCTCGCCACAGGTCGCGGACGGATAGGCTTCACCTCGACATCGCCACCGATGGCGCACTGATCAACCGGGAGGGAAGGCACAGCGACTTGTTGTACGTGTTGGCCCCTTATACGATGAGCGCATCTATCCGCTGATGCGCATCTGGTTCTTCGAGCGCGAGCGTTTCGATGAGGAATATTCCCGTCTGCGGGCCGGGTGGGTACGTGACAAACCCGATGAATGCCAGCCTGATTTGTTTGCTTGTTGATGTAACTTTGACCTCTTGCGAATAAGCTTTGACCGGACTGGCAAATGATGCCCATTGGATTTTTATCGGGCATGTATTGTGCGCTGGCTTGTCAATTGAACAAGGAACGGCGAACCTTGCTCCGCCGTTTCGAACCTAGAGCGATATCTTGCGCCCAAACTACGCCGTCCAGCTCACCGCATTGCCCAACGAACGTCTCGAAGCCTTTGTCAACGATTGGCTTGCGAACCGTACGAAGGACTACAACTCACACGAGCGTTGGTCCGGCACCGGCGATATGGGACGCGATGTCGTGGCTTACGTCACAGATCAGCGGCATGAAGGCCCTTGGGACAACTTCCAGTGCAAGCAACTCGGTGCCCGTCTATCGGAAAAGGCGGCGTTTGTTGAGCTGGGCAAAATCTTCATGCACGCAGCGAAGGGTGAGTACACGCTGCCGCGCTCCTATACGTTCGTCGCCCCTCGAGGGGTTGTGCGCAACGTTCAGGCCTTCATTGCACATCCGGAACGCTTCAGGCAGGCCTTCCTCGATCGGTGGGCCACCGACATAGCCGGGGAGTTGGTCGAGAATGCAACCGTCCCTTTGAGCGAGGAGATCCGCTCGGCAATAAATGCTTTCGACTTTACCCAGGTATTCTCTGGACGCCGTCCGTCTCGTCGATGACAGCCACGCGAAGACTGTGCTCGTGAAATGGTTCAACGATGATCCGGGACCTTCGCCGCTTGGCGTGGCACCTGACCAGCTGCAAGATCACGAATCTGCTTACATCAGTCAGCTGGTCGATATTTATGGCGAGCGCGCCGGATCAAAGTTCGAGAACCCGGCTGCGGTTCTACAGGACGCTCGGTGGGGCACCCATTTGCGTGATCAGCGAACTCGGTACTTCGACGCGGCCGAGTTCGATCGTTATTATCGTGACTCGACCCCTCCGGACTATCTTTCGACGTTCAAGGATGAGGTTTATCACGGGGTTTCGGATGTCTACACGGAGTCCAACGGTGACGGCCTGGATCGTGTGACAAGGGTGCTGTCGCAGGCGGCTACCATCCAAGCTTCCGGGGTGTTACGACGCCACGCGCGGGTGCAGGTCAAACAAGGTACCTGTCATCATTTCGCGAATGAGGGGCGGCTTCCGTGGAAGTGATCAGCGAGGGACGGCAACCGAGTCATCCTTTCAACAGCACCCTCGAGACCGGCATCCGAGCGGTGATGCTGTTGGAAGCATTTTATCCGCGTCAGTGTGATCTGATCGAAATGACTTGGCTGGACCACTTGGTCGTTCATACGGCTGACCTCGATGGAGAGGACGTGCCCCCCAGTCTCCATCCGGACTTGCCGAATCGCACCGGTGAACTCTTCGTTCGTCGTCAGCTGGTGGAGAAGAGCTTGCGCATCATGCAGCAGGTGCATCTCGTTGACGTCGTGGAAACAGACCTTGGCGTCACGTTTGTCGCCAGCGAAGATGCGCCAACCTACCTAGACCTGCTTCAGTCCGACTATTCGATGGCACTCAAAGAGCGTGCCCGCTGGATTGCCCAGCGCTTTGCTGGAATGGCGACGGTCGAAATCAAAGCTGTGATTGAGGCCAAGATCGGCCGCTGGACCGCCGAATTCCGCGCAGATCACGCCCCCACCGGCAGTAGCGCATAATGGCGAGCGGCATCACGATTCGTCACCTGGTTTTCACAGGACCATCAGTCGCGCCGGCTGAACTGTCGTTCAACGATGGCCTCAACATAGTTTACGGAGCCTCCAACACCGGCAAGTCGTTTACGACCAAGGCGCTAAACTTCATGCTGGCAGCGACCAAGGAATTGCCCAAAACTGAGGAAATCACGCACTACGATGCTGTTTGGCTAGGACTGACGCTCTCTAGCGCCCGAGACGTCACACTTTATCGGGCTACAAAGGGCGGCGCGTTCCGTGTGCACGATGGGATGATCAAGAATACACCCTCTGCGGCGGGGGCCATCCTTCAAGGTAAATTCGACGCCAAGCGAAGCGACAACGTTTCATATTTCCTCCTGGAGACGCTTGGCCTTGCGAACAAGGTAATCGTCAAAAGCGCGAACGCGGAAAAAGATACTCTCTCGATCCGCTTGCTATCTCCGTACGTCGTTGTGTCGGAGGAAGACATCATTTCCGAGAGAAGTCCCGTCCTCTATTCTGGAATTCCCAGTCAGCGGACGTTTGAACGGAACTTGTTCCGTCTGCTTCTAACCGGCAACGACGATGGCGCGGCTGTTACCGTTGCAGGTAAAAAGGAGAAAAGTGTCGCCCGAACTGCAAAGGTTGAGTTGGTCGATGAGATGATCGCTCAACTTGATGAGGAGATTGGCGAGGGTGGGCCGACGCGTGAGGAGCTCACCGAACAGATCAGAAAGATCGAAGGATCCCTAGGCTCCCTGCATGACAACTTGCGTCAGGCTCAAAACAATCTTGACAGCCTTGTGACCGAGCGTCGGCAGCTTGTGGAAACCCAACGCGACCTGGTTCCTCGATTTACGGAACTCGAAGTGACGCTGCAGCGCTTCGGCCGTCTTAGTGAGGTCTACAAGTCCGACATTGCCCGGCTACAGGCTTTGGAGGAGGGCGGATTCATACTGGTCACTATGGCGGAACGCGATTGTCCGGTCTGCGGGGCGCCGCCTGCGGTCCAGCGGCACAATCATGCCGCAGATGAGATCGCCCTTGCTCACAGGGCTGCTGCCGCCGAGGTGAGGAAGATTCAGATTGAGCAGCGTGAACTAGGTCAGACGATAACATCGCTTGAGGCCGAGGCAACGGGCTTGCGAAGCAGGTCTGCAAAGTTGTCGGACGAGATTGATCGTGCTGGGAAAAGAATAGAGGACGCTCGGCCCAAAGAAATCGCTGCACGTCACCTCTACGAAGAACTCTCTGCCACCAAGGCACGGCTTGATCGAGCGGAAGACCTTTACGAGAGAAGGGACCGTCTCGTGGTTCGTCGATCCCAGATCGAAGAAGGTTTCTGAGGGCAAGGCAGACAAACTCGACGTGGGTGTGGATAGCACAATTGCCTACACATTCGGAGAGGTCGTGCGAGAAGTATTGACGGCTTGGAAATTTCCACAAGCCGACCGCGCGCAGTTCGATATTGAAACGAACGATGTTACCATCGGAGGTAAGCCCAGGTCGGCGAACGGAAAAGGCGTCCGGGCCATCTTGCATGCCGCATTCAATGTTGCGGTGCTTCTCTTCTGCCGGCGCCGAGATTTGCCACATCCCGGCTTTTTGGTTCTAGACACACCGCTTCTCACATATCGCGAGCCGATGAAGAGCAAGCACGGCGAGCTTTCAGCCGACGAGGAAGAACTTAAGAAAACAAGCCTTGCGACGCACTTCTATGAACATCTCGCTGGCCTGAAAGACCTGGCGCAGATCATCATAATTGAGAATTCCGACCCCCCGAACGGAATTCGGCCTCTAGCCAAAATTGAGACCTTTACCGGCGTGGACGGTGAAGGCAGATACGGTCTTTTCCCTAAGCTGGGTTAGCCCCAACTCAAACCCGTGCACGTACAGTTGACGCACGAGGATACCTCGTGGCGGCACCGGGCATTGCGAACAAAACAAGAATCTGGGATCGTCCAAAGTGATAGCTTGGGATGATTCGAACTGTGACTGCCACCGCTACATGGATAAGGTTCGGCAAGCCGCTGCTCAAATAACGCCTTCAGCGCCTCATCCAGCCGCGCCGTCGCCTCGCTCACCGTCGAGGCCGAAAAGGAATGGCCGCACAGCTCTTCGGTGATCGCCTTGACCTTGCGGGTTGACACGCCTTGCACGTACATCTCGACCAGCGCCGATACCAGTTCCTTCTCCGAGCGCTGGTAGCACTCGAACAAGGAGAACCGGCCGACCCGATCCTGCGGAAAGCGAAGTTCCAGGACCCCAACCCGCGTCACAAGCTTGCGCTCATAATAGCCGGACCGGTAACCAACCCGCTCCGCCGTTCGCTCGCCTTTCTCGGCCCCGATCGCCTCCGTCATCTCGGCTTCCAAGCCTCCTGCACGACAGTCTGCAAAACTCTGCGAAAGGCGTCCTCATCTGACAACAGCAACGCTTTCAACTCGCCTCTGCTCAGTCTAACGTCTCGCTTGGTCATGGCACTTGCCCTTCCACGGGAATCGGTGATCGCAACGTCACCAGCGTGCCATGGCCGCCCCTCGCCTCAGAGTAAGGGCTGTTCTCTCTCCAGAGCTTTTTGCAGAACCTTCAGGATACTATCTAAGCAAGCTGCCCCACAGTTTTTAGTAAACACTTCAGTGTTGTTTGACGACAATGCCGGCGAGAGAGACGCAATGCATGTTGGCGCATTTTATGAATTTTTTGCGGGGCGGGATGGCGCGGGCCGGATTGGGTGTGGTCTTGCCTATTCGCCTTGATCCGAGAAAAGCGGCGGGCTACGCCGCTAACTTGGGCGGCGAGATTGACGATCGGCGACGTCGCTAAGGTCGATGTCGCCCAATTCCCCTGACGCAGATGACCCGACGCCGACGGTGACCAAGGGCATCGCGCATAATTGTTGTTTATGTTTAACCCACTTTCGACGCGATGCACTCAGTTCGTCAGTGTGGAATCGCAGTTCCGTCCCCGTCCAAGTCTCCCTTTGTGTCCTCTTCGTCCTCGGCTCCTTCCTCTACTAGGCTCTCGCCGCCGAGTTTCTCGAAGCGTCTTTCCGCCAGCCAGTTCATGCGCCTAGTCTGGGTCACGAGCACACGTCGAAGGCCCATCTTTACCTCGCGTTCGGAGATGACCTGCGACAGCTTGGACACGATGAGCGCCCGACGTGCCAAACGGGTGTCCGGATGGCCGCGCAACTCCTGGATCCGGTCGGAGACAATCGAACCACGCATGGAAGGCGGCTCGGTGATTTCTACAGTCGGCGCCGGCGGGTCCTTCTCATTCAGGATCGCCTTGAACTTGCTCTCGTTGCGTAGCCGAGTGAAGACAAGGTGCTCGAGCGCGTTTAGGTGCGCATTCGCCGTTTTAAAGTCAGAGTGCTTCGACCCCACGGCCTCGAACTGCGGCAGTGGCCAGACCTGTATCTCCGCCACCTCAAAAGGGTCCAACACCGACATCGCCACAGCGTCGGTGCGCTGGTTCGTGAGGTGGCGCCCGACGCGGCCGGAAACCTTCTCCTTGGTCTGGCCGACGTAGATCGGCTCCCCGTCGTAGTCGTAGAACGCGTATACTCCCCAGCGATAGCTGCCGACGGGACGCTTCTCACCCGAGGGGTCGTCGTAGAGAGTTTCGCGGAAGAATTTCCGAATGGCCTTACGCAGCTCGTCCGTTTCGAGCGGCGGTGTTTTCGTGCTGTCTGTTGTGCTGTTCGGGAGTTTCGCCATGTTGTCCCTCGGTCGCTCGGAGGACCGGCTCGAACAGGTGCTGCGCCAGAAAGCGAACGACCGGAACTGCCACCCCGTCCCCTGTAAGGTGGTAGCCTTCATTGTATGCGCGAGGCAACTTGTAGTCGTCCGGAAGTCCCATGAGCCGTGCGGTCTCCCTCGCGCTGATCAAGCGCGACCGGACACGGGCGCCGTCCACGACCATGATCGTCTGCCGGGACGACCCTCCCGTCGGTGTGCGCAGGCAGCCCGCGATCTCGTCGAAGCGCACTTCCGCTCTTACAGCTTTCCCGTTAGGATTCTGCGGTCTCGTCCGCTTGTAGACGGTCCCCACCATGCGGCGCCCGGCCCGCTTCGCGGCCTCAAGCTTCGCGATATTCACCGGAGACATCTGGGCGATCAGCCGCGCGGTCTGTTCCGTGGTGTGCCATTCGACGCTCGAGGGATTTTCTTCGACGAGGTCGGCGAAGCATGTGTTGCGGACAGGCGGAGAAGGAAGATTCCACCACAGCCACCGCTTCCGCGCCTTTGCAGGAATCCTTGCGACCGCGTTTTGAAGGCCGCGGGAATGGAAGGGCGCCACCGGCTCCGGCGATAGCATGGCCTCGTGCACCTCGAAATCCCCCCGGACGCCGATGACGAAGAGCCTTGGGCGACTCTGCGGGACAAAAAGTTTTGCGTCGATGACCATAGCGCCATAGCGGTAGCCCGCTTTCGCGAAAGTCTCGGCGATCGCCACGAAGTCAGCGCCTCCGTGGCTGGTCAGAGTCCCGTTAACGTTTTCCAGCGCGATGATCTTCGGACCGCGGGCCTCTGCGATCAGGCCGTTCATAATCGTCCAGAACGGATAGAAGGTTCCCGAACGCTCGCCTTTCAATCCAGCGCCGCCTCCGGCAAGCGACAGATCCTGACAGGGGAATGACCCCCAAGCTAAGTCGGCAGTGCCGGGGAGCTTGTCGATCTTGACTTGGCGAATATCACCGATAGTCAGCTCGCCGCCGGTCCCCCAGTTGACCTGATACGTCAGGCCTTTTTTTACATCGAAATCGTTAGCGAAGGCACACTGCCACTCTGGACCAAGTCCGGCACGCGCCATCCCTCCGCCGGCGAAAAACTCATAAAATGTCCGCATGATCTCCCCGTGATTCGCGCGTAATGCTAGCATACCCCACGCCGAAAATGGTTTACGGTTTGTTCTCATCCGTAACATGCTCACCATGAATTTTCCATGACTGCGAACGTTGATCCTGCCAGAAGCCGACAAATGTCCTTGGTCCGGTCAACCGGCACAAAACCGGAGATGGCCGTCCGCCGCCTCGCGCACGCACTCGGCTATCGCTTCAGGCTGCACCGCAAGGACTTGCCCGGGAAGCCCGACTTGGTGTTCTCCCGGCGACAGGCCGTCATCTTCGTACATGGGTGCTTCTGGCACGGACATGGGTGCAAGCGCGGCGCGCGTATGCCGAAAAAGAACCGGGAATACTGGTCGGCGAAGATCGCGAGGAACGTCGAGCGCGATGCCGCGAGCGTCGCAGCGATCGAGGCCGACGGATGGCGGGTCCTAGTGATCTGGGAATGCGAGATGAAAGACGCGGACCGCCTTGCTCGCCGACTCGCCGACTTCCTGGGCAAGCATGCTTCTTAAAAATCCCGGAGTGGCTGACTCCCTTTCTTACCTCGGTTTCAAGATCTAACATGTTCGTCAATAATCTTACTGCGTCATAAATACCGTTCAATTGATGAAAGGCTGCATTTCTATTGTGGCGTTTTTTGCACAAACAATTCGACACAAATCGGGCATGGTGGCCCTTACTTTCCGCAGCGATCACAGCGCGGAATCAGATAATGCATCCGAAAGTTGGCGTAGAGCTCACGGTGACGGATGCCGAAAACTGCCTCATGGCGATATGAATGCGACAGATGCCCTTTTCCTGACAGTCTTCGGCAAACCTTGGCCCAAAGCGAAAAAAGGTCTTCATTCATCTGAGACGGTCTGATCACGGCCCATGCCGTGCCGCCGGCAAGGCAAAGCAAGGATTACTACGTTGCCACGTGACACTCGATCTCGCGCCCACGGAGACCAATGAAATCCGACCTGAATAGCCAAACGACCCCTACGCCCGATATCGCGCCCTCCCGTGATTTCGCGCAGGTTGACAGGGTGAACTCGGCAACGAAATTGGCACCCTGTCGCGACACCTTGAGCTCCTTCTGGATCATGGTGGTGGAGACCAGCGGCCGCGACAACAGCAACTCGATCAGCCGCGGCAGTTTGAGCTCGATGCGTCGCTCCATCTGCTCCCGGGCTATCACACTGCTAGGCACCGGGGCCTTTTATGAATGTGCGGTCTTTCCAGATGGATGGTCTTACAGTTCTCCGGACGCGCAAGCGACAACGAGGCGCGCACATCTTACCTACACTCCAGTGAGAAGGTGTTATCCACGCGCAGTGCGCTTGGAATCCACATATCGGGGGTCGGGCGAAATTCAGCGGAATCGGTCCATTGGAACGTCGGCGATGGATCAGGAGCCAACGCTTGGAGCGCGCCGCTGCTAAGTTCACGGACCTCCTCTACATGAGCGGCTATGATGGTTCGTTCCACCATTACACTTGACGAAAATATCACCTGAATGAGTCGCCATTCGGACCCGAACTTTGCTGCTTTGTCGAATTCGTTGCGCGACACGAATACACGGTCTGCGGTGGCTCTTACGCACGCCTTCACCTCCAAGCGCTCGGTAGCAGAGGCCCGACGGTTCTCAATGTCGTAGCCGTACCAATCAGAGAGGAGCGCCACATGCACCGGTGAGTATCTCTCATAACGAAGGGCCGACATGATTGCGAGTTCGCCAGCATTGCCGAGCATCTTTCTGCGCTCGTCAAAGGACGCACGTGTTAGCCGATGATGTATTTCGACGAGCAGCGGTTCCAGGTCCGGCCCAAGCCAGGAAAGGGCTTCTAGGTCACTGTCGGGAATGAATTCTGGGGCCAGACGCCCGTCGACAATTGCAGCTCCAATCCACGCCAGAGGGCATCTCTGCAGCAAGAGACGGGCAATGCCCAACAGACTATGTCGATCAGCCTTGCTGTCGAAAGCGGCAAGTACGGGATTGATCGCGACGACATCGGTTATGCTAGCGAGGTTGATATCTACGAGCAGCCTCGCGGTACCTAGGACGTCAGTTGAGGCGGCCATGATGGTCGACTTCCCGCTCGCGGATATCACCCAAGAGTTGAAGTCACCTGAAGGCCTCAGCCGCGCACTGTAGGCCAGCAGGAAGGCAGCATGACAGCGTCCGCGACTTGGCAACTCATACATCTATGGTTCCGACGTGTGCGGCTACGGCCTGCCAATCATCCTCGAACGCAGGTGCACCGCCTTCGCCCTCATCTGGAGAAGGTAGTGAGATCTGGACTAGGCCGGGATCATCCATCAAACGGGAAAGCGCCCTGACCTTGTCGTGAAGCCTTCCGTCAACCGTATTGTCGATGGTGTTCGAGCTGATGAGTAGCGTGAAGCGCGTTTTTACATCCGCCGACAGCCCAAGCCTGTGAATGCGATCCTGGCTCTGCAGGAAGTGGCCCGCATTGAACGTCCTATCCAGGAACACAGCGTTGTGACACCAGTGATGGAGGCTGATGCCCTCGCCGCAGGCTGCAGGATTTGCCAGGAGCGCAACGCAGTGGGCATCATGTCGGAACCGCCGAAATTCATTCTCGCGCGTTAGGTCGCCAGGGGGAGCACCGTCGTCGGAGGGAACCCCTCCATGCACTATTGCCGGCTGATATTGCGCAAGCATTCGAGCCAACACCTTTAGGTTGCGCACGAAGTTGGACCAGATCAGGACCTTCTCGCCGCGTTCGGCTGCTGCCGCTACAATGGAAAGCACTTGTTGGTATTTCCACGGCGTCTCAAAGTTTTTGTAGCTTTGTAGCAGGTTGACGAGCGGCTCGCTGCTCGACAACTCGAGCGGCGGGTGAAGGAATCCTGGATCATCACTCTCATCCGAACCGGCCGTTAACAGCATGGGGTTTGTCGCGGCCTCGAGCAGGTACATTACTATGCGGCCAAGGCGCTGCATCTCGTGCCGACCGCGGTCGGGAAGCGAAAAAGTGGCGCGGTAGCGACCCACGAGCGTATCATAGATCGCGCTTTGAATGGGTCCCATTTGTCTGCGGATAACCTCGAACGTTATGGGAGGCAGCTCCAGCTCGCTCTTGGGAGTTCGAACGAAGTACCGCGTAATCGCTGCGTGAGTCTCGCCGAGAACATTCGGATCGCGCCCCAGCCTTTCGATGTAAGCAGACCTCGGAAGAATCTGGCGATCCTGGCCCGGGTATAGGAACTTCACCAGAGCCACTAGATCGTGCGCGCCTTGGGGGGCCGGCGTACCAGTTAGCACGTCTCGGCGATGAGCCGCATAGGCCAAATCCAACACAGCACGACCATGCACCCCCGAAGCGCCGCGCTTCACACGATGGGCTTCGTCGAGCACAACCTTGGTAGCCCCATTCGCCACGAAGGCTCTGATAATGTCATAATCGCTTGCGACGCGATTGTAATTTGAGAGCAGGATCTCCGTGTCTTGCGGGATAATTGTTTCGGGACCCCCAAAGATTACAACGCGCGGTGGCTTTTTGAAGCAAGCGACTGCATCCTCATCCCAGGCTCCGAAGGCGGCGATTGGCGCAACGACCATAAGACGGTCGATACTTCCTCGAGCGCGACCCAAAGCAAATGCCGCCAGCGCCACCGTCGTCTTACCCGCTCCAGGAACCGAAAAGTCCGCAGCATGCGGCAGACGCATGAGGCGGGCGAGATTTCTCAGTTGAAAGGGCTTCAAATTCCTTTTGAACCCGGCGGCCTCAAGCTCGGCCGCGAGGGCCTCAAGCTCGGTTTCGCTTGCCTCACCGGCTTCGATCGCCACGGAACGGGCACGGCGATCATCAGCCATTAATCGCAACTGTGATGTGAGGGTCGGTCCTAACTCAACCCGCTCTGCAAACACTGCCCGAATGTCGCGCAGGACATCGAGTTCCGCCATGAACACATCCGGGTGCACCACTGACTGCCGTGCCGATCCAGTGAGGATGCCGCGTGCAAAGGCTTCCTGCAGCCGGGCCCAGGCACCAGGATTCGTATCGTCCAAGCGATCGACGACGACCGTCGGACGGTCCTGCCGATAGAGCTCGGCACGGATCATCCGCGTGCCTCGAGCTTGCTCACTTCGGCCTTGAGCGCGGCCACCTTGGTTTGGAAGTCGGCTTCATTCCATCCGTCAAAGCTACGCGCCCGTTCAAGCGCAGCAGCTGCGCGGCCAACCTGCTCCTTGGCGGCGGCAAGACGGCTCAATGGAGCCACGAGCGCCTTTGCGTCCTTAGAATCCTCATCGGCTTCCTGTGCCGCGACGGCGATGGCAGCCCCTACGGAAGCAATTAGATCGGATACGACAGCGCTCTTGCCATCTGCGAGAGTCACTATCTCTTCGCTGCGCTTGCGCGCGAAGAAGGCGAGGATATCGGAAAGGTCCTCTTCCTGTGCTGCATCACCGAGGGCGTCATCGAGAACATCGCCGCCATTGTTGGGCACATCATGCCTGATGGCACAAAGCAGCGGTGCGATTGTCGGATCCGATTCCAATTCCTGCCTGACTAGTGCGGCGGCATCCGGCCGCTGAAGGTGGCGAAGATCGCGGTAGTTGACCCCGGTCAGCGTGCCAAGGAAGTAGGCGCCCCGAACGGAATTGGCCTCAGCCTTAGGCTTAGTTCGGATGTGCCTAGTGAGTTCCTCAAAAGCCGACTCGTTCTCATCAAAGTCGGCGTGGTGGCGAGTGCCGTCTGACAGTGCCACCAGCTGATGCAGCTGCTGCAGCTTTTCATACTGCGCCCGAACCTTGGGTACATCCTTGTGCATCCTCGCCGCGACTCGATCCCAGTTCTGGGCTTCGCGGTTGAACAGTTCCTCGATCAAGAGCGCTTCATTGACCCACGAATAGTCTTCGCGGAAGTCACGTGCGATCTGCAGCTCAGTCTCGAGATCGACCAGTTCATCCATGGTCGCATCGGCCGGAAGGACGAGGCAGCGGACATATCGAGAAGGCGCATGCTGATTGTCTAAATAGAGGCTACGAAGCGCAGCGGACCTACGGTTGCCGTTTACAAGAACGCCCTCCGCAGTAGCTACGGCCGGCTCCTGCTGACCACGTTCTCTCAGATCAGCCTTGAGATCATAGAAGCCCGGCTGAGATTTCAGGATACGAAGCTGTGCCGCTTGTGCTTCCGACCCCATCGGGTCCGCCGAAAACAGGTCTGGGCGCCCCTTCGTCTCAATCTCTCGCATCTGTTCAGCCTTAGTCCGGTGGTTCAGAGTGGAGAGCCGCACCCACGTCACCTCCAGGTCCACCAGCGGCAGTTCGCGATCTGGCCGCGACCAGGCGGCCAGCAGCGCGCGTCGTTTCGACGAGCTCTGGCGCGCGACAAGGTGTTGGACTCGTTCCTGATCTAACACAGGGTTCATCATTTTTAGCTCCTGAAGGTGGTCAACCGTCCCGGACCAAACCGGGAGGCGACTGTGGTCCTGATGCCGCGGACGCCTTGGTGAAACCCGATGTACCCGGTCAAAACACTTGCATTGCCTGCATCGACATTGAACGAAGAGAGCAGAACTGCCGGGAATCGCCGTTGGCGGCGACCGTGCCAGTTGAAGTCAGGTCCTTGGCCCCGCTCCGGCATGATCCAGATACACGGAGGAGGAATGCGGTTTCCGCCAATCTCCACTGCCCGGCCCATCTTCGGACACGGTCGAAGGTCTGACCCGCAGAGGTCATTGTGGAAGATGATGCCATCAAGCGTATCTGGTGCATCCGAGAAAAAGCGACGGCGGAGTCGGTTGACCCCTTTGAAAACATGTTCTCCGGGTTCCGAGGCCAGACTCGGGCACAACCACCAAAGGTAGGTCTCGACCGCCCATGAGGGAACAGACCATGCAACGCTGCTGTGAGCGCCGTCGGGACACCCCTTCTGGATGATGGCTACGTTACCAATGTCAGGCACGGCCAGTTGGTAAACCGTATCCTTTCCGTAGACTGGGCGAACCACACTGGCTATCGCGCCCACAGCCAACATATGATCGAAGATCATACCCAGAAAGTCACGCCGATCGGCATTGCTGGCGGCCGTGCTGCCGCGAAGCTTCTCGATCGCGGCAGGGAGGGCCAATCTAAACTCGCCCGCCGAGAGTCCTCGCTGATAAAGGTACTGCGGGTCATCGGCGATGCCGCTGACGATTTCGGCAACGCGATTTACCACCTCCTCCGGCGGTGCCCCCCGATGGCGACATGGTGCAGCTTCTTCACCAGCCATTAATCCCCCCCATATCGCCGGTATTTAACGCGCCGGCCGACGCGATGTGTTCAAGCGTTATAATGATGTGAGGGACGGACTGCAAAGAGTCGGCCTCAACAAAACGATGTTCGCGGCTATTATTTGTCAGGAGTTCTGGCTTTCGCGCCCGCCTCTCTCATTGACAACGGGTACACTCTGAACCGATGCGGGAGAGAGCACTAAGCGCGGGCCGCAGCACTGTCGCTTTGCAGTTAATGATGAGAGTTGCTTGTCAACGCTTTCAGTATGTTAGCTATACACCTAATTTGAGAATGTGCACTTAATTTGATGATGGAGCCCGGCCATTGGCATTTAATTTGAGAATCAACGTCAACACCTTATCGGGCTAGTATTTCTCGAAAACGTCTTATGGAATTCAATGGTTCAAGGCTTTCGGAAAATACGATTGAAATTCGAGAATCCGAACTTCAATATTCCTAAATTATATGCCAATCATGGTCGAAACTACTGCTTTCTTACAGTTAACTGCCAAAGCGACAGATTTTGATGTCAACGCGGCAACTGACTCATGGAGCGTCAGATAATATACCCTGCTTGCCTATAGCAGAATGCGACGTGGTTCTGGACTCAACGTTTACGCTTTCAGAGCTCACCATTTTTGAGATGGCAGGCTTACAACGGGTGGTTTCTTGGTCAAGCGGAGATTGCAGAATACGAGGCGGTTCTAAGCTGCCCATATGCACCGACTCCGCTACGACCCTGCGCCAATGCGGAGGCTGAGGGCACTGAGATGGTTCATCTTAGGCTAATCGCAGCAACTACCATTTTGGAGGGATAATATGGAATACAAGCTACACAGGATCGCACCCAATTCAGAAGCCGTCACGCGGCAGATTGAGCCAGAAGGGGGTCGGCAGCTACGTTCATGAACACGGGTTCGGGCACGAGGACTGGAATTTCAATATTGATTTCGCGATCGATGGACAGGTCGTCGGCTACACGGTAGCGCTTCCTGCCAAGAAATATGAGGGCCAGAGATTTGGCCTGGTCCTAGCGACCTTCGATGCTGGCGGGTGGCGAGCGGCAGGCTATTACGACGGAGCCATATTACTTGATAAACCCGCCGCTCCGTCAGCCTCAGCGGTGGAGCAGATGGCGATTGATGTTTTCGAACTCGCCAAAATCAATCAGGTTGCCCATCGATACATGAACCAAACACTTACCCAGATAGAGAACTCCATCCGAAGCGATTTTGTGTACTTTCGCTTGGGCGGTCCCAAAAGATCGGATTGTCGTATTCCGGGAGTCGCTACCAATACCGCCAAACATTTTCGAGCCCGGCCGGCAAAGGATGGTAACTTCGTACAACTTGTCCGAAGAGCAGTTCAGGGCGATCACGAAGCTAGGAGCAGATGCTAGTGGAAGAGAGGGTGAGCGTTCCGAAGAAGAAGGCGCACGCAGGCTCAGGCTTCATTGGGCCATTGAACGGAAGCCGCAACTGGTCGCCGCTTTCAAGGCGAGCCTGACTTCATTCGCATGCACGGTTTGCGGCTTTGATTTCGAGAGAACTTATAAGGAGCGCGGCATTGGCTTCATCGAATGCCACCATACGAAGCCCGTGGCAGAAATACGGCCCGGCGAAAAGACGCGATTGAGCGACCTTCGGGCGGTCTCCTCAAACTGTCACCAGATGCTACACCGCAAACCCATGCTCATGGTGGAAGAACTCAGGGATGTAGTGGAAGGGAAATAAGCTGAACGTTCATCCTTTGCCCGACGGCTCAAAGACTATCACGTGGCAGTTGTGCAGGACTATGGCTAAGGCGAGCACCGGCATCGGCTGCCGCTCGATAACCGGGTGAAGTCGGCGCGAATCCGAGGCAGAGAAGGGGGCGCCCAGAGTGTTACTTTTCAGCATGTCGCTTGGCCGCTCGGTCTGCACGTAAACGCGATCCGGGCCGAGAGGTGTTCGTTGACCGCGCTATCGACACCGCCATCACCAGAACGGCCAAGTTGGGCGACGCCGATGAGCGACAGGCGCTTGTGGATGTCTCAGCCAGGATCCGTGTATCTTTGGGACAACAATCGCCAAGGTGAAGAAGATAGATCAAATGTCTCTTCCTGAAACGTGTCGGAGACTGTCAGCACATCGTTGGCGATTGTGAATGTCGCCGAATTGGACTGCATCGTTGCACCGTCTCTGTTGACCCAATTCAGCGAACTCCGGCCATTGCCGATCGAGCAATTGTAAATTTGTCCCAACTCGCTTTTAAATGAGAACCATTGACCCTGCTGCTCCACGTATTCGGGCGGCAACTTCAAATAAAAATAGGTATGAACCCCGGCAGTACATATGGCGTCATCCAGCTAACGCTGGCCATTCGTCAAGGATGATTTCCCTCTTGATGAGTTTGACGTCACAGCTACGGAGGTCATCGCAATACTCGCTGTGGCCGGCTGAGCTGAAATTGTCGATCCTCTAAACCAAATGAAGCAACACATCCCAACAAGCGCAACGATCAGCCAGCCGGTCAAGCCGCCGCGTTCTTGGCCTGGAAAGGCCGTTCGCTGCCTCGAATTGTGATCTCAGGCACAGAGCGGTCCGGTGTTGTGTTGTGCAGCGACCCAAAGCGCAACACGTGGCCCGTTGCAAACGGGACAGACCACGGCTGTCAGCGGAATGACACTTTGGCATTTGGGGCAATGTTTTTCCTGAGACTCGGGCAATGTCATCGCTTGTCCCCCGGGAGCAGACGCTGCCGCTCCGCCGCGAAAGTCCACCGTTCTTCAGTGGCAGAAAACCTTAGCACCCACACACTGTCATAGTCATCACGACGAAAAGTAGTGCGGGACCTTTTCACACGCTATAAGTGCGTCTATAACCGGACGCGTCAGTCTTTGCCGCAGCAGGTCCAGGTAAAAGGTGTTTGGCGGGAACCGAGCGGCCGCCTTGGCGATGATAATCCAGGTGGTCACGCGCGCTTTGATGCGGCGCCGCGGCACTGTCCCCAATTTCGGTCACAATGACATCTCTGCCGATCGGGATTTGCGGAGATCGTCAGCCGCTGCGCTGACAGGTACATCAGTGGGCACGGCAAGCCGCCGCAGGAGATTTTTATCCACGGCCGCACCCGGTTCAATGGTGCGGAGAGTGAGGGCTTCCGCAGCGCGGTTCCGGCGGGAACGACTATTTCCGGCATCCAGATTACCAAGCCGAATGACCTCAAGCTTTTTCGCAAAGGCGGCGTGCAGTTTTGCGGGGCCTGGCGCTTGAGATCGACCATCGCAACGCATTTTGAGAGGTTCCAACGCCCTTGAAGGTGCTCATTGTTTTTGGTGACACGCGGCTCCATCAGGTGCTGGCTGATGTTCTCGCTCTGACGAAGCTGAACTTCAATGCGTGCCTTTTCAGCGACGGTTAGCCGGACACTCTCCGATTTGCCGACGACATCGGGGAAATCTTGACCGCGATACCGGGCGTGGGGTCGAAACCGCTATCGTTTCGGCACTACATTTAGCCAGCAATGACGCCTGCAAAGGTTAGGCGGCACTGGGCGCAGCTTTCCATATAATATTTTACGGTTCTCGCTTCCGTATTTGGTTGCACATAGCAGCCCAATTAAAGAATAAGAACAATCGGCAGGGAGATGGGAATGGTCACGAACTACCAGGATCAGATCGAACGGGTTTCGAGCGAAAGCCTCGACGTTTTCGAGAGAATTTCCAAGGACGCACGTTCGGCGCTTGGCGAGCCCTACTCCACCGGCCCGACGGCGCTCGCCAGCGTGAACACCTTTACGTCAGGCGAAGCCGTCAAGGCCCTGGGCAACGTCGACAGCGCAAACCGCCGTGCTCTCGAACTGCTCGCCAAAGAACCGGCCATCGCCAGGGTGGTAGCACGCCAGGACGATGGAAAGATCGTCATCTATTACATCTGCCGTGGAACGGCTTCAGGAAGACCCGGCGGAGACAAACGCTTCGCTGGACGCAATTCGTTGATGGGCCGGCTGGCGTCCTTGGATGTGGGCGACGATTTCGATATCCGAACCCCTGGTGGCGTTCAGTCTGTCGAGATCATCGAGAAGGCGATCCTTCATCCTCATCAGCGCCAGGGCCAGTGGGACTCGCGTAACTCCATTCTGGAGGGCGAATCCTACGGGCCCATTACCGTCATCTCCATGCTCGATGCACTCGCCGTGCATATTGCCGTCGGGGAAGATAGCTCCATCCTCGACAGTATTTTGGCTATCGATGAGCAAGCAACCAACATCATTGAAGGCATCCGGCGCAGTGTCGTCACGAAGATGGGCCTGCGTGACCAACCGATCCTGGATCGCTATCAGGACGAGATTTTCCGGTTGCCCCTCAACACTCAGTTGCTGATTATAGGACCGCCCGGCACGGGCAAGACCACGACCTTGATCCGGCGTTTGGGACAGAAGGTCGATCGTATCTATCTTGATGACGATGAACGGCGCTTGACCGACAACAGCAGTGCCGACAATGCCGTGGATCACTCTCACAGTTGGCTGATGTTCACTCCCACGGACCTGCTCAAGCAGTATCTCAAGGAGGCCTTCGCGCGCGAAAACATTGCTGCGCCCGACCAGAAGATCGCGACATGGTCAAGCTTTCGGCAAGGCCTGGCGCGAAACAGGTTTCGCATCCTCAAAGCTTCTGACGGCGGCGGACCTTTCATCATGAAGGAAGGTGAATCCTATGTCCTTCCTGACGTGCTCAACAGGCAAACAGCTTGGTATGAGGATTTTGTAAGCTGGCAGGCCGGCGACTACTGGGAGGATTTAGGCGGTGCAGCCGACCTCCTTGAAAAGAATGGAAACTCGGAAACCGCGCGCCTCGGGCGGAGGCTTAGAGAAGCCGTCGCGGAAGCGCCTACCATTTCGCTTCCTCGCGCCTTACTGGAACTGGTGAGCGTTTCCTCTGACGTTGAAGGTTTCCTCTCCAGCATGAGGGAAGAAACCGACACCGCGTTGCGGCGGCGCCTCAATACCCAGGTCAATCAGGACCGAAAATTTCTCGAAGGCCTGGCGGCATTTATCGACGGGCTCAATACGCCCGACGACGACAATGACGAGCAAGACGGCGACGAGGACGAAGATGTCCAGAACCAGGCACCTCGTCCGCGCATGGCGGCAACTGCGGCAGCCTATATGCGAAATCTGCGCAGCCAGGCCCGGGCGCGCTTTGGTCGACGTACATTGGGCCGAACCACGCGATCTGGCCGTATTGCGGAATGGATAGGCGACCGCACTTTATCCGAGGACGAGCTCCGTGCGATAGGCGAGAGCCTGCAAATCCAGACGGCGCTCCGAAAGTTCACCAATCCTATCCGGAGATACTTGAACGGCATACCGGCAAGGTATCGTCGGTTCCGGCGTCTGCGCCAGTCGGAAGGTGCCTGGTATGTCGCAGCTCCTATTCCCGTGAGTGATGTCGACCCTCAAGAGGTGGATATCCTGTTGTTGTGTACGATGCGTACGGCGTCGAGCCTGGTCCAGGACCGCACAGTTCGACGCAATATCGATCAGCCGGCTTACGGCATTCTAAAGGACTTTCAGAGCGTCGTTCGCAATCAGATCATGGTCGATGAGGCAACAGATTTTTCGCCGATAACGCTTGCCTGTATGGGCGCACTCAGCAATCCGGCTATTCAGTCATTTTTTGCCTGCGGCGATTTCAATCAGAGGATAACAAGTTGGGGAAGCAGGAGTGCCGACGAGATGCGTTGGGCTTTCCCCAAAATCGACCTCAAGCCGATCCAGGTTTCATACCGTCACACGCGGCAGCTCAATCGCTTGGCATCGGAGATTGTCCGTCTGTGTTCCGGCGAGACTGTCGAAGCGGTTCTCCCTAAAAACGTCGAGAACGACGGTTGGGCTCCAGTCCTGGGCGTTGACCTCACTGGGCGTGATGAGACCGTATCGTGGCTTGCCGCTCGCATCATTGAGATCGAGCGGTTGACGAAGCCCCTCCCTTCCGTCGCAATCCTGGTGAATGACGAGGCGGAAGTTGGGCCACTTGCCGATAGATTGAAAACTGCGCTTGCAGATCAGAATCTCAACGTGATCGCGTGCTACAAAGGCCAGTCTGTTGGGCAGGACAGCGACATCAGGATTTTCGATGTTCAGCACATCAAAGGCCTGGAATTTGAAGCCGTGTTTTTTGTTGGCATCGACACCTTGGCGACACTGCGCCCCGAGCTGTTCGACAAATTTCTCTATGTGGGCGCAACCCGTGCCGCGACCTATCTCGGGCTTACATGCGTCGGAAGCGCGTTGCCTAAGAAGATCGGCTCCCTTCAAAGTGACTTTGTTCAAGGCTGGAGCACCTAGCGGTATCTCTATGGCGCATTCAACGCCCAATCGCGGCCAATCCTTCGCAGGTCGTTGCCTGTAAGCCTGCTTCGTCTGGAGTCGACCGTGAACTATCCGCAAGCCATTGATCTGGCATGTTGATTGAGGCGGATAGCGGCTTTGGAATTGCGGGATTGGCGGTTTATGAGCGCTGTTTTCCTGCAATTCGGTTTGCGATTCCCTTGTGCTGCGGAGCGTGATTCACTCGGTTCGGCGGCGGCGAATCGAGGGGACGGCGAATGTCCAAGCCACGCGAGAAGCGCGAGACGGGAGAGCAGGATCTGTTCCGCTCCAGGC
>NZ_SADR02000168.1 GCF_004010325.2 Mesorhizobium sp. M00.F.Ca.ET.216.01.1.1
ACGCGGCCAAGGAGTCGCAGAGCCACAATGAAGGCCGCATCAACGAGCTCGAGGATCTGATCGCGCGCGCCGAGGTTATCGACGTCTCCAAGCTTTCCGGCGACAAGGTCAAGTTCGGCGCGACCGTCGTGCTGGTCGACGAGGACACCGAGGAAAAGAAGACCTACCAGATCGTCGGCGACCAGGAAGCGGACGTGAAGTCCGGCCGCATCTCGATCTCCTCGCCGATCGCTCGTGCCCTCATCGGCAAGGAAGTCGGCGATGCCATCGAGGTCAATGCCCCCGGCGGCGCCCGCGGCTATGAGATCGTCCAGGTGCAGTTTATCTAAGGACCTTTTGATAATTCTACTCTGGCGGCCAACTAGCGCGGTTTTCTGCGCTTCCGGTGCTCGCGTACTTTAAGTACG
>NZ_SADR02000169.1 GCF_004010325.2 Mesorhizobium sp. M00.F.Ca.ET.216.01.1.1
GGCACCGAAAAGCCCGGGAACCTTTTGCCGGCAGGCGCATCCAATCCCAGGATGCAACACCTGCCGGGAGTCGTGGCGCAATGAGGAAGCCCGCACTGCAAGCTGCCGCTATCGCCGCGGCCGATGATGGCGACATGGCGCTGGTGCGCCGGGCGCTCGCACGCGAAGCGGGTGCCTTCCGCGCCATCATCAAGACGCACAACCAGCGGCTCTACCGCATCGCGCGCGGCGTGGTACGCAACGACGCCGAGGCCGAGGACATCGTCCAGGAGGCCTATGTCCGCGCCTTCGCCAGCCTCGCCGCCTTTCGCGGCGATGCCTCGCTCTCGACCTGGCTGTCGCGCATCGTCATCAACGAGGCGCTCGGCCGGCTGCGGAAACGAAAGCGCACCGTCGCGATGCCTG
>NZ_SADR02000170.1 GCF_004010325.2 Mesorhizobium sp. M00.F.Ca.ET.216.01.1.1
CGCGCTCGATCGCCAGCCGCCGAACCAGCGCCAGCACGCTGTCGATGGTCGGCGTCGGCTGGCCGGTCAGGCGGCCGAGCTCCTGCACGGCCGTGACCAGCGCGTCGATCTCCATCGGGCGGCCGCGCTCGAGATCCTGCAGCATCGAGGTCTTGTGCTCGCCGACATCGCCGGCGCCCTTGATACGGCGATCGACGGGGATGAGGAAGCGCACGCCGAGACGCTCGCCGATCGCCTGCGCTTCCAGCATCATGGCGCGGGCGACAGCGCGTGTCCCCTCGTCTGCCACGATGGCCGCAAGCGTGCTGCCGGTCAGCGCCGAGATCGGGTTGAAGGAGAGATTACCCCACAGCTTCACCCAGATCTCCGAGCGTATGTCTTCGCGGACCGGCGCCTGCAGCCCG
>NZ_SADR02000171.1 GCF_004010325.2 Mesorhizobium sp. M00.F.Ca.ET.216.01.1.1
CGGGCTGTTCGACGGGCAGGCGGCGCAGATCGTGACGGAACTGAGCAAGCCGAGGAACGCGACGGGCGCCAAGGCCATGCGCCTGCTCGGCTGGACGCCGCGATCGCGGGAAGAGGCGCTTGTCGCGACCGCTGAGAGCCTCATCCGGCTTGGATTGCTCAAGAAGTCGAAGTGAAGCGCGCCTGAGAGGCCCTCTCAGACGCGCCAGTTTTCAACCGAGCAGGGCCGTCTTGTTCGCTTCGAGGAACTGCTTCAGCGTGCGCGGCTTGCGGCCCGAGAGTTTTTCGACGGCATCGGTCACCTCGCCTATGCGACCGGCGCGGGTGTTCACATCGAAAGAGACGATGATGCGGGCGAAATCCTCGGGAAGGCCTGCCGCCTTGACGCCTTCGGTCAGCGCC
>NZ_SADR02000172.1 GCF_004010325.2 Mesorhizobium sp. M00.F.Ca.ET.216.01.1.1
CTGAAATAGCGACGGCTGTTACCTAGGTGACAAGGTCGCAACGATGGGTGTATCGCCATGCCGCGTGCATTGGCAACGGGCAAGCGGGTTGTGCGCATGCGAGCTTGCGCGTGGAAGTCACTCGCGAGGGCAAGTGAACTTTGACGCGACAACGGTGAAAGAGCTCAGGCTTTGCGCGGCGGTTGAAGCGAATGCACGGCGCTGGAACGGTGAGGTTCGGCAACTGGCCAGAACCGGTTGTTCCGGTCGTTCCGGTTGTTCGACGCGAGTTCGACGCGACGCCTCGAAAGTTCCTGGTCAGATCGCACCATCTTATTCACCGAATATGCAGGTGCGCTTCGAGCATCTCGACCAGCACGTGAACCTTCGGCGTCAACTGCCGCGCGACCGGCCATAGCAGG
>NZ_SADR02000173.1 GCF_004010325.2 Mesorhizobium sp. M00.F.Ca.ET.216.01.1.1
GGTCCAAGCCGGTGACGGCATTGGCGACATGGGCGGTGATCGTCGCCGTGCCGGCGCCCTCGTTGACGCTGACGTCGGCCAGCGTGATGGCGGTCGTGTCGATGGTGTCGTGCACCGTCACCGTCGCCTTATCGGAAGTGTCGAGCGCCTCGAAGTTGCCGCCGCTGGTGCCGCTGACGCCGACCTGGTAGCTCTCGCCGTCGACATAGGGATCGTCGCCCTGCACCGCGAAGGCGGTCGAGACGCCGCTGGTGGCGCCGACCGCGATGGTGACGCTGGCGCCGTTGTCGAGGCTGATCACCAGGTCCAAGCCGGTGACGGCATTGGCGACATGGGCGGTGATCGTCGCCGTGCCGGCGCCCTCGTTGACGCTGACGTCGTCCAGCGTGATGGCGGTCGTG
>NZ_SADR02000174.1 GCF_004010325.2 Mesorhizobium sp. M00.F.Ca.ET.216.01.1.1
GGAAGGAACTGGCAAGCTTTTCGGGCAACGCATGCCTTCAGCTTCGGCAACGGACCTGAAACCGAGCAAAATGCGCTCATGGAACCAGGATGGTCGCTCCGGTCGTCCTGCGGCTCTCCAGATCCGATTGCGCCTGGCCGGCGTCTTTCAGCGCATAGCGCTGGTTGATCACGATCTTCACGGCGCCGCTCTTGACCACGTCGAACAACGCTTCCGCCGACTTCACCATGTCCTCGCGCCTGGCGTTGTAGACGAAGAGCGTCGGACGCGTGACAAAGAGCGAGCCCTTCTGCGCCAGGATCGACATGGAGAAAGGCGGGATCGCCCCGGAAGACTGGCCGAAGCTGGCGAACGTGCCGAGCGGCCGCAGGCAGTCTAGCGATGCTGGAAAAGTGTCCGC
>NZ_SADR02000175.1 GCF_004010325.2 Mesorhizobium sp. M00.F.Ca.ET.216.01.1.1
CTTTTCGGCGCCGACCAGCCGTGGCAGGCGCACCGTGCCGCCGCCGCCAGGCAGCAGGCCGAGCTTCACCTCCGGTAGGCCGAGCCTAGCGCCCTGATCGGCGACACGGAAATGGCAGCCGAGCGCCAGCTCCAGCCCGCCGCCGAGCGCCGTGCCGTGGATGGCCGCGACCGTCGGCTTGGCGATGGTTTCGAGCAAAGCGACGATGGCGCGCAGTTCCGGCTGCTCGACCGGCTTGCCGAACTCGGTTATGTCGGCGCCGGCGACAAAGGTGCGCCCGGCGCAGGCGATGACGATGGCTCTGGCGGTTGGGTCGTCACGCAGCGTGGCGAGCGCCTCGTAGAGCGGCTTGCGAACATGGAAGCTCAGCGCGTTGACCGGCGGATTGTCGATGGTGAC
>NZ_SADR02000176.1 GCF_004010325.2 Mesorhizobium sp. M00.F.Ca.ET.216.01.1.1
GTCGCAGGTCAATCCGGCTACGGCCGCACGCGTCGGCCTCTTCGAATTGCCGCTCTTCGCAGGGGCGTTGTGGCTCGGCATCACGTACTTCGGCCTGACTGGCGCCGCGATGGCGGTGGCAGGCCGCGCGCTCTTCGACTACGTCGTACTGCTGCGGCTTTCTGCAATCCGTGCGCGGCAGATCGCGCTCGACATGCTGGCGCATCTCGCTTTCCTGCTGGCGAGCCTGTGGCTTTCCAGCTTCCTGCCGGGGCTCGCCATGGCGATCGTAGCCGGCGTGTTGATGGTCGGCGCGAACATCGCCTGGTCCATCACGATGACTCCCGCTTTGCGCGATCTGGCGCGCTCACTGCTGTTGCGACTGAATCCGAGGAAAAGCGCATGAACCACGAAGTCC
>NZ_SADR02000177.1 GCF_004010325.2 Mesorhizobium sp. M00.F.Ca.ET.216.01.1.1
CGGCGATTGCCTTCGCCGCGGATGAAGATCTGCCGCGGCAGGCTTTTGTCGCAGGTCGACTACGAGGTCGACGTCAAGGAATGGGGCTTCGCCGGCGTCGGCGGCGTTGGAGAATTCCGCGATGGCTGAACAAAGCAGAACAGGCCGCAAAGCGAGCGGCAACGGCAAGGTCAAGATCGCCGCGATGGGCGATCTGCATGTTCAGGAAGATGCGCAGACGTCCTACCGTGACCTGTTCGGCGAGGTTTCTCGCGAAGCAGACGTCCTGGTGCTCACCGGAGACCTCACCAACCTCGGCAAGCCGAAGGAGGCCGAGCTTCTCGCAGAGGATTTCCGCGCCTGCTCGATTCCGGTGGTCGCGGTGCTCGGCAACCACGATTACGAATCCGGCTGCGTC
>NZ_SADR02000017.1 GCF_004010325.2 Mesorhizobium sp. M00.F.Ca.ET.216.01.1.1
ATCGCCGCTTCTATGTCGCCTCGCGCGCCCTCACCGCCAAGCAGGCCGCAGTTGCCATCCGAAGCCACTGGGCCATCGAGAACTCGCTGCACTGGGTCCTCGACGTCACCTTCAACGAGGACAAATGTAGAAGCCGAACCGGACACGGACCCGCCAACATGGCCGTTGTCCGCCACTTCGCCCTGAACCTCGTGCGATCAATCGACGACAAGCGAAGCATCAAGCTGCGCCGAAAGCGCGCTGCAAGAAACAACAAATACCTCGAACAGATCCTCCAACCTTCAATCCGTTAACCCGGATTCAAAGCCGTGGCCGGCTACCGCCCCGGGCGGCCGGTTTTGCCGGGACGGCGCTTTTCACGGCGGGCGTCAGCCGGATCTTCGTAGGAGCCGATGCCGGCGCGCTCGCGCTTGACCGGCTTGTCGCCCTCGACAGGCTTTTCCGTCCGGCGCACGGTCATCTCGTCGAGCGAATTCTTCTTGAACAAAGGTTTGGTGGAGTCGCCGGGGATACCGAAGTCTGAGCCGTGCGCTTCCTCGGCCGACTGCTTCTTGAACAAGGAGCGGGACACGGCACCGGCGGGCGTCGGCATGTCGGTGCCCGGCCCCATGGCGTCGAGCGAGGGTTTTGCGAACAGCGGCTTCTTGACCGGCACCGCGCCGTCGGCACCCATTTCATCAAGCGCCGGCTTGCGGAACAGGGAGGATTTGCCGCGATCCTTCGTGCCCCCCTCTGGCCTGCCGGCCATCTCCTCCTCAAAGGGGGAGATTCCCCTGTCGTCGACCGTCCGATGGATGGCGCGGCCCTTGTTGTGCTTGCCCTTTTCGCGACCAGAGACCGGGCTTTCCATGTCGGCATATTTAGCCAACGGATCGTCGGAGATGGAGAGCTCCATGTCGCGCAGCCGCTTGATCTCGTCGCGGATACGGGCCGCCTTCTCGAAGTCGAGATTGGCGGCGGCGTCGCGCATCTGCTTGTCTAGCGCCTCGAGATGTGCCTTCAGATTGTTGCCCATCATGGCGCCGGCGCTGTCGGTGAACTGCGAGATGTCGGCGCGTACGTGATCCTTCTCGTAGACCGAGTCGAGGATGTCGGAGATGCGAGACTTGACCGATTCCGGCGTGATGCCGTTGGCCGCGTTCCACTCCATCTGCTTCTCGCGGCGGCGGTTGGTCTCGGCCATCGCCCGCTCCATCGAGCCGGTGACCTGGTCGGCATAGAGGATGACCTTGCCGTCGACGTTGCGGGCGGCGCGCCCGATGGTCTGGATCAGCGACGTTTCCGAGCGCAGGAAACCTTCCTTGTCGGCGTCGAGGATAGCGACGAAACCGCATTCGGGAATGTCGAGGCCTTCGCGCAGCAGGTTGATGCCGACCAGCACGTCGAAAGCGCCGAGACGCAGGTCGCGGAGGATCTCGATGCGCTCCAGCGTGTCGATGTCGGAGTGCATGTAGCGGACGCGGATGCCTTGCTCGTGCAGATATTCTGTCAGGTCTTCGGCCATGCGCTTGGTCAGCACCGTGACCAGCGTGCGATAGCCGGCCCCGGTGGTTTCGCGGATTTCGCCGACGACATCGTCGACCTGTGTCTTGGCCGGGCGCACCTCGACCGGCGGGTCGATCAGGCCGGTGGGGCGGATGACCTGCTCGGCAAAGACGCCGCCGGACTGCTCCAGTTCCCAGGCGCCAGGCGTCGCAGAAACCGCGATGGAGAGCGGGCGCATGGCGTCCCATTCCTCGAAACGCAGCGGCCGGTTGTCCATGCAGGACGGCAAGCGGAAACCATACTCCGCCAGCGTCGCCTTGCGGCGGAAGTCGCCGCGATACATGCCGCCGATCTGCGGCACGGTGACGTGGCTTTCGTCGACGAAGACCAGTGCGGTGTCGGGAATATACTCGAACAGAGTCGGCGGCGGATCGCCCGGCTGGCGGCCGGTGAGATAGCGCGAATAATTCTCGATACCAGCGCAGGAGCCGGTGGCCTCCAGCATCTCCAGGTCGAAGCGGGTGCGCTGCTCCAGCCGCTGCGCTTCGAGCAGGCGGCCAGCCTTTTCAAGCTCTTGCAGCCGATGCTTGAGCTCTTCCTTGATCGACTTGATGGCTTGATTCAAGGTCGGGCGCGGCGTCACATAGTGCGAATTGGCGTAGATCTTGACGCTTTTCAGCTCGCCGGTTTTCTGCCCGGTCAGTGGATCGAACTCGGTGATCGCCTCGATCTCGTCACCGAACAGCGAGATGCGCCAAGCACGGTCCTCAAGGTGGGCCGGAAAGATTTCGATGGTGTCGCCGCGCACGCGGAACGAGCCACGGACGAAATTGACATCCTGACGCTTGTATTGCTGGGCGACGAGGTCGGCAAGCAGAGCGCGCTGGTCGAGCCGGTCGCCGATCTGCATCTGAAAGGTCATCGCCGTATAGGTCTCGACCGAACCGATACCGTAGATGCAGGACACCGAGGCAACGATAATGACGTCGTCGCGTTCGAGCAGCGAACGCGTCGCCGAATGGCGCATGCGGTCGATCTGTTCGTTGATCGAGGATTCCTTCTCGATGTAGGTGTCAGTCCGGGGCACATAGGCCTCGGGCTGGTAATAGTCGTAATAGGAGACGAAATACTCGACGGCGTTTTCCGGGAAGAATTTCTTGAACTCTGAATAGAGTTGCGCAGCGAGCGTCTTGTTGGGGGCGAGGATCAAGGCAGGACGCTGCGTCTCCTCGATCACCTTGGCCATGGTGAAGGTCTTGCCCGAACCGGTGACTCCAAGCAGCACCTGGGTGCGGTCGTTCTGGTCAATGCCTTCGACCAGATCCTTGATCGCGGTCGGCTGGTCGCCGGCGGGCTCGAAATCCGACACCATCTTGATGGCGATGCCGCCTTCGGATTTTTCCGGCCGGGCAGGGCGGTGCGGCGTCCACAGCACGCCGTCCTTGTGCAGCGGATTGCCGGATTCGATCAGCGCGGACAGTGCTGCGACGGTTGCGGTGACGCCGCCGGGCGAAACCGACTCGGCATCCTCCAGGCTGATGTCGAGGCCGGCGACGGGATTGAGGCCAACGGCAGCGCGCTCCTTGGCCGAGGCCGCGCCGCCCATCGAGGTGCCGCGCGCGGTCCGCGTCGGCGAGGCCGAGCGTTCGGGAATCTTTTTCGCCGTCTTTGGTGATTTGCCGCCGTCCTTACCGGAAACGGCCGGGCGCCCTTCCTTCTCAGCTTCCTGCTCGATCTGCTCAGCCCAATCGGCGATCGAGCCGGTCAGCGGCTCGCCTGAGAATTCCGCCTGCGGCGCTTCGGCAAAGCCGCCCTTGTGCAGCGGCTCCGATGCATCGAGAAAGTCGGTCAGAGGACTGCGCCGCTTTGGCGGCGAGGCGCGGTCGTCACTCGCCGGCGACGGCGTCTTTCTATCGGGAAGTTTGGCCATGTCCCGAATATGGGAGGTATCAGCCAAAATGGAAAGAGCGGAGTGGCGAGGGGCTTGGGACGAAACCAGGCTGCTGACACAAGGGTGTCAGGAGCAGTGTCGTGCCGAGTCGCTGTCCCTCAATTGAACCACACCGCAAAGGTCAAGAAGCCGGCGCCCCCGAACTGGCGCTGGATCTGGTCGAACTCCTCGCCGGTGAGGATTTTTCCGCTTTCGAGATAAGGCGCGATGGCTGGGCCGGTGATCGAAAGCACTAGGTCGAACGGTTTCGGCTCATCGAAGAAGCGCTTCATGTTGATGCCCTTGTCGGCGATGCGGAAATGCGGCAGCAAGATGCGGCCTTCGAGCAGGTCCTCGGCCATAGTCAGGGCGGCGAACCAGGCCTGGACCTGCTCTTCGCCGACGTCGAGGCCGGTGAGCGGGTTGGCGCCTTTCTGCTGCGGGCCGGGCAGCCATTCATGGTCGTTGTCGGTCTCGGCGCGGATCGCCGTCCAGTCCTCGCGCGACAGCCGGATCATTTCCAACAGATGCCGGCGCGCCGCCTGCCGGCGTTCCGGCTCGACCACCGGCCAATTGATCAGGTGCACCAGCGAGATGAAATCGGCCAAGCGCCATTCGGACGAGAAGATGCTTCTGCCCATGCCGCCGTCCAGCGGCACAAGCGTGTCCTGCAGCGGCAGTTTGGCGCGAGGAAACAGCATGTGGAACGAGCCGTCGAAGGTGTTTTTGAAATCATGCGCCAGCCAGAAATCCGCCTGCGCCATCAGGAACTCGGCATAGCCCTGCAGCCAGTAGCCGTCGGCGCGGTCGAAGCGGAAGGTGAGCGAAGAAGCAACGCTGTCAGGGCTGCCGCCGCGTGAAAGGGCGGCCATGATAGCGGCGGCGCTCTCGTCCGGCGCGATGGCGCCGTCCCCGTTGAGATCGATGCCGAGACGGGTCAGGTCGATCACCATGCCGATATCGGCTTCGGCGGGCACAGACCCAAGCGTGGCTGCGGATTTCTGCAGCCGGTCGCGGAAGGTGACTAGGATGGCGCGAAATTCCTCGTAGGTCAGCGGCGCGGGATTGGGATTTTCCGGCACCGGCAGCCGCATCAGTGGCAGCATGAAGGATTGCGGGCTCTCGAAACCGTGGCGGTGCAGGCCGCTGGCAAGGGTCTCCAGCGCGGTGAAGAATTCGCCAGCGCCAGCGGCGTAAGCCGACGCGGGATCACTGGGAGCGGCGGCTTCCAACGTGGCAAGGGCGCTGTCGCGGTCGGTTACGCTCTTCGCCTCGAACAGGGCGGAGGGTTGGGGGGCTGCGGCACCAGCGGAAACAACGAGCACGAGCAGAACGAGGGTGGATGCCAGCAGGCTCGAAAATCGCTTCATGTTTTTCCCCCAATGCACCATTCCGCCGGCGACCATACACGCATTTGTCGCGTTCCGCTTGTCGGTTTTGGCGCTGGGGTTCTCGACAGCCGCCCTATTGTCGACGGATACGCTTCAACCAACCCGGCTGACGGTCTACACAAGGCAAACAATTGGGCGTCGCGTGTCGAACTATCCGGTTTCCTACAAATTGTCGTGGCTGCCACGTTTCCTCCGGCCATCGCTCAGCGGCGACGCCGACGGCTTCGCGCCGCTGGCCGCAACGATGATCGAGCCGCCGCCGGCACGGACGGTGCGGCTCGCCTTCATTGGCGACATCTCCGCGGTTGCCAACCGCAACGCGCCGGACTGCGACCCGGTGATCACGGCGCTGCTTGGCTCCGCCGATCTGGTGGTCGGCAATTGCGAAAGCCCGGTTGTGGAATGGCCAAGCGCTACGCTCGGCACGCGGCTTGGCACGCACCATGCGATGACCGAGCGGTTTCTCGCCGAAGCGCTGGCGGCTGTCGGCATTCCGCGCGAAAAACTCGTGCTATCGCTGGCCAACAACCACGTGCTCGACCAGGGCGTCGCGGGATTCGACGAGACGGTCGCGGCGCTAAAGCGACTTGCCATCCGCACCATTGGCACCGCTGCAAATGGTCCGGTCGAGCTCCTTGCGGTCGGGCCGTTGACGATGGGCTTCGCCGCCTTCACGTTGTGGCGCAATGCCGATGCCGCCTTGTTTGAAGGCTGCGTGTCGATGCAAGGCGATCCTGCACGGTGGCCGCGCGACGCCACTGATGGTGCCGATCTCACCTGTGCCGTGCCGCATTGGGACTGGGAGTTTCGGCATTTTCCACGCGGCGAAACGCGGGCGTTGGCGCGGCGTCTGGCCGAGCATGGCGTCGGACTGATCGCCGGGCACCATGCCCATGTCGTGCAGCCGGTCGAGCGGATCGGCAAGATGCTCGTCGCCTACGGGCTTGGTGACTTCTTCGGCACGGCCTTCGCGCGCCAGCCATGGCCCGGCCGCATCGGCAGCATCCTGACTGTCGATATCAGCGCTGACGCCGACACACGCGGCGCTGTTGCCGCCTACCGGCTGCATGCCTTTATGCGCCTACGCTCCCGCGACCATGAGCGGCTGGTCCCGGTCGAAAGACTGGAAAGCCGGATTCACGGCAAGGTCGAAGGCCGTTTGAAAGCGATCTTTGGTGAGCAATCCGCGATGCTGGCGACGCCGGCATTGGCGCGCAAGGTCGGCGCGAAGGACGAAGAGGCGGGGTAGGGGAAGCGCAACTTCATGCGGGTGGTTGGCTGCTACGAACGGAAGATGTCGCCGTTGGCGATCGGCTCACAGGCTGCCAGGCACCATCCCTACCAGCCAGTTCGCCGACCGCTTCGCCATGTCGACCGTCGCAGACGCGGCGCGGCTGAGATCGGTCTTGACCACGGCGTAACCGGCCTTGGTGCGATAGAGCACGGCACGCCCGCCGTCGACCGCCGCTTCATAGGCGACAGGCCTTGCGGCTTCCGTTTCCATCGCCGTCGCCGGCGATCCGATAGGAATGCTTGGGCGATGGCTGAGTTCGGGCGGCAGCGGATAGGTGGTTTCAACGGCGCGGTCAGCAGGTTTCAACTCCGGCCGCGAGGCTGTCGCGGCAAGCTCGGGGGACGACGACGAGTCCTTGGTGCGACATATGCCCGAGACCAGCGGGTAGTTGAAATTGCGCTCATGCAACATCTGGCTTTTCATTGCCGCTTCGCAATCGGCGACGGTCGCCCATTTGGCGGGCGTCTCGCCGATATACTCGCAAAGCTTGGCGTCGCAGTCGCAACCGACGATGGTCATGGCGACAAGGGCGGTCTTGAACACGGTCTCGTCCCTTCGAATTGCAGCGTCTTTCCGGGTCCGAAAAAGAAGCCCGGCGCAGCAGTATCATCAATCGTCGTGGATCAAGGCGGGATTTGGCCGCGATTATGGAATGAGCATGGCAGTGCGCGACAGGGCGGTTCACCGTCGTCGATTGTGGCAGAAAGGTCTCAGGATCGTTTGGTGCGCGGTGAAGCGGCGCCGGCAAGATCGCCGGGATAGCCAAACGACAGTCGGCGCCGGGATTTCTCCCAGCGCCTCCCTGTCAGATCAGGACACGGTCGGGCAGCAACTTCCGTAAAGACGTCGCGCCATGCCGGCCTTGATTTTGACGGTCCTGCCAGTCGCTACCCGGAGGCAACGTCCGTTCTGGACCACGCCGATCTCCACCCTTGCGAGCTTCGCCCAGCGTGCCATCGAAGGTTTTTGCCGTCCTTCATGGCAGCATCGGTCCGCCGTCGGCGTTCGCACGCTTTCCGCGGCCCCGTAGGTCTCGGCTTCCATCCCTCGAACAGGCAAGCCTGCTTTCGCTCTGGGCCGTACGGGCCTCAGGAAATCCGCCTTCTCGCTTTGCCTTGCGGCGTGGCGATCGGTAGCCGCCTGAGATGGGTTCAATGTACGCCGGGTAAGCGTTTTACGAAACAACCGCGGGCCTGTGGATAGCGGGATTATCGGGGACTGCGTTCGGGAATTTTTCGACGAGGCGCGCTGACCCAGGCAACCGGTAGCGACATGACTCGTTCTGCGGTGAACCGGCGTCGTCAAATATTCCGCCCTTGCCCCGCCGGCCGGCGCGGGCTTCAATGCCGGCCAAGGATAACGGGGCGTTGGCTTTGGGTTCCTCGGGGGAGGGTGTGCTTGAAGGTCGGGGTGGTTCTCAATCCGGTTGCCGGCGGCGGCAGGCTCAAGCGGCATTGGCCGGAGGTCGCTGCCTCGCTGAAAAGGCATTTCGGCGATTTCGAACTGCGCGAGACGCAGGCCGAGGGCGATGCTGAAAGGCTGGCGCTCGACCTTGCCGCCGTCGGCTTCGAACTGGTAATCGCGGCGGGTGGCGACGGCACGGCAAGCGAAGTCGCCGACGGGCTGCTGCAGGCGTCCCAGGAAACCGGCCGGACAACAGAGCTTGGCCTGCTGCCCTGCGGCGCCGGCATCGATTTCGCGCGCGGGCTCGGCCTGCCGCGCGAGTTTGACGCGACGCTGAAGCGCATCGCTGCGGCCAAGAGCCGGCAAGTCGATGCCGGCCGTATCTCCTATGTCGACGACCATGGCGCGCTGGCCAGCCGCCACTTCATCAACATCGCCAGCCTCGGGCTTTCAGGCGCCACCGACCGTGCGGTCAACGCCGACAAGCGCAAGGGCAAGGTCTCGGCCAAGGCGCTGTTCTACTGGCGCACCGTATGGGAATTCATCCGCTACCGGTTCCAGGACGTTGTGATCACCGTCGACGACGGCGCCCCGGTCGAGGCGCGCATGGCGCTGGTGGCGGTGGCCAATGGAAAATTCTTCGGCGGCGGTATGATGATCGCGCCCGACGCCGAGTTGAACGACGGGCAGTTCGACATCGTCATCCTGAGGGCAGCAGGCAAGCTGAAACTGATCTGGGATATCAGGCTGCTCTACGGCGGGCGGCACCGCAATCATCCGGCGATCACCATTTTGCGCGGCAAGAAAGTGGTTGTCGAACCGCTCGGCGATGTTGAGAAGAACGGCGCGCTGGTCGACATAGACGGCGAGTCACCGGGGCGCATACCGGCGACCTTCGAGATCCTGCCCGGCGCGCTGACGCTGAGGTATTGAATCAAGGTGTCGAGACTTTGATTCAGGTGGTTCCGGCGATCCGTCCAATATGCTGAAATCGCCTGATAATCTGCCTTCATATACAAGGTGGCCGCGTGACCGTCCCAACCGCTCACGGCATTAGCGGCGTCTGCATCATCTGCAGGTGCAGGTCCTTGCCGGTCCAGGGGTGCGCATCGCAGACGGCTTCGTCGAGCTCGACGCCGAGGCCGGGTTCCTTCGACGGAATAACGTTGCCGTCCTGCCATTCGATCTTTTTCTTCAGCAGCTTTTCGTGAAAACCGTCCCACTGCTTCAGGGATTCCAGGATGAGGAAATTCGGCAGCGTCACCGCTAGCTGGATGTTGGCGGCGCCGACGATCGGCCCGCAATAGCAGTGCGGCGCGACCTGGATGTGATAGGCCTCGGCCATAGCGGCGATCTTCTTGGTCTCGAGAATGCCGCCGGAACGGCCAAGGTCCGGCTGCAAAATGGTCGCCGCTCGGTTTTCGATGACACGGGCGAATTCGAATTTCGTCGTCAGCCGTTCGCCGGTGGCGATGGGGATCGACGTGCCGCGCGCCACCTGCGCCATCACCTCGGGCATGTCGGGCGGCACCGGCTCCTCGAACCAGAGCGGGTCATAGGGTTCGATGGCGCGCGCCATGCGCAGCGCACCCGATGCGGTGAACTGGCCATGCGTGCCGAACAGGATATCGGCCCGGGTGCCGACCGCCTCGCGGATCGCCTTGATCATGCGGGCGGAGAGGTCGATGTCGACGAGACGCGGCTGGTGTCCATCGAAGGCGGTGTAGGGGCCGGCCGGGTCGAGCTTGACCGCGTTGAAGCCCTGCTCGACATATTCGAGCGCGCAAGCGGCAGCCAAGTCGGGATCGTTGTAGACGTTCTTGCCGCGCGCGTCCTCGGAGTGGACGCTGCCGGTGTGTGGATAGAGGTAGGTGTAGGAACGTAGTGTCTCATGCACCTGGCCGCCGAGCAGCTTGTAGACCGGCTTATTGGCCTCTTTGCCGATGATGTCCCAGCAGGCCATTTCGAGCGCCGAGAAACAGCCCATTCCGGAAACGTCGGGGCGCTGGGTGAAGCCGGACGAGTAGGCGCGGCGGAAGAAGCTCTCGATGTCATGGGGGTCACGGCCGACGAGATAGCGCTCGGCCATGTCTTCGACCATCCTGGCGGTGACGTGGGCGGAGAAGGTGGCGTTGTAGGCTTCGCCGTAGCCGACCACGCCGCGATCTGTGGTGAGCTTGACGAAGATGAAATACTTGCCGCCGATGCCGGGCGGCGGATTGCCGACAACCCAGGTTCTTACGTCGGTGATCTTCATTGCTGATCCTCCAGAACCAGTTCGGCGCCCTTCCATCCGGTCATGATCGCGGCGGCGTTGGTGTTGCCGGTGATGTTGTCGGGAAAGATCGACGCGTCGATGACGCGCAAGGACTCGATGCCGTGCACCCGCAGACGCGGGTCGACGACGGCGCGCGCAGCAGCCGGCCCCATGCGGCAGGTCGACACCGGATGATAGACGGTGCCCGAGCGCTTCCTGAAATCCTGAATCAGATCGGCGTCGGACGTGATCGACGGACCAGGCAGAACCTCTTCCTCGATGATCTCGGCCATTGCCGGCATCGAGGCGATTTTCCTGACGAATTTTACTGCTGCCAGCATCTCGGCGACATCGGATTCAGTCGAGTAAGCGTTGGCGACGATCTTCGGATAATCGCGCGGATTGCTGGAGCGGATCATGATCTCACCACGGCTCGACGGGCGGCAGTTGGACAGGCCGATTGAAAAGCCCGGCCACGGGTCGGGCGTCAGGATCGGGCGCTCGCCGCTCTTCGGAATGACGGTCGAGAACGCCTGGAAGTAGAGCTGCATATTGGGCCGCGACGCGGTCGGATCGGTGCGGAAGAAACCGCCGGAATTGTTCATCGACAGCGACAGCGGGCCGGAACGCATCAGGATGTATTGCATGCCGACCAGCAGCTTGCCCCACCAGGGACGCAGGATCTGGTTCAGCGTCGGCAGCTTGCCCTTGAAGGTGTAGTTGATGCCGACATGATCCTGCAGGTTCGCGCCGACATTCTCGTTGGCGTGAATAACGGGAATGCCGAGAGCGCCGAGCAGGGCCGACGGGCCGATCCCCGAAAGCTGGAGCAACTGGGGCGAATTGACCGAACCTCCCGAAAGGATCACCTCCCGGCCGGCGCGCGCGGTCCTGGTCTCGCCGTTCTGCAGATACTCGATGCCGACGGCGCGCTTGCCCTCGAACAGGATCCTGGTCGCCAGCGCATTCGTCTCGACGCGGACGTTCTTGCGCTTCATCGCCGGGCGCAGGAAGGCGCGGGCGGCCGACATGCGGCGGCCGTTCCTGGTGGTGATCTGGTAGACGCCGATGCCTTCCTGAACGGCACCGTTGAAATCCGGGTTGAGCGGCAGGCCGGCTTGGTTGGCGGCTGCAAGATAACGCTTGGTCAGCGGGTGAACGGCGATCGAGCAGTCGGTGATGTGCAGCGGACCGCCAACACCACGCCATCGATCGGCGCCGGCCTGATTGTCCTCGATCGCCTTGAAGGCGGGCAGGAGATCGTCGAAGCCCCAGCCGGGATTGCCGGCGTCACGCCAAGCGTCGAAATCCTCGCGCGCGCCCCGGATCCAGACCATGGCGTTGATCGAGCTCGAACCGCCGAGTAACTTGCCGCGCGGCCAGTGGTCGACATTGCTGGCCAGACCGGGATCAGGCTCGGTCTTGTAGTTCCAGTTGACCGCAGGGTCGAAGAAGGTCTTGCCGTAGCCAAGCGGCATCTGCACGTAGAAACGGCGGTCGGTGCCGCCGGCTTCCAGCACCAGGACCGAGAAGCGGCCCGAAGCCGACAGTCTTTCGGCCAGGACCGAGCCGGCCGAGCCGGAACCGACGACGATGAAATCATAAGTCTGCATGATGGATGCCGGTGGCTCCGAATTTGCGCTCCAGCCTAGACGCCGCAAGCCACCGCCATCACCGGAGCTTCCGGCATCGCTTGTGAAAAAAGCGACCGCGAACTTCGTTTGGGTTTCGACTTCCGGTCCGAAGCGGCCGTTACCACTTGGAAAAGCGTCCGGCTATCAATCATCTGCAATGTTCTTGAAATCATAACGCATGATCGGGCTGGCTGGCGTCCTGCGAGCTACGACTGCGAACCCGGCGCGAGCGAAGGTGGAGGCGTATCCACTACCGGAAGCGCTCGGCGATACCTCGGCATCAAAAGGATAGGCTTCGAGCGCGGGAGCATTTGCGCGCCTTGCGGTCTCCCGCGCCTCTGCGATCAGGTAGGACGTGACGCCCTGCCTGCGACACCTTTTTCGCACGTAGAGGCAAGACAAGGACCAGACTGGCGTATCATCCACTCGCTTGAGCTGCCACAGTCGATCGAGCCAAGGCACGGCATCTCGCGGTGTCACCCGGCACCACCCGACAGCAGTACTGCCATCAAAAGCAAGCACGCCTGGAGGTGGGCCATGCTCGACGGTCTGCCAGAACGCTGCCTTGTTTTCCTCGCGAGGTCTCTTCCGATAAGAACTGCCGATCCGCCCGTACATGCACCTGCAGCGACTGCAGACAGCGCTCTCAGCGAACAGGTCTTCAAGCGCGGGCCATAGATCGGGCGTCAGCAGACGAAAGCTGAGGTTCATGTCAGGTGCCTCCTCAACTCGCTGTGCGTAATGTAGCGCCGTGACCTGCCGCTTTGTATCCCCTTGGCCGAATTTCAACCGTGCCATCATCGGCCGGTGGCGCGTTGACGCGTCCGTGCCACGACTATACGGGGATCGGGACAGGCGCTCTCAAGGGGATTTCCCGTATGGTGCACTATGCGGAAGGCCGGCCGATCGGCGATCTGACGCTGCGGACGCTGGCCATGCCTTCGGACGCCAATGCCGCGGGTGACATTTTTGGCGGGTGGGTGATGGCGCAGATGGACCTTGCATGCGGCATCCGTGCCGCCGAGCGTGCCAAGGGCCGCGTGGTGACGGCGGCGGTAAAGGAGATGTCGTTCGCCAAACCGATGAAGATCGGCGACACGCTGTGCGTCTATACGCATGTCGAGCGCGTCGGCCGCACCTCAATGACGCTCAAGGTCGAGGCCTGGGCGCAGCGCTACCTTTCCGACCTGATGGAGAAGGTTACCCATGCCGATTTCGTCATGGTAGCGCTGGACAGCGAAGGCAAGCCGAAGGCGGTTCCGGCGGAAAGCTGACGGTCCGATTCCCGCATAGCCCGCGCCGCGATCCGCAGTGCAGAGAGACAATGCGTCAACGATTGCTGAACGGCACTCCCGGCTGGCGATCCTGTGGCCTGGTTCGGCCTGATGGGTATGACCGCCTTTGCCGAAGTCAGACGAGACGGCGCGGGCAGACTCTCACATCGGAAAACATCGACGGAGAGGCAGCGAAGTGACTGATCTGTCAGGCGACCCGGATATATTAGGCGACTAAGTACAACAGCGGCGGTCGACCCGAGCAATTGTTATCGGAAAATGAGCACCACCTGCCCAATCGACGGCAAACGATCGATCCGAAATCGAACCGGATCGGTAACTTCCGCAGAGAAATATGCAGTCGCAGCGGGTGTCTCCGCCGAGGGAGCGCGACGTGCGAAGCCCTTGCAAAGCAAGGGCCTCAGGCGTGCGCGCTGTCGAATTTCTCGCGCGCCGCCTTGACGCGTTCGGTGTTCCTGCGTGCCCATTCGCCGAGAGCGCCGACCGGCACCAGCAGCTCGCGGCCGAGGTCGGTCAACTCGTAGTCGACACGCGGCGGGATGGTCGGGAACACGGTGCGGGTGACGAAGCCATCCCGCTCCAGCCCGCGCAAGGTGGTGGTCAGCATCTTTTGCGAAATGCCCCCGACGGCGCTGCGCAACTCGTTGAACCGCAGCGGTCCGTCGCCGAGCTTGCCGACCACCAGAACGGTCCATTTGTCGCCGACGCGCTGCAGGATTTCCGAGATGGCGCGGCAGTCTTCGGTGCGGTGCGGGTGCCTTGGTAACAAAAAAGTGCCTCCTTGCGCATCGAGAGAACGGTCACTCATATAGCGCAGGTATCTAAACGATACCAGAAATTTCCTGAAGGAGAGCCCCCTATGTCCAAACCCAAGATCGCCATCGTCGTCGGTTCGACCCGCGCTGCCCGCTTCGCCGATGTGCCAACCCAGTGGATCGCCAAGATCGCCAAGTCGCATGCGGACATCGAAGTCGAAATCGTCGACCTGCGCGATTTCCCGCTGCCGTTCTTCGACGAGGTCGCATCGTCTGCCTGGGCGCCGTCGCAGAACGAAGTGGCGCAGCGCTGGCAGAAGAAGGTCGCCGAGTTCGACGGCTTCATCTTCACCGCCGCCGAATACAACCACGGTCCGACGGCCGTGCTGAAGAACGCGATCGATTACGCTGCCAATGAATGGAACAAGAAGCCGGCCGGCTTCGTCGGCTATGGCAGCGTCGGCGGCTCGCGTGCCGTCGAGCAGCTTAGACTGCATGCCGTCGAGTTGCAGATGGCGCCGGTGAAGTCGGCGGTCCACATTGCCTGGGGCGACTTTCTCGCCGTCAGGCAGGGTGAAAAGAAGCTCGATGAACTCGAGCATCTGAACCAGGCGGCCGCAGCTCTCGTCAACGACATTGCGTGGTGGGCCAGAGTGCTGAAGGCAGCGCGTCAGGCCGACGCCGTCGCCGAGGAAGTCAAAGCGGCCTGAGCGCCGGCTCGAAACAATCCTCCCAAGGATCCGGGGCGGCGCTTGCGCCGCCCCCTTTTTTGATTCAAGCCCTTGATTCAAGCCGCTTATTTCAGGCGACGTGCGCGTGCCGCGCTTGCCGAGGCCTGATGATGCAGTCGGCAAGGCGGTCCATTTCATTGAGCTCGTCTGCATGGTGCTGGCCCCACTCGCAAAGCGCCAAGAGTATGGGCTCGAGGCTAAGGCCGAGCTGGGTAGCGGAATATTCGACGCGAGAGGGAATCTCGGCGAAGATTTCGCGGTGGACGAGGCCGTGCTCCTCCATTTCACGGAGCTGCTGGATCAGCACTTTCTGCGTAGTGTCGGGCATCAGCGTCTTCAGCGCCGACAGCCGCCGAGGTCCGTCGAACAGGTGGTAGAGAATGACCGCCTTCCAGCGGCCCGAAATCACTTTCAGGGCGCGCTCCGCCGGCAGCATCGGCAGTCTCTTGGTTGGCCCACCATGGTCACCTCCTGGTCTGCAGGGGACAAATGAGTGTGTAGTCGCGGTCAGGCAGATAGTGGCAAACAGCACCCGATGCCATAGCGAGGTTTGCCATGAGAGCCATTCAACTCCCCCGTTTCGGCGGCCCCGACGTCCTCGAAATCATCGATGTACCGAAGCCAGCGCCGCTTGCCGGCGAGATCCTGATCCGCGTTCATGCGGCCGGCGTGAATTACTTCGAGGTGCTGATGCGCGGGGATCGCTATGCGACCACACCGGACTTGCCGATGATCCTCGGCGTCGAGGCTGCCGGGACCGTCGAGGCAGTTGGGCAAGGTGTGGATGCGTCGCTCGCCGGCAAACGTGTCACGGCGCCGTTGTTTGCCTCAAAGCGCCCCTTCGGTGGATACGCCGACTATGTGGCGATCGACGCGAGCCTGGCCGTGCCTTTGCCGGACGCACTTCCGTTCGAAGCTGCGACCGCATTGATGGTGCAGGGGCTGACGGCCTTGCACTTGCTGCGGCAAAGTCCGCCTGCCGGCAAGTCGGTGCTGGTCAGCGCTGCCGCGGGCGGCGTCGGCTCCTTGCTTGTCCAACTCGCCAAGCGCCAGGGCGCCAGCCTCGTGATCGCCGCCGCCGGCAGCAAGGCCAAGCTCGATCTTGCCTTGTCGCTCGGAGCTGATGCCGCTGTCGACTACAGCAAGACAGATTGGCCCGCGCGTGTCCAGGAAGCGATGGGCGGCGCCGGCGTCGACATCATCTACGACATTGTCGGCGGCCCGATGACGACGGCATCGCTGAAGGCTCTCGCGCCTTGCGGAGAGCTGGTGTTTGCCGCGCTCGGCAGATATGCGATCGGCGCTTCGGAACGGGAAGCGATGATCCTGCAGAACCAGTCGCTGAGAGGGTTCGCCCTGCTGCCGCTGCTGTCTGCGGATGTGCTGAGAGCCAGCCTGTCCGAGCTCTTCCAGCTGACGGCGAGCGGCCGGCTGCGGGTTGCGATTGGCGGCCGCTTCTCGCTCGACCAGGCCGGCGAGGCGCACCGCTTGCTGGACGAGCGCCGCTCGACCGGCAAGGTCGTGCTGATACCCTGATCTTTTTGCTCCAATTTGCTAGCGCACGATTTCGCGGTGGCCGCTTGGCAGGCGCGTAGCGATGAGCTTGTCGATGCGGCGGCCGTCGAGGTCGACCACCTCGAAGCGCCAGCCCTGCGCGTCGACGCATTCACCGGTCGCCGGCAGATGGTGCATGTGCGACAAGACATAGCCGGCGACGGTCTCGTAGTCGCGATTCTCGGGCAGGTCGATGTCGAGAACCTCCGCCATCTCGTCGGCCTGCATGTAGCCGGCGAGCAGCCATGAGCCGTCCTCGCGCTTGACGGCGTTTTCCTCTTCGCCAGCGTCAAGGTCGGAGCGGAAGACACCGGTGATGGCTTCAAGGATGTCGGCGGGGGTGACGATGCCTTCGAAGTGGCCGTATTCGTCATGCACCAGCGCCATCGGGACATCGGATTCCTTCAGCGTCGAAAGCACATCCAGCGCGTCGGCCTGGTCATGGACGATCGGGGCCGCGCGTACGTGCTTGCGCGGCTCGAGTACGCGTCCGCCGAGGATCGCAGCCAGCACGTCGCGGGTCTGGACGACGCCGATCATGGCGTCAACGCCGCCGTCGCCGGCCGGCAAGCGCGAATGCTGGGTGTCCATCAAGAGCTTGCGGATCGTCGCGTCGTCGGACTGCAGGTTGATCCAGTCGACCTCGGTGCGCGGCGTCATCACAGCGCGCACGGCGCGGTCGCCGAGCCGCATGACGCCGGCGATCATGCGCCGCTCGTCCGATTCGATGGTGCCGTGATGCTCGGCTTCAGCGACCAGCATCTTGATCTCCTCGTCGGTGACCTTGTCCTCGCTTTCGCCGCGCTGGCCAAGCAGCCACAGGATGGCGCGGCCGGAAACGTCGAGCAGGAAGACCAGGGGCGCTGCGACGGTAGCGAGGATGGTCATTGCCGGAGCGACCTTGGCGGCGACCCGTTCCGGATCGCGCAGCGCAATCTGCTTGGGCACCAGCTCACCGATGATGAGCGAGCCATAGGTGATGGCGGCAACGACGATACCGACACCGAGCGGGTCGGCGACGCTTTCGCGGATACCGGTCGATGCCAGGAAGGTAGCCAGCCGTTCGCCAAGCGTGGCGCCGGAGAAGGCGCCGGACAGAACGCCGACCAGGGTAATGCCGATCTGCACCGACGACAGGAATTTTCCGGGATTGGAGCCGAGTGCCAGAGCGCGACCAGCACCCTTGACGTTGCGGTCGATCATTGCCTTGAGACGAGCCGGCCGCGACGAGACGATGGCAAGTTCCGACATGGCCAAAAGGCCGTTCAAACAGATGAGGACGACCACAATGGCGATTTCAACGTAAAGCATGTTGGGTCAATAGCATTGCCGTGCGGTCTTCGAAAATAGATGGCCGCCATTTTTCGGGATCGCGGAATTCAGCCTGCATCCCACGGCGGCGCCGAGAAATGTGCGACCAGGGCGTCGACGACGACGCGGACCTTCGGCGTCAGGTTGCGGGTCACCGGCCAGACGGCATGCACGATAGTGTTCTCGACGAGACAATCCGACAGCACCATTTCGAGTTCGCCGCGCTTGAGGCTGTCGGCCACCAGCCAGGTCGGCAGATAGGTGATGCCGCAACCGGCGAGAGCGGCATCCAGCATCGGTTCGCCGTGACCGAGGATCAGCCGTGCCCGCGGCTGGAATTTGCCGAGATGACCATCGGTGTGCCGCACGGTCCAGGGATGGACGATGCCATTGCGGCCGTAGCCGATGACGCTGTGACTGGCGAGGTCCTCGATCGACTGCGGCCTGCCATGAGTTTCCAGATAAGCGGGAGCGGCGCAGATGGCCGAGCGTTGCGCATAGATCCGGCGTGCGGCGAGCGACAGGCTGTCATCGAGATCGCCCATGCGAACCGCCAGATCGATGCCTTCCTCGATCAGGTCGACGCGCCGGTCGTTGAAGGAGATTTCCATTGTGAGATCCGGGAATTGCCTGGAAATATCGAACAGCACCGGGGCGACGCAGCGGCGGCCGAAGGCTAGGGGCACGTCGACGCGAAGCCGGCCGGAGGGCACCTGCCGGCGCGAGGCAATCAGCGACTGGGCGGCCTCGATCTCGGTCAGTGCCCTGACGCAGGCTTCGTAGTAGCTGAAGCCCTCGCTGGTCGGGCTCAGGCTGCGGGTCGTGCGATTGAGCAGGCGGACGCCCAATCGCTGTTCCAGTTGCGCGATCGATTTGCCGACCGCCGATTTCGTCACATGCAGCCGCTCGCCGGCGCCGGTGAAGCTGCCAGCGTCGACCGCCTGAACGAATGCGAGGATGCCTTGCAGGCTGGCCGGTTCCAAAGCCGTTCTCCTATTGTAGAGTTTTGATCATCAATCAGTTTCCAAATATGCCGCATAGAAGCACTTTTTTCCATAGTTAAACGGCGTAGATGTCTCGCGTGGTCACCAATCACGGAGCGCGGACCGAAAATGAGCACCAAAATCAACAAATCCTGGCAGATGAACGGTTTCGGCCTGTCAAAGCTGAGACCGGCGCAAGGCAAGGTTCCCGAGCCCGGCCCGCATGACCTTCTGGTGCGCATCAAAGCCGTGTCGTTGAACTACAAGGACAGGCTAATCGTGGACGGCATGCTGATCCCGGACCTTGTCTTTCCCTTCGTGCCGACATCCGACGCGGTGGGCGAGGTGGCGGCCGTCGGAAGCGCGGTCAAGCACTTCAAGGTCGGGCAGCGTGTGCTCGGCCAAGTGATTGCCGATTGGCCCGACGGCGATGCGCCGCCGGTGTTGCACAAGCATACGCTGGGTTCCTCGTTGCCCGGCACGTTGTCCGACTATGTGATCTTTCATGAAGACGCCGCCGTGACAGCTCCACCGTCTCTCGACGATGCCGAGGCGTCGACGCTGCCGATCGCGGCGCTGACGGCGTGGTTTGCGCTGGTTGAAGCGGCAAAGCCGATCCCGGGCGAGACCGTCCTCATCCAGGGCACCGGCGGCGTGTCGCTGTTTGCACTGCAGTTCGCGGCCGCCTTCGGCCTGCGCGCCATCGTCACCTCGAGCAGTGACGAGAAGCTCAAGCGGGCAAAGGAGCTCGGCGCCTGGCAGGTGATCAACTATCGCACCCACCCGGCATGGGACGAGGCCGCGCGCGACCTGACGGATGGCACCGGCGTCAAGCACGTGCTGGAAATGGTCGGCGGCGACAATGCGCGGCGCTCGCTTAATGCACTGGCCGGCGACGGCCGCCTGTCGATCATCGGCCTTTTGGGCAGCATGGAGCTCAATTTTCCGATCTTGCCATTCATGCGCAACCGGATTGTCGTGCAAGGCATATCGATTGGTCACCGCCGCGCCTTCGAGCGAATGAACCAGGCGATCGAGACACTCGCGATCAAGCCAGTGATCGACACGGTCTATGACTTCGACGAGGTGCCGCGGGCATTCGAACATTTGGAGACGGGGCCGTTCGGCAAGATCGTGATCGCCGTCGCCTGATGCCGGCGGGCGCTACGGCAACTGCCGCAGCACGCCGACCACGGCCTTGCCGTCGGTGAAATAGGGATCGCCGCCGCCGTTGCGCCCACTCCGGGTTGCGCCGACGCCGGCGATTTCGTCGGTCGAGATCAACATGCCGGCAGCGGAAAGATCGTGGATCAGAAAGTCGCGCTCGGCGTCGATGTCTGGGCCGATGTGGTGGGTGATGGCGCCGGTGTCGTGACTGAGGCCGACGCCGCGATCGAAACTTGCGGATCCAAGCCACAGCGGCCGGCCGTCGTCGCCGGCGGCATCGGTCTGCCAGAAGCGAGCGTGATGACGCCGGTCGGCGCTTTCGCCAACCGGTTTTTCGAAGGCCAGGTCCTGCGCGCGGCCTTCGAACAGAAGCCGGCTGACCGGCGCGTCGGGATAGGGGCGGCCGAACAGCACGCTTTCGCCAATCTCGATCGCGGTCTTCAGCGTGACGGTGTCGGCAGTATCCCATCCGGCGACGGCGAAGGCGTGGACAAGTTCCTTTTCGGTGCCGACAAGGCCGACATTGATAGGGTCGCCCGGGATTCCTTGCGGCGTGTGCGTCACCATCTCGAAGCGCTGCGTGCGAAAGCCGCGATCGCGAAACGTCCAGAATTCGGGCGCGGCAAAATAGGCCAGTGCCAGATAGCCGGCGCAGAATGCCAGCAGCCAGGTCGCTGCGCGTCGTCGAAGGCTGCGTCGGCCCATGAGGTGCCCCCGCGTCGGGCATTACCTTAATCGGCGACGCGGGCCTTGGGCAGAGGGCATCCGCCTGCGATCAGCGGCAGGCGCGGTAGCCGTTCTTGCGGTTCTTGATGTCGAAATGGAAATGGTTGCGGTGGTCGTAATTGTAGCCGGGGCCGAGCACGGTGGTGAAATACTGGCAGCCGTCGGCGCGCACATTGTTGAGGAAGCCGCGCGTGCGGAAGGCGAACAGGCCGGGCTTGCGAACGTCGATGTCGTCGCCATTGTTGAGCTCGATGCTCATAACGTCGAGCGCATTGCCCTTGCCGTGCTCCGACAGCACGCCTTCGCCGGCGATGTTGCGGCAGGAATAACTCGAGCCCTGGTGGATGGTCCTGACCCCCGAGAAATAACGCCAGCGGGCGGACGGGACGAGTTCGTTCCTGGTCCAGCCGGCGAAGGTGGCGGCCATGTCGCAGGTCACTGTCGCCGCCGGCTTCATCTCGACGCTGCCGATGGCCGAGACCTTGACCGGATAGTCGATGCCGCACTGGCCTTCATGGATCGGCGCAAGATCGGTGTAGACGACGCCGAGGCGTTTCAACTCCTGGCGGCAGTCGACCTCGCTGGCCGGCATCTGTTCCGTCGGCGCCATCGGCTCGTCCATGCGCGGATAGGCGGCGGTCATGTAAGGGTTGGAGGGAACGAGGGTCTGCATGCCGGAATATCTTGGAACCGCGGCGGTCTGGCTGCCGACATCGACGGCGGGTTGCAGCGAAAACACGTCGCCGGTGGTGCAGGCAGAGATCGTTGCGACGGCAAGCAAGCTCGCAAGCCCGCCTGCGGTCGTACGCGCGCGTCTCGATCGCCGCGCGGCGACCAGCGCAGCGCGAAATATCCCGGCCATCGGCAGGTTCCCTGTCCCTAGATAGGACGGAATCTAATCCTGAAGAGTAAAGGAAAAATCAGCGCCGGCATTCACGCCTGAGGCCGAATTGCGGCATGAATGATCACTGACAGAACGTGCCGCCGTTGCGGCGCGGTTCGAGGTCGAGGTGGAAATGCAGCGAATGGTCGGAATCGCTGCCCGGTCCGAGCACGGTTTTGAACGGTCCGCAGGCTGCCTCGCGCAGCGCGTTCAGGAATTTCGCGTCCTTTTCCGGCGGCGCCGGCCCGACATCGATCTTTCGTCCGTCCGACAGTGTGAAGCCGGCAATGTCGAGTGCGTTGCCGAAGGCGTGCTCCGAGAGCTTTCCTCCGCCGTTGCGCGGCCGGCAGACGAAGGTCGATGCCTGGGTGACCGACTTCAGCTCCGCGCCGAAGTCGGCCTTGGCCGCGGGCTGGATGACATTGGCGGTGAAGCGCGCGGCCGCCTCGGCCATCTGGCAGTTCAGCTCGGCTCCAGGGCCGATGTCGACGGATTTGCCGAGCGTCTTCAGCGCGATCGGGTAGGGGATGGAGCAGCCGATCTGCGCATCGTGCTCGGCCTTGCGTTCCTCGAAATCGACGCCCATCGACTTCAGCCGCCTGCGGCAAGCAAGTTCTTCTTCGGGCATTTCCTTCGCAGGAATGGAAGCCGAGCGGGGATCCGGGAGTATTTTCTTCGCCTGCGGCTCCTCCGGCTTCTCCGGCGGTTTTGGCGCTGTTGCCGGCGGCTCGGTCTGCGCCGGCTTTTCAGGGGGCATTGGGGCCGTCGCCGGTGACTCCGGTCGCTCTGCCTTGGGCCGGTCAGTCCCCGGGGCGTCGGCGGGGCGCGGTTCCGGAACCGGGACATCCGCAAGCGAGGGGGGCGAAGATGTCGTTTTTCGGTTGAATTCGGGAACCGGAGCCGTTTGCGGCAGACTGGGGGACTTGGCCCAGGTGGAGACCACCGTCAGTGAGATCGCAGCGGCAACCAATCCCAATCTACGCATTTTGGAGAAGGTCAGCGCCGCCATTGCCCTCTAACGGTGTGGGTATGCAGAAGTTGCCTTGGAAAGCGCGGTCGTCCGATCACGATCGGTAACCGCTGTGTCATGCGCCGATCGCTTCCAGCCCTTCCTCGAGCCAGTCGGCAAGGAGCGGCATGCCGAGCAGATATTTCGCCGTGTGCTTGTTGGCGCGCTCGCGCGCGGCTGCCAGCGCATCGGCCCATTCCGATGCGTCATAATCACCCCGACCAATCCAGGCGAGCGCAACCAGCTCGGCGGCTTCATCGACATTGAGGTCGTTGATCAGTTCGCGCAGTTCTTCCTCGGTGAGATCTTCCGAGCTTTCCTCGGCGAGGCCGTCATGGTGGTGATTGTCGTGCGCCTCGCCGTCGAGCTCTATCTCGTGCTCGGCGCCATCGGCATAGTCTTCGTTGACGGCGGCGCTGAGCGCCTTCGCCTTGAGGATGAACAGGCGCACGGTGTCGGGACCGATCGAAAGCTCCCATTCCCTTTCACGGCGCTGCACTGGTGTTCTCCGCGTACTCCGTTTTGCCCGATGATAGCGAATTTGCAGCGCTCGTCACGTCACACGTTCGGCGTGTCGCCGCCTGGCAAATTACCGGCGGTCACTGCCCAATGGCCGGAAATGGTTTTGACGCCGCTGCCTTCTTCGGGATGAAACGGCTTTCGCGCGGCGTTAGTGTTGCATTGTCACACTCCAAGGAGGGTTCGATGCGCAGACGATTGCTGATCCAGGTCATGGCTGTTGCCGCCCTGCCGCTGTTTGCGGCACCGGTGTTTGCAGCCGGTGGCGGCGGCGGTAATGAGACCACCACACAGTGCAAGAAGGGCTATGTCTACGACAAGAAGCTGAAGAAATGCGTCCTTCCCAAGGAAGGCATGCTCGACGACGACAGCATCTATGATGCGGGTCACGCACTGGCGATGGCCGGGCGCTATGACGAGGCGATCGCCGTGCTCAGCCTTGCCGCCAACAAGCAGGATCCGCGCATCCTCAACTATCTCGGCTATTCGCATCGCCATTCAGGCCGCGTCACGGTCGGCCTTGGCTACTATGAGGAAGCGCTGCGCATCGATCCGAACTATACGCTGGTGCGCGAGTATCTCGGCGAGGCACATCTGCAGATCGGCGACCTCGCCGGCGCCCGGCAACAGCTTAGCGAAATCGAAAAGCGCACCGGCAAGGGTTCCCGCGAATACGGCATGCTGGCGGAGCAGATCGATCATTTCATGAGGAGCTGATTCGCTGCCAAAGGCTCCAAACGGCCGGCTGCGAGCGATCGCAGCCGGTTTTTTTGCTGCAGCTTACCCACTTGCCCCAACGGCAACTGTGCATCAGCGGATGAATTTTTAAAAACCGACTTTTTAGGCGTGAAAAACGCGCGAAGATTGCTATATTCGGGGAAATTGCGGTGAAACGGTTCCGTTGGCCCAGGCTGCCGGACCGTTTTCTTTTTGCACCCATCGACAAGGCCATCCCCGAAACGCGGGGATGGCGGCAGGAAAGGTCAGGCATGATGAACATGGTCCCGATGACAGGCGAGGGGTTCGCGTCATTGAAGGAAGAACTGCGCTGGCGCCAGCAGGAAGAGCGGCCGCGCATCATCGAGGCGATCTCGGAAGCGCGCTCGCATGGCGACCTCTCGGAAAATGCCGAATACCACGCGGCGAAAGAGGCGCAGAGCCTCAATGAGGGCCGTGTCAACGAGCTCGAGGACCTGATCGCGCGGGCCGAAGTGATCGACGTCACCAAGCTCAGCGGCGACAAGGTCAAGTTCGGCGCCACTGTGGTGCTGGTCGATGAGGACACGGAAGAGAAGAAGACCTACCAGATCGTCGGCGACCAGGAGGCCGATGTGAAGTCCGGCCGTATCTCGATCTCTTCGCCGATCGCGCGCGCGCTGATCGGCAAGGAAGTCGGCGACGCGATCGAGGTCAATGCACCCGGCGGAGCGCGGGGGTACGAGATCGTCCAGGTGCAGTTTATCTAGAACCTTTTTGGTAATTCTACTCCGGCGGCCGGCTAGCGCTGTTTTCTGCGCTTACGGTGCTCGCGTACTTTAAGTACGCTCCGCTCCAGTTCTCGAAAACCACGCCATCCGACTCGCCGGAGCGAATTCTTAAAAGGGCCTACGCCGGGGCTTGCGATTTGAGCGCCAGCAGCCTTTCGGCCTCCGCCATCACTTCAGCCGGCGTGACGCGGCCGCCGGGCACGGCCAGCAGCGTCGATGAGAACGGTCCGCGCGGCCCGGTCAGACCGGGTTCGGTCGCCAGAAAGATCGCCACTGTCGGCAGGCCGAAGGCGCTGGCGAGATGGGTGAGGCCGGTGTCGGCGCCGACGACCAGTACCGCGCGGCCGATGATCGCGGCGATCTCGGCAAGTGGCGATTTCGGCACCAGCACGGTCTGCGGAACGGCCTGCACGATCGCTTCGGCAACCGCCTTTTCCCTGTCGTTCGACCAGGTTGTAACCGGCGTCATTCCTCTCTTCATCAAAAGGCGAGCGGTTTCGATCCAGTCGCCGACCGGCCATTTCTTGTCCTCGCGGCTGGTGCCGTGCAGCAGGAAGGCGGTCTTTCCGCTGATCCCTGCCATACTGCCAGGCGGCGGTACAATACCGGACTGCAGCGTCGAAAAATCAGGCTCGTAGCCGAGCGCCAAGCCGAACAGCCGTCGCGTGCGTTCGATGGCGTGCAGGTCGCGCGGCACGGCGTAGCGGCGATCGTAGAACAAACTCGCCGAAGGTTCGCGCGCGCTCGAGCCGTCGAAGCCGGCGATCGGCGCTGCGGCCTGCTTGGCCACCAGAACCGATTTCAGCAACCCCTGTGCATCGATGACGAGGTCGTAGCGGCAATTGCGAAAGGCGCGGCGCAGGCCTGCCGCCTCACGCCATGTGTCGCCGTCAAGCAGCTGTTTGCGCCAGCGTCTTATGGCTACGGTATGGATCTCTCCGATCGCCGGATGCAAGGCAACGATGCCGGCAAAAGCCTCTTCCACACACCAGTCGAACGAGACATCCGGGCGGTTGCGGCGCGCATCCTCGACGGCCGGAAACGTGTGGATAACATCGCCCATCGAGGATGTCTTGACGATGAGTACCTTCATGCGGCGGCCGGGATTTCCAGCAGCCGGTCCGCGGCCGCCGCGACCTGTGCGACATCCAACGTCTTCAGGCAGTTGAGATGGCCGAGCGGGCAGATCTTCTTGTGGCAAGGCGAACAGGAGAGGCCAAGCCACACCAGTTCGCGGTGCTCGGCGAGCGGCGGAGTATTTTCAGGCGATGTCGAGCCGTAGACGGCAACGATCGGTGTGTCGACCGCCGCGGCGACATGCATCAGCCCGCTGTCGTTCGACACCGCCAGCCGGGCTGCCGCGATCAGGTCGATGGCGTCTTCCAGCCGCGTCTGGCCGGCCAGATCGACAACGCCAGGCGCAAGCGTGGCGATTTCCGCCGTCACCTCAGCATCGTTCTTCGATCCGAATAGCGCGATCTTGAGCCCTTTCGCCATCATCTCGCGAGCCAGGCCGGCATAGCCTTCGCTCGGCCAGCGTTTCGCCAGGCCGAACTCGGCGCCAGGCATCAACGCGACGAATTTTCCCGCCTTCAGCCCGAAGCGGTCGAGCAACGCCGCCTGGTTTCTTGTGTCGACGACGAGTTTTGGTGCGCGGAACGTGCCGCCGTTGGCGAGGCCAAAATAAGCCTGCGCCGTGCGCCGCTTTACCGCCTCGGGCAGCGGCACGATGTCGGTCAGCAGGCCATAGCGCATTTCCCTGAGATTGCCGACGCGGCGCGGAATTCCGGCAAAGAACGGGATCAACGCCGACTTCCAGCTTCCCGGCATGACATAGGCCATGTCGTAGCGGCCGCGCAGCAGGCGGCCGAAGCGCCGGCGGATGCGGAACTCGAGCGCTCCGGGCTTCAGCGGCAAGTCGATCTGCTGGCGTATCTCGGGCATGCGCTTGACCAGCGGTGCAGCCCAGGCCGGGGCCAGCACGTCGATTGCGGCGTTCGGATGAAGCTCCCTCAGCGCCGAGAACAGGCACTGCGCCATCACCATGTCGCCCACCCAGCGTGGGCCGATCACGAGGATCGTTGGGCTTTCAGCCATTCGACATAGTCTCTGACGCCGGTTTCCACAGCGCGAAATTGGCCATTGTAGCCGGCTGCGCGCAACCGCGACATATCAGCTTGCGTAAAACTCTGGTAGCTGCCCTTGAGGTGGTCGGGGAAATCGACGAATTCGATCTCGCCCTTGCCGAGCGTGCCGATCACCGTTTCAGCAATGGCGCGGAACGGCTGGGCCTTTCCGGTGCCGCAATTGAAGATGCCGCTTAGGCCGCGCCTCCACAGCCACAGATTGACGTCGGCGACGTCGCCGACATGGATGAAGTCGCGGCTCTGCTCGCCAGGACCGAAACCGTCATAGGCGCCGAACAGCTTCGGGTTCTCGCCGCGCTGGACCTGGTTGAACAAATGGAAGGCAACCGAGGCCATGGCGCCCTTGTGCGCCTCGCGCGGCCCATAGACGTTGAAGTAGCGCAGTCCGGCTACCGGCGAATGGTCGGTGTCGAAGACGGTGCGGCGAACGTAGTCATCGAACAGTTTCTTGGAATAGGCATAGACGTTAAGCGGCCGCTCGCATTGCGGCTCCTCGCGAAACTCGTCACCACCGCCATAGACAGAGGCCGAGGAGGCATAGAGGAACGGCACGCGCAGCGCCAGGCAAGCGTGCAGCAGCCGTTTCGAATAGGTGTAATTCACCTCCATCATGAACTTGCCGTTCCACTCGGTGGTGGTCGAGCAGGCGCCCTGGTGGAACACGGCCTCGATGCGGCCCAGGTCTCCCGCCTCGATGCGCGGGAGGAATTCGGCCCTGTCGAGGTAATCGGCGATCTGGAGATCGGCGAGGTTGGCGATCTTGTGACCGTCGGTAAGGTCATCGACGACAAGGATGTCGCTGACCCCTTCAGCGTTGAGCGCGGCGACGATGTTGGAGCCGATCATGCCGGCGCCGCCCGTGACGATGATCATGAAAGCCTCTGGTTTCGTTTGCCGATTCCGGCTCTTATAGGGGAGGCTGGCGGGGCTGTCGATAAAGCAGGCAGAAGCTGAAGATGCGGGCGTCACAGTGGCGCCGCAAAGCTCCCGCTTCAGTCGGCACGCTGCGATCGGCAGGGATCGCGACAGGAGCAAGCCAATGCCGTCGACGGAACTGCTTATCGCCTTTTTCGCCACCACGGCGATCTTCGCCTATATCCCCGGCCCGGCCATGCTTTATGCCGCCGCGCAAACCATGGCGCGCGGCCGCTGGTCCGGCCTGACAGCGGCATTGGGCATACATCTTGGCGGCTACGTGCATGTCATCGCCGCCGCTGCCGGGTTGTCCGTGCTTTTCCACGCCGTGCCGGCGCTCTACATGGCGGTCAAGCTGGTCGGTGCGCTCTATCTGATCTGGCTGGGCGTCTCGCTGTTGCGCGCCAAGGCGCAAGGCGAAGAAGCGGTCATGCCCGGCATTGAGCCGAAATCCGCGCACCGCGCCTTTTTCGAGAGCATCACCGTCGAGGTGCTCAATCCCAAGACGGCGATCTTCTTCATGGCGTTCCTGCCGCAGTTCATCGATGCGTCGGCGGCGTTTCCCGTCTGGCTCCAGTTCGTCGTTCTTGGAACCATCGTCAATCTGATGTTCTCCTCGGCGGATGTGGTGTGCGTGGTGTTGGCAGGTGCGGTGATCGCCAGGCTGCGGCGCTCAAGCCGCGCACAGCGCCTGATGCGGCGTGCGGGCGGCGCTGTGCTCGTCGGATTGGGCGTTCATGTCGCCTTGCAGAAAAGCTGATCGGTCAACCGGCGTTGGCCGTGACCGCTCGACGGCGGCCGTTGCGCTGGGCCGAATTGCGGTATATCGGCTTCGCCATGAGCGATCGGCCTTGCCAATCGAGCGTTACCAAGAGCACTGAGATCGGCTTTTCCCGCGCGTTGCCAATGACATGATCAAGCATCACCTGCCTTCTCCCGAACCCTTGCACCGCGTCATCTCGCGGTTCGGCAGCGTCACCGTGCTGGTGGTCGGCGACTTCATCCTCGACCGTTTCGTCAACGGGGTGATCGAGCGGATCTCGCCGGAAGCGCCAATCCCCGTGCTGCATGGGCGCGGCGAGATGCTGGCGATGGGCGGCGCCGGCAATGTCGTCTTCAACATCGTCTCGCTCGGCGCTGCCGCGGTACCGGTCTCGGTGATCGGTGCCGACCAGGCGGGCGAAAATCTCATGCGGATGCTCACTGAGCTTGGTGTCGATGCCAGCGGTATTGCAAAGGACCGTGAGCGCATGACTTCGTCGAAAAGCCGCTTCAGCGCCCTCAACCAGCAGGTGCTGCGCTTCGACGAGGAGGAAATCAAGCCGCTGGGCGACACGGAGCGGGCGACGCTGATCCGGCATTTTCGTGCAGCGCTTGCGGAGGCCGACATCGTCATCCTGTCCGATTACGGCAAGGGCATGCTGCTCGACGGCGTCGCCGGCGAGCTGATCTCGGTCTGCCGCGATGCGGGAAAGCCGGTGCTGGTCGATCCGAAAGGGAGCGACTATGCACGCTATGCCGGGGCGACGGCGATCACCCCAAACCGCAAGGAGCTCGGCCAGGCGGTCGGCCGTGCAGTGTTTGCCGACGAGGAGATCGTGGCGGCGGCACGCGAGTTGATCTCGGTGCACGGCTTCGATTTCGTCGTCGCGACGCGCAGCGAAAAAGGCATGAGCGTCGTCGGTCCGGACGACGCCTGGCATGTCGCCACGCAGGCGAGGGAAGTGTTCGACGTCTCGGGCGCCGGCGACACGGTGATCGCGACGTTTGCGCTGGCTCTGGCAGCGGGCGCCGACCGCGTCATGGCCGCCACCATCGCCAATGCTGCGGGCGGCGTGGTGGTGGGAAAGCGCGGCACCGCGCGGCTGACGGTCGAAGAACTCACCGGGGCGCTGTTTCGCTCGCATGGACCGATTGCCCACAGGGATGCGATCCTCGATGCCGCTGCCGCTGCGCGGCTGGTGGCGGCGTGGAAAGACGAAGGCTTGAGCGTCGGCTTCACCAACGGATGCTTCGACATCCTTCACGCCGGCCATGTCAGCCTTTTGCACGCGGCGCGCAGCCAGTGCGACCGGCTGGTGCTGGGCCTCAACAGCGATGCCTCGGTGCGCCGGCTGAAAGGGCCCGGGCGCCCGGTCAATGACGAGCATGACCGGGCCTGCGTGCTGGCAGCCCTTGCCTCGGTCGACGCGGTCGTCGTGTTCGACGAGGATACACCGCTTGCCCTGATCGAGGCGCTGTCGCCAGACATACTGGTCAAGGGCGCAGACTATACGGTCGACGAGGTGGTTGGCGCCGACGTAGTGCAGAAGGCAGGCGGGCGCGTGGTGCTGGTCGATCTCGTCGCCGGCAAGAGCACAACCGGTACGATCGGCAAACTGCGCGCGACCAACTGAGGGTTCCATGTCCGAACTGAACGACTATCTGGTCCGCTCAGCGGCCGCGATCACCGCGATGGTCGAGCGCGATCTCTCCGGCGAGATGGAGCGGGCTGTCACAGCCGTCGTCGCGGCGCTTTCGCAAGGCAAGGCGCTTCTGATCTGCGGCAATGGCGGGTCGGCCAGCGACGCGATCCACATCGCCGGGGAACTGGTCGGGCGCTTCCTGAAGGAGCGCAAGGCATACAATGTCATTGCCCTGCCGGCCAATGCGGCGGTGCTGACTGCCTGGGGCAATGATTACGGCTTCGACACGGTGTTTTCGCGCCAGGTCGAGGCGCATGGCTCGGCCGGCGCGGTGCTGCTCGCCATTTCGACCAGCGGCAATTCGCCGAGCATCCTCGCCGCCGCCGAACAGGCGCGCGCGATGGACATGACGGTGATCGGCTTGACCGGCGACACCGGCGGCAAGCTCAGGCCGCTATCGGACGTCCTGCTCAATGTGCCTTCGACCTCGACGCCGATCATCCAGCAGGGACATCTGTGCCTCTATCACCATCTGTGCGAGGTGGTCGAAGCGCGTCTCTGCAATGGCTGACAGGGTCGTGAACCCGTATCCGCTGGAAGAGCCGGGCCTGTGGGTGGAGCGCATCGGCACCAGGGTTTTTCCAGCCGGCTCACCGGCGCTGTTCCTCGACCGTGACGGCACCATCAATGTCGATACCGGTTATCCCAATGATCCGGCTGGTATCATGCTACGGGACGACATCGCGCCGGTAATCGAGGCCGCCAACCGGAACAATATCCCGGTTGTCATCGTCACCAACCAGTCGGGCATCGCGCGCGGCTATTTCGACTGGGGCGATTTCGCTGTGGTCAACGGCCGCGTGCTTGACCTGCTTCGCGAGAGAAACGGCTTCATCGATATGGTCGTCGCCTGCGCCTACCACGAAGCGGGCATCGGGCCGCTCGCGATCGCCGACCATCCGATGCGCAAGCCAAATCCAGGCATGCTGATCGAGGCGGCGAAGCGTCTCGGGCTCGATCTCAAGCGCTCGCTGATTGTCGGCGACAAGCCGGCGGACATGGAAGCGGGGCAGCGCGCCGGTCTGTCGCGCGGTTGGCTTGTCGATGGCGAGGCCTGCGATCAGCCGGAGTTCAAGGTTCTGCCGCTGAGCGATCGTAACGACCTGGATGGACTGCTGGCCGCAATTGAAGCGCTTACTACGAGTTAAGGGAACGCCACCAGGCCTTCATCCTTGACCTTGCGGATGGTCAGCGCGGTGCGCACCGTGTCGACATTCGGCGCCGAGGCTAGCTCTTCGATGACGAAGGTCTGGAAGGCGCCGAGATCGCTGGCAACGCAATGCAGCAGAAAATCGGATTCGCCCGACACCATCCAGGCATCGCGCACGATCGGCCAGCCACGCGTGCGCTCGGCGAAGGTCTTGAGTTCGGCGTCGGCCTGGTGATGCAGGCCGATAAGGCAGAAGGCGACGACGTCCATGCCAAGCGCCGGCGCATTGAGCAAGGCGCGGTAGCCGCGGATGATACCTGTCTCCTCCAGCCTCCTGACGCGGCGCAGGCATGGCGGCGCCGAAATGCCGACACGGCTCGACAGTTCGACATTGGTCATGCGGCCGTCGTCTTGAAGCTCGTGCAGGATCTTCCAGTCGATGGCATCGAGATCGGCCTTGAGTGGCATTGGCGGCTTTCGCAAGCGCAAGAATCTTTCGTGACCTTGTAATTAAACGACTTCGCTGTCCATTCCATCCCTTCGGCCGGAATTTTCGGAAAGGCTTCGAATATTCGTGGGTTTGACTCCTGCACCGAAGCTTTCCGGGGACGAACTGCAAGTCGTCTTGCTGGCGTCGCCTGCAACACCTAGATTAGCACCGAAAATCGACCTCTATGCCGGACGCTGATCTGCGTCCGGTTGTTGTGAAAGCGCCTCTATGACCGTCAAGCACGCGCCCGTTCTGATCATAGGCTCCGGCCCTGCCGGCTACACCGCGGCGATCTATGCCGCCCGCGCCATGCTGAAGCCGATGCTGGTCGCCGGCCTGCAGCAGGGCGGTCAGCTGATGATCACCACCGATGTCGAAAATTACCCGGGCTTTGGTGATCCGATCCAGGGCCCGTGGCTGATGGGCGAAATGCTCAAGCAGGCCGAGCACGTCGGCACCGACATCATCAGCGACATCATCACCGAGGTCGACCTCAACGTGCGCCCGTTCCGCGCCAAGGGTGATTCCGGCACCACCTACACTGCCGACACCTTGATCATCGCCACCGGCGCGCAGGCGAAGTGGCTGGGCATTCCGACCGAGCAGACCTTCATGGGCTTCGGTGTGTCGGCCTGCGCCACCTGTGATGGCTTCTTCTACCGCGGCAAGGATGTCGCGGTGATCGGCGGCGGCAATTCCGCGGTGGAGGAGGCGCTCTATCTCTCCAACCTGGCCAAGAGCGTGACTGTCATTCACCGGCGCAGCGACTTCCGCGCCGAGCGCATCCTGCAAGAGCGGCTGTTCAAGAGGGATAATGTCCGCGTCATCTGGGATACCGTCGTCGACGAGATCACCGGCCGGCCCGGCAAGACGCCGTTGCCGCCCTCGGTCGAAGGGCTGAAGCTGCGCAACGCGGTGACCGGGCAGGAAAGCCATTTGAAGGTCGAAGGCGTGTTTGTGGCGATCGGCCATGCGCCGGCGGTCGAGCTGTTCGTCGGCAAGCTGAAGCAGAAGCCGAATGGCTATCTGTGGACGGCGCCGGATTCGACCCGCACCGACGTGCCGGGCGTGTTCGCCGCCGGCGACGTGACCGACGATATCTACCGCCAAGCGGTGACGGCGGCCGGGCTCGGCTGCATGGCCGCACTCGAAGCGGAAAAATACCTGGCCGGCATCGAGGTTCACCGCGAAGCGGCGGAGTAAGGAAGCGGCTGAGGAAAGCCGTTCAAAAGCCTGATTTTTCATTCAGACGCCAAAAACAGAACGAGGGGCATCATGGCGTTGGACTGGGACAAGCTACGCGTGTTCCACGCTGCGGCGGAAGCTGGGTCGTTCACCCATGCCGCCGAAACGCTGCATCTGTCGCAATCGGCGATCTCGCGGCAGGTCAGCGCGCTCGAACATGACGTCGGCGTGCCATTGTTCAACCGCCACGCCCGGGGGCTGGTGCTGACCGAGCAGGGCGAGATGCTGTTCCGCACGGCGCACGACGTGCTGATGAAGCTGGAGACGATCAAGTCACGGCTGACGGAGACCAAGGACCGGCCTTCCGGCGTACTCAGGGTGACCACCACGGTCGGTCTTGGAGCCGGCTGGCTGACCGAGCGCGTGCAGGAGTTCATCGAGCTCTACCCCGAGGTCAGCCTGCAGCTCATCCTGGCGAATGAGGAGCTCGACCTGACCATGCGCCAAGCGGACTGCGCGATCCGGCTGCGCCAGCCGCAGCAGCCGGATCTTATCCAGCGCCGTTTGTTCACCGTGCATTTCCATCTCTACGCGGCTCCGTCCTACGTCAACAAATACGGCAAGCCGGCTTCGATCGCCGAGCTGAAGAACCATCGCATCGTCACGTTCGGCGTGCCGGTGCCGGCGCATCTGTCGGAATTGAACTGGCTGGAAACGGTCGGCGATTTCGAAGGTGGACAAAGGGTACCGACGCTGCAGATCAACGACATATTGTCGATCAAGCGCGCAGTGCAAGGCGGCGCCGGCATCGCCATGCTGCCCGACTATGTGATCAGCAAGGACTCAGGCCTTGTGCAATTGCTGCCGGAGACCGAGGTGCCATCCTTCGACACGTACTTCGCCTATCCGGACGCGATGAAGAACCAGGCCAAGCTGCATGTCTTTCGCGATTTCATCATCGCCAAGGCGCGCAGTTGGTCGTTCTGAAGCTGCCTGCACCAAGGCGGACCCTAGCCCCGCCACGGGCTCAGGCGAGGCAGCCAGCCGGGAACGGCGCGGCGATAGGCTTCGTATTCGGCGCCATAGCGGCGGGCAAGCGTCGGCTCCTCGTAGAGCTTGACGAACGAAACCATCGCCGTGGCGGCGACGGCGACGTAGGTGACAAGGAGCCAGCTCGAAAACAGCAGCGCCTGGCCGAAGATGATCGACAGTACCGCCACATACATCGGGTTGCGCACGTGTCGGTAGATACCGCCGACCACCAGTCTTTCGGTCGGCGCCACCGGGGCTGGCGTGCCCAGACCCTCGAGGGCAAACCGGGCGAAGGAATGAAGCAGCAAGGCTGCTGCGGCAACGACAAGGACCGAGCCGGCCGCGACGAAGCCGGGCACTGTCGACAGCGGCAGACGGTAGCGACCCGTCAACAGCCAAGGCAGCAGTCCTGCGACGACGCCGGGCGCGGCGATGAAGAACAGCGCGCTGCCGGCGATCGCCGAAAATGTGCGCATTGAGGTCTCCTGCCATAAAAATAAACGCGTCCTGCCCGATTCCACGTCACTCGGCGTTTTTCCGCATTTTCGGAGCGGAATCGGCCTTGATTCGCCGTTTCGCAACGGCTTTGGCCCGGCCGCGCACTCTATTTGGACGATTTTTTCTGGTCTTATCAAACTCGACAATGGGTTAGACCACAGCCTGCGTCTTTTTGCATGCGTGTGTTGCAAAATAGATGCTTGTTTCTTGGGCATGATGAGCACATATGTAGTTCATCTCCTGGGCGCGTTCTCCTCCCATTAGCGCCCTCGAGTGTTCCCCTCTGGAGGTTAGCCCTAATCGGCACTTCCAATCAAACTCAGCCGGATCTTCATTGATCCGGCTTTTTTGTTGCCCGGACCCCGCCAGGAAAATCGACAACATTGCCGCGTAACAGTGACATGTAACCTCAGGTAACATGTCGCAGACGCACTCTATCGATTAAGTAGAGCATAGGACGCGGTGTGGTCGTCCGGGAGATGGGGGCATCACTCGGACGGCCCGGGCTCAGGCGGCTACCGCGTCCGGACCTTTGTTTCGTCGAACCCAACAGGGCTGGCGGAGACCATGCGGCGGACCTGCCGTCTCACCTCCCGCGAAGACGGTCCGCAATAGGACGGCGTCCGGATCATCCGGACGCCGTTTCCTTGTGTCGGCCCTCAAAGCCCGGATTCAGGCAGCCTTGTGATTGGCGTTCATTGCCTCGTCGGCGAGACGCCCGGTCAGCTCGGCCATGTGGTCGAAGGCGCAGCGATAAGTGGCCACGCCTGCGGTCGCCGAACGCAGCTCGATGATCAGGTCGCCGATCTCCGCCTGCGGCATTGTCGCCTCGACGACATCCCAGCCCGGCCAGCCGGGCCGCGCGTCATAACGGAGAATCTGGCCGCGCCGCTGCGGGATGAGGGCGATGATCTTCGAGGTCGCATCGGACGGCGTGACGATTTCGACCTTCATGATCGGCTCGAGCAGCACCGGCGAGCACGCGGCCATGCCCTCCTTCATCGCCAATTTCGCCGCCATCTGGAAGGCCATGTCCGACGAATCTACGCTATGGTAGGAGCCGTCGGACAGATTGACGGCGACATCGACCACCGGAAAGCCGAGCGGTCCCGACTTCAGATAGTCGCGCACGCCGGTTTCGACCGACTGGATATAGGTCTTCGGCACGACGCCGCCGGTGATGGTGTCGGTGAACTGGAAGCCGGAGCCGCGCGGCAGCGGCTTGATCTCGATCACTACGTCGCCGAACTGGCCATGGCCCCCCGACTGCTTCTTGTGGCGGCCGCGCTGCTGCACGGATTTGCGGATCGTCTCGCGGTAGGGCACGGCCGGAGCATGGCCCTCGACCGGGATCTGGTTCTTGCCTTCCAACCGCTCGCGCACGACGCGCAGATGCATTTCGCCATGGCCAGACAGCACGGTTTCGGCGGCATCCTGGTTGTGGTGCAAGTTGAGCGAGGGGTCTTCCTCGGCAAGGCGATGGATGGCCGCCGACATCTTGACCTCGTCCTTGCGTTCCTTCGGCCGCAGCGCGAAGGCGAAGACCGGCTGCGGCGGCGCCAGCGTAACCAGCGGCTTGATGCCGCCCTTGGCTGAACTCAGCGTCTGGCCGGTCTTGACGTTGTCGAGCTTGCCGAGCGCGACGGTGTCGCCGGCCCCGGCGGCGGTGAGCTTGGACTGGTCCTTGCCGAGCATCCTGTAGATGCCGGAGACTTTTGCTGTTTCGCCGTTCGAGAGGAAGAGCTCGGAGGCGTCGGCAAGCTGGCCGGACAGGATGCGCGAAACCGACAGCTTGCCGCCATGAGCCGTATGGATGGTCTTCATCACTTGAACCACGGTCGCATTGCCGTCAGGAGCGCCAAGCCGCTTGCGGGTCGCTTCGGCATCCGGTGCGTCGTGGCGGATCGTCTTCAGCAGGCGCAGCACGCCATTGCCCTTTTCGGCGGTGCCGATCAGCACCGGCGTCACTGTGCCGGCGCGCAGGTCGGCGGCGAGATCGTCGAAGATGGCGTCCTTCGGCGGTTCGATCTCCTCGAGCAATTGCTCCATCAACTGATCGTCATGGTCGGCCAGCGTCTCCAGCATCGAGAAGCGCGCTTCCAACTCGCGTGCCTTCTCGTCGTCCGGAATCTGGGCGACCTCGCTTTCGGCATATTCGCGATAGATGTAGGCGCGCTCCAGCGCCAGATCGATCGAGCCGATGACGACACCGTCCTTGCGCAGCGGAATCTGGCGCAGCAGCAACGGCACCGAGCTTGTCGGCTGCAGCATCTTCAGCGTGTCGCGCACGCCTGATATCGCCTTGTCGACCTTGTTGAGGAACAAAATACGCGGCACGCCGAGGTCATCGAGCTTGCGCATGATCAGCTGCAGGGCAGGAATCTTCTTTTCGTCGGCTTCGGCGACAACCACCGCGGCATCGCAGGCGGCGAGCACCGGCTCAGCCTCAAAGGAGAACTCGATGGAGCCGGGGCAGTCGACGAAGGTGAGCTGCTCGCCCATGAATTCGGTGGTGGCGAAGGTCGCCTCGACGCTCATGGCGTGGGCACGGGCCTCGGGAGAATGATCGGAAACGGTATTTCCCGACGAAACGGGATTCTGGCGGGGAATGGCGCCCGTACGGGCCAATATTGCTTCGAGAAGTGTCGTCTTACCGCTTGCGAAGGGACCGACTATGGCAATGCATTTCGGTCCCGTGCGTCGTCCTCCGGCGCGAGTACCCATGACTGACCTCCACTCAGGCGTTTCCCTGGGGGCGGCGGCCGGCCTGTCGACCGTCGCGGGCGGGGTTCTTTTCAATCGCCACCTGCCCGCAGACATCGTCCCACGGGTTAGCCGGGAGGGCAAGGGATTTGAAGATGGCCGACCTGGTGGGCGGCAGCATTCAAGAACGCGGCGACGGCGGCCCAGCCATTGAAGGCCAGAATCCTCTTGAAACGGCTCAGCTGGCCCGGGTTTGGCGCCGCGCCAGCGTGGTTGCTTTCGCACTCTGTATTGCTACCGTTTCGGCAAAGCGCGACAGCAGCGGGTTGAACAGGTCCGGACGCTCCCAGAAGGGAGCGTGCCCGGTATCGGGGACGACATGGCAATGTTCCCACAGGGAACCGTAGGCCAGCGTTTCAAAATAGCTGAGCCGGACAAACGGATCGTTTTCGCCGTTGACGATCGCGACCGGAAATGTGGCTTGTTCGACCACCTGCTTCTGGTCAGCGCCTTTGCCACTGATCAGGCTGCGCGTTACCGCAGCGCGCAGCCTGCCGTCTGTGCGCAATATGGCGCGGCGGAAAGATGGATCGGCGGTATCGCCGAAGCAGAGTGTTTCAAAACGCTCGGCATCGCGCTCCGAATACACCCGTTTGGAAGCGAGCAGCATATCCCAATGGGCATGGAAGCCGCGCAACATGCCGAATGGGCCCTTCGATACGGGTGGGGCGCCGGTCAGCATCAACCCGTTGACCGCCCGGTGGAAGCTTGCGAGCTCGATTGCAACGTGCCCGCCAAGCGACCAGCCGAAGATGATGGCGTGGCCGATCTCCAAAAGGTCGAGTACATGGGCCGCACATTGAGCAAGGCCGGCGACCGTATAGGCCGTCGTCGGATCGTGGGCGTCCGAGGATTGACCATGGCCGGGAAGATCGAAGGCGATCAACCGATGGGCATCGGCGAGAGGGCTTTCGAATTGCCGGGCGAATACAGCGCGCGAACTGCCCGAGCCATGGATCATCACGATGGGGATGCCGGACCCCGACGACTGGCTGAGGCGCAAGTCCGCTTGCGGCGTGCGGATCGTACGGTCAAAAACACTCATTCGGGTTGGACCTTCAGATTGCCTGACGGCCAGCATCGCATCCCAGGGTCTATATGTTCTTTAGATGTGTGATGTTCTTTGGATGTGTGGTTAAAAAAGGATTTCTCTGTGACGACCGAATATGATGAAACGAATCCATGACAGCGAATTCGGAGTCTTGCTAATGGAACGTGGGCTCGATCTTCTCGTCTCGATCAGCAGCATCGCAACGCTTGGCCAGTATGTCTGGTCGATGCGAGCTCATTTCCAATCGCCGACCATGCCTTCGGGCGCGATGGTGATTTCGGCGGTCGTGATCGGCACGGCGCTGTTCTTTCTCGCGATACTGTGGATTGGAGGGCAGCCGGTATCGGCGAAGATCTGCGGGCTCGCCATTGAATTGGCAAGCTCGGCGCTGTTCTGGTGGGCGATTGCCACGTCGCGCAAGGCGCGGCTGCGCTTCGCATTCGATTCCGACAATCCCCACAGTCTGGTAACCGACGGCCCCTACGGCTACATCCGCCATCCGTTCTACGCCTCATACATCATCTTCTGGATCGGATGGGGCCTGGCAACCTGGTCGATCTGGGCGGTGGTACCTGTTGCCGGGATAATCGCGATCTACGTGATCGCCGCACTGGACGAAGAGAAGAAATTTTCGCGCACGACGCTAGCCAGTGCCTATGAGGTCTATCGCGAACGAACCGGCCGGTTCTGGCCGCGGCTATTGCGGTGGATTTGAGGCTGGCGGTTTTCATGCCGATCGGTTCGCCACCAGATTGAGGATTGCCGAAGATGAAAATCATTACCTGCGGCAGCGTCCCGACCATCATCGCGCCGGAAAAATACTTCACCGGCCGGGTATTCCAGACGCCGATCATCGAGAAGGAAGCGCCAGCGCGGCTCAGGGCCACCATGGTCAGTTTCGAGCCGGGCGCGCGCACCAACTGGCACACCCATCCGCTTGGCCAGACGCTCTATGTCACGTCCGGCGCCGGCCGCGCTCAGACGTGGGGTGGGCCGATACAGGAGATCAAGGCCGGCGACGTCATCTCGTTTGCGCCTAATGAAAAGCACTGGCACGGCGCCGGGCCGAAATCGGCGATGACGCATATCGCCATGCAGGAAGCGCTCGACGGCTCGCATGCCGACTGGCTGGAGCAAGTGACCGACGAACAATATGGCGGCTGAGACTTCTTGAGCCGATACGAAAAACCCGGCCTCGCGGCCGGGTTTTTCATGCCGACGACGCGGCTGATCAATTCAGCGAGGCGGTGAAGCGCTGGATGCGTGTGCAGGCCTCTTCGAGCAATGCTTCCGACGTAGCGTAGGAGATGCGGAAGTTCGGGCCAAGGCCGAAGGCCGAACCGAACACGACAGCCACACCTTCGGTTTCGAGCAGTTCGGTGCAGAAGGTCTCGTCGCTGTCGATGACGTTGCCGGCTTTCGTCTTCTTGCCTATCAACTGGGCGCAGGAAGGATAGACGTAGAAGGCGCCTTCTGGCGAAGGGCAAGAAATGCCGCGTGCCTGATTGAGCATCGACACGACGAGATCGCGCCGGCCCTGGAAGATCACCTTGTTTTTCAGGATGAAATCCTGCGGACCGTTCAGCGCTTCGACCGATGCCCACTGGGCGATGGTACAGGCGCCGGAGGTCTGCTGGCCCTGTATCATGTCCATCGCCTTGATCAGCGGCACCGGCCCGGCCGCATAGCCGATGCGCCAGCCGGTCATGGCATAGGCCTTCGACACGCCGTTCATGGTCAGCGTGCGCTCATACAGCTTTGGCTCGACCTCGGCGATGGTCTTGAAGACGAAGTCGCCATAGATCAGGTGCTCGTACATGTCGTCGGTCAGCACCCAGACATGGGGATGCCGCAAAAGCACGTCGGCCAACGCCCTGAGTTCCGCTTCGGTGTAGGCGGCGCCCGACGGGTTCGACGGCGAGTTCATCAACAGCCATTTGGTGCGCGGCGTGATCGCCTTTTCGAGCGCTGCCGCCGTCAACTTCAAGCCGTTGTCGATGGAGGTATCGGCAAAGGTCGAGGTGCCGCCACAGATCGCCACCATTTCGGGATAGCTGACCCAGTAGGGCCGCGGAATGATCACCTCATCGCCGGGGTTCAGCGTTGCCATGAAGGCGTTGAACAGGATCTGCTTGCCGCCGGTGCCGACGATGGTCTGCTCCGGCCGGTAGTCGAGATTGTTCTCGCGCTTGAACTTGTTGGCGATCGCCTCGCGCAGCGGCACGATGCCGGAAACCGGCGGATACTTTGTCTCGCCGCGGCGGATCGCCTCGATCGCCGCGTTCTTGATGTTGTCGGGCGTGTCGAAATCGGGCTCGCCAGCACCAAGGCCAATCACGTCGCGGCCGGCGTTTTTCAGCTCGCGCGCTTTCTGCGTCACCGCGATGGTCGCGGAAGGCTTCACGCGGGAAAGGGCGTCGGCAAGAAAGGCCATGACCAGATTTCTCCAAAGAAGGTCAGCGCTGGCCGAGGGCGGCCGCGGCGCCTCTCATGTCGCATCATCTCACCAAGCGCAAGCATTGTTGGATGAGCCAGACCTCAATTCCTCGGCAACATCAAATCCCCGGCAACAATAAATTCACCAACGGCCGATAAAACCTTGAGTGGCAGGATCGCAATCCAATCCGCCAGTCTCGCGGAGCGAGGAACCGTGTCGCGCAGCATCGGGCTTGCCCATATCATCCGTCATGATGACGGCACCTCCACCGGTGTCTGGGGTATTTACACGCTGCAGAGCGCCTTCCAGCCGATCTTCGCGTTCAAGGACGGCAAGCTGTCGGTCGCCGCGTTCGAGGGGCTTATCCGGCCGTTTCGCGATGGCGAGCCACAGTCGCCGATGAGTTTTTTCAGCACCTGTCCGGCGGGCGACCGCCTGCACGTCGAGGCGCTGACGAGGACACTGCACCTTCTCAACGCAGGCGCCTGCCTGCCAGAGGAAGCATCGATCTTCGTCAATTTCGACCCTTCGGTATTCACCGACCGGGCCATTGTCGACAAGGCGTTGCGCGACATGCGGCTGGTGCTGCACGAGGCGGGCATCGATCCGCGCCGTGTCGTCTGCGAGGTGACCGAGCAGAAGTCGGCGTCGCAGGAAAGCCTCTACAGTTTCGTCGAGGCGCTCAGGGCCAACGGTTTTCGTATCGCTGTCGACGACTATGGCGCCGACGAATCCGACATCAACCGCATCAAGGAGCTCAAGCCGGACATCGTCAAGTTCGATGCGCACTGGATCACGCAACTGATGGAGTCCGGCGCCGGCTTTGCCCTGTTGACCGCCATGGTGACGAGCTTCGAGCAGCAGGGCATCCGCACGGTATTCGAGGGCATCGAGAAAGGCTGGCAGCTTGAGCTGGCGGAAAAGTCGGGTGCCTCGATGGTGCAGGGCTTCGTGCTGGCGCGTCCGGAAATCGCGCCGACCAGTTTTCGCGTCTTCGGCAAGGATATGCAGTCGTCCGCGGCGGCGACCGATGCGGGCAATGCACCTGCCAGCCCGAGCGCGGCGCCTTCAGCGCGGCCGGTGAGGGCATTCGGGCGCAGGACGGTGCGATGACAGGACGCCCCGACAGGCGACGCGATGTCGGTGAGGCCATCTATGCCGACGAGGTCGGGATCGAGTATGGCGTCTACGGCGCATTCCGGCTGCGAAGCGCCTACCAGCCGATCTTCGCGCCGCGCGGCAGATCCTTGAAGGCTGTCGCGGTCGAAGGGCTGATCGAACCACATCGCGCAGCCCGGCCGGTTGCGCCATCGATGTTCTTCGACTGCATTCCGGGAGAGGACCGTCTGTTCGTCGAGACGATGTGCCGGATGCTGCACTTGAGGAATTTCCGCAACATCGGCGTCGACGGGCTCGACCTGTTCTTCAACTACAACCCGCTGATCAACGACCACCCCGGGCGGGCGATGGCCGAAATCCGATTGATGACCAGGCATCTCGGCGATTTCGATCTGCATCCGGGCATGCTGGTCTGCGAGATCACCGAGCAGGCGGCCGACGACAAGGTTCTCGTCAGCCTGGTCCGCGAGATGCGTCGAGACGGCATTCGTATCGCCATCGACGATTTTGGCACCGGACACTCGACCGAAGAACGGATCAGCCTTGTCGCGCCCGACATCGTCAAGATCGACGGTGCCTGGTTTGCGGAATTCTGCCGCCATGCCGCTGCCGAACGGTTCTTCCGGCCGCTTGTCTCGATGCTGCATGACCGTGGCGCCAAGGTGCTGGTCGAGGGGATCGAGCGATCCGTGCATCTGCGCGTTGCGCTGGACGGCGGCGTCGACCTGCTGCAGGGTTTCCATCTCGCTCGGCCGGCGCTGGCCGGCACGATCTTCAATGAAGAGCCGCTGGCCATCGATGCGCTGCTCGGCGTGGACAACAAGGTCATTCCGCTGCATCAGCGGCGCTGATGATCGCGCCAAAACAAATCACTGGTAACGGATGCGAGCCCGGTCGGGCTTGCGGCCTTCGGCCGACGGCATGAAATCTGAGGTGGAAAAGGCAAACAAAAAGGCGGGACAAATCCCGCCTTTCCATTCTTGGTAGCCTGATCTGGAGCATTTGGGCCGGGCCGGCAGCAATCTGCTGCTTCGGCTTGTCGGGGTCCTTCCGCTCCGGCCCGCTTCTCGCGCGACCGTCAGTACATCCGTGACTTGCCGCCCGTCCCGAGCTGTCGCCCGGCGCGCGCCATTCGCAAAATCAGGCTGCCTTGCTCAGAGATCCGGCGGACGACTTGCCAGTGCGGCGGTCCTGCTCGATCTCGAAGTTGATCTTCTGGCCTTCGACCAGGGTCGACAGTCCAGCGCGCTCGACAGCGGAGATGTGGACGAAAACGTCCGCGCCGCCATTGTCAGGCTGGATGAAGCCGAAGCCCTTGGTGGAATTAAACCACTTGACCGTACCTGTTGCCATTTTGATAGTCCTTCACATTTGCTTTAGTTTGACCGAACCGAAGTTCAGCCGGTTTGTATCGAGATTTTGGAGATAGACGTCAGCAAACGCGAAGATCGCGAGGCCCGATCGATCGGCCGAAATATCAATGGACCGCATATAGGCCGCTTTTGCGCCAAAAACAAGACCGTGTCGAAAAAGCACGATTGCGGCGCCGCCCAAAGGCCGCCCCAATCGAGTGAAACCGTCGCAACATACCGAAGCCGCGCCCTTTCGCTGCCTCGGGCACCGATGCGGGTTTTGGGAGAGGACCATGAAAACTGTTCTGCTTGCCATCTGCCTGACGCTGGTGGCCGCCGAGGCGCAGGCGATCTCGCGCTACGACCCGACCCGCATGAGCTGCGGCAGGGTGCAGGCGACGATCGCCAGGGAGGGCGCCGTCATCCTGCGCTACCCGTCGGGGCGCGTACCGGGGCTGCCGCTTTACGACCGCTATGTGCAGACCCAGCAATTCTGCAACATGGGCGAGGTCACGGCGCGGGCGTCGGTGCCGAGCGCCGACACCAGATCCTGCACCGTCTACAAGTGCAAGCGGCCGGAAACGAACCGGCATTTCCGCCGTCGCATCCTGCAGGACTAAGACAGACGTACCGGATCAGAATCCGAACGACACCTGCGCCGATGGCGGCGGGCCGACGCGCACGCCTTCCATGGCCAACATCTTTTCCTTGGTGGTCGAACCGCCGGGTGCTGAAAAACCGCCGATCTTGCCGCCGGCGGCAAGAATGCGATGGCAAGGGATGATCAGCGGCACCGGGTTGGCGCCGAGGGCTGCGCCGGTTTCCCGCGCCAGCCCGGCATGGCCGGCACGCCTGGCAAGTTCGCCATAGGTGGTGGTCTCGCCGAAGGCGAGCTTTCGCGCCGCGTCGTAGATGGCGAGGCGGAAATCATCGACCCCGGCCAGGTCGACCGGCACGGCGGAGAAATCGACGTCTTCGCCGGCGGCGTAGGCCTTTATCGATGCGATCAGTTCGGTGACCCATTGCGGCTCGGGCCTTGCGGCTTGCCCGGCGATGCCGGCATGGCGCAGCAGCCGGCGTTCCACCGCGTCACGATTGCGCTGCGGCAGGCAAAGCCTGGTCAGCCCCGCTTCGCTCCAGGCGATGCCCATGAAGCCAAGGGCGGTTTCGAAAACCGCGTGGCCGGCAACGGCGTGGGAGGAGGTTTGCATGATGTGCTCCTTTCCGAGAAACGGACGGTACATATCGAGAACGACATATCGCATTTCCAGGCTGCTCTCGCCACCCGAAAACCATCGGCAGTCCACAACAGGCTGCGGATTGCCGAGCGAAAGACGCTGGTGTAAGGCCTTCTTAACACAACCCGATGAACCGGACCCGAGCGCGGCTTGCCAGCAAAAATCATTTTTCCCGCAATCGGCGTGATGTTCGCTGCGGCCGGTCTCAGCGGCTGCACCTCGACCTCGCAGATGAAGGCCGCGCCTGCCCTCGCCGAAACAGCTGCCGAGGCGGGTAGCGATGCCGGCTTCACGCTGGCGCTGCCGGAGACGGTTTCGGTGCTGCCGGAATCGTCCGGCATCGCACCGGTGCAGACCGCAGCATTGGCCGTCGACGAATCCGCAGCTGCATCTGCTCAGCCCGCCGCCTTTGCCGGACCGATTCCGCTGGCCGCGCCCGCCGTGATGACGGCCGGCGCAGCACCTGTCTATGTTACCGCCGCCGTCGCCATGCCGGTCACCGGCCAGACAGCCGTTCAGCCAACTGCCATGCCGGGCGTTCAGCAGGCCGCCTACGTCGTGCCGCAGAACCCTGCCGTGCTAGCCCCAGTCGACCCGCCGTTGGAGCACGCAACTGGACCACGCGGCGAGATCGAACGGCTGATCGAGAAGTATGCCGCCCTCTATGAGGTGCCAGTGAACCTGGTGCGCAGTGTCGTCAACCGCGAGAGCACCTTCAACCCGAAAGCCTACAATCACGGCCACTGGGGATTGATGCAGATCAAACACGCGACGGCACACGGCATGGGTTATGACGGGCCGGCGAGCGGCCTGTTCGACGCCGAGACCAATCTGAAATATGCGGTGAAATATCTGCGCGGCGCCTGGCTTGTCTCGAACGGCAATGCCAAGCGCGCCGACCAGCTCTACCAGCGCGGTTATTATTACGATGCCAAGCGCAAGGGCCTGCTCGAGGCGACCGGCCTCGGCAGCGATAGCCTGCGCCGTCGCATGCAGCCTGATGCCTGAGCCGCGCCCGCCGGCGCCAAACGACATCCGGCTGCGCAAGATCCTCGACGACGCGCTTGCCCCTCCGCGCTGGCCCGAAGGCTTCGTCATGCGCGGCTTCGAGACCGCCGATGCGCTCGCCTTGCACACGCTGCTTGCCGCCGTGTTCGACGACGGCTCCGACGGGCCGTTCGAGGATTGGTGGCCGCGCATTTCCGGCGACAAGGATTTCGACCCCGCTTTGTGTTTCCTGGTCATCGACCGCCACGGCCGGCTGGCGGGGGCGGCACTGTGCTGGGCGAGGGCTTTCGTGAAAGATCTTGCCGTTCATCCAGAGGCGCGCGGCCGCGGCATCGCGGAGGCGCTGATACGACACGCCTTCATGATTTTTCGCGTGCGTGGTGCCGATCATGTCGACCTGAAGACCAACACGGTCGCCAACGCCGACGCCGTCAGGCTCTACGAGCGGCTGGGCATGAAGCCGGTCGCCTGGGAAGGATAGGGCAGCTCCGCCTTGCGGAATTTCCGGCACCGTTTGTCACGATGAAACATCGCGCCGGAGAAAGCGCATGCGGTTTGTGAGCTGCTTCACATAGGCCGCCACAAGCAAATGCTAATGCACCAACACGCCGCCCACTCGGCGGCGAGCAAGGTATCGGAGGAGGCTGCGCCGGCATGTGTCAGCCACTCCCTGGCGGGTCCCCGGGCTGGGGTTCGGGACCCGCCTGCTTGGCGCCTTCGGTTCCGGCAGCGCACCTTTTATCTCCGACATATCTCTGCTTCGACGCGCTCGTTCGACGCCGGCCGTCCGCCGCGCTGCCGATGGGCTACTGCGGCCGCTTGCGCGGGGCAAGGAGGAAAATCCGGAAAGGATCTGTCCACCACGGCGGCAGGCAGCATCTTGCCGGTACTCGCTCGATGACTAAGCTTCGATCTTGCGGTCCTCGTACCGCGGCGGGGTCTCGACCGAAACCGGAGAAATATGATGCGGCATTTGCTTTCCAGAACAGGCCTGGCCACCTTGGTCCTCATCGTTCCGCTTCTTACCGGCGTCGCCCGGGCCGACGATTGCGCCAACGCGCAGGACCAGGCGACCATGAACGAATGCGCCGGCAAGTCGTTCACCGAGGCCGACAAGAAACTCAACGACGCCTACAAGCAGATCGAGGGCCGGCTGAAGGGCGATGCGGCGGCGAAGAAGCTGCTGGTCAATGCACAGCGCGCCTGGGTCACCTTCCGCAACGCCGAATGCGCGTTCCAGGGAGGCCCGCCCGATATGGCCGGTAGCATGTATCCGATGGTCGTCGCCGGTTGCCAGGAGGTCCTCACCAACAATCGGTTGAAGGATTTCCAAGGCTATCTCAACTGCCAGGAGGGTGATGCGAACTGCCCGGTGCCGGCACAGTAGCATCGTTCGTCCCTGTGATGGCGAATTTATGGCGTCGAAAGCACGGGTCTTCATCGCCGACCGGGCGCGCAAAAATGTCGGAACCGTCTCGCGCCTTGCGTCCTTGGGAGGCAATGCGCGTTGCCGCGACCCGGGCAGTGCCGCCCAAGAAAAGCACCGCAGATGGAGATGACGATGATCAGCTTTCCCAACGAATCCCAGGAATACCGCAGCGCCCGCGAAAAGCTGCTGGAGAAGGAAATCGAGCTGCGCTGCACCATGGAGGATGTGGCGATTGCCCGCCGTGGGCTGCCGCCGGGCGGGCTGGTGCCACAGAATTATGTGTTCGACGGGCTCGATGCTGATGGCCAGCCGGTTCGCATAAAGCTGTCTGAGCTGTTTGCGCCGGGCCAGGATACGCTCCTGATCTACAATATGATGTTCCCGCGCCACCCGCAGGAGACGCGCGACGTGGCGACGAGTGGCGAGACGGCGAAGCTCGCGGTGCAGGACCAGCCATGCCCGTCCTGCACCGCGTTGCTCGACCATCTCGACCGCGCCGTCGGGCACATGACGGCCGCCGGCTTCAACTTCGCCGTGGTCGCCAAGACCTCGCTCGACAATTTGGTCACATTAGGCCGCGAGCGCGACTGGGCCAACATGCGGCTGCTCTCCTCGGCCGGCAACAGCTTCAAGCGCGACTATCATGCCGAGGCCGAGGACGGTGCGCAGCTGCCGATGTTGTCAGTGTTCCACCGCGATGCCGAGGGCATCCGGCATTTCTGGTCGTCGGAACTGGGCTACGCGGAGCCCGAGCCCGGCCAGGACCCGCGCGCGCTGTGCACGGTCGACACGCCATGGAACCTGATGGATTTCACCCCGGAAGGCAGGTCGCAGGCCTGGCGAGAGCAGCTGCAGTATGCCGATGCGTGCTGTAGTTGAGATTGACTGCTTTTCTTTTCTCCTCGCAGGGATACGAAAGGCGGCGAGGCCTCGACCGGCACGTCAGCGCCGGGCGGGCAGGATTGCCGACGCCTCGCTGTGTCCGGCATCCTCGTCCGCCTCCCTGCGATCACGTTTTATGCGTCGCGCAACTTCGTCGCTCGTGTCGCGTTGAACTGTCTGGGGACCGCGAACCCGGAGTCTTCATGTGAGAACGCATCTCACTATTACCACGGTCGCTTTGCTTGCCGGTGCACCGGCGGCCTTCGCCCAATCCGCCACGTCGCCCGATCTACCTTCTGCCGGCGAAACCAAGGTCGACACCGCAACCTTCTCCAGAACGGTGCCCAGCGCCAACCGGTTCGAGATCGAAAGCAGCAAGCTGGCCGAACAAAAGAATGTCGCCGCCGATGTGAAGGATTTCGCCGCGCTGATGATCAAGGATCACACCAAGGCTGGCGAGGATTTCAAGACGGCTCTCGAACGGAGCCAGACCACGGCCTCGGTGACATCAAGCGGTCCGGCCCTGCAGCCGAAAGACCAGGCGATGCTGGACCAGCTCAAACGGCTCGACGGCGATGCCTTCCAGGCGAAATACATCGCTCTGCAGATGGAGGCGCACAAGCAGGCGCTGGCGCTGTTTTCCACCTATGCGCAGTCCGGTGACGACCCGGCGCTGAAGGTATTCGCCGAGAAGACGCTGCCGACGCTGCGGATGCATGAGAAGCATGTGAAGGAGTTAGCGGCTGCTCACAGCTAGGCGCGCTGCCTCGCGAGGCCGCTAACAGGGAGGAGGGAGCGCTTTCTTTTTGCTATCAAAAAACCAACTCTTGTATTCAACAGTAGTCCTTGAAGGGCAGCAACTTCCAATGATGGCTTCTGCCGCGGCGGAGGCGCTCGAGAGTGTCGCGTAGAGAGGCACTTTCTGCGTCACCTTGGCGTGTGCCTTCTCATTTGCGGGAAAAGGTGGGGATCCACGCGTGAGCGCCGAGCGAGGCGGTCGCAGGACCGCAACATTGGCGGGACAGCCCCCCTCTGGCCTGCCGGCCATCTCCCCCGCTTGGGGGGAGATTGGCTAATCGTCTAGGCGAAATACTCTTGTAGCGGGCGCACTTCCAGCGACCCGGCCCTCAGTGCCGCGATGGCTTCCGCGACGGCCGCCGCACCGGAGAGCGTCGTGTAGTAAGGCACTTTCTGCATCAGCGTGGCGCGGCGCAGCGATTTTGAGTCCGACACCGCCTTCTGGCCGTCCGTCGTGTTGAAGACGATCTGCACCTGGCGGTTGCGGATGGCGTCCTCGATATGCGGGCGGCCTTCTAGCACCTTGTTGATTTTTTCGGCGACGACGCCGTTCTCGGCGAGGAAGCGCGCGGTGCCCGAGGTAGCCATTACCTTGAAGCCCTGGCCGGCCAGGCGCTTGACCGCCGGCAATATGCCCTTCTTGTCCTCGTCACGCACCGAGACGAACAGCGTGCCGGAGCGCGGCAGGTCGACGCCGGCGCCGAGCTGGCTCTTGGCGAAGGCCAATGCAAAATCGCGGTCGAGGCCCATGACCTCGCCGGTCGAGCGCATTTCCGGGCCGAGCAAGATGTCGACGCCGGGGAAGCGGGCGAAGGGGAACACCGCTTCCTTGACCGCGATGTGGCCGGGATTGCGTGGATCGGGCATGGCGCCGTAATGGGCGAAGGCGTCTTTCAGTTTCTCGCCGGCCATTATGCGGGCGGCAATTTTCGCGATGGGGCGGCCGATGGTCTTGGCGACGAAGGGCACGGTGCGCGACGCACGCGGGTTGACCTCCAGCACATAGACGGTGCCGTCCTTGATCGCATATTGCACGTTCATCAGACCGCCGACATCGAGCGCGCGGGCAAGGGCTGCCGTCTGGCGCTCCAGCTCGTCGACGAGCTCTGAAGGCAGCGAGTGCACCGGCAGCGAGCAGGCGCTGTCGCCGGAGTGAATACCGGCCTCTTCGATATGCTCCAAAATGCCGGAGACGAAGGTCACCTTGCCGTCGCTAAGGCAGTCGACGTCGACTTCGATGGCGCCGGAGAGATAGGTGTCGAACAAAAGCGGGTTCTTGCCCAACAGCGTGTTGATCTGACCGGTCTTGTCGTTGGGGTATTTCTGCTTGATGTCCTCCGGCACCAGGCCGGGCACGGTGTCGAGCAGGTAGGACTGCAGCATGCTCTCGTCGTGGATGATCTGCATGGCGCGGCCACCGAGCACATAGGATGGGCGCACCACCAGCGGGAAGCCGAGCTCGCCGGCGATGAGGCGGGCCTGCTCGACCGAATAGGCAATGCCATTCTTCGGCTGGGTCAGGCCGAGCTTGTGCAGCAGCTTCTGGAAGCGGTCGCGGTCCTCGGCGAGATCGATCATGTCGGGCGAGGTGCCGAGGATCGGGATGCCGGCCTTCTCCAGCGCATCGGCCAGCTTCAGCGGCGTCTGGCCGCCGAACTGGACGATGACGCCGACCAGCTCGCCCGAGGCCTGCTCGGCGCGCAGGATCTCCAGCACATCCTCCGGCGTCAGCGGGTCGAAATAGAGCCTGTCGGATGTGTCGTAGTCGGTCGACACGGTCTCGGGGTTGCAGTTGACCATGATCGCCTCGAAGCCGGCTTCGCGCAGCGCAAACGCCGCGTGGCAGCAGCAATAGTCGAACTCGATGCCCTGGCCGATGCGGTTGGGGCCGCCGCCGAGGATGACGACCTTCCTTCGCGACGACACTTGCGCCTCATTGGCGAGGCTGCCGGCAAAGGGCGCCTCATAGGTCGAATACATGTAGGCGGTGGGCGAGGCGAACTCGGCGGCGCAGGTGTCGATGCGTTTATAAACCGGATGAACGTCGAGCTTTTCGCGAGCCTTCTGGATCTCTTCCACGTCTTTCCTGACCAGGGACGCGAGACGAGCATCGGAGAAACCCATGGCCTTCAGCATGCGCAAATTGGTCGCATCCTCGGGGATGCCGTGTTCGCGAATGCGATCTTCCATGGCAAGGATGCCGGCGATCTGTTCGAGGAACCACGGGTCGATCTTGCACATGGTGTGCACGTCTTCCAGCGAGGTGCCCATGCGGATCGCCTGTGCGACCATGCGCAGCCGGTCCGGTGTTGGGGTGCCCAGTGCTGCGCGGATGGCGTTGCGGTCGTCGGCATGATTGGCCGCGCCGTGAGCGAGGCCGGGGATCTCGATCTCGTCGAGGCCTGTCAGTCCCGTCTCCAGTCCACGCAGCGCCTTCTGCAGCGATTCCTGGAAGGTGCGACCGATGGCCATGACCTCGCCGACCGACTTCATCGCCGTGGTCAGCACCGGCTCGGCGCCGGGGAACTTTTCGAAGGCAAAGCGCGGGATCTTGGTGACGACGTAGTCGATGCTGGGCTCGAAGGAGGCCGGCGTCGCACCGCCGGTAATGTCGTTCTCAAGCTCGTCCAGCGTGTAGCCGACGGCGAGCTTTGCCGCGATCTTGGCGATCGGAAAACCGGTCGCCTTGGAGGCCAGTGCCGACGAACGCGAGACGCGCGGGTTCATCTCAATCACCACCAGCCTGCCGTCGGCCGGGTTAACGGCGAACTGCACGTTGGAGCCGCCGGTCTCGACGCCGATCTCGCGCAGCACCGCAATCGAGGCGTTGCGCATCATCTGATACTCTTTGTCGGTCAGCGTCAGCGCCGGGGCGACGGTGATACTGTCGCCGGTATGCACGCCCATCGGGTCGATGTTCTCGATCGAGCAGATGATGATGCAGTTGTCGGCCTTGTCGCGGACAACCTCCATCTCGTACTCCTTCCAGCCGAGCACGCTTTCCTCGATCAGCACTTCGGTGGTCGGCGACGCGTCGAGGCCGGACTGGACGATCTCGAAGAATTCGGCACGGTTGTAGGCGATGCCGCCGCCAGTGCCGCCCATGGTGAAGGACGGGCGGATGATGGCCGGCAAGCCGACATGGTCGAGCGCCTGCGCGGCGATTGCCATGGCGTGGCTGATGTAGCGCTGCTTGCGGTCGCCCTCGCCAAGGTTCCAGCGCGTTTCCAGCGCGTCGAGCGCGGTATCGAGATTCTCCGGCTTCTCGGCCTTGAGCGCCGCACGTTCGGCCTCGTGCGTCTTGCGGTCGGCGTTCTTGACGTCGGTGGCGTTGGCCAGCATCGACTTCGGCGTTTCCAGCCCGATCTTGTTCATCGCCTCGCGAAACAGCGCCCGGTCCTCGGCCTTGTCGATGGCGTGCGCGTCGGCGCCAATCATCTCGACATTGTAGCGGTCGAGCACGCCCATGCGGCGCAGCGACAATGCGGTGTTGAGCGCGGTCTGGCCGCCCATGGTCGGCAGCAGCGCGTCGGGCCGCTCCTTGGCGATGATCTTGGCCACCACCTCCGGCGTGATCGGCTCGATATAGGTGGCGTCGGCCAACTCCGGGTCGGTCATGATGGTGGCCGGATTGGAATTGACCAGGATAACGCGGAAACCCTCTTCCTTCAGCGCCTTGCAGGCCTGGGTGCCGGAATAGTCGAACTCGCAAGCCTGACCGATGACGATAGGGCCGGCCCCGATGATCAGGATCGACTTGATGTCGGTGCGTCTTGGCATCGTCTAAGAATTCCCCGGCGGGCGGCTTGCACGAAAAACCGGGACGGGAAGACCCGGCCGGTTGTGCTCGCGATTCTGGTATCAGGCTAGGAGGGCCTTATAGGGAAGAGTTTTGCCCGATGTAACCCCGAAAATGCGGCTTCATGCGAAGCTCGGAGAGCTAATCTCCCAGCGCTATTCTCCCAATACCTGGGCGTCGGTAATCTCGAAGCGTTCGGAAACGCCGACACGAATCATGTTCAGGCTGCCCTCGCGGGTGAAGCGGAATTCGCCGGGCGCATCCGAACCGGCCGGCAGGCCGGCGGAAAAGCTGATGACGCGCGTGCCGCCATCGGGCCAGGTCACGGTCACGGCGCTGTCGCCACCCGTGTGCACGACACTTGCCTGGCAGCGGCCCATTGGCTGGCCGACATAGCGTGCGCAAGGGATCTCGCCGGCGGCACCGGGTGCCGGTCCATCTGTCTCTCCGCTCGACCGGTTTGCCGTGGCCGCCAACGCCAGGCGGTAAGCATCTTCGATGGCGGTCCTGCCGATTGCATCAGCGGATGGCAGCGTGGTTTCGGTTCCGCCCAGGCGCGCTGTCAGGTCGGGCGGCGGCTGATCCGCGTTCGCAGGGCCCTCCGCGTCGCCTACTGGCTGGGGGTTGATGGGCTCGAGGTAGCGCGCGGGAGCCCATCCGCTCATTTGCGGATTGCCGATCTCTTCGACCTTGCACCACGGATGGCCGTTGATGTCGTTGCAGCCGAGATTTTTCACGCTGGTGCCACCCGGCAGCCGCGCTTCGACCTTGCCGATGGCCGATGCCGTGGCACGGACGTTGAGGAGATCGCCTGGAGCGAGGCCGGTCACGATGGAGACGATGGCAGCCGGCGCTTCCTCGGCTTCGGCCGGCAACGCCGTAAGCATCAGCGAAGCGGCAATCAGCGTGTGCAGCGTCGTTCGGAACGTAATTGTGCGCCTCATCACCTGGCCGTGGGCGATCGATTGCATTGCCGAGGATACGGCCAAGCATAAAGCGCCACCGCATGCCACGCCGGGTTTATAGGGAACGGCGTGGCGTTATGTCACCCCGAAAATGCAGCCGGCTTGCGGCATGAACTTCGTTCAGCCTGGCATGAAGCCGGTGCGCAGCGCGTGGGCCCATTCCGGCCGCTCCACTTGCTCGGCCTGCCGCGCCGCCGCCTCGTGGTCGTAGTCGATGGCGATGGCCTCGAAGCGGTCGGGGCGGCCCGGTTCGCCGAATTCGACGATGCCATAGCGCGCATGGGGAGAGCCTTGCTCTGAGACATGCGCCGGCGGGGTTGAGTCGTCATAGGCGGGACAACCGATGCTGCCGGGATTGAAGATGACGGGACCATCGGGAATGTGGATCAGTCCGCTGCGGTGGCTGTGGCCGCAGAACGCGATGCGGCATGCGGGGTCGAGCGCTTTCAGCCGCCGCGTGATGGCGGCCAGCGGCGCACGCACCAGCCGGCCATCGGCTATCGTTTCGTTCAGATATTTTTCGTCGTGGTCGGGCCGGGCGTGGAAGGCGACCACGCCGGGAGCGACCTCCAGCGTAACGGGCAGGGCGAACAGCGCCTCGCGCTGCGCCGGTGTCAGCCGGTCATGCGCGTAGCGGTCGGAAGGCCACATGGCGTCATCGAGCGGGTCGCGGGCGACGCGGCGGTCGTGGTTGCCGCGCACCGTCGGCAGGTCGAGCCCCTGCAGCCGCTCCATCGTCTCGCGCGGCCAGAGCGGGCCGGAAACGCAATCGCCGAGATTGACGACGAGATCGGCTCCGCCGCGCTGCCGCAGATCGTCGAGCACGGCCTCCAGCGCTAGGACATTGCCGTGGATATCAGCGAGGATGGCAATGCGCATGAGAGGCTCCGTTGGTGAGGCAGCGTTTCCTCGCCCCTGCGAAGCGGGGGAGAATTGGCCGCGAAGCGGGGGAGAAGTGGCCGCAAAGCGGTCGGAGAGGGGCTTTCCGCAAGCGGCGCGCCGAGGAATCGAATTTCTTTGAACGATTAGTGTGCGTCAAGGCCTCTCCGTCTCGGCTTCGCCGAGCCACCTCTCCCCGACTTCCGTGGGGCGAGGAACCCAAGTTCTGAGGGGCTCGCGTTCCGATTGGCGGTTCCGGCGCCGTAACGCTAGGCGCGAACCTCGATCTCGGGGGCGCCGACCGTGGGCAACGCGGTATCCTCGCCGGCCGCGGCAATAATGCTGTCGAGCAGGCCGGGGAAGCGGCGGTCGAGGTCGTCGCGGCGCAGCGTGATCAGCCGGCTGGTGCCGACCACCTCGGTGCGGGTGATGCCGGTCTCGCGCAACTTGGCCAAATGATAGCTGAGATTGGTCTTCGAGCCGAGATCGAGGAACTGGCCGCAATTCAGCGGCACACCCTCCTTGCTGGCGAGATAGCGGACGATGGCCAGCCGCGTCGGGTCGCCGAGCACGGCAAGCACGTTCGGCAGGCTGATCTGGTCCGCGGTGGGATGGGGCAGGGTCATGCTTGGGAATTAAGCACAATCGGGGCCGATTTCAACGCATCTCCTCCTCCTCGTCCTCCCGCGGGCGCATGCGGTTTCTTCGGTGCCGCCGGCCTGTCCTGACACAGGGCTGTCAGGATGGCTCGGTTATTTTCCAACGGCTTCATTGACATCATGCCCTGTTATGTCCAATTGTTCAATAACTTTTGAACTAAGGAACTTTGCCATGGACAAGCGCCTCATCTGGCTTGCGCTCGGATCGTTCACGATTTCGACCGAAGGCTTTGTCATTTCCAGCCTGCTGCCCGACATCGCGAGGGATGCCGCCATCTCCGTTCCGCTGGCAGGCTCGCTGATCACCGCTTTCGCGCTCGCCTATGCGATCGGCACGCCGATCCTGGCGACGCTGACCGGCGAGTGGGACCGGCGCCGCGTCATCCTGTGGACGATGGCGTTCTTCGTGCTCGGCAATCTGGCGGCGGCGCTAAGTTCCTCCTTCGAACTGCTGCTGATCGCGCGCATCGTCATGGCGCTGTCGTCAGGCCTGTTCGCGGCGACCGCGCAAGGAACGGCCGTGGCGCTTGTCGATGATCATCACCGCGCCCGCGCCATTGCTGTCGTCGTCGGCGGCACCACGGTGGCGGTGGCGGTCGGCGCGCCGCTCGGCGCGCTTGTCGCGGCCATCGCCGGTTGGCGCGGCACCTTCTTCGCCATTGCCGGTCTCGGCGCGCTGGCCGGCGCGATCCTGTGGTACCGGCTGCCGCGCGGTATCGTCGGCACCAGGCTGCCGCTCCGGATGCGGCTGGCGGCAGCACTTCGCCCCGGCGTCATGCCAATTCTGGTGACGACGATCCTGGCGCTGATCGGCGCCTTCACCGTCTTTGCCTTTGTCGCGCCGCTCGCCATCGAAGGTGGCGGGCTGAACCCCATCGCGCTACCCGGAATGCTGCTCGCCTTCGGCGTTGGCGCGGTCATCGGCAACATCGGCGGCGGGCAGGCCGCCGACCGTTTCGGCGCGACGCGCACCGTTTGCTGGTCGCTGGCGCTGAGCGCGGCGATGCTGATGACGTTTTCGCTCATCCCGACGTTCCTGCCGCGCGAGATCGCCGGGCCGGCGCTGATGGCCATGATGGTGCCGTGGGGTATCGTCGGCTGGGCATTCCCGCCGGCACAGGCCAGCCGCATCATCAAGCTGGCGCCCGATGCCGCGCCCATCGTGCTGTCGCTGAACGCTTCGGCACTCTATCTCGGCGTGGCGCTGGGCGCTGGGGTCGGCGCTGCGGTGCTGCGCTATGGCGCACCGGCCGATCTTGGCATGGTCGCGGCGGTATTCCCGATCGTGGGACTGGGCGTCGTGCTGGCCGGCCGCTGGGCGGCGCGGCTGGTCGCCATGCCAGCCGAATAGGGACCGTTTGCAAACGTTTGCTGCTGGCTGCTGAGGCTTTCAGGGCGCGGCCGGCGGCAGGTCAAAATCCAGCGCAGCGATGCGATCGAGTGCCGCGCGCAGGCTTGCTGCCTGCTCCTTGCCGACCATGTCCTCGAAACGCTGCTGGGCGACGCGCCAGAGCTTCATCGCCTCCTCGAGCTTCTGCCTGCCCAACGGCGTCAGCCGCACGCGCTTGATGCGGCGGTCATTGCTGTCGGCGAAGGTCTCGACAAAACCGTCGCGGATCAGCGGCTTCAGTGTATGGCCGAGCGCCGACAAGTCCATGACCAGGGCTGTGGCAATGGCGCCCATCGCCGGCTCTTCGCCGACATGGATCTGGTAGAGCAGGCCTTGCTGGGTGGCCTTCAGGCCCGAGGCAGCGAGCACATCGTCATAGAGCTGGCCGAGCTTGCGCGTCGCGCGCCGCAGTGTCGCGTTGTTGCAAAGGCTCAGGGCGGTGAAGGCATCCTGCGGCATGGCGATTCCGTGGAGGACGAACGGCATCGTTCGGCTCCCGCCAGAAATAGTCTTTGCGCTGCAGATTGACAAGATGGTGGCATATGCCTATGTCTCCATGGTGGCATATACCACTAAAGATCGAATGCTTTTCGCGAGGCGAGGGCGTTTGCCCACCGCCGATAGCCAGGATCGAGCAAAATTGATCGAAAACAGAAGGATCAGGACAATGAGCACACAGGACAACAAGGGTACCGCGGTCGTCACCGGCGCCTCATCGGGCATCGGCGCCATCTACGCCGACCGGCTGGCTGGCCAGGGCTACAACCTAGTGCTAGTGGCGCGGCGCGCCGACCGGCTGGAGGAACTGGCGGGCAAGCTCCGCTCCAAGTACGGACGCACGGTCGGGTGATCAGCGCCGATCTCTCCGACGACGGCGATCTGCGCCGGGTCGAACAGGCGATCGCCGCCGACGACAGCGTGACGCTGCTGGTCAACAATGCCGGCTTTGGCGGCCAGCAGGTGGTGGCAACGGCCGACGCCGACGCCGACGCGGTCGAACGCATGATCAAGGTCAATGTCGTGGCTTTGACGCGGTTGACGCTCGCCGTGCTGCCTGACCTGATTGCGCGCAACCGCGGCGCCATCGTCAACATCGCCTCAGTGCTCGCCTTCGACACCTCGTTCGGCGGCATCTATAGCGGCACCAAGGCTTACGTCGTCAACTTTACCGAAGCTCTGCAGCGCGAAGTCGCTGACAGCAAGGTGGCCGTGCAGGTTGTGCTGCCGGGAGCCACGCGGACCGAATTCTGGGAAGTTGCCGGAAGCGACATTGCCAACATTCCGCAAGAGATCGTCATGACGGCCGACGATCTGGTCGATGCAGCACTTGTTGGCCTGGCCAGGGGCGAACCCGTCACCGCGCCAGGTCTCTCCGACGCGGCCGGATTGGAGACCTATCTTGGCGCTCGGCAAGGTTTCTTCGGCAGCCTTCTGGCCGGCAAGCCGGCAGCGCGCTACGCCGCGTGAACGCAAGTTCTGCGCCGCCTGAACGGAAGTGTGGCGGGTGGCATCTATGCCGTCCGCCACATCGGAATGATCGAGGCAGCGAGCAGCAGGCCAAGCACGGTGTTGAGCACGCGCCACTGCCGCTCGGTTCTAAACAGCCGGGCGAGCAGGGTGCCGGCTACACACCAAAGCGACAGCGATACCGCGGCTGCCAGACCAAAGACCGCGCCGAGCAAGAGGGCAAGCTGCATGGGTCCGTCGGCAAGCGCTGCAAACGAGGCCGCGGCGCCCAGCCCCATGGCCCAGCCTTTTGGATTCATCCACTGCAGGCCGGCGCCGCCAAAGAAGCTATTCGGCCTTGCCATGGCCACGTCCAGTTTGGGCGGGCGGCTGCGGCCGATCTTGAGAGCGAGCCAGATCAGGTAGAGCGATCCGGTCATTTTCATAGCCAGTTGCAGCGACGGGGCGGCGGCTAGCAGGCCTGCGAGCCCGGCAGCACCTGCCGCCGCCACCGAAGCCAGGCCGGCGGCGCTGCCGGCCATCAGCGGGATGGAGCGGCGAAAGCCGAACTGCGCGCCTGACGCCGTCGACAAGGTCGTGGCCATGCCGGGCGTGGCGGTGGACACCAGCGCAAACAGGACAAGCGGAAAGACAGGCTCGAGCATGCTGCTTCCTCGGTTGAGAGCCAGCATGCTAAGCGCCGCTAAATATCAGTAAATGCAATGTTTGTGATGGTTGGCATTAAAAGCTATAATGTCGATCATGACCCGCAATCTCGACACGGCCTTGATCCGAACCTTCATCACGGTCGCCGACAAGGCCAGCATGACGGCGGCGGCGAACGCGCTGCATCTGACGCAGGGCGCCGTCAGCCAGCAAATCAAGCGGCTGGAGGAGGTTCTCGGCTGCGGCCTATTCGAGCGTGACCGGCGTGGATTGCGGCTGACCCGATCCGGCGAACGGCTGCTCGGCAAGGGCAAGCGCCTGCTCAGCCTCAATGACGAGATCTGGGCCGAGATGGCGAGCAATGCCGTTGCAGGTAAGGTGCGGCTCGGTGTACCGTACGACCTTGTCGGCACCATGCTCGAGCCTGTTTTGAAGGCCTATGCCGGGACCTATCCGCAGGTCGAGATATCACTGGTCTGCGCTTCGTCGCCCGAGCTTGTCGCGGCCTTGGTGGCCGGAACCATAGATCTTGCCATCATCGAGGAACGGGTTGGTCCGTCGGCCGGCGAATGTCTTGTCATAGACCGGCTGGTCTGGGTCGGCGCAAAAGGCGGTGTCGCCCGCCGCAAGCGCCCGTTGCCGGTTTCGATAGTCGCCGACACCTGCGCGTTCCGCCCAGCGGTGCTAGCGGCGCTCAACGAGCACGGGCCGGAATGGCGAACCGTGTTCGAAAACGGCAACATCGATGCGACGACGGCGACGGTCCGGTCGGATCTGGCCGTCACCACCTGGCTGGCGTCCACGGTGCCCGCCGACCTCGACATACTGTCTGCCGATCCCGAATTGCCGGCCTTGCCGAATTTCTCGATCAATCTGCATCTGCCGAGGCATGGCGTCGGGCCCGCCGCGCGGGAGTTTGCGGCTCACATCCGCGAGGGGTTGGCACGGCGGCAACAGGCGGCCTGATCAGAGAGCAGACGGCCGGTATCCAGCCGTCGCTGATCGCTTGCGCGGCGGCGCGCCGTCTACTTCCAGGTCCGACGTCTCTCGATCTCAGCCTCCGAAGGCTGTTCCGGAGCGAAGGAGCCGGTGCGGATGTCGCCGGAGCGTTCATAGGTTGCCATGAGGACGCCGGTGCTCGACGCCTGCGAACGGGTCAGCTTGAAGGCGGCGGCGGGCAGCGTCCCGTTGCCAAACAGCCGCTTGCCCTTGCCCAGCACCAGCGGGAAGATCAGCAAGCTGATCTCGTCGATCAGGTCATTGGCAAGCAAGGTCTGGATCAGTTCGCTCGATCCCTGGATGAGCAGGTCCGGGCCGTCCTGCTGCTTGAGCTTGCGCAACGCCGCCACGACGTCACTGCCGAGCGGCTGGCTGTTTTGCCAGGACAGTGTATCGGGCCTGTGCGTCGCCACATATTTGGTGGCCGCATTGAAGCTGTCGGCAATCGGGCTGCTCTTCTGATACGGCCAATGTGCCGCGAAGATGTCGTAGGTCTTGCGGCCGAGAAGCAGCGCGAAGGGTTTTGAGAACGTCTCGCCCATAAAGGCGCCCATCACGTCGTCCCAGTAATGGAACGTCCAGCCACCGAATTCGAAGCCGCCGACAGGGTCCTCTTCCGGCCCACCAGGCGCCTGCATGACGCCGTCGAGGCTGACGAATGTTGCGGCGATGATCTTGCTCATTGACATGCTCCCTTTGCATTATCCGCACCGTTGGGGCCGGATTTCGGCCAGAGGACGCATGAGCGGACCTCTGTCCGACAGCGGCCGGAAAATTTCCGCCGCCGGTCGCAGACGAGCAGCAGGCACGGCATGCTCTGGCCTCGCGACTTCATGGCCGCCGCTTGGCGCCGTCGACACTGCGCGACGAGAACCAGACCTCGCCGATGACGGCAGTGGCGGTGCGGTCCGGAGCCTTGTCGGCAGTCAGCCAGATCGAGCGGCTGCGCGCCGCCTTTTCGCGGTCGGGCAGTTTCGCCGCCGGGCCTGCGACCGACGCGCCGACGCAAGGGATGAACCACGAGCGCATGAACGGACTGCAGGCAAAGCCCCGTTCAGTGCGGGTCACCATCACGGCCATGCCGACGCGCTCGGCCGGACGCCAGGGGAAGACCATGCGGCCGCCGGGCTTCAGCGCCTTGAGCCACTTGGCAGGAGGTGCGACGACACCGGCATTGACATAGATGATGTCGGAAGGCGGCAGGTCGTTTGCGACAGCATCGCCATGGGTGACGGTCACATTGCCATAGGCCTCGAGATTTTGCAGGGCGCGTGCTGCAAGATCGGCCTCCAGTTCGAAGGCAGTGACGGGACCCGGCGAAACCAGTCTTGCCAGCACAGCGGTGTAGTAGCCGGTGCCGGCTCCGATATGGGTCACCGCCTCATCCGGTCTGGGAGCGATCTTGCCGATCCACATGGCGTGCAGGAACGGTTCGCCGTTGTTGATGCCCTTGTCGGCATCGAGCGTCACCAGAACATTCTGATAGATGTGAACCGGATCGGCGCTCGGCGTTTTAACCACGCCATTGCCGGCGATGACCGTCCACGGCCCGGGGCCGAGAAAGGCCTCGCGCGGCACTGCTGCAAAAATCTCTTCGAGACGCGGATCGGCCGAGCCTGCATGGGCAGCCATCAGCCGTGCGTAGAACTTTCGGGCTTCGACGATCTGCGTCATGGCACGGCAAGATAGCGCAGATTGATTTGTCGTGTCGGTTATAAGAGGCGCTCAGCAGCGCCGCGAACCATTGGACGGAAGAAACTCAGCCGAAACCAGCAACAGTGTCGTAGAGCAGCTTGAAGTTGAGCACCAGGATAATGGCGGCGACCACCCATGCGAGCACGGCGACACCCGGGGGGATGGCAAGGCTGCCCATCTTGCGCTTGTCCGACACGAACTGCACCAGCGGCACCACCGCGAAGGGGAGCTGCATTGACAGGATCACCTGGCTGAAGACGAGGAGCTGGCCGGTGCCCTTTTCGCCATAGAGCGCGGTGACCACCACCACCGGAATGATGGCGATGCCGCGCGTCACCAGACGGCGTGCCCATTGCGGGATACGCAGGCGCAGGAAACCTTCCATCACGATCTGGCCGGCGAGCGTTGCCGTAACCGTCGAGTTCAGACCGGAAGCAAGCAGCGCCACCGCGAACAGGATCGAGGCGATGCCGAGGCCGAGCAGCGGCGATAGCAGCTCGAAGGCCTGGCCGATCTCGCCGACACCATGATGGCCGGTATCGTGGAAGGCGACCGCAGACACGATCAGGATGGAGGCGTTGACGAAAAGCGCCAGCATCAGGGCGATGGTCGAGTCGGTGGTTGCCCATTTGATGGCGTCGCGCTTGCCTTCGTCGGTGCGCGCATAGTTGCGGGTCTGCACGATCGAGGAGTGCAGATAGAGATTGTGCGGCATCACCGTGGCGCCGATGATGCCGATGGCAACATAGAGCATGGCCGGGTTGGTGACGATTTCCGAGGACGGTACGAACATCGAGTGCAGGATCGAGCCGACCGGCGGTGCGGCGGCAAAGATCTGGACGGCGAAGCAGCCGAAGATGATGATCAGCAACGCGATGATGAAGGCTTCAAGGAAACGGAAGCCCCTGTTCATGAGCAGAAGCAGCAGGAAGGCGTCGAGGGCGGTGATGATGGCGCCGCCGATCAGCGGTATGCCGAATAGCAGCTGCAACGCAATCGCCGTGCCGATGACTTCGGCAAGGTCACAGGCGATGATCGCCAGCTCGCAGGCGATCCACAGCACCAGATTGACCGGCCGCGGGTAGTAGGCACGGCAGGCCTGGGCGAGGTCACGGCCGGTGGCTATGCCAAGCCTGGCGGCGAGCGCCTGCAGCAGGATCGCCATCAGGTTCGACAGCATGATGATAAACAACAGCGTGTAGCCAAACTGGGCACCGCCGGCGAGGTCGGTCGCCCAGTTGCCCGGGTCCATATAGCCGACCGAAACCATGTAGCCGGGTCCCATGAAGGCGAACAGCCGGCGGAACCAGATACCGGCATGCGGTACAGCGATCGACGCGTTGACTTCGCGCAGGCTGGGCTCGTCGTCGTCCTCCGGGCGGGCAAACCGCCACGCGGACCGGGATACTGCTGTTGCTTCGGCGTCGGACATGAAGGCTTTCCGCTGGATAGGTCGATGTTGCTACCCTATCTATGCCGGGGCTCAACATTATGCAATATGCTATATTTCATTGTTTGTGCTTTTTGCGGTATTAGCCTGACCGATGCGAAAAGGAGTGATCGCAAACGCTGGTTGCGCCCGCTGCGGAATGCAAATAAACGGCCAGAACATTCGGGTCCGTGCTATGACTGCAGGCCGATTCAGATTTCGGGCGGCCCAGGAGGAGCGCGTGTTGGCGCTGAGGAACAGACCAGTTCGACGCGAAAAGCCGCTTCCGGATGCCGAAATTCATTCGGAGGGATTTCGGCAGACGCGCGAAGCGCGTCGCAGCGCACTCGTCGAAGACTATGTCGAGCTGATCGCCGACCTGATCGAGGACGGCAACGAGGCGCGACAGGTCGATATCGCAGCTCGGCTCGGCGTCGCCCAGCCGACGGTCGCCAAGATGCTGACGCGGCTGTGCGCCGATGGGCTGGTTTCGAGAAAGCCTTACCGTGGCGTGTTCCTGACCGAGGCCGGCCGCAAGGTCGCGGAAGAGAGCCGCATTCGCCACCAGACGGTGGAAGCCTTCCTGCGCTCGCTCGGCGTCAGTGCCGAGACGGCGCGCATCGATGCCGAGGGCATCGAACACCATGTCAGCGCCGAGACGCTCGAGGCCTTCCGCAAGGCGATGACTACGGCACGCTAGTTGCTTTACTCTCGCGGGTTCAAGCTGCAAACATCCACTGGGACATTTGATCGGCGAGACGGAGCTGGGTTCCAGCCAGGGCCGTGAAGTCGCCATGCCAGCAACGCGTTCGACGCGAAAAATGCTGTGACTTGGCGCAACCGTTGCGATAATTTGCGATAATTATTGTCGGGTTCGAGCGAGCCGAAGCACGGCCCGATCACGCGGAAACGTGCATCACGAGGGGTTATCATGCTCTGGAAGGGCCGCCGGCAGAGTGACAATGTCGAGGATCAGCGCAGCGACAGCGGTGGCGGGTTCAACCCATCCGGCGGCGGGCCCGGCCAGTTCCGCATCCCGGTCGGTGGACGTGCCGGTGGCGGCGGCATTTCGGGCATCGTCATTGTAGGCTTGATTTTCCTCGCGGGGTGGTACTTCGGCTTCGACCCTTCGCAAATCCTGGGCGACAACGGCGGCCAGATCACCGACAACAGTGGCGAACAGGGCGGCGGCACCGGCGCGCCCGCGTCCGACGAGATGAAGCAGTTCGTTTCGACGGTGCTGGCCGAGACCGAGGACACCTGGACCGGCATCTTCCAGGCCAATGGCCTTTCCTACGAGGATCCGAAGCTGGTTCTGTTCAGCGGGCAGATCCGCTCGGCCTGCGGTTTTGCCTCTTCGGCGGCCGGGCCGTTCTACTGCCCCGGCGACCACAAGGTCTATCTCGACACCACCTTCTTCCAGCAGCTCGATCAGCAGTTCGGCGCCTCCGGCGATTTCGCCCAGGCCTATGTGATCGCGCATGAGGTCGGCCACCACGTGCAGAACATCACCGGCATCCTGCCAAAGTTCAACCAGATGCGGCAGCAAATGGGCGAGGCCGAAGCCAATCAGATGTCGGTGCGGATCGAACTTCAGGCCGACTGCTTCGCCGGTGTGTGGGCGCATTTCACCGGGCAGAAGGGCATTCTGGAACAGGGCGACATGGAAGAGGCGCTGAACGCCGCCAAGCAGATCGGCGATGACACGCTGCAGAAGAAGATGCAAGGCTATGTCGTGCCGGAAAGCTTCAACCACGGCACTTCGCAGCAGCGGCAGACCTGGCTGGCGCGCGGCTACAAGAGCGGCAAGCTTTCGGATTGCGACACTTTGAACAATCCCGTCTGAGGCATCGCATCCGGCTCTTTTCCTCCTACGGCGATCAAGGTTCGGTCGCTGCGGCAACTGATGTCAGGATGAGGCAGTTGCTGTCGTTCGCTTATTGTTCCGGGTGGCAAGCTCGCCTATAACGTGCACCCCGCCTTCGCTCCAAGGGCGGCCTGAGGAGCTGACCCCACAATGATCGACCCCAAAATCGCCAAGCGGGGCCTTGCGCTCGTTTTCACCACGCTGCTGCTCGACATCATCGGCTTCGGCATCATCATGCCGGTGCTGCCGTCCTATCTCAGGGAATTGACAGGCGCCAGCGTCAGCGAGGCGGCGATCGAAGGCGGCTGGCTGTTCTTCGTCTACGCGGCGATGCAGTTCTTCTTCGCACCCGTCATCGGCGGGTTGAGCGACCGCTTCGGACGGCGGCCGATCCTGCTCGCCTCCGTGCTCACCTTCTCTATCGACAACCTGATCTGCGCAGTGGCCTGGTCCTACCCGATGCTGTTCATCGGGCGCGTGCTGGCCGGCATTTCCGGCGCCAGCTATTCGACGACGTCCGCCTTCATCGCCGACATCTCGACCGACGAGAATCGGGCGAAGAATTTCGGCCTGCTCGGCATCGCTTTTGGCGTCGGCTTCGTCATCGGGCCGGTTCTGGGTGGGTTGCTCGGCACGTTCGGGCCTCGCGTGCCATTCTACTTCGCCGCCGGGCTTGCTCTCGTAAACTTCCTGATCGCACTGTTTTTCTTGCCGGAAACGCTGGACGACAAGCACCGCCGCCGCTTCGAGTGGAAACGCGCGAATCCTGTCGGCACGCTCATCCAGATGCGCAACTATCAAGGCATCGGCTGGATCGGGCTTGTGTTCTTCCTGATGACGCTTGGGCACATGATGTATCCGGCGGTGTGGTCGTTCGTCTCCAATTATCGCTATGGGTGGAACGAACAGCAGATCGGCTTCTCGCTCGGCGCCTTCGGCCTGTGCGGGGCGATCGTCATGGCGACAGTCCTGCCGCGTGTGATCCCCAGGCTCGGCGAGTGGAAGACGGCGGCAATCGGCCTGGCTTTCACGGCACTCAGCGCTTTCGGCTACGCCTTCGCGTGGCAAGGCTGGATGATCTATGCGGTGATTGTCGCCGGCTGCCTGGAAGCGCTGGCCGACCCGCCGCTGAGAAGTCTCGCCGCCGCCAAAGTGCCGCCCTCTGCGCAAGGCGAACTCCAGGGCGCAATGACATCGATCTTCTCGATCACCTCGATCATCACCCCGCTGCTTTATACGGCGATCTTTTCCTGGTTCACGGGTCCGGACGCGCCGGTGGAGTTCGGCGGGGCCCCTTACCTGCTCGGCGCGATTTTCCTCGCGCTGGCGCTCATCGTCTTCGTCACGAAGGTGGCCAAGCCGACACCGAAGGAAGTCGAGCGTATGCATGCGCAGGAGGCGGTGACTGACGCGATTTGAGCCTCGCGGAGCGCCGAAAGCTGAAGGCCGCTGTCGGCCCTTTTCCACTGATCTAACTAAAGCGCGTCGCGTTCGAACGACTCCTGGCGACGCGCTTTAAGTTTTGTTTTCGCGTATGTCGTTGTCCCAAAACCTCTGCGCACTTTTGGGCGACGCGCTTTAGGCGCGCTCGGCCAGCGCCGGTTCGCCGCGCTTTTCGCGGATCAGATTGACGAAGCGGCGGAACAGATAGTGCGAATCCTGCGGGCCGGGTGATGCCTCGGGGTGGTGCTGGACCGAAAACACTGGCCGACCGGTCAGCGCGATACCGCAGTTCGAGCCGTCGAACAGCGAGACATGGGTTTCCTCGACGCCATTCGGCAACGAGTCGGCATCGACCGCAAAGCCATGGTTCATCGAGACGATCTCGACCTTGCCGGTGGTGTGGTCCTTCACCGGATGGTTGGCGCCGTGATGGCCCTGATGCATCTTCGTGGTCTTGCCGCCCAACGCCAGCGCCAGCATCTGGTGGCCAAGGCAGATGCCGAACACCGGGATACCGGTCTTCAACAGGTCCTGGATGACCGGAACGGCATAGTCGCCGGTGGCTTCTGGATCGCCGGGGCCATTGGAGAGAAAGATGCCGTCGGGCCGCATGGCGAGGATCTCTTCGGCGTCCGTCCTGGCCGGCACCACGGTGACCTTGGCGCCAAGCCCGGCAAGCAGGCGCAAGATGTTGCGCTTGACGCCATAGTCGATGGCAACGACGTGCATGGACGGTTCGTCCTGTTCGCCAAAACCTTCATCCCAGACCCAGGGCGTCTCGCGCCAGACGGAGCACTGGCCGGAGGTGACGTCCTTGGCCAGATCAAGCCCGACCAGGCCGGACCACGCGGCGGCGCGGCGCTTCAGGTCGTCGATGTCGAACACGCCGTCGGGAGCGTGCGCAATGACAGCGTTGGGCATGCCCTTTTCGCGGATCAGTGCGGTCAGCGCTCTGGTGTCGATGCCCGACAGCGCGACGATGCCGCGCCTCCTCAGCCATTGGTCGAGGTGGCCGGCGGCGCGATAACTCGAAGGGTTGGTGACATCGGCCTTGAACACGGCACCGACGGCGCCGGCGCGGGCAGCCGGATTGAGATCCTCGATGTCCTCGTTATTGGTGCCGATATTGCCGATATGCGGGAAGGTGAAGGTGACGATCTGGCCGGCATAGGACGGGTCGGTGAGGATTTCCTGATAGCCGGTCAGCGCGGTGTTGAAGCAGACCTCGGCGACGGCCGAGCCAGTGGCGCCAAGGCCGCGGCCCTCGATGACGGTGCCGTCTGCCAGCACCAGCAGGGCGGTCGGCTTTTCGGTGGCCCAAGGGGCGGTCATCGTTGCCATGGCGGCACTCCTAAAGGCTGCGCCCGTCATCCGGCCCGGCGGGCCATTCTGCGCAGCAAATGGCGCGAAGCAGCGATTTCGCAGCCTCCGCGCACAGTCGGAACTCAGTTCATGCAAGGCCCAGTACATAGGGGAAGGCGCAAAAGCGGTCAATGACGCCGCACCGCACCGTGTCGATTTATTTCATCGAGCAATATCAGTGATTTGCCGGATGCCATCGAATTTGCGTTGGGCTTTCGACGCGGTTATTGTCCCCGGCAATCTAAGGAGAATGCATCATGCGCGGAAAAATCGCCGAGTCCCTGAAGAGCGCGATGAAGGCGCAAGACAAGCGCCGGCTGCCGACGCTCAGGCTGATCCAGGCCGCCATCCACGACCGCGACATCGCCAATCGCGGCGCCGGCAAGGGACCGACCAGCGACGACGAGATCCTGCAGATCCTGGCCAAGATGGTGAAGCAGCGCGAGGAGTCAGCCAAGGCTTACGACGACGGCAAGCGGCCGGAGCTCGCGGCGCAGGAGCGCGACGAGATGGCCATTATCCGCGACTTCCTGCCGACGCAACTGGACGAGGCCGCCGTGCTTGCCGCGGCGCGCGAGGCGATCGCCTCGACCGGTGCGGCCAGCCAGAAGGACATGGGCAAGGTGATGGCGGCGCTGAAGGAGAAATATGCCGGCCAGATGGATTTCGCCAAGGCGGGCGGTATCGTCAAGGGGTTGCTGCAGTAGGGATTTTCCTTACCGCCGCGGATCGGTTTTACATCATGGTCGAACTCGTCAAACCGGCGCTAGAACATCTGCCGTCCTACAAGGCCGCGCTGGAGCGCGGCTGGTCGCCGGACAATGTGCGGCTGCTTGCAGCGACGCGCGAGCAGCTTGCGGCAATCGAAAACGATCCGGCGGCGTTCCTTGCCGACCTGGACGACCCCGAGGGCAAGGGGCCGTCAATCACCTTGCCCGACGGGACGAAAGTGCCGCGGCTGCCGGGGTTCCGGCGCTGGATCTGGGACGGTGAAGCCGCCGGCTCCATCGGCATCCGCTGGCAGCCCGGCACCGCGGCCTTGCCGCCGCATGTGCTCGGCCATATCGGCTATGCGGTGGTGCCGTGGAAGCGGTGGCGCGGCTATGCGACCGAGGCGCTGCGGCTGATGCTCGGCGAGGCGAGGGCCATCGGACTGCCCTTCGTCGAGATCACCTGCAAGCCGGACAATCTGCCCTCGCAGAAGGTGGTGCTGGCCAATGGCGGCCGGTTCATCAAGCGATTCTTCGAAGACGCCGCCTATGGCGAGGCGGAAAGGTTGCGCTACCGGATCGATTTGTAAGGCGTGACGTTCCCCCCCCCCCGAGCGCCTATTCGGCGGCGGCCGGCAATGGCGGCGTCGCCCTGATGCGCCATTCCCAGACATGCGAGGCAAGCGCAACTGCCACGGCAACCAGCATAGCCATCGCGCCAACCACGGGCAGGCTTCGATAGCCGTAGCCGGCATTTAGCATGGTGGCGCCCACAGACGCGGCCAGCGCGATGCCGACATTGAAGCCCGAGGGAATGAGCGAGGACGCGAGGTTAGACGCGTCCGCGGTCCAGGTCAGGATGCGGGTCTGGATCGGCGTGCCGATGGCAAAGTTAAGGCCGCCCCAGACGGTAATCGCCATCACCATCGGCACCGGGTAGGGGCTGACCGCATAGATGACGGCCAGCATCACCGCCTGCAGGGCAAGCATGGTGATGAGCGACGGCATCAGCTTCCAGTCGGCGAGCCGTCCGCCGACGAAGACGCCGATCGTTGCGCCGACACCGTTGAGCAGGAGCACCCAGGGTACCCAACCCTCGTCGAGGCCGGTGACTTCAAGCAGCGTCGGCGTGATGTAGGTGAACAGCCCGAACTGGCCGATCATCAGCATCAGCATGATGATGAGCGACGTCCAGACCTGCTGGCGTGCGAGCACGCGGACCTCGCGGCCAAAACTGACGGACCCATTCGACGACCTCGTCGTGCGCGGCACCAGCGCAGCTATGGAGGCGATGGCAACCACGCCGAGCGCACACATCACCCAGAATGTCGCGCGCCACCCCCAAATGTTGCCGATCGCCGTGCCGGCAGGCACGCCGACGACATTGGAGACCGTGAGGCCGGACAGGATGAGCGCCACCGCCATTCCGCGCTGGTCCTCGCGGGCCAGGCCGACAGCCACCACCATGGCGACGCCGAAATAGGCGCCGTGCGCTACGGCGACAGCAATGCGCAACAGCAACATCGATGCAAAGTCGGGTGCGAGCGCGCAGGCGGCCTGGCCGATGGTGAAGGCTGTGGCAAGGCCAAGCAGCAAGGCCTTGAGGGAAAGCCACTTGGTGGCAAGCGCCAGCAAAGGGCCACCGATCGCGATGCCGCCGGCGTAACCGGAAACGAGATAGCCAGCGGTGGGGATCGAGACGCCCAGCCCGCCGGCCACTTGCGGCAGCACGCCGGCAATGACGAACTCGGTGGTGCCGAAGGCGAAGGCGGCGATGAACAGGGCAATGAGAGGCAGCATGGGGCGGGAAGCGATCCTCGAATGAGAAGGCCTCAAATCATAGCCGGAAGCTGCGGGCAATCCAGAAATTGTCGGCGCCGCTTTAGGTTTTCTTCATCGGATTTAGGTCGCGGACCCTATGACGTGGTCGAAACGTCGGGCTGCTACGCGCCTGTCTTGCGTCCATAAGGAATTTTCAGCCACGCGCGCTCGTGAGCGTAATAAAGCAGCGACTTGGTGATGACTTCGGTGAAGCCGATGGTCGCGGCGAGCTTGATGCTTCCCGTCACGACGAGCGAAATGATCATCGTGTCGATGGTACCGGTGACGCGCCAGGAAAGTGCCTTGGCGAAGCTGCGCGAATGGGTATCCATCGACTTTACCTCCCGGTGGATTTTAGCCGATCCTTTAGCCGACAGACGGGAGGCTGAGCAAAGACTAATTTTCCGCGTCGGTTCGAAGCGTTCCTCACGCTGATGTTCGGGCACTCGTGGTCTGCGGACCTAGCCTATCCGACCTTTAGCCGCGAGCCGGTGAGCAGGCCGCGTTCCTCCAGCACCGGATAAGCCATCGAGGCGAGCAGCGAGTTGATCTGCTTCAGGTCGCGAATGGTGTCGAGGTGGATGGAACTGGTCTCGACGCTCTTGGCCGTACCGTCGCGCAGCCGCACGAAATGACTGGCGCTGGTTTCCTTCTCGCGGTCGCGCAGCCGGTCCTTTTCCAGCACCAGCTGGCGGGCGGTCTCCGGATCGCGCGAGACCAGCACGTTGAAGGCAAGCCGTGCATTGGCGAGCACCGAAGCGTGGAAGGCGCTAAGCTCGCGCCAGCCTTCGGGCGTGAACTCCAGCCCGCGCTCGAGCTTCTTCCTGACATGCACCAGCATGTTGCGCACGACGATGTCGCCGACCTGCTCGAGCTTGACGCAGGCGCCGATCAGTTCTTGGCAGCGCAGCGCTTCGTCCTCGCTCAGCGGGTTCTTGGTGACCTTGGCCAGATAGAGCTTTATCGCCGCGTGCTTTTTGTCGACGCGGTCGTCGAGCGCGGCCAGCGCCTTGATCTTGTCGGCGTCGGCGCTCTCATAGAGCTCGATGATGCGTTTCAGCATGATCTCGACCGTCTCGCAGACACGGACTACCTCGCGGGTGGCGTTGGCCAGCGCCTGGCTCGGCATGTCGAGGGCGCTTTCATTGAGCGCAGAAAGCTCGACCACGTCGAGCGCTTCGGCCGGCTCAGGCTTGGTGCCGAGCGCCACGATCTTTTCCGAAGCGCGGTAGACGAGCCCGGCCAGCGGCAGGCCGGCGAGCAGGATCAGCACATTGAAGAGGATGTGGGCATTGACGATCTGGTCGGGCACGGTGGCGCCAAGAAAAGCGAAGGGTAGCTTGAACGACAGGAATAGGATCAGCATGACCAGCGAGCCCATGCCGCGCATCAGGAGATTGCCGACCGGCACGATGCGTGCTCCCGGCTCCGCATTGCGGGTGAGCAGCGGCGCGATGATCGACGAGCCGAGATTGACGCCGAGCACCAGCACGATGCCGAGTTCGGGCGGGATGAAGCCGCGGCCGGCCAGAGTCACCATCAGCAGCACGGCGGCGATCGAGGAATGGAACAGCCAGGTGACCAGCGCTGCCAGCAGATAGGCGGTGACCGGGTCGCCGGAGAAATAGTTGACGATGACCGGCATCAGCGTGCTCTGGCGCAGCGGCTCGGATGCCTGGCCGATCATCTCCAGCGACAAAAGCAGCAGGCCGATGCCGATCAGGATGCGGCCGAACTGACGCCAGTCGCGCCGTTCGGTGGCCATGAACATGACCGTTCCGGCGACAAGACAGACCGGCACCAGCAGCGACAGATCGAAAGTGAGCAGCTTCACCACCAGTGCCGAGCCGATCTCGGCGCCGCGCACGGCAAGCTGGCCCGACATGCCGCTGACGATGCCGGCGCCGGCGAACGAGCCGACCAGCAGGGTAACTGCGGTCGAACTTTGCAGCGCGATCGCCAGTCCGCAGCCGGCCAGGACAGCCATCACCGGATTGCGCATAGTGGCGCGCAGTTTGTGGCGCAGTACGTCGCCATAGGCGCGCTCGACGCCGGTCTTGACCAGGCGGGTGGCAAACAGCATCAGCGCGACCGCGCCGGCAAGATGCAGCAGGACCACGGACCCGCTCATGTCAGGCTCGCAGCCCGGCAGGTGTCAGCGGCGTGGGCGCCGTGACGTCGAAGGGGGCAAAAGGGGGCGCGAATCATGACCATTACAGGAGCCGACATTACTCCGATTACTTTTAGCCGGGTAATAAATTCTGCCCTGGACCGCGACAGGGCGTGTCGGAAATGGATGGATCGCGAAATGGTTGCATTGCCGGCCGGCTTGGGGATGGCTGCGCGGACCAGTGCCAGCAGCAGCTTCACATCCGGTTTGAGGATGGCGTTGAATTAGGTATTCTAAATATAGGAAATCATTATGAAAACGTAATCTTGACGTTCAGTTTCGGTTCATCCTTCGGGCTCTATTGGTTGCGCATCGACAACCAAGGAGTACCCGTCGTGAAACGCATTATTCTTTCTGCTGTCGCCCTTTCGATGCTGGCCGCGACGTCCCCGCAGGGCCAGGCAGCGCCGCTGAATACGCCGAGCGCACCGCAGTCGACCTACAGCCAGGTCGAATGGCAGAAGCCTGGCAAGCACGTGGTGGTGAAGAAGAAGATCGTGGTGAAGAAGAATTACTGGCGCAACGGCCAAAGATATTCCAGCTGGAAGCGCCATCAGGCGATCCGCGACTATCGCCACTATGGCCTGCGCCGTCCCGGCCCCGGTCAGGAGTGGATCCGCGTCGGTAACGATTATCTGCTGGTCAGCGTCGTCTCCGGCATCATCTTCGGCGCGATTGCCGCGCGTTGATCGCCAGAACGATCGACCAGCACCCATATGTGGACGGCCCCCTGTTCGCAAGGTGTTTTGGCTCAGGTCTGATCGGATCGCTTGCATCCATATGTCCGGCCTGTTGATGCGGGTTTTGACCGCTGGCCAAGATGGTTTCCGCGGCGCGAGTTCCAGACATGCCGGCGGGGTCTATGCCCCGATGGATCACTTCGGAGTGTCTCGCGCTTGGGATCGATCGATCACGCCATCTGCTGTTTCCTTGCAAGGTCCGACATCATCCAGATCGGGTCGGGGTGATTTTGGTCTAGACTTGCTGCATCACGGGCCGCAGCAGTCGGTTGGGGTCATAGTCTTCGCCGGTGAGCATCATCTTCCAGGCAATGCGGGCGACCTTGTTGGCCAAGGCCACGGCAGCCAGCTTGGGCGGCTTGCGCGCCAGCAGCCTAGCCAGCCAGGGCGACGGCTCGGCCCGGCCGGCGCGCACCTGGCGGATCACGGCGGTAGCCCCGACCACAAGGGTGCTGCGCAGAGCCTCGTCGCCGGCCCGACTGATCACGCCCAGTCTCTGTCGGCCGGCGGTGGAATGACCCTTCGGCGTCAATCCGACCCAGGCGGCGAACTGGCGGCCCGACTTGAAGGCCGCTGGATCCGGCGTCTTCATCACCAGCATCGCCGAGCCCACCGGGCCGATCGATGGGACCTTGGCCAGCCGCCGGCTGGCGGCATGCGTACGACGCCAAGCCGCAAGCTCGGTCTCGGCGCGTTCGATCCGAACTTGCAGCTGAGCATATTCTGCGCCCAACAGCGCAAACAGCGCCCGTGCCAGATCCGGCAGGCTCTCATCGGCGGCGATGCGTGCCAGCAGCGGCTCGATCTTGTCCAGCCCCCGCGCCGCGATCACGCCGAACTCGGCCGCGTGGCCGCGGATCGCGTTGGAGAGCTGCGTGCGGGTGTTGATCAGCCGCTCGCGGGTTCCCAGTAACATCAGGCCGGCCTGCTCCTCAGCCGACTTCATTGGCACGAAGCTCATGGTCGGCCGGCTCATCGCCTCGCAGCCGGCCTCGGCGTCACGCGCGTCGTTCTTGTTGCGCTTGACATAGGGCTCACATGAGGAGGATTGGATCAATATGGATTTTCAGGTCATCGTTTTCTCCTCTGGTGTTTCGGATCCAAGGTCCGAACCCTTCATTGGAACGCGTGTCGCAGTCGACCTGCGCGCTCAAGCTCACATGCGGTCGCCGAAATAACGGCTGCACCAGAATTCCGCATCCTGCGGACAGGGCTCGGGAGGACGGGACCATTCTTAACTACGGCGTGCGAGGCCAAACCCTACGCCGGTTCGTCCCCCCGGGATCCGCCGGAACTGATCGGGTTCCGGTGGAATTGGTTTCAGTTTTCCGGGTGGCGGTCAGGCGGCCTTCATTCTGGCGCCCTCGATCACGACACCGCCGGTGACGTACTTCCACAGAGCGACAAGCAGTTTGCGCGCCAGAGCGACGATCGTGACTTTCCTGGTGCGTGGGCCGAACCGGCGGACCCTCTCGTGATACCAGCATGCAAGCGCCGAACCCGGCTGATGCCGCAGCCAGAGCCAGGCCATTTCCACGGCAATGGCGCGCAAACGGGGATTGCCCGCCTTCGAGACACCCTGTTCGTGGTTGATCGTGCCACTCTTCCAGGGCGTGGGCGCAAGACCGGCATAGGCCGCGACCTGGCGCCTGTTCGCGAAGTTCCGGAACAGGCCTTCGGACCACAAGGCGCCGGCAAAACCGGGGCCAATGCCCTTGAGCTCGAGCAACATCCGAACCGGCTCCAGTGCGGAACCGGCGGCCGGAGCCTCCTCCAAGAGCGCATCACGCTCCGCCTTCACGGCCTCGATCTGCCGGTTCAGCAGCTCGATGACTTCCAGCTCGCGCAGGGCCAGCGTCTTGAGATGTTTCGGAAGCGGCCGCCCGTCTCCGGTGCGCAGAGCCTCCAGGCGCTCCCGGCGGTCCTTGTTCCGAGGCTCGTACCCGCCGATCCCTTGCGCGAAGAACAGACCCTTCAACCGGTTTACATGACGGATACGCTCTCCGATCAGAGTCTTCAGTTCCCGGCAAAGCCGCCGACGATCCTCTTCTTCCGGTGTCGGTACGCAAACCATCGAACAGACCCGCGGTTCGCCCCTTTTCCACGCCATGAGTGTGCGAACAAGCGCCTCCCCGTCGATCCGATCTGTCTTGGCGCGGCGATGCCGGCGCGAAACCGCGATCGAAGCTGGGTCAACGACGTGGCTCTCGATCCCTTCCGCGACCAGGGCGCGGTGAATCCAGAACCCGTCCAGTCCGGCTTCCTGGATCACGATCACTGGGACAATCCGGCCGGTCCGGCGGTGGACATGGCGTTGCAGATCCGAAAACCGCTCCAGCAGCCCCGGCATATCCCCACCCCGCACCTGATGCCTCGACAGCTTGGACCCCACGGGGGCCGCAAGGGTGGTCACCAGCCACGTCGAGCGGCTGAGCTCCAGAGAAACGAAAATCGCGCCGCACTCAACGGTCGCAATCGTATGTGCGGTGGTCATTCTGGCAGTCTGCATGGCAAAGGTCTCCATCGAGAAAGTGAGCGACCCAACTCTTCCAGAGCTAGGCGCGCGCGTCTCCTCCTCATGGAATCTTCACGTGCTGCGGCGCGACCAGCCGCACCTCATGGCCCAGGCCTTTGAGCTCTCGCGCCCAATAGTGCGAGGCCCCGCAGGCCTCCAGCCCCACGACCACAGGCTCCAGGCGGGCGAAAAACTCCACCATCTGGCCGCGACGAAGCTTGCGGCGAACCACCGGCTCCTCAGCCGCGTTCACGCCATGCAACTGGAAAATACTCTTCGACGTATCAATGAAAATGCGCGTAATCTGCTCCACGGACGGCTCCTTCGATTGACGTTCTATGCGACCTCAATCTGGCACATCGATGCCGCTTCGGGGGCCGTCCACCCCATCATGCCGGGACATGAAAGAGAAGGCGGCCCGCAACGGCCGCCTTCTCTTTTGCCCTGTGAAAACCGGGTATGGCCGGCATTAGGAGTCGTCGTGCTCTGCCGGCGTGATTATATGGAGGACAAACGAGCCGTTCTCCATGCGCTTTCCACCCGCCTTCCTCGACGAGATACGCGACCGCATGCCGATTTCATCAGTGATCGGCCAGCGCGTCGCGTGGGACAGGAAGAAGACCAACGCGCAGCGTGGCGACTATTGGGCATGCTGCCCATTCCATGGCGAAAAGAGCCCGTCCTTCCATTGCGAGGACAAGAAGGGCCGTTACCATTGCTTCGGCTGCTCGGTTTCGGGCGACCATTTCAAGTTCCTGACCGAGCTCGACGGGATGAGCTTTCCCGAAGCGGTCGAGAAGATCGCCGACATGGCCGGCGTGCCGATGCCGGTTCGCGATGCCAATGAGGAGCGGCGCGAAAAGGAACGCGCCAGCCTGACCGACGTCATGGAGATGGCGACCGGCTTCTTCCAGGAGCGGCTGCAGAGCGCCGACGGGGCGAAGGCGCGCGCCTATCTGCGCGACCGCGGACTGACGCCGGCGACGCAGCAGTCGTTCCGGCTCGGCTATGCGCCGGACAGCCGCAACGCGCTGAAGGAGCATCTTGCCGCCAAAGGTGTCCCCAAGGCCGACATCGAAGCCTGCGGGCTGGTGCGCCACGGCGACGACATCCCGGTTTCCTATGACTGGTTCCGCGACCGCATCATGTTCCCGATCCCGGATTCCAGGGCCAAGATCATCGCCTTTGGCGGGCGGGCGCTGGCGCCGGATGCGCCTGCCAAATATATGAACTCGCCCGACACGGAGCTCTTCCACAAAGGCAACGTGCTCTACAATTTTGCCCGCGCCCGCAAGGCGTTGGCCAAGGGCGGCACCGTCATCGCCGTCGAGGGCTACATGGACGTGATCGCGCTGGCGCAGGCCGGTTTCGAGAATGTCGTGGCGCCGCTTGGCACCGCGCTGACAGAAAACCAGCTCGAACTGCTGTGGCGGATGGCCGGCGAGCCGGTGCTGTGCTTCGATGGCGACCAGGCCGGGTTGAAAGCGGCGTGGCGCGCCGCCGACATGGCGCTGCCGGCGGTTCAGCCAGGCCGCTCGGCACGCTTCGCGCTGCTGCCCGAAGGCAAGGATCCCGACGATCTGGTTAGAACCGAAGGGCCAGACGCGTTCCGCGCCGTGCTTTCCGAAGCGCGGCCGCTCGCCGACCTTTTGTGGATGCGCGAGACGGCCGGCGGCGTCTTCGATACGCCGGAGCGGCGGGCGGAGCTCGAAAAGACGCTGCGCGAGCTGACCAGCCGCATCCGCGACGAGAGCCTGCGTTATCACTACCAACAGGAGATGCGCGAACGGGTTCAGAGTTTTTTCGGCGCCCAGCGCGGGGCGCGCCAAGGGCGTCAGGCCGGGCGGCCGGGCGAGCGCTTCCACGGCAAAGCCGCGGCGCCGGGCGGCCAGTTCGCGCGCGGTGGCGCAGCGGGCGGGCGCACAGCGATCACCGAAAGCCTCGGTCGTTCGGCGCTGGTCAAGCGCGGTGGCGAGGGGATGTCGGTGCGCGAGGCAACGATCATCGTGGCGCTCGTCAACCATCCGGCGCTGATCGACGAGAATTTCGCGCATGTCGAGTTCCTCGACCTTGCCAACACCGATCTGAGGCGGCTGCACGCTGCCATCCTGGACGCGATGGCGCATGATATGGCGAACGACCGCAACGCAGTGATCGCGACGATCGAGCGGGCCGGCTGCGGCGAAGTCTGGGAGCGTGCGGTGGCGCTGATCAAGCGGGCGCGGCAATGGCCGGCGCTGGAAACCGCAGCACTCGACGATGCCCGCGACGCCTTCAGTCAGGCGCTGCACTTGCAGCGCAGCGCGCGCACCTTACATAAGGAGCTGAAACAGGCGGAAGCGGCGCTCGCTAGCGATCCCACAGACGAAAATTACCGGCATCTCGTCGAGATTCAGGCGCAATTTCGTGATGTGCAGGCGACGGAAGCGCTGATCGAAGGGTTCGGCGTGTCCTCGGGCAGAGCTGGGCGCGTGTAGGGCAAAGCTTACGCAAGAGTGAAATTTAGGAACGTGCTTGCGCGCCGAATAGGGCATCCCTCGCTCTAAGTCGGGTAATTGATTCGCTTTTTTCATGCGAATCATGCGAGAGGCGCTTGACCTTCTGGCAGAATGACGGAATCAGGACGACGATTCGAAACGTTAACCCGCGCTGGCGTCGATGGAAATGCAGCGATGTGAGGCACTGGTCACTGGACAGGCAATAGGCCTGCTACAGATATCAGGGTTAATCTGGACTTAAAGAGATGCAGTTACTGGCCCGGTGAAGCGCGTTTTGAAGCGAGCGCATTCGATTTGACCGGTCCCGGCAACTTACGCGGCTTTGATATTCAGCCGCTTGGAGAAAATGAAGAATGGCGACAAAGGAAAAGGAAGAGGTCGAGACCGAACGCGAAGGCGCCACCGATGGCCCTCTGCTCGACCTTTCCGATGATGCTGTCAAGAAGATGATCAAGGCCGCAAAGAAGCGCGGCTATGTCACCATGGACGAGTTGAACTCGGTGCTGCCCTCCGAGGAAGTGACCTCGGAGCAGATCGAGGACACGATGGCCATGCTCTCCGACATGGGCATCAACGTGGTCGAGGACGACGAGCAGGGCGAGGAGCCCGAAGCCGCCGACGCGGCTGCCGACGCCGAGGAAGACGCCAACGAGCTGGCCGAGCAGACCGGCACGGCGGTTGCCACCACGACCACCAAGAAAGAGCCGACCGATCGCACCGACGATCCGGTTCGCATGTATCTGCGCGAGATGGGCTCGGTCGAGCTTCTGTCGCGCGAGGGCGAAATCGCGATCGCCAAGCGCATCGAGGCCGGTCGCGAGACGATGATCGCGGGGCTGTGCGAAAGCCCGCTGACCTTCCAGGCCATCATCATCTGGCGCGACGAGCTCAACGAATCGAAGATCCTGCTGCGCGAGATCATCGATCTCGAGGCGACCTATGCCGGGCCGGAAGCCAAGCAGGCTCCGGTGGTCGAGCGCATCGAGGAAGCCAAGGTCGAGGAAAAGCCGCGCCGTTCGCGCGAGGACGAGGACGACATCACCAATGTCGGCGGCGACACCCGCGGGCTGACGGACGACGACGAGGAAGACGAGGACGAGGCGAGCCTGTCGCTGGCGGCGATGGAAGCGGAGCTGCGCCCGCAGGTGATGGAGACGCTCGACGTCATCGCCGACACCTACAAGAAACTCAGGAAGCTGCAGGACCAGCAGGTTGAGAATCGGCTGGCCGCCGCCGGCACGTTGTCGCCCAGCCAGGACCGCCGGCTGAAGGAATTGAAGGACCAGCTGATCAAGGCGGTGAAGTCGCTGTCGCTGAACACGGCGCGCATCGAGGCGCTGGTCGAGCAGCTCTACGACATCAACAAGCGGCTGGTGCAGAACGAGGGCAAGCTGTTGCGGCTGGCCGAAAGCTACGGCGTGCGCCGCGAGGAGTTCCTGAAGGAATATCAGGGCTCGGAGCTCGATCCGAACTGGACGCGCTCGATCGCCAATCTGACCTCGCGCGGCTGGAAGGAATTCACCAAAAACGAAAAGGACGCGATCCGCGACCTGCGTGCCGAGATCCAGAACCTCGCCACCGAAACGGCGATCTCGATCCAGGAATTCCGCAAGATCGTCAACCAGGTGCAGAAGGGCGAGCGCGAGGCCGCGATCGCCAAGAAGGAAATGGTCGAGGCCAATTTGCGTCTCGTCATTTCCATCGCCAAGAAATACACCAACCGCGGCCTGCAGTTCCTCGACCTGATCCAGGAAGGCAATATCGGCCTGATGAAGGCCGTCGACAAATTCGAATACCGCCGCGGCTACAAGTTCTCGACCTACGCAACATGGTGGATCCGGCAGGCGATCACCCGCTCGATTGCCGACCAGGCGCGCACCATCCGCATCCCGGTGCACATGATCGAGACGATCAACAAGATCGTGCGGACCTCGCGGCAGATGCTGCACGAGATCGGCCGCGAGCCGACGCCGGAGGAACTGGCGGAAAAGCTCGCCATGCCGCTGGAAAAGGTGCGCAAGGTGCTGAAGATCGCCAAGGAGCCGATCTCGCTCGAAACGCCGGTCGGCGACGAGGAGGATTCGCATCTCGGCGATTTCATCGAGGACAAGATGGCGATCCTGCCGATCGACGCGGCGATCCAGGCCAATCTGCGCGAGACGACGACGCGGGTGCTGGCCTCGCTGACGCCGCGTGAGGAGCGCGTGCTCAGAATGCGCTTCGGCATCGGCATGAACACCGACCACACGCTGGAGGAAGTCGGCCAGCAGTTCTCGGTCACCCGCGAGCGCATCCGCCAGATCGAAGCCAAGGCACTGCGCAAGCTCAAGCATCCGAGCCGGTCGCGCAAGCTGCGCAGTTTCCTCGACAGCTGAGGGCCGGCAACGGCATGGGCAATCGAAAGGGCGCCGATGGCGCCCTTTTTCGTGCGTGACACAGGGATCGGTCTGTCTGCCGATGCTGCCGCTCTTGCGGCGCGTACCCTTCGGGAGGATAATTTCGCATCGGATGCATTTTAGGGCGACAAACCCGGATGCCCGCCCCGGCGTAGCCGCCGTGCTCCGTGGCTCCGGAGGGAGGTATGTCATGACAACATACATCGTGCTGATCAACTGGACGGAGCAGGGCGCCAAAAATGTGCGCGAGTCGCCGAAGCGGCTCGATGCTGCCAAGAAGCTGTTGGGAGACATGGGCGGGTCGTTTAAGGCATTTTATCTCACTATGGGCGATTGCGACATGGTGGCAGTGGTCGAAGCGCCCGACGATGCCGTCTTGGCTCGTTTCTCGCTGATGCTGGCGATGGCTGGCAACGTCAGGACACGAACACTCAAGGCTTTCCCGGAGGATGCCTACCGCGAGATCATCACCTCGCTTGGGTGAGGCGTTACGCGCAATTTGAGCGTCTGAGCGATCGAGAAAGTCCAGGAATCCTGGACCGCCGGCAGTCGGGCGCCGTCTTGACGGCGCCCGGCCTGCCGATATTGAGGAGAAATGCTCCTCTCGCTCGAGCGGTTCGGCTACGATTTCTGATTTTTTCAAACCGTGGACACGCGCACTGGCCGATGCGACATGTTGCGGGATAGCGGCATTTCCCGGATAGTTCCGTGGTCCTTCACGTCGCACAACACATGCCCAAGCCGCTGCTGACTGTCTGGTACAACACGCGCTGCCCGGTCTGCGATGCCGGCATCAGCCGGCAGAAACGACGGCTGATCGAGGCGATCAAAGCCGGGCGGATCGAATTTCGCGACATCAATTCCGAACCGGCGGCACTGGCCGGATACGGCGTCTTGCTGGAGGATATCCGTCGTCGCCTGCATGCAACCGACGCGGGCGGCAGACTGCTGGTCGGCGCCGACGTCGCGGTTGCCGTCTTGCGCACGACGCCGGGCGAGGGCTGGCTGGCGACGCTGTTCGGCAATCCCGTCATCCTGCCGCTGACGCGCCTTGCCTATGATCGCTTTGCCGATCTTCTCTACGCCTGGAACCGGCGCAAGGGTCGCTGGTAGGCAGTCCGACGAGCCTTCGTTGAAAGGCCCGGAGCCGGCTCCGGGCCTTTTGTGGCTTACTATCGGGCTGCGGGCTCGCACAGCCAGTCGACAATGCGGCGCACTGCCGGCAGCACCAGCAGCAGCGTCGGAAACGCCACCAGCCAGGACAGACCCCAGGCGGTCAGCCACATGGCCGGCAGGCTGGGCTGGAAACCGAGGCTTTTCAACGTCGAGATGAACGAAACGATGAAGGTCATCAGCAACGACAGCACCAGCGGGCTGACGATCGCGGCATAACGCGCAGGAAGCCTCCTGCGCTTACGGGTGAGAATTTTCCCTGAAGCATCCGGTCCGTCGCATTTGGCATCCATTCGCCGGTTTCGGCGATTCAAACTGCCCGGAAAGACCGGGTTGGATGCGTTGCTTGACGGCAGACGCTTACGGAGCGGTCTTCGACCCTCGCGCGCCTTCTAGCTGCCGGCGCCGGCGAATTCAATCCTGCTGGCGCCATCTACAGATACATCGTAAGATATATCTTGACTCGAGCTCCAGGAGCACTTAATTAAGATATATCGTAAGACATAACTCAAGGAGTAAACGATGCACGGACATCATCATTTTGGCGAGCGCGCCGAGCGCGCTTTCATGCATATGGCCGGCAGGGTCGGCGGCCGTGGCGGCGGGTTCGGCCCGTTCGGACATGGCATGAGGGGTGGCGGACGCGGTGGGCCGGGCGACATGTTCCGCGCCGGGCGCATGCTCGCTGACGGCGATCTCAAGCTGATCACGCTTTCGCTGCTTGCCGAGGCGCCGCGCCACGGCTACGACATCATCAAGGCGCTGGAGGAGCGCACCAGCGGCGTCTACAGCCCGAGCCCGGGTGTAGTCTATCCGACGCTGACCTTCCTGGAAGAGGCCGGCTATGCCGTCTCGGTGACGGAAGGCAACAAGAAGGTGTTTTCGATCACCGGGGCGGGGCAGGCGCATCTCGACGAGAACCGCGAGATGATCGACCATGTGCTCGACCATCTCGAGCGTTTCGGCCGCAAGATGGCGAAGGCGCGCGACTGGTTCGGCTGGAACGACGAGGGCGAGGACGGCGGACGGCGCGGCCGCGGCCGTTCGGAAAAGCGCGACGCCTTCCGTGCCGTGCGTCACCGGTTGCGCGCAGCGCTCAGCGACATCGTTGATGCATCTGAAGAGAAGCAGGCCCAGGCGATGAGCATCCTGGAAGATACCGCCGAAGCCTTGGAAGCGCTGTCGCGCCGCTGAGCCGCTCGTTGGATAGGCCAGACGCTTGCCCGCGCGGCCAAGGATCGGTACTGAAAATCATCCTGCACCGCGCTATGTGATGCAGGATTGTTGCCGTTGGAGGATACCCCATGTCTTTTCTGAAACGTCTTTTCGGCGGCGGCGATCCAGGCGAGCCAAAGACAGCCGCACCGGCAAAGCAGATCGAGCACAAGGGTTTTTTGATCAGCGCCACGCCCTACAAGGCGGACGGCCAGTACCAGACCTGCGGCGTGGTTTCGAAGGAAATCGACGGCGTGACGAAGGAACACAGGTTCATCCGCGCCGACCGTTTTGCCGGCCTAGACGACGCCGTCGACATCTCGATCAAGAAGGGCATTCAGCTGGTCGATGAACAGGGCGAGAAGATCTTTGGCTGAGACCTGCCCGCTTCGGTCGCTCCCATAAAAACGAAATAAGGCAAGCGCCGTATCAAGCGCTTGCCTTATTGGTTTTTGATAGCCGACGACTGGTGGCTTATGCCGCAGCCTGTTCGCCTGCAGTCGCGGCCACCACGGCATCGACCTTGGCTGTCGCCTTGGCCAGAGCGGCGGTGACAGCATCAGGGCCCATGCCGACGCCTTCGATGCGGATTACTTCAACATCGGTCATGCCGATGAAGCCGAGCACGCTGCGCAGGTAAGGAATGGCGTGATCCAACTGGACGGCCGCGCCTTCGGAATAGATGCCGCCCGAGGCAAGCACGATGTAGACCTTCTTGCCGGTGACGAGGCCTTTCGGGCCGTTCTCGCCATAAGCAAAAGTCTTGCCGGAGCGGGCAACGTGATCGACCCAGGATTTCAGCGTCGAGGAGATGCCGAAATTGATGAAGCCGGTGGCCAGAATGATGGTGTCGGCCGCAAACAGTTCGTCGAGCACGGCGTCGGAGACGCCGACAACTTCGGCCTGACGCTGCGTGCGGGCCTCAGCCGGCGTATAGATGCCGGTCGAATAGTCGGCGTCGATGTGCGGCAGCGGGTTGGCGACGAGGTCGCGCACGACCAGCGTGTTCGAAGGATCGGCGGCGACGAGCTTCTCGGCGAATTCTGTGGCGATACGGGTCGAGTGCGAGGCGGCGCCGCGCGGGCTTGAGGTTACAAGAAGGATGGACATGGGGCTCTCCAGGGTTGGAATGAATTGTCCCGCAAAATATGGGACTATCGATCCATTGGAAAAACTGGTATATTTTCTATATGTTCCATCTATAAATTGGATATGGCGATGCAGCCCAATCCGACACTCGACCAACTTCAGATTTTTGTGACGGTCGCCGAAACCGGCAGTTTCTCGGCCGCCGGCCGCAAGCTCAACCGGGCGCAGTCCGTCATCAGCTACGGCATTGCCAATCTCGAGGTGCAGCTCGGCCTGAAACTGTTCGAGCGCGAGGGCACGCGTGAGCCGCAACTGACCGAGATAGGCCGGGCGATGCTGGAGGATGCGCGGCGCATGACCGGTGTGCTGCAGCGCATCCGTTCGCGCGTCGACGGCCACAATCAGGGGCTGGAGGCCGAAGTGGCGCTGTCGGTCGATGCGGCGCTGCCCTCACCGGTGCTGGTGCGGGTGCTGAAGGCATTCGAGGCGCAGTTTCCGACCGTGATGCTGCGTCTGCATATCGGCACGCTCGGCCTGATCCCCGATCATGTCGTCAGCGGGCAGGCCGATCTCGGTGTCGGCGGCCTGCTGGGCGAGGTCGACGTCCACCTTGTGCGCATCGGCTTCATGTCAATAGTGCTGGCTGCCGCGCCCAGCCACCCGCTGGCGCTGCTGCCGAAGCCGGTGGCGATCGAGGATGTGCGCGAACACACCCAGCTCGTTGTCACCGACCAGTCCGAACGCACCAAGGGGCGCGACTTTGGCGTCTTCGCCTACCGCACCTGGCGGCTGACGGACCTGCGCACCAAGCATATGCTGATGCGCGAGGGGCTGGGTTGGGGCGGGCTGCCGCGCTGGCTGATTGCTGACGATCTGGCGAGTGGCCGGCTGGTGGAACTCGATCTGGAGCCGTTCAGCGAGGTGCGTTCGCCGCTGTTTGCCATGCATCGCAGCGACCGCAGCCCGAAGCCGGTGGCTGCTTGGCTGATCGACCAGTTCAAGCGCCAGCTCGGCTGCTTCAACGAGTTCGAGCCGGGCCAGGTGCCGGATGAGGAACCGGCGACAGTCCATCGATAAGCGCCATGAGAACGGTGCGATAGTCTTCGGGCGAGGCGCCCACCTCGATGGCGAGCGCTGCGCGATCGAAGGCGGCGGCAAGCAACGCGGTCAGCGCTTCCACCGGCAACCTCGCCATTGACTGCGAGCGCATAGCTGCAACGAGGCCCTCGCGCAGCGAACGGTTGCCGTGGCGGTTGTCGATCTCGTCCATGGCGCCGCGACCGAGCACGGCCGGTCCGTCGAGCAGCAAGAGCCGCGCGCGGCCGGGCGCGCGCATGGCTGCGAGATAGGCGTCCGAGCCGGCAACTAGCGCATCACGCGGAAACAATGAGGGCGGCGAGGCGCGCTCGATCTCGGCGGCGACGGCCGCCGCCTCCTGTTCGACGACGGCGGCAAACAGCGCCTGTTTGTCAGCAAAGTGATGATAAAGGGCGCCGCGGGTGACGCCGGCAGCAGCGACAATCTCGGGTGTGCCGGTCTCGGCATAGGATTTTTCGATGAACAGTTTCCGCGCGGCAGCAATCAGGTCGGCGCGCGTCGCTTCGGTGCGGTCACGGTTAGAGCGGCGCGCGGAATCCCATTGCATACATGCAGCCTGTATGTTATTTCAATTTGCATGCAGACTGTATGTTATTCGACAGGAAAAGGAAAGATGAAGACGACGAGCTATTACCCGGTGCTGATGACAGGCGACGTGGCCGGCACGACGGCCTTCTACATCGAGCACTTCGGCTTCAGGCCGCTGTTTGAAAGCGACTGGTACATGCATCTGCGCTCGGCCGAGGACCGCCGGGTCAATCTCGGCATCGTCCAGGGCGACCATGAAACGATCCCGGAGAAGGGGCGGGGCCGCACCTCGGGCCTGCTGATCAATTTCGAGGTGAGGGACCCCGATGCCGTCTATGAGCGGGTCACCGCCGCCGGCCTGCCGATCCTGCGGTCCTTGTGCGACGAGCCCTTCGGCCAGCGCCATTTCATCACCAGGGATCCCAATGGCGTGCTGATCGACGTGATCAAGCCGATCCCGCCGAGCCCGGAGTTCCTGGCGCAATATGTCGAAGGGCGGCGGCCGTAGAGCCCGGCGCTCGGCAAAGAGGACTTCGCAACCAGGGAGCGCCGGCGAAAGAATACCGGCGCGGGCCGCTTCAGCTAGTCCTTGCCACCGGCATCACCGTGACCTGACTGACACCGGAGCGGCGCACGACCGTGCACAGCGTCTCGCGGCCGATGCGCTCGGCATCGAGCATGCGCACCAGATCGTCGACGCCGGTGAGCGGGCGGCCATCGATGGCGGCGATGATATCGCCTTCCCTGAGGCCGGCCTTGGCCGCCGGCCCGTTCCTCTCGACGCTGCGCAGGCGCACGGCCGTGTTGCTCGACACCTGTGACAGCAGGGCTGCGCGACGCGGCAGGACGGTTGTATCCGCCGAAACGCCGATGAAGGCGCGACGGACACGGCCGAAGCGGATGATCTCCGAGATGACGAAGTTGGCGGTGTTGGAGGCAACCGCGAAGGCGATGCCTTGCGCGCCATGGATCATGGCGGTGTTGACGCCGATCACTTCGCCCGCCGAGGATACCAGCGGTCCGCCGGAATTACCTGGGTTGAGCGCTGCGTCGGTCTGGATGACGTCGTCGATCAGCCGGCCGGTGGAGGCGCGCATCGAGCGGCCGAGCGCCGAAACGACACCGGCGGTGACGGTCCATTCGAAGCCGAGCGGATTGCCGATGGCGATGGCGATCTGGCCGCGCCTGAGACGCTTGGAATCGCCGAGCGGCGCGACATCGGCAAAGCTGCCGTCGGCGCGCACCAGCGCGATGTCGGTGTCGGGGTCGCGGCCGAGAACGTGGCCTTCTCTTGAGGCGCCGTCCGGCATCGAGACGCGCACGCTGCGCGCGTCGCCGACGACGTGGAAGTTGGTGATCACCAGCCCGTCGGGCGTGATGACGAAGCCGGAGCCATGGCCGCCGGCACCACCGATGCGCTCGATGCGGCAGACAGCCGGACCAATGCGGTCGACCGCATCGGCGACCGTCGCCGAATAGGCATCGAGCAGGGCGTCGTCGGATTGCGGTTTCTCGGCGGGCAGGGCCATTTCAGGGCTCCATGTCTTTGGAGCAAGATGAAGTCAGGTTTGAATCTGCGCCGAGCCAGAGCCCGCGAAATTGGGCGAGGACCAGCCCGGCGGAACGACCAAACCCAGGCTCATCTTACTCTGGGCTAGAGGATGCCTATATGTGCGGAGCGGCTTGAGCCGCCGCGACCTGACCAGATGGCCAGTCGATGTCCGAACTAGCCGTCAGGCGAGTATCCGCGAACGCGCTGTCGAGCGATATCTGGGACATGAGAGAACCCAGGAGACAATCATGAGCGATTTTAATCTGAGCGCATTTTCCGACGCCGTCGCCGATACCGCGGCAACAGCAGCGCCGGCGACGGCCAGCTTCGCCACGCATCATCATCGCACGGCTAGCGCCTTCCATTGGCGCGACGGCTATTTCGTCACTGCCGAGGAGGCTGTGGAAACCGGCGAGGATATCGAACTGACACTGGCTTCGGGCGAAACGGTAAAGGCCGAACTGGTCGGCCGCGACCCTTCGACCGGTGTCGCCTTGCTGAAGCCGGCAGGTGTCGTCAGCGCACCGTCGCTGACCAAGGCGGGTGCGGTGCGGCCGGGAAATCTGGTCGTCGCGGTCGGCAATAGTGATGGTTCGGCGCTCGCCGTGTTCGGCACGGCGGGCGAGGTCGGCCCGGCCTGGCGCTCGATGCGCGGCGGCACGATCGACCGGCGCATCAATCTCGCCGTCAATGCGGGTGGCCGTTTCGAGGGCGGTCCGGTGCTCGACGCCGATGGCGCGCTGATCGGCATGCTTCTGTTCGGACCACGCCGGCGGGCGCTGGTCATGCCTTATGAGACGATCGAGCGGGCGGTGGCGACGCTGCGCGAAAAAGGCCATGTTGCGCGCGGCTATCTTGGCGCCGGCCTGCATCCGGTCCGAGATGGTGACACGCATGGCGCGATGGTGATGAGCCTCGATGACAATGGTCCGGCCAAGGCTGCCGGCCTGCATCTCGGCGACATCGTCGTGTCGTGGAACGGCGAGGCGGTGCATGGTCCGCGCGATCTGATCCGCAAGCTTGGGCCGGACAGCGCCGGCGCGGCGGTGACGCTCGGCGTGCTGCGCGGCGGTGAGCAGCGCGAGGTCGCGGTAACCATCGGCGAGAAGCCGCTGAACTGAGAGGATAAATGGCAGGCGGCGGGATCACGAGTGGGAGGCGGTTGACGGTGCTGATCGCGCTGGGCGATGCCTCGCGCGCCGAACATCTGTCCACAACCCTTGCCGCGACTGGCGATCTGCTGCCGATTATGGCCGGCGGCAGCAATGGTGCCGACCAGGCAGACGTCGCCATCGTCGACGACAACAAGCTGGAGGACGGGAGGCTGGCAGGCGGGGCCATCGAACTCGCAATACCGCAGGTGCTCCTGTCTCAACGAGCCGACCGTGAGCGGCCGGCCGAAACCGTGTTTGCGGTGTTGCCGGCGGCAGCGGACGATGCGCTGATCGCCGCTGCCGTGCGGCTGGCCGCGGCAGGCTACCGGGTCACGGGCGAGGGCCGCGCCTTGTCCGACCGGCATGACGATTTCGCTTTCCATGACAGTGACCTGTTCGACGAGGAGCCGGTTGACGACAGGGCCGGCCGGCCGGTGCTTTCGCCGCGCGAGAGCGAAGTGCTGTCACTGCTGGCCGAGGGCGCGCCCAACAAGGTGATCGCGCGGCGGCTGAACATTTCCGTGCACACGGCGAAGTTCCACGTCGCGGCGATCCTGATCAAGCTCGGCGCCGCCAACCGCACCGATGCGATCGCCATCGCCATGCGGCAAGGCCTGGTGCTCGTTTAGTCTTCGGCCTGTCTCCGAGAGCCTACGCAGCGTAACCCGCATCCGGCGTGCTGGGGCCTTGCGCGGCGGTTGCCTGCCGCGCAAGGATTACGCGCATGCTGTTGCACGGGAGGCGGAAAGATGTCGCTCAAGGGAAAGACGTTGTTCATCTCCGGCGGGTCGCGGGGGATCGGGCTGGCGATCGCGCTGCGCGCCGCGCGTGACGGCGCCAATGTGACGATCGCGGCCAAGACCGCCGAGCCGCACCCGAAGCTGCCGGGCACGATCTATACCGCTGCCGAGGAAATCGAGCGGGCCGGCGGCAAGGCATTGCCGGCGCTGTGTGACATACGTGAGGAAGGGCAAGTGGCCGAGGCGGTCGCCAGGACCGTCGAAAAGTTCGGCGGCATCGACATCTGCATCAACAATGCCAGCGCCATCCAACTCACCGGCACGCTGGAAACCGACATGAAGCGCTACGACCTGATGCATCAGATCAACACGCGCGGCACCTTCCTGGTTTCCAAAATATGCATTCCGCACCTGAAATTCGCCGAAAACCCTCACATTTTGAATCTGGCGCCGCCACTCGACATGAAGGCCAAGTGGTTCAAGAACCATGTCGCCTATACGATGGCCAAGTTCGGCATGTCGATGTGTACGCTTGGCATGAGCGCGGAGTTCGCCAGGGACGGCATCGCGGTCAATTCGCTATGGCCGATCTCGACCATCGATACCGCGGCGGTACGCAATCTTCTAGGCGGGGCGACGGTGGCGGCGATGAGCCGTTCGCCAAATATCATGGCCGACGCGGCGCATGCGATCCTGATGCGGCCGTCACGCGAGGCGACCGGTAATTTCTACATCGACGAGGAGGTGCTGCGCGCCGAGGGCGTCAGCGATTTCTCGACCTATGCGCCGGGCGCGACGGGGCCGCTTGCCGGCGACTTTTTCGTGCCGGATGAGGTGTTCGCGAATTCGCAGACGGAGATAAAGCGAATCTACTAGCAACACTGTGCGGTCCGCATTACTCCGCCTCGGCCTTCTTGCTTTTGCCCAGGCCCATCAGCCGATCAATGGAGGCGAGCATCAGCGCCGAGACGACGAAGGCCAGATGCATGATCGTCAGCCACATCAGCTGGTCGGTCGTGTAGAAGGCGTGGTTGAGGAAGACTTGCAGAAGGTGGATGGACGAGATGGCGACGATGGTCGAGGCGACCTTGACCTTCAGCGAGCCGACATCGATCGTGCCGAGCCAGTGGACCTTGCCGTCATGCTCGTCGAAACGGCTGACGAAGTTTTCGTAGCCCGAGATGATTACCATCACTACCAGCGAAGCGACCAGCGCCGCATCGATCAGGCCGAGCATCTTCAGGATGGTGTCGGTGTCGCCGAGCGTGAGCGCAGCTGAGACGAACTCGACCAGCTTCTTGCCGAAAGACGCTGTGTAAATAGCGAGCGCGACGCCCAGCCCGAGATAGAAAGCGACCAGCAGCCAGCGCGAGGCGAGAATGATCGATTCAATGGCGAGTTCGAGACGTTTCATGCAGTGGCTCCGGTCTGCTTCTTTATGGTGGGAGCGCCGTATTTCGGGCCGGCTGCCGCGGTTTGCAAGGTTTGAAAGGCAAAAAGCCTATAGCGCTGCACGTCCTTTGGACGTGCGAAGGATGCTGTAGCACCTTGGTTTGCGCGTGATCCGTCGTGCCGCTGAAGCCAGAAACAAAAGCCCCGCCGGGAGGGGGACCGGCGGGGCCCATGTGTCCCGCTGGAGTCGGGACAAGGGCAGGGAACGCCCTGTCCAGAATCTGGGGTGGACGACCCCGCAATTCAATGTGAGTTATGAATTGCGGGGTGAGTTATCGAATTGCGGGGCTTGCCTCATTGGGCGCTGGCGACCGGCGCCACCAGCGAGGTGATGCGGCGGATGGCAACACGGCGGTTCTCGCGGTTGGGTCCCGGCGTGTTGACCTTAAGATACTCCTCGCCGTAACCCTGTGTCGTCAGGTTCTCGGCCGGGATGGCGAAGGCGTTGGTCAAGGCTTCGGCAACCGCCTCGGCGCGTCGGTCGGACAGGGCGAGGTTCGCATCCGGCGTGCCGACGGCGTCGGTATGGCCTTCAATCAGGAAGGTTTCCGCCGGGTTCTTCTTCAGCAGCTTGTCCATGGCATTGGCGACACCCTCCAGCTTCTGCACCTCGCTGTCGGAGATCGAAGCCGAACCGAATTCGAAGTTCAGCGTATCGAGGTCGATCCGGCGGACAATGTCGCGCACTCGGGAAGAGCGCTTGACCTCGTCGATCGAATAGAGACGCTGAACCCTCTCCACCGGCGGCTGTTCGAGGAAGGTGTAGTAGTCGTCCGGATCCTCGACCTCTTCGGAGTCCAGAATGTACTCCTCGCGCGGGACGGTGAGCCGCAACGGCGGCAGGTCATCACCGGGATCGCGCCATTCGTCAACGTCCTGATAGTACCGCTCGTCGACATAGCTCAGCACATATTCGTGCCCGTCGGGCGTGATGCGTGAGCGCCGGATGACATCGCCGTAGCGGTTGCGGATGGTGACGATCTGGTTGCCATTGTCACGCACCACGATTTCGCGGGTACGGTCGTCCGGCAGATCCTCATAATAGACATCCCTGGCGCCACGGTGCATGCGCGGGGCATCGCTGCTTTCCACCATCGTCTGGTTGTTGAATTGGAGGATGACGCGGTCGCCGAATTCCCTGACGACGTTGGCACCTTGCGGGCGCGGACGACGACGAACATCCTCGACATCGGGCGCTCGCTCGACGCGCTTGCCCTTTTCCTCCGTTACCGGAACCATCTTTTCAGGCTTGATTGCCTGCTGGGCCGCCTTGTCGTCGGTAGGTGGCGGTCCCTGGTCGACCGGAGCCGGCTGTAGCGCTTCCGCCTGAGTGCCGTTCTGCTGGACCGGCTGACCGCCCTCCTGGCCAGCGGCCTTTTCGCCAGCGCCGACCTGGCCACCACGATCCTTGCCACCCTTGCGCTTGCGCAGCACATCTTTCTGGCTGTCGAGGACGGGGGCGGCGTTCTGGTCGGCCGCAGCTTCGCCTTGGGCCGGTGCTGCCTGCTCGCCCGTTGAAGGCTGCTGCTCGCCTGTCACCGGCTGCTCGCCAACGGGCTTCTTGCCACGTTTCTTCACCTTGTCCTGAGGCTGTTCGCCCTGAGCGGGAGCCGCCTGCTGCTCGGTCGGCGTCGGCTGGCCTTCCGGCTCTGCAGCGGGGCCGGTCAATTCAGCAGGCTTCTTGCGCTTGCCCGGCTTTTGTCCGGGCTCGGCAGTCGGAGCCTGTTCTGCCGGGGCAGCCTCGATCTGCTGGTTCTGTCTTTGCTTCTTCTTGCGTGGATTGACGTTCGGCTGGTTGTCGTTTGCGGGCGCTGCCTGTTCGGCTGGTTGTTCCGCTGGGGCCGCTTCGATCTGCTTTTGCTGGTTGCGCCGCTTCTTGCGGGGTTGTTCGGGCTCGGCTGGAGCGACTTGCTCGGTCGGAACGGATTCGGTTTGCTGCTGCTGGTTGCGCCGCTTCTTGCGGGGTTGTTCGGACTCGGTCGGCGCGACCTGCTCGGCCGGAACGGATTCGGTTTGCTGCTGCAGGTTGCGCCGCTTCTTGCGGGGTTGCTGTTCGGGCTCGGCCGGCGCGACCTGCTCGGCCGGGGCAGATTCGGTTTGCTGCTGCAGGTTGCGCCGCTTCTTGCGGGGTTGCTGTTCGGGCTCGGCCGGCGCGACCTGCTCGGCCGGGGCAGATTCGGTTTGCTGCTGCAGGTTGCGCCGCTTCTTGCGGGGTTGCTGTTCGGGCTCGGCCGGCGCGACCTGCTCGGCCGGGGCAGATTCGGTTTGCTGCTGCAGGTTGCGCCGCTTCTTGCGGGGTTGCTGTTCGGGCTCGGCCGGCGCGACCTGCTCGGCCGGGGCAGATTCGGTTTGCTGCTGCAGGTTGCGCCGCTTCTTGCGGGGTTGTTCGGACTCGGCCGGCGCGACCTGCTCCGCCGGAGCGGATTCCTGTTGCCGCTGCTGGTCGCGCCTCTTCTTTCTGGGTTGCTCAGGCTCTGCCTGCTGGTTTTGCGCGCAGGCCTCGGCCGACTCGCCCTCGGCGCAATTCGATTGCACTGGCATGAGCTGCGCTGCAGTGTGTTGCAAGGGGCCAAATGCGGCACTGCCTTGCAGCGGGAAAGCACCTAACGGCGCCGACGCCATCAGCAAGCCGAAAGCGGTACCTGCCAGTATCCGTGGGGGGCGTTTCATCTCAAAAATTCTCCTGTGGGGTCCCATCCCTGCCCAAACTTTCATCATCCGGATTTGGTTCCGGTTTGCAGGCATTAGCGGCAATCAAGGACGATCGACCGGCGTTTTGAAGGCGACTTCGTGTTTTTCATATGGTGCTGGCCGGGGTTTAAGCCTGCTTCGCCGCTTGACCTTGCCGCCAGCGAGGGCCACATCGGCACGATGGATACGCCATTCTGGAAAACCAAGACGCTCGAGGAGATGACCCCGGCCGAGTGGGAATCGCTCTGCGACGGCTGCGGCAAGTGCTGCCTGTCGAAACTCGAGGACGAAGACACTGGCGAGATCTACTGGACAAGCGTCGGCTGCCGGCTGTTCGATGCCAAGACCTGCCGCTGTTCCGACTATGCCAACCGGCTGGCGCGCGTTCCCGACTGCGTCGGCCTGACGCCGCAGAATGTGCGCACCATCAGCTGGCTGCCCAAGACCTGCGCCTACCGGCTGGTCGCCGAAGGCCACGATCTCTACTGGTGGCACAAGCTCGTTTCGGGAAGCGCCGAGACCGTGCATGAGGCTGGCATCTCGATCCGCGGCCGGGTCAAGGCCAAAGAGACCGACCTTGCCGAGCCCGACGACTATTTCGAGTACATGCTCGACGACGAGCCTTAGCGCCGCGCTGGCTTCGCCTCGTTGAGCACCGAATCCGGCTCACATCATGCTGAACCTTACTGTCCACAGGCCACGTGGCAGCCTATTATGGACCTGGGATGGCCCCCCATCCGAAGTCCATGAGGAGTTCTTGTTACATGAACGGGAAATGAACGACCGGTTCGTAAAAAGTTCAGGCAGGGAGGCGCATTCTCCGCCCATCGGTTCGACCAAGGCACCGGTTCGACCAAGACACAGTCGACCAAGGCGGGCGAAAGCCCTCAACAAGGAGAGAAGACAATGTTCAATACGATCAAGACGGCAGCCCTTTCGGCCCTTGTCGGCCTCGGCACGCTTGCCGCGATCCCCGCTCATGCGGACAGCATCTATCTCGGCTTCGGCAATGACAACGATCCCCGCGTCGGCGTCTACACCGGGGGTGATGACCGCTACTACCGCGAGCACCGCCGCGAGCGCGACTGGCGCAGGTCCTGCTCGCCGGAGCGCGCCCTCGACAAGGCCGAGCGCATGGGCCTGCACCGCGCCCGCATCGTCGACATCAGCCGCCGCACGGTCAAGGTCGCTGGCCGCCAGTACGGCGACCGCGTGGTGATCGTGTTCGCCAACGAGCGCGGCTGCCCGGTCATCTACCGCTAAGGCATTGTCGAGAAGGATTTTTTCGAGCCCTGCGGTCCGAAAAGATCAGCCCCGGAGGATCAGTCCTGCGGGGTTTTTCTTGCGCTGCGATCGACGCCGACCAGGACGGTGGTTCCCTTTGGCAGATCTCCGGCCATCCCGGTTGAGCCGGCCCGATAGAGCCGGCATGGCGCCCTGCTTGATCCCGATCTTTTCGAGATACGGTTTGGGATCAGGGTTCAGACGGCGATCATTTCAACTCGAAAGTGACGGTGACCTGCACCGCGTAGGAATTTTCGCCGGCCTGCACCGGAACCGAGGCTCCGGCCGCGTCGAAGGCCTTGGCGTTCATCGGTATCGGCGGCGGCGCGACGTTCTGGTCGGTGATTTCCAGCACCCGCCCGATGCTGACGCCGGCGGCTTCGGCCAGCGTCCTGGCCTTGGCCATGGCGTCGGCGACCGCCTTCTTGCGGGCTTCGGTGACGGCTGCCGACGGATCGTCGTTGGAAAACGAGATGCCGCCGCCCTGGTTGACGCCAAGCGACACCGCCTTGTCGAGAATCTCACCGGTCTTGTCGATGTCGCGGATGCGCACCGAAAGCGTGTTGGTCACCTGATAGGCAATGAGCTCGGCCTCCTGGCTGCCGTCCGGCTTGTTGGTGTAGTTGTAGCGCGGGTTGATCTGGATACCGGCGGTCTGCAGGTCGCGCTCCTTGATGCCGGAAGATTTCATTGCCGCGATCACGGCGGCCATGGCATCGTTGTTGGCATCGAGCGCGGCGCGCGCGGTCTTGGCCTCGCGCATGACGCTGAGCGTCAGCAGCGCCAGATCGGGAGCCGCGGTCGCCTGGCCTTCGCCCGACACGATGATGCGGGGCGGTGGCGGCGAATCGGTGGCGCCGGCCATCGCCGGAAAAGCGATTGCGGCGGCGAGCGCCAGGGGCAAAAAGTGTCTGGTCATGAAAAATCTCCTTGGTCTGCGATCCAGTCGCCCTTCGACCACCACATCGGCCCGAAATCGGAATCGCTTCTGTTGCGATGGCCTCCGGTCCGGAAAAGCACGATGCGTAGGTACAAAGGTTATTGCGTACGTCCGTGCGGACGCACGTCGCCCTAGCGCGCCAATATGGGCTGATTTGGGCGATCTCGGCCAGCCCGTCCGGAAAGCCTTGTGCGGTTCGGCGAAAAACACTAATCCAGCCGCGTGGGGCCTGTAGCTCAATGGTTAGAGCCGGCGGCTCATAACCGCTTGGTTGGGGGTTCGAGTCCCTCCGGGCCCACCATAACCATTGTTTTTATTCACAAAAAGTGCCCTCGGCCCAAAACGTTTTGGGCCCATTATGGGCCCAAAGCAGGACCGTGGTCCCGGTTTGTTCCGACTCGATTTGATTATCTGACGATGCGGAGGTTTGCCCGCCGCTTCATGGCGTCGCGTTTGGCCTCGCGCTCGTTGATGGCACGAGCAATATCAACCGCGATCCGCTTCTTATTGGCCTCACGCACATACTCATCTGTTACCGTCATGGAGGAATGACCCATCGCCTCCATGATGGCGCGCGCCTGGATGTTGCATTCAGCGAGGTAGGTGCCGAAGGTGCGGCGCAGGCCATGAAGCGTGTAGCCGCTTGGAATTCCCGCCTGCCGCGTCCAGTGCTGCATCATGCCGGTCAGGCTCTTTTCCGAGAATGACCTGCCATAGGCGTTCTTTAAGACCGTGCCGCCTCTCGAGCGATCGAGCAGGTCCAAGGCCGTTGCTAGTTTGTCTACGACTGGAATGAACATCTCCCGCCCGCCATGGCGGTTGCGGTTCTTCTTCTGGCGGAAATCAAAGGCCTCGATTAGCACCAGCGAGCCGTCGAACAGTTCGATCTCTTCGGTTAAAAGATCGTCCCACTCAAGAGCAGCGATATCGCCGCGCCGATTTCCAAGCCAGAACCCCAGTGCATAGCAGGTGCGCGCGGCTGTACCGATGGGGTGTCGCTCCTCGAACTTTTCGCGCATCGCAATTGGCCAAGCTGGGTTCTTGGTCGATTTGGGCACCCGCACGCGGATAGATAGCGACGGATCATCCTGCGGCTTGATCCATTTTTCGACATCGGTCGCGACCCATAGAAGCTTCTTGATGGCGACCAACGTGTGTTTGGCGACTGTGCGGTTCGTCCTGAAGATGCCTTCAATGATGGCGCGAAGCCGATCCGCGTCGAGATGTTCAACAGGAGTATTGCGCCAGGTGAGTGGGTAGTTGGGATCGACCGGCAGGTTGAGAAAACGCTCAATCAGTCGCGCATTCTTCTGCTGCGTGGCTTCATCAAAGCCCAACCACTCCATTGTCGTTTCAAGCCGGCGCGCGGCATGACCAAAGGTTTTTGGCAGTGCCCGACCGGGCAAATCGACGATAACTGCCTTCTTGCCTTGACCCTGCGTGGCCTTCTCGTAAGCCGCCTCGAACTCGGGATCGCCGGGCTTACCGGGAAGGCGGATTTCAGGCATGCCCTTTGCGCGGTAGCGATAGATTAGCTTGCCGTTCTTGAGGCGCGAAGATACCCCAGGGTAACGGGCATCCTTAAATGGCCGAGCCATCAAATGCTCCTTTCAGTCCGGGGGACCCTTTCAGACTCGCCCGTAGCGAAAGGGTTTTGCTTTTGATGGCAACGCGCAGGAGCACCGGGTAACGAAACCCTCTTCCTTGCTCTATGCCTTCAAAGGTGCGCCTCGGTATTCCCAGTACCTTGGCCGCGGCTTCGGCAGTAAACCCTTCCTTTGCCCGCCATGCTTTCACGTCTTGCGCAAGTTTCTCATTCTCGTTCACATCATGCCTTCCGCACGGGCTATCATCGTACTACGCCTGCAGCGTATACGCAACGAGCGTAGTTGCTATCTTTTTTCCACGCCCCGTTTGCTTCGTTCCAACAGCTCTTGAAGGCCGCTGTCTTTGTCCGGCAACGAGGTGAAAGCGATATCCAAGGCTACACGATCCCAGACAGCGCGGCTATTGATGCGCTTGGGCTTTGGCATACGCCCATCGGCAACCATCTCGTCAAAAAGCGTCGATCCGACACCGATGTAACGAGCTGCTTCCTCACGAGATAGCCCTCGTGGGGGATACGAGATTGCGTCACTCTTCATGGACGCTGCCTCGGTCCTGATACTCCGGGCGGGTTGGTGTCGAAGCACAAAGCCGCATCCTAGTTGCCATTTCGCTGCGAGCAGATCGTGTTGGGCTAAAATAAGAAGAGCCTCGTTAAGCGGAAGCGGCCTGACTAGCTCGTGCGGCGTAAACTGGTAGCAACGTGTGGACTGTGGATCACGGGAGGAGAGCGTTTCTAAGCGGACTCGTGGGGCAAGTCGGTGGACGGCTACATTGCATTGTGCACGACCGGGGCTAACCACCTGCGACATCCCGCTGGCCCTCTTGCGCACCCTCCCTCAGTGTCGAAATCGGAGCCGTTATCCCGAGGACCGTCGAAAAACCGCCGTCGCAGAGTTGCCACTCTTTGGTGCTGAAACCGATATTTCTAATCATATCGGTTTTAACTCATCGCTCAAACTTTAGATGGAGCAAGGCAATTTCGGCTCGTCGATCGAAGTCGACGAGGGCGCCGCACAACGATTGGCAGCTTTGCGCCAGGAGTGGCGATCAGCGAGCCACTACTCAGACGTCCCGTTTGGGCCGACAGTAGGCGGTCGGGTCTTGGCGAATGAAGATACGAAAGCAGCCGGTCACCGACGTGCTTCGCATGGCGTCCGGCTTCTCTGTTAGGATGTGTTTGAAAGACGATCGCTGCATGGTCCAAGTTTCGCCCTCGACACCAGCTCTCGATCTGGACATTAAGAAAAGTCCGCAGTGTTCGGAAGAATTCCGAACTCTACGGCCGCATCGTCAACGACATTGCGCCTGATCTGATGAGAGACAGGTACACTTTCAAGGACTTGTCGGATTTCGAATACAGGGCTCGCGACGAATCGATCGGGCGGGCGTACATGGGGCACATCTATTGGACGGAGATGCTGTACCGGGCGCATATGGCTTCGGTCGCATCGGTGTTCCGTACGTCCAGGTGGATCAAGGTGGCGGTCCGCGAACATGAGGCGGGAAGTCTATATGGCTGCGCGTCGGCGTGTAGAAGCCTGATCGAATCCGCAGGCGATATAAACCACAGCCTGGGACCAGTGGCCCGGACGCTCGCCTACAACAAGGATGCGATACGAGCCGAGATTTCGGGTCAGGCTGGGGAGCCCATGCTGTCCGCTAAGGAGTTGGAAGACACGCTGATACACTTCACGCATGCCCGGAAGGTGCTGAAGACCGAAAAGACACCGGCAGTCGCAAGGCGATGCAGACCTTCCAGTACGTCGACCACGTGGATGGAATGAAGATTCCCGGCATAAAGCCGTTCCTACGCGAAACTTTGCGAGATCGGTCACCCGGCTGCCGACTCCGTGTCGGTGACCTTCGTTGCCAATGCCGGAGCCTGGATCGTAGACCCCGGCAACGAGATCGTCGTTCTCAAGGCGTTGCTCGCTGAACGGCAAGATACTCTCTCGGGCGTGCTAATGGCGTCGTTCAATGCCCCGCTCTTAATCCTAAGAACCCTTCACGCGTTCGATCTTTTCACGAGGCTGCGTAAGTACCATTTCGATGAAATTCCTGAGTGGAAGAAGATCCAAACCGCGCTGCGATCGTAGGCCATGAGCGGATCGAAAGACGTTCCGCCTTTCGACACGCATGGCGTGGATATTCGGTCTGCTAATCCTTCGAACACTTGCGTTCGGGCCCTCACGTCTCGCATAACTGCCATCACGAGGGGGAGGATTCGATGGTCGAGCAGGTCATTCAGGTCGCGGTGCACGACCTGAAGAGGAATTCCGAGAGTTTTGAAACGGTGTCGGGTAACGCGCACCTCAAGGTCTCGGAAACGGTGGAGCGCGTGGTCGGCGAGCTGCACGCCATGTATGCGAGCCGCGCCTCGAAGTCTCACGGGCGCTTCGCGGCAAGCTCCGACAACTATCCGGCACAGACCTATCTTGACGAGTTCCGGAAGGGCGACTTCAAGGACTTCGCCACGCTCACGGCCAAGCTGATGACGACACTGACCGTTCAGGCGCGCCGAAAGCCCGGGGCGACGGGCGGTCACGTCCTTTTCGCGCATCTCGAGAAGGACGAGCAACGGTTTCTGCTAGTGGCGATCATCAACGACAAGCTCGGTGCGGCGCTCACCAAAAGCTTTGACATCGCGTCAGTCGAACACCTCGACCTCGACGGCTTCCGCTTCGCCGGCCGGATCAACATGACGGCATGGACTAACTCGGCGGACCGTTACATCGGCTTCCTAAAGGGCAAGGGGAACGTCGCCGAGTACTTCAAGGAGTTCCTCGGTTGCGACAGCACCGTTCAGGACCTCGAGGATACCAGGACACTGGTGCGCGTGCTGAACGGTTTCGCCGAGCCGGCGAAGGGCTTCGTGAAGGACAAGCAAGCTTTCCTGCAGAAGGCGTACGACATCTGCCAGCGATACATCCGGGACAACGAGCCTTTGGATCTCGAGACATTCTCCAACGAGCTCTTTCCAGAGAACCCGAAAGAACTCGCCAAATCGCTCGGAGATCCGGATGTCGGACTTGGCGACGGCTTCGTTCCGAAGAAGCGAGCGCTGTCGCCGATGGTGAAGTTCTCCGCGAAGACGCGGCTCTGGTCGGTCGAATTCAATCGGCAAGCCCTTACCGACGGCAAGATCGTCTATAACGACGACAAGAAGACCCTGACCTTCACCGAACTCCCTCCCGACCTGATCGAAAGACTGGAACACGATCAGGAGTAGCGTAGCCTCATGATCACGTTCGACCAGCTGATAGCACTCTACCGCAACACGGAGTTCTCGAAAGATGGCTCCGCGGGAAAGTTGACGGTCCGCGATTACAGCATTGTGGAAACGCTGAAGCAGATTGAAAGCGATGAGAAGGCTTTCGACGACGCGGCATTCACGGTCGACTCAGCGTCGGCGGTCGTCATAGGCGCGACAGTTAGCGTCGAAATCGGCGCTCCACGCACAGGACTTGGCTTCCTCGCGCTCACCCTCGACCGGCTGCTCGAGAACCGTCGCAACCGCATAGCCGAGCCGGAGCGCTATTACCTGATCGAGGAGAGGTTCGCCTACAACGATACCGTCGTTCCCGACGCCGTCGCGCGCTACCGGAACGCATTGCGCCTGGTCCGCACCTTAAAAGAGGCGGCTGCGTTTCTCGACCCGTACCAGGCGGAGATGCTGTTCCTCGGCTCGATCCGGCTGATGGTCCGTGTAGACTTCAGGTCATCGGACCTTGTCTCCGTAAACTCCATACTGGTCGACGAGTTCGAGAACTTCGTCATGCAGAAGGTGCACAAGGACCAGAAGGCTGCGATCGTTGCTACCACGCTCATCGAGACGTGTCGCACCCATCCCGAAGGCGAGCGCTTCAGGTACCTTCTTCGACACTTTCGGGACTTCGTCACAAAGTGCGAGGACAGCTATAGGCTGTTCGCGTCGGAGTTCTCGTACGACAAGATCCGGGGGAAGGCGGAAGAGGCCATCGCGGACTACACCGGTAAGATCCATAAGACATTCCATGACATCCAGAACCAGATAATGGGCATTCCCGTCGCGAGTGTGATCATCGCCACGCAGCTCAAGCCCGCAACTCAATGCGACGTGAATTTCTGGGCAAACCTCGCCATCTCGCTCGGTGCAACGCTGTTCGTTGCCCTCCTGGCGTTTGCCATCGTCAACCAGCTGCTGACGCTGTCGACGATAGACGACGATCTGACCCGACAGAAGACCAAGCTGAAGGGCGATTACTCGGTCGTCGCCGCGGAGTTCCTCCCTCTTTATCGCAAGCTGGAAAACCGGATTACACTTCACCGATTCGTCCTTGGCATCATCCTTGTCGTCTGCGGGCTCGGGGCGCTACTCACCTGGCGCATTTATTTCCAGCTGACAACTCTGATGCCGTGGGCGTGCTGAGAGCGCCGTTCGGGTCACGCCATAGAAGCGAGATTCGTTCGATTGGGGCACTATGGGCCATGTGGTTCACTCGAACGGACTGCCCGCTTTCGGTGAAGGCAAACTCTGCCTGAACGGCCGATTAGAGGCGCGGTGCTGCCGGACAACTTGGCGTGGCCGCGACACGCAAGGTGAGGTTTTTGGGGCGCCTCCCTCATGCGCGCGCTTGGAAGGCTTCGTCTTGAAATACAGCCAGTTGAGAAACGCGTCGGCGTCCGTGAAATCAGCGCCACCGATGCGCCTCCGCAGCGCGTCGATGGTAGCGCACAATTGCGTGTATCGTTCGGCCGACAGCGTTGCGACAGTTGGACTTCGAGGCGCGCCAATGCCGATCGCCGCTAGGGCGCCGGAGGTATTGCCGTTGAAGACAGCGTACCGCTTCGGGGCGAAGGTGCAGAGAATCGCCGTGATCATATTCACGCCCACGCCAGGAATACCGAGCGCTAGCTGACGCATCTGCTCGTAACCCCGTTCTGGCGCGAGTTTGGCTGCCTTCCTGCCCGCGGCGAACAGTGTGATCGTCTTCTTGGGATGATCGAGTGCCGCCGACCCTCGTCGATGAATGTCGCCGGAATGCCAGAGATGTTGATAAGGCTCTCTTGAAGAAATCAGATTGCTTAGATTCTCTGCGAAGACGCTCCTCATTTCCTTCGAAATCCTCGGCGCGTTGCCGAGATCCGCGATCAATTGCTGAACCTTCAATGCCTTGTCCCGATCGGTCCGGCGCTTCGCCAGCGCGGAACGTTCGGTCTTGTCTGCGCGGTACTGGCGGAGGAAGCCATTCAAGCGCCGCAGATCGAACTGTGCGGCGAAGTTGTCTTCGAGCTCTTTCTCAAGTTTGCGTCGCAATCGCTCGGCGTCTTTGTGTCGCGAGGCATATTGCCCAAGCACCAGGTCATCGAGTTCTTGGAAGCTGCCGCTCTCACGAAAATCGGCAAAGGTGACTTTCAGATCCGACGACAGTTGTTCGTCCGAGTTCACCGTCGCCAGGATTGAAATTTCATCGTTTGTTGTCAGGGCGCCGGTCGTGAGGTTCGCTGACCCGATCAGACACCGAACCTGGCCTTCGCTTCGTCCGACATAGGACTTCGGGTGAAAGGTTGCGGTCTTGCCGTTTGCAAGAAACATTTCGAAGGCCCCGAACCGCTTCTTTATTGCGAGCAAATGCGCGAGCGCCTTTGGCTCGGTGATGTAGAAATCAGTACCGAGGAAAGCTTCAATTTTAGCGCCCTGCTTCAGGCGTGCCTCTAGGAGCAGCCCGATGATCCGTGCGCCACCCTCTTTTAGGAAGGCGACGGCGATGCTGATCTGCTCAGCGCCCTCCAAAACATGGGCGACAGCGGTCCGATGATCATCGGACGCCTTGTTCTGGATGAGTCGCATGCCGGTACATCCCCCTCAATGGCAGAATCCGCCGTCTCGAGAATAGCGGCTACCGTCCGATTTACCGCCATCTAATAGATATCCGTGTGCGTCAATTGCAACGATGTTCGAGATGTCCGCCGACAATTGTAACGAAACCTCGGATAGACTGCCGGCAGCTCACGAGCCAGGTAACAGACGACGGCTTTCGGGAACGGATGGGGGCACTTTATACGACCGATATGGCGCATTGCAGCCCGTCATTCTTGGGGCCGATAGCGGACTGGAAGCTTCGGGCCTCGGATCTTCCATAACGGACCTTCAATTCGGTGCGAGTATCTTCGTGACGTGACCCGAAGCAGACGCTTCAACAGGCCTGCTTTCGGGCCAACCGGCTAGAAAGTTCTACCTTGAACTCTGAGTGAATTCCCCGACTTTCCTGAAACACGACCTTCGCCCTGCCTGCGCAGATGGGCGATCGAGCCATATTGGCCAGCTTGGCGCTAGCCAAGCTGCGATTTATTTTCTCGAGTTTGAAACGGATCTCTGTTAACTGATAAGGGATTCGGAGAATCTCATGTCGAATCAGACCGTCGCAAGCCTATTTTCGGGAATTGGTGGATTCGAGGTGGGTTTCGCCAAAGCGGGCCTAAAGACGTCCCTGATGTGCGAAAAGGATTCTGCGGCACAGGCCGTCTTGCGAAGCCGCTTTCCGGAGATCAGTCTTGTCGACGATGTCACGGCCATGCCTCGTCTTCCCAAGTGCGACGCCCTTGTCGGTGGCTGGCCTTGCCAGGATCTCAGTCAAGCTGGACGGATGGCTGGTTTGGACGGCAGCCAGTCCGGGCTGGTGTCGCACGTGTTCAGGTTGCTCGACGCTACACCGAAGAAGCCGAATACTATAGTTCTCGAAAACGTTGCGTTCTCCCTAAATCTGCAGAAGGGCAAGGCAGTACGGTACGTTACCGCCGAGCTAGCCGAACGCGGCTACCGCTGGGCGTACCGCGTGCTGGACACTCGGGAATTTGGGCTTCCGCATCGACGCCGGCGCATTTTCATCGTCGGCATGTTGGAGGGTGACCCCGGAAACCTCCTCTTCGACGGTATCGACCGCGTAGCGCCCGCAAGCGATTGGGCGGCCAACATCGGATTTTACTGGACTGAGGGCAATCGTGGCGTGGGTTGGACCCCTGATGCAGTACCACCCCTAAAAGGGGGCTCCGGCCTAAGCATACCTTCACCGCCTGCTATTTGGACGGTGGAAACTGGACTGTTTCAGACGCCTGGCATCGAGGATGCGGAACGCCTTCAAGGTTTCCCCGCTGGCTGGACGGCGGCTGCCCGCGACACCAATAAGGGCGAGCGCGGGCGCTGGCGCCTTGTTGGCAACGCTGTGAGCGTGCCTGTGGCGACCTGGGTCGGACAACGTCTGGTGGCCTCGGAAGCCCACAGCCTTGCCTATCAGGAACACGGTACCGAGACGCTTTCCCAGCACAACGCGGCGTGGGGTGGCCCTAAGCAGACTTCACGCTACATACCTGGGGCGGGTGAAGGACCGGCAGACGAACGCCGCGTCTCGATCGCGAGCTTTGGCTTGAACGATGCACAGACATTATCCGTCCGCGCCGCCGAGGGATTTCTTCGCCGCTACATGAAGAGTGGGCTAACTAAGAACCAAGACTTCGCGCAAGCACTGGCGACCCACTGCGGTCTCGAAGAAGTACCCGCCTAAACGCGGCGGTAGTGCTGCCTTGTCTTGTAGCGCTCAAGCCCCTTAATGAGCGAGACCATGAAGATCCTTGTCCGTCGAAACTTCTCGGTAATGTCCTGAGTGCTGAATTGGGAACCGACGGTCTCGAACGTCTCGGCGCCATGAGCAAGTGTGTTGCGCATCTGTCTTATAAGGACCAGGTCGGAACCGCCGAGGCAAGATCGCGGTGGTCGCCATCGGCTTTCGATCCGCGCGACGAAGCGTAGCAATTCCTCGTTGTCGACATTTCCGGAAAACGGCAGACGGCGCAGGTCTGATTTCCAGTCCACGACCCCAGGCGCGCGGATGAGGCTGTCGTGGTTGGCGCCCTGGGTGAGCCGGTCGCGGAAGTGAGCTCGGGCTATCTCTTCCTGCCAGTAGTCTTTCAGAGCCATAAAGCCGCCACCGCCTGCCAGGATCTCCTGTCGCAGCCCTACCAACGCCTCTCGGGAACCGAACTCTATGCAGTTGTACATCATGATGAAGGCGGAGGCGCGGGACGCCGTGATCGCCGCCGTTGCGCGGTAGAAACTGCGGCCGGGTATGTTGTAAACACGCTCCAGCGACTGCAGAGACTTTAGGTACTCGGACACGTCCTGCGCGCGGACGCGAAAGCGTCCCTCAACGCTCATACGGACGGCCGAGCAGGCTGTCGCGGACGTATTCGATACGCCCCCGGAGCTTCGGAGCACTGTTGCTGGCGTCCGTCCGCACCAGCTCCTCGAACTGCTTCGACCGCAGCCATGCATCCGATGGCGGCCTTAAGGCCGGATCGCTCCGTAAGGCGAGCGCCGTTCCAACGGCAATGGCTTCGAAGCGGACACGAGGAACGCGTTTCCCTCCATCCGGCCGATAGAAGGCCTTCGGATAGTACATGCGGATAAACTGCATTGTCCGCTCGAATTCGGCGCCCATCTCCGAGAGCCGCGCTTCGTCAGTGGACTTGTTCAGCTTGTCCATGTTGGAGTCGAGGAATTTCCTGACATCGTGGCGGAACGCCAGGTAGCGGTCGCAGTAGATGAAAAAGCGCGTGACTAGCTCTTGACGCTCGCTGCGAGCGTCGACGCCCTTGGCCATATGGGGCGTCAAGCTCTTAAAGAGGTCTGATGCAGCCCTTTCAATCACCAGATCGAGGAAGGCACCGCGGTAAACGCCTTTCCGTATTTCGGCGTCTTCAAGTCGCTTTCCTGATGTGTTGAGGCGCCTGAACAGCTCAACACGGGTGCTTTCGTCGGTTCCCTGGTCCAAGACGAACGAACGTATTGGCGTGTTGTTGAGACGCCGCTGCACCGAGGGCGGCAAATCGGCGAAATGATATCCGTTCAGTATGTCTAGCTTCTCGAGACCTCTCAGCGCGAACCCATCCCGCAAATATCGTACTAGGCTTCGGATCCGTTGCGAGCCGTCAACGATCTCCAAGCGCCCCTCGACGTCATAGAGGAATACCGGAGGAACTGGGACCCTGAGGATGAGGCTCTCGATGAAATAGGAGCTTTGCTCCTCGTTCCAAGCGAGGCTTCGCTGATACTCCGGAACGTAGATGTCCCCTTCCGTCTCGGCCTCATCGCGAAATTTCGAAACCACCAGTTCGACGGAAAAGTCCGTAACAACGTACCGAGCCTCCCGGCGCACATCATCGACGATCGCAGCCACTTCGTCCGGGTCTGCCAACTGCAGTAAAAGGTTCGACATAAGGTTTTGGTCCCGACAAGATGCATAGATGTCAGATTCTTGGCATGATCGCTAGCGAGGCAGAGAATCGGAACCCTGCGTCGCTCGCCCAACACTCGGCGCCGTGAGGAAAATGTCTTGACGGCTTTCGGTGAGGATGGTCAGATACTGGACGCAGAGTTCGAGGTCGAAGAAACGGCCATCGGGGTCGACATCGTGCTTCACTCGAATGGCGGCGTCTCCCGAGGCAAGCCCGCCTACAACCCGGACTATATCGCGACCCTTGAAACCATCTTAGCCCGCCTCGCGGTGCTCGGTGGCAATCTTGAGGGGGCGTGGGTCGACAGTAAGGCCCTCGCCGACCTCGACCCGAACGACCGTCGAGTTAAATTGGAGACGGCCGACTATCCCATTCGTCTATCCGACGTTTCCGATATCGGCGAACTCAGATTGCAGATCCGCCGGAGCGTTTCAACGATCGGAAGGTCGGAACGTCGATCTGCCGGCACCGGCAATAAAAGTTACGACTAGCGGTATCTTTCGACATCCGCCCTTCTCTTCCGAGACTAGAGCGCGTCCTGTTTAATCCGGTTCATATCCTGCGGCTTTGAAGTAGTTGGCACATTCGGCTGTGGTGAAGAGGTCGACGACCGCGCCGACCGTGTCCCACAACGCCTTGATGGTTCTCTCGGCCTTTGCTCGCAGCAGCGCCTTGAGTTTGGCGAAGGCGTTCTCAATCGGGTTGAAGTCGGGACTGTAAGGCGGCAGGTAGAGCAGGCTCGCGCCTGCGGCCTCAATCGCGTCGCGCACGCCGGCGGCCTTGTGGGCGGGCAGGTTGTCCATGACAACTACGTCGCCCTCCGACAATGTCGGGACCAGCACCTGCTCGACATAGGCCAGGAACACGTTGCCGTTCATGGCGCCGTCGTAGACGAAGGGCGCAGTCATGCCCGTCAGCCGCAGCGCTCCGGTGAAGGTTGTGGTCTTCCAGTGGCCATGCGGCACGCCGGCCCGGCAGCGCTCGCCGCGCGGCGCTCTTCCACGCAGGCGGGCCATCTTTGTGGAGAGGCCGGTCTCATCGATGAACACGAGCTTCGCCGGATCGAGGTCGAGCTGGCCGTCGAACCAGTCGCGGCGCCGCTTCAGGATGTCGGGGCGATCCTGCTCCAGTGCGTGCGCGGACTTTTTTTGAATGTCCAGCCGTGGCGGCGAAGCCAGGCGCTCAAGGCGCTGCGGCTGATGCGCACCGACTGCTCGGCGACGAGCCGCTCCACCATCTCGTTCAGCGTGATGTCCTTGCGCTCCTCGATCAGCCCGACGACGAAGGCTTCATGCGCATCGAGGCTGGAGGCACGGCGGCGGCCCTGCGGGCGGGGCGCCAGTTCGCCGATCTTCGCCCGCGCAATCCAGCGGATCGCGCTGGACACTCCCACGCCGAACCGCGCCGCCGCTTGCCGCGCCGACATGCCCTCGTCCGAAGCCTTCAAGACCCGCGACCGAAGATCCACGCTCAATGCTTTTCCCATCGTCAACCTCCATCGAGGTGGACGTTGAATCAGCACAAAACGCAGCCGTCACTTCACAATCGATTCATCGATCACAGGACGTGCTCTAGAACCGGCGTTGCGGGGCGGTACCGCCACCGCACAAGCCTTCATCGACTCACTTGTCGACTTTAGTACGAACGTTGATCAGCTGCCCCTACTCGCAAGCGCACCCGACCTGCAAAACCCCGAAATACGCAAAGCGGTGTGGGATTTGACGCGCGATGCTACTCCGATCATCAAGCACCGGATTAGCCGATACGTGGAACGCGGGCCGATCGGAGCAATGGTGAAGCTAACGAACAACCACCGGTGTCAGGGCTGCGACGTCTTGGGTCAGGCTTGGGCCACGTTCTTCAAACCGGATGGTATGCCGTATGTCGAAGCTCACCACGTGGTGCAGGTATCGACACTCAGCGTTGATGTGCTGGGGCCGCAAAACGTCATTACGGTCTGTCCAAATCACCATCGCCAGCTTCACTTCGAGGTCACCACGGTGCTGCACCTTGGCGACGAATTCGAATTCATCCTCCCTCCGCACCTCGCGTTCCGGATTCGGAAGTTTTCCGTCTGAGACTAGCGTTAAAGCTTCGATGAAGGCGGTGTGGTTGGCTCATCCGCGCATCTATCGCCAGTCGCAATATTTGTAGGAGCGGCTCCAGGTAGTCGTTACGCTTTATCTCGCATTCCCACACCTCCACGACAGCCCAGCCCCGCGAACGCAGTGCGCCCGCAGCAGCGGCGTCACGCTCCCGATTGCGCCTAAACTTCTCCGTCCAGAACGCGACCCTGGACTTTGGCGTGGTCGCGAGATGGCAGCCCGGATGGCGATGCCAGAAACAGCCATGAACGAATACCACGACCTTTCGCCGGGGAAAAACGAGATCCGGCGTTCCCGGGAGGCCCTTAACATGAAGGCGGTATCGCAGACCGGCGGCATGAAGAGCCGATCGCACTTTCATCTCGGGCGACGTGTCCTTTTGCCGTACCGAACGCATTATCCTGCTGCGCTGTGAACTAACGGGATAATCGTCGTTGTCTATATGGTCACAGGTCATGGTTCTCAGTGCTCATTAGGGATGCAGCCGCCTGCGACGCTATAGGCGAACGTCGCAAAAACAGCCGCCTTCAGGCGCCAAAGTTGGCCGGACGCGCCATTCACGCTGAACCGTGCATTCCTTGAGGAGTCGACTCTCAGTCAAGTCTCACCGCAAGGAACGTCCCATCTAGACCGTTGAGAACTGAGAACGGTCGTTTAAGGCTCGTCACCTGCTCAGAGATTGAGCTAGCATGATCGTGGTGTTCGTCGGTAACTCGCCATGAGCCCATTCCCTGATCAAAGAAGATCGTGCCAGAGCCACGCGGCGTTCGAAATTCAAGGCGACGGCGGTGCGGCGCGGATTGGACTTGTGACACCTGCACTTTCGGCACCACCTCGACAAGCGATTGCTCCATAACCGCCGTACGCGTAACTAGGTCGGCCCAATCCCTATGCAACCACGGTCCTGTACGAGCCCCACCGCCGGTCTTGGCGGCGAGAGTCTGCACTTTGACGTTGGTGTCATAGTCGCTGAAGGCGGCGACCACTTCCGTCAGGAGACGGATGGACAGCGGATTGAACAGGTACTTGTCCGAATAGCGAATCTCCAAACACGGGGCAGCGAATACCTGCGCTAATTCCGTCGAGCGCGCGCGCAACAGCGCCCTGAGCCGGGCACCGAAACCCGCGGCTGGTCCGTCGAGCTCATCAGCAATCTCGAAAATGGCCTCACTGCCGCCGGCCGAGAGCAGGGCGGATACATCTAGCCGCTCCCGCGGCGCGGCAAGCGCCGTTGCACCTCGTACCACCGGAGCATCGGAGACAGAGCCCCAACCAATACCCACGGCCTTCGCGGATGCAGACGATGATGCCCAGGCGGTTAGCCCACGTGTCGAGACCACACCCGCCAGCCAGGCGTCGTTGTCGACTTCGTTTCGCGCTACGATGTCGACGCGTGCGCGCTGAGCCCATAGTACCACGTTCCGACGCGTGACGGCATCGGTAGCGGTCAGCGCGCTCGCGTCGACTGCGATCTGCACCCCGCGCCCGCGAGCGCCCCAGCGTTCCAGAACGGGCGCCATTTGCCAAGTCTCCAATTCCCACTCTGCAGGAGGCCCTGACATGAACACGACCAGTGTATTCGACGCATCGTCCCCAAGGCGGTCGGAGAGTGCTTGGGGGAGAGGTGCGGATTCATATTCGGTGGCAGGTCCGAACAGTCGGAAGCGCTTGGGAAGGTCCAGACTGCGTCCAATGGCGGTGAGTAGGGAATGCGCTGCCCTCCGGTCGGTGCCTTCGACCGCATGTTGGCTATCAACCGAGAGCACGCAGCGAGGGCAGGCGAATACTGCATCGGGATCGCCACAACGGCCCAACTTGCTGCAGTCCAGCAAGTCTCTAGCCTCGTTAAGTATGCCGATGGGATCACGAGCTATCGTGGCAGAGAAGCCGGCGCCTCCGCTCGCCCGGTCGAAGACAGCAGCGGTCCAATTGCGCTGGCCGGCAGGATGGATGGCGGGAGGCGCCGCAAAGCCCATCTCGTCAGCATCCACGCCGAGGCGACGCGCGGCCGCTTCTCTGATCGCCAAAGCCACCGTCAGCGCCACTTCACGGCTGGCGCAGTCGTAGAGTTGTATTTCGCAGACGTCGGTTCGAATTTCGTGACCGAGTCGTAGATGGCGCGCCACGGCATAGGGGTTGATCTCCGGCGCGCCTGTGCAGGTGCGTTCGTCGGCCGCACGGGGGCCTCCGCGAAGTGGACGGTGCCCCGCGAGGGACCCGGCGCCATCCGCTTGGTGTTCGGCTTCCGCGCGGCCACAGTGCAGGCAGACCTCGAACCCATGGCCGTGCGGACCTGGATTGAACCAGAAGACCAGACCGTCCGAGCCGGTCCGGAGGCGCCCGACGTTTGGGTCCGGGAGAGCGCGCCAAGCCAGAGTGCGCGCCGAGACCCAGGGGTCGACGAGCATTGAAGTCCCGGTGTCCGAGGGGTCATCATGAACTTCGTAGCGCGCGTCGACGGCAAAACCGGCTGGAGCGAGGAATCGCATGATCTTGAAGTCAGAGCTGCCGCAATCGGGGCAGGCGCCGGGAGACACGGCGGATGGCGCCGACAGTAACGCGCCGCAGGACTGACAATGGCGCATCTGACGAAGGCTTTGCACCTCCCGCACACCGGCCTTATCGGCGGGACGTTTCCAATTCAGCGTGACGCCCGCGGACTCTCGCACGACACCGTCCACCACCAAGCTCCGCCCAGGCGCATACTCGAATATGGCGATGTCGCGTTGTCGGGATGGGTATCCTCGAGAACTAAAGCGGTTCTCGCCAGAGTCCTCTCGCTTGTGTCGCTCGACCCCAGTCTCCGTCACGAAGGACACCACGTCGCTCGGGAAGCCATATGACGGTAGGAATCCGCGACCGGCGAGTTCACCCAAAAGGTAATTTCCCTGGAGCCTCCGACGTTGGAAGTCCCGCGCCTTGGATACCACAGAGGTTTCGGCATCCGGCTCATCGCCCCTTAGTGCGTCCCATTCCGCGCTCAAATCCGACTGAATGCGCTCGATCGTATCCCGGACACCTTCGAAGAGGTCGGGGTCTGGTCGCACGGGGGTCCCGCGCAACACCTCCTCAAGATCCGATGTCATCGTCTTGAGACCTGCAGCGGCGGCGTCGAGCCATGCTAGGAAGCGACGCCAAGGCAAGTTATTCAGGACTTCTGCGCTGAGTCCGAGGCCGAAAAAGGCGCCATTCGTCAGTTTGTGAAGTTCGGCGCCCTGAGTGGCCAGAAAGCGCGCAAGAAGAAGGGCGTGGGCGTGACGTCGAGCGATGGTTGGGCTTTCGAGACTGACCACCGGCGCGGGCGCTTCTCGCGCCAGGAAGGCGCCGGGATCTGCGAACGCGAGTCGGTCGAGCGGTCGATCCTTGCAAATCGTCAGGCCAAGAGCGATCGGCTGACGCGCCCGTCCCGCCCGGCCGACACGCTGCCGGTAATTAGCGATCGCCGGTGGCGCATTGGTGTTTAGAACCGCCTCGATGCTTCCAATGTCAACGCCCATCTCCATGGTGGTCGAGCAGCCAAGGACGTTGACTTTTCCAGATTTGAAGGCGTTTTCGTAGTCGCGGAGCAGGAAACTCGGTTGCTGAGCGGAGTGCTCCGCCGCGCGCAGCCACGGCGAGAACCTCGCCGCGCGATCCTGCTGATCGCCCCAGGCCCCCTTGGCCCTCAGGAGCGAGACACGTTCATCGGTCGCTAGCCAGTCGTCGAGAATTGAATCGGAGACGCGACCTCCGTGGGCATCACGGCGCCATGGAAACGGCAGGGTCGGCATGTCGACGGCTTCGGCTTTCGGGTGCACACCGAGCTTGTCGTATGGGCTTAGTCCGCGGAAGGTCGTGTCCACCAGACGTCGAGTGTTGGGGCACCAGAAGGCCCTTTCGATCGGCGTGACATTCATGTCGCCGAGCCGTAGCCGGAAGCCATTCGGACTGACCGTCATGAACCTTTGCAACGTCGACCATGCTGCCCGCAGAAGTTCGTTCAAGTCATCCCGAACGCTTGGATCATCGCGATCGAGACCAAGCGCCTGGACAAGCATCCGAACCACGCGAGAAGGTCTTGGACCGTAGGGGTGTGGCCAGAAGCGGACGTATCGGCTTGAGGGAAGCGCAGGCTCGAAAGGTACCATTTCCACGTGGCTCTGGCGGCGGTCAATCCAACGCATCCAACGTTTAGCGTCGAAATCCAGGATGACGTTAGTTCGGACAAAATGCGTAAGGAGAAGGCGCACGAGGTCGCGCCAGTCGTCTGCATTCAACCCTAAGCGCGTTGCGGAAGCCGGAACGACCACGTTGGGCTCGTCCAGGCCGGGAATGGTCAAGCGCAAAAGGCCCAATGTCTCAGCGCTGTTGGCGCGGACGGGCCGTCGCATGATCTCCCGATATAGCATGAATTCAGCGAGCCGCGCTGGGTCGGAGAAAGTCTCTTCGCGCTCGACCCAGAGATTCGAGAGAAAGCGGTTGATTGTGGGCTCAGCGGCGAGTCGATCGACAAGTTGGCGCCAGGCCTTCGGGGTGGCGACCCCTTCGAGCCTGATTCGCGCCAACCGAAGGTCAGCCATGAGGCTGAGAGTGATCCCGTCCTGCTCGTCGGAGGCCAGTCGCTTGAGCTTAGCCTCGATCGCGGCGATGGCCTGGTCGTCCCGCACGGGACGATCCTGCACAAAGTGGTAGAGAAAGCTTCGGACGAAGCCGCGCTCCGATGCCACCTGCAAGTTCGCCGCGTGTCGGGCCGTGCCCTGCCGCGCATCGGTGAAGGTAATCAGTTGCCGGCCGTCGAGCGGCAAGGGCTCGTCAGCGTCAGGTTTTGGCGATAGGTGCCCGACGAGTCCAGGGGTGATCTGAGACATCAAGTAGGGCGCACCCGCGACGAGCGATCGAAGCACGCCGGCCTCGAGGTCCACCTTCTTGGGTGCCCAGCCGCAACATGGACACTCACCTACGTGGCGGCTCGCGGTCGTTGGTAACCCCGCGCCGTCCACGGTCTCGACGATCGCACCGGTTTTTGGCTCGAAGCGGATTATCGGAGACGGCCGTGCCCCGCGCGCCCCTAAATATCGGCGGTTCACGACCGGGGATGTGGTCAGCGGCGCATCGTCTTGTGTGTCGTCTTCGGCGCCGAAGGTTTCGTCGCGATCGAGCGTTTGCTCGAACTCACCGTCCCCTGTGCCGCCTGTCCAGGCCACAAGATGCGATCCGTCGGCAGTTTCTTCAGCCTTGAGCGCACCATCGCCGCATTGAATGCAATAGGCCCATTCGAGCACGAGCGATCCGCAGTGTGAGCAATGCTCTCGCGATTCGAGGAAGACGGCGCCGAAGTGCCAGTCGGCTGCTTCAGATGCGGCGGGCCGCCCGGGACAGGTCGGGTTCACGCAGGCCCAGAGACCGGAAAGCGTCCGGTGGAAGAGGTGTAGGCGGACCGGCAGGATTGAGTCTCCGCCAGCGCTGGCCAGCGCCGGATCGGAATGTGGGTCCTTCGCCCTTGACGCTTCGACAAGCAGGCGCCTCGGGTCTACGTCCGCGCCGCCGATCTGGCGCGCCTGCGCGCTCCAGCCGCTCCAGCCTACGATGGCGCCGGCTCTGAACTGCTCCCTCAGGACCCTTAGCGGTGCAGACTTAGCGAAGATCTCACCGGCCTGGAGCGGTTCCATGCCCGCTATCTCGTCAAGTTCGATGAGATTGCTATTGAGGGCAGGAGAGGCCGGTAGCGACGCCCTAACACCTCTTACCACGTGAATATTTTGCTCTGGTGCGCCTGACAGATCTCGAAGGAAGGATCGTAGCTCGGCGGCGTCCGGGCCGCCGATCGTCGCTGAGGTCGCGACGTATCGGAGCTCTTCGGGTTTGCGACCGAAAGCAAGCGCGACGCGGCGTAGTAGGAGAGCAATTTCGGCCGCCTGGGCGCCGACATATGAGTGCGCTTCGTCCAGTACCACGAAGTCAAGCGTACCTTGTGACGCCCGCAGGATCGGTGCGTCCTTCTGCCGGATCAGCATGTACTCCAGCATGGTAACGTTGGTGACAAGAACCGGCGGAGGCGAGCGCCTGAGTGTCGTCCTATCAGCGACCTTCCAGGGTTCCCCACGCGCGGCGGTGCTCCGCACACTCTCCGGCGTGTCGCCATTGTAGAGGCAGTAGCGCAGCGCTCCGCCGAAGGGGGCGAACCACTTTGACAGCCGCTCCTCCTGGCTGGCGATAAGTGCGTTGAGCGGATAGAGCATCAGCGCGCGCACTCCTTCGAGCGGTTTTGCACCGCTATCGGAGGATCGAACCAGCCCATCCAAAATCGGTGTCAAAAAGCATTCTGTCTTCCCTGAGCCTGTGCCGCTCGACACGATCACCGAAGCGGCGCGTTCGCCGCAAAGCTGCTTCCAAGCGTCCACCTGGTGGGTGTAGGGCGGGTATGCGACTTCACGCAGAACTTCGAGCGTTCTTGGGTGCAAAAGGCCAGCCGGCAATCCGCCCCAACCGCCCTCTAACGGCAACCAGGGATAAGCGCCTTCGACAAACGGTTCGGAGAGGGCCGAGTTAGGCTGACCAGCGCGCGCACCCAAGCCCTCACGCAGATGCCGATTGAGATCGACTGAACGGAGTCGAGCCATACCGACAATCGCATCTGCAGCATCGCGTGGCAGCCGCGCCAGAAGCCTCTCGATTTCCATCACAGGTCCATTCGTTGGGTGGTGCCGGGGTCTATAGTCTCGCGTCCAAGGGCGACGGCGAGAGCGCTCTCGAAGAGCTGACGGTCGTGGAGCCAAGCGGCCCGACATCGTCCGACAACCTGCGGGTTTTGATGGAGTTTGCCGGCCGCCATTCGCGCCGCCACTAGGGGAGCAGCGATCAAATCCGCGAAGGCTGGGTCGTACCGCTCCCAAAGCTCGCGTCGCTCTGGCAGGAGCCCCGCGAGATGCAATCCGGTCGGTGGCTCGCGATGCTCACTCTGACGAGTCACGAACGCTTCGGCGAGTTCCCGAAGCGTTTCCTTCGGACGCCGGCATAGCCTTCCGATGAGGCCGGGTTCCAAATCTGCTCGTGGCGCGACCAATAGGAAGGTGATCCACGCATGAGTCGCTAGCCCGGGCTCCAGATCAGCGATTTGGCCGAGGGCGGCCGCCACATTGCGCCCTGCGTCGGCAGTCGGTAGTTCCAACCGTTCCAGGCGGCGCTCCAACTCGTCAATTCTCGTTCGAAACGCAGACACCCAGTGCTCGACTTCCGTTGCGCACCAGAGGAAGGGTAACTCACTTTGTAGCCGGATCACGGCGTCGCGCTCCTCAAGAGTGTCGCAGGTCGACAGGATCCACGGAGCCGCCTGGGGGGCACGGCAAAGTGACCGCAGGGCATCGATCGCCGGCACGGGCACGTTGCGATCCCGCGCGGCCACGCTCAGATCGACCAAGAGGCGGAGATCAGCGCGGTTCAAGGCTTCCGGGTGCTTTAACACTGTAGCAAATGCATCGTCCCGGGCGTCACGTCGTGCGATCCTGAAGGCCAGACGAAGCGCACTTCCACGATCGTCGTCGCCCGGTGGTTGGGCGACCACCTTCGGTCTGAGCGAGGTCCCGTCATTGGTTCGCCCGAAGATCAGCCAGGGGCCCGGACCGAGCTCTTGCAGGAGTCGCGTCTGCAATTCCTGCAAGGAAAGGCGTGGAAGGTTGTTGGAGAGTTTCGCGGTAGGCTGCGTCAGCGCTAGCGCATCCAGATTCCAACCAAGGATACTCGAAAGGCCCGAGAACGGCGAAATGCCTTTCTCGGCCACCAGCGGCTGGTCTTCGTCGTACCAGGCGATCTCGGCGAAGTGGTCACCTCGACCGGCCCAGCTCAGGCGCACCTCCGCATCGAGGTCCGGAAAGCTACCAAGGAGATCCCGCAATTCGTCTTGAAAGGCCGATAGCGGGACGAGACCGTCGATACGACGCGTGGCCTGCACGGGCTGTCCTGCGCCCTGCCGAACCACCAGCCATAGGTCGCGACCGCCAGGCGCCAACAGGCGGAACCCATGCAGTCGATCGATCGAAATCTGGGCCCGGCTTACGGCGGGCCGCATGTCCGGGGTCAACAGGAGCGGCTCGGCAATCGGATCAGCGAGCGTTAGGTCGAGTTGGGTGTCCCATCGCAGCGCCACGTGTAGCATCGCGCCTGGGGTGTGGAGTCGAAGATCGACGCGCGCGTCATCACCATTCCTGGAGATCGGAAGGATCTGACCGCCCTTCGCCGCAACGCTGGCCCCGAGCAGATTCTCGATTTTCAACGAGTGGGTTCGCGGTTCTCCCGATAGCACCAATTCACGCGGCGCAACGTCGGCGCAGGTCCAAGCGACCAGTTCACCGCCCCGCCTCATTGCGATCTCGACCCTGCCCAGGGGCGCGTGTTTGTTCGAAGAACGCCACGAGCCTCTCCCCAACGACCGCCAAATTAGGTCTTCCGACGAAACCAGCGTGTGATGCTGACCATCCGAAAGCCAAGCCTTTGGCGTCCCTAGGAACACCGTCTCGCGCACCCGCCGTAGAGTCTCTCCTGTGAGGATCAGTCGCTTCGTATCCTCGCGCTCGGCCGCGCTACGCCACGTGAGACGCCCATCACCAAGGTCGAGCGAAGCTTGCCCGACGAAGGCCAGAAGACAGCGTCCATCGAGGATGCAGTCTCCCAAGTCAGAAGGAGGGTGTTCGAACTTCAGTGCTGAACGAGCCTCCTGCGTTACAGCCATAGCCAGCCATGGCCGAGTGCTTCGAAAGGGCGAACTGCCAATGAATCTTAGTTCAAGCGCGTTCTCAAAATCGACGCCAGGATCTGGCTGGAAGAGGAGGACAGGCGCGTCTACCGGCTCGCCGGCAAACGCGGTGAACTCTTCGACTAAGGTCTCCCCTGCAACTGCCGCCAACCTAATTGCCTGGTTCAGGCGAGCGGGAACTTCGAACGCCTTGACCAGCGGACGGGACTCCCACGCTGTCGCCTCGTCTGATTCCACCTGTTCCAGCACGGCGATGGGCCGGTTCAAACCCGGCAGATCACCCCGCGGAAAGATGCGCAGCCGAGTGGCACCTTCCATCGCTGCCTGCAATTGGGGAGATGTTCGGACCACGTCGAGTTCACCTGACAAGGTGAGTTCGGCCCGCGGCGCCCACCCTTCGGCGGTGCGCCGCAGCAATCGGCTTGCCGCCAGGGCTCCCCCTTCGACGCGCCGGGTCCGGACCAAGTCTTCCACCAGAGATCGAAAATCGCCTTCCTCCAAGTCAAAAGGCAGATCGTTGCGCCAAGCAGGCACCACAGAATCCAGGTGGAGCACGGGATCTCGGTCATTTCGTTCGTGGAGGGGCGGCAATTGTTGACGGAAACGAACGATTACCGTGGACAGCGCCACGGCTGGCTCCACCAGCGCCTGAACAAGCGTTTCGCCCGCCCGCCATGCCTCACTTGCGACGGCCTCGGCAGGTGTGAAGCCCATTTCGATCGCCAAGATGCTGCGCTTCAGCCATAACCCCAAGGTTCCCTCTTTGATGGCAGCAGCTGGAAAACCCGTCTCGCGCACTACGCCGAAGAGGAGCGGCACGTCGGTCGGCTGAGGGCGTCGCCACCGTTTCAAGCCAGCTTCGGCGGCTTCCCGCACCACCGCGTAGCGCACGTCGGCGGCCGAATCATTCGCGTGATATCGAATTCCAAGGACAGCTAAGGGTCTGATCCAGTCCCAAGCCCCCCCGGCGCGTTCCCGGCGATACCACTCGGCTGTGAAAGCAACGAACAAAGCCTGACCATGGGAGTCGTTCAGCGCGGTCGGTCCATGGCGTTTTAGGACCTCCCGAACGCCCTCGAACTCTTGTCGGCTGAATCGGTAGCGATAAAGTGGGCGCCCATCAGGGAGCGATAATCCGCGCGATCGGAATAAGGCCTCGTAAGCGCCGCGTAGACCTAGACGCGGCTCGTCCATATTTCCCCCCAGGCTCCCAATTCAGATTGTGACACACTGTGCATTAGTTGTGAAGTTTTCCTCTGCGAGCAGGCCGCCTAGAGGGCGAGAGCGGACTTTTCGACAATAGGAACGATTTCGAAGACAATTTCGACGGCCTCGGCAGGCCGCTTGCACGGTCGTCGTTCAGCTTCCCCGAACTATCTTCGCGGAACGATTCCCAATGGCAGCTATTAGCGCGACTACGACCTGGAGCATGGTCATCGGCAACGACTACTTCCTGGGAGGAGACAATTTGCGTCTATGGCCGACGTGGGCGCATTGCGGACCAACAGCGTTGGGCCGGATGCGACCGGAAGCTTCAGGAGAAAAAGACCTCCTAGGCGGATAGTTCCACGTCGCCGTGTCCGGCTTATAGCGGACATTCGGCAATTTGGCAGCGAATGACCACATTGTGACAATCTTGCCGAAGACGAACGTCTAACCTAAACCCCCATCCAGGACATCAACCAAATTGGAGCCACTGTTTGGGACCGGGCGTAGTTGCGACGTTTGCCCTGTCCGGACGTGTGAGCAAATGCCGTGGGCAACCGTGATGCGTGCATTTTTTCGTTCGGTTGCTGCGATGATCGTGATGTCCGGCCTGGCAGGTTGCACCAGCATTTCTTACTACGCACAATCCTTGAAGGGTCACGTGGAGATCATGGCGGCGCGCCAGGATGTCGAAGAGCTGATCGACGATCCTTCGATCCCTGGGACATTACGCGCTCGAATGGAATCGGCGAGCGCCATCCGACAGTTTGCGATAGATGAACTAGCGCTTCCAGACAACAATAGCTACCGCAGCCATGTCAACGTTGGTCGGGACGCCGTGACATGGGCCGTCTTCGCAGCGTCGGAATTCTCGCTGACGCCACGAACATGGTGCTTTCCGGTGTTCGGATGCGTTCCGTACCGAGGATACTTCTCCAAAAGGTCTGCGATTGAAACCGCTGTCGCACTTCAGAGGCAGGGCCTGGACGTCTATCTGACGGGCATCACTGCATTTTGCACGCTTGGCTGGTCAAGTGACCCGCTGCTAAGCACCATGCTCAGCCAAGATGAAACGTATCTTGCAGGGCTCGTGTTCCATGAATTGGCCCACCTCACGTCACGCCGCGCTGCCGAAAATAAGCCTGCATCACCTTGCGGCTCGAACGGTTGTTCTGCGCCAGCCTGGTCGGATCGAGCACCGCCTGTTCTATCCCCTCTCGCGTCAGCGCCGCTTTGAGCGCCGCGATATTTGCATCGATGTCGGCATTGTTCGCCCGGAGCGATGCATAGATGCTGTCGGTCGCCTCGGCCACGGTCGGCTCGCTCACGGGTGTACTCCTTCGGCTGTTCGGGCGGCGGCTTAACACAGATCAGCGGCTTCGCCATACCGATAAGACGGCTGATGGGCGGCAACAGTATCCCCTGGGACTTAAAAGGGATACCGATGACGCGCGCCAACGGCTCGCTGCTTTCGGGAAATGGTGTCGCCCGTGGTGAACGGCCGATATGGCGGCCCGTTACTGTCGCCTACCTGGGCCGGAACCAGACTCGCGGACTGTTTACGCCCATTGACTCCCGGAGGTCAGGCGCGCGACCCGGATCAGGATTCGGGCCAGTGCGGTCGTAGTGGGCAGGAGCAGCGAAAGAATCTTTTTTCGCTGAATCAGCGCAGAAGTCCGTCACTCTCGAATTCGTCCCAGCCCTTCAGTTTCTGACGTGACACCTCGTCCCGAGTGCTGTCAGGCGCAGACGCGGCCCTGCGGCCGCTCTTTTGCGCACGCTTCAGGGCGGCCTTTCCGGCGGCCCGCCGCCTATTCTCTGCAGCAGCTATCGCGTCGTCCTCGCGCCAGACCGTAACCAAGTCGCGATCGAGCACGTCCTCGATGTGACGTGGGTCAAACACGTGAAAAGTTACCTTCCTTGCGCGACCACGAAGTTTCACCGTACGTGTGCCTGTGCTTTGCAAGCGGCCGTCCTTGAGCCACCGGTGCCGCTCTGCCGAAGAGATCGTCAGGATGTCTTCGACTTCACGGGGAATTACGGGCAGGCCTTCGATGCCTTCCAGCGTTTTGGACACAATCGCCGACGCAGTCCGGAAATCGCCATAGGCGCCTTCCGGCATGCGCAAGGTGAGCACCCCGACCTCGATACCGAGCAGCTTTTTCGCCGCCAAAGGCAGGTGGGCTCGCACTTCGCGAACGATCCCTCTGGCTCGGACCGATGACCCAAGCGTGGCCGCAGACGGGAGCGTCCACCCTTCGATCAAATTCGCAGCTGCATCCATTTTCTGGCGTGTGGACATGGGCCTTAGATATGTCTCCCATCATGTCGGCTTCAACAAGTGTGGAATCAGCTAGCGCGGCGCTCCGGCACTGGCCTTGAACCATGCCTTGTTCCAGCCCTCGCTAGATCGCAGCGCTCTCGGCCTTCGTCGGATCACCCATTCCGCCTTCAGGCCGCCAGGTTCCCCAGGGATGTCCGCTTCGGGAGAGCGGCAACGCAGGCCTCAACGGCCGCTATGCAGCGTAAACCGGACGTTCGCGATACGTGCCGGACAGCTGGCTGCCCGCATCTGATTGAGTTTACCCGCGCGTTCCGGCGTTCTCAATTTTTTCCAGATAATCTGCCCACCACTGCATCATCTTGACGCGCTCTTCCCAGTGCTCCGCCCGGGCATAGGCGCGCCGAACGTCGTTATTTTCAATATGAGCCAGCTGTCGCTCTACGGCGTCTGGATGCCACTTGCCGCATTCGTTCAACAGAGTTGATGCCGTTGCTCGGAAGCCATGGGCCGTTGCTTCATTCTTGCTGAAACCCATGCGACGCAGGGCGGCGTTGAGTGTATTGTCGGAAATCGGACGAGAAGGCGATCGCACGCTTGGAAACAGCAGCGTCCCAGCGCCGGAGATTTTTTTAAGCTCGGCCAGGATATCCAAAGCCTGCGTTGAAAGAGGAACGCGGTGCGGTCGTCGCATTTTCATTCGCGCTTCCGGGATAGTCCATACCGAACTTTCGAAGTCGAACTCCCCCCATTCGGCAGCGCGAAGCTCACCGGGGCGGGGAAACAGCAGCGCCATCAACCTCAGAGCCGCTCGGGTTGCGGGCTGTCCGTCGAATGTCTCGATCGCACGCAGCAAGCCGCCGAATGCCTTCGGATCGGTAATGGCGGCACGCGGCGTGACCGTTGGCCTGATGAGAGCGCCCCTCAGCGCGGACGTGGGGTCAGTGTCGGCGCGTGCAGTGGCGATGGCGTATCGAAAGACGCTGCCAATGGTCGAGCGCAGCCGCCTGGCCGACTCGTATCGACCGCGCACCTCCACGCTACGAAGGGCAGCAAGGATAGTGGCCGCATCAATGTCCCGAATGCACTTGTGCCCACAGGTGAGATAGGCGAAGTCGAGTAGCCATTTGACCTTGGTGATAGTCCGGTCGGCACGTCCCTCTTTCTTCAGCTTGTCCACATATTCCTCGGCGATTGATCGAAAGCTGTCCTTTGCCGAACCGACCTTTCGCAACTTGCGTTCCTGCGCGGGATCGATGCCAGTGAGGAGGAGACGTTTGGCGTCATCGCGCGCCTTGCGTGCTTCGGCGAGCGAAATAAGGGGATAGCTGCCCAACGCCAGAAGCTTCTGCTTGCCGTCAAATCGATAGGCGAGGCGCCATAGGCGGGATCCGGTGGGCTGCACCCAGAGCTGGAGCCCGCCACCATCAGACAATTTCAATAGCTTGGAAGCAGGACGGGCATTTCGGCATTTCACGTCGGAAAGGGCCATTTGTGGGACACCTCCCTTTGGCTGTTTCGATACCATCAGGATGTCCAGTACCAACGGAAATACCAGCCCTCCGCCTCGTTAGACCAAATACGCCGAAATTCCATGAAACGCGCTCAATCGCGCCATCCTTCCCAAAAAGATGAACGATTTCAGTTGTTTGTGCAAACAGAAGCGTAGAAGATTCGGCGAAAGGGAGTGTCGGGAGAGGAGGGGATGGTGCCCAGAGGCGGATTCGAACCACCGACACGCGGATTTTCAGTCCGCTGCTCTACCAACTGAGCTATCTGGGCCTGTTCCGGTACGCGGGCAATTCTGCATACCGGATTTCACGAAAGCGCCACGGGCGTCCCTTGAAAGCGCGTGGGTTATAGCACGGGAATCCGACCTGTCCAGCGCCTAAGCGTTGATTTTGGGCAGGAAACGAGAAGCAGTTGGGGGAGCCAAATTCTCCGTCAGGCGCGCGAATGCTCAGCCGTCCCGAACTGCCTCATTTCTGGTCGTCGGGCTCTTCCTCGTCGTCGCGGGCGGGGATGACGTAGGCGCCCTTCAGCCAGCGGTTGAGGTCGATATCCTTGCAGCGCGTCGAGCAAAACGGATAGGTCTCGCGTGCCGACGGCTTGCCGCATTCGGGGCAGGGGCGCCTGGGGCGCAGCGGCGTCACCTTGTCGCCCGACGTCACGGCCGCGCTCCCGACAGCCAGTTGACATGCACCTTGAACCCCTCGCCGCTCAAAAGCGCCACCGTCTCGTAGAGCGGCAGGCCGACGACGTTGGTGTAGGACCCGACAAGCTTGACGACGAACGCTCCGGCCAAACCCTGGACGGCATAGCCGCCGGCCTTGCCGCGCCATTCGCCCGAGGCGACATAGGCATCGATCTCTTCGCGCGGCAGCCGCTTGAAACGCACCCTGGTCTCGACCAGCCGCTGGCGCAGCTTGCCGCCCGGCGTGATCAGGCAGAGGCCGGAATAGACCCGGTGCGAGCGGCCTGAGAGCAGGCCTAGGCAGTTGGAGGCGTCGTCGATCGTCTCGGCCTTGGGCAGGATGCGCCGCCCGACGGCGACCACCGTGTCGGCGGCCAACACGAAGCTTGGCGCATGGTCGGCTTCCGTCATCAGCGACGCCAGCGCCTTCTCGGCCTTTTCCTTCGACAGCCGTTTGGCCAGCGAGCGCGGATGCTCGGCGCGCAGCGGCGTCTCGTCGACATCGGCGGGTAGCACGCGGTCTGGCTCAATGCCGGCCTGCTGCAGCAGTTCGATCCGGCGCGGCGAACCCGAGGCAAGCACGAGCTTCTGCAAAATGCTCATCGCGATCGCGGCCGGGCTCTTGATCTATTTGAAACGGTAGGTGATGCGGCCCTTGGTCAGGTCGTAGGGCGTCATCTCGACCAGGACCTTGTCGCCGGTCAGCACGCGGATGCGGTTCTTGCGCATACGGCCGGCCGTGTGGGCAATGATCTCGTGTTCATTTTCGAGCTTCACCCGGAACATCGCGTTGGGCAGCAGTTCCGTGACGACACCCGGAAACTCGAGGACTTCTTCCTTCGGCATTCGATACCTTTGCTTGGATGGAATTTCCAGCGCCCCGGCCGGAATTTGGGCGGAACCTATATGATAATCGCTCGCTTGTGAACATGCTTAAATCGGAGCGTTACTCGGGGTCGTCTTTTGCCTCCGGCGCTAGAAAACGGCTGGATATGCGCGCCTTAAGCCGCTCGCGCACGTCGCGATAGGCGGCCATGATCTGCTCGCGCGTGCCGCCGACATCCGTCGGGTCCGGCATCGGCCAGTACTCGACATCGACGGCGAGCGAGCGGGTAAGCTCGAGCGCGGCGTGATGCGCTTCCGGCGCCAGCGTGACGATCAGGTCGAAATAATTGTCCTCGAGATCGTCCATCATTCTCGGGTGGCGCTCGCCCAGCGACAGGCCTTCCTCGGCCAGCACGGCGTCGACGAACGGATCGCGTTCGCCGCTGCGCACGCCGGCCGAGGCAACGAAGGTCGAGGCCGGCAGCATCCGGCGCGCCAGTAACTCGGCCATCGGCGAGCGCACGGCATTCATGCCGCACACGAACAGCATAGAACGGGGCAGCGGGGCGGCAATCAGAGTTAGCCTCGCCAGTGCAGCACGCAGACCAGCGTGAACAGCCGGCGCGCCGTGTCGAAGTCGATGTCGATCTTGCCGGCGAGCCGGTCCATCAGCGTCTGCGAGCCTTCATTGTGCAAGCCGCGCCGGCCCATGTCGATCGCCTCGATATGGCTGGGCGTCGAGGTGCGGATGGCCTCGTAATAGCTTTCGCAGATCATGTAATAGTCCTTGACGATGCGCCTCAGCGGCGTCAGCGACAGGATGTGGGTGACCACGGCAGACCCATCGTCGCGCATCACCGCGAAGACCAGGCGGGATTCGGCCAGCGATAGCTTCAGCCGGTAAGGCCCGTCACCGTTGTCATTGACCGGCTGAAAGCGGTTTTCCTCGATCAGGTCGAAGATCGCCACCGCCCGTTCGTGCTCGACATCGGGCGTCGAACGGCCGATCGATTCGTCGAGTTCGACATCGATCAGCCGCGCGCGGGTTTGATCGTAGTCCGCCATAGCAGTCTAAAGGTTCAGCCGTATGGCGACGGAGCGTCCGTGCGCGTCGAGGCCTTCCGCTTTGGCCAGTGCGATGGCCGCCGGCGCCAGCGCCCGCAGTTGCTCCGGCCCGAGCTTCAGGATCGAGGTGCGCTTGACGAAATCGAGCACCGAAAGTCCGGACGAGAAGCGCGCCGAGCGCGCCGTCGGCAGCACGTGGTTGGAGCCGCCGACATAGTCGCCGATGACTTCCGGCGTATGGCGGCCGAGAAACACCGCACCGGCGTTGCGCATGCGCGCCAGGAAGGCTTCCGGCTCGTCGATGGCGAGCTCCACATGCTCGGCGGCGATGCGGTCGACCAGCGGCAGCGACGCCTCGATCCTCTGAACCAGGATCACCGCGCCAAAATCGCGCCAGCTCGCCGCCGCCGTCGCGGCGCGCGACAGCCCCTTCAACTGGCGTTCGACCGCCTGTTCGACCGCTTTGGCGAATCCGGCATCGTCGGTGATCAGGATCGACTGCGCCGACACGTCGTGTTCCGCCTGGGCAAGCAGGTCGGCGGCGATCCAGTCGGGATCGTTGCTGCCGTCGGCCACGACAAGCACTTCCGACGGCCCGGCGATCATGTCGATGCCGACGGTGCCGAACACCTGGCGCTTGGCCGCCGCGACATAGGCATTGCCCGGCCCGACGATCTTGGCGACGGGCTTTATCGTCTCGGTTCCGTGGGCAAGAGCCGCGATCGCCTGCGCGCCGCCGACACGGTAGATCTCGGAGATACCGGTCAGATCCGCCGCCACCAGCACCAGCGGATTGATGATGCCGTGGGGCGCCGGCACCGCCATGACGATGCGCTCGACGCCGGCGACGCTGGCCGGCACGGCGCTCATCAGCACCGAGCTTGGATAGCTCGCCGTGCCGCCCGGCACATAGAGCCCGACTGCCTCGATCGCCGTCCAGCGCGAGCCGAGCTCGACACCGGCAGCGTCCGTATAGCGGTCGTCCTGCGGACGCTGCCGCTCGTGATGGGCACGGATGCGGTCACGCGCGAACTTGAGCGCCTCGATTGTCTGCGGGTCGGCGGCATCGTAAGCTTGGGCGATGTCGTCTTTCGAGACGGCGATGCCGAGGCTTCTCAGGTCGGCCTGTTCGAATTTCTGCGTATAGTCGACAAGCGCCGCGTCGCCCTCGGCGCACACGCGCGTGATGATCTCGCGCACCACGGCATCGACATCGGCGGACACTTCCCGCTTGGTCAAAAGGAATGCGGCGAAGCGCTGCTCGAAATCGGCGTCGGACTGACGAAGAGTGATGGCCATCGGATGCGGCTCAGACCTTGTGGAGAGGGCGCGAGGTGGCTTCCCAGGCGCCGCCGACATCGGCAAGGCGCGCCTCGATACACTCGACATCGAGCATGATCGCGCCGCCCCCCGAAAAGATCAGCTCGACGATGCCGGCGGGCTTGTCGAGCGCGACGAAGCTGATCGCCAGCAGCGACAGCACTTCATCCGGCTTGTCGCGGGCAATGCCGCTGGTCTTGGCGCCGAGCACGCGGTCGAAATGCAGCACGCTTTGCCGCCGCTCGTTGTGCTGGCGGAAGAAACCGGATTTTGCCTCCCAGACGAAACGGTTCATGGTGATCACGAAGCGCTTGGCGGCAGGCAGGAATTCGAGGTCGGCGACCTTCATCACGGCATCCTGGACATGGGCCGAGACGATGCTCAGATCCTGATAGTCGAGCGCGACAAGCTTGAGAGCGTTCATGCGGATTTCGCACCTGAAAGTTGATGGTTCAACCTTCTGTTAGTGCATGATCCCGAAAAGTGGAAACCGGTTTTCGGAAAAGATCATGCTCAAGCAGGAATCTGGCGGTCTTTCCGGTCCGCGCAACCGCGCCACAAGTCCAGCGAATTTGCCTAGCCGGAAATCCGCTCGATCACCGCGCCGCAGCCGGACAGCTTTTCTTCCAGCCGCTCGAAGCCGCGGTCGAGATGATAGACCCGGTTGACCGTGGTCTCGCCTTCGGCTGCCAGGCCGGCGATGACCAGCGACACCGAAGCGCGAAGATCGGTCGCCATCACAGGCGCGCCCTTCAATTTTGCAACGCCGTCGACGATCGCCGTCTGGCCGGACAGCGTGATGTGGGCGCCAAGCCGGGCGAGCTCCTGAACATGCATGAAGCGGTTCTCGAAGATCGTTTCGGTGATGCGCGACTTGCCCTTGGCCATCGTCATCAGCGCCATGAACTGCGCCTGCAGGTCGGTCGGGAATTCCGGGAACGGCGCCGTCGTCACGTCGACCGGCGCAATCCCGGCGCCGTTGCGCCTGACGCGGATGCCGGAATTGGTCGGCGTGATCTCGGCGCCGGTCTGCGAAATCACGTCCAGCGCGGTCTGCAGAAGGTCGGGGCGAGCGCCCTCGAGCACGACATCGCCGCCGGTCATCGCCACCGCCATGGCATAGGTGCCGGTCTCGATGCGGTCGGGTATGACCCTGACGCGGGCACCGGACAGCGCTTCGACGCCGTCGATGGTGATGGTCGAAGTGCCGGCGCCGGAAATCTTGGCGCCCATGGCGTTGAGGCATTCAGCAAGGTTGACGATCTCTGGCTCGCGGGCGGCGTTTTCGAGAACCGTTTCGCCCTTGGCCAGCGCCGCCGCCATCATCAGCACATGGGTGGCGCCAACCGACACTTTCGGGAACACATAGCGGTTGCCGACAAGACGGCCGTTCCTGGTCTTGGCGATGACATAGCCGGTGTCGACATCGATATCGGCACCCAGCGCCTGAAGGCCCTCCAGGAAAAGATCGACGGGGCGCGTGCCGATGGCGCAGCCGCCAGGCAGCGACACCTTGGCCTCGCCCATACGGGCAAGCAGCGGGCCGATCACCCAGAAAGAAGCGCGCATCTTAGACACCAGTTCGTAAGGCGCCGTCGTATCGACGATGTTGCGGGCGGAGAAATTGATGGTGCGCGAATAGCCTTCCTGCTGCTTTTCGCGGCGGCCGTTGACCGAATAGTCGACGCCGTGATTGCCGAGGATGCGGATCAGCTGCTCGACATCGGCCAGGTGCGGCACGTTTTCCAGGGTCAGCGTGTCGTCGGTCAAAAGCGAGGCGATCATCAGCGGCAGCGCGGCATTTTTTGCGCCCGAGATCGGAATGCTTCCGGCAAGCTTGTTGCCGCCGACAATTCTGATGCGATCCATTAGAGAATGTCCCCTCGGCCGGATGGCCGTCTTTCAATCGGTTGAGTATGGTCCGGCCCGTCTAGACCATTGGCCGGCTTGGTTCAAGAAATAGGATTTTCCACGCACCAAGAGTGGCTGATGCGGCTCAATCCTTTTGCCCGTCCTTCGAAGCGCCGAGCCCGTCCGGCCGCTGGTCGGCCCCGCCGGTCCGCCGCGAGCGAGACTGCGCTTTGCGCTTCTGCAGATTGGCGCGCAGTTGCTCTGCGAGCCGCTGCTTGCGGTCCGTGCCGCCCTTTTTCGATGGAATTGTCTTGTCGTTCGGCTTGTTGCCCATTGTCCCGTCCCGGCTGGCCATCGGCCGATACGCTGCTCAGGGATAGCCAACATTGTGGCACCGCCATGTCCTGAAAACTCTTCTGGCACAGGCTTGCACAGATGCCTCGCGCTTGGCCTTGCGCTTGCCGGTTCGATATGGCAGAAGCCCCGCCATCGGAGGCTGCGGTAGCTCAGTGGTAGAGCACTCCCTTGGTAAGGGAGAGGTCGAGAGTTCAATCCTCTCTCGCAGCACCAGCCCAAACCATTGTTTGGAAACAACTATCTGACTTTCTTGGTCTTTTCGCCGCCTGTCTGGTACACAGGGGTGGTACACATGAGTTTGAGAATGCCTGGACCTTGGAAGCATCCGAAGACCGGTGTCTATTACCTTCGGCAACGCGCACCGACTGATTTGAAGAATACGCCGATGGCTGGACAGGTAACAATTCCTGTCGGCGGCACCGTTAAGACGGTGAAAGCGGGCGCAATCGTCAAGGTCAGCCTCGACACGAAAGATCCCTCAGAAGCAAAGAGCCGCTACCGTGACGCCGATGCTGCCTTGCACGAGTTTTGGCAGCGCCGCAGGGAGGGTCCGCAGCCCCTTACGCAGAAGCAAGTGCAGGCACTCGCGGGCATCCTCTACGTCCGCTTGGTCGACATGATGGATAGTGAGCCCGGTGAGGAGGGGATTTGGACACAAGTCCTTCGATTGAACAAAGGCAAGAGGGAGAGGGGTGAACTGGACCCCTGGTTCGGCCCCTCTGTCGATGCGTTGTTTGCCGAGCAGGGGGTCAACACCGATCCATTGAGTCGGACCCGCGTCGTCCACGCGACCTTCACCGCGATCCAACTTGCCGCCGAAGCGAACCTTCGTAAGGCTCAAGGTGACTATTCGCCAGACGATGCACGAAAGCGGTTCCCCGCTTGGGCTGCCGAGCCGAAGCAAGTTGCAGAGGCCCCACGGGCGGCTGGCGACATGGACCTGTTTGCTCTCTTGGATCACAAGTTTGCTACCCAAAGTCGCAAGGCGAAGACCAAGGACGACTATGCCCGCGATCTCGGCAAGTTCGTCGCGAGCAGTGGACACCGTGATGCCCGAGACGTGACCAAGGACGATGTTCGGAAATGGCGTGACGAATTGATAGGCGAGGGGCTTTCGCCGTCAAAGATCAACGGCAAGTGCCTGGCCGCCTTGAGCGCGGTCCTGACCCACGGAGTGAAGGAGTTCAACCTCACGACGAACGTTGCACGCGGCATTCGCGACGGAAGAAAGGGAGCCGCCCCTGTCCGGTCGAAGGGTTACACCGCCGAGGAAGCCAAGGCTATCCTGTCAGCTACCTTTCGAGGGAGCCCAAAAGGCATCTCAATGCCCCACAAACGGGCGCTGTTCTGGGTGCCGTGGATTTGCGCCTATACGGGGCTTCGGGTCACAGAGATCACTCAATTGCGCGGCGTGAGCGTCCGGCACGAAGAGAACACGCCCTATTTCTTCATCACGCCTGAGGATGGTTCCACCAAGAGCGACAAAGCTTGGATGACTGCCGTCCACCCACACCTTGTCGAACTGGGCGTACTGGAGATGTTCAAGGAGGTAGGCGACGGACCTGCATTCTACGTTCCCTATCCTGATGGAACGGACCTAACCAAACTGACAGGCAAACCCCGCTCGCATGAAGCCGGAACAAGGGTCGGCGATTGGATTACAAAGGAATTGGGTATTCAGGCACCAGGAGGTAAGCCAAACCACGCTTGGCGGCACCTGTTCACAACGCTTTCGCGCGCCCATGACATGGACAAGCAGACTCGGGACTTCATGCTCGGAAGCGGCCCCGAGGACGCTCGCGAAGGGTATGGCGATTGGCCGCCAAGTGCGTTGTCCCGAGAAATCAAGAAGCTTCCTCGCTTGGAGGTCGATGAAACGGAGTGGCGTCCGTCAAACGAGCGTGTTTCGCCCCAACCGGTTCGCATTGCAGGCGTCACAGGTGGTCGAGGGCGAAGTTAGGCTATTATCCAAGCACTACCTCAACCGCCTGCGATTGGCTGGCGTCACCAAGTCGGACCAAGACAGCGTTCTTGGGCACTCCTCGGGCAGTGTTGGAGAGGACTACGGCGGGGATGAGGCCCGGCTTGAGGTGGCCAGACGGGCACTGGAGAAGGCGCTGCAGGCGACCTAGCGACCGACCCAATAGCCTTCAATCCGCGCCTCGTCATCCTAACACCTTGCGGCACCGCATGGAGGATTTGCTGGTGATTTGTTGGGTTCCCGTCCAGTTCTGGACCGGGACCGGTTTCAGAGACGGGCATCGTGCACGCCGTGCAAAGACAAAGGCTGATAACGCATTGCAGATGTCACCGTGTTACTTTAAGCCTGGTCCCAGCTTATCCCTCAAACACCGACAAGATTGGCAATTGGCTAGGTCATCAGCCTTGTGAAAAAGGCTTCGGCCATCTTAAGCCTTTGTTGACCATAACCGGCCAAAGCTACGCGCGTGAATGAGACCGTACAGCCAACTTTCGTGGACCTGGATGGCGACGCCGAGGCGGCGCTGATCGCCGGTGCGCGCTTTGCCGAACCTGTGAAGGGTCTAACCCACGGCTTCTACAAATACCCTGCCAGGTTCTCACCTGCTTTCGTCCGCGCTGCGATCGACGTTTTTACAGAGCCAGGTGACACGGTTCTCGACAATCATGTCGGTGGCGGCACGACAGTCGTCGAAGCGGTCGCCTCGGGGCGGCACGCTGTCGGCGTCGACATTTCGAGCTTGGCTGAGTTCGTATCATCCGTGAAGGCTACCGTATTCTCCGAAGCAGAACTCGACGTGCTGGCCGAATGGGCGACAAAGGCCCCAAATGCTATCGACCTACGCAAGCAAAGCATTCACTTCGGCCACTACGCAGAGCTTGGGTACTACAAGCACCTCCAACACAAGTCGCGCTGGCGCCTTCGAAAGGCGATCGAACAGGGAATGGCCGCTGCTATCTCGCTCGCCCAGCCAAATCTCGAAGCCTTTGGGCGATGCGCCGTTCTCCGTACTGCCCAATGGGCACTAGATGGGCGAAAGCAACTGCCTACGATCGGCGAGTTCCGAGAGTGCCTCGGAGTTACGGCCACAGCAATGGTCGCGGGCGCTAGGGCGTTGCGTACAGCTTCCGAGGCCCACGGCGCACCGACTAACGCTCTGATAGTCAATCGCTCCGCCGCCGGACTTGAAGACGATGTGCGCCTAGCCAACATTCGCCCCAAATTAGTCGTGACTTCTCCGCCCTACCCGGGTGTGCATGTTCTGTACCATCGTTGGCAGGTGGATGGACGAAAGGAGTCTGCACTACCCTTTATGATCGCAAAGCGGCTCGACGGCAGCGGCGCCGCCTATTACACGATGGGAGACCGCAAAGCGGCTGACCAACTGAATTATTTCAAGAACATTAAGGCTAGCATGGGATCAGTTGCTGCAGTCGCTAATCACGACACTATCATTGTCCAAATGGTAGCGTTTGGCGACGCGGCACGGCAACTTCCAAGATACCTTGCGGTCATGGCAGAGATCGGCCTTGAAGAGCTGTTGCTCCCGTCCCTGCAAGGGGAGCGAGATGGACGCTTGTGGCGGGCAGTCCCCGGCCGCCGTTGGTATAGCCGCCAGAGGGGAGAGACCCCAGCGTCGCAAGAGGTCGTGCTAATCCACCGGAAGAAGACGCACGGATGTGAGTCGCCACAGGTTATCGCGACACTTCCATTAGCTTCACCAGAGTCATAGCCACCCGCTGAATCTCGGCGCGACGGCGTTCCTCGGCGCTGTCGAAATCGCCCTCTTTGTCGTCAAGGGTCGACTGATACATTTGATAAAGGTGATAGGCGACGTGCGAGTTGTACTTGGTGCGGCGCCTATCAATCTCACCTTCAGTGATCCCCTTTGCGACGAGAAACTTGTTGTAATCCTTAAAGACGGCCATGTCGGTGTTGATGATCAAAATGAGGGGCGCCTTATCCGTGGGCTCCCGAAAGTAGCCCGGATCGTCGTCAGTCCAAGGCTTTCCGCCCCAACATTCTTCCGAATAGTCATCGCGCGTAATGTATCGGAGGTCATAGGGGGGCCGTCTGATCGATCCAAAGGGGACATTACTATCGATGAGCCGGGGCGCCAGCGGTATAGGCTTCTCGGGCGCCTCGACCACGTCTGCAAGGAAGTCTGTCGACAACGTGGCCTCATTCGGGCCGATTGCGGTGACCTCGATCCAAAGAGAGTCACCCGCGTTCCAAATCGGATCTGGGGAGATCAGAAGCCCAAACCGGCCCGAAGTCGGGTCTGAAAAGCTGTATTTCAGCGTGCCGGCTCCTTCTATAAGACGCGCCTTCAAGTGCCATGCTGCCGGGTCGCCGGAAAGAAGCTGGTCCTTGCCGTCCCACCGCAACCCGACGTGCGTGTCCGCCGCGCCACGCTGCACGCGGATTGGAAGGCGTGACGTGACACGGAGCTTCGTGGGGACATCGAGAAGGATAGGCACAGGCGCGGGCCTTTCAGGAGCTACAACCACGCGCATTTCGAGTTGGCGCGGCTCCTTGATGCCATTAAATGTAGCCGTGACCGTAAGCGTCGCCCTAATGGGGTAGTCAGCCTCCACCTCTGGCTTCTCCCGGAAGAGCAGAGAGATTTTGCCCCGGTCGTCCAGGCGTTCCTTCTTGATTTCGAGTTCGGGAACTGTGCGGTCGGGTAAGACGTCGAACTGCGCAAGAGCCGACCAATGGCCCGCCGGCTGCGACAGAATAATCACGTCGCGAGGATGATTGGGTTGGAGGCGGATAGCCGAGGCGCTCGGTTTCGAAATTAGGACGGGGAAGTCTGCAATTGCTCCGCGATCGGGCTGGAGCAGCACCACGACACCTCCTGTCGCAGTTGACGTCTGTCCGAGATCGTCACCGTTGCCTCCCGCCGCCGCTCCTGCTCCCGAGAGGTTGTGCCAGCCGTGATCGTGATGGGAGTTGATAAGCTGGTCCAACGTATTCTTGACCTTCTCATCGCCTGCGCTGAGTTCAGATACTTGTCGCTCTGCTTCCTCCTCCAGGCGGACCAGGTCCGGGTCTTGTTTCAGTGTGGCTATTATCCGCTTCTGCATGGCGTTCCACACGTCCCCGCGATAGAAACCCTGGCGCGATCCTTGCATAAGGCGGCCAATCGCCGATTGAGCGAGTCCGTCGACATCAACCGCAATCATCATGCGGTTCCGCAAATACTTAAACCCAAGTTCTTGAATGATGAATGTGTTGTCGAGGGACTCTTGCCGCTGCCCGTTGACCAGGAAGACACAGCATCGCTTTCCTCCCTTGCTGGTTTCGAGGTAGCTCCCAAGTGGGGTCAGGGATTTGTCGAGAGCGAATTGTTCGTCGGATGCCGCGTCAAGTGGAACGACCGGTGTATCCTCGGCGTCCTTCTTCTTGCTCTTTGCCGGGAGTACCGTCACGCGGATGTCGATCGTCCCCATGTCAATGCCATGTAAGTCGTCGAACAACGATTGTTGATAAGCTACGGCTTCTTCCATAGCATTCTCCTATACCACCGGTTGCATTCTGAAGGACTTATTCAATGCTACGCGGGGGTCAGCCCCCTTGACTTGGCGTGCGAGGCGATAGGCCGTGCCAAGCATTTGCTCGGGCTTATCCTTTAAAGCGAACAGGTCGTAGGGCAGGATCGGGTTGAACAGGACGTGGTTGAGGGCTTGGTAAAGCAAATGGGAAATGGCCGCTGCTGAGCCGCCAAAATCGTATTTCACATGAGCAAAGTGGCTTCCCTGGTCAAAGCCTGCAGCGTCGGCAACGATCGCGTCAAATCGTGGAGCCTCACCCTCCGGGCCTTCTGCAAGGTAAGCATAGTATGGGTCCCGACGGTTGGCGGGTACGACTTGCCTTACAATGGTCCATCCAACCCCGGCATCTTCGCCTGGCTGGCGGATGGCCGCCGCCCTGCGGGTGAGAATGACCGAGTACTCGGAAGCTGAGTACGCGGACGAACCGCCCTGCCCGAAGACACCAATCAAATACGGCTTCTCGGCCTTGTCCGTTTGGCCCAATGAAAGAAGCGTCTCGTGCATAAGCGCGGGGACTTGGCCCATCCCCCGGTCGCGTACCGTGACAGCGAACTGCTTGGTTGAGTTATCGTGGTCGAGCCTGACGAAGAGCCGTTTTCTAATCTCCAAGACACGTTCTTGGGCCGAGCTTCGTTCAGCTTGGTCCAGGCGATCAAGGGAATCGAGTCGGGGCAACCCGAAATAGCGAAACGCGGCGTCACGAGGAGTGGCTGGAGCCTTCGCGTCAGGGTCTTTTTGAAGCTCCTCCAGGCGGGCCAACTCGACGATCGCCTCCATGCCATTAACAAGCCGCTCCGCTATAGGATTTGTCGGCTCTCCTGCCAGCTTGATACGACCGCCATTTCCTCTATCTCTTCCCACGGGGACCCAATGGAGGTGTCCAGGCAGCCACGTGCCGATCCGCTTGTCACGATAGTCCCATTGATACATATCGAGGGACTGAACCGGGAGGCTTGAGATGATCGCCTCCACCTGCATCGTGGTTCGGGCCACGAGAAGCCGATTCAGTAAATCCAGGTCATTTGCAGCCGTCACCGACCCCTCCTATTTGAGCCTCACAATTTGAAATCGACCTCGTCCTTTCCACCGGTCGACATCATTCGAGCCTCCAGCGCGTCTACCTCTTTTGTCAGCGCCTTCACGATCTTTTTGACATCTGCTTCGGTGTACTCGTAGGCATTTTTGTTCGCCAATTTAGCAATTACCTTTATCATTCTGATCGCGTTCTTCGTGCGATTCTCGGCCAATTCGACGAATTTGAGCCGCTTTGCGCCACTGGTTTTCTCTCTCAAATTTTCCGCCGTTTTGTCCAGCATTTTGTCCAGCCATTTCGTTGAGATTTTCTAATTCCATACTCCATAATTTCTCCTCTAAATTATACAACAAATGGAGTCAAGGAATGATTGTCCGAGACCAGCGCGGGATGGCAATCCCTTACAATTCCTCATCCCTCCACTAGCGACACCTTAAGGAGCTGCCGTCCTTGCGCCGGCGGGTTTAGTGTCTCGGCATGTACGTGCTGGGGGCACAGACCGCACCATCACCGATGCCTAGCTGCCCATGGTCCGAAGGGCGGGGTGAGGAATCTCTAGCCTAGGTCTATTCGTGACCAACGCTGAGTTTGTGTTCTGCCTCTCGCCAAATCTTTCGTGTTCAACCTTTAGGCGACCTGAACCTCGGGCCGTAACGATCTCTGCATCACTGACCAGCGGAAACACAAACTCGGGTTTGAGCACTAGCGCACCGGATACCTGCCTCTCGCCTGCCAACTGATAAGTGGAGAACATTGGCGGTATGAGACGGGCGAAATCTGCAAACGACACCATCATCGCGACGTTGCGAAACACGCCGGACGCAAAGATTGCATCATGGGTGCCGAGGCCGCTGTCCATGCCTAGTGACCAATCATGCAGACCAGGATCGTTTCGATGCGCCAGCGCCATGGCTACAACCAGACTACCTCGTATGCCTTGAATTGAATCCTTACCGATCACCCGCTCACGCAGACTAAACTTGCTTGAGTATCTCGCCTCGGAACGATGGAAATTGAAAGCGTTCCAGGCAAGCCCTTCGAACTTCCAAAGCCATCTCACAAGCAGCTCGCACTCAGGGTCAGTCACACTTTGTCCAACCGAGATACGCGGCAGCAGCTCCGACATCGGACCTTCGAGGTCGTGGCCGAACGCACTGTTGCAGTCAGCGCATAACGGTATTTGCACGGCCTCAGCGGGCAAGTCCTTCCCAAGCCAAGAAACCGGTTCTTTCGTCGCTTCGGCAAATCGAATAAGCCATCTTGGCCAGAAGTGCTCTTTGTTGCGATTCAAGTTGGCCTTCTCGCAGGCCAGGCAACGGTACTTGGCTGAGTTCAAGCCAGCCCGCAGTATTGACGCATTTTTGCGCCGCTCCAATCGGTTTGACATGATCGTCCCCCCAGAACTACCTACCATCACCAAGCTACCTTGGAAACTGCCGCGAGGCGGGCCTGAGATCGGCGGCGCCCCCGGCGAGAGGATCAGGTAGCTGGTCGCCTGAGGTCGACGATGAAGTTGCTCCCGGCCTCCGCGCCATAGTTCATTGCGGCAATGCCCGTGACCGTGAAAACGATCCCCAACGGAAACAACACAGCAAGCAACACCACCGCTATACCAAACAGCAGCCAAGCGTGGCGCACTAAGTATGGCATGAGACCGACAGCAATTAGGAGCTTCATCTCCATGTTCCAGACCGAGCCGAGGATGCGCCCAATGATAGGGATCACTTCGTTCAACGATTGCTCCACCCGCCGGAAGTCGCTCGGCTCGGCCACGGGCTGCTCGACATGGTCTGGAGTTGCCTGAGCGACGATCACCACTGGGTCCCGCTCCGAGCCGGTCGGCGGCGTTTCCGCACTTGTCCATTTTGCCGGCATCAGCCACCCGATAACGAAGCCAATGGGGCCGAAGACGAATGCCCCACTCACTGCGTCACCCAATGCAGCGACACCCGTGCTGAGGCCGATAAAGTATCCTAGCCCGCCGAATATGAGGCCGCGCGATAAACGGTTGTTCATGAGAGACCTCCAAGTCGTGTTGGCACAGACTTTGGCTGCCTGCCGTTCCAATTGTGGTGAAAGGTGAGTTGTAACTCCTGGCTCCGGTGATGCCCTCTTTAGCGAGCGCGACGAGTCGAGTCCTCGGCAGCACGCTGTAAGTGTCACTCTTAAACCAGGCCAAAATATCTGGAGAAATCGTATTTGACCCCAATCGGATACTCGGCAGTGGGCGACTACCCCCGTACCCCCTTCGACGCCACGTCAACCCACCCTCAGGAACGCCTAGACAGCCTCGCTTCACCCAGCGGTGACACGCCAGAGCCGTTTGTTGGGTGCGGCTGAGCATGCACCCTCGCGCGACCAAACGTGGGCTGGTGGTGGCAATGGTTGGTTTCCCGTCTCTAGGAGCAGATTTGCAACCTGAAGGAACTGTTGGCTCCTGGTCATGCGTCATGATCTTTCACGTGTTGTCGCCTACGACCTTCTGAGTCAGTCGACGGGAGAATGCAAGTGTCGACGTCCACATGGGCAGGGTCCACCGGACGTCCGGCCAAGCACCTTGTTCTATGTCCAGAAGAATGGGTGTTGACATTTGGACGACTCTGACTCACAAGCCTAGATGCTATTGGACATCGGAGGCTTGGTATGCAAATCGGGTACGCAAGAACGTCGACTGAAGAGCAGGTGGCAGGGCTGGAGGCGCAGGTACGTGATCTCCAGGCTGCCGGTTGCGAAGAGGTCTACTCGGAGCAGATATCGGCCTTGGGGAAGCGCGAGGAACTGGAACGCGCCCTCAAGTTCTTACGCAAAGGCGATACGCTTGTGATCACCAAGATCGACCGACTGGCACGCAACACACGCACGTTGGGGGAAATCGTCGATGGCCTCCATGAGCGCGGTATTGGGCTGAAGGTGCTGCAATTCGGCAATGAAACGCTCGACACGACAGGAGCCTATGGACGACTAATGCTGAACATGTTCGCGGCCTTCGCTGAGTTCGAGCGCGACCTGATGAAGGAGCGTCAGAAGGAGGGGATCGCCAAGGCCAGGGCGGAGCAGAAGTACAAAGGTCGCAAGCCCACGGCACGAGCCAAGGCCGGTGAAGCCGTGATGCAGTTCCAGCAGGGGAAGACGGTGTCGGAAGTGGCCAAGGCGGTTGGCATTGGCAGGGGTTCAGTGTATCGGGCACTTGCGGCGGCCGGCATCAATCCGACCCCGCCTTCTCAATGACTCAAACGCGGCCATAGAGGGCCGTACAGAGTCACGGGACAAAGCCGAGTCCCTCAACTGCCCCGCGCCGTGCCGCCATTCCTTGGCCCTCTGTGTGGCCGTAGGAGAGGGGTGGCCATTTTGACGAATTGGAAGTTCGCTGTTGGACCAGATTTCCCCGCTTGTCACCACGCCAGACGACGAAGATGACGAACGAGATCGCCCGTTCAACGCCTATCGGTTCGCCGCATCCGATAACGCCAAGGGCATCGTCGCGGAAGCTATCAAGCTGCTCCTGGACTACGAGAAGCGTTCTGGGCTGGCGAAGAACAAGCGCCGCGCCGTAGACCAGGAAACATTCGACCTGACCGTGGACGCGATCCTGTCCGACCTGATGCGCCATCATCTCGTCGAATATCCCGCCGACATCTATGTCACCCGCTCCAACAGGGTCTTGGGAACGAAGAGTCGGTATAGGCCGCGAGCATACAGCAAGGTCTTTCCACGCGTCCTGGACCTCCTAGCCAAGCCCGAGTTGGGTTATGTGTCCCAGGACAAGGCCGCTCCGATACTTGGAGGTTCCAAATCGACGGTTATCCGACCAGGTCCGACCCTGCTGGCGCGAATGGATGACGGCGACATCTCCACTGAAGACCTCGACGAACATGCGTATGGCGAGACCATCATCCTCAAGCGATTGAAGGACGCTGACAATTATTGGGACGAAGGCGGCTTGGAGCAGTATGACGACACCCCCACCACGGGGCGTTACCGTCACGAGCTTGATACGATCAACCAGTGGCTGGCTGCGGCCGATCTCCAGTATGATCGCCGGGGCATTCCGTGGCCGCACACGTCCTTCGACATCGGCGACAGACGGTTACGCCGCATCTTCACCCAGGCACGGTTCACTAGTGGCGGGAGGATGTTCGGGGGTTTCTGGCAGCAACTGCGGAAGCATGAGCGACGGCAAGGGCTCCGGATTGGAGGAGAGAAGGCCGTGGAGTTGGACTACGGTCAAGTAGGCCCCCGCATCCTGTACGGCATGGCAGGCCACCTCCCAGCCACCAACGACCTCTATTTCATGCACGGATACAATCAGCAGAGACATGGCATCAAGAAAGTGATGAGCGCCATGATCTTTGCTGGGGAACGGCTCGATCGGTTCCCGAAGGACACGAGGAAGCTCTTTCGACGCGGGGACAGGATCGGCGCGGTGGTCGAGGCCATCGAAGCCAACCACCCGCTGATCAAGGATCATTTCCACAAGGGCCTTGGTCACGATGCTCAATTCGTCGAGAGCAGCATCCTTGTCGACGTTCTCCTTGAACTTCGAGCCAAGGGCGTTGTGGCCTTGCCGATCCATGACGCGGTGATGGTGCCAGCTTCCAAGGTGTCGATGACCAAGGAGGTTATGCTCCGTGTGTTCGACGCTCATGCCCATGTTCAGGGCACTGTTACGGTTGAAGGCTAAGGGAGGGACTTCGTCCCTGTACTGGGTCCCATCAACCCTCATCTGCATGTTAGGCTATCTCTACTCCTACCCAGGTAGCTCCTTCACTCACTGCTCGGTACCCTTAATGGGAAACCTACGGAACACCTAAGAGGGACTCGAGATTGACGAACTGGGCCAAGAAGCGCGAGCGGAGGAACGAGGTCAAAGCCCGTGCTGCCGAGCCGAGCAGCATGTTCTCGCGCTGCCGTGTTGTAGGCTGCGGAAAGCCCGCCCGTTCTGGCACAGAGGACGGTCTGGACACGCGCTTTTGCCGACACCACTCCGACCACTACGCGCGTCATGGAAGCCCTTACAAGCGCTCCTACACCGCAAAGGAACTCGCACCTTACCGCAGGGCAGCGGTCGGGTGGCTGGAGGCGAACGCCGAGGATCAATGGGTGCGCAATGCTATTGATCGCGTGAACACGCTCTACAGCACCGCCGGGCCCCATATTGAGGCGTTCAGGCTGCGCGGGCTGTCTCCTGAGGCTCGGGCCAAGGCCGGCTGGGCGAGGCTGCGCAAGGCCGCCGTGGACCCGCGAGGGGTGGTTGCTGCATGGCTTGCCGTCGAGATCGCCATCCGCGATGACCCACAAGCCGAGACCAAGGCAGAGTTCAAGCGGGTGCAGGCCGCGAAGCTCGTCCACAAGATGGCGTCGGGAACGCACAAGCGATGGGGTGATGGTCCGGGTACGAAGGAGTTGCATGTTTACCCGAGATCGCGCGGACGAGTCTTACGGCACATCGGCGAGGCGCTGGAGCAAGCCACAGAACTCCTCGTCCAACATCACGGAGCCGATCTTTCCTGACCGCAGCAGGACTTGCGAAGGAGGTCAAGGATGGAGGAGCTTCTTTGGATCCCACGCGACGATGCCGTCCGTCTCACGGCGACCAAATCCGAAACCTCACTGGTCCGAATGCTAAGGAGGCGTTGACGGCTTCCGGATACCGCAAAACATAGGTAACCTCATTAGATAGGCAACAAAGGGGGGCTACATGGCAGATGCGGAGGAAGTTGCAAAACTGCTCGCATACGAATTTCTGAGGGAAGGGCGTTATAGTGCGGCGCACGGGCCAGTTGAGGTTAGATCACTGGCCCAAGCCGTTGCTGTCGCCGATGCGGACGAGGTTATTGAAGAAGCCCGAGAAAGCTTCGGCGGCATAGTTGTACAATCAGTAGGCTACGAAGTGGGGAAGGATAATCCGAGCGTTCACATTTATCTGATGAATGGCTCACAGAAGTTAATTAAGTCACTTCCAAAATCTGTAGACGGCGTTCCGATCAAAGGGCACAGAATGGGGCCAGTCACTGTTCGCCCCGATGCAGCATCGAGTTCGACAAACCATGGATATTTGTTTGAACGCAACAATCGTATAGCGTGCGGAAGCTCCTGCGCACCGACATCCGAAAGCTCAACGGGCACTTTAGGCGCGCTTGTACGTCGCAACGGCTCTCAAAACATCTACCTACTGTCGAACAACCATGTTTTGGCTGGGTGCAACCACGTTCCGAGTGGCCAACCGGTCCTTTCCCCAAGTAGCTCTGATGGTCGCCCTACCATGCGAGCGCCCGGCGAAGTAGGTCGGCACGAACTCATCCATGAATTGCGAAGTGGCGACCCGAACTTCGTCAACCCTTGCGACTCGGACTTGGCGCTCGCTCGTGCAACAAATCCTGCATTGCTAACCTCTTGGCAGGGCGATGTTGCTGATGGGTACGACACGCCCACCAACACATCGACGCCACTATCAGGAATGGCAGTTAAGAAGTTCGGGCGAACGACTGGGCTGACAAGGGGATTTGTAGAGGCACTGGTCCCCACGCCGATCCCCATTGGATACAATTCGAAGAATTTCAAAGGCGTTGTCTGGTTTCAAGATGTCTGGACTGTCCACAGCACCACAGACGCCTTCGCCCTCCCGGGCGATTCGGGAAGCCTCGTGGTAACTGAGGATGGGAGTGCGGCCGTCGGCTTAGTCTTCGCAGCAAGCCGAAATGGGGACTATGCATGGATCATTCCTATGCCTTCCATCGTTAACTCGTTTGGCGGGCTCGCTTTGGTAGGTGGCCACGGAATATGAGAACAGACCCTCTAACTGCCGCTAGACGGCTCGACGAGAGGCTTCGGGGGGAGCCTTGGTATTTGTCGACCGGTTTGGGGAAGGTAGAGGAATTAGACGCAATCTTTGTTTACGTTAAGTCAGCCCGTCACCGCTCGCTCTCTGAGCTGGGGAACCAATGGATGGGGTATCGTTTGGTTGTTCGTGCCACCGGCAGTATCCGGCCTTTGCAAGCGGCGTCACATAGAGCGTCGACGATCTAGCGCATCAGGGTTGCTTTGAAGACACAGCGCTGGTACACAGCGCAGATCGAGCGGCAGAAAAAAGCCAATAAGAACAGATATTTGTGGTGGTTTTGAGCGAGTTCAATCCTCTCTCGCAGCACCAGCCTATCCCTTTGAAAATCACTGAAACCCTTGACATATAAGGCGTTGCGCCCACTATTCTGTTACAAAATTGGTCCTCTATAAGACCCGATTGCGCCACGTCTGGATTCTTTTAATGCTTCCGTCGGGGTTTCGCCGGATCGCATGAGCCTCCCTCAAATGGGCAAAATGATTGCGCTGTAAGTCCCGTACGAGATGAATGGGATGCCCGAAGGGTGTGATTGCATCGATAAACCACAGATGCGGTCCGGAGGACCATTTTCCTGAGGGGGGTGTTCGCCCGAACAAAAGTAATTCCGAGTGAGTTTCCTTATCCACCACCGCCCAAGTGACGCAAGCTGTCGGCTGTCCACGGTCATCGCGATAAATCTTGCACTGCCCGACGCGCAAGGCCGGGATGATATTGTGGTCAACATCGGATATGGACCAATCGCGATGGAGCTCTGAGGCTAACGCGAGCGCCGTCACCATACCCAGCGCCTCGAAATATCCTATTCTTTCGTTTTCCTTGGCCCCTAATCGTTCGTCCACTACCGTTCCCCAAAACTGTCCTGGATCGCCTTTAGAATGGGTTCGAAGAAGTAGCTGATCAGCCGCCTCTCGCCGGTGATCACGTCGATTGTCGCCGTCATACCAGGCGCGAACTTGATTGATCGTTCGGCCATCTGGATATTGCGCCGTTCCAGCTTCAGGCGGACGACATAGACCCACTTGTCTGGAACCACATCGCCTCTTGCATCGGCGCCGACACTGGTGACACGGCCATGCACGATACCGAAACGCTCTGCTGGAAATGCATCGAATTTGACGAACGCCTGTTGACCGCTTTCGAGGAAGCCGACATCGCGGTTGTCAAAAAAAGCTTCGATCTCGATATCATCGTCGGAAGGCACGATCGACATCAGGGTCGAGCCGGCTTCGACAAAGCCGCCCACCGTGAATACCGAAAGCTTTTCGATCCTGCCGCTCGCCGGCGCTTTGAGAGAAAGATTGGCAAGTTGGTTCGTTGCGGCACGCAAGTCGGCGTTCAGGCCCTGAAGCACGATCTCCGCATCGTTTAATTGCTTGCGATAGGTGGAGAGAGCTGTGGATATGACGCTCGTCCGCTGCTTGATCATCGCCTCGGCTTCGGCGGCAAGCCCGTCGAGTTCGCGTTCGGCAATCAGCGCCTCGCTCTCTATCGATTTTTGTTCCCGCAGCCGCTCAAGATAGTCGAATTCGCTGATCGTTCCTTGCTTTCTCAACATCTCTGCTGAAGCAAACCTTTGCGAGACGATTTCGCGATCGGAACGCGCGTGTTCAAGACGCACTTGTTGAGCGTCCCGGCTGCGTGCGATGCGGGTCAATTGCGCGTTGGCCTGGGCTACCTGATCGCGAAGCGCCGAGAGCACGGCTTCGACAAATGCATCCGCGCCATTGATTTTTGCCGGCAAGCTGGTCTTCTCGCGCTGAAAAACCACCATGCCGGTTTCGACGAAGCCTTCACTTGTCGGATCGGTATTGGAAAGCGGGGCGATGATTGAGCGTGCCACAGCTTCCTCCTGAAGCTGCCGTTCGATGCTTACCTCGATACGCTTGATTTCACTCTCGACCGTTGTGGTATCCATTGCCACCAGCAGATCACCGGCTTTGACGGACTGGCCTTCGACAACCAAGATCTTGACGATCTTGCCATCGACCTGAGGCTGCACGACCTGAACCCGATTGGTGGGAATTACCTTGCCCTGACCGCGCGCAACGATTTCCGTCCTGGCGACATAACTGCCGAGGATGACCGTTACGAACATCCCAATAAGGAGCCAAGCAGTCAGGCGAATGGTCGGCGAGACCGGCTTGCCTACGCCATCCTCCATCATGCAGGCACACGCTCCGCCAGTCCCAGCCGACGATAGAATTCGGGTCGGTCCAAATCGATCACATTCGCGTCTTTGCCGAGCAGGCTGGGATTGTGGGTGATGACAATCAATGTCTTCTCTCGAGCCAGACGCTTCAGTGTCTCGACGACCACACCCGCCGACTGCGCGTCGAGCGCGCTGGTCGGTTCGTCTAGTATAAGGGCAGCGGGGCCAGCCAGAAGTGACCGCGCCAGGGCAACGCGCTGGCGCTGACCGCCGGAGAGAAAGGCGCCGCGCTCGCCGACATCGGTATGGATACCGTCCGGGAGCTGAGCGATGAACCGGTCGCTCGCGCTGTCGGCAAGCGCCTTGTTGATTTCTTCATTCGTGGCGTCAGGCTTCGCCAAAAGCAAATTGTCCATTATTGAGCCTGAAAACAATGCCGGCTCCTGCGGCAGATAGGCAATCGAATGCCTAACACTGCGCGGATCACAATCCGCAAGTTTGTGGCCGTTCGCCTCGACATATCCGTCATCCGGCTCGTAGAGACCGCTCATCAATTTGGCCAGGGTAGACTTGCCGCGGCCGGAATCTCCGACGATGATCGTTGAACGATTTGGGCCTATGTCGAGCGTCATGTCGCGGATGACGGCCTGGTCCGGCAGGTAACCGAACGACAGACCTTTCAGGCTAAGATGCAGTGGTCCTTCGATCAGTAATTTGGGCCTGGGTGTGTCTGTCTCGGCGGGTGTGTTCAGAAAATCCCCCAGCCGCAACCGGGCGACCCTCAGTCCCTGCCACTGCTCCCATATCGACGACAGCGACAGGATTGGTCCTGACACCTTCTCCGCCAAAAGGTGAAACGCAATCAGTTCTCCAAGTGTGATCTCGTTCTGAAAAACCAGCCGGGAACCGAAGAAGATAATCAGGATCACCGACCCGTTGCAGAGAAGGTCGCCAACGAAACTGTTCAGGATGTTGAGTTTCGCGACCCGGAAGCCCGCGAGAAGACTTGTGTTCAACGTCTCCTGAAACCGCTCGACCTGCACGCCTTCAGACGTCAGAGCCTTGACGGTAGCAGCGTTCGCAAATGCCTCGACAAGGCGCGATTGATGGTGGGAGCCAGCCAGAAACGATTCCTGCATCCGGCGCCGGACAAATGGTCCGATCAGGCCAAACACAACAATCTGAAGCGGTAACATGACCAGCACGATCAGCGTAAGGAACGGGCTGATCGACAGCAACGCGCCGATATAAATGACCGCGAAAAGTATGTCGAGTGCAATGCCGGAAACCGTGCCGGTCAAAAATCCCCTGACGGTATCGATCTCCTGGATGCGGGCAAGTGTCTCGCCGACCTGCCATTGTTGGAGATAGCGCAGTGGCAAGTTAAGGACGTGACGGAAGATCCGATGCGCGAGTTCTGCCGTCAATCGGTTGGACATGTGGTTGCCGAGAAAGGCCGCCAGAGCATCCAGCCCTGCGGAAAAAAGTGTCGTAAGCGCGAGGATCACAACAATCAGGACGAGCGTTGCCTCACGTTGAAAAGGCAGCACCCGATCAATGATCGTCTGGAACACAAAGGGCTGAACCAGACCCAGCAGGCGCAGGACGATCGCCACGACCACGATCTCGACGATCAGCGGTGTGTATTTAAAGGTCGATCGCGTAAACCATGATAACGAAGCAGGCTGCGAGGTAAGGCCGCTCAATTTAGCACCATCTAAAATTGTAACGATAGTTTTGTTGACAACCTCAGATGGGTGTTAAAGATGCCTTCGTGCGTTCGCAATCTTCTTTTCACAACGTCAACGATGCGGAGAAATGAGATGTTCGGCACACTCGAAGAAAAACTAGGGGTTCGCGTCGCATTCGGTGGTGAGAGGGGCGGTGGAAGTGGAAGCAATGGTCTTAATGAAAATTCACATCTGGGTCGCGTCGGCGCGGCAATAGGAAGTGTTGTTGGTGGCACGATAGGCAGCCGCGTTGGACCAACAGGGGGACGCGTCGGCGCAGCAGCCGGCGGATTGGGAGGTTACTACGCTGGAGCTTACGGGGGTAGTGTGGCTACTGGTATGGGCGAGTCTGTAGGCAGAGGTGGCTTCAGAGGCGATCTGAGCGGTTTACGCTAGCTCAAGTGACCGGTTCTGCCATTTGATTCTGGTGGGGGATAAAACTTCTGTTCGGTTTTCTCCAAGGAGTAACTTCGCTTGCCGTATTCATGGAACGCGGTAGGCGAAGGAGGAGAGATTAGTGGAAAAGCTTTATGCGGCGGCAGCATTGTTTTTTGCAATGTTATTAATTGATCTTTTCCTAAAATATGTCAACATAAGACTTAATTTTATTGTATATTCCGTAATAACGGCTATTATAGCGTATGTTTTGTTTAGTATATTTTAGTGTATACTTTATGCATAGTCAAAATCGCTGTTTGCCAGCTTTTCTTTTGCGGAAGGAGCGCCTGTTTTTTATGTGCCTCAGGTTGTCTCTGCCTTTCTGATTGTGAGTCAACCGAATGTTGAGCATCGGATCACACTCCTAGGACAACTTATGCGCTTGCTGAGAATTGTCGGATTCATCCTAGCTGTTGTCACGAGTGCGGCACTTGGCGCCTACTCTTATTTCCTGCGCGACGAAGCACCGACACATCCGTCCCTCACAAGAGCAATCCTGGCACCGCTTGTTCCGGTGCGCGACTTCTTCGCCAACACAGGAGCGGAATGGGAGTATAAGCCGTCCCATGATGGCCGCCTGCTTGCGTGGTATGGCGTTGACTGGACGAAAACGGTCATTCGTATAAAGCGGAGCGGAGAGAGCAGACCTTTTCTCACCCTCTCCGGTGTGGAATTTGACGATTTCCGCTGGCATCCCTACAACAACAAGTTGATCGTAGCTGCCGAAGGACGTCTTTGGCAGATAGACCCGGCAAAGCCGGCCCACGATCAGTGGACTGACATTACGCCTCGCGGTTTCCAAAACTGGCGCATAGTTTCCGCGGCTTCGGAGCCGAATGACCGCCTCGTGGTGGCCTCCAACGATCGGGACCCGGCGCTCTTGGATCTTTACACCGTGCGTCAGGATGGCGGCGGCAAACAGCTGTTGGAAAAAAACGAAGGCAAGAGCTTCGATTGGTGGCTCGACCGCTCCGGCGTTCCGGTGATCCGCGTCGATCGGCTCGAGGACGGCGGCGCGCAATTTCTCATTCGCGACAGCGCCAGTGATCCGTGGCGGACACTCACCAAAGCCGGCGCTAGCGACACCTTCGCGATTCTCTATGCTCCTGCTGCCGGCAAGCCGATCTACGCTATATCAGATCGCGGCCGCGATCGCATTGCGCTAGTGACGATCGATCCCCAGACAGGAGCGGAAACCGTTGTTGCCGAGCACCCGAAAGTTGATGCCAGGAAGGACGTCACGCTCGCCGATCAAGCCACGGAGCCTGATTTTGTTACGTTCGAAGATGGTTATACGCAATATCGGTCGTTCACACCCGCTGGCAAAATGTTCCTGAAGCTGCTTCTCGATGGTGACAATCCGGTCGACTTCAACGTCATCGCTTCATCCCCAGATGGGCGCTTCGTCACGGTCGCTCGCTCATGGCGGGAACAGTCCTTCGAATATTTTCTCTACGACCTGGAGAAAGGCGAATCAACCAAGATTGGCGAATACGACTTTCGCAGGCACAAGGATGCTTTGGCCGAAACCAGACCGGTCTCATTCAAGGCGCGCGACGGGCTGGAAATCCCGGCGTTTCTGACGCTGCCGCACGGTATCGAGCCAAAGAACCTACCGGCGATCGTCATTATCCATGGCGGGCCGGCCCAACAAGAAGTCTGGGCCTACAATCACGACTATCAGTTCCTCGCCAACCGCGGCTATGCGGTGCTCGCTGTCAATTTCCGCGGTTCAACCGGCTATGGCAAAAACTTCCGCGCGGCCGGCTACGGCCAGTTCGGCAAAGCCATGCAGGACGACATCGTCGATGCCGCAAACTGGCTTGTCGGAGAAGGCATTGCGGACAAGGCAAACATGGCGGTCATGGGCGGCAGCTACGGGGGCTATTCCGCTGCTCTGGCGATGACCCGCGACCCGGGCCTCTTCAAGGCAGCGATCGTCGAGTATGGTGTAACCGACATCGCCTACCAGATGCAGAACAACCCCTTCTCGTGGGGTCTGCATCTTGACGAGGTAAAACGCTACTTTGGTGACCCGAACAACAAAGCCGACCTTGACGAAATGCGGCAGCGCTCACCTCTTACACATGCCGCGAACGTCCAAGGTGCGATCCTGATCACCGCAGGCAAGGAAGATCGAATCGTCGGCTTCGAGCAATCGGAAGAGTTCGAACGCGCCTTGAAAGCAGCCGGGAAGGATGTGACGGGGGTCTATTTCGAGAAGGAAGGCCACGGCTACAATCGTTGGCAGACCAAGGTCAAACGCGCCCGTCTCATCGAGGATTTTCTGGCCAAACACCTCGGCGGGCGAACGGGCAGTTTCGACTACACCGAACTTGCCGCAGAGTATTTGAATTGATCTGTTCACAAGCAAACGCATGGTGCGCGAGCGGACTTCATAAGGATTGCAGACGATCCGGGTCAGTGAGACGAGGTGGCGCGCGGATATGCCGGGCGAGTCATGACTACAGCTCGAACTGGGAAGTCTTCGAGCATGCGTCGAGATCGTCGAATAATCTGTTCTAAATAGACCTTCCCATGATTTCGAGGAAGGCGCTTGGAGCCGACTATAGAACGGCACTGAAGGCACTCCCAGGCGCGGTCGCCCGAAGCCAAATTATGCCGCTCCTCTAAACGGTAAAGAACCCAGGAATTGGCAACCCTAGGGCCCCCCTATAGGTTCCCCGTCTCCGGAGGCGATGCCATGTGGTTGGCGCAAGCGCCTGGCCCTCACGGCCGACCCGTCCGCACCGGGATCTCTGATCGCATCCTCAATCAAATACGGACCTGACGCCCGCAACCGGAACATCGGAAGTCCTGGCGCATTGCTACTGACACCATTGCGGCTCACTGCCCACGGTCTCAAAATGCGACCCGTAATCACAGATGCATGGGACTTGGTGCGAGAAAGCGTAGTTGGCTTTGTCAACGACAATGCTCTTGGTCATGGCGCGGCAATGGCTTTTTATGTCACCACATCGCTGGCGCCAATCTTGCTGATTGTGGTCGCAATCGCAGGTCTCGTTTTCGGTCATGATGCTGCACAACTGGCGTTGTCTGCTCAGATCGAGGGGCTGATGGGGCCAGAAAGCGCAGGTCTCCTTCAGACCGCGCTCGAGAGCGCATCCAGCAAATCATCCGGAACCTGGGCGGCAGTCATTGGCATGGTCACTTTGTTCGTGACCGCATCTGGCGTCTTTGGCGAAATGCAGCAGTCGCTGAACACAATATGGAAGGTCGAACCTCAGAGCATGTCGTTGTCGCGTCTGGTGCGGGCACGTGCAGCAAGTCTGGGTTTGGTCGCTGCACTCGGTTTCATGTTGCTCGTATCTCTCGTAGCGAGCGCGGCGATCTCGGCGCTGGGTGACATCATCAACGCTCGCCTGCCGTTCGGCACAATCGTCCTCGGCTTGATCAACGCGGTTGTTTCGTTTGTCCTGATCTCAGGGATGTTCGCGGCTATCTACAAAGTGTTGCCCGATCGAACTCTCGAATGGCGCGATGTCGGGATTGGTGCTGTTGTGACCGCTGCCCTATTCACGCTCGGAAAATCACTTATCGGTTGGTATATCGGCACCAGCGCCATTGCGTCTTCATACGGCGCCGCTGGCGGGCTGCTCGTCATACTCCTCTGGGTTTACTACTCATCGGAAATTTTTCTTCTCGGTGCGGAGTTCACTCGCGCCTATTCCATTCGACAGGGGAGCAGGTCCGATCTGGATGCGCTGGTTCACAACGCTTTGCCTGCAAAGCACGTCGTCTCGTCTCGCGTAGAGCAAAAGGCCAACTCTGCTGGCATTGTCGCACTGTTAGCGGTGGCGTGCGCTAGTGCAACGATGACCACTCTTATGCTGGGTCCTCGCCGCCGGCCAGCACTACGAGGGCGTCGGTAGTCGCCCAGACGCGACAATTCTCGATCGAAGATAGCTGTCGCAGGATGACGTCAGTCCGGCGGGCCACTTTCCATCTGTCGTAGCCAGCGAATCGCATCGTCGAGGCGGTCGTCCCCCCAGAACAACTCTCCGTCGACAACGAAACTGGGGGAGCCGAAGATGCCGAGGGCTTTGGCCTGTTCAGTGGCCTGGTCAAGATCGGCTTTCCCTTTGTCGGAATCAGCGAGCCGTAGCACGCGCTCCGTATCCTGCCCGGCAGCACCAATGCTGACGGAAAGGTTGGGCTCGCTGCCGGCAGGCTCCCCGGCTTCGAACCATCGCCGGTAGCTCTCCCGCGCATAGGCCGGGCACCAGCCCTCGGCGGCCGCGATGATAGCGACGCGATTAGCGCGTTCCAGTTCGGCAAGCGGGTATGGCGCGGGCAGTTTCGGCAGTAGGCCATAGAGCACAGCACGCCGTTCAACATCCCGCCACATATAGGCAGCCTTCACAGGTTTCGTGCGGAAAGGAATATTGTCCATCTCGATCATGATGGTGCGGACATTGAAGGGTCGCCAATGGAAGCGCACTCCGGTTGCCACCTCCACATGCGCCAAGCGCATCACCGACAAGTAGCTGTAAGTGCTGCCAATGCAAAACCAGAACTCGATCATAGGATGCGTCTCCCGATCAAATAATATTCCAATTCTGACGCCTTGGGGCTGCTTGGCGACCAAGGTAGGCAGCATCGGAGGAATAAACTCTAGCCGGCCAGTGCCGGCACCCACGCATGGAACCGAGTCTAGATCACCGGCTTATATTAGCCAGAGTGCACATAATAGGATCTGTCAAGGAGGAACCGAAATGGCAGATGACAAAAGCAAACGCGACTTTCGCGACCGCAAGCGGATCTCGGCCGATGACGATTATGAGGTGAACTATTTCGCCCTCAAGAACAACATAACGCCGCAACAGGTGCGCGAGCTGATCAGCAAGCACGGTAACGATCGGGCAACCCTGACAAGGGCCGCGCAGGCCTTGCCGGCACGATGACCAAGCTTTCCGGATTGGGGCCGCGGATCGTCGGCACACGGCACGGCGAGCCCATCAAGCATGAGAGCGACCATTTTTAGTCATGCCCGGTCTGTGGCCAGCCGGTCGACAGGCGCGACCTTCGGCAAGTCATCTGGCACGAACAGCCGGGCCATGACCCGCCGTTTTGCGTATCGAGGTAGATGGCATAACCAGACCTCTACAAATGCATTTGTGCAAAACGGCTGGCCGTGCGACTGGCCGCGGCGGCCAGAAGTATCTCGAGAATTGTCCATTGGGCGGCAAGCTGACCGGGACAGCGATGGAATACCGTGTGCCATTGTGCTCTCGCGAAGCTGGCGACGGGCCTTCGTGATCCCACCTACAGGCTTGCTAGGTGCCCTTAGCGGCATCCTCGATCAGTTCGGCTAGCAAGTTGCGGAACCGCTCGTCAGATCTATCCCCTATATTTCCTACCTCCTTCGCCACTATCCCGGGCGCCGACACCAGCACCTCCCCACTCACCTGAACGCTGACCGTGAACGTCCTTCTGACCTTCTTCTCCAATTCTCGCTTCCAGTAGATCTGAAACCGAATAGACGGCGTTGACGTTTTGGCCTGGCGGCGTGGCGCGGTGTCTATGTCGACGGTCAAGTCATCTGCCACGTCAGCCTTGGCCGCTTCCAACGACGCAATTACGACATCGTTTAGCCAGGCCCTGGCTTGCGCGCTGAAGTCGGCCAAAGGGGCATCTCGCTGCGCCTTTTCAGCGCGTGCATGCTCTCCCTGCTGACGGCGAGCTGCTTTTCCGCGCTCAAGTGCTTCTTTGAACTTAGGCATCCTGGTTGCCTCCTTGTCGCCGCATGAGGCCGGCCGTCAAATCGACCTCCTCCGATAAAACGCGCGGAATCGGAATTGCGTTGCGTAAGCGGAGCCCCTGCCTTGCCGTGCTTTGTGCTGACCCGCTTAAAAACACGCTATCGGCCGGCGCAAAAAAGGCCCGCATCACCAAAAGATGACGCGGGCCGAGCTAACCGCGGCTGATTCAGAACTTATAGGCGATCGCAGCACCATCGCCTCCAGCCGCGAGAAATTGCCCCCCGCCACCGGTTTTGTTGGCAAACAGTTACCGTTCCCTGCTATTCCCCCTTCAAATCAAAAAGCAGTGGACTTGTGCATGACCAATGTCGCCCTGACCGGGCTTGCCCGCGATCTCGCCAAGCGCGCCGCCAAAGGCAGCCCGGTGCGCATCGGCGTCATCGGCTCCGGCGAGATGGGCACCGATCTGGTGACGCAAGGCATGCTGATGCCGGGCATTTCGGTCTGCGCCGTCTCGACGCGGCGGCCGCACACCGCGCGTGACGCCATCCGCATCGCCTATGGCGACGAGGCGATGGCGGTCGAAGCGGAGACCGCTTCGACCGTCACCGCGGCGATCGAGAGCGGCAAGATCGCCATCACCTCGAACGAGATGCTGGTGACCAATCCGCTGATCGACGTGGTGATCGATGCCACCGGCAAGCCCGGTGTCGCCGCCGATTTCGACCTGATGGCGATGGAGCACGGCAAGCATCTGGTGATGATGAATGTCGAGGCCGACGTCACCATCGGCTGCTATCTGAAGCAGCAGGCCGACCGGCTCGGCGTCGTCTATTCGGTCGGCGCCGGCGACGAGCCGTCGAGCTGCATGGAGCTGATCGAGTTCGCCTCCGCGCTCGACTACACCATCGTCTCGGCCGGCAAGGGCAAGAACAACCCGCTCAATCATGACGCCGTGCCCGACGACTTTCGCGAGGAAGCGCTTCGCCGCAACATGAACCCGCGCATGCTGGTCGAGTTCATCGACGGTTCGAAGACCATGGTCGAGATGTGCGCCATCGCCAACGCCACCGGGCTAGTGCCGGACGTTCCCGGCATGCACGGCCCGAAAGCTGATCGCGACGAACTGGCCAGGGTGCTGATCCCGCGCGAGCACGGCGGCATCCTATCGAAGAAGGGCGTCGTCGACTATACGATCGGCAAGGGCGTGGCGCCCGGCGTCTTCGTCATCGTCGAGGCGACGCATCCACGCGTCATCGAGCGCATGGACGATCTGCATATCGGCCACGGCCCCTATTACAGCTTCTTCCGGCCCTATCACCTGACTTCGCTGGAAGTGCCGCTGACCGCTGCGCGCATCGCGCTTTACGGCAAGGCGGACATGGTGCCGCTGCCGACGCCGGTCGCCGAGGTTTGTGCTGTTGCCAAGCGCGACCTGGCCACCGGAGAGACCTTCGATGCGATCGGCGAGACCTGCTACCGCTCCTGGACCATGACGGTCGCCGAGGCCCGCGCCCATCATGCCGTGCCGGTCGGTCTGCTCGAAGGCGGCAAGGTGCTGAAACCGGTCAGGAAGGGCGAGCTGCTGACCGCCGACAATGCCGCGCCCGACCCGACGACCAGGCTGTTCGCCTTGCGCCGGCTGCAGGACGAGATGCTATACAGGACTTGAAGCCGTAGGGGCATCCCCCCGAAACCTCGACCCGAGTCCTCTGGCGCTGTCATGACAAATTCTGTATAATGTAGTGACAAAGAATGGCCGGAGGTCGATCGCAATGAATCTCCAGATCAGGGATCCGCGCGCGCGAGAACTGGCAGGACGGCTTGCTGCCAAACGCAAGATCTCCATGACCGAGGCTGTCGTCGAAGCGCTGGAATCCGAATTGAACCGGGAAAGCGGGCGCATTCCCTTGGCGGAGCGCCTCGCAGCCATTGCTAACGACTTCAAAACCAAAGCAGGCCAGGGCGGTCGGCCTGTGAGCAAGGATGAGATCGATGAGATGTGGGGGCATCCCTGATGTTCGTCGACACCTCAGTGGTAGTCGCGATTCTTTCGGGAGAAGAGGATGCCGGCGAGTGGAGCAACCGCATCGAACAGGCACCAAGAAGGATAACCTCCGCACTTGTGGTGCTTGAAGCGGCGATGCGGCTTTCCACCATGCTTGCCGTCGAGCCGCTTGTCGCGGAGGCGGCGATAGAGGCACTTCTTCGGGAGGCTGAAATCAAAATTGTGCCGATCGACGCTGGCGATGCCAAGCTCGCCATCCAGGCTTTTTCAGACAATGGAAAAGGACGCGGGCATCCCGCCCAGCTCAACCTCGCCGACTGCCTCTCTTATGCTTGCGCCAAGTGCCGGGACGCAGTGCTGCTCTACAAGGGCAATGACTTTTCGCATACCGATCTCGCGTGACCCGCAAACCACCGTCACTTCCCCAGCTCGATCGACCTGAGCCGCGCCGCTTCCACGGCTTCGGTCAGCAGACGCGTCAGTCGGTCCTCGCCCATCAGCACGGCGAGGGCGGCGGCCGTCGTGCCGTTGGGGCTGGTCACCTGTTGTCTGAGCACACCAGGCTCTTCGCCGCTTTCGGCGGCCAGCGAGGCGGCGCCGTAGACGGTCTGCATGGCCAGCAGCCTGGCGGTCCTGGCCGGCAGGCCGGCCTTCTCGGCGGCCACGGTCAGCGCTTCGATGAAGTGGAAGATATAGGCTGGCCCCGATCCGGACACTGCCGTCACCGCATCCATCAGGCTCTCGTCATCGATATCAGCCACCTGCCCGCTCGCCGAAAGCAGGTCGGCGACGAAACGCTTGGTGTCGTCGGAAACCAGCCTGTTGGAAAATACCACCATCATGCCCTTGCCGATGGCCGCCGGCGTGTTGGGCATGCAGCGCACGATCGGCGCGCGTTTCCCCAGTATGCCTTCGAAGGTTGCGACCGGCGTTCCTGCGGCGATGCTGACGAAGGTGGTGCGGCCGTCACCGAAACGCTTGTAAGCAGCGATTACGTCGCGGATCACCTGCGGCTTGACGGCGATGACGACGAGGGCCGGCACGGCGTCCGCCGGAATGCCGTCGGCATCCGCGGCGGTGCCGCAGCCCAGCGCTTCGGCGCGCTTGCGCAAATCGGCGTTGGGCTCGACCACAAAAACCGCCGCCGATGGCAGCTTGCCGGATTTCAGCCAGCCCGAGAGCATGGCGTAACCCATATTGCCGCAGCCGGCGAGAACAAGCCTGATCGTCATTGGAAGCCTCCGCAATTTAGCGTCTCCATAGACGCTCGCGACGCGGCGGGGAAGCCCTTCTGGAATGGACGGATTAGGAAGCAGCGCGCACCGCGATCGGCCGCAGCGACACTTGCCTCAGGCCAAGCACGCCGAGCACGAAGAACAGCCAGATCGGATCGCCCCGATGGAAGAAGAAGCTTTCGGGGAAAGCGTTCAGATCGCTGCGTCGCCCGAGAAACAGAACGATCCAATCGACCTCATCTCGCTGTAACGTGCCGTTCTGGGCGGCTCGATTGCGCTCAAGAGACATGTAACCGAAGAGAAACCTCGCTCTCCTGGTATAGAAATTAACCGTTTGTTTGCCATGCCTGTTTAGCGTGGCTTAACGATTGGCAGACCGCCCCAAGCCGCCACTGAGTAAAGCTCCAAGACGATGGCCGACAGGGAAAACCGTGAAGACTGGAGGCGCGAGTGTTCGCTGCTGGCGCTCGCTCAGGGTCTGCGCGGCGAGGAGGATGAAGACACCTCGCCGGTTTCGATCGGCGACCGGTCAAACCCGTCATGGCGCGAGGATGCCGCCACGCGCCATCGCCTTGCCCGCTTGCAACGCGAAGGGCGGTCAAATCCGCTGCTCGCGGTCGCCGCTCCGCTGGTCGAGGTCGCAGGCGCCGAACGTTTTGGCCTTGTCCCCACGCTGCTGTCGGTGGTGCGCAGGATTATCGCCCGCAAGGAAGGGCCAACTGAGACGCACCCGGTCGAACCCGCATCACCGGTTATCGTCGCAAGCCCCAAGCCAATGCATGAAGCTGTCGGCTACCCGCAGCGGCAGCCCTATACCGGGCAGCTTCCTTATCCCAAGGACCCATTGGCAGGCGTCCCTCAGGTCCCGAGCGCCGCCGACCAGCATACCCAGATCGACGAAATCCGCGCCAGCCTGCGCGAATTCCACGAGGCGATACGTGAACTGGCCGAGAGCCGCTCGCAACGCCGCTATTTCTAAAGCTGTCAGCGCCGAATAAAAGCTGCCGGTTTCGAGTTTACGGCATGGGACGGCGCTTTGACGGGATTGCCCGGTCGAATTTTCGTGAAAATGCCGCGCTGAATATTGCCCAGAAAGCGCAGCGGTTTTGGCGCAACGATAGACATGAAACGGTGTTGAGGGTGGTTGATGGCCGAAGTGATTGACGGAAAGAGCGTTGCCGAAGACGTGGTGCGGACGGTCAAGGCCTTGACCGCGGAATTGGCGGGCAAGGGCGCGCAAAAGCCCGGTCTGGCGGTGGTGATCGTCGGCGAGGATCCGGCCAGCCAGGTCTATGTCGCCTCCAAATCCCGCACCGCCAAGGAATGCGGCTTTCATTCGGTCCAGCACACGCTGCCGGCCGAGACCTCAGAACAGGAATTGCTGAAGATCATCAATGGGCTCAACGCCGACCCGGCCATCAACGGCATCCTGGTGCAGCTTCCGCTCCCGGCCCATGTCGACGCCGGCAAGGTCATCCAGACGATAGCCCCGGAAAAGGATGTCGACGGCTTCCACTTCATCAATGTCGGCAAGCTCAGCACCGGCGAACTCGAGACCGCCTTTGTCCCGTGTACCCCCGCCGGCTCGATGCTGCTGATCGAGCGTGTGCGCGGCAAGGATCTGTCCGGCCTCAATGCGGTCGTCGTCGGCCGTTCCAACATCGTCGGCAAGCCGATGGCCAATCTGCTGCTTGCCGCCAACTGCACCGTCACCATCGCCCACAGCCGGACGAAGGATCTGCCGGCGCTCGCCCGCACTGCCGATATCCTGGTCGCCGCCGTCGGCCGGCCTGAGATGGTCAAGGGCGATTGGGTCAAGCCCGGCGCCACGGTCATCGATGTCGGTATCAACCGCATTGCCGCGCCTGAAAAGGGCGAAGGCAAGACCCGCCTCGTCGGCGACGTTGCCTATGCCGAGGCGGCAAAGGCGGCCGGCGCCATCACCCCGGTTCCCGGCGGTGTCGGGCCGATGACCATTGCCATGCTGATGGCCAACACAGTAGCCTCCGCCTATCTCGCGGCCGGATTGAAACGGCCTTCCTTCTGACCAGAAAGCCGCCAGCTTTGTCGAACCTTACTGTTCCCACAGAACGGCCGCTCGTGAGTGATCCCGTTCAAGGCGGCCGGCAGTTCGCGTTCCTGCTGGTCGACAAGTTTTCGATGTTCTCGCTGGCCGCGGCGATCGATACCTTCCGCTCGGCGAACCGGCTGCTCGGCCGTGATTTCTACGGTTGGACGACGGTGTCGGCCGACGGCGATGCTGTCATGGCTTCCAACGGCCTGCCGCTCAAGATCGACTACGCTGTTGCCGATCTGCCACCGGTCGATATCCTTTTCGTCTCCGTCGGGCTGACCACCGAATTCCCCGGCAAGAGCAAGGTGCTGGCGGCGCTGCGCAGCTGGGGCCGGCGCGGCAACGCGCTCGGCGCGCTGTCGGTCGGCTCCTATCTGCTCGCCGAAGCCGGCCAACTCGAAGGCTACCGCTGCACCATCCATTGGGAAAACCGCGCCGGCTTCGTCGAGCGCTTCCCCGACATCAACTGCACCGGCAACGTCTTTGAGATCGACCGCAAGCGCTATACCTGCGCCGGCGGCACCACCTCGATCGACTTGATGCTGGAGATCGTGCGCGGCGATTTCGGCTCGAACCTCGCCAATGGCGTCGCCAACCAGTTCCAGCACGAACGCATCCGCTCCGCCGGAGATCGCCAGCGCGTCGGACCGGAACGCGACCTCACCGGCAAGTCGGAGAAGCTGCGGCGCATCGTCGAGCTGATGGCCGACCATCTCGACGAGCCGCTGTCGGCGGTGCAGCTCGCCAAGTCGGCCGGTCTGTCGGTGCGCCAGGTCGAACGCCTGTTCCTGCGCCATCTCAGCGTGACCCCCGGCCGCTACTACATGCGGCTCAGGCTCGAGCGGGCGCGCGAATTGCTGCGCCAGACCAACATGCCGATTCTCGACGTGGCCATCGCCACCGGCTTCACCTCGCACTCCTACTTCGCCCAGAGCTACCGGCTGCAGTTCGGCCGGCCGCCTTCCGAAGAGCGGCGCACGACCTACTGAGCCGTCAGGCTCCAGCCGTTGGCGTTGATCCTCCTGCGGCTGGACTTGTGTCCCGACGCCGCGTCAAATAGCTTCCGGCACGTAAAAAAGGGCGGACCTAAGGAGATTTTCATGGCGGGACTTGCACGGAGCGTCGCTGCGGCGATGCTCCTTTTGTTGACGACGACGCTCGGCTTTGCCGCCGATCGGGTGATCGTCATTCTCGATGCCTCCGGCTCGATGTGGGCGCAGATCGATGGCAAGCCCAAGCTCGAAATCGCCCGTGAATCGCTGAGAACCGTGTTGCAGTCGGTTCCCGCCGACGAGGAAATCGGCTTCATGGCCTATGGTCATCGCGAGAAGGGCAGCTGTGACGACATCGAGCTGATCGTGCCGCCGCAGCCGGGCGCGACCAGCGCGATTTCGGCCGCCGCCGACAGTCTGAAATTCCTCGGCAAGACGCCGCTGACCGCCGCCGTCAAGCAGGCGGCGGAGGCTCTAAAATACACCGAGGACAAGGCAACCGTCGTTCTTATTACCGACGGCCTGGAAACCTGTAGCGGCGACCCCTGCGCGCTTGGCAAGGAGTTGGAGGCATCGGGCGTCGACTTCACCGCCGATGTCGTCGGCTTTGGCCTGACCGCCGATGAAGGCAAGCAGATCTCCTGTCTTGCCGACAACACCGGCGGCAAGTACATCCAGGCCTCCGACGAGAAAGCGTTGCAGGATGCATTGGTCGAAACCGTCGCTGCGCCGGCGCCTGAACCAGCGCCGGCCCCCGAACCGGCGCCCGCTCCGGAACCCGCCAAGCCTGAATTCAATTTCATCCCGACCGTGGTGATGGCCGAAGGTGGCGAGCCGATCACCGACGGCAATGCCTGGGAGATCTACAACGCGAATTCCGACGGCACGCGCGGCGATTCCGTCACCACCGAATATGGCGCCTATAGCGGCAATCTCGCCCCGGGCGACTACATCGTTGTCGCGCGCGACGACGAGGCCAAGGTGGAGCAGCCTGTCAAGATCGAGGCTGGCCAGGTCTACAAGCCGCTGTTCACCTTGAACGCCGGCACCTTGCTCATCCATCCGCGGCCGAGCCAAGGCGCCGAGATCAGTGACCAGGCCAGTCTCCATTTCACCTATCCCGGCGACAGCACCACCCACTATGGCGACACCAAGGTCATCGTGCCGGCAGGCGAACAAAAGGTCACGGTCAAGATCGGTGCTGGCACGGCGACGGAGACCGTTCAGCTTGCCGCCGGGCAGACGATCGAGAAGGATGTGATCGTTGGTGTCGGACATATCGTGGTCAACGCCTACTACACCGCTGGCGGCGACAAGGCTGACAGCTCCGGCATCGGCTTCGAGATCGTCAAGGCGAAGAAGAAGATCGACGGCACGCGCGACAGTATGGAGCATTCCTACGGACCGGACAGCAAGTTCTGGCTGCCGCCGGACGACTATGTGGCGGTCACTACGCTCGATCTCGCGGCCGTCGAGCAGCCGTTCAGCGTCAAGGTGGGCGACAACCAGGATGTCAAAGTCATGCTTGATGCCGGCGTTGTGGCAATGTCGGCCCCCGGTGCCTACTCGATCGAGATCCTGTCTCCGAAAAAGGACATTGAAGGCAAGCGCAAATCGCTTGGCCTGAACTACGGCGACAGCTGGCAGCAGACCCTTCCCGCCGGCGACTATGTGATCGTCCGCCACATGTCCGACCAGGGCCAGGAGAAGGAAATGCCGGTGACGGTCAAGGCCGGCGAACGGGCCGAAATCACGGTTCAGTAGGAATTGTCATTTTCCACGGCACCGAAAAAGGGCGGCCGCGCGCCGCCCTTTTTTTGTGAAAAGCAAAATGCTGTCAGGCCGTTCCGAATGCGCTGGCGCCATGGTCGGCGCGGCCCACCAATTGCCGGAACCCGGCGAAAAGCTCACGGCCGAAACCGAACTCATTGGCAATGAGATCGCTGTCCGCCGCCCGACGCAGCGCGAAATCGCCGGCCGGGACCAGCACTTCCAGCGTTCCAGCGTCGGCGTCGAGCCTGATGATGTCGCCGTCATGGATCCTGGCGATCGGGCCGTCCTCGACTGCTTCCGGCGTCACATGGATCGCCGCCGGCACCTTGCCGGAAGCCCCAGACATGCGTCCGTCGGTCACCAGCGCTACATGCTGGCCGCGATCCTGCAGGACGCCGAGCACGGTGGTGAGCTTGTGCAGTTCCGGCATGCCGTTGGCTTTCGGCCCCTGGAAGCGGATGACGGCGATAAAGTCGCCGGTCAATGTGCCCGCCTTGAATGCCTCGTTCAGCCCTTGCTGGCTGTCGAACACCTTGGCCGGCGCCTCGATGATGCGCCGCTCCGGCTTGACCGCCGATATCTTGATGACGGCGTGGCCGAGATTGCCTGAAAGCATCTTCAGCCCGCCGGTCGGCTGGAACGCCTTCTTGAATGGCGCCAGCACCTTCTCGTCGCCGCTTTCGCGCGGTGCGGCCTCGCGCACCACGCTGCCGTCGGCGCCAAGCTTGGCCTCGATAGCATAGGGCCGCAGCCCTTCGCCCCAAACCGTCTGGACATCCTCGTGCAGGATGCCCTCGTCGAGCAACTCGCGGATCAGGAAGCCGAGCCCGCCAGCGGCGTGGAAATGGTTCACGTCGGCAAGGCCGTTCGGATAGACCCGGGCCAGAAGCGGCACTGCTTCCGACAGATCCGAAATGTCCTGCCAGGTGATGGCGATGCCGGCTGCAGCCGCCATGGCGATCAGGTGAATGGTGTGGTTGGTCGAGCCGCCGGTGGCGTGCAGGCCGACGATGCCGTTGACGATCGAGCGCTCGTCGATCATCCGGCCGGCCGGCGTATAGGCGTTGCCGAGCGCGGTTATCGCCAGCGCGCGCTTCGTCGCTTCCCTGGTCAGCGCGTCGCGCAGCGGCGTGCCGGGATTGACGAAAGAGGCGCCGGGCGTGTGCAGGCCCATGATCTCCATCAGCATCTGGTTGGAGTTGGCCGTGCCGTAGAAGGTGCAGGTTCCCGGCCCATGATAGGATTTGGACTCGGCCTCGAGCAGTTCGGCTCTTCCTGCCTTGCCCTCGGCATAGAGCTGGCGGACCTTCGCCTTTTCGTCGTTCGGAATGCCTGTGGTCATCGGTCCGGCCGGGACGAACACCGCCGGCAGATGGCCGAAGGTCAGCGCCGCGATCACCAGCCCCGGCACGATCTTGTCGCAGACGCCGAGATAGACGGCGGCGTCGAACATGTTGTGCGATAAGCCGATCGCAGCGGCCATGGCGATGACGTCGCGCGAGAACAGTGACAGTTCCATGCCGGGCTGGCCCTGGGTGACACCGTCGCACATTGCCGGCACTCCGCCGGCCACCTGAGCGATGCCGCCGGCCTCGCGCGCCGCGTCCTTGATCAGTGCCGGAAACGTCTCGAAAGGCTGATGCGCTGACAGCATGTCGTTGTACGAGGTAATGATGCCGAGGTTCGGCACCCGGTCGCCACCGAGCGCCAATTTCTCCGACGGGCTGCAGACCGCAAAACCATGTGCGAGGTTGCCGCAGGAAAGCACGGCCCGGTTGGCGGTGCGGTTCGAGGCCTCTGCGATGCGGCCGAGATAGGCCTCGCGGCCTGGCATGGAGCGCTGGCGGATGCGCTCGGTGATGGCTTCGATGTCGCGTCTTGCGGTCATGGCGGTCGGTCCTTTCAGGCGAGGTCCCGGAAACGCCTACCGGCTATCTGCCGGGACCATCAGCAAGTTGAAATCAGCGTGCCCAGAAAACCTCTACAGGCCTCTGGGTTGCCTCGATCACGGCGCGAATGGGCTTTCGCTTTCCAAGCCCCATCGCGTCCTCGAATGCGGTGCGCTTTTCCTCACCTTCGATATGCAGTGCGATGAAGCCGGCGCTGACGATCCGCGCCAGCGGCAACGTCAAGCGTGGCTCGCCTGCGCTTGCAGCGTGAACCGGCAGCACGATGCTCTCAGAGGATGGGTCGAGCAGTTTTGCCAGTTCCTCGGCGTCGGGAAAGAACGAGGCGGTATGGCCGTCGGTTCCCATGCCGAGCAGGACGACATCGAGCGGCCAGGACAGCGATTGCAGCGCAGCGCTGTCGGAAACGGCAGCATCCTCGATGCTTGCGTTGTCATGATAGAGAGGCACGAAACGTGCGGTCGCAGCTGCGTTTTGCAGGAGATTGGCGGCAACCAGGCCGGCGTTGGAACGCGGCGAAGAAGCCGGTACGAAACGTTCGTCGACCAGCGTCACCGTGACCTTGTCCCATGCGATCGGGATCATCGAGAGTGCCGCAAAAAATTTTGCCGGTGTCGTGCCACCGGAAACGGCGAGCAGCCCTGTGCCGCGCTCGGCGATCGCCTTGGTCAGACGGCCGGCGACATGACCGGCAAGGGCTGCCGCCAATTCCTGGCGCCCGGCGAAGGCATGCCAGTTGTAGGCAGTGCCGTTCAATTGCTCTCGTGCCATGTCCGCCCGTCGCGTTCGATCAGTGCGATGGAGGCCGAGGGACCCCAGGTGCCGGCGGTGTAGCCCTGGGCTTCCTGCCTTGCGCTTTCCCAGGCGTCCTGGATCGGGTCGATCCATTTCCACGCCGCCTCGACCTCGTCGCGGCGCATGAACAGCGTCTGGTTGCCGCGCACGACATCCATGATCAGCCGTTCATAGGCATCGGGCGCGCGGCCGTCGAAGGACTGCGCGAAGCTCATGTCGAGCGGGATCTGGCGCAGCCGCATGCCGCCCGGCCCAGGATCCTTGATCATGATGAACTGCTTGACGCCTTCGTCTGGCTGCAGCCTGATCACCAGCTGGTTGGCGAAGATCGGTCCGGCGCTATCGCCGAAGATCGAGTGCGGGATTGGCTTGAACTCGATGACGATTTCGGAGACGCGGGTCGCCAGCCGCTTGCCGGTCCTGAGGTAGAAAGGAACGCCCGCCCAGCGCCAGTTGCCGATCTCAGCTTTGATCGCGACGAAGGTCTCGGTGTTGCTGTCCTTGCCGAGTTCCTCGACATAGCCTTTCACCGGTCCGCCGGCCGAGGCTCCGGCGCGGTACTGGCCACGCACCGTATGCTTCGGCGCTTCATTGCCGTTGATGCGTTTCAGCGCCCGCAATACCTTCAGCTTTTCGTCGCGCACGGCGTCGGCGTCCATCGACGACGGCGCCTCCATGGCAACCAGGCAGAGCAGCTGCAGCATGTGGTTCTGCACCATGTCGCGTAGCGCGCCGGCCTTGTCATAGTAGGTGACGCGATCTTCCAGGCCGACGGTCTCGGCCACGGTGATCTGCACATGGTCGACATTGGCGGAATTCCACAGCGGCTCGTAGAGCGCATTGGCGAAGCGCAGCGCCATCAGGTTCTGCACCGTCTCCTTGCCGAGATAGTGATCGATGCGGAAAATCTGGCTTTCATGGAAATCGTCGCCGACCAAGTCGTTCAGCGCGCGCGCCGAGTCAAGGTCGCGGCCGATCGGCTTCTCCAGCACGATGCGCGAGTTCGGCGTGATCAGCTTGTGCTCTTTCAGCTTGTGCGAGATGTCGCCGAACAGCGCCGGCGCCACCGCCAGATAGAAGGCGCGGATACATTCGCTGTTGCCGATTGCCTCCGTCAATTTGTCGAAGCCCGCGCCGGTGGTGGCGTCGGCCGAGACGTAGGAAAGGCGGGCAAGGAACGTCTTCAGCTCCGTGGCATCGATGTCGGCCGGTTTCACATGGTCGGAAATCGCCTGCTTGGCGAAAATCTGAAATTCCTCATCGGTCATTTTCGAGCGCGAGGTGCCGATGATCCGCGTCGGTTCGGAAAACTGATGGTCGCGCTGGCGATAGTAGAGCGACGGCAGAAGCTTGCGTTCCGACAGATCGCCGGTGCCGCCGAAAATGATGAAGTCGAAAGGATCGACAGGGATGATCTGGCTGGTCATGATTTGTCCGCTTTGACGCCGGTCGCAGTAGCGTGGCTGATATATTCTAATCGATTTAATCTTTCCAGTGCCATTGCGTCACAGCTAAGTGTGCCCTTGACACCGGCGCAACCCGGAGGCTTGTCGGCGGGCGATGGCTCCGGGAAGCCCTTCGCAGATGCAGCATAAAGCCGGATCGAAGCGAAAGCCAAAGGAGAAATCGACGCGGCCGGCACGACTGGCTTCAATCATGAGTGAGAAAAGCATGCGCCTGAAAAACAAGGTAGCCATCATCACCGGCGCCGCGTCCGGCTTCGGCGAGGGCATGGCCAAGCGCTTTGCCGAGGAGGGCGCCAGGGTCGTCGTCGCCGACCTCAACGCCACGGGCGCCGAACGCGTGGCCAGCGAAATTGGCGAGGCGGCGATCTGGACCAAGACGGATGTTTCGTCGCGTTCGCAATTCGACGAAATGGTCCATGCCGCCAGGAGGGCCTTCGGCTGCATCGACATCATGGTCAACAATGCGGGCTATACGCATCGCAACGGCGACATGCTCGACGTCAGCGAAGAAACGTTCGATCTGATCACGGCCGTCAACATGAAGGCGATCTACCACTCGGCACTGGCTGTGGTGCCGGTCATGGAAGCCCAAGGGGGCGGTGTGATCCTGACCACTGCCTCCACCGCCGGCCTCAGGCCCCGCCCTGGTCTCACTTGGTACAATGCCTCGAAGGGCTGGGCGATCACCGCTACCAAGTCGATGGCGGTGGAGCTTGCGCCCAGGAACATCCGTGTCAACTGCCTCTGCCCCGTCGCCGGCGAGACCGGTATGCTGGAGAAATTCATGGGCACCGATACGCCCGAGATCCGCGAGAAGTTCCGCGCGTCAATCCCGCTCGGCCGGCTTTCGACGCCGCTCGACATTGCCAATGCAGCACTCTGGCTGGCTTCGGACGAAGCCGCCTTCATCACCGGCGTGGCGCTGGAGGTCGATGGCGGGCGCTGCATCTGAACGGACGTCAATTCGACTCGAGCCAGCGGTTCGGCACCTGGGCGGTCAACGGGGCTGCCCCGCAGGGCAGTCCTCAAGGACAATTTTCGCAACAGACTAGGCGCCGGTCTTGACGTAGCTTTTGTAGACCCAGCCGCGTTTGCCGTTATAGACGATCTGGCACCATTTTTTGCAGCTCATTACCTGCACCGAGGTTTTTGCAGGTATTGTGACCATGGCGGCTGCCTTGTTCTTCGGGCCGGTTCGCATGGTGACGGCCTTGAGGATGCGTCCGGAGCCGGCTGCAGCAGCTTTCTCGGGCTTCTCTGTTGCCTTGCTGTCACCGCCCTCGGTCACAGAAGATTGTGCTGCCGGCAGCTGCGGCTTTGGAGTGGGGATAGCGGCAGTTTGCGCGCCGTCGTCTGTTGCCGGACTGGGAGCGGCAACCTTGGAAAGCAAAGCCGTGGCGTTGGTCTTCTGCGCTGCCGGTTCGGCGAATGCAGCAGAAGTTGACGGTTTATCGGCTGCTTGTTCAGTCTGGCTGGCTATTTGGTCAGACGCTGCCGCTGCCGCATTTGACGCAGTTTTCGAACCCGACCCGGTCCAGCGGGGATCGTTGGAGGCCAGTGCAGGAATCTCGGCCTCCATGGCAGCCGCCCCCGGTGAAACCGCGTCGGCCTTGTGCGCCGCCTGTGGCGCCGCTGCAGCGACTGTTGCGGCTGCCGCAACGGGAGCTATTTTCGTTGTCTTGACCGGAATGGCCGGAACGGTCTGCTCTGTGCTTGCAATCGCCTGCCTGTCGCTCGCCGGCAATGCCAGCCACAACGCCACCGCCGCAACGCCGAGCAGCGCTGCGGTGCCGACCGCCGCGATCACCAGATGCGAGTTCGACCGCACCTCCTGCCAGAACGAAGGCCGCATGTCATAGCCGAACTGCACTGCAAAGCGCCGTCGTTCCGGCGCGCCGAAACTGAAGGGCTCATTCACTCTTGCCACCTCCATATGCGGGCCGACGTTCTTTCGATCAGAGCTGGAAATTTCAGCGTCAGATCGGCATCGGTCCCAAAATCAGCGCGGGCAGGCCCGCAGAAGTCCCCGAATAATCGCCCAGAGCCTGCATCCTTTGCCCGCGATTGTGGCATCAGTGCGCCCATGCCGCGAAATCTGAGCCCTTGTTAAGGATTCTGCAACGTCTCGTTGGGGCAACCAACATCTGAATGGAATCAGGGCCATACCCCCGGCGGGGTTCGCCACGGCAGGGAACCTTCGTCGCTCAAATCCTGTCCCGCAGCGCAAACCAGTTGAGCGCCAGGAAGAGCAATGGCGTGCGAAAACGCCGGCCGCCGGGGAAGGGCGGGATCTTCAAATCCTCGATCAGCTTCAGCCGGTCGCGGTTGCCGGCGGCGGTCTCGGCATAGAGCTTGCCGAAGAAATTCGATAACATCACGCCGTGGCCGGAATAGCCGCCGACCGAGATCACATTCGGCATCACCTCGCGCACGAACGGTTTTCTCGGCACTGTGATGCCGACATAACCGCCCCAGCCGTGGGTGATCTCGACATCCTTCAAATCGGGATAGAGCTCGGCGATCTGCCGGCGGATGTGGATATGGATATCCTTCGGGTCGTTGACTGCATAAATCTCGCGGCCGCCGAACAGCAACCGCCCGTCCTTCGACTTGCGGAAATAGCGCACGACGAAGCGGGAGTCGGCGACCGCCTCGCCGCCCGGCAGCACCTTCGAATCTGCCCCAAGCGGCACCGTCGCGCCGATGAATGAGCCGATCGGCATGATGTGCGCCGCGCTCACCGGTTCGAGTGTGCCGCCATAGGCGTTGACGCCGATCAGGCATTTTTCGGCGGTGATCGTGCCTCTCGGCGTCGTAACCCTTACCTTGCCGCCGCTGGAGGTGATTCCGGTCGACTGCGTCTGCTCGAACAGTTGCGCACCCGCTTGCGCCGCCACCTTTGCTGTGCCGATCACCAGCTTCAGCGGGTGGATGTGTCCGGTGCCGGTGTCGCGGATGCCGCCGAAGTAATGCGTCGAGCCCAGCCGCTCCGCCGCTTCCTTGGCGTCCATGAAGCTGATGTGCGGATAACCGAAGCGGTTCACCATGATTTCGGCATGCGCCTTGTAGTCGTCGACGTAGCGCTGCTTGTGCGCCACCGACATCTGGCCGGGCATGTAGTCGATCTCGATCTTGTTGGCGGCGGCGAATTCGAGGAGATGCGCCTTGGCCTCCTCGGCGAGGTCGAACAGTGCCTTGGCGCGGGAAAAGCCGTATTCCGCTTCCAGCTCCTCGGCCCAGGCGCGTTGGCCGGTACCGAGCTGGCCGCCATTGCGGCCCGACGCGCCGTCGCCGAAGCGGTGCGCCTCGATCAGCACGACGTTGCTGCCCGCCTTGGCAAGATGGGCCGCCGCCGACAGGCCGGTGAACCCGCCGCCGACGATGGCGACATCGCATGAGCTGTCGCCATCGAGTGCTGGATATTCGGGCCGTGGCCCGGCGGTGTCCTCATACCAGGAGCGGCCGGGTGAAATCGGGGATTGGTAGGTCATTGGTCGCATCGCGACCGGTGAATGGTGGAGAGTGAATGGGGAATGGAGCCGGGTGGGATGACTCGTGTGCCGCCACTTATCTGAAATATGATCGAAACCATTCACTATTCACCATTCACTACCCGCCGACGAAGGCGCTTCTTCACACATTCAACAGCAAATACTCCCGCTCCCACGGGCTGATCACTTCCATGAAGGTCTCGAATTCCGCCCGCTTGATCGCCGCATAGGTCGCAGCAAACGACTTGCCCAGCAGCGCGCCGAGTTCTTCGTCGGCCTCGAACAGGTCGACGGCTTCGAGCAGGCCGCGCGGTAGGTCGATCTCGTCCTCGTTAGCGGTCGTCACCACCGGCGGCTCAGCCTTGATCTTGTTGGTCATGCCGATCAGCCCGCAGGCCAGCGATGCGGCCAGCGCCAGATAGGGATTGGCGTCCGAGGAGGGGATGCGGTTTTCGACACGCCGCGCCGCCGGATCGGAGCGCGGGACGCGGAAGGCCGTGGTGCGGTTGTCGTAGCCCCATTTGTTGTTGACTGGCGCAGAGGCCGCCTGCGTCAGCCGGCGGTAGGAATTGACGTAGGGCGCAAACATCACCAGCGCGTTCGGCACATGCTTCTGCATGCCGCCGATGAAATGGAAGAAAGCGTCGGTTTCCGAACCGTCCTCGGCCGAAAAGACGTTCTTGCCGGTCTTCTTGGCGATGATCGACTGATGGATATGCATGGCCGAACCGGGCTGCCCCTGGATCGGCTTGGCCATGAAGGTGGCGTAGATCTCGTGCTTCAGAGCCGCCTCGCGGATGGTGCGCTTGAACATGAACACCTGGTCGGCGAGTTCGATCGGATCGCCATGACGAAGATTGATCTCGAGCTGGCCGGCGCCTTCCTCGTGGATCAGCGTGTCGATCTCCAGACCCTGGCTTTCCGAGAAGTGGTAGATGTCGTCGATCAGTTCGTCGAACTCGTTGACGCCGGCGATCGAATAGCCGGCGCCGCCGCCGATCGGCCGTCCCGAACGCCCGACAGGCGGCGTCAGGGGATAATCCGGATCGGGGTTCTTGCGCACGAGGTAGAATTCGATCTCGGGCGCCACCACCGGCTTCAGCCCGCGCTTGTCATAGGCTGCAAGCACGCGCTTCAGCACGTTGCGCGGCGTGAACTCAACCGAGCGGCCGTCCTGGTGGACAAGGTCGCAGATGACCGCCGCGGTCGGGTCCTCTTCCCACGGCACCACGGTCAGCGTCGAAAGGTCGGGCATCAGCTTGAGGTCGCCGTCATCCTCCGGATAGTGGAAGCCGTTGCCGTCCTCAGGGTAGCCGCCGGAGATCGTCGTCATGAACACCGCCGAAGGCAGCGCCAGCGAGGTGTTGGAGGTGAATTTCTTCGACGGCATCATCTTGCCGCGCGCGACGCCGGCCTGGTCCGGGGTGATGCATTCGATATCTTCGATGCCGCGCCATTCCAGCCAGGCGCTGACTTCCTTCCAGTTCTTCACGCCGCGTTGGTTTTTCACGAAGGCAGGCGTGCGGGTACGTCCTCCGCGGCTCGACGGACGGACTTCCTTTTTTGCAGGCGGCATCAATCACCAGATTGGGTTGCGGATTTCGAAGTATAGCCGTGGCCGGCGATGGAAGGGAAGGGGAGCTCACGGCATTGAACTCGGGTTAACGGCGGTTTCGGGATTGCGGCAGTTCTGATTCTGTTGGCGGCGTTGATTCGGAGAGCACCGCCATGCCTGAGACTGCCGAGAAGCCGCGTCTGCGGCTGTTGCTGGACCATTTCGCCCTGATCGAGGATGACCGGGAGGGGTGGCGGGTGGCGCATCCGCTGTCTGAGGTTCTGCTGCTGGTGGTCTGCGGCACCATCGCGGCGGGCGATGATTTCGAGGACATCGCCGATTGGGGCGAGGACAATGTGGCCTTCCTGCGCCGTTTCCTGCCCTATCATCACGGGGTTCCGGGTTCGCGTTGGCTGCCGTTGCTGATGAACCGGATCGATCCGGGGCTGTTTGCGAACTGCTTCCAGTCCTGGGCGACGGCGATGCGTCCGGACGCGCCAGCGCTGGTGGCCATCGACGGCAAGACCTCGCGCGGCA
>NZ_SADR02000178.1 GCF_004010325.2 Mesorhizobium sp. M00.F.Ca.ET.216.01.1.1
CTGAAATCCAACCTCTCGGTCGGGCTGCCGCTCGATCTGCTGTTCCTGGAACAGGACAGCTTCAAGGTCGGGCTCAACAGGCGCATCGGCCACGACGATCCCTATTACCGCACCGTCTCTGATGGCTGGTCGAGCGCCTTGAAGGCGGCCTTTGCCAGCCTGCCGGACTTCCCCGGTTAGGGGCCGCATTCGCGGTCGGTTGCGTGCTTATAATTAACATGTTAATTAATATCAAAAGCTAGCTTGCCGGCCGCATTGAGGCTGGGCTCGGGAGGATAGATGGACAACGAGACATTCCGCGACTGGTCGAGGCGGGCGGCCGATTGGGGCGTCGATTACCGCGCCGGCCTGCGCGAAGGGCCGGTGCGGCCGGCCATCGCGCCGGGCGAAATCTTC
>NZ_SADR02000179.1 GCF_004010325.2 Mesorhizobium sp. M00.F.Ca.ET.216.01.1.1
GAGACGCTCAGGATACGGCGCCCGGGAATGCGGGCGACATAGACGACATCATCGCCCGACAGGATCGCCGCCGAGCAAGCTTCGTTCAGCTGCGCCGCCACCGCGCGCATGATCGGCGCGGCGAAGCTCCACAGCGAGCCGCCGCCGAGCCAGGTGCGGGCGATGGTCAGCAGGCGTGGCGACAGGGAGAACACACGGCCGGATTGAGTCGCGTAGCCGGTGGCGACCAAGGTCAGCAGGAAGCGGCGCGCGCCGGCGCGAGTCAGGCCGGCTGTCTCGGCAATTTCGGTCAGGGTCATGCCCGCGGGATGCCGGGCCAGGATTTCCATGACGGCAAGTCCGCGCCCGAGCGAGCCAACGTGATCACGGCAAACGGTCTCTTCGTCCATCTCATCC
>NZ_SADR02000180.1 GCF_004010325.2 Mesorhizobium sp. M00.F.Ca.ET.216.01.1.1
GAACGGAGCCGCGGGCAGGACTGGCGCTATGGGGATTGTAGCCCGGATCTGTGGCCGGGATAGTCTTCGCCAGAATGATCAAGGGCCGTCGGGATGCAATGACGGCAAAGGACGCTGCGACAGGGGGCGGCATCTTGATGGCAGGTGCCGTCGGACAGGCTGTAGTGCCTTCTATCGCCGGGCTGGCTGCTTGCAGCCTTGTGCGATGGGCCAAGCGTTGGCGTTCCGGCGCCCATGGTGACGGATGCTGAGCATGGCGATGAGGAGGCGCCGGCCGCGATCATGAGGTGTCGCGCCAGAACGGGCCGGGCGGTGCCTGTCCGCTGCGCCAGACTGCGAGCGTGATCATCCGTCCTCCACAGCATGGGCAGCGGTGCGTTGCCGCAAGAGGAGCG
>NZ_SADR02000181.1 GCF_004010325.2 Mesorhizobium sp. M00.F.Ca.ET.216.01.1.1
TTTTGCCTGTCCCCTTGCTGCGCGCCGCACGTTTCTTCGGCGCGGTGTCGGCTTCGATATCGGTTTGCTGTTGCACGTCGTCCCCTTTTCGTGGTGCTTCCTTGACGATCTGGCGCGCCGGCTTGTCCTTGCGCAGACTCACGAACGACGCCTGGCGCACGATGCCGTCGCTCGTCCATTCGGCAAAATTACATTCGGCGACCAGCACCGGCTCCACCCAATGCACCGGCGTGCGGCTGCGCTCACGCGGCGGGCTCGCGAACGGCATGCGCTTCGTCTCATGCGCGTCGAGTTCCTTCTTCTCCGAGCGCAGCAACGCAGCGTCGAATCCCGTGCCGACGCGCCCTGCATACTGCAGCTTGCCTTTGCTGTCATGCACGCCCAATAGCAGCGCG
>NZ_SADR02000182.1 GCF_004010325.2 Mesorhizobium sp. M00.F.Ca.ET.216.01.1.1
AAGGCGAACGCGGCTAATCTAGTGCGGCGCATCTACGAGGGCGACGACGCGCGCATCGACAGCGCGTTCACGATCTACTACATGGCCGTCAAGCTCGGCTCGACAGCGTCCATGCTGGCGACCCCGTGGATCAAGGACCATTGGGGCTGGCACACGGCCTTCGCCGTGTGCTGCGCGGGGATGCTGCTGGCGGTGGCGAACTACTTCGTGATGTTTCGCACGCTCGCGCATATCGGCTCGGCGCCGGACGCCGAGCCCGTGCGCTGGAAGCGGGTCGGCGCGGTTGCCCTCGGCGGCATCGCGCTTGGCGCGGCCACCATGTTCGTGCTGCAACACAAGGCGCTTGCAGTGGCTTGCGTGTACGCAGCGGGCGTCGCGATTCTGGCGATTTTC
>NZ_SADR02000183.1 GCF_004010325.2 Mesorhizobium sp. M00.F.Ca.ET.216.01.1.1
GGTATATCAAGGCCTTGGTGCCGTCCGGCAGAGCGTTGACCGACGATGCGTACTGAAGGTCGATCAAGTTGAAGCCATCAGCTATGGCAGCGGAGGCGGGGGCGCCGTAGGCGTAGTGCATGGTAGCCATGCGAACATCCTTCTTTTGATTGATAAGCGCCCCACCCCTGCCTAACCGAGAGGGTACATTAGCGCCAAATCAAATACGAAAATGCGTTGATAGAATGATTGATCGAGGGCTTACAGCCACCAAAAACGTTAGTCTTAACAGTTATTTAGACCGATTTTTGGTGTTTGACGGCGCCCCAAACTATCTGGGGATATCAACCATCCTGCTATTCGACCTTCAAACCCCAAGACCGATGACGCGGTGATCGACACGCTGTTGAACC
>NZ_SADR02000184.1 GCF_004010325.2 Mesorhizobium sp. M00.F.Ca.ET.216.01.1.1
TGCGCTCTTACTATCTGAATCGTGGCTACCTGGAGTTCAATATCGAGTCGACGCAGGTATCGGTGACGCCTGACAAGAAGGATATGTATTTGACGATCACCCTGCACGGAGGCGAGCCCTATACGATTTCGTCAATCAGGCTTGCAGGCAATCTGCTCGATCGTGAGGCCGAGCTCACGAAGCTCGTGAACATCAAACCCGGTGAACGCTTTTCCGCTGAAAAACTGCAGGCCGCGACAAAGGCTGTGGTGGATAAGCTCGGTGAATACGGCTATGCATTCGCGACGGTCAATGCAGTGCCCAAAATCGACCAGCAGCGCCATACGGTCGATCTCACGCTACAGGTCGACCCGAGCCGACGGGTTTATGTGCGCCATATCAACGTGACCGGC
>NZ_SADR02000185.1 GCF_004010325.2 Mesorhizobium sp. M00.F.Ca.ET.216.01.1.1
GCGCGGCATTGGCGTGACGCTGTTCGTCAACTGGCTGATCAAGCCTTTTTCGATGGCGCTGCTTGGCTGGATTTTCGTGCGGCATGTTTTCGCAGCATGGTTGCCGGCGGCGCAACTGGACAGCTACGTCGCAGGGCTGATCCTGCTGGCCGCGGCGCCGTGCACCGCGATGGTTTTTGTCTGGTCGCAGCTTTGCAAAGGTGACCCGTACTTCACGCTCTCGCAGGTCGCATTGAACGACGCGATCATGGTCGTGGCGTTCGCGCCGATTGTTGCGCTACTGCTTCGCCTGTCCGCTATCACTGTTCCGTTGGACACGCTGCTCACTTCGTTGGGCGTTTATATCGTGATTCCGGTGGTCATCGCGCAGATCATGCGTCGCCGGCTGCTGC
>NZ_SADR02000186.1 GCF_004010325.2 Mesorhizobium sp. M00.F.Ca.ET.216.01.1.1
CTACGTCAGCGTCCAACACCTGCAAAAAAGCTATGCCGGCACACCGGTGTTCAGCGACATCAACTGCGAGATCGGCAAGGGCGAATTCGTCACCCTGCTCGGCCCCTCCGGTTGCGGCAAATCCACGCTGTTGCGCTGCATTGCCGGCCTGACCGCGGTGGATGCCGGCCAGATCATCCTCGACGTTTCCCGTGTCGGGCGTCTCGACATGCTTCTGGCGCTGGTAGACTTCGATCAGCAGCGCCGCCTTGCTCGGCCACCAGCGATAGATGGTCGGCTTTCCCGCCCGCGCCCGCCGGGCGACGGCCTCGATCGAGAAGCCGGCATAGCCGGCCTCGCGCAGCACCGCCTCGGCCGCCTCGACAATGGCGTCGGCGCTCTCGGGATTGCGC
>NZ_SADR02000187.1 GCF_004010325.2 Mesorhizobium sp. M00.F.Ca.ET.216.01.1.1
TTCCGATCTCTCCGCCGCACCCGAGAACAGATGCATATGCGCTTCGATGAACCCCGGCAGGACGGACCCGCCCTGGGCGTCGACAACATTGGTAGACGGTCCCTTCAGCTCTTCGACTGCTGCACGGCTGCCGATGGCAATGATGGCTCCGCCCTTCACGGCAACGGCCTCGGCGGAGGGATTGTCGTCGTCCATGGTCAGTACACGGCCGTTGACGACTATCAGATCCGCACAGCCAACCGACATCGCGACTCCACATTTTGCTGAGGGACCGACAACGCCAGGTCCTGCGAGCTGCCGCTCCACTGGAGCGGCGCCGTGGGACGAGAGTCGATGCCGATGCGCCGTCTTCGAAATTCCCCTTGTTATCGTGGAAGACAGCGTGGATAAAG
>NZ_SADR02000018.1:0-113577 GCF_004010325.2 Mesorhizobium sp. M00.F.Ca.ET.216.01.1.1
CAAGACGGATTACGGAAGTGCGGTAGCCAACCCGCGAATAAGAGCATGATCGACCGTCGTCTCAAGGGCTCATCCCGTCCCCGTGCTGTCCATCAACGGCAAACATCCTGTGGCAAAGACATGGGGCGGAAAAGTTCATCTACCACGCTTGACCACGGTCATAAGAGCTATGTGGCTGGGCAACGGCCCAACGCCCGACTCTAGACAAGGATAGCCCAAGACGGATTACGGAAGTGCGGTAGCCAACCCGCGAATAAGAGCATGATCGACCGTCGTCTCAAGGGCTCATCCCGTCCCCGTGCTGTCCATCAACGGCAAACATCCTGTGGCAAAGACATGGGGCAGAAAAGTTCATCTACCACGCTTGACCACGGTCATAAGAGCTAGCAGCGTCATGCCTCGCAGTGTCGACGATTGACAACCGCCGGCTTCAGTTCATCCTCTGCGACCATCTCTTGGGGGAGATTCGGGGCATGTGGGATTTCCAGATCGGCCGGTCGGTGTCCATCATGGTGCGGACATGGCCCTTTATCGTCTTTCGCATGATCGTCTATTTCGGCATCACCCTGGCCTACATCGTGGCGACCGGCACCGGCGCCAGCGTCGGTTATGGCGTCGGCCATATTTCCACCGATCCCGACGGCCCGTTGTCGTTTGCCCTGTGGGGCGGCGTGGTCGGAGTCGGCATCGTGTCGATCGCCGTCTACTGGATCCGCGAATATATCCTCTACATCGTCAAGGCCGGCCATATCGCGGTGATGGTCCATCTGATCGACGGCCAAGACGTTCCCGGCGGCCAGGACCAGATCTCCTACGCCAGGGATGTCGTGACCCAGCGTTTCGCTGAGGCCAACATCCTTTTCGTCGTAGACCAGTTGGTCAAGGGCGCCATCCGCGCCATCACCGGCCTGATCGGCGGCATTGCGGCGTTCCTGCCCATTCCCGGGCTCAGCGGCCTTGTCAGCTTCATCAACACGGTGATCCGCCTATCGCTGACCTATGTCGACGAGATCATTCTCGGCTACAACATCCGCATCAATTCGGCTTCGCCGTTCGAGACGGCGCGGCAGGGCGTCGTGCTCTACGCACAGAACGGCAAGACCATGGTCAAGAACGCCGTCTGGCTGGCGCTCATCATGTGGGGCGTGTCCTTCGTCATCTTCCTGCTGATGCTCGCGCCTGCCGGCGCCATCCTGTATGTCATGCCGGGGCAGCTCGGCGGCTGGGCCTTCGTGCTGGCCATCGTCTTCGCCTGGGCCTTCAAGGCGGCCTTCATCGAACCCTTCGCCATTGCTTCGCTGATGCAGGTCTATTTCAAGACCATCGAGGGCCAAGTGCCGGATCCGGACTGGGACCGGCGGCTGGCGGAGGCATCCTCGAAGTTCCGGGATCTCAGGGACAAGGCGCTGACCTCGCTCGGTGGCTCGCGCTGGACCCAGCCTTCGCCCAGCACCTGACTAAACCCTGTTGAACATCATGCGAGCGAGGCGTGAAAATATGGTCAAAGCGGCCGGGTGCGCCTATATCGGGGCATGGTCACAAGGCTTTACACCCATCCGATCTTCTTGGAGCACATAACCCCGCCCGGTCATCCGGAGCGGCCCGACCGCTTGCGCGCCATCGAACGAGCGCTCGACGACGAGGCCTTTGCGGGCCTCGATCGGGTCAAGGCACCGCAGGGTGACGAGGCGACCATTCTCTACGCACACCCGCAGGAATTCGTCGCGCATGTCCGCGCCGCTATTCCCGAGACTGGCATCGTCAGCATCGATGCCGACACCAGCGCCAGCCCGAAAAGCTGGCAGGCAGCTCTGACGGCGATCGGCGCCGCCAATGCCGCCGTCGACGACGTCTTCGATGGCCGCGCCGACAACGTCTTCGTTGCCGCCCGTCCGCCCGGCCATCATGCCGAAAAGACCACGGCGATGGGCTTCTGCCTCTTCAATACCGCTGCGATCGCGGCGCGCTACGCGCAACGGAAGCATCAGGCCGAGCGCGTCGCCATCGTCGACTGGGACGTGCATCACGGCAACGGCACGCAGGACATCTTCTGGGAAGATCCGTCGGTGCTCTACTGCTCGACGCATCAGATGCCGCTCTATCCCGGCACCGGAGCTGTGGGCGAAACCGGCGCCGGCAACATCGTCAACGCGCCGCTGGCGCCGCAGACCGGCAGCAAGGTCTTCCGCGACGCCTTTCTGTCGCGCGTCTTGCCGGCGATCGACAATTTCGTGCCCGACCTCATCATCATTTCCGCCGGCTTCGACGCGCACCACCGGGATCCGTTGGCCCAAATCAACCTGACCGAGGACGATTTCGACTGGGCCACCGGCCAGCTGTTGCAGCGTGCCGGGCGCCACAGCGACAACCGGGTCGTCAGCCTGCTCGAGGGCGGCTACGATCTGCAGGGATTGGCATTTTCAGTCGCCGCCCATGTCGGGCGGCTGATGAAAGGATAGACGATGGCTGGCGAATTGAACGAAGACGTCAAGGCGATGAGCTTCGAGCAGGCGCTCGACGCGCTGGAGAAGATCGTCGATGATCTGGAGCGCGGCGACGTACCGCTCGATCAGTCGATCCGCATCTACGAGCGCGGCGAGGCGCTGAAGGCGCATTGCGACCGGCTGCTGAAGGCGGCCGAGGACAAGGTCGAGAAGATCAGGCTGTCGCGTGACGGCAAGCCGGTGGGGACAGAGCCGCTGGACGCGGAATAAAATTAAGCCAAGCGCGTAAAAGGCGAGATAAGGAGGCTCGGAAGCGATGTGCCGAAACATCAAGACCCTGTTCAATTTTGATCCGCCGGCAACTGATGAGGAGATCCGCGACGCGGCGCTTCAATTCGTCCGCAAGCTGAGCGGATCGACCCGGCCCTCGAAGCGAAATCAGGAGCCATTCGACCGCGCCGTCGATGCCATTGCTGCATCGGCGCGCGAACTTCTCGATTCCCTCGAAACCACGCATCATCCGCGCAATCGCGAGGAAGTGGCGGCCAGGGCGCGTGAAAAAGCGGCGATCCGCTTCGCCTGATGCCCGGTTCGTGTCGTCTGCTGCCCGATCCGCTTGCCTGATGCGACGCGCGTTGCCCATTGACAAGGAGATCCCTTGAGCTTCTTCCCCGGAAACGATCCGCAGATGGGCGATGCCTTCGCCAGCGACCAGATCGAATTGATGGTCATTCCGAACGCCAAGGACATTGGCGGCTTCCAGGTTCGCCGCGCCTTGCCGACCGCCAGGCGCCGGCTGGTCGGACCCTTCATCTTCTTCGACCGCATGGGTCCGGCAATTTTGCGGGCCGGCCAGGCGCTCGATGTGCGGCCGCATCCACATATCGGCCTGTCGACCGTGACCTATTTGTTCGACGGCAAGATCAGGCATCGCGATTCGCTCGGCACCGAAATGGTCATCCAGCCCGGCGACGTGAATTTGATGACCGCCGGCCGCGGCATCGTCCATTCTGAACGCACGCCGGAGGAGTTGCGCGGTGCGCCGATGTCGGTCTCCGGCCTGCAGACATGGCTGGCGCTGCCGGACGGCAAGGAGGAGGTCGATCCGGTCTTCGAGAATACGACGGCCCTGCGTCTGCCCGAAATCGACGCCGAAGGCGTCAGCGGCCGCGTCATCATCGGTGCGTTTTCCGGGTTGCGGTCTCCAGTCGCGACTGCCTCGGAAACGCTTTATGCCGACCTCAGGCTGGCGCCGGGCGCCAGCCTGAAAATCCCGGCTGATGCCGAGGAGCGTGCTATCTATACGCTGGAGGGCGAGGTTTCGATCTCCGGCGACCGCTTTCCGGCAGAGCGGCTGCTGGTGTTCCGGCCCGGCGACGAAATTGTCGTGTCCTCGCAGGCTGGCGCCCATTTCATGCTGTTCGGCGGCGCGTCGCTTGGCTCGAAACGCTATATCTGGTGGAATTTCGTCTCATCGTCGAAGGAACGCATCGAACAGGCGAAAGAAGAATGGAAGACAGGCCGCTTCGATATCGTTCCTGGAGACGAAGATGAATTCATTCCACTGCCGGACAATTAGCGTTAGAACCTACCCGCGTCACTGACACGCATTTACATTCGCCGGCCAGCGGCATATTTCGCACATGAATAATAGGCAGGCCATTCCAACAGTGAACGCAAAGCTCCACACGCCACTTCTCGACAAGGTCCGCATTCCGGCCGACCTCAGGACGCTTGACGAAGGTGATCTGCCACGGCTGGCATCAGAGCTTCGCACCGAGCTGATCGACGCCGTATCCCACACAGGCGGACATCTCGGCGCCGGCCTCGGCGTGGTCGAACTGACCATAGCGCTGCACTACGTCTTCAACACGCCGGATGACCGCCTGATCTGGGATGTTGGCCATCAGGCCTATCCGCACAAGATCCTGACCGGCCGCCGCGACCGCATCCGCACGCTGCGGCAGGAGGGAGGCCTTTCCGGCTTCACCCGGCGCGTCGAGAGCGAATACGATCCGTTCGGCGCCGCACACTCCTCAACCTCGATTTCCGCCGGCCTCGGCATGGCGATGGCGCGCGACCTCTCCGGCGGCCGCAACAATGTCATCGCCGTCATAGGCGACGGCGCCATGTCGGCCGGCATGGCCTATGAGGCGATGAACAATGCCGGCGCGCTCGATGCCCGCCTCATCGTCATCCTCAACGATAACGACATGTCGATTGCCCCGCCGACCGGCGCCATGAGCGCCTACCTGGCGCGTCTGGCCTCAGGCAAGGCCTATCTGGGCCTGCGCGATTTCGGCAAGAAGCTGACCTCCTACCTCGGTGAGCGCGCCGATCGCGCCATCAAGCGGGCGGTTGAGCACGCGCGCGGCTACGTCACCGGCGGCACCTTGTTTGAGGAAATGGGCTTTTACCACATCGGGCCGATCGACGGGCACAATCTCGAGCACCTGATCCCTGTGCTGAAGAACGTCCGCGACAATGCCGACGGCCCGGTGCTGATCCATGTCGTCACCCAGAAGGGCAAGGGCTATGGGCCGGCCGAGGCGGCAGCCGACAAATATCACGGCGTCAACAAGTTCGATGTCATCACCGGCGCACAGGCCAAGGCGCCGGCCAACGCTCCAAGCTACACGAAGGTCTTTGCCGAAAGCCTGATCCAGGAGGCCCGGGAGGACGACCGCATTGTCGCCATCACCGCCGCCATGCCGAGCGGCACCGGCCTCGATCTCTTCGGCGAGGCATTCCCGTCGAGGACCTTCGACGTCGGTATTGCTGAGCAACATGCGGTGACTTTCGCCGCCGGTCTCGCAACGGAAGGCTACAAACCTTTCGCCGCGATCTACTCGACTTTCCTGCAGCGCGCCTATGACCAGGTCGTCCACGACGTGGCGATCCAGAAATTGCCGGTGCGCTTTCCGATCGACCGCGCCGGTTTCGTCGGTGCCGACGGTGCGACCCATTGCGGTGCCTTCGACACCACCTTCCTGGCGACACTGCCCGGCTTTGTCGTGATGGCAGCGGCCGACGAGGCGGAACTGCGCCACATGGTGCGCACGGCGGCAAGCTATGATGACGGCCCCATCGCCTTCCGCTATCCCCGCGGCAACGGCGTCGGCGTCGACATGCCGGCACGCGGCTCGGTGCTCGAGATCGGCAAGGGCCGCATCGTCAGGGAAGGCACCAAGGTCGCGCTGCTTTCCTTCGGCACGCGGCTGCAGGACTGCCTGGTGGCGGCCGAGGAGCTCGGCGCGGCCGGGCTTTCCACCACGGTTGCCGACGCTCGTTTCGCCAAGCCGCTCGACGAGGACCTGATCCGGCGGCTGGCCCGCTCGCATGAGGTACTGGTGACGGTGGAGGAGGGCGCGGTCGGCGGTTTCGCCAGCCACGTGCTGCAGTTCCTGGCCCATGAAGGACTGCTGGAAAACGGCCTGAAGGTACGTCCGCTGGTGCTGCCCGACGCCTTCGTCGATCACGCCAAGCCCGAAAAGATGTATGCCGATGCCGGGCTGGACAGCGCTGGCATCGTAGGCACCGTGTTCGTCGCGCTGGGGCATACAGCACAGGCCCAGCTCGCATAGGCTGAATCAAAAACTCAAGCCTCTGAATCGGTTTATCGCCCGACGGGTCGTAACGCATTGTTTACGTTGCCGTTTGGTGCTTTGCTTACCGTGTCCCTTGGCCGTATTTCAACGCCGCCCTGCTAGAAGCTCGTCCAAGCAGGGAGACAACAGCAATGAGAACGCTTCTGTGTGGCGTGGCCCTTGCGGCCGCCATTGTCGCGCCGGCAGCGGCCGAAACGCGCTACGACCGCAACCTCGAAAAAGCCGTGATGGGCATTGTCGCCGGCAGGATGGGCGATATCCGCGGCGGCTTTTCCTACACACAGGTGCCGCAGTTTGTCGTCTTGCCCGATGCCGTGTCGACGGCGTCTGTTCCCGAGCATCCACACAACGAAGTCTCTGGCGACAGCCGCGATGGTCTGGCGCCGGCCGTCGACCGGGAGGTTTCGCGAACCATCTTCTAAACTCGAAGAGTCCTTGCCTTCATCGCCGGCTTTCGCCAATGAAGGCCGATGAATTCCCCTATGCCAGCCAGCGCACGCCAGCGGCTCGACGAATTGCTCGTCCAGCGCGGTCTGTTCGCCAGCCGTTCTCGCGCTCGCGATGCGATCGAGCGCGGCACGGTGACGGTCGATGGCAACCTCGCCCGCAAGCCTGGCCAGAGCGTCTCGCCCGATTGTCTCATCACCATCGACGATCCAGCGCGAGGCTATGTCTCACGCGCGGCGCTGAAGCTGATCGCCGGGCTTGACCATTTCGGTCTCGATCCCGCCGGCAGCGAAGCGCTCGACATCGGCGCCTCGACCGGCGGCTTCACCCAGGTTTTGCTCGAACGCGGCGCCGCGCATGTCACGGCGATCGACGTCGGGCATGGCCAGATGCATCCGGACATCGCCGGCGATCCGCGCGTCACGGTCATCGAGGGCCTCAACGCACGCGACCTTTCGGCCAGGGATATCGGCCGGCGCACTCCGGATTTCATCGTCTCCGATGTCAGCTTCATTTCGCTTAGACTGGCGCTGCCGCCGGCGCTCGCCATTGCCAGGAGCGGCGCCCGCGCCGTGCTTCTGGTCAAGCCACAATTCGAGGCTGGCCGCGAGGCGATCGGCAAGGGCGGTTTGCTGAAAGACCCCTACGATGCGGCGCGTATCGCCGGCCTGCTGCAGGACTGGCTTGATGGCATCCCTGGCTGGCGCACGCTGGGGCTGCATCTGTCGCCGATCGAGGGCGGCGACGGCAACCGCGAGTTCCTGCTTGCCGGGATCAAGGACGCCGGAGTCGGGCTCCGATGAGCGCGCGTTTCACGATCGCGAGACTAGGCTCGCAGGGTGACGGCATTGCTGAAACCGAAGCTGGCGAGGTTTTCATCCCTTTCACGCTGCCCGGTGAAACCGTCACTGCCGCGCGCGAAAAGGACCGCGCCACGCTGATGTCGGTGCTGGAGGCCTCGCCGTTTCGCATAGATCCGGCCTGCCGGCATTTTGGCGTATGCGGTGGCTGCGCGCTCCAGCATCTCGAGACCGAAGCCTATCGCCAATGGAAGCGCGAGAAAGTGGTCCACGCGCTGAAGATCAAGGGCATCGTGTGCGACATTGGCGCCTTGGTGCCGTGCGCGCCGCAGACGCGCCGCCGTGTCGTGTTCTCCGCCCGTCGGACCGAGGCCGGGATGCAGCTCGGCTTCGTTCGCGCGCTGTCGTCTGAAATCATCCCCATTGAGGAATGCCCGATCTCGCTGCCCGAAATCGTCGCCGCGCTCGGCCGTCTGAAGGCGCTCGCCGGATTGATCTGCGCAACGACCAAATCGTTCCACATGACAGTCACGGTGACCGGCTCCGGCCTCGATGTCGCGGTTCACGAGTCCGGCAAGCTCGGCGAGAACCAGCGCCGCGTCGCCTCCAACTTCGTCATCGCCGAGGGTCTGGCAAGGCTTGCGATCGACGGCGAGATTATCGTCGAGCCGAAGAAGCCGGTGGTGCTGTTCGGCGGCGTCGCCGTCGCGGTGCCGCCGGGCGCCTTCCTGCAGGCGACCGCGGCCGCCGAGCAGGCGATGGCCGACATTGTCGGTCGGCATCTCGCGCGCGCCAAGAAGGTCGCCGATCTCTTCGCCGGCTGCGGCAGCTTTGCGCTGCGCCTGGCGGCGAAGTCGGAAGTCCATGCGGTGGAAGGGGATGCGGCAGCGCTTTCGGCGCTCGACCGGGCGTTCCGTTTTGCCAGCGGCCTGAGGCGGGTGACCAGCGAACGCCGCGACCTGTTCCGGCGGCCGCTCACTTTCAAGGAGTTGAATGCCTTCGATGGCCTTGTCTTCGATCCGCCCCGCGCCGGCGCTGAGGACCAATCCAAGCAGATCGCCCGTTCCGACGTGCCGTTTGTCGCCGCGGTCTCCTGCAATCCGGTGACGCTGGCGCGCGACCTGCGCATCCTCATCGACGGCGGCTATGCCCTGAAAAGCGTGACGCCGATCGACCAGTTCCTGTGGTCGCCGCATGTCGAGGCCGTGGCGCTGCTGGAGAAGCCGAAGCGACGGCGGTAAGGCGAGCCGGCAATTCCGGCTGACATCTCTCGTTGAGCTTGAACTGTGCGCGAAATGAGGACATCTTGGCCGTTCATCGAACTGTCCAAGAGAACGCCATGCGCGCCGAGGAGCAGATGCCTACTTCGGCGGGACAGGTCGCTGAATCCCTAGGCGTCAACCTGACCGAACTGGCGGGGCTGATTGGCGTCGAGCGCAACACGCTTGCCGCCAAGACCGGAGCTCGCGAGGTCGACGCAGCACTTGGCCCGATCTTCCGCATTCTGGCGATGGCGGTCGAAATGGCCGGCAATGAGCAGCGCGCGGCGATCTGGTTCAAGCATGAGCCGATCCCGGCTGGGGAGGAAAGACCGCCTACGATCTCGTCCGCAAGGGCAAGACCAACAAGGTGCTTGCCTATCTAGAGGCCGTCGGTTCCGGCATCTATGCCTGAGGCCAGTCTGATCCTGTGGCAGGCCTTCGTGGTTCGCTGAGCGGCATGAGAAAGTTGGCCGGAAGATCCCTATGCTTCTCGCACGCTGCCATGTCCAGCGGCCTTGGCGGCTTTGATGAACTTACGGTCAAAGGTCGCGAAGCCCTCACAGTGGGCGGACTTGCCCAGATGCAGCGCATCGGCGAAATCCATCCCTTTCTCCGCGAGGTCGAGCGCGGACGACACGATCGCTGCGTCCTCCACCTCCACTGTGGGGAGTCCACCAAACGCCCGCAGCGTACGGGCTATTTCGAGCGGCGCGTAATCATAGGTGCTACGCAACACCCATTCGACCTCTAGGATCACCGTGACGGCGACAAAGACCAGCTGGCCATCGATCAGCGCCCGGGCGCGGGGAGACTGCATTGGGGGATCGCCCGTCAGGTAGCGGACGATCAGGTCGGTATCAATCGCGAGCATGGCGACGCCGTGCTTCGGCGAGCACACCGGCATCCATTTCTTCCAGCGTCTTGGGCCTGCCTTTATGGGGCAGGGACCCAAACACCTCTTCTGGCCGTGTCTCGGCGAAGACCGGCGCTGGCTTCAGCAGCACGCCCTCCGGGGTATCCTCGACCAGAAGGCGCGTGCCTGCGTCCCATCCCCTGCGTTTGCGGATCGCGCTAGGCAGGATGACCTGTCCCTTGGTCGAGACGGTAGTTATGAGTTTTCCTGGGGCAGCCATCACTGCTTGTCCCCTTGATGTAAGACAAACGTAAGATAGATGGAGACCGCGCCGAGTTCAAGACTATGAAGCGAGGTATCCGCTCTTATCAAACCCTGGTGCCGCCGACCGTCATCTGGTTCATCCTGAGATGCGGCTGGCCGACGCCGACAGGCACACCCTGTCCGGCCTTGCCGCACATGCCGATGCCGGTGTCGAGCTTCATGTCGTTGCCGATCATCGAAACGCGATGCAAGGCGTCCGGCCCGTTGCCGATCAGCATGGCGCCCTTGATCGGCTGCGTCACCTTGCCGTTCTCGATCATGTAGGCCTCGGTGCAGCCGAACACGAATTTTCCCGAGGTGATGTCGACCTGGCCGCCGCCGAAGGAAACGGCATAGATGCCGTTCTTGACCGAGGCGATGATCTCGTCCGGCTCCATGTCGCCTGATGTCATATAGGTGTTGGTCATGCGCGGCATCGGCTGGTGCGCGTAGCCTTCGCGCCGCCCGTTGCCGGTAGCCTTCATGCCCATCAGCCGGGCGTTCTGGCGATCCTGCATGTAGCCGACCAGCTTGCCGTCGTCGATCAGCACGTTGCGGGCCGAAGGCGTGCCTTCGTCGTCGACCGTCAGCGAGCCGCGCCGCTCGGTCATGGTGCCGTCGTCGACGACGGTGACTCCCTTCGCCGCCACTTGCTGGCCCATCAGGCCGGCGAAGGCAGAGGTCTTCTTGCGGTTGAAGTCGCCTTCCAGCCCATGGCCGACCGCTTCGTGCAGCATGACGCCCGGCCAGCCGCTGGACAGCACGATGTCGAAGGTGCCGGCGGGCGCCGGAATGGCCTCGAGGTTGACCAGTGCCTGCCGCAGCGCCTCCTCGGCCGCATGCTTCCAGCTCTCCTCTACCAGGAATTCGCCAAAACCCTTGCGTCCGCCCATGCCGTAGGAGCCGCTCTCCTGGCGATCACCATTGCCGACCACCACCTGGACGTTGAGACGAACCAGCGGGCGGATGTCGCGCACCACCTGGCCGTCGGCGCGCACGATCTCGACATGCTGCCAGGAGGCGGCGAGCGAGGCTGTCACCTGGCGCACGCGCGGGTCCCTGGCGCGCAGCCAGGCGTCGATTTCCTGAAGCAGCTTGGCCTTGGTCTCGAAGGAGGGCGAGGGGATGGGGTTTTCGTCGCCATAGAGATAGCGGTTGGTGCGGGCGGGCGCCGCGGCAAGCGTGCCGGAGTAACCGCCCTTGACCGTCGAGACGGCATCGGCCGCACGCAGCAGCGATGCTTCGGAAAGATCGCTGGAATGCGCGTAGCCGCTGGCCTCGCCGGCGACGGCGCGCAGCCCAAAGCCCTGGTCGGTGTTGAAGTTGGCGGTCTTCAGCCGGCCATTGTCGAACATCAGCGCCTCGCTCTCGCTGTATTCGAGGAACAATTCGCCGTCGTCGGCGCCGTTGATGGTCTCGGCGACGATCTGCTTGATGCGATCGTCGGAAATGTCGAATTGGCCGATCAGGCTGTTCATAGCGGGTCCGTCCGTGGCAAAGGTGATTGTCCCTGACGATGTAGGCGCGAAGCCGCGCCCAGACAATCGGCAATGACAATTGTCATCACCGGAGGGCCGATCAACAACCGTTTTCGTTGGAAAGGATTTGGGGTTTGGACGCGGTTTCAGGGCAGGGCGGCGAAACCGTCAGCAAAGCCCTTGAGGTCGACGGGAATGCCGATGCCTTCTTCCGGCGTCTGGAAGACGATGAAGGTGGCCGACGTTCCGGTCTTCAGCGTGTCGAGCAGCGGCTTTTCGAGAATGACCTCGGCGTAGCAGCCGTCCTGGAAGCAGCGCACGAAATAGGCGCGGCCGATGTCCTTGCCGTCGACGTTGAGGCCAAGCCCGTTGGGCAGCAGCACGCCGAGCGGCGCCAGCACGCGCAGGATCTCGGCCTTGTTGTCGGCGGTGCGCAGCACGACGACGGAAAGACCCATCTCGGGACGGTCCTCGGCGACGACATTCTGCATCATCACGCATTGTTCGGACGTGGCGCCGGCCGGCGTATCGCAGATGATCGACCACGCCCCATGCGTCGACTTGACCGTGCCGCTTGGCTGCCCGGCGTTGGACAGGCCGATGCCAGACAAGCCGACACCAAATACGGCGGCCAGAAAGATGACCTTCGCCAAGGGTCTCGAAAGCCAAGAGTTCATGACGGCTCCATTGCGAATCACGGCACTTTAAGCCGCGCCAAAGCCAAGTAAAGGACGAGACCGTCGCCGGTCTGCCCCGACGGCGGCGATAATGCGCTTTTCCGTGTCAAATTCGCCCGAATTGCGACCGCTCGGCGCATTGCGCCACGCATTCGGCTGCGATAGAGCCGTCGCCCGGACTGCGATGATCCTCAAGGACGCGCTCACCGCAAAAGCCGCAACGACGCCTGCGCGCAAAAATGCCGCACGGTTTCCTCCGCTCCTTTCTTGCGGAGGCAAATAGAGTATGGTTTGAACCAGCCTCGGGACTGTCCGGGATTCCCGTCCCGGCTTGGTTCGATATTCTTGCGGTTCGATCGCGAGGAACTGGGAGATGATGAGGGCGATGAGAAAATTCCTAGCAAGCGCCAATTTTCTAGCAGGGGCCGCCGCTACAGTCTTCGCTGGTGGATCCGCCCATGCAGCCCAGCCGGCGCCCTGGGAGATAAACTTCCAGCCTGCCGCGACCGACATCATGCGGCAGATCACGTGGTTCGAGCAATACACGCTGTGGTTCGTCGTGCCGATCACGCTTTTGGTGCTGGTCCTTCTCGCCTATTGCATCTGGAAATTCCGCGCCAGCGTCAACCCGACCCCGTCGCGCACCAGCCACAACACGCTGATCGAGGTGATCTGGACCGTTGGACCGGTCGTCATCCTGCTCTGTCTCGCCATTCCCTCGTTCCAGCTGCTGACCTCGCAATACACGCCGCCGGAAGAGGCCAAGCTGACCATCAAGGCGACCGGCAACCAGTGGAACTGGGACTACGAGTACCAGACCGGCGACACGCTTTCCTTCAATTCGGCGATCCTGCCGGATTCTGACCGCGCAGCAGCCGGCAAGGAAGATCGCGCCGTCTATCCGCGCCTGCTTGCCGTCGACAACGAGATGGTGGTGCCGGTCAACACCATGACCCGCGTGCTGGTAACGGCGACCGACGTGATCCACGCCTTTGCCATGCCGTCCTTCGGCATCAAGACCGATGCGGTCCCGGGCCGCATCAACGAGGTCTGGTTCAAGGCCGAGAAGGAAGGCCTCTATTACGGCCAGTGCTCGGAGTTGTGCGGCAAGGACCACGCCTTCATGCCGATCGCGATCCGCGTCGTCTCCGACGCACAGTACAAGGCCTGGGCGGCGGCAGCCAAGAACGACCTCCCCGGCGCCAACAAAGCGCTGATGGCCGAGGTCGACGGCACAAACAAGGTAGCGGCCGCCGGCAACTGATGCCGCGGCCAACAAAGATCAGGGAACGGAGCGAACATGGCAGACGCTGCAGCTCACGAGGCTCATGACCACAAGCCATATCACGGCTGGGTCCGGTGGGTGTATTCGACCAACCACAAGGACATCGGCACGCTCTATCTGATCTTCGCGATCATCGCAGGCTGCATCGGCGGTGCCCTTTCGGTGGTTATGCGCATGGAATTGCAGGAGCCGGGCATCCAGATATTCACCGGGCTGGCGCAGATGGTCTACGGCATGAACGCCGATGCCGCGCTCGACGGCGGCAAGAGCATGTACAACGCCTTCACCACCGCGCATGCGCTGATCATGATCTTCTTCATGGTCATGCCGGCGCTGATCGGCGGCTTTGCCAATTGGATGGTGCCGATCATGATCGGCGCGCCGGACATGGCCTTCCCGCGCATGAACAACGTCTCGTTCTGGCTGCTGCCTCCGGCCTTCATCCTGCTGATCGCCTCAGCCTTCATGCCGAGCGCGCCCGGCGCCTACGGTGTCGGCGGCGGCTGGACGCTCTATCCGCCGCTATCGACCTCGGGCCAGCCCGGACCGGCTATGGATATGGCGATCCTTTCGGTCCACATCGCCGGCGCGTCCTCGATCCTCGGCGCCATCAACTTCATCACCACCATCTTCAACATGCGCGCGCCCGGCATGACCATGCACAAGATGCCGCTGTTTGCCTGGTCGGTGCTGATCACCGCCTTCCTGCTGCTCCTGTCGCTGCCGGTTCTGGCCGGCGGCATCACCATGCTTTTGACCGACCGCAATTTCGGCACCACCTTCTTCACGCCGGACGGCGGCGGTGATCCGATCCTGTTCCAGCATCTGTTCTGGTTCTTCGGCCATCCGGAAGTCTACATCCTGATCCTGCCGGGCTTCGGCATCATCAGCCACATCGTCTCGACCTTCTCGAAGAAGCCCGTGTTCGGCTATCTCGGCATGGCCTATGCGATGGTTGCCATCGGCGCGGTAGGCTTCATCGTCTGGGCGCACCACATGTACACGACCGGCCTGTCGCTCGACACGCAGCGCTATTTCGTCTTCGCCACCATGGTCATCGCGGTGCCGACGGGCGTGAAGATCTTCTCCTGGATCGCCACCATGTGGGGCGGGTCGATTTCGCTGAAGACCCCGATGCTGTGGGCGATCGGCTTCATCTTCCTGTTCACCGTCGGCGGCGTCACCGGCGTGCAACTCGCCAATGCCGGTCTCGACCGCCCGCTGCACGACACCTATTTCGTGGTGGCGCACTTCCACTACGTGCTGTCGCTGGGCGCGGTCTTCGCCATCTTCGCCGGCTGGTACTACTGGTTCCCGAAGATGACCGGCTACATGTACTCGCCGGTGATCGCTAACACCCACTTCTGGGTCACCTTCGTCGGCGTCAACCTCGTCTTCTTCCCGCAGCATTTCCTTGGCCTCTCCGGCATGCCGCGCCGCTACATCGACTACCCCGATGCCTTTGCCGGCTGGAACATGGTGTCGTCCTATGGTTCGTATATTTCGGCCATCGGCGTCGTGATTTTCCTCTACGGCGTGTTCGAAGCCTTCCAGAAGAAGCGGGTGGCTGGCGCCAATCCATGGGGCGAGGGAGCGACGACGCTCGAATGGCAACTGCCTTCGCCGCCGCCCTTCCACCAGTGGGAAAAGCTGCCGAAGATCAAATAGGCGGCTGCCCGCACGAATACGAAGCCGCCGGCCGTCCGGCGGTTTCGGCCAACGGAATGATGGACTTGAAGTACGCATGGCCCTTGCCGACAACACATTGATTGACGAGCCGCGCTTTCGCATGTCGGAAGCCACGGCGGGCGATTTCTTCGCCCTGCTGAAGCCGCGCGTCATGTCGCTGGTGGTGTTCACCGCCTTTGTCGGCCTGGTGGCGGCGCCGGTGACTATCAATCCGCTGCTGGCGGTGATCGCCGTCCTGGCTATTGCCATAGGTGCTGGCGCCTCCGGCGCGCTCAACATGTGGTATGACGCCGACATCGATGCGGTGATGACCAGAACCGCAAGCCGCCCGGTGCCCGCCGGCCGCATCCTGCCGGGCGAGGCGCTGAGCTTCGGCCTGGTGCTGTCGGTGCTGTCGGTGATGACGCTCGGCGTCCTCGTCAATTGGCTGTCGGCGGCGCTTCTCGCCTTCACCATCTTCTTCTATGCCGTCGTCTATACGATGTGGCTGAAGCGCTGGACGCCGCAGAACATCGTCATCGGCGGCGCCGCCGGCGCCATCCCTCCTGTCATCGGCTGGGCGGCGGTGACCGGATCGGTCAGCCTGGAAAGCCTTGTGCTGTTCCTGATCATCTTCCTGTGGACGCCGCCGCATTTCTGGGCGCTCGCGCTGTTCAAGTCCGACGACTATGCCAGGGCCGGCATCCCGATGATGCCGAATGTCGCCGGCCAGGCTTCGACCAGGCGCCAGATCTTTTCCTATGCGCTGATCCTTGCGCCGGTCGGTGTGCTGCCGTGGGCGCTTGGCTTCACCACGCCAGCCTATGGTGTGGTCGCGCTGCTGCTCGGCACCGGCTTCGTCTGGTATGCGTGGAAGGTGCTGCGGATGGCGGATGACGACCGTGCCATGCAGCCGGCCAAGGCCTTGTTCGGCTATTCGCTGCTCTACCTCTTCGCCATCTTCGCCGCCTACCTCGGCGACTGCGTCGTCGGTCGCGCGCTCGCCATGGGGGGAGCATGATCGTGGCCGACAAGAAGCTTGAACTGGTAACGCTGACGGAACGCCAGCAGAAGGCACGGCGCAATCGTTCGGTCGCTATCGGAGTGGCGCTGGCGGTGCTTGTTGCCATCTTCTATGTCGCCACCATCGTGAAATTCGGTCACAACCTCCCCGGGGCGATGTGAGGCCGACGATGAACCGCGTGACAGTCACCGATCCCACCAAGAAGAACACCAACCGCATCGTCGCTGGCGTCTGCATTGCCTTTTTCGGCGGCATGATCGGCATGGCCTACGCCGCGGTGCCGCTCTACACGATGTTCTGCCAGGCCACCGGCTATGGCGGCACGGTGAAGCGCGCGACGCAGCAATATGCCGACCGCGTGCTCGACCGCGACATCACCATTCGCTTCGATGCCAACACCGCCGGCGTCCCCTGGCAGTTCCAGCCGGCCGCGCGCTCGATCACCATCAAGATCGGCGAGACAGCGCAGGCGCATTACAGCGCGACCAACAAGTTCGACCGCGCCATCACCGGCCGCGCGACCTTCAACGTGCAACCGGAGATGGCCGGCCCATACTTCAACAAGGTCGAGTGCTTCTGCTTCACCGACACCACGCTGAAGCCCGGCGAGACGCTGGACATGCCGGTCGTGTTCTATGTGGATCCCGACATCGTCAACGTGCCGGAACTGAAGGACCTGAAGACGATCACGCTGTCCTACACGATGTTCCCGGTCGAGAACAACAAGCCGGTCGCGTCGTCAGGGCCGGTCAAAGGCAAGAGCAACAAAGTTTCACATACCGAAGGAAGCCTCGGGGGTTGATATGGCAGACGCGCACGCAAAACCACAACATGACTACCATCTCGTCGACCCGAGCCCTTGGCCTTTCCTGGGCTCTGTAGGGGCGCTGGTGACCGCGATCGGCGGCGTCTGCCTAATGCAATATCTAAAGGCCGGCAACGTCCCGATCTTCGGTTTCAACGTCGCCAATCCGTGGCTGTTCTTCATTGGCCTGCTGATCGTCCTCTACACGATGTATGCCTGGTGGTCGGATACCATCAAGGAAGCACATGAGGGCCACCATACCCGCGTCGTGTCGCTGCATCTGCGCTACGGCATGATTATGTTCATCGCCTCCGAGGTGATGTTCTTCGTCGCGTGGTTCTGGGCCTTCTTCGACGCCAGCCTGTTTCCCGGCGAGGCGCAGCAATACGCCCGCACCGCCTTTACCGGCGGCGTCTGGCCGCCGAAGGGCCTCGAGGTTCTCGATCCTTTCCACCTGCCGCTCTACAATACCATTATCCTGCTTCTGTCGGGCACGACGGTCACCTGGGCACACCACTCGCTCATCCACGGCGACCGCAAGGGGCTGGTCAACGGCCTGGTGCTGACCGTCGCCCTCGGCATGCTGTTCACCATGGTGCAGGCCTACGAGTACATGCACGCGCCGTTCGGCTTCAAGGATTCCATCTACGGCGCAACCTTCTTCATGGCGACCGGCTTCCATGGTTTCCATGTCATCATCGGCACCATCTTCCTGCTGGTCTGCCTGGTCCGCGCCATGAAGGGTGATTTCACGCCCAAGCAGCATTTCGGCTTCGAGGCGGCGGCCTGGTACTGGCACTTCGTCGACGTGGTCTGGCTGTTCCTGTTCACGTCGATCTATGTTTGGGCATCGAGCGGCGCGATGATCGAACCGCACTGACGTCAATCCGAGGAAAGCGATGAGGCGGCTGCGGCGACGTGGCCGCCTTATCTTTTGCGGTCAATGGTTCTAAGGTTCCGAAGCATGATCCCGAAAAGTGGGATCCGGTTTTCGGGCAAGATCATGCTTCAAGGGAAATGGTTGCATGAGCGACGACAAGGCGATCTGGCCACCCATCGATCCGATTTCGGCCGGCCTGCACGGGCGCTGCCCGCGCTGCGGCGAGGGACGGCTGTTTTCGGGATTTCTCAGCGTCGGCAACCGCTGCACCAATTGCGGCCTCGACTATTCCTTCGCCGATGCAGGCGATGGACCTGCAGTGTTCGTCATCCTCATCATCGGCTTCATCGTTGTCGGGCTGGCATTGTGGATGGAGGTGACGCTGAACCCGCCGCTTTGGCTGCATCTGGTGCTGTGGATACCACTGACACTGGTGCTGTGCCTGACCGCACTGAGGCTGATCAAGGGCGTGCTTTTGACGCTGCAATACCGCAACAAGGCGGCCGAGGGCAGGCTGGACAGCGGCGAATGAGCGAGGCATCCGGTTTGGTTGCAGGCCGTTCGCGGCCGAAGACGGCATTGATGCTCGGCCTCGGCCTTGTGCTGTTCTTCGTCCTGCTGGGGCTCGGCACCTGGCAGGTCCAGCGCCTTTACTGGAAGGAAGGCCTCCTCCAGACCATCGACCAGCGCACGCATTCCGCGCCGCGGCCGCTGGCCGATGTCGAAAGAGAGTTCACGTCCACCGGCGACGTTGACTACACGCCTGTGACGGTGACCGGCACGTTCCTGCACCGTGGCGAGCGGCATTTCTTCGCCACCTGGGAAGGCGCCTCCGGCTTCGATGTCTTCACGCCGCTGCAGCTGGACGACGGCCGCTTTGTTCTCATTAACCGCGGCTTCGTACCCTACGACCTCAAGGACGCTGCCAGGCGTCCTCAGGGGCAGGTGGCGGGCAAGGTGACGGTGACCGGGCTCGCCCGCAATCCGCTGCCGGCGAAGCCCTCGATGATGCTTCCCGACAATGATGCGCAAAAGAACATCTTCTACTGGAAGGACCGCGACGCGATGGCGACGAGCGCCGGCCTGCCGGCCGGCGCCGGCCTGGTGCCGTTCTTCATCGACGTAAATGCCGCGCCGAACCCCGGCGGTTTGCCGGTCGGCGGCGTCACCGTCATCGACCTGCCGAACAGCCATTTGCAATATGCGATAACCTGGTACGGCCTTGCCGCAGCACTTGCCGGCGTTTTGGTCTTCAGGCTTCGCCGGCCGGCGAAACAGGCATGATCGCCACCACCGCCCTTGACATGGCAGGTGTGCGCACCTCATTTCGGCTTTGATCAACCGGCTCGGAATCATGCTTCATACGACCACGAAGCCACCACTGATGATACGGCTCTGCCAGCCGCGCGGCTTCTGCGCCGGCGTCGACCGCGCCATCCAGATCGTCGTGCTGGCGTTGAAGAAATACGGCGCGCCGGTCTATGTCCGCCACGAGATCGTGCACAACCGCTATGTCGTCGAAGGGCTGCAGAGCCTCGGCGCGGTGTTCATCGAGGAACTGTCCGAGATCCCGGCTGAGCACCGCCAGAGCCCGGTCGTCTTTTCGGCGCATGGCGTGCCGAAATCGGTGCCCGCGGATGCTCAGGCGCGCAATCTCTTTTATCTCGATGCCACCTGTCCGCTGGTCTCGAAGGTCCACAAGCAGGCGATGCGCCATCAGCGGCTCGGCCGTCATGTGCTTTTGATCGGCCATGCCGGCCATCCGGAAGTCATCGGTACGATGGGCCAACTGCCGGACGGCGCGGTCACGCTGATCGAGACCGAAGCCGATGCCGCGACCTTTGTGCCCGCCGACCCGGCAGCGCTCGGCTTCGTCACCCAGACGACGCTGTCGGTCGAGGATACCGCCGGCATCATCCGCGCTTTGCAGGATCGTTTCCCCGAATTGCATGCGCCGGCCGCCGAATCGATCTGCTATGCCACCACCAATCGCCAGGAAGCGGTCAAGGAGACCGCCGCGGGCGCTGATCTCTTCCTGGTCGTCGGCGCCCCCAATTCCTCCAACTCGCGGCGTCTTGTCGAAGTGGCGGAACGCGCCGGCGCCTCGATGTCGCTTCTCGTACAGCGCGCCTCCGAGATTCCATGGAATGATATCGCCGGCATCTCGACGCTCGGCCTGTCGGCGGGCGCGTCGGCGCCGGAAATCATCGTCGACGAGATCGTCGATGCGTTCCGGCAGCGCTTCGACGTGACGATCGAGTTGGCGGTCACGGCGACGGAAACGGAGGATTTTCCGGTCATGCGGGTTCTGCGCGATGTCGAACTGACGGCGGCCGACATGGCCTTCGTCAACGGGGCCGCGTAACGCGCATGGCGGTCTACACCGACGTCAATGAAGGCGAACTCGGCGCGTTCCTGAAGGCCTACCCAGTCGGCGATCTCCTGTCCTACAAGGGCATCGCCGAAGGCACCGAGAACTCGAACTTTCTGCTGCACACCACCAGTGGCGCCTACATACTGACGCTCTATGAAAAGCGCGTCGACAAGGCGGACCTGCCGTTCTTCCTCGGCCTCATGGGCCATCTCGCGAGGAAGGGCATTTCCTGCCCGCTTCCAGTGACCGCGCATGATGGCGGCGTCATCGGCACGCTGGCCGGCCGGCCGGCGGTCATCATCACCTTCCTCGAAGGCCTTTCGCTGCGGCGGCCGACGGCAGCGCATTGCGGTGAGGTCGGCAAGGCGCTGGCGGCACTGCATCTTGCCGGCCAGGACTTTCCGATGACGCGTCCGAACGCCCTCGCCATCGATGGCTGGCGCAAGCTTTGGGACGCGTCGCACGCCCGCGCCGACGAGGTCGAGCCAGGACTGGCGGCCGAGGTCGACGCCGATTTCGCCGATTTCGAGCGGAACTGGCCGAAAGACCTGCCACAAGGCATCATCCATGCCGATCTTTTCCCGGACAATGTCTTCTTCCTCGGCGAAAAACTATCCGGGCTGATCGACTTCTATTTCGCCTGCAACGATCTTTACGCCTATGATGTCGCCACTTGCCTCAACGCCTGGTGCTTCGAGAAGGATTTCTCCTTCAACCTGACCAAGGGCACAGCGCTGCTTGCCGGCTATCAGGGCGTGCGGCCCTTGAGCGGTGACGAGAAGGCAGCGCTGCCGATGCTGGCGCGCGGTTCGGCGCTGCGCTTCATGCTGACCCGGCTCTATGACTGGTTGACCATTCCCGACGGTGGGCTGGTCATGAAACGCGACCCGACCGAATACATCCGCAGGATGCGCTTCCATCGGGCGATCAGATCTCCTTCGGAATACGGGCTGACATGACCAAGCGTGTTGAAATCTTTACTGATGGCGCCTGTTCGGGCAATCCCGGGCCCGGCGGCTGGGGCGCGGTGCTGCGCTTCAACGACGTCATCAAGGAGTTGTCGGGAGGCGAGGCCCATACCACCAACAACCGCATGGAACTGCTGGCCGCCATCTCGGCGCTCAATGCGCTCAAGGAGCCCTGCGCGGTCGATCTTTATACCGACAGCAACTACGTCAAGGACGGCATTTTCGGCTGGATCGACGGCTGGAAGCGCAATGGCTGGAAGACCGCCGCCAAGCAGCCGGTGAAGAATGCCGAGATGTGGCAGGCGCTCGACGAGGCCCGCAATCGCCATCAGGTCACCTGGCACTGGGTCAAGGGCCATGCCGGCCACCCGGAAAACGAGCGCGCCGACGAACTGGCGCGGCTGGGCATGGCGCCGTTCAAGAACAAGCTGGCAAGGCCGGTGCCCGCTGCTGCTGCGGAGGAAGGCGCTCAGGCTCAGGCCAGAAAGCCGGCGTCAAAAGCCGTCCGGCGTTCGACCCAGAGCTATTGACCGGGCTCCACGGTATTCAGCGGATCAGCAAGGCTGTGCCGAAAAGTCCGAGCGCGAACACCGTATGCGATATGAGGTTGAGGGCGCGGATCTGCATGGGATTGGGGCGCTTTGATGCTGCCCAGCCGGCCCCCATGCCGGGCGCCAGCAGAAACCAGCCGGCGCCGACGGTCACCATGCCGAGGATGAAGGCCGGCAGGAAGGTCGGCGCGGCCAGCCACGCCGTTCCCGCCAGTGCTACCAGGATGATGCCGTAGACGATGCCGACGAGATAGTGGAAGGCCCAGCCCAGGGCCGTTTCATGTGCGTAAGGCGTGGCCTCGCCGATGTCTTCATGAAAGATCTTGTTCCTGAGATGCCAGACCCAGCGGCCGACCAGTCCCCAATTCGACCGCGGCTGGGCAAATGCCGCGTTCAGGAAAATCGCCCAGACATCCATCAGCACCGTGGCGCCGATGCCGATCACCACACTGCGCCATAAAATGTCAAACATCATAGAGGTCCAGAAAGAGAGCAGCCCTGCAGAGCCGATGCAAACATGTCATGTCAGGTCAGAGGAATACAACATCCTTGGCCCGCCGCGCCGGCATCGCCAAAATCTAAAGCTGTCCCAGAATGTGGGCGGCGCCGGACTCGTCGACGCCGGGCTTGGTCTCGACGTTGAGCGCGGTCACCTTGCCGTCGTCGACGATCATCGAAAAGCGCTTCGAACGCAGCCCCATACCACCGCTGGAGAAGTCGGCATCGAGGCCGATCGACTTGGCGAAATCGCCATTGCCATCGGCAAGGTAGAGCATCTTGCCCTCACCACCGGTGAAGCGGGCCCACGCTCCCATGACGTGAACATCGTTGACCGAGACGACGGCGATGGTGTCGACGCCGCGCGCCAGGATGGCGTCGTGGTTCTCGAGATAGCTGGGCAGATGGTTGTTGCTGCAGGTCGGCGTGAAAGCGCCGGGAACGCCGAACAGCACGACCTTCTTTCCCGAGAAGATCTCAGCCGTCGTGATCGCCTTTGCGCCGTCGGCGGTCATCGTCTTGAAGGTCGCATCGGGCAGTTTGTCGCCAACGGAAATCGTCATGAAGTTCCTCTCTTTGAAAGAATGGCAGGAAGTATCCTTGCGATAGCGAACCGGGACAGCTCCCGCAACCCGCCGAGACGCCTGGAGCAAAAGGATGTTCGACCTGAACATCCTTTGCTAGGGCATCAAGGGAAAGGCAGCAGGCCTTCGACCGCGCCTTCGGCACTTGTCAGCGTGTAATACAGCCCGCCATCCGTCGGCGTTGTCGACGGCCGGTCGAGGATCGGCACCGTAAAGACCAGCTTGCCGTCCTTTTCGCTGCGAACCGGGGCGCCGAACATGTAGTCCCGTTCGCCGGCAACGAAGAAATCCGCCGCCTCCGGATTGCCCGGAAAGCTTGCCTCGACAACCAGTGTCTCATGGTCGCCGGGCAGGACATTGATGCCGAAATCTGGCTTTGCGGGAGCGGGCAGGGTCGCAAGCGCCGCCTTCACCAGTGCTACGTCCTTGGCATTGTCCGGATCGGAGCCGGGATCCAGGGTCAGCCTGGTCTGCACCGGGATGCAGATCGTCTCGCAGATGCCGAGGAAAATATTGGCGTCGATGACGGCCGGCTCTCCCGGATCCGACAGCGTAAATGTCACCGGCAGCGAAACCGGATGGTCGTAACCGGCCCATTTGCTGTAGCCGTCATCGTGGCGTTGCGGCGCCGGAAACGAAAACGTCGCATCGGAGATGTTGGTGCTGGCCGAGATATCGAGCTGCGGCGGCACGCCGGCGTCGCCCGGGTCGCGCCAATAGGTCTTCCAGCCGGGCTTGAGTGCAATGTCGAGGACGCCGTGGAGGCGTCCGGCCTCGTCGGGCTTACCGCTGGTCACAAGCCGCACCTTGCCACCTTCGCTGTTGTACCAGACCGAGGAGGAGGCTGCGGCGGGAAGGCATGGTCCCAATCCAACAGCGGCGCCGAGCAGCAGGATTTTCAAGCTTTGCATGACGGTGATTTGATCGTCAGTTCATGGCTGTGCAATGATTTCATGGCGTCGCTGGTATCATATTTGCGTGACTTTCGGGCTGTAACCTTGGTCAAATCAAACATAGCGCATCTTTTCGACGCCTTGGAAACGCGTTAGGCTCCCTGTCATGGACTTGCTGCGCCACAAGAAGACGGCTGCCAGACGCGGCTTTCTCGACGACCAGTTCCTGATTGCCATGCCCGGCATGAAGGACGACCGCTTCACGCGCTCCGTCATCTACGTTTGCGCGCATAGCGACGAAGGCGCGATGGGCATCATCATCAACCAGACGCAGCAGATGCTGTTTCCGGACCTGCTTGTGCAACTCGGCATCATGAACGAGCAGGAGGCGATCCGCCTGCCGGCGCAGACCCGCGATTTCGTCGTGCGCAATGGCGGGCCGGTGGATCGCAGCCGCGGCTTTGTCCTGCATTCGGGCGACTACCGAGTGGAATCGTCGCTGAGCGTTTCCGACGACATCTGCCTGACCGCGACCGTCGACATATTGCGCGCCATTTCGTCGGGGCGCGGGCCCCGGCACGCGCTGATGGCGCTCGGCTATTCGGGCTGGGGCGCCGGCCAGCTGGAGAGCGAGATCGCCGAGAACGGCTGGCTGACCTGCCCGGCAACTCCCGAGCTTCTGTTCGACACCGACATCGAGCGCAAATACGACCGCATCCTCGCCTCGATCGGCATCGATCTGGCGCATCTCAGCGTAGCTGCAGGTCACGCCTAGCGCATAACCCCGAAAATCGGAACGATTTTCGGAAAGGATCATGCGCAGAATCAAAATTTTACAGCGTCCTTTGCGCGTCCGAAAGGATGCGCGGCGCTGTAATGCATGTCGCCCAAAGTGCGTAGCGGTTTTGGGACGACGACATGCACAAAATCAAGCCTGAGTCAGCGGATACTGTTCCTTCAGCGTCTTCAATACGTGATCGCCGGGCATCGGCGCGCCGAACATGAAGCTCTGCACGTATTCGCAGCCCATCTGGCGCAGTTCCAGGGCATCGCTTTCGTCGGAGATGCCTTCGGCCACCACCGAGAGACCGAGTTCATGCGCCATGTTGACCATGGATTTGAGCAGCACCGCGCGCTTCGGCGTCGCATCGTCGACGAAACTCTTGTCGATCTTGATGGTGTCGAACGGGAAACGCGTCAAATAGGCCAGCGATGAATAGCCGGTGCCGAAATCGTCCAGCGACAGGCCGATGCCGAGCTGCTTCAGCTTGTTCAGCACATGCGATGTCTGCTCGGGATTGTCCATCACCAGCGATTCGGTGAGCTCCAGCCGGAAGCAGCGCGGCTTCAGATTGGCCCGCGCGATGACCGAGCGAACATCGCTGACCAGATCGCGGCGGATAAGCTGGCGGCTCGACAAATTGACCGAAACCGACAAAGGCGCATCGCCGATCTGCTTTTGCCAAGTTGCGAGGTCTTCGGCGGCCTGCTGCATGGCGAACAGGCCAAGCTGCACGATCAGGCCGCAATTTTCGGCGACCGGGATGAAATCCGCCGGCGGGATCATGCCACGGCGCGGATGGTCCCAGCGCAGCAGCGCCTCGAATCCGGCGACGCTGCCGTCCTCCAGCCGCACGATCGGCTGGTAGGCGAGCGTGAACTCGCGCCGTTCGATGGCGCGACGCAAGTCGGACTCGAACTGCAGTCGATCGGTACCGACGGTGCGGAAGGCGGGCCGGAACGGCTCGATCCTGTCACCGCCGAATCGTTTGGATTGGTGCATGGCAAGCTCGGCGTCCTTGACCATGTCCTCGGCCGAGCTCTGCGCCGTGGTCCAGGTGATCAGCCCAATCGAAGCGGTCAGCACGATCTCGCGCTTGGCGAAGGTGATCGGGTTGTTGATCGCATGCTTGATGGCATCGGCGACTGCCGCGATACGAGCCGGGTCCTGCTCCGACAGAAGCATCAGCGCGAACTGGTCGCCGGCAAAGCGCGACAGCGAATCCTTCGGCTTCAGCAGGCGGTGCAGCCGGCGTGCAATGGTCAAGAGGATGGTGTCGCCGGCCGAGATGCCGAGCCCGTCATTGACCTGCTTGAAGCGGTCGATGTCGATGACGAAGACGGTCGGGCGCACCTTGTCTTCGGTGCGGGCGATCGAGATGATCGCTTCCAGCCGGTTCATGAACAATTCGCGGTTCGGCAGGCCGGTCAGATTGTCGTGCACCGCATCGTGCAGCAATCTTTCCTCTGACTTCTTCTGCTCCGTCACGTCGACCATGGTGCCGACGCAGCGGATGACCTCGCCGTCCGAGCCGATCACCGGCCGCGCGCGCAGCGAGAACCAGTGATAGTGCCCGTCGGCCCCGCGCAGTCGGAAATTCTGCGAGACCCTGCCGCGCCGGTGCTCAAGCACCACGTCGAGCGTGGTGCGGAACGTATCGCGATCGTCAGCATGCAGCACCGGCAGCCAGTTGCGGGCAGCCCCGCCGAGGCTGTTGGGCGCAAGCCCGAGCTGCAGGCTGACATCCGGTCTGGTGACGACGCGGTCGCGCAACACGTCCCAGTCCCACACCGTGTCGCCCGATCCGGCAACGGCCAGCGCCTGCCGTTCGAGGTCAGAGAACAGGCCTTGATGCAGCGCGCCGCCGGCAAAGGCATGCTGCATGACGGTGAAGCCGATCAACAGGATGATGAGGATAAGCCCGCCGCCCAGCGCCGGCTGGGCGATGTCGTTGTCGAGCATGCCGGTGATAGCCATCCACGACCCGCATAGCCACAAAAGCACCATCACCCAACTGGGCACTAGCATGATGGCGCGGTCGTAGCCGCGTATGCCGAGGAAGATGATCAGGCCGAGCCCGGTCAGCGCAGTGGCGGCAAAGGACAGCCGGGCGATGCCGGCTGCAACCGCCGGGTCGATGATGGCGACGCCGGCGATCAGCACCAGCCCCAGGATCCAGACCAGCGCGCCATAGCTGAAATGGCCGTGCCAGCGATTGAGGTTGAGATAGGCGAACAGGAACACCACGAAGGTAGCTGCAAGTGCCACCTCGGTTCCTGCCCGCCACATCTGCTCATTGCCTGGCGATATCTCTATGATCTTGTTGAGAAAGCCGAAATCGACGCAGATATAGGCCAGCACCGCCCAGGCGAGCGCTGCCGTTGCCGGGAACATGGAGGTTCCCTTGACGACGAAAAGGATGGTCAGGAACAGCGCCAGCAGGCCGGCGATGCCGATGACGATGCCGCGAAACAGCGTGTAGGAGTTGACCGAATCCTTGTAGGATTCGGGATCCCACAGATAGACCTGCGGCAGTTTGGGCGAGGCGAGCTCGGCTATGAAGGTGATCACCGTGCCGGGGTTCAGCGTCACCCGGAACACGTCGGCGTCGGGGCTGGTCTGGCGGTCGAGCGCGAAGCCCTCGCTGGGCGTGATCGCCGCGATGCGGGTCGAGCCGAGATCGGGCCAGAACAGGCCGGAGTTCACCAGCCGGAAATGTGGTGCGACGATCAGCCTGTCGAGCTGTTGGTCGGTGGTGTTGGCAAGCGCGAACACCGCCCAGTCGCCGGTCGAGCGCGCGTCATTGGCCTCGACCTCGATGCGCCGCACGATGCCGTCGGGGCCAGGTGCGGTCGACACCTGGAAGTTCTCGCCCTGGTTCCGGTAGATCTCGACGGCGCCAGAAAGGTCGAGCGCCACATCGTCGCGGGCGATCTTGATCGGTTCGACGGCGAAGGCGGACGACGCGGCGCAGAGCGTGACGATTGCCGCCAGGACAAAAGCGAACAGCCACCCGATTCGCAGGAAATTAGTCAAAAATCAGTCCTTCGTTCCAACGCCCGGCGGATCGTCCGCGATCCGGGCGTAGAGGTAGTGATCCTGCCAGATGCCGTTGATCCTGAGATAGGATCGCAGAAGTCCTTCGCGCTGGAATCCGGCTTTTTCAAGCACGCGGATCGACCGGGCGTTGTCGGGAATACAGGCAGCTTCGATCCGGTGCAACCGCAGCGTATCGAAGGCAAATCGCGTCACCACCTTGACCGCGTCGGTCATCAGACCGCGGCCGCTGTAGCGTTCGCCGATCCAGTAGCCGATGTGGCCGCTTTGCGCGACGCCGTGGCGGATGTTGCCAAGCGTTATACCGCCGACAAGCTTGCCGCTGCTTTTTTCGAAGATGAAAAAGGCGATCGCCGTGCCCTGCGCGTAGTCCTCGCGGTAGCGGCTGATGCGATGGCGCCATGCCGTGCGGTCGAGCTCGTCAGGGGTCCAGCGCGGCTCCCAGGGCTCCAGGAAGGCGCGGCTTTCCCCGCGCAGCGCCGACCATTCGCGGTAGTCGTTGGTCAGCGGCACGCGCAGCGTGACCCGGTCGCCCTTCAATGCCGGCAGGTCACGGCGAAAGAAAGGGAGCGCGAACACGGCGCTTTGGTTGATCTAGACGGCGAGCTTTCGGGCCGTGGTCTGCGTGCCCGAAAGCGAGTCGAGGATCGCCTCGTAGGGCGCTAACGTACCCACTGGACCGACGGCGGTGAGCGTCGGCCTGGTCGAAAACAGCCGTGACGACAGGTCCGTCAGCCGCTCGACCGTCAGTGCAGCCAACCGCTCCATCAGCTCTTCCTTGGCGATCGGACGGCCGAACAGCAGCAGTTGGCGGGCGATCTGCGAGGCACGGCTGGCCGGGCTTTCAGCAGACATGATCAGCCCGGCGCGGTACTGCGCGCGTGCCCGGTCGAGTTCGTCCTGCTTGATGCTCTCACCGGCCTTCTGCAGCTCGTCGATGATCACCGGCACAAGTTCGGCGATGTCGCTCTGCCCGGTCGCGGCATGGACGCCGAATATCCCGGTGTCGGAAAAGCCCCAGTGGAAGGCATAGACCGAATAGCACAGCCCGCGCTTTTCGCGGACCTCCTGGAAAAGACGAGACGACATGCCGCCGCCAAGGATCATCGACAGGACCTGCGAGGCGTAAAAATCGCGGACATGGTAGGCGCGGCCTTCGAATCCCAGCACGATCTGCGCGTCCATCAGGTCGCGATCCTCGCGGAAATCGCCGCCGACATACTGCGCATATTGCGGAATGTTGCTCTCCGCCTTGGTGCGGAAGCCGCCGAGATGCTTTTCGACCTCGCGCACGAAATTGTCATGCTTGATGTCGCCGGCGGCGACGATCACCATGCGCTCGGCGCCGTATTGCCGTTCGATGAAATTGTGCAGCTGCTTGGAGGTGAAGGATTTGACCGTATCCGGCGTGCCGAGGATGGAGCGGCCGATCGTCTGGTGGCGAAAGGCCGTCTCGGTGAAACGGTCGAAGACGATATCGTCAGGCGTATCGTGCGCAGCGCCGATCTCCTGCAGGATCACATGCTGCTCGCGCTCCAGCTCCTGCGGGTCGAACTCGGACTCCTGCAGGATATCGGAGAGGATGTCGACCGCCAGCGGCACGTCGTCGCTCAGCACCCTTGCATAGTAAGAGGTCGTCTCGACGCTGGTGGCGGCGTTGATCTCGCCGCCGACATCCTCGATTTCCGAGGCGATCTCGAAGGCGGTTCGCCTTTTGGTTCCCTTGAACGCCATGTGCTCAAGCAGGTGGGCCATTCCGTGCTCTTCGTCACGTTCGTTTCGGGCGCCTGACTTGACCCAGGCACCAAGAGCAACGGATTCGAGGCTTGGAAGGGTTTCGGTGGCGACTGTCAGGCCGTTCGACAGACGGCTTACCTCAACACCCATATAGCTAGTACTCCTCAACGTGCCGCCCGCGTGTGGTGGCTAACATAATCTTCCACCATTTTCAGGTCGGATGGAAGTACCGTGTATTTTTCCTCGGAAGTCATCAACCCGCCTAGCCATGCGGGCAGGGCGGGCAACACGCCGCTGGCGGCCTCGACGGCGGCCGGAAACTTTGCCGGATGGGCAGTGCCCAGCACCACCATCGGTACGGCATCGGCGGCCTTCGAGGCGGCGACATGCATGGCCGCCGCCGTGTGCGGGTCGAGCAGATAGTCGCTGGCTGCGAGCGTCGAGCGGATGGTGGCGGCGACTTCATCCATGGTCGAGCGGCCGGCGTCGAATTCTGAGCGGATCCTTGCGATTTCATCGGCCTCGATGGTGAAGGCGCCGGATTGCTTGAGGCCGCTCATGTAGCGCCGCACGGTCGTCGCATCGCGGCCGGACGTCTCGAACAGCAAGCGTTCGAAATTCGACGACACCTGGATGTCCATTGACGGCGAGGTTGTCGGCAAGACGCCCTTCGTGCGGTATTCGCCGGTCGCCAGCGTGCGCGCCAAAATGTCGTTGTCGTTGGTGGCAATGATCAGCCGCTCGATCGGCAGGCCCATCTTCTTGGCGGCGTAACCAGCAAAGATGTCGCCGAAATTGCCGGTCGGAACGGTGAAGGAAACCGGCCGGTCGGGTGCGCCGAGCGACAGCGCCGACGAAAAATAATAGACGATCTGGGCCATGATGCGGGCCCAGTTGATCGAATTGACGCCGGACAGCGACACTTGGTCGCGAAATCCGTGATCGTTGAACATGTCCTTCACCAGACCCTGGCAATCATCGAAATTGCCTTCGATCGCCAGCGCATGGACGTTGGCGGCGGTGGATGTCGTCATCTGCCGCTGCTGCACCGGCGAGACGCGGCCGTGCGGGAAAAGCACGAAGATGTCGGTGCGGTTGCGCCCGGCAAAGGCATCGATGGCAGCCCCGCCGGTATCGCCGGAGGTGGCGCCGACGATGCTGGCGCGCTGGTCGCGTTCGGCCAGCACATGGTCCATCAGCCGGGCAAGAAGCTGCATCGCCACGTCCTTGAAGGCGAGCGTCGGACCGTGGAAGAGCTCCAGGATGAAGCTGTTCGAGCCGGTCTGCACCAGCGGGCAGACGGCCTCGTGGCGGAAGGTCGCATAGGCTTCACGCACCAGACGCTCGAACACCGGCATTGCGATCTCGCCGCCGACAAACGGTGACAGCAGCCGGATGGCAAGATCGGGATAGGCAAGGCCGCGCATGGCGCGGATCTCGGACGCCGAAAACTGCGGCCAGCTGCTCGGCACGTAAAGTCCGCCGTCGCGCCCCAGTCCCGCCAGTACCGCGTCGGAAAATCCCAGCACGGGCGCTTCCCCGCGGGTACTCACATATTGCATCGTCGCATATCCATTGCTGCCGGGCGTCTTTGTTCGCGGCCAGGTGGTTAATTTCTATGCTTGCCTCAGTCGCATTTTTGCCGCGCGGTTGATATACGTCACCGGCTTTGCGAGAGGGAAGAGCAGTTCATGACGTTTCATTCATTCAAGGGTCGTTTTGTCGCGGGTCTGGCGCTCACTGGCTTTATGCTTGCCGCCGCCGGCTGCCAATCAAGCGACAATGGCATTCTCGGCTTCGGCAAGAAGGACACGACACCGCCACCGCCGCCAGATCCCAAGGTCCTTGCCAGCCAGTTGCAGGCCTATTGTCCGAAAGTGACGCTGCGCGATGGCACAGCCTTCTTCAACACCTATGCCAAGGGCAGCCAGAAGCCCAGGAAAAAGGCCGACGCCGCCCAGGATGCACTGGCCACCCCGGCGGCCCAGCCCGCGCCGAACGGCGCCATCGTCGATCCGGATCGCGACCCGACAAAGATCATCTATCAGGCCTCGATCACCGATGTGACCCGCGATTGCAGCCGCGCCAATGGCCAGCTGGCGATGAAGATCGCAGTCGCCGGCAAGGTCGTGCCGGGACCGATGTTCACCCCCGGCACCATCACCATGCCGATCCGTGTCGCCGTGATGCACGGCACCGAGGTGCTTTACTCGCAGCTTCACTCGTATCAGGTCCAGGTTAGCGACCCTTCGACGGCCACGCAGTTCGTCTTCACCGACTCCAATGTCGCCGTCCCGGAGCCCACTGCGCAGGATTACCAGGCCTTTGCCGGATATGACGAGAGCGCGCCGAAAGGCATGACGGACAAGCCGAGGAAGAAGAAGACCGTCGCGACGAATTAGGCGGGCCAGCATCGAAGCCGTGCATCTGCTCGGAGAACCGCGCCTCAAGCGTCCGCTGACCATTCCGACAGGGCTGCAATCACGCTTTTCAGCTCCGCCCAGCGGCGGATGACGGTTTCGGCGCCGGCTTCGGTCAGCGCATCGGCATGGCCGGGATAGCTGTGTGCCGCGCCGGTGAAGCCGATCACCCGCATGCCGGCCGTCCTGGCGCCGGTAACGCCGTGCACGGAATCCTCGATGACGAAGGTGTTCGCCGGATCTGCCTTGAGCTTTTCCGCGGCAAACAGGAACACGTCGGGCGCCGGCTTGGTTTTGCCGGACGGTGTTTCCAGCGCCGAAAAAATGCGGCCAGCAAAAAACGGCAGCAGCTGCACCTTCTCCAGCATGAATTCGATCCGCTCCGAGCGAGAATTCGAGCAGACACAGCGCGGAGCGGTGACCGCGGCAGCCGCCTCGCGTGCCCCATCGACGACGCGCACGTCGTTGCGCAGCCTGCGGTCGACCAGGCTTTCGGCACGGTCGATCAGCGAGGCCTGGAAGGGGATGCGCGACTTTTCCTCGATCCGCATCATGATGTCCTTGAAGGTCAGCCCGGCATAGGTTTCGAAAATCTCTTCGGCCGATATCTCGTATCCCGCAGAGGTCAAAAGTTCGGCTTCGACGCGTGCGGCGATGATTTCGGAATCGACGAGCACGCCGTCGCAATCGAAGATGACAAGGTCTGGCTGGGGCATGGTGATCCGGAACGTGGGGTGAAAGGATTGGCCAGCAGGACATGGTCCAAAACGGCTCAGGCGGGCGCGACATACACCAACAGCCAGGGCTTCGCAAATTGCAGCGGTTGCGGACCCACGACCTTCACCGAATATTTACGCTGATCGGTAACCATAACGGACAGTAAACAGTAACGCGTGCCTTGGGTGTAACAATGTCTGCCGTGCGTCTTCTCGACGAGCTTTCCCACGCTCCCCAGCAATCCGAGTGGCTGGATACGATCCTGAAGGGCGACTGCGTTGCCGCGCTCGACCGGCTGCCGGAAAAGTCCATCGACGTGATCTTTGCCGACCCGCCCTACAATCTGCAGCTCGACGGCGACCTGCACCGGCCGGACCAGTCCAAGGTCGACGCTGTCGATGACGACTGGGACCAGTTCGAGAGTTTCGAGGCCTACGACGCCTTCACCCGCGCCTGGCTGCTGGCGGCGCGGCGGGTGCTGAAGCCAAACGGCACCATCTGGGTCATCGGTTCCTATCACAACATCTTCAGGGTCGGCGCCAAGATGCAGGATCTCGGCTACTGGATCCTCAACGACGTTGTCTGGCGTAAGACCAACCCGATGCCGAATTTTCGCGGCCGCCGCTTCCAGAACGCCCATGAGACGATGATCTGGGCCTCGCGCGACCAGAAGGGCAAGGGTTACACCTTCAACTACGAGGCACTGAAGGCATCGAACGACGATATCCAGATGCGCTCCGATTGGCTGTTTCCGATCTGCACTGGTGGCGAGCGGCTGAAGAACGACAATGGCGACAAGCTGCATCCGACGCAGAAGCCGGAAGCACTGCTCGCCCGCGTCATGATGGCCTCGACCAGGCCCGGCGACATCGTGCTCGATCCCTTCTTCGGTTCCGGCACCACCGGCGCGGTGGCCAAGCGGCTCGGCCGCCACTTCGTTGGCATCGAGCGCGAGCAGGCCTATATCGACGCCGCCAATGAGCGTATCGATTCGGTCAAGCCGCTGGACGGCGCCGACCTGATAGTGCTTTCGGGCAAGCGCGCCGAGCCGCGCATCGCCTTTGTCAGCCTCATCGATACCGGGCTGATGGTGCCGGGCGCCACGCTTTATGACGCCAAGAAGCGCTGGGCGGCCAAGGTGCGCGCCGACGGCACACTGGCGATCGGCGACAGCGCCGGCTCGATCCACAAGATCGGCGCCGAAGTGCAGGGACTGGACGCCTGCAACGGCTGGACCTTCTGGCACTATGAGCGCAGCGGTGGCCTGACCCCGATCGATGAGCTTCGCCGTATCGCACGGCTCGGCATGGAGCGGGCAGGGGCCTGATCAGGCTTCAGACCACACCTTGATTCCCAGCCGATCGAGATCCGCCTCGAGCGTCTTGGCGCCGGTGAACAGCACGGCTTGCCAGCCGGCCGCTTTGGCACCGTCGACATTCTTCTGGCTATCGTCGATGAACAGCGAAGCCGCCGGATCGAGGCCAAACGACGCGACATGGTGGTCGTAGATTCTGTGATCCGGCTTGATCAGGCCGATCTCGGCGGACACGGTTATGCCGCGCGGACGATCAAGAAACGGAAAACGGCCGCGGGCTTCGCTGAACGTGTCGGCCGCCCAGTTGGTCAGCAGCGTCACGTCGTGGCCCGTGTCGATCAGGCGCTCCATCAGGGCAACGCTGTCATCATAGGCATGCGGTGCCATTTCGTGCCAATGGCGGCGGAAATTGCGAATGTTTTCAGCGTGATCGGGATGCGCCGCGATTGCCAGCGCCTCGGCCTCTTCCCAGGTCCGGCCGCGATCCTGCTCGATGTTCCAGTCATGCGTGCAGACATTGTCGAAGAACCACTTCCGCTCCTCGGCATCGGGAATGAGGCGGCTGAACGGAATGTCCGGGTCGTAGTGGATCAGCACCTTGCCGATGTCGAAAACGATGTGGCGGATTTCAGTCATTTTAGTCCTCATTCAATGCGGGTGCTGCTTCTTCATTGCGCCCGGTATCGCCGCTTCGATTACCTTTTTCATGACAGTCGGCAGCGCTTCCCCGGAAATTTCATGGACCAGCGACCAGAAATACCCCCTCGGCGCATCACCGTTGACATGGGCATGAAAGACGTCGAGTTCGAGCGCGAAATGGGTGAAGACGTGCGCGATCCGCCCGGCGCGCCGCCAGTCGCCCGCCATGGGCGCCGCGGCATCCGTGGTGGCGCCGTCGACACGCGCCGTCCAGCCGGTGGTCGGCACCTCGGTCATGCCGCCGAGCAGGCCTTTTTCCGAGCGCTTGCGCAAAAGAATGGCGCCGTCGCTCCTGACCGCCACAAAAGCAGCGCCGCGCCGCAATGGTTTCTCGCCCTTCGGCAGCCGGACTGGGAAACGCTCGGGATCGCCGGACGCTGTCGCGCTGCAATCCTCGCGCAGCGGGCACAGCATGCAGCGCGGCCGGCGCGGCGTGCAGATCGTCGCGCCGAGATCCATCATCGCCTGGGCGAAGTCGCCCGGCCTTGTCCTGGGAACCACGCGCCCGACCAGAGCGCGTATCTCGCCCTTGGCTTCGCTCAGCGGCGTGGCGACTGAAAACAGCCGTGAGACCACTCGCTCGACATTGCCGTCGACGACCGCGGCGCGCTGGTCGAAGGCGATCGCCGCGATCGCAGCCGCCGTGTAGGTGCCGATGCCCGGCAACTCTTTGAGGCCGGCTTCGGTCTCCGGAAACCTGCCGCCACCAAGTGCGACGAGATCGGCACAGGCCTTGAGATTGCGCGCGCGGGAATAGTAACCAAGCCCGGCCCAGGCCTTCATGACATCTTCGGTTGCTGCCGCAGCCAGCGCCTCGACCGTCGGCCATCTTTCGACAAAGGCGCGAAAATAGGCTTTTACCGCTTCGACTGTCGTCTGCTGCAGCATGACCTCGGAGAGCCAGACACGGTAGGGATCGGGTTTTCCGCCACCAGCCAGCACGCGCGGCGGCATGCGCCACGGCAGGTCGCGGTGATGTGCATCGTACCAGCCAAGCAGGCGGGACCTGATCTCGCCGCTACCGTTATCCCCGGATGCAGCTTTGCTGCTATCCCCGGATGCAGCTCTGCCACTGTCTGTGGATACGGCCTTGCGGGTCTGGTCGTGCAGTGCCATTGATCGAGGACTGGCCTTAATACGTTCGCGGTGACGGTGCTGACTGGAGAACGCACATGGCAGGGAAAAGGCCCTTCGGCAATCCCGTTCCGGTGAGCGATCTCGCAACAGAGATCCTCGATCCGGTGCTGCGCAAGCGAGCCGGGATTTCGATCGGGCTCGTCCAATCGTGGGAAGAGATTGCCGGACCTCGGCTCGCCAGCCACTCGCGCCCTGAAAAGATCCAGTGGCCGCGCCGCATGCATGAGGATGACCCGTTCGAGCCGGCGGTGCTGGTCATCGCCTGTGAAGGCATGGCTGCGCTGCATTTGCAGCACGAGACCGGCGAGATCATCAACCGGGTCAACGCCTTCCTCGGTTTCACCGCCATCGGCCGCATCAGGATCGTGCAGAAGCCGGTGACGAGCGACAAAGGACGGGCCAAACCAAGCTTCAGGCCACTAACCGCGGCCGAGAAGGCAAAACTGTCTGATACCGTCGGGCAGATCGAGGATGAGGGCTTGCGCGCCTCGCTGGAGCGGCTCGGTGCCAGCATTCTTGGCGAAAGGAAGCGGTAATCCTGGTGAAATGGCCGCGCTGATCTCGCGCTTTCGTGATAGCGCCCCTAAATTTGGCGATTGGAATGGGGACGGCAATGCCTTAATTCGCGCCAACTCTCGCCTTTTCTAGCCTTTGCGTTGCAAAATCCAACCATTGTCAGGTGATTCGTATGATCCGTTCGTTGTCTCGCAGAAACCTCCTGTCTTCGCTGGCCGCCATTCCGGCGGTGGCTCTGCTCGCTGCATGCAGCGACTCGGGCGAGGAAGCCAAGGCGGCGAATACAAAGCCGGCGGATACGAAGCCTGCGGCTCCCGCCGATCCTGCGAAGCCGGCCAAGCCGGCCCCCGAGGCACAAGGCACGGTGGATATGGCGGAATTGTTGAAGCCGGGCGCATTGCCCGACAAGCAGCTCGGCAAGGACGACGCCAAGGTCACCATCGTCGAGTATGCCTCGATGACCTGCCCGCATTGTGCACATTTCGCCGCAACTACCTTCCCGGAGCTGAAGACCAAATATATCGACACCGGCAAGGCCCGTTACATCCTGCGCGAATTTCCGTTCGACCCCAGCGCCGAGGCCGGTTTCATGCTGGCGCGCTGCGCCAAGGACAATTACTTCCCGATGGTCGACGTGCTGTTCAAGCAGCAGGCGAACTGGGTCGGCGTCGCAAATACCAAGGATGCGCTGCTACAAATCTCCAAGCTTGCCGGTTTTACACAGGAGTCCTTCGAGGCCTGCTTGACGGACCAGAAACTTCTGGACGATGTGAGATCGGTCCAGAAGCGTGGCGCCGATGAATTCAAGGTCGACTCGACGCCAACTTTCTTCATCAATGGAAAGACCTACAAAGGGGCGATGTCGATTGAGGAAATGTCGGCCATCATCGACCCTCTGCTCTGACGCTCCAGCAGCGCCGAAGCGGCTGCGCTTCGGCGTACGTGCCCGTTTGTCTTGCCGCGGGTTCTTATCGCAAAACCGCGGAACACTTTTGCCGAACCCGCTTGTGGGGTGGCGCGAATGAAGTTCTCGCGCCTTCGCCTGCTCGGTTTCAAGTCCTTCGTCGAACCCGGTGAGTTCGTCATCGAGCGCGGTCTGACCGGCATCGTCGGGCCGAACGGCTGCGGCAAGTCGAACCTGGTCGAGGCGCTGCGCTGGGTTATGGGCGAAAGCTCGTACAAGAACATGCGTGCGTCCGGCATGGACGACGTGATCTTTTCCGGCTCAGGAACGCGTCCGGCCCGCAACACCGCCGAAGTGACACTTTTCCTCGACAACAGCGACCGCTCCGCGCCCGCCGCCTTCAACGACGCCGACGAGTTGCAGGTCTCGCGCCGCATCGAGCGCGAGGCCGGCTCGCTCTACCGCATCAATGGCAAGGAGGCCCGCGCCAAGGACGTGCAGCTGCTTTTCGCCGACCAGTCGACCGGCGCGCGCTCGCCATCGATGGTCGGGCAGGGGCGCATCGGCGAGCTGATCCAGGCAAAGCCGCAGGCCCGACGTGCGCTTTTGGAAGAAGCGGCCGGCATTTCGGGCCTGCACACGCGCCGCCATGAAGCCGAATTGCGCCTCAAGGCTGCCGAACAGAATCTCGAACGGCTGGACGACGTCGTCGGCGAGTTGGAAAGCCAGATCGAAAGCCTGAGGCGCCAGGCGCGCCAGGCGTCGCGCTTCAAGAACCTGTCGGCAGATATCCGCAAGGCCGAAGCGACGCTGCTGCATCTGCGCTGGACGCTGGCCAAGACGCAGGAAGGCGAAGCGCGCTCGGCGCTGGCGGTTGCCACGGCACTAGTCGGCGACCGCGCCGCGGCCCAGATGGCTGCCGCCAGGGAGCAAGGCATCGGCGCCCACCGGCTGCCGGACCTGCGCGACGCGGAAGCCGCCGCCGCCGCCGCTTTCCAGCGCCTGTCGATCGCCAAGGCGCAGATCGAGGAGGAAGCGGGCCGCGTCCGCGCCCGCCAGGCGGAACTTGACCGCCGGCTGCAGCAGCTCGACGGCGACATCGCCCGCGAGGAGCGCATGGTGCGCGACAATGCGGATATCCTCGAACGCCTTGCCGCCGAAGAAGCCGCGCTCAATGCTGAAAATGCCGGCGCCGCCGAGCGCGAAGCTGCCACCCGGGCGGCTTTCGAACAGGCAGCAGCGACGCTGGCCGCGAGCGAAGCCAAGCTGGCCGCGCTGACCGCCGAACGGGCGGAGGCGGCCGCCTCGCGCAACCAGATCGAACGGACGCTGCGCGATACCGCCGAGCGCCGCGACCGTTTCGCCCGCCAGCTTGCCGATGTCGACCGGGAATTGTCCGAGATTGCCTCCAGGGTTGCCGGCCTGCCCGACCCCGCCGAGAAGCGGCTTCTGGTCGAACAGGCGCAGGCGCTGCTTGAGGAGACCGAGGCCGCTGCGATTGCGGCTGAACAGGCGGTCGCCGAGGCGCGTGCGGCGGAAAGTGCCGCTCGCCCGCCGCTCCAGGACGCCAAGGCTGAGCTGGCGCGGATCGAAACCGAGGCTCGCACGCTGGCCAAGATCCTGAACGCGGCCAGTGGTGACCTCTTCCCGTCCGTCCTCGAGCAGATCAGCGTCGAGCGCGGCTATGAGACCGCACTCGGTGCCGCCCTTGGTGAAGACCTCGACGTGCCTCTCGACCGCAGCGCGCCGGTGCATTGGGGCCAGAGCGAAATCCAGCCCGGCGATGCCGCTTTGCCCGAAGGCATCAGAAGCCTTGCCAGCGTAGTACGTGCGCCGGCACAGCTCGCCCGCCGGCTGGCTCAGATCGGCATTGTCGAGAGCGCTGACGGAAGGCGGCTGCAAGCGCTGCTTTCGCCGGGACAACGGCTGGTCGGCCGCGAAGGGGCGCTCTGGCGCTGGGACGGCTTCACCGCCAGTGCCGACGCGCCGACCGCTGCGGCGCAGCGGCTGGCGCAGAAGAACCGGCTGGCCGAGCTCGATGCCGAGGCGGTGCATGCGACGCGGGTCCTGCGCGAAGCCGAAGAGGCACTTGCCCGTGCCGAACAAGCGCTTGCCCGGAGCAGCGAAGCTGAACGCAATGCCCGCCAGGCCGGGCGCGATGCTCAGCATGGGCTGGATGCCGCCCGCAACGCGCTGGCCGAAGCGGAAAAGGCAGGCGGCGAACTGGTAAGCCGGCGCGCCGCGCTCGACGAGGCGCGTGCGCGCATCGTCGACAGCCACGAGGAGACGGCGGCCGCCTTCGCCGAGGCGGAAATGCTGCTGCAAAACGCTCCCGACCTTGGTGATCTGCAATTGCAGCTCGAACAGTCGGCCGCCAATGTTGCCCGCGACCGCGCCACGCTTGCCGATGCACGTGCCGTTCACGACGGTCTGAAGCGGGAAGCCGAGGCGCGGACGCGCCGCCTCGAAGCCATCGGCGTCGAACGCCGCAACTGGCTGGAGCGCGCCGAAAACGCGTCGACGCAGATCGCCGCCCTTGGTGAGCGCAAGGCAGAGGCCGAGGCCGAGCGCGAAAGGCTTGCCGACGCACCCGACGAGATCGACGCCAAGCGGCGGGCGCTGCTGTCGCAGCTTGCCGAAGCGGAAAGCCTGCGCCAGGCGGCGGGCGACCGCCTGCAGGAGGCGGAGAACAGGCAGGCCGAGCTCGACAAGGCTGCGACCGCCGCGATCCAGTTTCTGGCCGAGGCGCGCGAATCGCGCGTCCGCGCCGAAGAGCGGCTGACGGCCGCCGACGAGCGGCGGCTGGAAGTCGAGGCGCGCATCCAGGAGACGTTGAACACGCCGCCGCATCTGGTCATCCGCCATACCGGACTTGAAGCCGACAGCCCGATGCCGGAGATGGCCGAGGTCGAGCGTCAGCTCGACCGTCTGAAGATCGAGCGCGAGCGGCTTGGCGCCGTCAACCTGCGCGCCGAGGAAGAACAGAAGGAACTGTCCGACCGGCTGGAGACCATTGTTTCCGAGCGCGAGGACATCATCGAGGCCATTCGCAAGCTGAGGCAGGCGATCCAGAGCCTGAACCGCGAGGGCCGCGAGCGACTGCTTTCCGCCTTCGACGTGGTCAACGGTCATTTCCAGCGGCTGTTTTCGCATCTGTTCGGCGGCGGCACCGCGGAACTGCAGCTGATCGAATCCGACGATCCGCTCGAAGCCGGACTGGAAATCCTTGCGCGCCCGCCCGGCAAGAAGCCGCAGACCATGACGCTGCTGTCCGGCGGCGAGCAGGCATTGACGGCGATGTCGCTGATCTTCGCCGTGTTCCTGACCAATCCGGCGCCGATCTGCGTGCTCGATGAGGTCGATGCACCGCTCGACGACCACAATGTCGAGCGTTTCTGCAATCTGATGGACGAAATGGCCGCCACCACCGAAACGCGCTTCGTCATCATCACCCACAACCCGATCACCATGGCGCGCATGAACCGGCTGTTCGGGGTGACCATGGCCGAGCAAGGCGTCAGCCAGCTGGTGTCGGTCGACCTGCAGGCGGCCGAGGCGATGCGCGAGGCAAGCTGAAGTCTCGCAAGGTGTGGCCGTTGGCTCGCATTTCGGCTATAGCACGACCTGAAACTGATCGGCTCTGGTTCCTTTCGACAGAGCCCGCTAAGCCTGTGGGGGGCCTCATTGCCTGTACTCGTCACCGGAGCTGCGGGGTTCATCGGCAGCCACGTTTGCCACCACCTCCTCGACAGGGGGGAGGCGGTTGTCGGCGTCGACAACATGAACGACTATTACGACCTGTCGCTTAAAAAAGGCCGGCTCGCCCGCCTTCAACCCCACAAGGATTTTTCATTTCACCAGATCGACATCGCTGAACAGGGTGCGCTCGCCGCCGCTCTGGCCGGGCAAGGCATAAGCAGGATTGTCCACCTCGCCGCGCAGGCGGGCGTACGCCATTCGCTCGACAATCCGCGCGTCTATGTCCGTTCCAATGTGGTGGGCCACCTCGAAGTGCTCGAATTCTGCCGCGCTGAGCCGGCGTTCGAGCATCTGGTCTATGCCTCGTCGAGCTCGGTCTATGGCGGCAACCGCAAAGTGCCGTTCAGCGAGACCGATCAGGTCGACAGGCCTGTTTCTCTCTACGCCGCGACCAAGAAAGCCGATGAATTGATGAGCCATACCTACGCCCATCTGTTCGGCATACCGCAGACAGGCTTGCGATTTTTCACCGTCTACGGTCCATGGGGCCGGCCCGACATGGCCTATTGGATCTTCACCAAGGCGATGCTTGAGGGCAAGCCGATCCGGGTGTTCAACAATGGCGAGATGTGGCGCGATTTCACCTACGTAGACGATGTGGTGAGGGCGGTCGTTGCCGTGCTCGACAAGCCGCCTGCGACCGAGGTTCCGCCCAGCAGGCTTTACAATGTCGGCAACAACCGGCCGGTGCGGCTCGGCGATTTCATCGACACTCTGGAGAAGCTGCTTGGCGTGAAAGCGATCCGCCACAGCGAGCCGATGCAGACCAGCGATGTCGAGCGGACCTATGCCGACATGACGGCGCTGGAGCGGGATTTCGGCTTCAAGCCGAGCGTTTCGACCGAAGATGGGCTGAAGAAATTCGTCGACTGGTACCGGTCGGAATGGTTGGCGGGATCGGGAAGAGGCTGACGACAAAAAAGCGGCTGGTCTTCAGCCGTCGAGCCGACCGGATCCCGGTACGGTCCGTAACCCATGTCTTCGACATGGACCGTTACCCATGTGTCCAGAATGGACCCATCAGCGCTTGGCTGGGGCGCCAGGATTCGAACCTGGGATGTCGGTACCAAAAACCGATGCCTTACCACTTGGCGACGCCCCAACAGCCGGAACGTGCCCGCTGCGCGCGGCCTTATAGGACGCGCCGACGGAAAGCTCAATGCCGAGATTGTGACTATGCGCGACTGATCCACTGGTCAGATACGCGTGTTGTCTGGGACTATCATCTCGATGCGAGGTTGTTTGCGTCTACTCTCCCCAGACCGCAAGCTCGTTGCCGGCCGGGTCGACGAAATGGAAGCGCCTGCCGCCGGGGAATGAAAAGATCGGCTTGACGATCGTGCCGCCGGCGCTCTCGACGGCGGCAAGGGTTTCTTCCAGATCCTCGGAATAAAGCACAGGGAGCGGCTTTGCGGGCGCTTCGCCGGCGTCGGCCTGAAAGCCGCCGTCAAGCCCTTCGGCAAAGGCCGAATAGGTCGGCCCGTAGTCTGTGAATGACCAGGAAAAGGCGGTGCTGTAGAAAGCCTTCAGCCTGTCCAGCGTTCCGCCGGTAGCCGGCATTTCCAGATAATCGAGTTTTCCGGTCAGTCTCATCGCTCTGCCTTACGTTCTTGTTATGTTCTATCCCCGAGATGCCTGGTCCACAAGTCTTTTTGCCATCGCTTTTTCTTAATCGATTGTAGAAGCCGCCCGGCTTTGCCGACGCCTTGCCTTTCGCAGTGCAGCATAATATCGCTCGGGTTAGGCTGGCGAGACCTTGGTTTCACCAATCTTTTCTTCCAATCTCCGACCAACTGGAGAGCAAGCATGATCAAATGGGTCTACACCTTCGGCGACGGTGCTGCGGAAGGCCGCGCCGGCGACAGGAACCTCTTGGGCGGCAAGGGAGCCAACCTGGCTGAGATGTGCAGCCTGGGCCTGCCGGTGCCGCCGGGCTTCACCATCACCACCGAAGTCTGCAACGCCTATTATGCCAACGGCCGCTCCTATCCGGCCTCGCTGGAAGCGGATGTCGTGGTCGCTCTCGACCATATCGGCAAGCTGACCGGGCGCCGTTTCGGCGACCCGTCGAGATTGCTGCTGGTGTCGGTGCGTTCAGGCGCCCGCGCGTCGATGCCCGGCATGATGGACACTGTGCTCAATCTCGGCCTGAACGACGAGACGGTCGAGGCGCTTGCGGCCGATTCAGGCGATGCCCGCTTTGCCTATGACAGCTACCGCCGTTTCATCCAGATGTATTCCGATGTCGTCATGGGCCTCGACCATGAGGTGTTCGAGGAAATCCTCGAGGACCAGAAGGCCGGGCTCGGCCATGAGCTCGACACCGAGCTGACGGCCATCGAGTGGCAGGGCGTGATCGCGCTCTACAAGGCAAAAGTCGAGGAGGAGCTCGGCAAGCCGTTCCCTCAGGATCCCCACGAGCAGCTCTGGGGCGCGATCGGCGCCGTGTTTTCGAGCTGGATGAACAATCGCGCCATCACCTATCGGCGCCTGCACGACATTCCTGAAAGCTGGGGCACGGCGGTCAATGTCCAGGCCATGGTCTTCGGCAATATGGGCGACACCTCGGCCACCGGCGTCGCCTTCACCCGCAATCCGTCGACCGGCGAAAAGCAGCTCTATGGCGAGTTCCTGGTGAACGCGCAGGGCGAGGACGTCGTCGCCGGCATCCGCACGCCGCAAAACATCACCGAGGCGGCGCGCATTGCCGCCGGTTCCGACAAGCCCTCGCTGCAGAAGCTGATGCCGGACGCGTTCCAGGCTTTCGTCACCATCTCCGACCGCCTGGAAACCCACTACCGCGACATGCAGGATCTCGAATTCACCATCGAGCGCGGCAAGTTGTGGATGCTGCAGACCAGGTCCGGCAAGCGCACCGCCAAGGCGGCGCTCAGGATCGCCGTCGAGATGGCGCGGGACAAGCTGATTTCGAAAGAAGAAGCCGTCGCCCGCATCGACCCCGCCTCGCTCGACCAGTTGCTGCATCCGACCATCGATCCGAAGGCAGCGCGCGACGTGATCGGCATCGGCCTGCCGGCCTCTCCCGGAGCAGCCACCGGCGAGATCGTCTTTTCCTCCAACGATGCCGAAGAGGCGAAGACGCAAGGGCGCAAGGCGATCCTCGTGCGCATCGAGACCAGCCCCGAAGACATCCACGGCATGCATGCGGCCGAAGGCATCCTGACGACGCGTGGCGGCATGACCAGCCATGCGGCGGTGGTGGCGCGCGGCATGGGCAAGCCTTGCGTGTCCGGAGCCGGCTCGCTGCGTGTCGACTACAAAGCCGGCACGCTGATGGCGATGGGATCGACGTTTCGTAAGGGCGACATCATTACCATCGATGGCGGCAACGGCCAGGTGCTGAAAGGTGCCGTGCCGATGCTGCAGCCGGAACTCTCGGGCGATTTCGCCGCCATCATGGAATGGGCCGATGCCGCGCGTCGCATGAAGGTGCGCACCAACGCCGAAACGCCGCTCGACGCGCGCATGGCCCGCTCCTTCGGCGCCGAAGGCATCGGGCTTTGCCGCACCGAGCACATGTTCTTCGACGGTGACCGCATCGTTGCGATGCGCGAGATGATCCTGGCCGACACCGAGAAGGACCGGCGCGCCGCTTTGGACAAGCTCTTGCCGATGCAGCGCTCCGATTTCCTCGAACTGTTCGAGATCATGGCCGGCCTGCCGGTGACGATCCGCCTGCTCGATCCGCCGCTGCACGAGTTCCTGCCCAAGACCGAGGAGGAGGTGGCCGAAGTCGCCGCCGCCATGAAGGTGTCGCCGGACAAGCTCAGGCAGCGCACCGAAGCACTGCATGAGTTCAACCCGATGCTCGGCCATCGCGGCTGCCGGCTCGCCATTTCCTATCCCGAAATCGCCGAAATGCAGGCGCGCGCCATTTTCGAGGCCGCCGTCGAGGCCGGCAGGAAAGCCGGTGCGCTGGTGGTTCCCGAGATCATGGTGCCGCTGGTCGGTCTGGTGAAGGAACTCGACTACGTCAAGGCGCGGATCGATGCCGTCGCTAAAAGCGTGATGAAGGAAACCGGCGTCAAGATCAATTATCTGACCGGCACCATGATCGAACTGCCGCGCGCCGCGATCCGCGCCCATGTCATCGCCGAGGCGGCCGAATTCTTCTCTTTCGGCACCAACGACCTGACCCAGACCACCTTCGGCATCTCACGTGACGATGCCGCCTCGTTCCTGGAGAGCTACCGGCAGAAGGGCATCATCGAACAGGATCCGTTCGTGTCGCTCGACATAGAGGGCGTCGGCGAACTGGTGCGGATAGCGGCCGAAAAGGGCAGGGCGACGCGGCCGGACATCAAGCTCGGCATTTGCGGCGAACACGGCGGCGATCCGGCATCGATCCGCTTTTGCGAAGAGGTTGGCCTCGACTACGTGTCGTGCTCGCCCTACCGCGTGCCGATCGCCAGGCTGGCTGCCGCGCAGGCGGCGGTGCAAGTTGCAAGGGCTGCGGCGCCACGCGTCCTGGCGATCGCAAGGGAGGCTGTAGCACTTTGATTTTGCGTTTGCCCGCGACCCTTCCGACCCGAAGGTTCGCGCGCAAAACCGATTCCGGTTTTCGCTGACGCGGACCCTCGGTTCGGGTCTTTGCGCGGTAGCGCGCAGATTTGACGATAGCTCGGCTTCGCAAAAGCCGGGAGCAACGAACGATCCCGTGTGAGTGCCGCCGCTCTGCGTTCACGCGCGAGTTCACGCGAACGTGCTTTGGCACCTCGCAATGTCGACACCGTCCCTTTCCAATTTGCGGCCGCCTCGCAACCCGCCCGATCGCCCAGATGTTGCAGATTTCGCCCGCCCAGTTGCGCTCTATCCTGATCCTTCAGATGAAATTCATCGGCGACATTGTTCTCGCCTCCACACTCGCGAAGAACCTGCAACTCGAATATCCCGGCGTCCGCATCGTGTTCCTCTGCGAGGCTCGTTTCGCCAGTTTCCTGACCGCTCACGGTATCGCCTCGGAGGTTGTCGCGTTCAGGCGTGCCCGCATGCGAGGCAGCCCGCTGGAGCGCGGCAGCGAGCTCTATATGATGGTGCGGACGCTGCGCCGGTTTCGTTTCGATCTGACGATCGACCTGACCGATTCAAAAACCTCGCGGATCATCGTCGGGTTCGTCAATGCCAAGACCCGGGTGGGCTATGATCCTCCCGAGAGGCCGTTGCGCCGGCTAGAGCGTCAGCCCGCCAATGTTCCGGCCAAGCCGTTTGGCTTCGGCGAACGGCACTATCTGTACCGCTATCTTTCGCCGCTCGAGGCGCTCGGCGTGGACCTGCGCGTCAGAGTGCCATCTATTCGGCCGCTGCCGCTTGAAACGGCGAGAGCACTGGCGTTGCTGGACAGGCACCATCTCAGGCGCAAGGCCTTCATCGCCGTGCATGCGGGCGCAAGCTTTCAGGGGAGGCGGTGGCAGCCGGAACGCTTTGCCGCCGTGGTCGACGAGATTTCACGGGAGTCCGGATTGGACTTCGTGCTTGTCGGCGGGCCCGATGAGCACAAGCCGGCCGAGCAGATCCTCGCCAGAGCCGCCTCGCCGGTCGTCGACCTCGTCGGGGCGTTGTCGCTCGAAACGCTGCTGGCGTTCCTGAGACAGGCGCGCCTGTTTCTCGGCAACGAGAGCGGCCCGATGCACATGGCTGCGGCCGCGGGATCTCCGGTTGTCGGGCTCTTCGGGCTGACCAGTCCAATCAATTGGGGGCCGGTGGGCGTACTCAGCGTTGCCCTGCAACCGTTCATGCCTTGCGAGTGCGTGGTAGGGAATCTGTGCCGGTGGCCGGACCCCAGCAAGGCTTGCTGGGTCTGGCGTCTGGCCGTCGAACCCGTCGTTGGCGCGGTGCGCGAAATCCTCTCCAGAACGGAAGTGGGCCTGGAGCACGCTCTCTGATCCGATCGTTTGGCCGAAGCAGAAGGCAAATTGTCGCGGTGAACGCTTTTCGCCTTCGCGCGGTCCCGATTTTCGCCTTGATGACGGCCTTGGGATGACGCGCTTTGACGTGCCGGACGGGGGAAATCAGATATGCGCCTGCTGCAAAAACATCTCTGCGCGATCGCGATGTCGCTATGGGCGGTCTCGGCAGGTCATGCCGCGCCGCTCGTCCAGCCGACGCTGCACATCAAGCCGGATGCAAGCGGCAGCGGCCGCGTTGCGCTGACGCTCGATGCCTGCGGCGGCAAGACCGACACAAGGATACTCTCGGCGCTGGTCGAAAACGGGATTCCCGCCACCATTTTTGTCACCGGCATCTGGCTGAAGCGCAACGCCGACGCCGTTGCCATCATGCTGGCGCATCCCGATTTGTTTGAGCTGGAAAACCATGGCGGCCGTCACGTCCCGGCCGTCGACACGCCGCAAAAGATCTATGGTATCCGCAGCGCCGGCAGCGCGGACGCCGTGCTGGCCGAGGTCGAGTCGGGTGCCGCCGCTCTTGCCGGGACCGGCGAGCCGGCGCCGAAATGGTTTCGCGGCGCGACCGCCGAGTACAGCCCGTCCGCCATCGCCATGATCCGCAAGCTTGGCTTCAAGGTCGCCGGCTTCTCGATAAACGGTGATGGCGGCTCATTGCTGGGCGCCAGGGAGACCGCCCGGCGCATTGCCGCCGCCAAGGACGGTGACGTCATCATCGCTCATATCAATCAGCCGACCCACGCGGCCGGCGAAGGCGTGGTGCAGGGGCTTCTGGCGCTCAAGCAGAAAGGCCTGACCTTCGTGCGCCTCGATGATGTCGATGATGTCGGCGACGACGGCACCACCGACTAGGCCGCCTCGCTGGGTGCCATTTCCAGGGGCATTGTCTTTCCTGCCTATCACCTGAGAAGATTTCTGACCCGCACCGATGATTTCCGCCCGCCTGCGTTGTCCTGATCAATAGGCGCGCCTGGATGGTCCAGCGGCCCGGATAGCGAGGTGGTCCATGGGATCGTTGCAAGGTCAGAATGTCGTCGTCGTCGGAGGCAGCCGTGGTGTCGGCCGCTCAATTGCAGAAGCTGCCCTCGGCGAGGGAGCGACTGTGCTCGCCGTCGCTCGCGGCGAACAGGCGCTGGCGGAATTTGCCTGGGAGACTTCGGGCATAAAGACGTTAGCGGTCGATGCAACTGTGGACTCCGCCCCCGATCAGGTCTTCGCCGCGCTGGAGCCGGACGTCCTGGTGATCTGCGCAGGCGCACTCCCGCCCGCCGCGCCCGTGCATGAACTGAGCTGGGAGGCGTTCTCGGCGAACTGGGAAACGGACGTCAAGGCGTCGTTCCTGTTTTGCAGGGCCGCGCTGCGACGTCCGCTCAAGCCGGGGAGCCGGATCGTTCTGATCTCCAGTGGCGCGGCCTTGAGCGGGGGGCCACCGTTTTGCGGCGGCTATGCCGGCGCAAAACGCATGCAGATGTTCCTGGCAGGCTACAGCCAGAAAGAATCGGATCGGCTTGGACTGGACCTGCGCTTCATGGACCTCGCGCCTATGCGCATCATGCCCGGCACCGGCGTGGGCAAGGCCGGCATCGATGGCTTTGAGAACTATGCAGGCATCCGGCCCGCGGACTTCATCGCGGCCATGACCGACATGCAAACGCCGGCCGATGTGGGAAGAGCGGTGGTCGCACTCGCCACCGGGAAATCACAAGGCAGTTCCTTCATGGTGAGCGGGAGCGGGCTTGCGCCGGCCGCCTGAGGCGCGCGTAATGCAAACCAGACTAAAAGAGCTGCAGATCCGCATGACAAACCCTCAGGCACCTCTCGAGCCAGCACCCCAGCAGGGCCAGCCGATCCTCGACCGGCTGGCCTTCGAGAAGCTCACGGCGGCCCACCGCCGCGAGCTCAAGCTCCACTGCTATCGCATGATGGGCTCGCTGCACGAGGCGGACGACCTCGTCCAGGACACGCTTCTTCGCGCCTGGCGTGCAAGGTCGGAGTTCGACGGGCGGGGTTCGGTCCGCGGTTGGCTCTACACGATCGCCACCAACAGTTGCCTCAACGCCCTCAAGGCGCGGGCCAGGGGACGTCGCATTCTCCAGCAGCCGGGACAGCCTCCCTCCCACGGGCCGGCCACAGGCGGGCCCGAAGCCGAGGTCACCTGGCTTGAGCCTTACCCGGATATGGAGCTTCCAGGCCTCGCTGACAGCGAGCCAGGTCCGGAAGCGCGGTACGAGACCCGCGAAGCCGTCCAGCTCGCCTTCGTCGCCGCGATCCAGGATCTGCCGCCCAGGCAGCGCGCCGCCCTGCTGCTTGCCGACGTCCTCGGGTGGTCGGCTGCCGAGACGGCGCAATTGCTGGGCGGATCGACAGCTTCGATCAACAGCGCATTGCAGCGGGCCCGCGCAACTCTGGCGGCGCGATATCCTCGGGGACGTCCCGCGGGTCGATCGCAGCCCAGCTCCGAACAAGGCCTGCTGCTCGAACGTTACATGCAAGCCTGGCAGGCCGCCAATCTCGACGGCTTGATCGAACTCCTGCGCGAGGACGCCACCTATCGCATGCCGCCCTGGCGTGAATGGTACCAGGGACGCGAGGCGATCCGCGGTTTCTTCGAGACCATCTGGAGCAAATTTGGCGGCTTCCGCACGGTGGCCATCGGGGCCAATGCCCAGCCGGCGGTCGGGGTCTATTCCCGCAGCCATCATGACCTTGGGTGGCGAGCCCATTCCCTGCATGTGATCGAACCCGCCGAGGGTGGGATCGCCGCGCTGACGGTCTATGTGGGGCCGCTCGGCCCCAGCTTGTTTCCGGCCTTCGGCCTGCCGCCAACCTGGCAGGGCGCGTACCTATAAATCTGACTGAAATGGTGCGGGGCCATCGGCGCCGGCCTAGTCCGGCGTGGCTTCGATCGTCACCTTGTTGGGATAGAACGCGCCGTGATTGCGGATTTCCGCCATCTCGTCGAAAGGCTGCTCATAGGCCCACATCGCGTCCTTGCCTGCTTCCGCCGCGGGCAGCACGCTCCAGTAGCTCGCATCGCCCTTGTAGGGGCAATGGGTCGTAAGGTCGGTTTTGCCCAGCTGGCCGAAATCGATGTCTTCGAACGGAATGTAGAATACAGGAGAGTAGGGCGGTTCGGACAACAGCTTTGCTTTCGTCGAGGAAGCGACGACCGTCTCACCGGCGCGCACCACGACGGTGCCGCGATAGGCCTCGACGGTGATCACCTTGTCGGGATTGCGTTGAAAGCCGGGCGAACGGTTTGCGATCTGATCCATGACTGGTTCTCCTTGGTCCGGTACCAGGACGTGCGTCCGCTATAGGTATGTCGGGTATAGGTGTGTCGGACGGGCGCATTGCGCAAGGCCGCCGCCGCAAGCAAAAGCGACCAGACGAGGTTTCGCTGGTCTGGTCGGGCCGTCCCGCCTATCAACAATCAGGCAGCAGTCTGGAACGCGTCCATCAGCCCGGCATAGGCAGCGGCAATGCCAGCCACCGGGTTGGTGCTTCTCGAAGCGGTTTCGACCTTCAGCGCGCCGCCGCCGGTCGGCAACGTCAGCAGCAGGAACTGGCGATTGCCGCCGTCGCCAACGCATGCCGCGGCGACATGCTGGGCTTCGCCTTCGTTTGGAACGCACATCTTGAACAGCAGCGTGCCGCCGACGGCTTCAAGGGCGCCGCCGACGACCTCGACGAATTCATCTTCGGAAACGGTTTTGGTCTCCGGCACCAAATCGGTCAGGCTTTCGGCAAGCGTATTTTCGAGGGTTTTGTCGTCGAGCTGCGCGTCCATGCGAACCTCTTTCATTCGCCAATCGCGCCCCGCCAGCGAACAGATTTCACGCCGACGATGGCCGGATTGTGGCGGCTTTCCCATCATTTCGATCAATACTGGACAATCCGTCGGTTCGCTCCACAATGGAAAGAAAAACCAATGGGAGGAACGACATGCTTGGACTGATGCAGGAATGGCCGCTGCTTTGCCACAAGCTGATCGACAATGCGGAGCGGCAGCATGGCAAACGCGAGATCGTGTCGCGCTCGATCGAGGGGCCGATCGTCCGCACCACTTACGCCGAAATTCACCGCCGCGCCTTGAAGGTCGCCCAGCGGCTCGAACGCGACGGCTTTGGGCTGGGCGACCGCATCGCGACGCTGGCCTGGAATACCGCGCGCCACATCGAGGCCTGGTACGGCATCATGGGGGTTGGCGCGATCTATCATACGCTCAATCCGCGCCTCTTTCCCGAGCAGATCGTCTGGATCATGAACAATGCCGAAGACAAGGCGATCTTCGTCGACCTGACATTCATGCCGCTGCTTGAAAAGATCGCCGGCGCGGTCAAATCGCTGACCAAGGTGATCGTGCTGACCGACAAGGCGCACATGCCGCAAACGGCGCTGCCGAACGTCGTCGCCTATGAAGAATGGCTTGACGAAGCCGATGGCGATTTCGCCTGGATGACGTTCGATGAAAATACCGCCGCCGGCATGTGCTACACATCGGGCACCACAGGCGATCCGAAAGGCGTCGTCTACAGCCATCGATCAAACGTGCTTCATGCCATGATTGCTGCGATGCCCGACGCGATGGGACTGTCGTCGCGCGATACGATACTGCCGGTCGTGCCGATGTTCCACGCCAATGCCTGGGGGCTTGGCCAGAGCGCGCCGATGATCGGCGCCAAGCTGGTCATGCCGGGCTGCAAGATGGACGGCGCCTCGATCTACGAATTGCTCGATACCGAGAAGGTGAGCTTCAGCGCCGCCGTGCCGACGGTGTGGATGATGCTGCTGCAATATCTGGAGGAGACCGGCAAGAAGCTTCCCTATCTGCAGAAAGTCGTCATCGGCGGCTCGTCCTGCCCGCGCGCCATCACCACGAAGTTCCAGGACAATTACGATGTCCAGGTCGTCCATGCCTGGGGCATGACCGAGATGTCGCCGCTCGGCACGCTGTGCACCATGAAACCGGAATATGCCGAACTCAAGGGCGAAGCCCGGCTCGATCTCCAGTGCAAGCAAGGCTATCCACCCTTCGGCGTCGAAATGAAGGTGACCGACGACGACAACAACGAACTGCCTTGGGACGGCAAGACCTTCGGGCGGCTGAAAGTGCGCGGGCCGGCTATCGCCCGCGCCTATTATGGCGGCGTCGGGTCCGAGCAGTTCGATGAAGACGGCTGGTTCGATACCGGTGATGTCGCCCATATCGACCTGGGCGGCTACATGCAGATCACCGATCGCGCCAAGGACGTCATCAAGTCGGGCGGCGAATGGATCTCGACCATCGATCTCGAAAACCTCGCGGTCGGTCATCCCGATGTCGCCGAGGCAGCCGCAATCGGTGTTCCCCATTCGAAATGGGGCGAGCGGCCCTTGCTTGTCGTCGTCCGCAAGCCGGGCAAGGAGCCGACCAAAACCGATATCCTGGCCTTCATGAGCGGCAAGGTGGCGAAGTGGTGGATGCCGGACGATATCGCTTTCGTCGGCGAAATCCCCCACACCGCGACCGGCAAGATCCAGAAGATCACCTTGCGCCAGCAATTCAAGGATTATCGGCTGCCGACGGATTGACGCAGATGGCAAGACTTTTCGCCTTCAAGCCGCCTGCAAAAGGCTCTAAGTGTCGGATCGGGTTGGGGTGGTGCTGAAAATATTGGAAATTTCCGAGCGACAGACGTCGAGGGCGGCCGGCTGGTCGCGGCGGACAGGGGCTTTTTCGGCGGTCCTGCTGCTCACCGTCCTCATCGGCCATCGATACGACCTTGTCGAAACGCCGGCCTTCCTGTGGGTGCTGGCCATCGTCGCGCTGCTTGCCGCCTTGGCGCTGCTGTTCGCCGGATTTGCCTTCTCCAGGCTATGGAATTTCGGCGACCGCGGCGGTCGCGATCTCAGCGTCGGCGCCCTGTTGGCGCTTCTGGTGCTCACTCCCTACGGCGTTGCTGCCTACTGGGCGGCGACCTACCCGCCGCTCCGCGACATCTCGACGGATTTCGACGATCCACCGGCGCTCGACATATCCACCCGGACCAGGGATATGAATCTGCTTTCGCCGCCGACGCCCGGGGCGCAGCGCCTGCAGACCGAAACCTATCCGCTCGTCACCGGGCGCAGCTACAATCTGCCCTTCGACAGCGTGCTCGACGCGGTCGAGACCGTGCTCGGCCGGCGCGACTGGCAATTTGCGGCGCCGTTTCCCGACGCGGAAGGGCAAAGTGAGGTGACGATCAACGCCGTGGCCAAGAGCTTCGTTCTTGGCCTGCCTGCCGATGTCGCGATTCGTGTGAGCAACGACGGCGATGCGATCATCGTCGACATGCGCTCGGCCTCGCGCTACGGCCGCTACGACCTTGGCGACAACGCAGCCCGCATTGTTGATTTCCTCGCCGAGCTCGATCAGCAAGTCGCTGGCCAGGTCGGCGTCGCGCCGACCGAGTGATATCGCTTGGCACCGCAAAAAAATGCGGCTTGAGTCTACGGACAGACTATTCGGCCGGGTGGAATCTGGCTTGCAGCAAGACTGTCGCGACCGGCCCAAGCGGATTGGCGATCCGGCTCTCCAGGACCTCGATAAGTTTGTGCCCGACGTCTGCCATGTCTACGGAATGAACGCCGATCTTCGCTGGCAGGAAGCGCGCCAGACGTGTGCTGTCACGGGCGACGATGTGGACGTCGCGGCCCGGTGCAAGACCTCTTCTGCCAAGAGCGTGTAACGCCCCCAGAAGGCCCAGTTCGTTGGCGCATGCCAAGCCTGTCGGCGGATCTGACGACGCCAGCAAGCGATCGAACCAGGCTGCGCTCGATTCCATGGTGAACATGCCATGACCGATCAGCGATTGATCGATCGGAATACCGGCCTCGGCCATTGCCCTTCCATACCCGGAAAGACGCATGGCGCTCGCCTGATCCTCCGGAACGAGAAGTTGCAGCGCAATGCGTCGACAGCCCTTATCCATGAGCTGTCGGGTCGCATCGTAGGCAATCTGCTCATTGTCGATATCGACATAGGGATACGCGATGTCCAGGTCGGTTCTTCCAAACGCGACGAACGGTATGCGTTGGTCCAGCAGCAGCTTGACGCGCGGATCACCCGAGACCATGCGTGTGATGATCAGGCCGTCTGCGCTGCGCGCCTGAAGCAGGCGCCGCACACTTTCGACAGGATCGTCGTCGGGTGTGGTGGAATAGATGGACAGGCTATAACCTGCTTGCCGCGCCGCCAGGGTCATGCCTTCGATCAAAGGAAGCTTCGCCAGATCGCACAGATAGTCGCGCGTTTCCATCGGCAGCACTGCCGTTAGCGTCAGGGTTTGTCCGGTTTTGAGCGCCCGGCCGTGATGATTTGGTACATAGCCGACCCGCTGCGCCACCTCCTTGACGCGCGCCACGGTTGAGGGATGCACTTCCGGCCCTTCCTTCAGAGCGCGGGATACGGTGGTCACCGAAAGGGAAAGTTCCGCCGCGATTTGTTTCAGATTGGCCATATCGCCCGACTTCATTTGCGAAAGCGCCGGCTGTTTTTGCTGAGCGTCGTAACGTTACCGGATTCGACCGAACGGTCAAATCCAAGCGCACTGCAAATGAACGGACCCGCTTGGAAGGAGCTTGACTCCGAGGCGTTTCGCAGTAATCGTAACGTTACGATTAAAAAAAATGCCCATCTAAGCGACATTTTGATGAATCCGGAGGAGGAGAACCTATGTCCTGGCTACGCATTTCCTTGGCAGTGGTCGCAGTCTCGGCCGCCTTGCCCGTCCATGCCCAAACAGTCACCATCACGACCGCAGGCGGCGACTATGGCAACGCCATCAAGGAGGCCATGTGGGGCCCCGCCGCAAAAGAGCTTGGCTATGATGTCCGCGAGGAGACGCAGAGCGACGGCCTGGCCGCCCTGAAGATGCAGGTCACTTCGGGTGCAGTCACCACCGACATCATCCATCTGGGTTCGCCGGAAGGCGCGCAGGCGGCCGCACAGTCGCTGCTGGAGCCACTCGACTACAAGATCATCGATCCCAAATCCGTGCCGGACGGCGCAAAGTCCGACTACTGCTATCCGTTCGATTCCTATGGCACCGTCATGTCGTGGAATACCAAGACCTATGGCGAGAACCCGCCGAAGACCTGGGCGGAATTCTGGGACGTTGCCAAATTCTCGGGCAGCCGCGCCCTGCGCGCCAACGCGCAAGACCTGATTGAGATCGCGCTTCTCTCCGATGGCGTGACGCCGGCGGACGTCTATCCCGTGCTCAGCACGCCGGAAGGTCTGGAGCGCGCTATCAAGCGGCTTGAAGCGATCAAACCAAATGTCTCGGTGTGGTGGACATCGGGAGCTCAGTCCGCGCAGTTGCTGAAAGACGGCGAAGCGGATTTGGTCGTTACCTGGAACGGACGGGCCCAAACCGTGAAAGCGGATGGCGGCGCGGTTGACTACACGTTTAAGGGTTCCGTCATCGGCACGGACTGCCTTGGGGTGCCGAAGGGAGCTGCGAACAAGGAAGCGGCCATGAAGCTCATCGCAGGGATGACGCAGCCCGCGCGCGTCGCGAGGCTGACCGATTTCATCGCCTATGGCCCGGTCAATCCCGCGGCATATAAGGGTGGCCTTATCCCCGAAGACCGTCTGAAGACCTTGGCGACCGCGCCTGAGAATGCTGGCACTTCGGTGTTTTCGAATGCGGACTGGTGGGTCAGGAACGGCGAGGCCGCCCAAAAAGCCTTCGATGAAATGATGAACCGCTGAGTCTCGAGTTCATCAGCTCTAAGGCTGGGGCACATGATGAAGTCGCTCTCGATCACCATCGACAGCGTGCGTAAGGCCTATGGGTCCTACGTCGCGCTGGACGACGTTTCGCTCGGCATTCAAGCTGGCGAATTCCTCACGCTGCTGGGGCCGTCCGGATCGGGTAAGACCACGTTGCTCATGGCTCTGGCCGGTTTTGTCCGGCCCGATTCCGGTAAAGTCTTGTTGGGTGATCGGGACATCACCCGTCTGGCCCCCAACAAGCGGGACATCGGCATAGTATTCCAGAACTACGCCCTATTTCCCCACATGAACGTCCTGGCGAATGTCGAATATCCGCTGGCGCTGCGCAAGACGCCGAGAGCGGAGGCCCGTCAGCGGGCGTTTGACACCTTGGCCCGCGTGAAGCTGGAAGGTCTGTCGGAGCGCAGCATTGCCGCACTGTCCGGCGGCCAGCGCCAGCGAGTGGCACTAGCGCGGGCGATCGTATTCGAACCACGCGTGATGTTGATGGACGAGCCGCTGTCGGCGCTCGACAAGAATCTGCGCGAAACCATGCAGTACGAAATTCGGCGTCTGCACGATGATCTGGGGATAACCACAATTTATGTGACCCATGACCAGCGCGAAGCGTTGATCATGTCTGATCGGATTGCGGTGATGAATTGCGGCCGCATCCAGCAGATCGATACGCCGCAGCGAATTTATGATCGTCCATCGACCCGCTTCGTCGCGGAGTTCATGGGCGAGGCCAACATTATGGCCCCGGGTTCAGTGCGCAGAATCGACGGCTCCGAAGCGTTACGCGAAACTTTGATGATTCGCGCCGAAAGCTTCCATCTTGATGCGAAGCTCGTCGGGCGAGACGGAGTGGCTCTCGAAGGAATACTGCGCGCCAAGGCGTTTCGCGGCGAAAACTGGCTTTTGACGCTGACGCTTGACGGTGGGCAAGAGGTTCTTGTCTGCATTCCGGCAGCGCTGGCCGGCGGCTGCGCCGAACTCGCCGTCGACCAGCGGCTGACCGCATATGCACCGGCGGCGAAAGTTCACGCGATACCGGGAGCGATCGCGTGACCGTCGCCGTGGATCCCGCGCTCGCCGCAGATGCGCGACGCGAGCGGCGGTTCTTCCTTTCGCTTTCGCTCCCAGCGCTGTTCATCGTTGGACTGGCGGCGATACTGCCCATCCTCTGGATCATCCGGCAATCCTTCCTGACCACCGGAGGTGAGTATACCGTCGGCAATTACGAGAAGGTGCTTTCGAGCGGACTGACATGGTCGGCGCTCGCAACGACCGTTGAGCTGTCCTTGGGGACGCTGGCGGTCTGCATTCTTCTCGGCACCCCCCTGGCGCTCGCTCTGGCCAGCGCCAGACCAAGGGTGGCCAACGTGCTGATGGCCTTCGTCATGCTGCCGTTGTGGACCTCTATTCTGGTGCGCACCTATGGTTGGCTCGTGCTCTTGCGGCGCGATGGCCTGATCAACGCGGCTTTGACAGGTTCAGGGCTGACAGCCGAGCCATTGCCGCTGGTCTACAACTTCACGGGAACGCTCATCGGCATGGTTCACTACATGCTGCCGCTCTTTCTGCTGCCCGTTTATGCCGCGATGCGCGATATCGACGCAAACCTCATCCGCGCGGCGGCGAGCATGGGAGCCACTCTCGGGCAGGTGGTCCGCACGGTCATTCTGCCTCTTTCGGCCGGCGGCATCTTCTCAGGTTCTACGATCGTCTTCATCTACACCATAGGTTTTTTCATCACGCCGGCGGTGCTTGGCGGCGGCAAGGTAAATCCTCTCTCCATCCGGATCGAGCGCACGCTGTCGACCTTTCAGGACTGGGGTTCGGCGAGCGTCTTGGGCATTCTGCTCCTCGTTCTGATGGCGCTGATCGGTGTGATGTTCCTGGCGGCAAGACGGCTGATGACGCGCAACAAAGTCGGTGTGGCCCATGCTTGAAGCCTATCCGCACAACAGGCTGGCCCGTATCCTGCTGTGGGGCTTTTCTGGGCTCGTAATGGCGTTTTTGATGCTGCCGACGCTGGTGGTCGTGCCGCTCTCCTTTTCGGCGTCCGATCTTCTCGAGTTTCCGCCGCGCGCATATTCGTTGCACTGGTACGAGAATTTCTTCGGTTCAGCGACATGGATGGCCGCGCTCAGGACGAGCCTGATCCTTGGGACATTGACAGCGACGGTCGCGGTGCCCTTGGCGCTGCTGGCCTGCATCTCGATGAATCGGCTCGGCGGAAAGGCTGCGGCGACCATTCAGGGCGTTCTGCTCACCCCCTCAGTCGTGCCAGGAATTCTGCTTGCGATCGGTCTCTTCTTCGTGCTGGCGGCGCAAGGTCTGATCGGAACGCTGTTCGGCGTGCTGGTCGGGCATGTGGTGCTGGCCATTCCGGTCGTGTGTATTGTGTTGTTGCCCGCTCTGGCCCGCTTTGACTGGAACCAGGTTCAGGCGGCGCGTAGCCTTGGCGCAGACTGGGCAAGAGCCATTGGCGGAATAGTTGTTCCGCAACTTCAGATCAGCTTGTTGTCGGCAACATTGATGGCCTTCCTGACGTCGCTCGATGAGTCTGTCATTTCGATCTTCGTCGCAAGTGGTCGCAACAGCACGCTGCCGAAGCTCATGTTCCTGTCGCTGCGCGATCAGATCGATCCGACCATTGCGGCGATCTCGACATTGTGGACCGCCATCGTCGTGGCCGTCGTCCTGATTGTGACCCTTCGCCAAAAATCCTGACCGAGACTGGAAACATGCCCACCAATCACCAAGCAGCCGACGATCTGACGGATCATTCGACGGACATACCCCAGGTGGAGCTGGCGATCATCACCGGGTCGGCAAACTGGGGGCTTGCGTTCCCGGAAGATGTCGAGGTCGATGGCGTGCGCACCTTGCGGCGGGACATGAGTTTTGAAACGCCTTTCGGTCGCACCGACAACTGGAAGCTGCTCCAGTTCGATGCGTCGATTACCGCCGAAGGCAAAACGAAACGGGCCTTGTGCATGTATTCGCACGGCAATCCCCGCGACCATATTGACCATTCCTGCCATCGCCGCGCGTTCTGGGTATTGATGAAAGCGGGTGTACGGCAAGTCCTGGCCTGCTCGACCATTGGCGCCGTCAACAAGGCGATCAAGCCCGGCGACATGGTGGTGAACGCCGATATCATCGAACTGACGCAGACCCCGTTTTCACTGCTTCCCGGCCGCCAGAGCTTCGACTGCTCGGGCAAGCAGATCGTATGTCCAAGATGTGCGGCAGTTCTGGTCGAAACCGCCCGCCGTCATTGGCCGGCCGAATGCCGCGTTCATGGCATCGAACAGCAATTGGTGGCTGCCCACTGTTACGGGCCGCGACTGACAACCCCAGCCGAAGCCTTGGCGTTTCGCAGCATGGGGGCGGATGTACTCAACCATTCGATCGCCCCTGAGGCCACCTTGTCGCGCGAGATCGGCGCATGTTTCGTGCCCTGCGCCTTCGTAACGGCAGGATTCAACGATTATATGGACCGTAATCGCCAGAAGTTGCTGCAGGAGGACGTGTTGCCGAACCTCTCCATAATAGCCTCGCGAGTTGCGCTGGAAACCGCCGCACGACTTCCGGCTAATCCGGAATGCTCTTGCCAGGGTTTGAAGTCGCCTCAACCAGCAGAGCGTTCCAGCCGTTTCTGAGGTATCAGGAGTGTAGGGCGAACTCGTTGGCGAGGTCTTAGCCAGCCGGTTCGAAAACGCCGTCGATGGCCGGGTCGCCGTCGGTGCTGACGAGGCCACGCGCCACCAGATCCTCCAAATGGGCAAGCACCGACAGGCCGGCCGCACCATGCAGGCGCGGGTCGGTATCGCGATAGATCGCCTCGACCATATCCCTGATCGTGCGGTCGCCACTCCCGATGCGTTCGAGGATCGCCTGCTCGCGCATCTGGCGGTGCGCCTTCAACTCACGCATGAAGCTCAGCGGCGCGGTTACCGGCCCGCCATGGCCGGGCAGCAGCAGGCGGTCGTCGCGCTCGATCAGGCGATCGAGCGAGGCCATGTAGTCGGCCATCGCGCCATCCGGCGGCGCGACGATCGAGGTCGACCATGCCATGACGTGGTCGGCCGAAAACAGCACGCCGGTTCCCTCCAGCGCAAAAGCCGCGTGATTGGCGGTATGGCCCGGCGTCAGCACCGTCCTGATCGCCCAGCCATCGCCGCTGGTCACCGTATCGTCGGGCAAAACGACATCCGGGGTAAAGCCGGTGTCGGCACTGGCATCGAGCGGATTGACCTCGCCGATGTGCAACGGCCGCGCCGGGCGGTGCGGGCCTTCGGCCAGGATAGCGGCACCCGTACGCTGCTTCAGCCGGGCCGCCAGCGGAGAATGGTCGCGATGGGTGTGGCTGACGAAAATGTGGCTGACCGGCCTGTTTGCGATCACCTCGAGCAATGTCTGGAGATGCGCATCGTCATCCGGACCCGGATCGATTACCGCCAGCGTCTCGCGGCCGATGACGTAGCTGTTTGTTCCGTGAAAGGTGAACGGGCTGGGGTTCTTGGCAGTGACGCGCTGCACGCCGGGCGCCACGGTCACGCCCTGGCCGTAGGCCGGATCGAAGCGCGTGTCGAATTTGAGGGCCATGGCAGAAGGCGTTGAACTCTGTTCCAGGAGACGGCAAAACCGATTGCCGCATAACACGGAAGCCAATATAGGAAAATGCGAGCCCGCAACCAGCGGCAGTCCGGAATGGGGAAGATCATGGCAATTACAACAACGATGCGTCCGCTCATCTCTCTCGCTCTGCCCGAAAAGGGCGCGGCCCGCCTGGTGACGCAGCTTTTGCTGGCGATCGCTGGAACCCTGGTGCTGACCTTGTCGGCAAAGACCAAGGTTGTGCTCGGACCGGTCGATATCTCGATGCAGACCTTGGCCGTCTTCCTGATCGCCGCGGCCTTCGGCATGCGCCTTGGCGTCGCCACGCTGCTTCTTTACATGGCCGAGGGCGCGATGGGCTTTCCGGTTTTCCAGAGCACGCCGGAAAAGGGCATCGGCATCGCCTACATGCTCGGCTCGACCGGCGGTTATCTGGCCGGTTTCGTGGTCATGGCGGCAATCGTCGGCTGGGCCGCCGACCGCGGCTGGGATCGCCATCCGGTCAAGCTCTTCAATGCGATGCTGGTGGCCGAGATCGTCATGATGGCAATGGGCTTTGCCTGGCTGGCACTGCTGATCGGCCCGGAAAAGTCATGGCAGTTCGGCGTCGTGCCGTTCATCGTCGGCGACCTGATCAAGGTGGCACTGGCCGCAAGCCTGGTGCCGGCCGTCTGGTCACTGCTGCCGAAACACCCCTGAAATCTGATTGAACGGAATATAGCCGGCAGCCACTTGAAGTGGCTGCCTTCCAGACGGAGCATACGTCTGAATTTTCGCGGCGGTTGTGAGCTTCACAACCCGACGCCGCGCTTCCTTCCAAAATTCCAAGTCACGCCGTCGCCGCGCGCCACCCCAGAAAGATGATTGCCGAGTCGTTTTTCGAGCGACGGCGACCAGGGCACGAGCCTAAAACCGAGCCCGTCATCGATCATCGCGAAACGGCCGGAAGCGAGCGAGAAACGCCGCCGGTAGATGCCGGCCACACGATCGCCATCTACGGCCTTCGTGAAGGACAGACCGGTTTCGGCGGCGAGTTTAGTGCCGAGCGCATCGACCTCTCGGCTACGCAGCGTGTCGATCAGGTTGCGCGCAACAATGACGCGCTGTCCCTCGCGCCTGGCCAGATCGTGCCTGACAAGGTGATCGACCCGATCCTCCAGCGCCTGTCTTACGTCCTGGCTAAAGCCACCATCGCCGAGCTCGGCTGGCTCGCGCGCAACGAGTTGCCGGTCGAGCCACGTCGCGCCACCGGCATGGATCTGTTCTTTGATCGAAAGGTCGGAGCAGACGGCGAGCGCGACACGGCCACGGCCCTTCGCATCCTCGTAACGGCGCAACTCCACGATCGAGCCCGGTGCGGAATCTCCGGTTGCGTCGAGATCATGAAAGCGGATGTGATGTGTGCTTCCGTCGATGCCGTCGACGATGGCATAAGCCGAACCGCGCAGTTCGTCATCAAAGCCACATTCGAGCAGCCGACCGATGACTGGCGTCTCGATCTGCTCGGCCGCGAGAACATAGCCCGATGTTCCCCTGTCGATGCCGTGCTCGGCGAGACTGCGGTGCATGCGCTTGATGATATCGCCTCGTTCGCCGAGAGAGCGCATCGTCGCCTCGGCTTCTTCGGCCATCATCCATGCGCCGGGACGGATCTCGTTGGCGAGGCCGAGGCTTTCGAGCCTGCGGAGCCGCCCAACCTTAATTGTCAGGAACTCGTCGGGCTGGCTGTCCAGGTGCGGCGCGAGATCGACGAGGCCATGACGATCCATGTCGCGGGCAAGCTGGCGGTCAAGCTGTGTCCAGCGCTCAGTATCGACCTGCCGCTCGATGGTTTGGCGGATGTCCTGGTCGGTGCGGAGCCCCAGCGTCTGGGTGAGAATTTCGCCTGCGCGGTCGCGCATGCCCTGGCGGATATAGTCGCGTGAGATGACGAGATTCTCGCCGTCATCGGCGACACCGCGAACGAGGATATGAACATGGGGGTGTTGGGTGTTCCAGTGGTCGATGCCGGTCCAGTCGAGTTTTGTGCCGAGATCGCGCTGCATGTCACCCATTAGGTTGCGGGCGAAGCCTTTCAGGTCGCCCAGTTCGACAGCGTCATCAGGTGAGACGACAAAACGAAAATGATGCCGGTCATCTTTGCATCGATCACAGAAGGCATCATGATCAGTCTCGTCCGTATCAGGACCAAACATCTTCGCCGTCTTGCCGTCGCGCGTCACGCCCTCGCGGCGGAGATATTTGAGGTGGGACGCCACAGATGTGACGCGGCCGAACTGACGCACCACGCGCGCCTTGACGACGGCGCCGCGCGAGCGGCTGGTGATGAGGCGATTGGCGCGGATGCTCGCCGTCCGGCCACGTCCAAAAGTCGAGAGGCGCGGCGAGATCAAATGGCCTTCGCGTGAAATGTTCCCACCGGCACGCTGTGCGGCCGCGAGCGCCTGAAAGGTGAAAGGACGCGCGCGCAGACCGGCCTTCGAACGGATACGACCAGGCCGCACGCGGAAGTCGTCATCACGGTTCATGCCCGTCGCTCCGGTGAGGTGCGGTATCTATTTGGAATAGGTTGAGAAGTGGCGATTGCGCACATCGCAGATTTCCGACACACATCGCAAAGCGAGGCGAGAACCATAAGAAAAACAGCCGATCGGCCGAGCCGCACATCGCGGTCCTTTATCCTGCCGCTCCTCTCGGCTCGCTCTGCGTCCGACCCTCCCTCCGCAATTTCCGCGACGAAACAGACCGGAATGCGATGGACCAGGAATGCGGCGATCATCGCGGTCTCAGTGACGAACGCTGAATGAACAGGCTAGGAACAACGGGTTTCGACACCGATCCAGTTTCGCCCGGTTGTGGCTCGACCGCTGTCAGGTCAACCACAGCAACGCCCTCCGGCGACCTCATAGTAGCCAAATGGATCCTCGCGAAGATGGTCTCAGCCTCAACATCCGCGTTGCGCTTGCCATGCGATGCTGCGACATTCCGGATGTCGCTAGAGTGCACGAAAATGGCCGCATCGAGTGCGCTCGTTCTGCCCGCCGCTTGCTGTGCGCGCGACAGCGTGGTGATTGTTCCGTTGATCAGCGGCGCGAGTTTCCTGACGTAGTCGATCGTCTCGCGCGGCAGCGGACGGCCTGCTGAAAGGTGCTCTTCGTATCGCCCGGGGCCGGCATTGTAGGCAGCGAGGAAGCCGTTGCGACCGAAGCGGTCGAGCATCTCGCGGAGGTAAGCTGCACCGGCAAGAATGTTGTCGCGCGGCTGATAAGGATCGTCGCCCAGATGATGCTTGATGCGCAGTTCTTCCCATGTCGCCGGCATGATCTGCATCAGGCCCATCGCACCCTTCCGCGACACAGCATGAACATCTCCAACGCTCTCGACATGCATGACGGCGCGAAGCAACTGTTCAGGAATGGCAAAACGTTTCGCCGCCTCCCGGATATGCGCCGACCAGGGATCGCCGGATGAAGTCTCGCTGTTCGAGCGCACCGGCCGCTCACTATGCGCGGGAGGTTCTGCGCAAACAACGGTCACGGAAAGGGTAAGCATGACGCATGCAGAAAGCGCTGTGACGCCTTGGCAGATAACTGCGTAAGCACTGCCGTCCCGACGCACCAGCAGCCTGCCACCGTGCTCGCTGCCGTCAAGGGCAAGGCTTCGCCGGCCGCACTTGCTTGCCGCAAATTGCGGCGCGATGAACATCCTGAACGACGGGCAAGCGTCCGGCCGCCTTTGACCTTCGTTGTGTGCGGCAGCCGCCCGACGGGCGATCGGGTCGAAGGGTTTGACCGGCACCCGATCGATCAAAGGGTTTGATGCAGAAAGTTCGCTGAGGCGCAATCGGAGCATCCGATCAGCCTTGCTCATCGCGCTTCGACGGCCGGCTCCAGTGCAAGGCCCAGACACTTTTCTCGGCATCGAACTGGAACAAATTGGCGCGGATCGGCTGCGTGAAGGACGGGTCGTCTATGGAAACAGAGAGATAGTTGCCAGCCTTCTCGCCGGTACGTTCCCACGCCGCGCCGATCTGCATGCCTTCGCAGAAGATGCGATGGTCCGGCGCGTTTTCGGCATCCGATTTCTCGGCAGGCAGGATGGCGAGCTTCGCGTCGAGCGTCAGCGTTGAGATGTTGCCGAAGAAGCCGTCATCGTTGCGGGTGAAGCTGCCGATCTGGGCCATTGCGGTGTTCCTTTCTTGAGCGTTGATACGGGTTGGTGCGAGCCGTCACGGCTTGCCAGGAGCCGGTACGCCGCTGGTATTTGGCGCCGGAGAAGTGCGGTCGGCGGTCCAGATCGGGACCGCGTGACCGATGATCGAAGTCAGCGGGAGCGGGCCGAAATAGCGGCTGTCAAAACTATCGGCCGCGTCCCAGTTCATGAGAAAGACTTCGCCATCGGCAATGCGCCGACAGCGCTGCCAGACGGGCAACGGTCGGTCGCGACTGTCACGCTCGCGCGCATGTCCAAAGGACATGCCGTAGGCGATGATGGCTGTGCCTTGCCGACAGACCGTTGCACCTGCGAGTGCCAGCACGCGCTTCAGAAGCGGCACGCCGTGCGGCAGGTATCCACGTGCGGCCATGAAACTCGCCAGTGGCTCGGGCGGCATGACGACGGCAATATCGGCAACGCTGATCTTATCGGCCGGCTCGACGCGGTAGAGCCCGATCGGGACGCTCGCCGATGCATTCCAGATGAACTTCGGTCGATGGTCGAGCACAGGTGTGGAGACCAGGATCGAGCCGCCGAGCATCGCGGCGATGATCGCTGGGCGCATACTCATAGCTCGCCCCGCCGGCGCAGGAGCAAGACCTGGTAGCGCTTCCGCATAGTAGTGTACCGCAGGTCACGAGATGCGATCGCGCTTGCCGGTGTAGGCCGGCGCGCGCGCCGCGTGCGGCTTTGCGGGCGGAACAAAGGTCGCGTTCGTATCACTGGTGGAGGTGCGCGCGCCGAGCTCGATCCAGGCGTGCAGGTCGTCGATGTCATAAAGGATGCGGCCGCCGACCTTGCGGTATTTTGGACCGGTGCCGTAAGTCCGGTGCTTTTCCAGGGTGCGGGCGCAGAGTCCCACGATGGGTGCGGCCTCCTTCGTTCGTAGGTATTTTTGGGGCGCGTCCGCGGGACCCTTCGACATCGCTCGATCTCCATTCGGTTCTGCTGTCGTCCTGGCCTGCCGGGACGCGCGAAGTGGACGATGGCTGAAATGAGAAAGGGCGAGGGAGGGCAAAGATCGGGGTCTGCGTTTTTGCTACCCGCCAAGAATGGCTTCAGCGCCTGGATTTCTGGCTACGGCTATGAGGATAGAAGAGAAGATCGCGACAGCCGCCAGCGACCAGACGATCCGCCCTTCGCAAGATTGCCCGAACCTTGTGCCGGAGATGATGATCGCGCCAGTCTCGAGGCGCGATCGACCCTCGTGACAAAAGCACCTCCGCGATACGGCGATAGGTGGCTCCTGCGCGGCGGGCGTCATGAGCGCGCAAATTGAGGATATGCCTGACATTCGTCTGTTGCGGCAGCGCTCCGTAGGCAGGGCCTGGTGGTCGACCGTTCAGCGCCCGCCAGAACCGACGCGCTGCGTCGAGCCGTGTCTCGAAGGCATCGTCGAGCGGCAGGAGGATCGCATCGATATCGGGCGGACCGTCGCGGCTTTCGGCAACCAGTCCATGCGTTGGCGACGCCGGCCAAAGAATATGAAGCTCTTCGGCCTGCTTCCAAATGCTGGCGCTACTGAGCCTGGAAAGCCGAACTGTCTGATGCGAAGGCCCGACCGAAGAATGTATCTGCATGGCCCGGAGCACGCGCGGCGATGCCTGTTCCGTCCAGACGATGTTCTCTGCTGATGGACTCCTGTCACCGGTGACTGTGAAATCGCGCGCCCCAACGGGCGGCGAAGTCGGGCGGACCGAGAAGGTCTCCTGTATTTGCCCCTAGCGACGCAAGCTCGCTGCACTCGACAATGAAGTCGTCGTTCCGTATCAGATATTCGGCAGCGAACTCCGACGCTTCGTAGTCGCGCATATGCATGTAGACCGCCGGATTGGTCCAGTCGCCTTGCAATGTGCCAAGTCCTCTCTCGATACCCGCATTGGATCGAGCTTCGAAATCAGCATCACGAGCTATACGCAGGCTGGGTAGTTGGAGAGTCAGCAAACCGCTGTGCTGAATCAGCAAAGCGTGGCGAAGGCTGCGCTTAGTGAGGTGCACCGCCCGCCAGAAGATACCGATAGCCATTGGTCGTCATCCACCGCGCGCGGGCAAGATGGGTCTCCCACGACCTGAATGCCCGCTCCGGCTCCTGGTCGGGATCGATGTGCAGGACGATCCTGGCCACCTCGCGCCAATCAGCATCTTCGGCCGCAGCGTCGAGCAGGCGGATGTACGTAAGCAGTCGTTCCTCGTCATAGCCGGTCAGGGTCGAGGCATCCGGCGCAATGTCGGCGACATCGGGATCGAGTAAGGGCTTAAGCACAGGATTGATCGCTCATGTTTCTACTGCGATCTCGAAGGAACCATCCTCTTGATGAACCCTGATCATAACGAATAGGAACGATCATTCCTAGAACGATAGTTCCCTTTCTGGTCCCTAGTCCGTCATGGATCTCAAGGAGATCATGGCGGTCAACATGCGTCGTCTGCGCCATGACCAGAACGTGACGCAGGAGGAGCTGGCCGCGCGCTCTGGACTGAGCATGCGTTACGTCGGATCGATCGAGCGCGCGCGGGTTTCGGCAAGCGTCAGTGTTCTAGGCAGGATCGCAAGCGCACTAAATGTGGACCCATGCGAGTTGATCAGAAAATCGGCACCGTGAGTTGGCGCGGGAAATACTATCGAATTTTCGATGATTGGCGAGACGACACGTGGGACTAAAGTGCTCCAGTCACGAACATGGCCGCAGTCGCCCCCGAGCCGGCTCGGCGAGCGGCAGCTGCGCTCGGCTTGGTCGCAAAAAAGAGGTTCGGCCCCGACCGGTTCGATCCGGGCGGGGCCTTGGTCTGGGGCCTTACTCCCCGTTGCGGCGACCGCTGGGACGGGACCAGATGAGGCTATAGCCTTCGCCTTTCTCGTCATTGAAGAGGTTGGCGTAGATCGGAGCGGCGAAGCTCGGATCGTCCAGCTTCAGACCGAGGTAGTCACGGCCCTCGTTGGAGCGCTTGGACCAGGCGGCTCCGATCTCGACCCGGTCGAGGAAGACGCGGTGGCTGGGAGCGTTGTCGCCCGGGTGGTTGGCTTCGGGAACGATGCGGACGTTCTTGGCTTGGACCGTGAGGGTAACGATGTCGCCCGTGAACTCGTTGTTGCCAACGCTTTTAAATGTGCCGATGGTCGCCATGATAGTTCTCCTTGATCACTGCTTCCGAGCCCGCACCATTGCGGTCTCGATGGCGATCCACGGCCGGAGGCGACCGCCGCCGCACCCGCTTGCGGGCCGCAGCGCAAGCGTAGGATGGCGCGAGAGCGACTTTGTTGTTTCGCGAGGAATGGCGGCGCAGCCGTCAGGGGAAGAAAGTCGATCGGAGCTATTGCGGCATAGGCGGTCGAGGCGCAGCCGGCCTTCGGTCAGATCTGGCCATTGAAGAGGCCGTTTGGAGCGGTCGACCTGGCAGGGACGGATCAATGGAGGGCGTGGCGCACCTGAAGCACGGTTTTCGCTTCGTTGGCCCCTGCCTTCGCGCGGCGTGCGCACAACGGACGGGCGAACGCTGCGGCGTAATCGAGACCTGGTGCGCTATGTGAAGGTCCGCTCCACGGAAGGGTGGAATTACGAGCCCGGAGAAGAACCGCTCCTCGGCGATAACATGTTCGCCGTTGGGCAAATGAGCCACAAATTCTCGGCTTCCCACGTGGTGCGGAACGCGGTCCACCAGGACTCCAGTTTCCATGCGCAGTTAGCGGATGGTCCACGCCCGCGACTCGCCGTGGGAAAAGGTATCCTCGCATACGACCCACCCCAATCTCGCTGCGCGACCACCGCAGTCGTGCAAGGCTACGGGAGATAGGCGTCGGTCACCCGCCGCCGAACTGCCAGACCGGGATGCCGAGCCTGCGGGCCTTGTCGGCGAGATTGTGTTGGATACCAGTGCCGGGGAACAGCATCACGCCGATTGGCAGGACGTCGAGCATCTCGTCGTTGCGTTTGAAGGGGGCAGCACGGCCATGTTTCGTCCAATCGGGGGCAAAGCCGATCTGCGGCACTTTGCGATGGTCTGCCCAGCGGGAGGCGATTTTCTCGGCGCCTTTCGGCGACTTGCCGTGCATCAAAACCATGTCGGGGTGCTTGGCGTGGACCTGGTCGAGCTTGGCCCAAATCAGGCTATGGTCGTTGAAGTCGAGCCCGCCGGTAAACGCGATCTTTGGCCCTGGTGGCAGCAGCACCTCGTGTTCGGTACGCTTTTTCGCCGAGAGGAAATCGCGGCTATCGATCATCGCCGAAGTCAGCGCCTTGTGGTTGACCATCGATCCGCTGCGTGGTTTCCAGCTTGATCCGGCGTGTTGCTCGTAGTGAGCGGCGGCCTCATCGCGCATCAGCTCGAAGGTATTGCGGCGCTCGATCAGCGTCCGCCCCTCAGCCGTCAGGCGCTCCAACTCGACGGATTTCACTTCACTGCCGTCCTGTTCGCGTTGGCTGCGCCGCTGCGCCTGCTCGTTGTCGTCGAGCTCGCGTTCGACGTGGCCGGTGGCGCGGTGAAAGATATTGACAGCTGACCACAGCAAATCATCAAGGTCGGGCTCAAGTCGGGTATCGGAGAGCGCCATCACCAGGGCGTCGAACACGTCGGTGATCGCGCCGACGACGACATTGCCTTCCGGGAGAGGCCGAGGGTCGGGTTCGTCCGTAAAGGAGCGATAGCCGTAGAGCTGGAGTTCAGTGAGGACATGGTCGATCGGGGATGACGCGTGGGCGGGTTCGAAGTCGGGATCGTGCTCGCTCATGGAATTCTCCTTCGCCGGATATGACCGCGACTTTTCACGGCCTTCTGGCGACGAAAGCCGGCGGGCGCCGATGACCTGCACCCGGAGCGAAGCGCGGGCCGAAGCGGCAGCGGAGGATGACAAAGGCCGGCTATTTTGTTTCGCGCTGCAAAGCCCGAAGGGCGGCGGAAAATAGTCGGCCGCAGGCATTGCCGGTCAGAGACGTTTGCCGGCCGATCGCCCTCTCGAAGGCCGGGTCGCGTTCCTCGCCGGTGTCAAGGGGGAGCCAAGCCCGCGAGCCACGTTGGTGCGATTTCGCCAATGCGATCCTTCGGCTTATGCCGCGGTCGACATGAAGCGGCCGACGTCGTCGGGCGCGACCTGCATCCGGCTTTCCGCCCGCAGGGCCTCAAGGCCGAGGTTGCGGAGATCATCGTTGAAGTCGCAGAGCTGGGGCGACAGCACGATCGTGTCGATACCAACAGCGCGCGCCCGCGTGATGAGCGTATTGCAAGCCCAGTCGCCTGTCGGATCGTTGTCGCGGGCAACGTATAATCTGCGGAGAGTCGGCGGAAATAAGATGGCGGCAAGATGGGCGGCGGAAAGTGCGGCCAGCATCGGCATGTCCGGAAGAATCGAACGGAGTGACAAGACGGTCTCGATCCCTTCACCGGCCGCCATGACATCGTCCCCTATGCCGAAGCGTACCGCGTTGCCGAGAAGCATGCCCATTGCCCGTCGCGGGGTGTCGATTGGCGCCTTGTCACGGCTTCGGGGGTCAAGCCAAGTTCGATGCGCTCCGGTGATCCGGCCGTCGAGATCGGTGACAGCTGCAATCATCGCCGGCCAGATTGCGGCCGGGCTGTGCTCGTCAGGTCGATAGTAGCAGCGGGGATGGAACCGCACGCTTTCGGTCCCCTGCAAATGGACTATGCCGCGCTCACGCAAATACGCTTCCACGATTGTGCCCAAAATCGGCTTCGACATGCCGAAGAGACGGCGGGCTGCTTCGGGCGATCCCGTCGCTACTGGTGCCGGCTGCCCGCGGGACTGACGCTCTGGCTCGGGAGGCGGCATGCTGAGGAAGGCCCGCGCCTCGTCGGCGATATCTTTGAAGTCCACCAGGCCGCAGCTCTCGCGGATGAGGTCGAGAAGGTCGCCGTGCTCGCCGGTGGCGGCGTCGGTCCATTTGCCGGCAGCGCCTTTGCCGGATTCCGGTCCCGTCAGTCGGACGAACAATGAGCGGCCAGGCGTATTGCGGGCATCGCCGACCAGCCAATAGCGGCCCTCGCGATGTCCAGCTGAGAGATAGTAACGGCAGACGGCTTCGGCCTGGCGACCGAGACGTTGCGCAAGATCCGTTGCTGTTTGCATAGCGAACTCTCCAGACGAAAAGGGGCTCCGCCGTTGCCGGCTGGGCCTTGGGTGGACGTATTGCTCCTTCGGGTAGCCGCCTGCGATCCATCGCCGGGCCGCTCGGTCGCGACGGGAAATGACGAACTGGTTGAACCGGATGTCGCGCTACGACGACAGGGTGATTTTCTCAGTAGCCATCGGAATGACGGGCGGCCAAAGCCTCTATCGGGCTCCAACCCGTCACGAAGCCTGCGGCCCACCTCTTACTCTGAGGCGAGCCGCAGAACCGGACACACGAAGGGCATGGAACCGGGAAGCCGTGAACCGGCTCAGGCGACGAGATCTAGCAATTTCTTCGCCCGGCCCTCGAGGTCGAGCCGCGCGTCCTGGTGCGTCTTATCGCGCGCCACGGCAGTGATGCCTTGGACGAAGTCGAAAACGCTCTCGGGCTTGCGGCCTTCCTCGGCGAGTACTGTCTCTATGATCTTCGTGGTCTCGGCCTTGCTAAAGCCTCGCTTGCGGAGGAAATCGGTTCGATCTTCATCGGAGCGGGCAGCGATCCGGGCACGGGCTGCCTTGATGCCGTTGATGAAGGGTGCCGGGCTGGAGTCTGCGAACCGCGCGAGCGCAGGTGCTGCCTCGTGCGCGAAGCGTGAGGCCGCGTATTTCGAATGCCGGATCGTGATCTCCTCGAAATCCTCCACGCCCCAGAGGTTGCGGTTCTGGCAGACGGCGCGGAGATAGAAAGACGCCATGCCGAGGGTTTTGGCGCCCACCTCCGAATTCCAGCAATAGAAGCCGCGGAAGTAGAGGTCAGGTGAGCCGTCCGGCAGCCGGCCGGCCTCGATCGGATTGAGGTCGTCGACCAGGAAAAGGAAGACGTCGCGATCGGAGGCGTAGAGTGTGGTCGTGTCCTTCGTCACGTCGACACGGGGGTTGTAGGTGCCTGTCGACCAATCCAGCACGCCCGGCACCTTCCAGCGTGTGTCGCCTGTGCCGTTGCCGGCGATCCGGCGAACGGCGGCGACCAGTTCGTAGTCGTAGATCCGGCCATAGTCCGGACCCGTGACGGCGCGGAGTTCGACGCGGCCGTCATCGGTCTCAAGTGTTTTGACCTGCTCGGCCCGGTGCGAGAATAAGCCATATTGCAGGTTGATGCCCGCCAGTGCGGCGGGAAGCTGGCGAAGATAAGCGGCCGGTGCGCCGATCAGGCCCGTGAGTTGGCCAAAGCTCCAATGGGTCGGCGAGACCGGGTCGGCCGCGCCGGGGAGGATGAGGGATAGGCGTTCGGCGTTGTCGCGGCTGGCTTCGACGTGAACCGCTGCGGTCTCGATGGTCCGTGTCCTGCTGCGTTCGCTGCGGCTGTTCACGGAATTGAACAGCTCCGACAAGGACAGAAAGCGCTCGTCTTCGGGCCGGGAAAACCATTCCGACGATACGCGGCCGATCCGCTGGCCCCGACCGACATCGACCTTGTAACTGCCGTTCGCGTCGCGAGTTGCGTCCAGAACTTCAACATTGCTCATGGCTGATCTCCACGACGGACCGTCAAGAGCCTCTCTCTCGACCTTCAATCCGTCACGGCGACAGCCGCAGCCCTCTCACTCTGTCGGGGCCGTTGCGGGGCGGAGCGTCTGCTGACGGGATTAACGAGACCTTGGCTAGGGCGCGGGGGAAAGGCCCCGTTTCGATGAATTTGCCAAGTGCCCATATTGCTGAGGCTTCACGCCACAATCCGGGACCTGGCGCAAGAATCCTGGCTAATCCGCAACGATGCTCCTTTGGCTTGGGGCCGGCCAGGGCCTAAGCCACCGACGAGGCGAACCCAGACCGATGTTCGCGATGGGAACTGCGAACTTTCCGATTAGCAGGTCAAAGGGACATCTTTGCTGCAGAATCTCAAACTGCCACTTTTCGTAGTCCCAATTTTGGGCATATCCAATGCAGCGGGCGTCCCGAAACGGTGAGACATTGGTGGACACGGTGCGCTCAATTGCGACCAACTCACGGTTGGCTTCATGTGGAATACTGCGCCTGCCCGCATCGTGATGAACATACGCCTGCCATGCCACCAATCGCGATCTTGCGGCTACCTGCGGCCATGCTTCCTATTTCGGCGGAAGTAATGCTACCAACGCCGACACATCGTTACTTGCACCCGGTGCGACACATCCTCCGCTCGCGCGCTCAACGAGACCCGCGGCCCGTCTATTCTTGGGCGAAACGGTCGTACTATTGGCGATTGCCTGAGGGCTCCGCATTGAGAATTCCAGAGCAATTCGACAATACCACACCTCTTCGCGTTGAGATGGCTGCGCAAATTGCATTTCCCGACGGCTCGATGGGCGCCGCGGGCTTGCGCAAGGAACGTGACGCCGGTCGACTTGAAACGGAGTTAATCGCCGGAAAGGAGTATGTCACCTTGGCGGCCATAGCGAGAATGAGGGAGTTATGCCGCGGACGTCGAAAGGGCCCCGCCTCGTCTGGCGGGACGAAAGCTGGAAAAAGGACGGAACGCTCCGAAATAGGGCTGGATGGTTCATCCGCGACGGGTCAACCTTCATCAGCGCTGGCGGCGGCGAAAAAGGCCGTCCAGGAATTGAAAACGAAAAAGCGCTCGCGGCCTACATCGCCAATAAGTACCAGCCAGCGCGCGAGTACGGACGCAGTTCTGACGATGTCTTGATCGCCGATGTGATCAATGTCTACCTGAACGAGGTTGCGCCGAAGCATGCCGCGCCAGAACAGACGGCGGCTCGGCTGGAAAAAATCCTCGATTTCTTCGGCGAAAAGACGCTCGCCGTCATCAACGGCAAGCTCTGCCGTAACTACGTCGCGTCCAGGCCATCCGAAGCCGCTGCGCGCCGCCAACTCGAGGATCTTCGCGCGGCCATCAACTATTACCGGCGGGAAGGTTATACCACAGCCGTCCCGACGATTCCCCTGCCTGAGAAGCGCCGGGCGCGCGAGCGTTGGCTGACGCGCAGTGAAGCGGCCACCCTCGTCTGGGCCGCGTGGCGCATGAAGCAGACGTGGAAAGGCCACGAGAGCGGCCGGCGCACCGGACGCCATCTGGCCCGCTTCATGCTCGTCGCCCTCTACACGGGGACGCGCTCGGCCGCGGTCTGCGGTGCCGCCATCCGTCCAACCGAAGGGCGTGGTTATATGGACCTCGACCGCGGCGTCTTTTATCGCCGCGCTGATGGCGCCAAAAGGACCAAAAAACGCCAGCCGCCCGTGCGCCTGCCGGACCGGCTGCTGGCGCATTTGCGACGTTGGGCCTGCGCCGATCTCGATATCAAGACCAAGGGGCGGGGCAAGAGCGCGAACATTGGCCGCAAGATATCGCAGGATTTTGTCGTTGAGTGGAACGGAAAGCCGGTCGGATCGATCAAAAAGAGCTTTAGGACGGCGCGTAAAATCGCTGGCCTCGGTCCCGATGTCACTCCGCACATCTTCCGCCACACCGCCGCGACCTGGCTGATGCAGGCCGGTGCCGACCTGTGGCAGGCGGCGGGCTTTCTCGGCATGACCGTGGATGTCTTGATCGACACTTATGGTCACCATCATCCCGATTTCCAAGCAGACGCGGCCGAGAAGATCGCGAAGAAACACGTTGCCACCAACGCGTCGAAAACCATCCTCAGGACGGGCGAAAACAAAGCACGAATGCCGCGCTACTTCCAAACAAAACTGGGCACTTCGGCAGGAGTTGCCCCGCCGCCCATCACAAGCCTTTCAAGAACCGCTCTACGGCCGTGAATGCGGATTTCCGCATCGTCCACCTCTACTTCGTCGATGGCAGACCGGATGTAGGCGCGCCTGAAGGACGTATCACTGCTGAGCACGTTCGTGCGCATCACTTGCGTGAACGCTGCAATCTTCTCCTCGGTGAGACGGGCGCCCGGCCGCGGCAACGGCCCGGTCAAATGTGATCTGATGTCACATTCAGTCTTCACCGTCGCGACCCGCTCTTTGAGCGTCGCGTCGGTCGGATCGGCGATGACGCGCCGGTTCCATCCGCGTGGGAGCTGATGGCGATAGCCAACCGCTGCGATGACCCGGAATGGACTGCTGCCCTATGAAAGAGGCGAGGCGGGAATTGAGGCCCACGTGATGCGGGCCAAAAGGTCTCGTTTTTATAATGTTCATAATAATGGTCGCTAAGTCACTTTTCGTTCATTTTCCTGGACATAGCTGGCACAATGGGTTTTCGCGCTTCGAGTGCCTACAATTGATTTAACGTTCACAATCGTGTACACTAGAAACTATAACGACTACGTTTGTGAACGTAATGGACAAAAACACACCCTATAATCTGCCTATTCCTGTCCGGCGTGCTCTGCGCAAGCTGGGCCAGGATATTCGCGATGCACGGCGGCGGCGGCGCATTCCCTCGGCAATCCTCGCCGAGCGCGCCTCGATCAGCCGCACAACCCTCGTCAAGGTCGAGAAGGGCGAGCCAGGCGTGTCGCTTGGCACCTATGCCACAGTCCTGTTTGTGCTCGGGTTAACCGATCGTCTTTCCACCCTTGCGGACGTGCGGAACGACCCGCGCGGATTGGAGCTGGAAGAAGAGCATCTGCCGAAGCGCATCAGACGCCCCAGGAGCTCTCAGTCCCCGAGGGACGGATGATGGATCAAGAAACTCTCGTTTATGCCGACCTGGACGGCACCTCCCATCTTGTCGGGAGGCTCTGGGCGCACATGCGCAAGAACCGCGAAAGCGCCACTTTCGAGTATGCCCCGTCATGGCTTGAGAACAGAGAGCGTTTTGCTCTGGAGCTAGCGCTGCAGCTCGGCGAGGGCGCGTTTCATACAACAGCCGACAGATTCATGTTCGGCTCAATCGGCGATTCCGCGCCCGACCATTGGGGCCGGGCCTTGATGCGCCGCGCCGAAAGACGCCGTGCTGAAAGGGCCGGAGAAGCGCCGAACACCCTGAGAGAGATCGATTATCTTCTCGCGGTGGATGATGAAGCGCGGCCGGGGGCCTTACGGTTTGCGACCAAGGAAGGAGGGCCCTTCCTCGCGCACCATGAGGACACCACGCGCATCCCGCCACTGATTGAACTGCCGAGGCTGCTGGCCGCTACCGAGCGCATCATCGACGATGACGATGATGAGGATGAGGATGAGGATTTACGCCTGCTTCTTGCACCGGGCTCTTCGCTCGGCGGCGCGCGTCCGAAAGCGTCCGTCAGAGACAGGGACGGCGCACTCATCATCGCAAAGTTTGCGCACAAAGATGATGAATTCAACACCGTCGCCTGGGAAGCAGTCGCCCTGTCTCTCGCAGCGAGGGCCGGGATAGCGACAGCCACATCACAGTTTGAGCATATCGCCGAAAAGCCGGTTCTACTGCTCCGCCGCTTCGATCGTGACGGCGCGACACGCATTCCGTTTCTGTCGGCCATGAGCATGCTGGGCGCAAAGGACAACGAGACGCACAGTTACCTGGAGATCGTCGACGCCCTGCGGCAAAGCGGTGCGAGGCCGAAAGAAGATATGCACGAACTGTGGCGGCGGATCGTCTTCACCATCATGATCTCGAATTCAGACGACCATATGCGCAATCACGGCTTTCTCTACACAGGCCCTGACGGCTGGATTCTTTCGCCTGCCTACGATCTCAACCCCGTCCCGGTCGACATCAAGCCGCGTGTGCTCTCGACGGCGATTGACCTCGACGACCAGACTGCCTCTCTTGATGTCGCGTTGTCCGTCGCAGATTATTTTGAACTTAAGCCCGCACAGGCAGAGGGGATCGCGGCAGAGGTTGCCGCCAGCGTATCCGGATGGAGAAACGAGGCCGCGCGCATCGGGCTTAGCGCAAGAGATTGCAACCGCATGGCATCAGCCTTTGAGCACCACGATCTAGCGGCGGCGCTAAAAAATAGCCGGCGGCTCGCTTGATGACCTCTAAGAATTATATCGCGCAAACAATCACACAAGAGTCCCCAGTTTCATCCTGTCGGACGCACCATCACCCCACAGTTTCCCCACAGAACAGCCGGAGGCAAACGGGAACAAAAGCAAGCGAACGTGACGGAAGAGCCCGGGAATCTATGCCCTTGCTGGTAGCGCACCTCGTTCGGGACGAGGGGGGCGCAGGTTCAAATCCTGGCCTTCCTTGTTTGCCGATTGTTCAATCCACGCGAATTTGAAACTATCTCAAAAAAGACCGGACATGCTTCGGATTAGAAGCGCGGTGCATCAGAAGCGCTTGTCTTACTACACTGCAATGCGCGCGTAAGCTTCCGGCGGGGCGTCATTGGCACGCATGAGATCGTGCATGAGAAGCATCATTTTGCGATCGATGTCGGGCGAGGAGAGCGGCGTCATCTGCCCCGGATCATTGGCGAGATCGTACAGCCGCGTCTCGTTCTCCAGCAGCGCTCCGGGGCCGTAGTTGTCGAACATCGGCGAACGCTCGGTAACCGGGATTTTGAGGACCGGCGCGCCTTTCGTGAAGGGCAGGGGCCGCGCCAGCGACGCCCGGGCAAGTTCCTGTGGTGTGAACGGTTCCCAGATATGCGTTGGCATCAGCGTGTATTGATAGACCTCCTGCGAACGGGGATCGGGTGGGAAACGGTGATAAGTGTAGCGCCCGTCCGTCACGTTGATGGCGCCGCCGAAATAGCCGAACAAAGCGCCGGGTCGGATCGGGCGGTCGGCCCCGAGCAGTGGCAGCAGCGAATGGCCCTGCATCTCGGAGGGAGCCGGCACGCCAAACAGGTCGAGGAATGTCGGCGCGAGGTCGATGGTCTGGGTCAGCGCTGAACGGCGGACACCCGCACTGCTTGGCCGGCGCGGATCATGCACGACGAGCGGGATATGCACGATTTCCTCGTACATGTTCATCCGGTTCTTTGCCCAGAAGTCGTGCTCGCCGAGTAGGAAGCCGTGATCGGTCGTGACGACGAGCGCAGTGTCGCGCCAAAGATCGTGTGCGTCGAAATAATCGAGAAGTTGCCCCATCAGAAAATCGCAGAGCGCGACGACGGCGTAGTAGTTGGCGCGCAGCTCCTCACATTCCTGCGGCAGCTCGTCGACGCGGCCGTAGCGCGGCCAGTCGCGGATCGGACCGTTCCAGCCTGTTTTGAATTGCTCGCGAAATCGCTCGGGCGCGGTGAACGGCTCGTGCGGGTCGAATGTCTCGATCTGCAGGAACCAGTCGTCCGCGGTCCTGTTGCGGTCGAGGAACTCGAAGCCGGCGGCAAAACACTGCACCGAGGGGTAGTCGCTCTCTTCCCTGATGAACTCACGGTTGACGATGTTGCGGCGGAACTTGTCGCGCGTCGTCTGGCTGAACTGCCGCTCATGATACATTTCGCGCAGGCGCTGCCACGGCGGCTGCACCATGGCCTTCCACGGGTCGCCCTCCTGCCCGCGGATGAAGTCGTAGCTGTCGTACTTTGTATGGTAGGTGGCGCCGCCATCCTCGAAATAATGGAAGTGGTCGGTGACAAGATGGCTGTAGACGCCGGCCTCGCTCAGCAACTCGGGAAAAGAATTGTCGAACGGCTCGAGCGGCCCCCAGCTCCTGTGGAGAAAGCTGAGACGTCCGGTCTGCATGTCGCGGCGCGCCGGCATGCAGGGCAGGCTGCCGACATAATGACGCTCGAAGGTTGCGGCGCGCTCGGCAAGACGGGCGAAATTGGGCGTCGGCACCCGCTTCCCGCCATAAGGGGCGAGCAAATGGCGGTTGAGCGAGTCGAAAAGAACGAAGACGGCTTTCATCGAACCTGGCAGGCCTCACTCATAGCTGCCAAACGCTACATGCTGTTTGACTGTGTCGACCAGCGCCGGCGTCGTGGCAAGGATCTCGCAGCCTTCCGTCAGGTGCACGGCTGCGAAATCATTTGTCCAGCCTCCCGCTTCGCGGACCAGGAGCAATCCGGCCACGGCGTCCCACGAATTCATGTGGCGCTCCCAGTAGCCGTCGAAGCGTCCCGCGGCCGTATAGGCGAGGCCGAGCGCCCCGGAGCCGAGCCGCAGATACTCACACCCTCCCGAAAGCAGCGCATTGACCGCGCGAACATGCTCCGCGACCGGCCGGCGATAGCTGAAGCCGATGCAGATGCGCGCGCGCGTCGGATCGGTTTCGCCGCTCACCTTGATCGGCCGGCCGTTGAGAAAGGCGCCGCCGCCTTTTCTCGCTGAAAAGAGCTCGGCCGCCGTCGGATCGTAGATGGTCCCGAGCGTCAGCTCGCCGTCGACGACCAGCCCAACCGAGACGCACCAGAATGGAACGCCGGTCAGGAAATTGTGCGTGCCGTCGATTGGGTCGATCACCCAGACGGCGGCCGCGTCCCGGTTGCGGGACCCGCGCTCCTCGCCGAGGAAGCCGTCTTCCGGAAAGAGGCGGCTAAGGCCGGCGACGATGAGGTCCTCGCATTCGCGGTCCGCCTCGCTCACCAGGTCCTGTACGCCCTTTCGATCGATGCTGAGGAGCTCGCGCCGGGCAAAATGGTCGGCGGCGAGCCGGCCCGCTTCGCGCACGACAGCTTCCGCCGCTCGCAAACGGTTATCGAGAAGGGTCGGCTGCAGTTGAGTCATGACAAGATGTCCTCAGCCGGTCTGGCCGGCTTGTTTGACGAGCCGCGCGATGAACGGCACGTCGTCACCCGAGATTGAGTCGATCAGCCCATCGGCGATCCATCGCACGATATTCGGCAACGGGTCGCGGCCGCCGCGCCAGTATTCGGCGAGTTTGTCGGGGCGGGGCAGGCTCAGGCGAATGCTGAAGCCTGCATCATGCAGTGCATGCGCGTCGTCGGCATGGAACATGTCGAGTTCGATCGAGACCGATGCAGCGCCGCATGCTCTCAGCACACCCACAATGTCGACATGGCGGGCGTGAGTGATGGCTTCCGTCCGGAGGCCCGGATGGCGCTCGACCGCACTCTTAAGCACCCCATGGTCGAAGCTGATCACGATCACGCGGTCGAGCGTGCGGGTTGTTCGCAGCAGGGCCGCCACCCGATCGACTGCGAGGTCCGGCTGCTCGGCCTCCTTGATCTCCAGCACGATCCCCATGTCGTTTGCCTTCGCCCAATCGAGCGCCTCGGCGACAGTCGGTATCTTCGTCCCGGCGAAAGCGGGATGGAACCGCACGCCTGCATCCAGCCTGCGGACTTGCTCCAGGGTGAAGTCGGCCGCGAAGCCGTGGCCGTCCGTCGTCCGGTCGACGGTCAGGTCGTGCAGGACGATCGGCTCGCCGTCAGCCGTCAGCACGATATCGATCTCGACCGTGGTCGCGCCCGCAGCCTTTGCCGCTTCGAGCCCAGGCAGCGTGTTCTCCGGGTAGTGAAGACTGTAGCCGCGATGGCCGCAGACAAGGGTACGACCCATCTCGCGGGCCAGGAAGCTAAAGGCCATCTACTTGGATCCCTATCTCGCCGGTACTTCTCTGGTGGCGTACCTTGACCGTTTCACGAACGACGAGCTCGACCGGGAAATAGACCGAGACCGGTGGCGAGTCCGGATCCGCAATGCGCCGGTCGAGGATTGACACGACCTCCTTGGCGATACGGTGGGGATCTTGCCGCAGCGTCGTCAGCCTGTAGGAGGTCCATGCGGCAATGGGCACGTCGTCGAAGCCGATGACCGAGACGTCGTCCGGTACGCGCAGGCCTGCTTGGCGCAGGTGATCGAGCGCGCCGAACGCCATGAGATCGTTCACGCAGAAGAGAGCGTCGGGCGCCGGTCCGCTTGCCAGCAACCGGCGCGCCGCCTCTTGTCCGCCGTCGTAATCGGAGTGACCGGCGCGCACGATACTCGGCTTGAACCCGGACGCGACGGCGAACCCCGCGAACGCCTGCTCGCGGGCGGCCAGACTCGGGCTCGGATCCTCCTTGTTGATCACGGCGAAGCGGGAGGCCCCGGTCAAGGACAAGGCCTCGAAGGCCTGCTGCGCGCCGTCCCTGTCGTCGCAATGGACGCTATCGAGGCCGGTCTCGGCCCGGTTGATTAGGATCAGCGGTTGCCCGTTTCGCCGCGTGATCTCGACAAGGCTCTCCGGCGGCGAGCCTGAGAGGAAGACGGTTGCCTCCGCACGGTAGCGCAGCAATTGCCGGCTGGCATTCGCGATATCTTCGGCTGTGGTGCCGATGTTGATAATCGCCGGTACGTTGCTGCGCTCGATCAAAGCTTGCGAGAGGGCGGCAATCATCTGTGCCCGGAACGGGGAATCGGCATCGGAGGTTACCAGGCCGATCAGCCGGCTGCGATTGGCGAGAAGCCCGCGCGCGAGATCGTTGACCTGGTATCCAAGAGCCGTAGCCGCCTCATGCACCCGCGCCAGCGTTCCCGGGGCGATGCTCGCGCCGGGCGTGAAGGCGCGCGAGACCGCCGACCGCGACACGCCCGCCCGCTCGGCCACTGCTTGGGCGCTCACAAAGCGGCCCTGACCATTGTCTTTGCCCTCAGCCACGACCCTATATCCCCTCCCACTGGACATTCTCCAAAGCGCATTCATAATCCCGTTGCACAGCATTGCAACAATATGACGGCGCGGTGAAGCGTGTCGCAACAGGGAGGATAGCAGGATGATTCACTGGAAAAGCGGAACTGCTGCGGCGCTCCTGAGCGCAGCGTTGGCGGGCGGCTTAGCGGTCGCCTTCACAGCAATGCCGGTTTTCGCGCAGGAAACCGTGAAATTCGAGCTCTGGTCGCGCCAGGACCCCTCCGGGCCGCTGCGTGCGGGCAACGTGGTCAAAGCCGCCGAGCGGCTGAACAAGGAGCTCGAGGCCGAAGGTTCGCCCAAGCGCGTCGAGGTCGCGGTGCGCGAGAGCCCGGCCAAGGGCTTCGACGACGACGCGCTGCAGCTCCTCAAAGTGTTCGGCATCGGCCAGGGCCCGGACATGTTCATCGCCGCGCATGAATGGGTCTGCGCTTTCCAGCAGGACGGCTTCGTCCTCAAGCTCGACGACTATATCGCCAAATATCCCCAGCACTTCGGCACGATCTTCCCGTCGCTCTGGTCGTCGGCGAAGTGTTCCGACGGCACCTACGCCATCCCGCAGGACGCCGAGGCGCGGATGTTCTTCTACAACAAGAAGCTCCTGCGCGAGGCCGGCTACGACGCGGCTTTCGTCAACGCCTTGCCCGAACGGGCGCTGTCGGGCGATCTCACGATGGACGAGCTCCTGGATATCGCCAAGCAGGTGGTCGACAAGACGAAGGCTCATTACGGTATACTCCACCGGCCGAACAAGGGGCCTGACTACATCATGGTCTTCAATACCTACGGCAACGACTTCGTCGATCCGGCAACCGGCAACCTGCTCCTCGAACGCGACAAGCTCGCGGCGGCCTTCGGCTGGTTCGAGCGCGGGGTGAAGGAAGGGGTAATCCCGGCCAACAACACGGCGATGGAATTCGATGCGCTGCGCAAGGAGTTCTACACCGGCAACGCCGCCTTCTGGATGTACGGCATCTGGGATCTCGGCAGCGTCGCTTTCCCGACCTACGGGCTGCCGAAGGACGAGAAGGCCTTCTTCGCGGATTGGGGCTGGATCGCCGGGCCGGCAGCCACGAAGGGCGGCGCGCCGGTCAGCCTGACCCATCCGATCGTCTATGCGATATCCGCCAGCACGAAGGAGCCGGAGCTCGCCGTCCGCCTGCTCGGCCACGCCTCGGCGGCCGACCTCAACACCGACCATGCGATCACCACGACCCATATCGGCATCAAGCCGGAGCAGCTTCAGGACCCGCGCTATGCCGAGGCCTGGCCGCTCGCCCGCGCAACCGAGCTGCTCAAGATCACCAAGTTCCTGCCCAACAATGCGCAGTTCGGCGAGCTCAACGGCATCATCTATGCCGCAATCCAGGGCATAGAGTCGGGGCGGCTGTCGGCTGCGGATGCGGCGGCGTTCGTGATCGACGAGGCGTCGGCGAGCCTCGAAGACGTCGTCGTCAAATAGCTGCGATCCGCGTCGCGATGGTCGAGCCACACGCCGGATCGACCGTCGCGAGAGCAGGGCTGCGGAGCCGCCCCGCCAGGCCAGGCAATGACGACAACAGATGAACTCATGATCGAACGGCGCGGCCATGCGGGGTCCGCGACCCGCGGGCGCGCGAACTTCGCGATCTTCCTCGGGCCGGCGATCGTACTCACGGTCCTGTTCTTCATCGTTCCCGTCCTCATCGACATCGCGGTGTCCTTCACCGATCTCAACCGTTCGCTTCGCATCACCGGGCTCACTCTTGAGCAATACGAGAAGGTCTTCCGCGGCGACCGCCGGCTGACGCCGGTGATCGGGCTGACTTTCATCTACGTCTTCGGCACCCTGGCGATCTTCAACGTGACCTTCGGCCTGATCCTCGCCATCGCCACCACTTCGCTCAGAAATGTGTCCGGCAGCTTCTTCCGGGGTGTCTGGCTGCTGCCGCGCATGAGCCCGTCGGTGCTCTACATCCTGCTCTGGCTCTGGGCGGTGAGCCCCGCTGAAGCCGGCCTCGTCAACCAGGTTCTCATGCAGGGCTTCGGTCTCGACGCACCGCTCGACCTGCTCACCTCCGCCCCGATCACGCTGATCATCATCTCGAACGGCTTCATCGGCGCCTCGATGGGCATGATCATCTTCACCGCCGCGATCCGAGGCATTCCCGAGCACCTGTTCCACGCCGCCGCGGTGGACGGCGCCGGGACCTTCGCGCAGATACGCTTCATCACGCTGCCGGCGCTACGCTGGCCGATCAGCTTCGTGACGATCTACCAGACGCTCTCGTTGCTGGTCAGCTTCGAGTACATTCTGCTGCTCACCAAGGGCGGCCCGTTCTACGACACGACCGTCTACGCCCTTTACGTGTACCGGCGCGCCTTCGAGAGCGGCCAGTACGCCTATGGCGCCGCGCTGGCGCTCTTCCTCATCGTCATCGGCGTGGTCGTCGCGCTGCTTGGCTGGCGCTTCTTCGACATGGAGCGCCTGCTGCAGCGCCCGCGCATCGAGGTGCATTGAGATGGCGGGTGAGGCGATCTCCACGGCTACGACGGCGCCAGAGCCCCTGGCCGATTGGGATGCGTTAGCAGCGCGGGCGCGCAACTTGCGCCGCACCAAGGCGGTTGTCCTCTACGCCTTCCTGATCGCGGTCTCGCTGCCGATCATCCTGCCCTATTTCTGGCTGGTCACAATCGCCTTCTCGGCCAAGACCGGCGTTGCCGAGACGGCGGTGCTCTGGCGCTCGATGGCCGTGGTCGTGCCGACCGTCATCGCGCTATGGCTTGCCGCCGCGTTCGCCCAAAGCCGGCGCCAGACGTGGATCGGCATGGCGGTGATCGCTGCCGTCGCCGTCATCGCCTTTACCCTGCTCGTTGGTCCCGACCTGCATGTCGGCAATTTCATTTTCCTGTGGGAGCCGGACTTCGCTTCGGTCGTGCGGTCGCGGATCGGTGAGGTGAAGGGCGCGGTGCAATTTCCCAATGTCTGGCACGCCTTCGCCAACTCGATCCTGATCGCCGGCGCGCAGACGGCGATCGTCGTCACCGTCGCTTCGTTGGCGGCCTACTACCTGTCGCGTTTCCAGTTCCCCGGCCGCTCGGCGATGCTGCGCTCACTGCTCGTGCTTCACGCCTTCCCCGTGATGACGCTGATCGTGCCGATGTTCCTGATGCTCTACTGGATCGGGCTCCTCGACACGCTGGCCGGCGTCATACTCGTGCTCGTCGCCTTCGAGTTGCCCTTCGCCATCTTCATCATGAAAGGCTTCTTCGACGCCGTGCCGTGGGACATCGAGATGAGCGCGCTGACGGACGGCGCGTCGCGGCGGCAGGCATTCCTGAAGATCGTGCTGCCTCAGGTTAGGAACGGCATTCTCGCCATCGCCGTTTTCACCTTCATCCGCGGCTGGGAAGAATACATCTTCGTCTTCACCTTCCTGATTAGGAACACCAACTGGACCATGAGCCTCTACATGTACTGGGCGCGAGACGACGTCATGGGCGTCGACTATGGCGTCGTCTCGGCGGTCGGCGTCTTCTATCTTGTCCCGAGCCTGATCCTCTACATGGCCGCGCAGCGCTATCTCATGCAGATGTCGATCGGCGGCGTGAAGGGCTGACCACGATGGCGAAGATCGAATTCCGCAACGTCGTGAAGCGCTTCGGGAAGGTCGAGGTGATCCCCGACATGAACCTCGTCATCGAGGACGGCGAGTTCGTTGCGCTGCTCGGTCCCTCCGGCTGCGGCAAGTCGACGAGCCTGTTCATGCTCGCCGGCATCTACGTGCCGAGCGGCGGCGAGCTCTTGTTCGACGGCCATGTGGTCAACGAGGTCGAGGCACGCGACCGCAATGTCGGCATCGTCTTCCAGTCCTATGCGCTCTATCCGCATATGAGCGTGCGCGATAACATCCTGTTCCCGCTGCGCTTCAAGAAGACACCTCACGAGGAAGCGCTTGGCCGGGTTAAGGCTGCCGCCGAACTCGTCCGGGTAGCAGAACTGCTGGAGCGCCGTCCAAGCGAGCTTTCCGGCGGACAGCAGCAGCGCGTCGCACTTGCCCGCGCGCTGGTGAAGGAGCCGCAGCTCCTGCTCCTCGACGAGCCGCTCTCCAACCTCGACGCGACGCTCCGGCTTTCCATGCGCACCGAGATCAAGTCGCTGCAGGAAAAGCTCGGCGTCACGACCGTGCTCGTCACGCACGACCAGATCGAGGCCACCACGATGGCTGACCGCATCATCTGCATGCGCGCCGGCCGCATCGAGCAGATCGGCACGCCGGATGACCTTTATCTCAGGCCATCAAGCCTGTTCGTGGCTTCCTTCATCGGCTCGCCACCAATCAACCTGATCGCCGGTGAAGCGCAGAGCGGCACGGTCACAGTCAATGGCGCCAGGTTTCCGATCGAGGGTGCATCCGGGGCGGTGACCGTCGGACTGCGGCCGGAGCACCTCAAATTCGGCGACGCCGGCTTCGTCGGCCGCATCGCACAGATCGAGCCGATGGGGCGCGAGATACTGTATGTCGTCGAGACCAATATCGGCACTGTTCGCGTGCTCGAGCAGGGTTCGTCAGCCGGCTACCCCCTGGGTGAAGAGGTAAAGATCGGCTTCCTGCCAGGGCATTCGCTCGTATTCGAGACCGCGCGCCAGAAGCTCATCGCCGGCGCGCACGTCCGCGCGCCGGCTTGACACAGCCCCAGTGCCGACCGACTTGTCACGCCTTCGATCAGGAGAGTAAATGCCGGTGGCAGCGTTCGATGCCAGCAGCCAAGCGTCCAACACGCCAGTGACAGTTGACGGTCCCCATGGTCCGATCCGGCTCAAATGGCACAAGCTGCGGACACGCCCTGGCGAAGCGCCCTTCAAGCGCTCGAACCTCGCGCTCGGCTGGCAGCTCGGGGCGAGCCTCGAAGTCGACATACTCGCCACCGCCGACGGTCGCTTCGCCGTTCTCCACGACCCGACGCTCGGTCCCTCGACAACCGGCCGCGGGCGCGTCTCGCAGATGCCGATCTCGTCGATGGACGGGCTTTTCCATCGGGACTCCAACGGCACTCCCGACCCCGATGCGCCGGTTCTGTCGCTCGCCGAGTTGTTGGCCCCGCTTCGAGCGCTGCCGAAAGCGCCGTCGGCCAACCTTCAGCTCGACCTCAAACTGCTCGATGGACGTATGCTTTCGGACACAGCGATTGCCGATGCGGGAGCGGCGGTCGCGGGCTTGGCGGAGGGCATCATCGTCGGATCGCATTATCTCGATGATGCGCGCCGGATTGCCGCTGCCATCGCCGGAGCCCAGCTCGGCTATGACCCAATGTTGGCGGTCTCCCGCCAACCAGGTCTCCGCGATCCGCAGCACCTCCTGCGCCACATCGAGCGCCGTATGGCCGGCGTCACCCTCGCCTACCTCAGGTTCGACGCCATCATCGCCGCGGAAAAGCAGGGCTTCCCGCTCGTTGCCCGCTTGCTCGACCTCGGGATCGAGACCGACGCCTGGACTGTCAATCCCGGTCGAGAGACTCGCGACGCTACCCTCTGCACGCTCGTCGAAGCGAAGGTGCGCCAGATCACGACCGATGCGCCGGGCGATATCTTCCGCATGATCCGCTCGCTTTAGTCACACCAAAACCGGCGGCCGCCTCCGAGGGGCGGTCCGACCGACTGTATTGGGTGAAAGCCGACGGAGTTTGCCGTACGCGTGAATGCATTCAAGTTCCCGGTGCATCGCATTCAGCAAGTCTCTTTACGTCCGGCTACGCCTCGCTGCTTTGATCGGTCCTTTATCCTTGCACATCTGGAGACTCGAGATTCTTTATCCATTCCCGATTGTCTAGCCGGGGAGAAGAGGATTGCCGGCCACCAAAATCCTGTGGGGTCAGGTCGTGACCGTCCTTCTGATAGTACTCGTCTCCACTTGGTGCGCGACACAATGGACGGCATGGCGGCTCGGCTTCCAGCCGCAGTTGGGCTCGCCTTGGTTCGGGCTTGTTGGCCAGTCCGTCTATCCGCCACCGGCATTTTTCTGGTGGTGGTTTTTCTACGATGCCTATGCGCCTGAGGTTTTCCTCGAGGGCGCGCTGATCGCCGCGAGCGGAAGCTTTATCGCGATCACTGTGGCCATCGGCATGTCGGTGTGGCGGGCCCGCGAGGCAAAAGACGCCGCCACCTACGGCTCGGCGCGCTGGGCGACACGCGATGAAATCAGGGCCGAAGGCATGATCGGTCCCGACGGCGTGGTGCTCGGCAAGCTCGACCGCGACTATCTACGGCATGATGGTCCCGAACATGTGTTGTGCTTCGCGCCAACACGAAGCGGCAAGGGCGTTGGCCTCGTTGTGCCGACGCTGCTCACCTGGCCAGGAAGCGCTATCGTGCATGATATCAAGGGAGAGAATTGGGAACTGACGGCCGGATGGCGGTCGCGCTTCGGCCGCGTGCTGCTGTTCGATCCGACCAATGCGACCTCGGCGGCCTACAATCCTTTGCTGGAAGTGCGGCGTGGTGAATGGGAAGTGCGCGATGTTCAGAACGTCGCTGATGTGCTGGTCGACCCCGAGGGCTCCTTGGAACGCAGGAATCATTGGGAGAAGACCAGTCACGCATTGCTGGTCGGCGCCATTTTGCATGTCCTTTACGCGGAGAAGGACAAGACACTCGCTGGCGTTGCCAACGTTCTCTCAGACCCACAACGACCGATCGAGACGACGCTGCGCAACATGATGCTGACGAAGCACCTGGGTGAGGGCGGTCCGCATCCGGTCGTGGCATCGGCTGCACGGGAACTGCTCAACAAATCGGAGAACGAACGCTCCGGGGTACTCTCGACGGCCATGAGCTTTCTGGGGCTCTATCGCGACCCGGTCGTGGCGAAGGTGACATCGCGATGCGATTGGCGGATCGCCGACCTTGTCGAGGGCGAGCGGCCAACGACGCTCTATCTGGTTGTCCCGCCATCGGACATCAGCCGCACCAAGCCGATCATCCGCCTCGTGCTAAATCAGATCGGTCGCAGGCTGACGGAAGACCTTCATGCCAAGGAGCGACGACAGCGACTGATGATGATGCTCGACGAGTTTCCCGCACTCGGCCGGCTCGACTTCTTCGAAAGCGCGCTGGCCTTCATGGCGGGCTACGGCATCAAGTCTTTCCTCATTGCCCAGTCGCTCAACCAGATCGAAAAGGCCTACGGCCCGAACAACTCCATCCTCGACAACTGTCATGTGCGGGTGAGCTTCGCCACCAACGACGAACGGACGGCCAAACGCGTCTCGGATTCGCTTGGCACGGCGACCGAGCTGCGCGCGATGAAAAACTATGCCGGGCATCGGCTTTCGCCTTGGCTCGGGCATCTCATGGTGTCGCGGCAGGAAACGGCACGCGCCCTAATGACGCCTGGCGAGATCATGCAGCTGCCACCGACCGACGCCATCGTCATGGTGTCGGGTCTGTTCCCGATCCGGGCAAAGAAGGCGCGCTATTTTTCGGATCCTCGCCTTGTCGAACGCGTCGTGCCGCCACCGAGGCCCGATGTGACCGCAGGAACGTCGCGCCCCGACGACTGGGCCGACGCGACAACTCCCGCGGAACCGGGAGACGTTCCTCTGCAATTGAAACCGCCGATGGAGCCGCAGGACGAGGATCCGGCAAATAGCGGCATCCGCCGTCAGCCCGAAATTCCGGAACACGAGGACATCGCGCCCAAGCGAACCAGACAGCGCGATTACGAGTTCGACCTTGACCAGGACGAACCCGACGATGACGCCGTCCGTCGGCGCGCGGTCGATCACGCAATGCGGCGCGTCGCGCGGCAGGCCAGCCTCGACCCTAATGACGGTATTGAGCTCTGAGCCCTTGAAGAACGCGAAGAAAAAGCGGCTGTCGGCCTATCTCGATCCAGACGTCATGAACGCCTTGACTGACTACGCGGCGCGCCGCGATGTCTCGCTGTCATTGATCGCCGAGGCTGCGATTGCTTCGTTCCTATCACCAGATGCCGAGGACCGGAAGGAAGCGGCGATCACCCGGCGCCTCGACCAGATCGACCGGCGGGTACAGCGCGTCGAGCGCGATGTCGGGATCGCCATCGAGACCTTGGCGCTGTTCGTCCGCTTCTGGCTCAGCTCGACCCCGGCGTTGCCGGAATCCGCGCAGGCCGAAGCCCGCGCCAAAGGACTACTGCGCTATGATCGGTTCGTCGACGCACTTGGCCGCAGACTAAGCAAAGGGCCAAGACTCGGGCAGGAGATCGCCGAGGACGTCCCGCCGATATCGCGAGCCGACGCGGATGATTTAGCAGCGAGATAGATAGCGCAGGCTATTCGGGACGCTGCCGCACCGCATTTTGCAAGTCTCTTCGGGCCGCAGTGCCATCGCCCATTTTGCTTGTTGCAAGCCCGCCGTTACTGCCTTTTCTAATCATCCCCAACCGCGGCACAAGCCGGTTCGCCGCAACAAACGGGGATCATCGTGGCAATCAATCATCAAGTTGGCAGCGAGGCGGTGTCGCGCGGCGCGCGCATGCTGCGCACGGCGCTTGGGCCCGGCATCGCCGGCTTCCTAGAAGACCAGGCAATCGTCGAGGTGATGCTCAACCCGGATGGGCGGCTCTGGGTCGACCGGCTGAGGGAGGGACTTGTCGCCACCGACGAAAGTCTGGTCCCGGCTGATGGCGAACGCATTGTCCGGCTGGTTGCACATCATGTCGGCGCCGAGGTTCATCCCGACAGCCCACGCGTCTCGGCCGAACTGCCGGAAACGGGCGAGCGCTTCGAGGGCCTGTTGCCGCCTGTTGTCGCGGCACCGACCTTCGCCATCCGCAAGCCGGCGGTCGCCGTGTTCACGCTCGAAGATTACGTCGCCAATGGCATCATGGCGGAGAGCCAGGCCGACTCACTGCGGCTTGCCGTCGAAAAGCGCAAAAACGTGCTGGTCGCCGGCGGCACGTCGACGGGCAAGACGACGCTGGTCAACGCCCTGCTGGCGGAGGTGGCCAAAACCACCGACCGCGTCGTGCTGATCGAGGACACGCGCGAACTGCAGTGTGCTGCGCCAAATCTCGTGGCGCTGCGCACCAAGGACGGTGTCGCCTCGCTTTCCGATCTGGTGAAGTCCTCGTTACGGCTCCGCCCCGACCGCATCCCGATCGGCGAAGTGCGCGGTGCCGAGGCCCTCGACCTCCTGAAGGCATGGGGCACCGGCCATCCAGGTGGCATCGGTACGATCCACGCCAGTTCAGCCCTTGGCGCACTGCGTCGACTGGAACAGCTTGTGCAGGAGGCTGTGGTCACGGTCCCGCGCGCGCTCATTGCCGAGACGATCGACGTTGTTGCCGTGCTCGCCGGCCGCGGCCCGGCACGCCGGCTCATCGAGATCGCGATCGTCGACGGACTCGACCCGGGCACCGGCGACTATCGAACGCTCGAGGCCAAGATCGAGACCGAACCAACCGTGAATCCCCAATCTCCCAAGGAGCCTCAGCAAGGAGCCTCAGAATGAATCCGATCCGCTTCACTTTATCGTCTATCCGTAAGTTTGGTTTGCGCCCGGTCGCCGCGGCGACTGCTGCGGTCACGACTGTGATGATCGCACCTGCTCACGCTGCGGGTTCCTCCATGCCGTGGGAGGAGCCGCTTCAACAAATCCTCGAATCAATCGAGGGACCGGTCGCCAAGATCGTGGCGGTGATCATCATTATCGTCACTGGCTTGTCGCTGGCTTTTGGCGATACGTCCGGCGGATTTCGTCGACTGATCCAGATCGTGTTCGGTCTGTCGATCGCCTTCGCGGCCAGTTCTTTCTTTCTCTCGTTCTTCTCCTTCGGCGGCGGAGCACTGGTCTGATGGAGGAGGACGTTCGCGGTTTTTTCGCGCCGGTGCATCGCGCGCTCACCGAACCGATCCTGGTTGGCGGCGCGCCGCGTGCGGTGGCGATTGCCAACGGCACGCTGGCCGGAGCGGTCGGATTAGGGCTGCGTTTGTGGATTGCTGGTCTCGTCATCTGGGCAATCGGCCATTTCGCGGCCGCCTGGGCCGCCAAGCGCGATGCGCAATTCGTCGACGTGGTTCGCCGGCACCTGCGCTATCCCGTGCATTTCGGCTCCTGAGAGGTTCTCAAGATGATCAACCTCGCCGAATATCGCAGACGCTCATCGAGCCTCGCCGACTATCTGCCCTGGGCCGCCCTGGTGGCACCCGGTGTGGCGCTCAACAAGGATGGTAGTTTTCAAAGGACGGCGCGCTTCCGCGGTCCCGATCTGGATTCCGCCACGCCAGCTGAACTGGTCGGCACGACGGCGCGGCTTAATGGCGCGCTGCGCCGTCTAGGCTCCGGCTGGGCCATCTTCGTCGAAGCCCAGCGCAATCCAGCCACCGACTATCCCGATAGCAAATTCCACGACTGCGCATCAGCACTTCTCGACCTTGAGCGGCGCGAGCAATTCGAGGGCGAGGCCGACCAGGAGTCGCTCCAGGGGAGCGATCGCCGGCCGAATGGGGAGCTGTTCGAAAGCAGCTATTACCTCACTTTCGTTTGGCTGCCGCCAGCCGAGGAAGCATCGCAGATAGAGAGCTTGCTTTACGAAGGCCGAGAGATGAGCGGCATCGATCCGTGGGAGCTTCTTAAAAGTTTCGTAGACCGCACCGACCGGGTGCTGAACCTGATCGAAGGTTTTGTCCCAGAAGCCGACTGGCTCGATGATGGCGAGACGCTGACCTACCTGCACTCGACTATTTCGACCAAGCGCCATGGTGTCCGCGTTCCCGAAACGCCGATGCACCTTGATGCGCTGCTAGTCGATCAGCCGCTGACCGGCGGCCTGGAGCCGCGGCTGGGCGAATTTCACCTGCGGACACTTACCATCATCGGTTTCCCCGGCGCGACCTTTCCAGGGGTCCTCGACGACCTTAATCGGCTTGCCTTCCCATACCGCTGGTCGACGCGGGCGATCATGCTCGACAAGACTGACGCAACCAGGCTGGTGACCAAGATCCGCCGCCAGTGGTTTGCCAAACGGAAGTCTGTCGCGGCGATCCTCAAGGAGGTGATGACCAATGAGGCATCCGTTCTTATGGACACGGACGCCGCCAGCAAGGCGACCGATGCGGACGCTGCCTTGCAAGACCTCGGCTCCGACCAGATTGGCCAGGCCTATGTCACCGCCACCGTGACCGTGTGGGATGCCGATCCGTCAATCGCCGACGAGAAGCTGCGGTTGGTCGAGAAGATTATCCAGGGCAAGGATTTCACTTGCATCGCCGAAGGCGTCAACGCCATCGAAGCCTGGCTGGGCAGCATCCCTGGCCACGTCTATGCGAATGTCCGGCAGCCACCGCTGTCGACCCTGAATCTTGCTCACATGATCCCGCTCTCTGCCGTCTGGGCAGGTCCCGTCGAGGACGAGCATTTTGGCGCCCCGCCGCTGTTCTTCGCCAGGACGGAAGGCGCGACGCCGTTCCGGTTCAGCCTGCATATCGGCGACGTTGGCCACACGCTCGTCGTCGGCCCGACGGGTGCGGGCAAGTCAGTCCTGCTCGCGCTGATGGCACTGCAATTTCGGCGGTACGAGAACAACCAGGTCTTTGCCTTCGACTTCGGCGGCTCGATCCGCGCGGCCATGCTCGCGATGGATGGCGACTGGCACAATCTTGCCAGCAATGCGGCGAGCGGTCAGGGGCCGGACGATCCGCTTGCCTTGCTGACCCTGGCGGATCTCTCGGATGACGTCGCCGCTGTTCCGCTGCAGCCGCTTAGAGGGATCCACCACACACCGGAGCGTGCCTGGGCGGCCGACTGGCTGGTCGACATTCTTCAGCGCGAAGGCGTCCCTGTCACGCCGGAGGTCAGGGAATATCTCTGGTCGGCGCTGACCTCGCTGGCCAGCGCGCCGGTTCAGGAACGGACGCTGACTGGTCTGACCGTGCTGCTGCAATCTTCGTCTCTCAAGCAGGCGCTGCGGCCCTATTGCATTGGGGGTCCTTATGGCCGTCTGCTCGACGCCGAGCACGAGCGTCTGGGTGATGCTTCCGTCCAGGCCTTCGAGACCGAAGGTCTGATCGGCACAGGTGCGGCTGCGGCTGTGCTTGCCTATCTCTTCCACCGCATCGAGCAGAGGATGGATGGGCGGCCGACGCTGCTGATCATCGACGAGGGCTGGCTGGCGCTCGATGATGGCGGCTTCGCCTCTCAGCTGCGCGAATGGCTGAAGACTCTTCGCAAGAAGAACGCTTCCGTCATCTTCGCTACGCAGTCGCTCTCCGACATCGACGGATCGCCAATCGCACCGGCCATCGTCGAAAGCTGTCCGACACGGCTTTTTCTGCCGAACGAACGCGCCATCGAGCCGCAGATCACCGAAATCTACCGGCGCTTCGGTCTCAACGATCGCCAGATCGAGATCGTCGCCCGCGCAACACCCAAGCGCGATTATTACTGCCAGTCGCGGCGCGGAAACCGGCTGTTCGAACTAGGCCTCGGCCCGATCGCGCTGGCGCTCTGCGCTGCGTCCTCGAAGTCTGACCAGGCGGCCATCGACCGGATCATCGCGGCCGGCGGCCGGCAATACTTCCTCCAGGCCTGGCTTACGAACCGCGGTCTCACCTGGGCGGCCGACCTCGTTCCCGATCTCACCAACGTCATCGACCAATCCGCAAAGGAGGTTTCGTCATGATTTCCGTTCTTGCACGTCACCGTATCCGCCGCATGGCCGCCGGTGCGATCACCGTCGCCGCTGCGTGGTCATCGACGCCGGCATCTGCGTTCATCGTATTCGACCCCAGGAACTACGCTGAGAACCTGCTTTCGGCATCGCGTGCCCTGGAGCAGATCAACAACCAGATCACCTCGCTTCAAAACGAAGCACAGATGCTGATCAACCAGGCGAAGAATCTCACCTCGCTGCCGACCTCATTGCTCGGCCAGATCGAAGGCAACTTTTCCGAGATGAAGAACCTGCTCGGCGAGGCCGACAAGCTCGCCTACAGCGTCCAGGACATCGAGAGCCAATTTACGTCAACCTACGAGAATTTTGGCTCGGACCTTTCGAGCCAGCAGCTTGTCAACGGCGCACGCGAACGCTGGCAGACCTCGGTGTCTGCCTTCGAGCATTCATTGAGAGCCGGAGCCGTCGCCGTCGACAACATCAAGGGGACACAGGAACAGACCAGCGAGCTGGTCGATGCCAGTCAGTCGGCCGTCGGCGTGCTGCAGGCGACACAAGCCGGCAATCAGCTTCTCGCCGTGCAGGCAAAGCAGATCGCCGATCTCACAGCGATGCTCGCCGCGCAAGGGAGAGCCGATGCGTTGGAGCAGGCGAGAAAGGCCGCAGCGCAGGAACAAGCGCGAGCGCAATTCAGCCGCTTCATGACGGGCAGCAGCTACAGCCCGTCATCGGTAAAAATGTTCCACGACTGAGGCGGGTCATGGATCTCAAGATCGCCGCCCGGATGATAGCCGTTCTTGCCCTTGGCGCCGCCATGACCGCCGCCTTCATGGCGTTGCGCGGCAACAGCTCGCAGGACGCGTCCTCCCCGCGCTCCGCGCATCCGGGCGGCGAGCCGGCAAGGTTCGAGCTTGCCCGATGTCGCGACATCGGCATGGCCGCGATCGCTGACGAGGTCTGCAGGAAGATCTGGGCGGAAGATCGCCGGCGTTTCCTTGGGCCGCCGATACGGCCTGCGACACCCTATGCCATTCCGTTAGTCGAGAAGGACCAGAGCCGGCTTTCGCCCCTTCATCCGTCGACCACGCCGGGCGCGGAAGACCAAACTGACGCCGAAAGGTCGCGCCATGAATGACACCGGCGTTATCGACCGTTTCCTGGAGACTTTCACCCGCTATATCGATTCGGGGTTTGGCCTTTTGGGTGGAGAAGTCGCGTTCCTCACCTCCACCCTGATCGTCATCGACATCACGCTCGCCGGCCTGTTCTGGGCGTGGGGAGCGGACGAAGATGTGCTGCACCGGCTGGTGAACAAGACGCTCTATATCGGCTTCTTCGCCTTCATCATCGGCAATTTCAATCGTCTCGCCGACATCGTCTTCGAGAGCTTTTCCGGGCTCGGGCTGAAGGCCGGAGGATCCGCACTTTCGGGCTCGGCTCTGCTGCAGCCCGGCCGCGTCGCCCAGGTCGGCATCGACGCCGGCAATCCGATCCTCGAGGCCGCCAGCCAATTGATGGGCTACGTCTCCTTCTTCGAGAATTTTGTCCAGATCGCGGTATTGATGATCGCCTGGGCGATCGTGCTCATCGCCTTTTTCATCCTCGCCGTCCAGATCTTCGTAACCCTGATCGAGTTCAAGCTGACGACGCTTGCCGGCTTCGTGCTGATCCCCTTCGCGCTGTTCAACCGGACCGCCTTCCTTGCCGAAAAGGTGCTCGGCAACATCGTCGCGTCAGGGGTGAAGATTCTTGTGCTTGCCGTCATCGTCGGCATCGGCTCTGGCCTGTTCGACGAGTTCACCCAAGGGTTTGGCGCGGACCAGCCTACGATCACGGATGCGCTGTCGCTTGTGCTGGGCGCCTTGTCCCTGATGGGGCTTTCGATCTTCGGTCCCGGCATCGCGACGGGCCTCGTCTCCGGCGCCCCGCAACTCGGCGCGGGTGCAGCTGTTGGCACGAGCCTCGCCGCCGGCGGCCTCGGAGTGGCCGGCTACATGGGTACCCGGGCCTTGCTGAGCGGCGCGGCAAGTGCTGCCGGTGCCGGCGGCCGCATGTCGGCGGCGGCCGCGCGTGGTGGCGCGCATTTGTCCGGTAGCACTTCGACAGCTTACGGCCTCGCCGCAGCAACATCGGGCCAGAGCGGTGCGGGCTCAATCGCTGCCGGCATGGCGAGTGTCGCCAAGGCGGGCGCCGGCGCCGCCGTTCAGCCAGTGAAGCAGGCAATGTCGCGCGCGGCTTCAGCCCTGTCTTCCAGCCATCAGGGTGGCCGCTCGGCCGCGTGGACCGCGACCGGTGGAGAGCAGCCATCGGCAGCAGCCTCTTCAGGTCGTGCGTCGACTGCCGAAGCCAGTGCCGGATCGCCGCCCGCGTGGGCCGCTCGCATGAAGCGCGGCCAGGCCATGAGCCATGGCGCCAGCATGGCCGCCCATTCCGTCCGCTCCGGCGACCAGGGCGGCGCCTCGATGAATGTTTCCCTCAATCAGGATGACCGCCGATGAAGCCTTTTAGACGCCCGTCCGTTCGCTATGGAAAAACGCCTCAGCCGCAGACGCCGTATCAGCGTGCCCAGCAGGTCTGGGATGAGCGCATCGGCTCGGCCCGTGTGCAAGCGAAAAACTGGCGGCTGATGGCGTTTGGCTCACTCATGCTGGCCGGTGGTTTCGCCGTGACGTTGATGTGGCAGTCGACGCGCGGCTCCGTGGTTCCCTGGGTGGTACAGGTCGACAAGCTTGGCGATGCGCAGGCAGTTGCCCCGGCCGTTGCCGACTATCGGCCGACCGATCCGCAGATAGCGTGGCATCTCGCCCGCTTCATCGAAGAGGTGCGAAGCATCTCGAATGATCCGGTCATTGTCCGCCAGAACTGGTTGCGCGCCTACGACTACACGACCGACCGAGGCGCCGTCTCTCTCAATGACTACGCCCGCGTGAACGATCCTTTTGCCAAGGTCGGCAAGATCCAGGTCGCAATCGAGGTCTCCAGCGTCATCCGCGCCTCGCCGGACTCGTTCCGCGTCGCCTGGATAGAGCGCCTCTACGAGAACGGCAGCCTGGCCAGCACCGAGCGCTGGACCGCCATCCTCACCATCGTCATTCAACAACCCCGCGATGCCGACCGGCTGAAGGCCAATCCCCTCGGTGTCTACGTCAACGCCATCAACTGGTCGAAGGAACTTTCATGATGTGTGTGCCATGGACACGCAAAACGCTTGCCGTAGCGCTGCTTTCAACAGCGCTCGCCGGCTGCGCCTCGAAGAAATTCATTCCGCCGGAGATCCAATATGACGATGCCAGGCCTGCCGTGCACACGGTCGACCCGCCCGGCCCGGTGAAGGTGGTGGAACTGCCGAAACCCCTTCCACTGCCCGGGCAGCTGAAGCCGGTCGACAGCGGTAAAGCGAAGCCGGACCCGACCGATCCGAAACAGCGGATCAGCCAGGCCAATGAGGCTGCACGAATGCAGCCCGTTCGCGACGGTTTCGTCAACGCGATCCAGCTTTATCCCTGGAGCGAAGGGGCGCTCTATCAGATCTATGCAGCGCCCGGTCAGGTCACCGACATTGCGCTGCAGCCGGGCGAGCAGCTTGTCGGCTCGGGGCCAGTGGCTGCCGGCGACACGGTGCGCTGGATCATCGGCGACACGCAAAGCGGAGCAGGGGACCAGTTGCAGGTCCACATCCTGGTCAAGCCGACGCGGCCCGATCTTCAGACCAACCTCGTCGTCAACAGCGACCGCCGCACCTATCATCTCGAGCTGCGCTCGACCGAAAAGACCTACATGGCCTCCGTATCCTGGCAGTACCCGCAAGACCAGCTGATCGCGCTCCGACGCCAGAACGCCCAGGCCTCCGCCGCGCAGCCGGTCGCGTCCGGCGTCGACATCCAGAAGCTCGACTTCCGTTACCGCATCGAGGGTGACGCAGCACCCTGGAAGCCGCTACGCGCGTTCGATGACGGTTCGAAAGTCTATATCGAGTTTCCGTCGGGCATAGGGCAAGGGGAGATGCCGCCGCTCTTCGTCATCGGGCCTTCGGGTGGCTCCGAGCTGGTCAACTACCGCGCTTCCCAAAACTACTACGTTGTCGACCGGCTGTTCGCCGCCGCAGAACTGCGGCTTGGTGACAAGACGAGCGAGAAGCGCGTTCGGATCGTGCGCACCGATGGACGGCCGCAGCGCAGCGCGGGGCTGTTTCGATGATCGACGCCGCCAATGTTCCGAACCAGGACATCCGAGCCGACCTGCGCCTGCGGCCCGAACCCGCTCGGGTGACACGTCTATCGCGCAAGGTGCTGATAGGTCTTGGCGGGATCGCCAGCATTGCGATCGTTGGCGCACTCGTTTGGGCGCTCGACGCCAGACGGCGCGGCAACCAACAGCCCTCGGAACTCTTCACCACCGAAAATCGAACGACCGCCGACGGGCTGCAGACGCTGCCGAAGGACTATTCCGGCGTTCCGAAACTCGGTCCTGCACTACCCGGGGATCTTGGACGGCCGATACTGCGCGCACGGGAACGTGGCGAGCCGGTCGGCGTGACGAACATCAGTACACCGAGCGACGATCCGGACGAGCAGCGCCGCCTGGCCGAGATCGAAGCCGCGCGTATCGCAAAGCTCTTCACTGATACCAATGCTAGGACAAATCTGGCGCGACAAGGTGCTGGCGCAGGGAGTTCGGCCGCGAACACCATATCCGGTTTGACACCCCCGATCGAACCGCCGCTGCTCAAGCCAGTCGTCGATCAAAACATGCAGGACCGCAAGCTCGCTTTCGTCAACGCTGAGCCGGATCACCGCACCGTCAGTCCCGATCGTCTCGCCGAAAAGGCCTCGCCCTATGTCGTTCAGGCCGGCACGGTCATCCCGGCTGCCCTCATCACCGGAATCCGTTCCGACCTTCCTGGACAAATCACCGCCCAGGTCACCGAGAACGTCTACGACAGCCCGACAGGATCCTACCTCCTTATCCCGCAGGGCGCGAGGCTGATCGGCCAGTACGACAGTCAGGTCGCCTTCGGCCAGTCACGCGTGCTGCTCGTTTGGAATCGGCTGAATATGCCGGACGGCACCTCGATCGTGCTGGAGCGTCAACAAGGCGCAGACGCTGCAGGGTTTTCCGGGCTGGAGGACGAGGTCGACCATCATTGGGGCCAGTTGTTCAGGGCAGCAGTGCTCTCGAGCCTGCTCGGCATCGGAACCTCGCTTGGTTCTAGCGACGATGAAAGCGACATTGCCAAGGCCGTTCGCGAAAGCGCGCAGGATTCGGTGAGCAATGTCGGCCAGCAGATCGTGCGCAATCAGCTTGACGTCCAGCCGACGCTTACTGTCCGGCCCGGGTTCCCGATCCGCGTCATCGTCAATCGCGATCTTGTGCTAAAGCCCTATGGAACGGCGAGAGACCCATCATGATCAAGCTGAAACTCTCCGCCATTCCCGACGACCGCCCGGTGAAGATCGCGGTCGAATTGCCGGCCGCCGTTCACCGCGATCTTGTCATCTGTGCCGATTATCTGAACAGTCAACATGTCTTTGTCTCACAAGCAGGAGGTGAACAATGCCGGATCTGAGGCTCGGCCGGCTGCCGAAGGTTGGCGTCGTACGCATGACTATCATCCTGCCGGAGCCTCTCAAGGAGGAACTCGATCAGTATGCGGCCGAGCACAGCCGGCTCTATGAACCCGTGGACACCGCAGCCCTGATTCCGCACATGCTGGAAGCCTTCGTCGGTTCGGATCGCGGTTGGCGCAGCAGTAAGGCGAAGGCAGGCCGTGCCCGTCAACGAGGGGCGTCTCCAGCCAGCAGTACGACGCGAAGCGGTGCTGAAGGTGATGGCTCCTGAAGCTGTCCTAGTGGCTTTACCCTAAGCGGAATACCGGTTCCGAACCCGAGCGGAAGTTCATTCGCCAACGGACGAATTCACGCCGCTGACCCATTCAGTGCACTTTAAGTGCATTCCGGTCATCCGCGTTCGAGCATGCTATACTGCAGGATGGCTTTTAGAGCAGTCTCTGATGGCTAATGGTTCGTAACCGGAACCAATGCGGATGGGCAGGTCAGATCGACGGCGATTGAACGGTGGCTCCCCGGAGGAGACGGATCAGCGCGCCCTCGGTCGTGAGGCTTATGAGGAAAGGGCGTGGGACGACGCCTATCGACGGCTGTCCAAAGCCGATGACGTGGCGCTGCTCGGCGTCGAGGATCTCGAACGCTTAGCGATGTCGGCCTATTTGACCGGGCGCGACGAGGAGTACCTGCGGGCCCTGGAGCGAACCCATCATGCATATCTGGACGCGGGCGAGTGCCATCGGGCCGCCCGCTGCGCCTTCTGGCTGGGCCTGCGCCTTGTCTTTCGTGGGGAGATGGCTCAGGCGGCCGGCTGGTTTGGACGGGCCCATCGGCTGCTCGAACGCGAGCCACATGATTGTGCCGAACAGGGTTACCTGATGCTGCCCCACGTCGAACAGCATCTTGCTGCGGGCAATCTCGAGGCGGCCTACGCTGCGGCCAGCGGCGCAGTCGAGATCGGCGAGCGCTTTGCGGACACGGATCTCGTGGCCTGCGCACGGCACCTTCAAGGCCGTGTTCTGTTGCGACAGCGGCGGACGACAGAAGGCTTCGCGCTTCTCGACGAGGCGATGGTTTCGGTGACGGCTGGCGAATTGTCGCCACTCCTCACCGGCTTGATCTACTGCAGCGTGATCGAAGCGTGTCAGCAAGTCCATGCTCTGGGCCGCGCACGCGAATGGACCTCCGCCCTGGGGCGATGGTGCGCCGAACAGCCCCAGCTGATCAGTTTCAGCGGCACCTGCCTGATGCATCGCGCCGAGATCAAGCGGCTCAGCGGCGCATGGCAGGACGCGATCGACGAAGCGCAGCAGGCCGTGGAGCGTTTGACGCAGTCGAACAATCGGAAAGATACGGCTGGGGCGTGGTACCAGCTGGCGGAAGTACACCGCCTTCGCGGAGACTTTGACGCGGCCGAGCAGGCATATCGGAGTGCAAACCAATATGGCTTCGAACCGCAGCCGGGCCTTGCCCTGTTGCGGTTGGCCGAAAGGCACATCGAGGCGGCTGCGGCCGCAATCCGGCGCGTCATGGCCGCGACGACCGACCAAGTGAAGCGCATTCGGCTGCTGCCTGCTCACGTCGAGATCATGCTGGCAGCTGACAATATCGAGGAAGCACGGTGCGCCTGCCGCGAACTGGAGGATGTCGCAGAAGGCTACGGAACCGAACCGTTGCGCGCCCTTGCCGCCCAAGCGCGGGGAGCGGTGGAACTGGCAGGCGGCGAAGCGCAAGCCGCGGCGATTTGGCTGCGCCGGGCAATCGAGGCGTGGCAGCAAGTCGACGCGCCATACGAAGCAGCGCGCGTAGGCGTCATGATGGGCTTGGCTTGCCGCGCCCTCGGTGACAGCGACGGTGCGGTACTGGAGCTGCAGGCAGCCCGGACAGTATTTCAGCAGCTTGGTGCCACGCCCGACGTTTCTCGCATCGATACACTGCTTGACACGCGGCCGGACGAAGCCCGCGGCCTCTCTGCCCGCGAACTGCAGGTTCTCCGCCTGATCGCTTCCGGTAAAACCAACAAGGAAATCGCCAACGAACTGCATTTGAGCGGGAAGACAGTGGACAGGCACGTCAGCAATATTTTCAACAAGCTCGATGTCCCCACTCGCACCGCAGCCACTGCCTGGGCTTACGAACACCGCCTCATCTGATCGCGTCCGGCGTGGGTGGAATCACCCATGCATCGTCGGCACCGATTGGGTGGTTCGCCCGAAGCGCCGCCCTCCCTTCCGCCTTAACCTAGCTTGCACCTGAAACTGACCGGCCATGGATGCGCGGCGCCTCGGCGCAGCTCGCCCATAGATCGCGGGACGGCCCCGGGAATCGCGCTGCAAACATCCGGCCACAATGAAAGGAAGGAAGCGATGTCACATACTGACATGGGAGCGCGAGCCGCAGGCGCCTGGCTTGCGATCGCATCGTTCATCCTGACCGTGTCGCTTCTATTTCACGGTCCGATTTCTCCCGATTTCGGCACCCAAATGGACAGAATTGCCGATGGGGGTTTGCGATGGTCCATCGCCCACTGGGCAGCCGCGGCGGCGCTATCGTTCTTCGCTGTTGCAAGCCTGATCATGCTCGCTGCCGGCTCGCGTCTCACGCGGGAATGGTGGATGTTGTCGGCGTGGGCGCTGCTGCCTGTCGGCGCGCTGTGGACAGCAAGCACGGCCGTGGCCGAAGCCACGGTGATCTTCAATGCCGCGGTGACGGGGAACCGCGAAGTCTACGAGTCCTGGTGGATGTTTGCAGAAGGCCAGGCCAACGGCTTTGCCGCCATGGCGCTCGCGTTCACCGTGATCGCCGCGAACGAGGCGTGGGCGTCCCACAGCGTTACGCCACATTGGGCGTCGCGCATCGCAGCCGTTGCGGGGGCCGCTTCCGTGCTCGGATGGGTACTTGGGAGCTGGCTGCGGTTCCCGTTTGGCGCCCCGATTTGGCTGGTAGGCGCGATCGTAATGTGCCTGTGGCTTGTCTGGTTCGGGCTCTCATTGGCGCGGGTCGACGCTGGTCAGGCAAGCATCCGGCGAGACGCACCGTCCGGCGCCTGAGGAAATGGAGGAACACGATGACTGAGCAAGTTTACGGAAAATCTTTTGGAGGAACCCCTGCCGAGAATTACCAGCGCTTGGTGCGCCGGTGGCCGACGATCTCATCGGCATCGCTCGGCTTCAACCGGGCCAGCGCGTGCTCGATGTCGCGTGCGGCACCGGTGTCGTGACGCGGCTCGCGGCGGACTGCGTCGGTGCTAGCGGCACGGGTGCTGGCCTCGACGTGAATGCGGGCATGCTGGCAGTGGCCCGTTCTCATACCCCGCCGAATATCTCGATCGAGTGGTACGAGGCGTCCAGTTCTCGACAGAGAATGCTTTGCGCGGGCCGCCTGCCACTTGTGCTGTCGGTCGGCCGCGCCAGGGCCGACAGGAGAAGCTGCCGAGGGTGAGGTACGGGCCGTAGCGATCGAGCAGGATCGGATAGGCCAGCAGATGGGTGATGAGCGTTCCGCGGTGCGCCCTTGTTTGCTCTTCAGTTCGGCAAGGTACGCATCGAGCAGGGCTGATCGACCGCCTGTAGGCTGCCGATCCGGGGTCGTCGGTTGGCCCATGGGCCAGAACGGAGCCGATCTGTTCGTGGATGAGCATCGACAGCATATGGACGGCAAAGGTGTGCCGAAGTGCGTGCGGCGTGACCACCAGATCGAGGCCCGCCCTACAGCAGCGGGCGCTTGCCCGCCGGAATTCCGCCGCCCATGCTGCCGGCGTCATAGTACGGCCCGCTTCGTTCAGCCACAATGCAAGGGGCTCTCCGGCCGGAGTGACGACGCGCTGGCGGTGCAACGGGGTCAGCGTGTCGAGCCGTACGGCGCTGACAACATCCTCGTCATCGGCAAGATCGACCGAGGTTCGGTTGGAGGCGCCCGCTGCGATCAAGGGCCGTGACGGAAGGCCCTGATCCTGGTGAGCGCGTTCGCGCGCTCGATCTCGGTACCGCGCGACAAACAAGGTGAGATTCAGCGTCAATCAGGATGAGACTCTGCGGCGGGGGTGTGACGTAGGAGGATCAGGGTGCAGGACAACGCTTCAGAAGAAACGCGATGAAAGCAGCCAGCACCGGATTTGAATTGTCCCGACGCCACGTTGCACAATGCCTGATTCTCATCGGCCTTTCTCGCCAATGCAGTGGACGAAAAACAATATCGTGCGGCATTGACCGGGCATCGCTTTCCCTAAGCAGGGTAATCCCCAATCCGCGACGGACCAGGTTGATCAAGCTGATCCGGCTTACATCGTGCCGAATGATCGGCCGCGGGAGTTCGCGCAATATCGTGCCGGGGACCAAGCTTAGATCACTGCAGTGTGTATTTGCTAGAATCGTCTGTTGTCCAATCCCGTCGCACTCCACCACATCGAAGTCGGCAAGAGGATTGTCGGGCGCCATCGCTACCATGATCCGATCCCACCAGAGTGGAAGACTGGCGTAGTCAGGATGCTCACCGCGCGAAGGTGCAATTACCGTCTCCAAGCTCCTGTCCCTCAAACCTGAAGCTAATTCGGCAGTCGGTGCCTCCGTCAGGATGACGGCAGTGTCGGGATTGTCGCCCATGAACGCGACGACAGCATCGAGAAACGCGCAATTGGAAAGAGGCGCATCCAACCCGATCGATAGCTGGTCACTCTTGCCCAGCCCAGTTGAAAGCGTATCGTCCAGATCCTTCAAGACGCGGCGCATACTGGCCAGGAAACGCTTGCCGGCTACCGTCGCCCTGACGCCGCCGGGGTGGCGTTCGAACAAGGCCATGCCCAACGCCAGCTCGAGATCCTTGACGCGTCGGCTAAGCGCCGAATGATGAATTCCCAAGCGCCGAGAGGCACCAAGGAGGCTGCGCTCCTCGCCAACCGCGACCGCAAATCGAAGGCTGGCTAGCTGGACGGAGCGTCGCGTTGCGTCTCCGCCATGCGGAGATGAATTCAGCGCGATCACGATGCGGACTTGCGGTTGCCTGTGCTTCGTGTTTCGCGAAGTCTTTGCAGTGTCCGTTCATCGAAACTCGCTGTCACGGCGATGGTCTCTTCGCCGCCGATGACCTTCGGCAATCCCAGGGGCGTCACCCTGAAATGCAACTGGACCAGGCGCAGCAGCCAAAGCGGGTTCATTTCGATGATGATCGTATCGATGTTGGTGGCCAGGCCCCACTCGACGATGCTGGACAAAAGCGCATTCGCCACTGGGCTGAGCATTCGTCCTCGTTCGCGATGTTGTGGCTCGACGCAGTAGCGCGTCCATTCCCAGATGTTTTCTCCGACGAGCCGCAGGCCTTCGCACAGGTCCGACAGGACCTCCGACAGCAGATGGGGTTGCGTCGAAGGCAGCATGCGTTGATAGCCGACGACACGGTTTTCAGCGATAACGAGCATGTGAACTGCGTGCTCGTCGTCGAAGCGGTCGATCTCGCGCCTATCTTCGCGCCTCAGGTCCGTCCAACCTTTTTCTTCAACAAATACCTTGTGGCGAAGACGGAATGCCTGGTCCAATTCTGTCTGATGTTTTGCCGCGTTCTGCGCTGTGACGATGAGAAGCATCTCGGTTGTCCTCCAGTTGCGAAGTCAACCAATGGTCGGTCCTGGACGAAGGCGGCATCACGCAATTGCGTGAGACTAGTCTAAGTCTGGGGTCTGTCGGCAAAGCTGCGATTTCCTTCCAAGGACCTTGCTGAGAAGGTCAGGGAGAGGGTCGCGGATCGGGTATAGTCAATTCCGCATCGGTGAACAGATTCGGGAAGAGTCTCTCGCGATAGTCCAGCGGGAAAGCAATGCGGACAGGGGCTTTGGGCGTTTCGGACTTTAGGAAACCTTGTCTAACCAGTGCTGACATCGTGTTCCGTGCCGTTCTTTCCGATGTCTTGAGAACAAGATGAACATCACCGCGCTCGAATGATCCGTGTTTGAGGACTGCCGCTAAGAGATCGGGCGCGCGTTTGTCGTCGCTGATGTCCTTGATCAGTAAGCGGTACCGATCTTGCAGGCGATCAAGGTCGAAAATCGCTGTGGAGAAGCGTATTTGATCGAGTGCCACGGTAAGGAACCACTCGCAAAAGTCCTTGAGAGCTGCTTCCGAGAGATTGCCTCGACCATCGAGGTCTCCGCGACGAGGGCTGTCTGCGTGGTCCATCATCCGTTTGTATTCGCCTCGATCCTTGAGACCGCGGGCCAGGCCTCTGGAAATCGACCACAAGCCATGTCCCCCGATGCCTGCTTTCAGCGCCATCGCATGCGACATCAACCGGGACACACGGTCGTTGCCGTCAGGGAACGGGTGGATGTAGTTGAAACGGTGGTGAGCGGAAGCGATGGCAATGATACGGGTGCTCGCCCATTTTTCCGCTACTCCAAAACGCTTTGAGAAGTGCGCCATGAAGGCTTCGACGCGATCTGAAGAGGGGGGCTGATGTCTTCCGACAGCCACGTCGTCGTTCGCAGTCTTTCTGAACTCGCCGGGAACGATCTCGACCTTCGATCCATCGGGTCGTTCCATGAACCTGAACTCTGCGGGCATCTCGTGATAGAATATGCGATGCATCCAAGCGATGAACTCAACCGACGTCGGGCTCGGCAAATCTCCTTTGGAGTACATCTCATCGATTTTGCGCTGGACGATAACGTGCGCCTTGGCCTCGAGTGCTAATGCTCGCCGTTCAGGTTCGACCTCCGAACCCGCGAGTGCCTTTTCGATGTCCTTGGGACATGTATTGTGACCCTCGATAAGGTTCGAGTAATAGCAATTCATCATCCGAACCAAGTCGGCGAGTTCTGCGGCCGATTCTGGATGGAGGCCACGCCCCAAATTGTCCGCCTCCTTCTGCAGTTCTACCGTGAGGTCTGCTAAGACGGACGGTATGGTGTCCTGGAAGAAGCACGGCTCGATACGAGCAGGTGTTTCAATCATTTTTTGCCGATCCTACAAGCTGCCAATTGCCTTTGATATAAGGCATTTACGTCAGCAACAGGCAGGGGGTTGCCGATTATTATTGCCGATCTTCGTTGTCGCATTTTCCGAAGTCGGCGCAGTGTGCGGAGCAGGGCGAGGCTGAAGCGAATGCCCTGTGATCTCGATACGATAAATCGTTCCCCGTTTATCTTATTACAAGGAACCGATCGTCTCCTGCGGCCAGATCCGCTAAAGGCCCGATCATGTTCAGGCGGATACGCATACAGCGCTGATTTCGACGGGCCTCCCGAGGCCGCCGCATCGCCACGCGTATCGACGACTGCCAGCCCTGGAGCCTGAACATGAACACCCACACCTCTAGTGACCGCACGCCCCGCCTGACCCCGAGGATCCTGGAACATCCGGAGCCTTGGGATTTCATCCACGTCGATCACGACGCTGCGGCGCGGAGGTTTGAAATACCAGGCCGGCCAGCACTTCCTGATGTCTCCGGAATGCCGGGACATGCCCATCCAGCATCTCGTCAAGATTGACGAAGAGGAAGCGTACGCGATCTTCCGTCAGTTCCGCTGGCCGAAGCCCCGGGGCCAGCCTGTCTGCCCCCAATTGTGGCGTTCTCGACTGCTACGCGCTCCGCAGACGCGCGTTCAAGTGCTCTGGGTGCCGTCGCGAGTTCTCCGTCACCTCCGGCACCGTGTTTGCCTTCCACAAGCTGAGCTTCTGGAAGATGCTGGCGGCGATCTGGATGTCCGTGAACGCCGTGAAGGGCAAGGCCGCGCTCCGCCTCTGCCGCGAGCTCGGCGTGCAGTACAAGACCGCCTGGGTGCTGTCGCTGAAGATCAAGGAGGCTCTGGGCCTGCGCCGCGTCGGCATGAAGCTCGAGGGCGAGGTCCAGATGGACGGCAAGTACGCGGGCGGCCACCTCAAGCAGGAGAACAAGGCCGAGGACCGGATCGATCGCCGCCTGAAGAAGTACCAGAACATGAAGCGGCTCTGCGTGCTCGCGCTGCGCGAGAAGAACGGCAGCGGTTTCGAGCGCACCTTCACGCCGATCGTCCGCGAGGAACAGGGCGAGGCCGCTTGGGCGACGGTCCGCGACCATGTCAGCCGGGACGCTACCGTCGTCACCGACTAACACCCCAGCTATGCCGACCTGGCAGGCCTCAACGAGCACAGGCAGGTGAACCACTCGGAAGCCTACCAAACCGAGGACGGCACGAACACGAACCACGTCGAGAGCTTCTTCTCACGCATCCAGCGTGCCTATGTCGGCATCCACCACCGCTTCTCGCTGAAGTATTTCGACTATTACGTCGCCGATCTCGCCTGGCGCGAGGACAATCGCCGGAAGAGCAACGGCCAGCTGACGGCGCTGGTCCTGTTCGCCACGATGTTGAACCCGACCTCGAGGCTTCTGCGGCTATTGCCAGGGGAACAACCCGCCCGATCTGGACTTCGAGGACTTCGACAGGCCCTTCGCGCCCGCCTGAGACTGAGGCAGCGATCTCCCACTGGCGGCGATTGCCGTCCAGCATGCCAGCGTGGCGGACGCGTCCGGCCTTCTGAAGGGCATCGAGGATCGAAGACAGGCGGTTCTCGATGAGAGCGACCCTGGGGTCGTCACCGGAAAGGCCATGCCTTGTCGCGAATTCCTGCGCGCATTCGGCGGTCGACAGCGGCCGCTTGGCGGTGCGCAGGATGTCCAGGGCCATCTGGCGCTTGTTCGTCCCACCGATGAGCCTGTCGAGTTCTTTCGCGGCCGTCCGCGGCGCCTTTTCGGCTGCTCTTCCGACTTCCATTCCGGCTCGTAGATCGAGATCACCTTGTCGACGGCCGCGATCTGCGCCTGCAACTCGGCAAGCGCCGCCGTTAGATCGCGGGCACGCCCTGCCAGCTCGCTTCGCTTGGCCTTCAGTTCCTCTGGTACGCCCATCTCGCCCCTGAAATCTTGCTTTCAGGGGTACCAGATCAAGGATTAAACTTCTGGTGGCGTTTGCTACCGAATAGCGGAAATGCGCGCTGGGCGACGTCGGTCTCGGCAGACACGCAGAAATTGAGCTTGCACCACAGGTTCTTCATCGCCGGCATGCGGATCGATTGGAAGCGGGATCGGTGGATAACGTCGGTGCTCGACGACCTAGGCGATCAAACCCTGGCGGAAAGCTTCTGCGACAGCATGTATGGTGCTTGTTACACCAAGCCTTTCACGCACCAGTCGCAGGTGAGTATCGGCTGTATTGCGGCTGATATTGAGGCGATCGGCGATTTCGTCCACGGTGAGGCCTTCGGAAGCCCAGCGCAGAACATCGCTCTGTCGCGGAGATAAGTGCGTGGGCTTCGAGTTGCGTTTCCCGTCCGCCAGAATAGCCGCGCAACCAAAAGCGCAAGCAGCGACGAACTGCAAGGCGAGACGGTCGTGAGAATCCAGACCCAGCTTTTCGCCTGCGACGGAAAAGCCCGCCGCCCGTCCTTCCAATGTCACAAACGGTATTGTGAACCCTTCGCATAATCCAAATTCGGTCGCCTCGTCCATGATCCGCTGGCCGTGAGGGCATAGCCTGCACATTTCGTCGATCTCGCTCCAGTGGAAGGGGCTGCTACCGCGGTTTACAAGTCGAATGGTTGGATCGCGATAAAGATAGCCGTTTGAAAAATAGCGTTCGGACCATTCTTCTGGCCAGGCATCGAGCAACACATGTGAAACCTGCTCTCGTTTCAGAGCACGAGGCGGAGGAATTGGCCCCGCCAGCAAATTCGTGGCGACCAGTCGTTTCGCATAGCAAAGTAGGTGCCGACAGATTTCTTGTTGGGTTGAGCTCTTCTGGACGAGATTCAGAAATTCGAACGTATCATCAAGGCGTCGGCGCCAAACCGCAGTTGCTCTTGCCATTGTTGTCGTAATAGCCAGGCTGAGGTGGGATGGTTGCTGATGGTCAGGAGGGCGGAAGCGGCTTGCTCGGCAAGGGGGAGCGCGACACAACTGCCGACGAGACCGAGAAGGAGATTGCCGACGGTCGTGCGTCGGGCGACAGCCCCGTGACCAAAGGTGGCAATCATTGGCGCAACGGCTCTGCCAAGATTGGCGCCCAGCGCCAGAGCGATGCCAAGACCCGGTCCGATCATTCCGCCTGCGGCCAGCAATACGGCAAGAAGCACAACCGCGAGACTGGACGACGAGCCAATCGCCAGCACGGCTGCAACGATGACAGCAGGCACTGGCACTGCTTCCAGAAGAGCCATCAAGGCCAGAAGAACCGCCCTAGGACTGGATGACATGGCACGTCGGCCGAAGCCAGCCAATCAAGCCGGACCGTTGCTACGGCGTGCCAACTGGTGCCGATCAAGGGTTCGACCCCTCGAGCGAATAGCCGGCCGAGCGTATGGTGCGGATGAGGGTGCGCGATGAGACCTGGTTCAGGGTCTTTCTGAGCCGGCTGATATGCACGTCGACGGTGCGGGCGTCGACATAGACGTTGCCCGGCCACACCGCGCCGATCAGCTCATCGCGACTGAAGACCTTTCCGGGATGTTGAAGCAGGTGCCGCAGCAGGTTGAACTCGATCGATCCCAGATGGATCTCCTGGCCGTTGCGGGAGACCCGATGGGTGTCGAGCCGCATTTCGAGGTCGCCATAGCTGAGGATCTTGCCTGCGACATCGCCAGCGGCCGGCCGTGCCCTGGCCAGTTTCGTGCGCAGGTAGGCGAGCAGCTTGGCCGGCGCGATCGGCCGCACAAAGCTCTCATCGATGCCGGCCTTCAAGAGATCGAGGTGCTGGTGCTCGGCTCCGGGTGCAATCAGGGCAACGACCGGCATGGCGCCGGTGTGGAGTTCCCGCTTGAGCCGGGCGCAAATGGCTGGCCCTGCTGTGCTCCCCGGTTGGCAGTCGAGCACCACCGCCTGCGGCTCCCGTTCGGCGGCCAGTGCGAGCGCCTCCTCGATATTGCCGGCCAGCTCGCTCGCGAAGCCGTCCACGTCCAGGATGTGGCTGAAGACCAGATAGAACTCGGCATCCTCCGAGCAGATCAGCACCAGTGGCTTCATCAGCAGAGCCTTGCCTCAAAACACGAAACCGGCCCCTCTATTGCGTGGTGAGTGCCTCGGAATGCCGGTCCGTTGCCGCCGCCAAGATAATCTCATCTTCCCGTGTTACGGACGGCTACCGTCAGCTACGTTAGTAGCCCACTTTGCCGGCTAGGGGTTCTTGGTTGTTGTGTAGACGTAGACGCACTCAAAACGAATACCCCCATATGGGCAGGTTGCTCTTGGCGAGGACCAGAGGGTGTGTCGGCTTATCCCGATCATCCAGGTCGATCTGGACGCCCCGGACTGCCGGCAGCATCTGGTCTATCGGTTTCTTTGGCATGGCTACCTCAAAGGCACTTCTCGCCATCGCTGCGATGCTTGAAACAGAACCAATGCGGTGCCTGCTTTGGCTTTGCGAAACCCCAGCCAGCATCCTTGCCGCACGGCACATGCTCGCGCCGATGATGCTGGATACCGGGCGCCGTGACGTGTTCGGGACTAGGCACATTCGCCGCGTGACCTTCCCACGAGGAATCGCCAACGAAGCCACCCCACGTGGCAATCTGGCTAGGCAGTCGTGCGATGTTTGGCACCGGTTCAAAATCGCTACCTCATGGCAGCCGGCGAGCGAAAGCCAAGGGCGGCGGAAATACGATGGGCGGCCTAGGCTACCATGTCGCCCAGTTCGCTTATGCGCTCTTCCGGTACCCGGTTTTCCGGCGCTGCGATGTTCAGCGCCGCGATTATCTTACCCGGCGCCACAAACACCGGTGCGGTGATCGAAATCAGATCGTCGTTGATCTCGCCGCGACTGACGAAAAACTTTGAGGAAATCGAGAAGCTGTTTGGCGGCGACGCATGAAACTTCTGCTCGATACCCATCTTCTGCTCTGGGCGGCGGGCGAGCCCGACAAGCTGCCGCCTGCCGCCCTCGCTGAGATCGAGAATGCCGACAACGACCTGACGTTCAGTGCTGCAAGTCTCTGGGAGATCGCAATCAAACGGGGTCTGGGCCGCGCGGACTTTACGGTCGATGCGCGTCTTTTGCGCCGGGGCCTGATCGACAACGGCTATTATGAGCTGCCAATCACAAGCGAGCATGCCATAACCGTGGAGGGGCTTCCCGCTATCCATGAGGACCCCTTCGATCGGATCCTGATTGCTCAGTCGATCGTGGAGGGCATTATATTGCTGACCGTCGACGATCTGGTTGCACGGTATCCCGCGCCTATACGTCGCCTTTGACAACCCCCGCCCGGAGCCCGAGCCACAGATCGGCTGCTTCAGCGAGGCCTTCTTCCTGCCGCTCCCGCGCATTCGACCACTTCTTAGTCTTTGCCTTCGTGGTCGCTTCGGCTCTATCGCGAGCGCTCGCATTTCGACGGTCAAAACGTGCTCGAAAGCGGCGGCACCTCGCCCGATGAACGCAAGGACGGCTGGCTGAACCGACTGGTCGGCATGCTGCCGAAATCTCGCGGCGAGGCGATCGCCTTCGCGCCGACCATCCCGCTGGCGCTGCGAGGCCAGTTGGAGGTCACCTCCTATGCGCCATCCGTGCTGCCAGCAGGGCGGGATTGATGGAGAGGTTTTCGCGGCCGGCCTTCATCTCCTGTAGCAATCCCTACTCTGTCAGAGCCGGCAAGACCGTCGTACAAACACACCCACGTCCGGATGGCAAGCCATCATGCGCCATCTTGCTAGCAGTGCGATGAAGGTCTATATTTACAGCAAAAGGAGTCCTTTATGGCCGAACCCCAGCTTTCCGTACGCAGCGCCAAGGCGCGTGATCTTGCGCATCGGCTTGCTCGACGCGAGAACCGGTCGATCGCCGACGTGGTTGAGCGCGCGCTGGAATCTTATGAGGTCCGGGAAGCAGGTCGCGAGCCGGCAACGACGTTCTATCCTCGTATTGCTAGCGCCTATGGTACTGAAATCAACCTCGAAGCAGTGATCCGGGATAATCGGCAGGTTCATGCGGGACCTGACCTTTGATCTTCCTTGATACCAACGTCATTTCCGAGACGCTCAGGAAGTCGCCCGATCCTGCCGTGATCGCATGGTTGATCCGCCATGACGCTGAACTTGCGCTTCCGACAGTGACCATCGCCGAGATCGCCTTCGGCATCCAGAAGATTAGACCCGATCAGCGTGCCGAGCGTTTGGAGCAGGGGCTCTCGGATTGGCGTCGTCGGTTTGCTGATCGGATCTTCGGGCTAACCGAGGAAGCCGCGATAGCCTATGGGGAAATCATGGGTACTGCCGTGCGGCAGGGCCGGGGGATGTCGGCGCCCGACGGCATGATTGCTGCAATCTCAAGGGTGAATGGCGGCCGCTTGGCAACGCGGAATTTGGGTGACTTCGGCACGACCGGTCTCAAGTTGGTCTCTCCGTGGGAGTTCTGACCCGTCGGAAATGGGCTCATTCAGGATTGGAGGCTAGGCGATCAAACCCTGGCGGAAAGCTTCTGCGACAGCATGTATGGTGCTTGTTACACTAAGCCTTTCACGCACCAGTCGCAGGTGAGTATCGGCTGTATTGCGGCTGATATTGAGGCGATCGGCGATTTCGTCCACGGTGAGGCCTTCGGAAGCCCAGCGCAGAACATCGCCCTGTCGCGGAGATAAGTGCGTGGGCTTCGAGTTGCGTTTCCCGTCCGCCAGAATAGCCGCGCAACCAAAAGCGCAAGCAGCGACGAACTGCAAGGCGAGACGGTCGTGAGAATCCAGACCCAGCTTTTCGCCTGCGACGGAAAAGCCCGCCGCCCGTCCTTCCAATGTCACAAACGGTATTGTGAACCCTTCGCATAATCCAAATTCGGTCGCCTCGTCCATGATCCGCTGGCCGTGAGGGCATAGCCTGCACATTTCGTCGATCTCGCTCCAGTGGAAGGGGCTGCTACCGCGGTTTACAAGTCGAATGGTTGGATCGCGATAAAGATAGCCGTTTGAAAAATAGCGTTCGGACCATTCTTCTGGCCAGGCATCGAGCAACACATGTGAAACCTGCTCTCGTTTCAGAGCACGAGGCGGAGGAATTGGCCCCGCCAGCAAATTCGTGGCGCCCAGTCGTTTCGCATAGCAAAGTAGGTGCCGACAGATTTCTTGTTGGGTTGAGCTCTTCTGGACGAGATTCAGAAATTCGAACGTATCATCAAGGCGTCGGCGCCAAACCGCAGTTGCTCTTGCCATTGTTGTCGTAATAGCCAGGCTGAGGTGGGATGGTTGCTGATGGTCAGGAGGGCGGAAGCGGCTTGCTCGGCAAGGGGGAGCGCGACACAACTGCCGACGAGACCGAGAAGGAGATTGCCGACGGTCGTGCGTCGGGCGACAGCCCCGTGACCAAAGGTGGCAATCATTGGCGCAACGGCTCTGCCAAGATTGGCGCCCAGCGCCAGAGCGATGCCAAGACCCGGTCCGATCATTCCGCCTGCGGCCAGCAATACGGCAAGAAGCACAACCGCGAGACTGGACGACGAGCCAATCGCCAGCACGGCTGCAACGATGACAGCAGGCACTGGCACTGCTTCCAGAAGAGCCATCAAGGCCAGAAGAACCGCCCTAGGACTGGATGACATGGCACGTCGGCCGAAGCCAGCCAATCAAGCCGGACCGTTGCTACGGCGTGCCAACTGGTGCCGATCAAGGGTTCGACCCCTCGAGCGAATAGCCGGCCGAGCGTATGGTGCGGATGAGGGTGCGCGATGAGACCTGGTTCAGGGTCTTTCTGAGCCGGCTGATATGCACGTCGACGGTGCGGGCGTCGACATAGACGTTGCCCGGCCACACCGCGCCGATCAGCTCATCGCGACTGAAGACCTTTCCGGGATGTTGAAGCAGGTGCCGCAGCAGGTTGAACTCGATCGATCCCAGATGGATCTCCTGGCCGTTGCGGGAGACCCGATGGGTGTCGAGCCGCATTTCGAGGTT
>NZ_SADR02000018.1:113675-140816 GCF_004010325.2 Mesorhizobium sp. M00.F.Ca.ET.216.01.1.1
CTCATCGCGACTGAAGACCTTTCCGGGATGTTGAAGCAGGTGCCGCAGCAGGTTGAACTCGATCGATCCCAGATGGATCTCCTGGCCGTTGCGGGAGACCCGATGGGTGTCGAGCCGCATTTCGAGGTTGCCATAGCTGAGCTACTCGACCGCAACCCCACAATCGGCCTCGGCGGCTTGTCGTTGAGTGGTTGGGAACGAGTGTGCGCCATTCGACGCTGCCATCTGTGAGAGGGCGGTAGGGGTTCGTCGTTTTTTGGCAAGAAACTGCCAGTTGGGCTTGGCTCCTCATTATGTCCCACAATATGAAATCAAAACGTATTGACTTCCACAATATGGAACAGATACATAGTCACGTTGTCCTGTTTGTGGGGGCGCCCCGTGGTTCGGACTGGTACAAGGCTCGCTCGATTTCGTTGCATTGCGGTTGATGGTAGCCCAGCTGTCACTCGCGAAGTCGGTAGAGTGTGCGCTGATGGGCGCGACCGGCTGCTCACGACCATCTTTGTGGACTGGCGGGGAGCCTGTTCATTTGATCTCGCACCGGAAATACGCCTCGGAATCTACGCTGATCTGGACCGTGGGGTCCGGCGCCGGAGTGCCGAAACGGTGCGAGCAACAATTGTCCGGACCGACTTGGATATTGTCACCACATGCGTGAGGACTGGCCATGCGTCGTGAGGCAGTCATCATCGGCGCCGGTCCTGCCGGTATGCGCGCCGCCCTTACCCTTGCGGACGCGGGGCTCCGTCCTCTCGTGATCGACGAGGCTTGCCGCAGCGGTGGGCAGATTTATCGTCGACCGCCATCTTCTCTACGTCGGAAGGCCGAGGTGCTTTACGGCTTCGAGGCCAAACGCGCAAAAGCCCTGCATGAAGCTTTTGACGCGTTGGGGGACCGTATCGAATATTGGCCGGAGACGGTCGTCTGGAACGTTCATGGCGACCGGCTGCATCTACTGGTCGGAGGCCAGTCGACCTCTATCAGTTGGCTAAATCTCATCCTGGCGCCCGGTGCCATGGACAGGGTCATCCCATTCGAGGGCTGGACCTTACCCGGAGTCTACACGCTTGGCGCAGCGCAGATAGCGCTTAAGTCCCAGGCCTGCGCCATCGGCGAGAGAGTGGTCCTCTTCGGCTCGGGGCCGCTGCTTTATTTGGTGGCCTGGCAATATGTGGCGGCGGGCGTCGATATCGCTGCTGTGCTCGACACCGCTCGTGCCGGCGCCGGGTTCAAGGCGCTGCCTGGGCTTGCACGCGGTGGCTACACCTTTCTCAAGGGAGTTTACTATGTCGCCGCATTGCGAGCTCGCGGCGTCCGCATCATTTCCGGCATCAGACCTCTTGCTGCATTGAGCGGTCCCGATGCTGCCGTTGCTGGGTTCGTGTATCGCGACCACCGCGGGCATGAACGGCGCATCGCCTGTGACGCCATAGGATTCGGATATGGCCTGAGATCGGAAATCCAACTCGCCGAATTGGCAGGCCTGTCATTGGCTTATGATGAGGTCCAACGCCAGTGGATCCCCGTCGGGGATAAGTTTGGTGGAGACAGCGGCGGCATCTATCTTGCGGGCGACGGCATGCGCGTGCGGGGGGCGGAGATTGCTGAACTCACTGGAAAGCAAGCGGCCCTGAGGCTTTTGGCCAATCTTGGCCGCAATGAGTACCGATCGCAGCTCGCCACCATTGAGGCCAGCCTGCATAGAGCCGAAGCATTTCGCCGTGCGCTCGAATGCGCTTTTCCGTTCCCGGCTCATTTGGCGCAGGAGCTCCCTGACAACGTAGTGGTTTGCCGATGCGAAGGTGTCACGATCGGCGCCTTGCGCGATGCGGTAAGGGCATGTGATGTTTCGGATATCAACAGGGTGAAGGCCTTTACTCGCCTCGGCATGGGCCGCTGCCAGGGGCGGGTTTGCAGCGCCGCTGCGGCCGAAATTATTGCCGCCGCAGCCGGTGTTCGGCCCCAAGCCGTCGGGCACCTGCGCGGGCAACCACCTGTAAAGCCGGTCGCGCTCGGCGCGCTGGCGGAGGGGACGGCGCCGTGAGGCCGTTCGACGTCGCGGTCATCGGGGGCGGCATCGCAGGTTGTTCAGCCGCGCTGCATCTGCGCCAAAGAGGAGCCTCTGTGGTGCTGCTTGAGCGCGGCCAATGCGGCACTCAGGCAAGTGGGGTCAATTATGGCGGTGTTCGCCAGCAGGGGCGGCATGAGGCAGAACTCCCGCTTTCGCAGCGCAGCCGTGCGATTTGGGCTCGTCTGCCGGAGCTCGTTGACAGCGACTGCGAATTCGTTGTCACCGGCCATATAAAACTGGCCCGATCGGACCGGGACATGGCGGAACTTGAGGCCTATGCCCACAAAGCCGCAGCTCACGGGGTCACGCTCGAGCTGATCGGCAACAAAAAGCTGCGGGATCGATATCCGTGGCTAGGCATGTCAGTCGTGGGGGGCTCATTCTGCGCTGACGATGGCCAGGCGAATCCTCGCCTCGTGACGCCGGCCTTGGCGCGGGCCGCACGCGCCATGGGCGCAAACATTCGTCAGTCAAGCGCTGTCGTCAATGCAGTCCATAGGGGGAATGGTTTCGAATTGCTGCTCGACAGCGGCGGGACGGTCCGCTCTCGCGCACTGATCAACTCCGCTGGAGCTTGGGGAGCGACGATCGCGGCTATGTTCGGCGAGGATGTTCCCGAAGAGGTTATGGCGCCCAACATGTGCGTGACGGGGCCTGTCCCCTATTTCATCGAACCAAATCTCGGCGTGGTCGGAGGCGACATCTACATCCGCCAGATTCCGCGAGGAAACGTGATCTTCGGAAGTGGTCTCGGCGAGGCGGACCGTGCAGCCATCCGTGCCTTTCCGTCGCCGGATGTCACCACTGATGCGGCCCGGCTGGCAGTCGCGCTCGTGCCGCGCTTAGCGCATGCTCAGCTTATCCGCACATGGAGCGGCATTGAAGGCCGTATGCCGGACGGACTACCGGTTCTGGGGCTGAGCAGCACCACGCCCGGTCTCGTCCACGGTTTCGGCTTTTCTGGACATGGATTCCAACTTGGACTCGCGGTCGGCGCTGTTCTGGCCGAGCTAGCCCTGGACGGAGAGCCCAAGACTCCAATCGGAGAGTTTGCCATCGCCCGCTTTCTCGATCGCCAGAGCACCAGACCAAACGGCACTAAACCAATTCCTTCCAAGGCGATCGAAGAGGCCAAGCATGCGTGATCGAGCAGCCGCTCGTCTCCGATTGAGATTCTGAAAAATCGACCACAATGGGGTAAGCGAAATGTCCACACTCGAGAAAGAACCCAGGCGAGGTCATCTGCAAGCGTTCGCGACGGAGGAGTTCAGGACGCGGCTACGTCGCGTCCAGAAAGAGATGCGGCACAACGGCCTGGAGATGCTGCTCATCCACGCCCCCGAGAATATCTACTATCTTACCGGCTATCAGACGTCAGGCTATTTTGCCTACCAGACGCTGCTTATCACCGAAGCGGAGGAGCCGACGCTACTCGTTCGATATCTTGAGCGGGGAAATATCGACGAATACTCCTGGCTTGGCAGCTATGAGACATGGCGGGAAGGCGACGACGAGGTCGTGCGAACGGTCGACGTGGTCCGATCGAGGGGCGGCGCGACAGCACTTATTGGACTTGAGAAGAGCGCGTGGTTCCTAACCGCCAAGGTGGCAGAGCGGCTCGGGGGCCTTTTGCCACAGGCAAAGTTTGCGGATGCGAGCCAACTTGTAGACCGGGTTCGGCTGATCAAGTCCGAGCAGGAATTGAGCTGTATCCGCAAAGCGGGACGGATCGCTGAGGCTGAAATGCGCGCGGCAATTGAAATTATTCGCCCCGGCGTCACCGAGGCCGAAGTTGCCGCCGCCGTGCTTCACAAAGGTGTCCTGGAAGGGTGCGAGTATACCGGGTTGCCTCACCACATCATGTCCGGATATCGCTACGACGTCTGTCACGCAAACTGGACGCCGAAGGTCATCACGAGCGGCGAATTGGTCCTCCTCGAGCTTTATGGCTGCGTCGAGCGCTACCATGCCACGCAAATGCGGACGATTTCTATGGGCAGGCCCAGCGAGGAGGTCCGCGATGCTGCCGCTCTCGTGGTCAAGGCGCAGGACGAGGCGATTAAGGCGCTGCGTCCCGGCGCTTCGAGCAAGATCGTCGACGCGCTTGTTCGAGGGCCGATCCGCACCATTCGGCCGGACTACTACAACCGTTCAGGCTACTCGACAGGCATAGGCTTCCCGCCCCGTACGGCTGAATGGCAAACCCTCGATTTCAATGAACATGACGACTGGGAGGTTCAGGAAGGCATGGCCTTTCACATGCTCGCATTGGCACGAGGCTTCGGCATAAGCGAGACGGTCGCGATCACCAAGTCCGGCGCTGAGCGTGTCACGCCGGAAAACAAAAGAGAGCTGATCGTCATTTAGGAGACCTGACCGGGATTCTTGGAACTCTTGACTTGGGCAACCGTCACCGGTGAAGGCGGCGTTAAAGAATATTGCCATTCTGGCTAGTGAATATCTGTGGTCAGGTTGCCCAGCTTTTTGGCCAGGGCCGTTTTGGCCGACCGGTGGATGTTCTCCGGAAATTCCTTGGGCAGCGCGTCCTCGATGCGGTCTATAGCCGCCATGGCGGTGTCGGCCATCTCTTCGATGGCCTCGCGCACCAGCGACTTCGGCAGGCCGGCCGCTTCGCCCGTCTGTACGAAGTGCCTGCCATGGATTTCATCGATCCTGTAGTGATTGTTTTTGCCGACCGACATGGCGAGTTTCATCTGCTTGCGTTTGATCTGCCCGGTATCGAGGCTTGGCTCGGCGCTAAGCACGTCGTAGAGCGGCGTCAGACGGTAGCTGCCGCCTGAGGCAAGAAAGATGCTGAAATTCTTCGCGTGGCCGTCCGTGGCGCCGATCAGCCAGAACAGGATTTGCGCCTTAAGTACAGTCGCCTGGTCGACGGCCGGTGTATCGCTGCCTTTGAGCAGGGTCAGAATATCAATAAGCCGCGGTCCGCCTTCGCTCTGATATTTTCGCGTTGGCCGGATTGAGAGGGCCTGGCAGCAATCTTCCTGTGGTACGCGGAGCAGCCGCCCGTCTTTCGTCCAGCGTCGGTCGAAACGCTCGATCACGAGCGCCTTTGTCTTGCCAAAGGTTTGTATCTCTGCGCTGTTTACGGGAAGGCCAAAGGCGGCGGTGAGCTTCAGGCAGTAATATTCGTTCTCGACGCTGTTTGTTAGGTCGATACCGTTTGGCAATTCGCCGATCTGCGGCTTGAAAATGTGTGTGGTGGGCGTTGTCCCGTGCGGTTTGATCCACCGTCCTTCATACCACAGCAGCGCCGTTTTCTCCTGAGCGCCGGCCACCGATATCCGAAAGTCATCCTCCCGGCTTAACCCGAGCGGGGCCTGCGCGAGTCCCTTGAGCAATTGTTCAATAGCATCATCGTCGACAGCCTCACCGGTGATGGCGGACGCCTTGCCATGATCGTCATGCCTATCATCACCATCACCATGGATTGTGACGAACTGTAGCGCCCCGACGCAATCATGGCCGATGGCGGCGAGAAGGCTGTAGGCGTCGGTGCCGGCGGCTCCGACCTTTTCGGCGACACGCTTTCTCAGGGCGTCCGAGTCCGGCAGCAGATTGTCAAACACCGCAAAGACCTGCTCGCCGCGATAGGCGTCCTCGCGCAAAGGCAGCGACAGCGACACCGGCATAGCGTGTTCCCAAGACAGCCAGCCTTCATCGTACCGGAAGTTGACGGCGCCGGTTGCCGCTTTATTCAGATGGCCGACCAGATGGTTATTCAGCAGTACGCGCAGCGGCGCATGCTGGCGGCGGCGGGCCATCAGAACATATCCTCGATATCGGTGCCGCCTTTTGAACGTGGCACGACCCGGAACTCAAGGTCGAGCGCCGCAAGAACAGTGAGGATGGTGTCCAGCTTTGCCGCCGGATTGCCGGCTTCAATCAGGGAAATTGTCTCCTGGCGGAGCCCGGCCTTCTCGCCGAGCTGCGTCTGGTTCAGGCTGCGCTGCTTGCGCGCGCGGCGGATCAGGTTTCCCAACTGCTTTGGTGTTCGGGCAAGCTCGGTCATTTTCTCTCCGAGCTCGTTATGTGCTATTTCCGATAAAATAGCAATATCGGATTTAGCGCATATTTCTATGTTATGTGTTAAATCGCATAAAGTTATTTTATGTGACGACCTAACTCATAACGGGGGCGGACTCGGCTTTGATCGCTCTACGGTGGCCGGGCGACCACCCTTCACTCATGTCGATCGCTGCAACAGCTTTCTCGTTTGCGCACAGACCGGTTTGATCCCTTATTGGGACGGAGCGGCCCCGCCGAGGGGCGAGGACGCCGCGGACGGTGAGCCTTTATCCCGCCGACCTCGCTCGGTGCGCGCCGCCGTCGGAATAGGTCCTCATGTCCGACGACTACGAAGTGGTGCCGCTTGAGCATCCGTCCTTGCTATTCTATTTGACGGCTGATGCGCACCGAGAAGAGCGATGAGAACGACACTAGCGATCGATGACGACGTCCTGGTCGCGGCCAAGGCCATGGCCCGGCAGCAGGATCGCAGCGTTGGCGAGATCATCACCGATCTCGCTCGGCGCTCGCTGCGCCGCCACCAAGCCGGCGGCGAGCGCAATGGGATTCCTCTGCTGTCGCCGCGGCCCGATGCACCTCTTGTCACGCTTGAGATGGTCAACGTCTTGCGTGACGGGCTGCCGTAACCTTTCCTGCTCGATGTCAATGTGCTGATCGCGCTGATCGATCCGGGCCACGTCGCCCGCGACGATGCGCATGGCTGGTTCGAAGCGACCAGTCACGCAGCATGGGCCACCTGTCCCGTCACCGAAAACGGCGTCATCCGTATCGTCGGCAATCCGAAATATCCCAATTGTCCCGGCTGTCGTCGCGCAGATCGTTGCCAAGTTGCGCGCTCTGCCTGGGCACAGTTTCTGGCCCGACGATGTGAGCCTGGTCGGCTCTGGCGACATCGATGCGGCGAAAATCCTGACCTCGGCACAGGTTACCGATATCTATCTTCTCGCACTCGCCAAGGCGCATAGTGGCCATCTGGCGAGCTTCGACCGCAAGCTGTCGGCAGCGGCCGTGAAGGGCGGGAAGTCTGCATTGCATATGATCCCCGCAAGGTAGATCGCCGCAGACGGTCGCCCATTAAGCCGAACTCTCCAACCGAAGCCGCAAGAACACATATCGGTAGCTGCGCGCGGCAGTTCGGGCACGTTGAAGATCATGCGAATGGCGCCCACGTCATGGCGGAGAGCACCTCGTCAATCTCTCCAGCGGCCCAGCCGTAGGTCAGGAACCGCCGGGCGAACCAGCAGGGAGCATGTGGGTCCGCAGTTGGTCGACGACGGCGTCGATCTCGGCTTCGTTGGTGATCCGTCCGAGACTGAAGCGGACAGCGCCCATGCCGATCTCCTCTGGAACGCCCATAGCGGCGAGCACAGGGGAGAGTTCGACGCGACCAGCGTGGCACGCTGAGCCGGTCGATGCCGCGACCCCATCGAGCTTTGCCAGCACTTCGGCGCCAGCCACGCCGACGAAAGAGACGCTGACAGTGTTGGGCAAGCGATGCTCTGGATGGCCGTTCAGCACAATGCGCTCGCCGAAACGGTGCTGCAGCGCCTCCCACAAGTGATCGCGCAGCCTGCGTATGCCGGTCATCGGCTCCAGGTCCGTGGCGAGCGCACAGGCCGCGCCAAGGCCGACCGCGAGCAGGGCGCTTTCCGTGCCGGCTCGCCGGCCAAGTTCATGCCCCGCGCCATGGATCAGGGGCTCGAGCGTGACGCCACGGCGGACATAGAGCGCACCGATGCCCTTGGGCGCATAGAGCTTGTGGCCAGCAATGGTGAGCAGATCGACGCCAAGTGCGTCGACCTTGGTTGGAATCTTGCCGACTGATTGCGCCGCGTCCGTGTGAAACCGAATCCCGTGTTCCCGCGCGACGGCACCGATCTCTTCGATCGGCTGGATCGTACCGACCTCGTTGTTGGCGTGCATGACGCTGATCAGAATGGTGCGCGGCGTAATGGCGCGACGAACGGCTTCGGGTTCGACCCGGCCTGTCGAATCGACGGGTAGATAGGTGACGGTCGCGCCGAGCTGCTCGAGAAACCGGCAGGGAGCGAGAACGGCGGGATGCTCGACCGCGGTGGTGATGATGTGCTCGCCTTTGTGCTTGAGCGCGAAGAACGTGCCCTTGATCGCGAGGTTGTTGGCCTCGCTGCCGCCGCTCGTGAACACGATCTCATCGGGTTCGCTGTCGAGTAGCGCCGCAACTTGGCCGCGGGCCTTCTCCAGCGCAGCTTTGGCCGGCGTGCTCGCCCAGTGTCCGCTCGACGGATTGCCGAAAGCTTCCTCCAAGTATGGCCGCATGGCAGCCGCGACCGAAGGGTCGATCGGCGTGCTGGCGTTGTTGTCGAGATAGATTGCTGTCATGTTTGGAGGCTCCTCGGCGTTTCTTCAGAACACCAGCACCTTGTCGGCGGCGAGCGTCGCAGCTGCAAGTTCCGTCATGCTGCTAGCCCAAGGGCACCGTTCCGCGTCCGTTGGCGTCTCGGCGACACCAGGCAGGGCAGGAGGCTCGGGGCGACGTCCTGCAGCGGCGAAGTGGGTCAAATGTTTCTGCATTGGTTCCCTCCATCATTGATGAATGCGGTTCTTGGCTTTTCGATTCTTTTGGCCTCGATGTCGATCCGCCGGCTCACGCCATCATGCAGTCGGTCGACGAGAAGAGCCAGCCTCAGGCCTTCGAGCAGCCTGGCCTGCCCCATGAGCAAGAGAAGGCTCGGCACCCTGACCCACGACTACAAGCGGCATGGCACGACCACGCTGTTTGCCGCCGTCAACGTGCTCGACGGCACCGTTATCGGCAAGAACATGCAGCAGCATTGCCATCAGGAGTTCATCCGCAAGCCGGCGTCTTCCATTCCGTTATCGACCTCCAGGCCGCCATCACAACCAGCAGCCAAAGCCCTTGGTGTGGCCGTTGCCGCGAGCGTATTCGTCCTTGGAATGGGTGGCGAAATCGGCAAGGCGAATTCCTGGCCATGCGACGGTAACGCCGGCCTCCTCGATCATCAGCGCGCTTTCCTTGGCGATGTTGGCGCGGACGATCGGCCTGCCTCTAGTGGCCCGCCCGCCAACGACCTACATTCCGCGTTTGGCGATTCCTGATCGCCGTGTAAACCTGGATCTGATTGAAACAAACACCTCCAAATCGGCGGTAGGAAGTGCGCCTCGTGAGAAGCCAAACCGAAAAGAGTGAAACCGAACAAGCAAAGGGCACGCAGCTTCTCGACCGCTCGGTTGCCCTTCTGAACTACCTGGGCGAGGTGGGGGAGCAAGGCGCGCGCATCCAGGAAATGGCGAAGGCTCTCGGTCTTACTGGATCGACTGCGCATCGCATCGTGAGCGCGCTCGAGCGGCACCTTCTTATTGAGCGGGAAACGTCCACGAAACGATACCGATTGGGGCTGTCGCTGTTCGCGCTTGGGGCTAAAGCAGCTGACGGGACGGGGTTGCGTCGCCTTTGCCGTCCCGCACTGACGCGATTGGCAGCACAAACCGGCGATACTGTCTTTCTCATGGCGCGCAGCGGCTTCAATACCGTATGTGTCGACAGACAGGAGGGAATCTATGTCATCGACAGCCTAACCGGTCACATTGGCGGCCAGGTGCCTCTGGGGGTTGGGTCGGCGAGCCTCGCCATCCTGGCTTATCTGCCGCCTGAAGAGGCCGACGCCATTATAAGCGCCAATGCGCACCTTTATGGTGCTTTCGATCACCTCAGCGCAGATGAAATCCGCCGTCAGCTGCCCGCCATTCGTGAGCGCGGCTACGCTCTGGATCAGGGCCATCTCGTCGCGGGAATTTCAGCACTTGCATTACCAATCCGACCACAAGGCAGAGATGTCATGGCGGCGTTGGCTATTAACACGACGAGCGCCAGAATGCCGGCAGAGCAGATTCCGGAGCTCGTTGCATCGATCGCGCGAGAAGTTGAAATCATAGAGCGCAGCGTGAATCCTCTCGACCTGGTGAGCCGACGCAGAACGAGAAGCATCGCAAAGGAAAAAGTGTCGATCGCGGCAGACTAGTCGTAATTCTCATGCTCAGGATTTCTAGCCTGTCCATCTGCGCCCGCGTGCGGTTCCGAACCACTTGATTTACGAAGCCTCGCAAGGGCCTGCAGCCCTCACGCAGCCTCGATGTCGGTCTGCGGAAAGCCGGCGCCTTTGAACATCAATGGCTGGCCAAAATGCCGGGCACAGGCATAGGCGAAGCAGTCGCCAAAGTTCAGCCGCGCTGGGTGCCGACCTTTGCCGTAGCGGTCGAAAGCATCAAGCGCGAGTCGCGCCGTGTCCGGCGGCACCGCGACCATGTCGATCTCCATCAGTGCGAGATAACGTTCCACGGCCTCCGCCGCCTCGCTGACTGCCAGGTCCAAGACTCTCGCGACCGCGATTGCGGCCTCCCAAACCGCAAGCGGCGAGGTCAGCCGCCTTCTGGTCAGCTGCATGCGCGCCAGGAGTTCGCGCGCATCATCCTCGTCGGTCATGAGCGCCGTCAGCGCCGAGGCATCGATGAACATCAGTCATTTCTCGTACAGGTTGTCGCGAAATGCCTTGTCGGCGGGCTTGCCGTGTTCAGGCTTGCCCCGCGCTCGCAAATCACGGCAGAACCTGACGCCGATTTCCACCAGGGACGGCCTGGCCTGTTCGCGCTCAAGCTCGTGCCTGAGCGCGGCATGAACGGCCTCGGTCAGACCAGTCTTCTTGAGCGCGGCGACCCGGCGGGCCAGCGCGTCGGTCTCGGGATTCTTGATGTGAAAAGCCATGACTCGCTCGTATAGCTGTTCAGGTGTATTCGTATATAGCAATTGGGATACACCGTGGGAAGGGCCTAGCAGCAAGCGCCCAACTATGGCTCGATCGGAAGGACTCCGGCAATGTTGCCAATGGCATCGGTGCTGGGGACCTGCGCCTGAGCTCGGAAAGGGAAGGCGATGACCGGACCCAATCTCCAGCGCGCTCTATCCACGCGCTAGGCAGATCGATCGGCTGAGCCGATTTCTCGACTACCCACGGGGACACGCGCATGCCCTCGGTCGCGATTTACAGCGACAGCGGCATGGACAAGGCGATGATCATGAAGCGCTTCCACGACGAAAACCCGCCGAACTTCAATCCGGGGAGCGCAGCGCCACCGGGTCGAGCACCGTGCGAAGAGCTTTTAATTCCTTCATCATGAGTGCCTTCTCTATGAGCGCCTTCTCTTGAATGCCGTTCAATTGGCGCAGAGTATGAGGCGCTTGGTAGCTATTTGGAGAGTGAGATTGGCACTGGTCCAGTACTGCGAGAACGGATTCTTCGCTCCGCGCAAGATTGCCGACGCCTTTCGCACGACTAGCGAGGAAGTCGCCCGGACTGCCGGGCTGGGTAGGGACGCAGTTCAGCACAAGGAGCGTGTCCGGTCGGACAAGACTCAGCGCCGCCTGCGCGAGATGGTCGAGGTCATCAACAAAGTCGAGCCGCGCTTCGGTTCAACCCTGATGGCCTATGCCTGGTATCGGTCGGAGCCGCTGCCGGGGTTTTCGGGCCAGACTGCGATGCAGCTGGTTCGCGGTGGTCGCGCCAAAGAGGTGCTTGATTACGTCTATGCGGTCGATGCCGGCGTCCACGCCTGACCGCATCGATGCTCCATCGCGGTCCGCTCTATCGCGCGCTCAATACGATCTATGCGCGTGGAACCGCTGTCTGGCCGCGGCGCCGAACTCTATCGAGGACGGTTCAATCCGAAGGGCGTGCCAGCGCTCTATTCCTCGCTTTCAGGGGTGACGGCTCTGAGGGAAGCCAATCAGACGGGCAGCCTGCAGCCCACCACCCTCGTCGCTCAGGACGCCGAGATTGGGGCCATATTTGACAGCCGGGATGTGGACGCCCTGAAAGCTGAAGGGATGGATCCCTCCGCCCTTGCCGACATAACTTGGCGTGATCAGATGAAAGCTTCTGGAGAGGCGAGAACCCAGACTTTGCCCGGCGCCTGATGGCCAATGGCTTCAATGGGCTGTTGGTCAAAAGTTTCGCGCCTGGCGCGAAGGACAGCGACTTGAATCTCGTGCTCTGGCGTTGGAGCGACAGGCCCCCCTCGCGCCTTACACTAATTGATGATGAAAAGCGGCTTTCGCGCTGACGCGGGTTTTGTGCGGGGGCGGTCGAAGCGCGGCGAAAGCGCCTTTGCCACCGGCTGGGCGATGGTCGTGCAGTTGACCTTGTAGCGGGCGGATTTGAGGGTCGGCCTTGTGGTGGGAGATGCCGAGAATCAGGCCGATCGCCTTGTAATCCTTACCGCGCGCCGTCCACATCAGCACCTCCCGCTCCCGCGCGCTCAGCAGCGGCGGCTCGTCGTCGCCATGAGCTCCCTCAACGCAACATTCATTTGGGCAGGTGCTGCGGCCTCAATCATATTTGGCCAGAAAGCGCCCCACGGCGGCGAGGCAGTCGTCCTTCTCCTCGACATGCGGCATATGGCTGGAATTGGGGAAGACCATGCCTTCGGCATGCGGAATGCGATCGAGAAAGGGCTGGACGCAGGCTTCGGTCGCTTCGTCGTAAAATCCGCGGAACGCCAAGGTCGGCGCCTCGATCGAATGCAGACGGTCGACAATGGTCCAGTTCCGCATGGTGCCGATGACGTGGAATTCATTGGGGCCATTCATGGTGTGATACACGGTCGGATCCGCCTCGATAGCCGCAAATGTCCGGGCGACCTCGGGGGGCGTCGGAACGACGCGACAGACATGGCGGTCGTAGAAGGCCTTGGTTGCCGCGACGTAATCCGGATGATCGGTGCTTCCGTCGGCCTCGTGTCGGTCAAGCGCACTTTGCACATCGGCCGGCAGCTCGGCGCGCAGCTGCTGCGCCCCTTCAACCCAGAGCGCCATCGAGGCCAGCGAGTTGGCCAGGATCAAGGCTTTGAGGCCCGAGGGGCGTCGCACGGCGTGCTCGGCCGAAAGGATGCCACCCCAGGACTGGCCGAGCAGGGCGTAGCGGCCGGCAATGCCGATATGAGCAAGCAGCGCATCGAGCTCGCCCAAAAAGAACTCGACGGTCCAGAAGTCACCGCCCTTGTCGGGCAGATGGGTCGATTTGCCGTTGCCGATCTGATCGTAGTGGATGACGGCCCGGCCGGTTCCGGCAAGCTCCTTGAAAGAATCCACATAGTCATGGGTACAGCCCGGTCCGCCATGAGCGACAATCAATGGTAGCTTGTCCGAGGTGAGATCCCCGCTAAGGCGGTACCAGGTGCGGTAGCCCTCGTAGTCGCTAAAACCCTCGGTGGTCGCATATGCCATCACAGTTCCAGCCTCCGCATCATGGTATGGCAGGAACCACAGCGGTGAACCTCCCAAAGCCTCGTTGCGGCCGACGGTACAAAGCGGTCCGGCGCATTTACAGCTAGTACTATTTATAGGTTTGCCGCGGTGGGATAATGGCCTTCAGGCAACGGCAATCCTGCAGCGACCGGGCGAGCGCTCAATGCTCCGGCTCGAGCAGGCGGTAGTGGGCGGCCAGCGCGATGGCATGGAAGCGGTTTCGTGCGCCAAGCTTGCGCGTCGCTGAATTGAGGTGCAGCGTCGCAGTCGGGACCGCGCGGCCGATCTCGCGCGCAACCTGCTTTGCCGTCAGTCCGGCAGCAGCAAGGCGCAGACACTGGCGTTCGCGCGATGTCAGATGGACATATTGGCAGGTTCGGATTCCGGTGTCGAAACCGACATAAACGGAATCATGCAAAAGATGGCCCAGATCGCCAATTTCGGCGATGAAGTGTCTTGCTTCGGCCTCAAACCCTGCCTCCGGATCGGCGCGGATCGCGGTGAAGGTGGCCAGGTCCCCGCCGGCAAGACGAATGGGCACGGTGACGCCGCAAGTCATCCTGGTATCGAGCAAATAGCTGACCACGGGATCGTGCCTTGACTGAAGCACGCGCTGCATGACGCTGCTCTGAACGCCATTGTGTGACCACAGGAATGGCCTCGATACGCCAAGCGCGGCTTCCTGCACGGGGTCAAGTTGATAATATCCGCCTTTGCACCAGAGATCCTGCATATCGCGCGGCACGTTGCGGAGAGCCATCAGAGACGGCGTGATCAGGTCGCCTTTGTGGCTGACGGGCACCGGCGTGTAATCGTAGATGAACGCGGTGAAACCGATGGGTTCCAGCACATCGGTAGCCGCCGCCATGGCAGCATCGATGCTCATCCCCGTCCGGAACCGGCTCTCCAGATCTCCTGAAAGGCTTTGCATCGGATAAGCTTACCCGCTGGCCATTGCTTGTCAAATAGCCATGTCGGCAGGGTGCTCAATAAATAGGCTTGAGGGTGGCCTCTGCGACCTATCTATCTTAATAGCTATCCTGTTCGGCTTGGCTGACCGTAGTCTTCTGCGATTGAGCTAATAAGCGGACATTGTCCGCAACCCGGACATTTCCCGCCGCACCGTGGTCGATCGACCGCGTTCAATGCGGCAAAGTCGACACGCTTTCCACGAGGGACCACGACCATGCGACCCCAAAAGGCATTTGCAGCGTTGATACCCGGTCTGGCTCTGCTCGGCATGACGATCATGTCGCCGGCAAGCAATGCCTTGGCCGCGGGAGGCAAGCCAGGTGGCACACTGCGATTGCTGGCCAATGCCGCCGCCGGCACAGCCGATCCACACATCAACTACACGCTGCAGTATTTCCAGATCAACTATGTCCTCTACGACGGCCTCGTGACCTACAAGAAGGCCGGGGACAAGACCGGTTTCGAGGTCGTCGCGGATCTTGCCGAAAGCCTGCCGCAGGTTGAAAACGGCGGCAAGACCTATGTCTTCAAGCTGCGCAAAGGCATCAAATTCGCCGATGGCTCGGACGTCACCAGCAAGGATGTGGTCGCCTCGTTCCAGCGCATCTTCAAGATCAGCGGGCCGACGGCCGGGACCTTCTACAAAGGCATCGTCGGCGCCGATGCATGTTTGAAGACGCCCGCCACATGCACTCTCGACGGTGGCCTTTCGGTGGACGAAGCGGCCGGGACGATCACCTTCAATCTCGTCCAGCCGGACGCCGAGTTTCTGCAGAAGCTGGCTGTGCCGCACGCATCGATCCTGCCGGCGAGCGCGCCGCTCAAGGATGCCGGCACCGATCCGATCCCGGGCACCGGGCCCTACATGATCGCGAGCTACGATCCGAACAAGCTGATGAAGATGGTGCGCAATCCCCACTTCAAGGAATGGAGCAAGGAAGCGCAGCCGGCAGGGCATCCGGACGAGATCGACTACGAATTCGGCCTCACCGACGAAGCGGCGGTAACGGCTGTCGAGAACGGACAGGCGGACTGGATGTTCGATCCGCCGCCGGCCGATCGTCTCACCGAACTCGGCACCAAATATGCCAACCAGGTTGCTGTTCATCCGCTGACGGCGATGTGGTATGCGCCGATGAACACCAATCTGGCGCCGTTCAATGACATCCGTGTTCGCCAGGCGGTGAATTTCGCCATCGACCGCGCAGCGATCGTCAAGCTGTTTGGCGGCGGCAATCTGGCACAGCCGGCCTGCCAAATCCTGCCGCCGGGGTTCCCGTCCTTTGCACCTTATTGCCCATTCACCGCCAATTCGGGCGAGAAGTGGTCGGCACCGGATATGGACAAGGCCAAACAATTGGTTGCCGCCTCGGGAACTGCAGGTCAGGAGGTGACGATCATCACCGAGGATACCACAGTCTCCAAGGCGATCGGGGTCTATCTGCAGGACGTGCTCAACCAGCTCGGCTACAAGACATCGGTCAAGCCAATCTCGCAGAACATCCAGTTCACCTACATCCAGAACACCAACAACAAGGTGCAGATTTCGATCTCGCAATGGTTCCAGGATTACCCGGCGCCATCCAATTTTCTGCAGGTCTTGTTCAGCTGCGCCTCGTTCACGCCGGGCTCGGATGCTTCGGTCAACATTTCGGGGTTCTGCGACAAGTCGATCGACGCATCGATGGCCGACGCAGAGACGGCGACGATCGCCGACCCGACCAGGGGCGCAACGCTGTGGACCGCCATCGACAAGGCAGTGACGGACAAGGCCCCGGTCGCTGTGCTGTTTACACCCAAGCGGGTCGATTTCATCTCTTCCAGGCTGAAGAATTTCACCTTCAGTCCGCAATTCTACTGGATCGTCAGCCAGTCCTGGGTGGAATAGCCTTCGGAGCGAATGCGACGGAGCGCCATCGGCTCTCCGTCGCATTTCCTTTTCCGCCGCATCAGCGCATCTTCCAGATCGAGATTTTTCCTAGGCAATCCTGTCCATGGTCAATGTCATTGCGGACCAGCCCACCGTTCCGGTCCGCCGAGCCACCGCTGGCCCATGGCGCACGGCATGGCGCAAGCTGAAAGGCGATCGCTCTGCGGTAGGGGCGTTCGGTGTGCTTGTGGTGATCGTGATCGCTTCCCTGGCGGCGCCGCTTTATGCGCAATATGTCTCCCACACCGATCCATTTGCTACCAATCTCAACGGCGAGATCGTCATCGGCGGCGCGACCCAGCCGGTTTTGCAGCCCTCCACTGAAGGCCTCGGCCTCGGCATGACGCCGATCGGGCCTACCTGGCGGATCGGCCCGTACCTGCTCGGCGCAGACAACCAGGGCCGCGACGTTGCGGCGCGGCTGCTTTATGGCGGACGGGATTCGCTGTTGATCTCAGGTGCCGCGGCTGTGCTGTGCCTGGTTCTGGCGACGTTCCTGGGGGTCGTTTCCGGTTTCTTCGGCGGCATCGTCGATGTCGGCCTGTCGCGGATTCTCGACGTGCTTTGGGCCTTCCCGATCTTCCTGCTGGCGATCTCGCTGTCGATTGTGCTGATTGCCCAAAGCATTCAGATTGGCCCGTTCGAAATTCGTTCCGGCAGTCTGTGGCTGCCGGTCTTCATCATCGGCATCGTCTACGTGCCCTATGTGGCACGGCCGATCCGCGGTCATGTCCTGACCTTGATGCAGGCCGAATTCGTAACCGCGGCGATCGGGCTTGGCGCTTCGCCCTGGCGCATCCTTTTGCGCGACATCATGCCCAATGTGGTGACCCGCATCATCGTCTTCGTGCCGCTGATCCTGGCGCTCAACATGATGACGGAATCCTCGCTGTCGTTCCTGTCGATCGGGGTGCAACCGCCGGATGCCAGCTGGGGCACGATCATCCAGGACGGTCAGGGCCTGCTCTACTCCAGGCCGATCGTGGCACTCGCGCCCGGGCTTGCCATCGTGATCACCGTCCTGGCGCTCAACATTCTGGGCGATGGCGTGCGCGATGCGCTCGATCCCAAGTCCTCCCCGAGGGGCGTCTAGTGCTTGCCGCGCTCGGCTTCCGGCTTGGCCAGATGGTGCTGGTCATGTTCGGCATCAGCGTGGTCGCTTTCCTGATCTTCTTTGCCACGCCCGGCGCCGATCCCTCGGCGCGCATTGCCGGCCGCAATGCCTCCCAGGAAACGCTGATCCAGGTCCGCCACGATTTTGGTCTCGACCGGCCGTTGCCAGTGCAATACGGGCTGATGATGAATCGGCTCTTCGTCAGCCGTGATCTCACCTCATTCGTCAATCGCGGGCAGCGTGTGATCCCCACGGTGACAAGGGCCATTCCCGTTACTCTGTCGCTGGTCGGGGGCGCGGCGCTGTTGTGGGTGCTGGGCGGATTGATCGTCGGCGTGATCGCCGGGGCGACGCGCGGCACTTTCATCGATCGGGCGCTGATGATCTTGAGTCTGATTGGAGTGTCCATTCCGGTATTCTGGCTCGGCGAGGTCGCCAATCTCCTGACGCAAAGCCGCTGGCACGACACTTGGCTGTTTTCCTGGGTCCCTCCGCTCGGCTACGTCCCCCTGACGCAGAATCCTTGGGCCTGGTTCAAGGCGCTCGTCATCCCATGGTTCACGCTGGCGACCCTCTATGTCGGTCTCTATGGCCGGGTGCTGCGGGCAAGCCTGATCGAGATGATGCAGGAGGATTTCATCCGCACCGCGCGCGCCAAGGGGATCGGCGAGCGGCGGGTGCTGCTGCATCACGGCCTCAGAACCTCGCTGGTGGCGTTCGTCACCATGTTCGGCCTCGATTTCGGTGCCCTTGTCGGGGGAGGGGCTTTGCTGACCGAGGTCGTCTTTGGATTGCAGGGCGTCGGAAAATTGACCTACGAGGCGCTGCAGAGCCTCGATCTGCCAATGATCCTTGCCACGGTGATCTACGCCGCCTTTTTCGTCGTCATGGCAAACTTCGTCGTCGACGTCGTCTTCGTCTTCATCGATCCGAGGGCCCGCGATGTCCGCTGACGCTCCTCTTCTGATCGTGGAGGATCTCACCGTATCCTTCCGCAGCGACGAGGGCCTGGTGCGGGCAGTGGGAGGCGTCTCGTTTACCGTTGAGCAGCGCGAGATCGTCGGGGTCGTCGGTGAGTCCGGATCCGGCAAGAGCCAGACCCTGCTGGCCATCATGGGGCTGGTCGACAGCCCCAATGCGATCGTCTCCGGCTCGATCCGTTTCATGGGGCAGGAGCTGATCGGGCTCAATCGACGCGCGCTTGATGCCATCCGCGGCCGCCAGATCGCCATGATCTTCCAGGATCCGATGTCGGCTCTTACCCCGGTCCATACGATCGGCAACCAGATCGGCGAACAGGTGCGCGCACACGAAAAAGTATCGGCGAAAGCGGCGCGGGCGAGGGCCGTGGAATTGCTGGATGCGGTTGGCATCGCAAATCCGGAACGCGTCGTCGATGGCTATCCGCACCAGCTTTCTGGCGGCATGCGCCAGCGTGCGGTGATTGCCATGGCGCTTTCGTGCAATCCGGCGCTGCTCGTCGCCGATGAACCGACCACAGCCCTCGACGTCACCGTCCAGGCGCAGATTCTCGAATTGATCGGGCGGCTGCGCGACGAGTTCGGCTCGGCGGTGATCCTGGTCACGCACGATCTTGGCGTCGTTGCCGAAGTCGCGGACCGGGTGCTCGTCATGTATGGCGGACGCTTCGTCGAGCAGGGTGGCAAGAACAGCGTCTTCCGGACGCCGCTGCATCCATACACATGGGGATTGTTCGGCTCGATCCCGCCGATGGAGGGAGAACGCCCGGCCCGGCTGGCTGCCATTCCGGGAGCTCCGCCTTCCCTCTCCAACCTGCCGAAAGGCTGTGCCTTCGGTCCCCGCTGTGCCTTTCGCCATGACGCCTGTCTGGTCCAGCTCCCCGTTATGCACGGAGACGGCCATCGCGCCGCTTGCGTCTTGCCGGAAACCAGACGCAACCAATTCACTGTCCGGAAGGCTGCCGGCGGGGAGATGCAACGATGAACGCCCTGCCGCGGGAGCGCCCGCTGCTTCGCGCCGGCGATCTTTCGAAGCATTATCACGTCGGGCGCTCGGTCTTCCCGGCGCAGCGCCGGACGGTCCACGCGGTCGATACGGTGTCGCTCGACATATGGCCGGGGGAAACCCTCGGAATTGTCGGCGAGTCCGGTTGCGGTAAATCCACCCTTGCCCGCTGCCTGGTGCGCCTGACCAATATCACCTCGGGTTCGCTGGAATTCGAAGGTCGCGACATTGCTGACGCATCCCAGCGGCAGCTGCGCCCGCTGCGGCGGCAGATGCAGATGGTCTTTCAGGATCCCAGCGCTTCGCTCAATCCGCGCCGCCGGGTCGGCGACCTTTTGGCCGATCCGTTCCGCATCCACGAGCGCCTCTCGGCATCGGAAATGGCAGACCGCGTCGCCGAGCTTCTGCGCCGGGTCGAATTGTCGCCCGAGCACGCGTCGCGCTATCCGCACGAATTCTCGGGCGGCCAGCGACAGCGTATCGGCATAGCCCGCGCGCTGGCGCTCCGGCCACGGTTGATCGTGGCCGACGAGCCGGTCTCGGCGCTCGACGTTTCGATCCAGGCCCAGATCGTCAATCTGCTCGCTGATCTGCGCGAGGAGTTCAACCTGACCTATGTGTTCATCGCCCACGATCTTTCCGTGGTACGGCAGATCTCGACGCGTGTGGCGGTGATGTATCTGGGATCGATCGTGGAGAGCGGGCCGACCGATCTGGTCTTTGCGACGCCCGCGCACCATTACACCGCGGCCCTCCGTTCGGCGGTGCCGATACCCTGTGTCGATCGGGCGCGGCGCAGCCGACAGGTGCTCAAGGGAGATCTGCCCAGCCCGATGAACCCGCCCTCCGGGTGTCGGTTTCACACCCGTTGCCCGGCCTCCACCTCGATCTGCCGCAACGAGCGCCCACTCCTGCAGAGCATCGGCGACGGTCGACTGGTTGCCTGTCATCATCCAGGCGGCGGGTAAGTTGCGGGATTTCTCGTAACGGACACCGACGATCGGCTATGACACCAGTGGCTGTGTTTCTTGGAAAATCTCGCGTCCGATGGGTCGGAGTTGCCGCGTCGAAGGTGAACACGGCGAAGCCAAAGCGGTGTTGGTCTAGCGTTTCCACCCCGTAGTAAAGGGGTGCCTCATTGCGGTAGAGAGGCTGTCCAAGGACAATTCAGCATCTCGATGGAGATCGAACCCGTGATGTCGATAACTGATCTCTGGGTATCTGAAGATCCAAAAGCTTGGGGTACTGCGCTCGATCGCTATTGGGAATTCGTGCGCGGTGAAAACCTGGATCTAGAGAAATCCTTGCGTTTCAACTGGCGCAAGGTCGGCGGCTCAAAGCGGCAGCGCACTTTGCTGGGATAGACTGGGTGATGTCGGATTCCGTTGGGACGACTGCCGTTTCAAACGTTATGGGAGCGCCGCACACAGCACTCCCGTTGGGTAAGATCGCAAGGCTTTGTCGAAGGAAGATCAGTCGCTCGAAAGGACCGGACAGCGACGGTCCCTGCGGTCGAAGGTTATGACGATCCGGTCGCCATCCAGGTCGCGCCCGCGGACGTCGATGGTGCGGCGTCCGATACCGTCGATGCGGGCGCGCCTTACGCCCATTCTCTCGGCCTTGTCGAGCGCCCGCTCGGGCGAGCATTCGCGTCGGTAGTCTCGGCGGTCCCGGCAATCCTCACGATCGGGATCGCAATTTTCGCGAAGCCGCAGCTTCGGGCCGCCATCGCCAAGATGAAGCTCCAGATCCTGCGCCGACGCTACCCCCAGTGGTACGCTTGTCAGTGCCACTGCAAGAGCGAGAGCGGTTGACGTGATGATTCCGTGCATTGTTGCGGCCTCCTGTTGCCCCATTCGCCCATCAACGCTGGCAGACGATTTCGGTCACATCAGATTTGATTGCCGCGCCGATATAATTAGTGAGGCCTTATGCGCCGCGTTCCCGACCGTGGCTGCGCGACTGACCGGCCCGGTCAAATTCGGGGATGGCACCGACTTTCAGGCGGCGCGGCGACCGGTTTTGCGGGCAGATTGGCAGGATCGCTGGATTTCCTGTCCGGAAAAAAGACCAGTACCGCCACTATCCACCGCCGTGCCCCGCGGCGGATAGGTCGGTATCCGCTTCGCGAACAGGCCTCCTTTGCCTATCGGCCGCTCGAATTCGCGAGTGAAATGTAGCTCTCAGAAGAGAGTGCAATGCCAACGGCCGAGGGAATGTCGCAGAAGGTGAAATGTTGCCATTCTTCCCGTCGATCGAAACGAGCAGGTAGTGCCTGACACTGCTATCGAGCCGAATAACCGCTTTGGATCCGACACCGGCCGAAGCGCGAACGGCAGCTTTGGAGAAGCGCCGGGAAGGTCAGCTCATGGCTCATGGCGCATTCACGGAGAGATAGTTTTTTTTCTCTAGCCTTGCGACTTCACGAGCACTGGCGAGGTATCCTCGGTTGCAAATCATCTCTGGGGGATATTGCTTGCAGTGATGACCGCAACGATTCGTACGCCTGGGCACCAAGCAGCCTTCGGTATTGGTCTTCGAGACCCTGATTGAAATCGTGGACGGTCCGGATCACCGCAAGCGCCGCGGTGGTTGCAACGACTAATTTGGCCCGTCGATCGTTCGGATCATGCGAGCGCCGGACATAGCCGAGGCGCTCTAGGTCATCGACCAACTCACCCATCGCTGCTTTGCCAATGCCCGCGCGCTGTGCAAGCACGCTGGGTCGGGTCCCTTCCGCGTCGATGTTGGCGAATACAGCGCCGTGTTTGGGCTTGATTGCCGAATGGCCGCTCTCCCGGAGAACCCGGACCAAAGCGCTCGCCGATGACTGATAAGCGTACAGAAGAAGAGACTGCGTGTACGGCTGATTCATCTTTGCAAACTTATATGGGATCCATATAGTATGGCAACCAAACGACATCAGGAGGTCAGCGTGGCTAAGGATCAGCTCCCAATTGAAGGGGTGGAAAGTGTCGCGCATCGATTGATCGAAGCTTGGAATCATCACGATCCACACGCCTTCGCCGCCGTATTCGCCGCAGATGCCGAGTTTACAAACGTCTTCGGTATGCAGGCGACTGGACGTGCCAAGATCGGGCAGTTCCATGCCCCAATTTTTGAGACGATGTTCAAGGACAGCCATCTATCCGCAGATAGCGTGCGGAGTCGGCTTGTTCGCCCTGACGTCGCCACGGTTGACCTGCGGTGGTCCATGACTGGCGCGCGCGATCCGATGGGAAACGAATGGCCGCGTCGGCGCGGATTGATCAGCCTAGTGGCGACGCGGGATCATGAAGAGTGGTTGATTGCAACGATGCACAACATGGAACTTGGAAACAATGAAATGGCAAAGTCTCAGGAGAAACTTCAAAAGGGCGAGTAGAGTCTTCGTTCACGCCTCAATCGAAAGCAACAGCCTTCCACCCCGAGTGCGACTCGCATCGTGCACGTTCTCAGCCACGTCTTCGTGCTGTCATTGCCAGATGAGGGGTCATCGACGGGCGCGAGGGCCAGGGGGCGATAGGTGGCGACAGCGCCGCAGCTTGCCATTTAAGGAATGGCTTAGTTCGGTGAAGCCGCCACCTTGGCCCCCGCAATGATGGTTTACGGGAACCGCGGCGGCGATTCTTTGCTCTGAGTCAAATGTTGGGCGATCATCCTGCGGGGCGGCTCTCTCGTCTGTTCGGAGAAGATCGGCTACAAAAAACAAAAGGGCAGGAATGACTTGGGAGGAAACATGTCTAGCACGGGCTACGCATTGACAGGCTTTGTCTCGTGGGCGCTCTTTCTTCTGGTGGTAATGGAAATCATCCGAACCTATCTCGTCGTGACAGGCAAGGTCGCGGCCAACGGCTTCATGCCAGACAATTCCGGACTATCGCCTTTCATGCAGCGCCTCGCCCGCACCCATGCCGACTGCATCGAAGGTCTGCCGATTTTCGGCGGCTTGTTGGCGATTGCGATTATGACATCAAGGACAGAGATTACAGACCCATTGGCGTCTTGGTTCCTTGGCGCACGGATCGTGCAGTCGACTATCCATCTCGTTTCGACCAGTCCGATAGCGGTAAATCTTCGCTTCACCGCTTTCGTCGTCCAGATGGCGATAGGCGTCTATTGGTCGTGGAGGTTGATGGCCTGAGGAAACCATTCTTAGCCGAAAATTCAGGCAGCGAAGGACCTTGGGCCGGATCGGGGCCGCGGTAGATGGATGGGGTTCTCAGTTCAGGCTTCAACGGGAGGAAGGAACTTTCCCTCTTCCTTGGCAGCTTCCTCGAAAGCGCTACGGACCTCGTCAGGGGATACCCGGCCTCGCAGACCTTCCAGACAGGCCTCGACCGCATGCCTCCACTTCGGGCCGCACTTGGTCCAGGTCACCAGTTCCTCAGCAGCACCTTCAATGTTGTTGACGCCATAGCGGATGCCCGTTCGTGCTGTCCTCACGTAGACCGGAGGAGAGAACCAGAGTGGCATTACTCGCGACCATCAAACGCGACGAACAGCCCCAAGTCCGTCGCCACTTCCACGATGTCAGCGGTCAGCTCTTCGTCACTGTCGTTGAGGGTGGGCGCAACTTGACGGATCATCTCGATCGCCAATTTGACGACACAACTTCACCGCTTCGCGCATTCTGGAGGTTCGCTTCCAGAAGCTCTTTTGCCGTCGCGGGTCTTGCTGCCACCCGGCAATGCTCATCGCGGTGGCTCCCCAAGGACGCTCCCATTGGGCAATTGTGAGCCTGAATCCGTCGCAGATCAACGGGGTGGCGGGACACCGGCGCTGTCAATCACGTAATCGCGCGAGGGGGATCGGATCTCGACCTTTGGTAGCACTGAACATCTTGCCCGGAGCGATCACGAATGTTCTCCGCGAGCTAGTTGAATCGGTGCTGTTCGGCCCCCCTGGCGCTGACACCATTGCCGCGACCGTTATGGCCCGAACGCCCACGAAATTGGCTCGCCGGTACACTTCCGGCCAGAGCGCCGAGCAGCGTAAACGTGAACCCATAGCTGATGCCGAACAGCAACATGAACAAATAGACGCCCCCACACCGGCGCGATGAGCGCGCCGAACTGATCGACCAGATGGCCGCAGACCAACAGAATTGTGATTTGCCGACATCACCGAATAGGCGGCGGCGAACGCCAGCGGGTTATACCCGCATAGCTCAATTGGCATCCCGGGTTTACATCTGCAGCCAAGCCCCTAGTTTTAGGGTTTCGCGCCGTGCACCCGAGTGCGCGGATGATCGAAAACGGGACCGTGAACTCTGGCCGGTCCCTCAAAAGCTCCCAAAGGATGACTGCGATGACACAGGCCAAGAATGGCGACACCGTGCGCATCAATTATACTGGACGTTTAACCGACGGAACTCAATTCGATACTTCCGGCCGCGAACCGCTGCAATTCACGCTGGGTGACGGGCAAGTGATCCCCGGCCTTGAAACCCATGTCGAGGGCATGGAGGTCGGCGCAAAAAGCACCGTCACCGTTCCCGCCGACGCCGCCTATGGCCCCCACCGCCCCGAAGCGGTCGTGACCATCGACCGCGCCAAGGTGCCGGACAACATCAACGTTGACATCGGCACTCGATTGCAGGCCAGAACCCGCGACGGGCGCCCCATGCCGGTAACGGTCGTCGGCGTCGACGACGCCAGTGTCAAGCTCGACGGCAATCATCCGTTGGCCGGAAAGGATCTGGTGTTCGACGTTGAACTGGTCGAGATCGTTCAGGCGGCGTAGGGTATCCATGCGGCCAAGCCGTGGTGGCCATGACTTCGGGTGACGGACTTCCGGCGGAGGTCTCGGCGGTGCGTCACCGGCCGCCGTGCTTCCCGGCTTAGGCGATCGACAAATCAATTCTACGCTTTCTCAGAAGCGGTTCGGAACGCCGCTAAGCCTGCCCCAAGCACTCACGCAGCAACTCGATGAAGCGTTGCGTCTTCGCTGGCAAAAGGCGTGTCTCAGTGATCGCATGAACCGAGATTGGGGTGGTCCGCCAATCCGGCAGCACACGACGCAGCCGTCCATCCACCAGATCCTCGGCCACGACGTCTTGCGCCAGCATGGCGATGCCCAGGTCCAGCGTCGCCATACGCCGGATGATGCCGATGCTGTTGAGCCGGTAACGGCCGCCGACGGCAACCTCGGCCGTTTGCGTCCCGTCGTGCAAGGTCCACGTGTTGCCTTTCGGGAAACACAAACACTCATGCTTGACCAAGTCGGTGGGAGCGCTCGGCTCGCCGAAAAGCTCTAGGTAGCGGGGCGAGGCGTAGAGGTAGCGCGGCAATTGGGCAAGCCGGCGCGATCAGTGTTGATCCGGTAGCTCTCCCATGCGGATCGCAACATCGAAAGGCTCAGCCACCAGATCGACCCGCCGCGGCGTGAGGTCGAAGTCAAAGCTGATTCCGGGATAGCGGCGGCAGAATTCGGCCATGTGAGGCGTCAAAAAAAGCAATGGCGAAATCCACCGGCAGAGAGACGCGCAACACGCCACTCGGCTGCGCCAGCATCTCGCCGAGTTGCTCGTGGGCGAGTCTCGCCTCATCGACGATGCGCCTGCAGCGCTCGAAGTAGATCTGGCCCGCTTCGGAGGGGGACTGGCGCCGAGCCTAACCTGCTTGCGGGGGGTAGGTTTGCCGGCTGAGGTGAATATAGGCTCTCTCATACATCATTGCTTGCTAATTTAATAAAGTGGTCATGTTCCGTTCCCCTAGCCGCCAAATCGTGCGGGCCTAGACTCGATCCGCGCCTAAACAAGTGAGTGCCGGCACTGGCCGGCTGGCGTTGACGAGCCGCATCTAGGCGGCGCCGGCGCGGGCAAGCCGGCCACATGTCAAGAAGGTGAGGCGACGGCGAGCACGATTGAGATTATCAGCAAGAGCGGCCCCATCCATTTAAAATGGCCAGACAGGTGCGCCCACCAAGGCTGGTGACTAGCGTGGGGTTGGCTTGGCCTCTGGAGGAATCCGTAGCCGACGCCCGACATCCATAGGCCGGCGCCAAACATTATGAACTCGTCGATGTAAGCTGCAATCATGATTGCCAACCACTTCTAGCATAGACAGGAAACCGCCTATGGCGGCACTCTAAGACCGAACCGACGGTGTACTTTCGTTCCTAACACACATGACGGTCCGGCGATTGGTATTGAATTTCCTTGCCAAGCGCTAAGACGCCCATCTCTGCGGGCCTGGCAATGGTGATGCTCATGTCGAACGTGTCACGGCCGAGGCGGTCGAGCTTGGTGACGACCAGTACGCCTCCGGCTTCCAGTCTGTCGAGGAGGCGATGAAGCCCGCTCGCTCGGCAAATGGCTGCGCTACCGGAATACGCCTCGCGCTAGTGGTGAAAATCTGACGCTTGGTACCCGATGTGGAAGACGTTTCCGACCCACCCCATCGCAGACTCCACGGCTTTGAATCCGGGTTAACGGATTGAAGGTTGGAGGATCTGTTCGAGGTATTTGTTGTTTCTTGCAGCGCGCTTTCGGCGCAGCTTGATGCTTCGCTTGTCGTCGATTGATCGCACGAGGTTCAAGGCGAAGTGGCGGACGACGGCCATGTTGGCGGGGCCGTGTCCGGTTCGGCTTCGGCATTTGTCCTCGTTGAAGGTGACGTCGAGGACCCAGTGCAGCGAGTTCTCGATGGCCCAGTGGCTTCGGATGGCAACTGCGGCCTGCTTGGCGGTGAGGGCGCGCGAGGCGACATAGA
>NZ_SADR02000188.1 GCF_004010325.2 Mesorhizobium sp. M00.F.Ca.ET.216.01.1.1
CCACGATCCGCGTCGGCGTCGATCCGACCTATCCGCCTTTCGAGTCGGTCGCCAAGGACGGCACCGTCGAGGGCTTCGATGTCGATCTCGGCAATGCGCTGTGCGCGAAGCTGAAAGCGAAATGCGTGTGGGTGCAAAGTAGTTTCGACGGCCTCATTCCTGGGCTGCAATCGCGCAAGTTCGACGTGATCCTGTCGTCGATGGCCGCGAACGAAAAGCGCCGTCAACAGATCGACTTCACCGCACGGCTTTACCGCAACCAGACACGACTGATCGCGAAGGAAAGCGCTCACCTGCTGCCCGAAGCGTCGAAACTCGCGGGCAAGCGCGTCGCGGTCGAGCAAGGCACGGTGCAGGAAACCTATGCGCGGCAGAAGTGGGCCGCGTCCGG
>NZ_SADR02000189.1 GCF_004010325.2 Mesorhizobium sp. M00.F.Ca.ET.216.01.1.1
GATCGCTTACGATCCGCGCCTTTCGCTCGCACATTTCACGTATCACCTTCACAAGTTCCACTAGCTCATTCATTTATAACGGTTTTCCGTTTTATGTCTGACATGAAGGAGTCGTGCTAAGTCCTTGTTCTAACAAACAAAATTCGCTCAAAAAGCCGTCCTCTCCCTTGACCCGTGTTTAGCGTTCCTCTAAAGTGGGAGACAGTGTGAGAAAGTGTATTTTTGTGTGATCTCACGGGTGGTTTCGGGTAGATTTTTACGAATCGGGCAGTCGGCGCAAAGGCGCGGGCGAAGAGGGAGAGCGAAGTGTTCCAAGGGGCGTCGGCGCTGACGCTCGATGCGAACCATAGCGCGTGATGATCACGCCGCGCGGCGTGCTGACCGACTGCGC
>NZ_SADR02000190.1 GCF_004010325.2 Mesorhizobium sp. M00.F.Ca.ET.216.01.1.1
GGTGCGGTGCACGGCCAGGCAACGTCGATCGCGTCGAATCGAAGTTATGGCCAGTTGTACGCTCGAGGTGGGGGCCGAAAAGCAAGCGCCTGTGAACCGCGCATGGCCGCGAGCGAAGGTTAAACGTTGGCGCCTTACGCAACTGACTGGCTCTGTGTTCTCAACGGACCGATTGACGGCCAGTGCCTCCGCACTATCTCGAGCAGCAGCTTGTGCCCAACTGGCGAGTTCGCTCGACCAGGCCGTATTGGCGCCGCTGGATTTCGCGGTTGTTCATGACTTGGCAGCTTGTCAACTGCCGGATGTAGACGATGGTCGGCAAAGGTGCTCAGCGGTGATCTTGCTCATTGCCCGCCTCCTTCAGGTTCGCGGATCGACTGTCCGTCGGCT
>NZ_SADR02000191.1 GCF_004010325.2 Mesorhizobium sp. M00.F.Ca.ET.216.01.1.1
CGGCGGTCTATCGCTGTGCAATTCCCGTGATTGCGGCGATCAACGGTCCGGCGCTCGGTGCGGGCTCCGTGCTCGCGACGGTTTGCGACATCCGCATTGCGGCGAGCCATGCGCGCTTCGGTACGCCGGAGATTAACGTGGGTCGTTGCGGCGGTGCGGCACATCATGGCCGGTTGATACCGCAAGGCGCGCTGCGGCGCATGTACTTTACGGGCGAGCCAATCAGCGCACAGGAAGCCTTCCGGCTTGGGCTTGTCGATCAGGTCGTCGCGTCGGAGGAGCTGATGCCGTCCGCGCTTGAGCTTGCGTCGAAGATCGCAGCGAAAAGTCCGCTCGGCTTGCGCTATGCAAAGCACGCGCTTAACGATATCGAGTCGATGGCGCTGGAG
>NZ_SADR02000192.1 GCF_004010325.2 Mesorhizobium sp. M00.F.Ca.ET.216.01.1.1
CGCATGCTGGAAGGTGGCCTGCGCACGCGCCTTGTGGTCAGCGTGCCGTTCTCCCTGGCCGAGTTGTGGCTGGCGCCCAAGCTTGCCGTTCTGCGCGACGGCTTTCCGCGGATGGCGATCGATGTCCGCGTCGAGGACGATCCCGTCGACGTCGTGCGCCAGAACATCGATCTGCGCATCTCCGATGGAGATTATCACTATCCTGCGCTGAAGATGGTGCGCCTCGTTCATGACGCGGTGCTGCCGGTCGCACCGCCCGACTTCTGGCAACGCCACGGCGCCGCCGATTTGGCGGATATGCATGAAAGCCATTTCATCCACACCAACTGGGGTCCGAACTATGCCTCGCATCCGAGCTGGTCGGATTGGTTCGCGGCGGCCGGCGGGAC
>NZ_SADR02000193.1 GCF_004010325.2 Mesorhizobium sp. M00.F.Ca.ET.216.01.1.1
CGAACGACGAGCGCACCAGCACCGCATACGGAATGCCGTGCTTGGCCCCCGCGTGGCCGATCAGCAGCATGGGCACGAGCACGATCAAATTGCCGAGCAATACGGTCAACACCGCCTGCCACGGCGACATGCCCTGTTCGGTCAAGCCGGCGGCCAGCATGTATGACGCAATGTTCATCACCATGCCGACCCACAGCGCCGCGAAGTGATACCAGCGCCATGTGCGCTGCGCAGTGCCGGTCGGCGCAAGGTCGTCGTTGTAAAGACTGCTGCTGTGCACGCCGGCCGCGAATTGCGGGTCGGCGGGTTGCGCGGTCTGCTTCATCGAAAGATCTCCACTTGAACGTTGCAGCCCGCGCGGCTTCTTGCGAGATCGGAAGAGCGTCG
>NZ_SADR02000194.1 GCF_004010325.2 Mesorhizobium sp. M00.F.Ca.ET.216.01.1.1
TGCGGGCTGGTGTGCCGGTTCATCTTGGCGTCGAAATAGGGGTCGGAGAACACCAGGTTCTCGGTGATGTCGCAAAGCTCGACATTGTCCGCGAACAGCGCGAGGTCCGCCTTGCGGTCCCTGGTCACCATCGACAGGTCGGAACCGCGGCACAGGGTGCGAGCCATGAACAGGCCGATATCCCTGGCAATCCCAGGCAATTGCTGGCCCTCGATCAGCGCGCGCCTGAGAATGACATGCGGCGGCGCCAGATATTCCATCACGATCAGCGCCTGGGTCTCGTCGAAATGGTAGATCGCCGGCACCGAGCCCGGCGCGCGGCGCTCCTGCCGGGTCAGCGCATGATATTCGAAGAAGGAGCGCTTCAAGGGCAGCGGCCAGCTGTCG
>NZ_SADR02000195.1 GCF_004010325.2 Mesorhizobium sp. M00.F.Ca.ET.216.01.1.1
CGACGCGGAAGGGAAGTGCGGCGAAATTGCCGCGCGCCGAAAGATATTGCGCGACATCGAGCGGGCTCGCATTGCGCAGGCGCGCCAGCGTCACATGCGGCGAGAATTTGCGTGGATCCGCCGGCAGGCCGAGCCGCTGGCAGATGCGGTCGATCTCGCCCTGCAGGGCGCTCAGATCCGGTGATGGGGCGACGCCGGCCCACACGGCGTGCGGCTTCTTCTGGCCGAAAGCGCCGACACCCGACAGCGTCAGCGAGAAGGACGGGCGGTGCACCCGGTCCAGCGCGTTGGCGATCTCGTCGGCGACATGGCCTTCGACATCGCCGATGAAGCGCAAGGTCAGATGGTAGTTTTCGACATCGATCCAGCGCGCCCCGGGCAACCCGC
>NZ_SADR02000196.1 GCF_004010325.2 Mesorhizobium sp. M00.F.Ca.ET.216.01.1.1
GCGCGCGCAAGGCCGCGCGCATGGCGGGCAAATGCGCGCGCAGCGCCGCATCGGGATAGTCCAGCAGATGCGCCAGCACGCGCAGTGTCGTGGCGAGCGAATTAGAAAAAGCGGTATGGGTGGACATCGCTCAAACCTCGACTTTGATGGGAATGGTGCGCTTCTTGTCGCCGCCGAACAGACTCGTATGCGTGGTGCCGTCGGAACAGCCGTTGCCGAAACTGAACCCGCAACCGCCGCGTACGTTGAAAGCGTTTTCCGCGTACTCGCGGTGCGTTGTCGGAATCACAAAGCGGTCCTCGTAATTGGCAATGGCCATGGTGCGGTACATGTCTTCCACTTGCTCGACGCCCAGACCCACCTGTTGCAGGGCCGCGTGGTTTTCC
>NZ_SADR02000197.1 GCF_004010325.2 Mesorhizobium sp. M00.F.Ca.ET.216.01.1.1
GTCGCGATCGTTGACGCGCGCATGGCGACCGTTGAGACGCGTATCGCGTTCCTGGACACGCTCAGCGCGCTCCGACAAAACTGGCATGGTCATCGACAAAAGGCCTCAAAGCTGGTCGTTCATTGGGGCAATGCGACCCCCGGGGCGCACCGCTTTGATTCCTCCCACGGGGAGACTATCGGCGCAGAAACGGACTGAAGTGGGCCTGGTTCAATCAACTTTCGCGGAGCGGAAAAATATTATGTTTTGAAGCCGGCAAATCAATGAATCTCTCATGGAATCAAATGGATGTGAGCGTGTCCGAATATAGCGACGAAAACAATGTCCTGTGCGAGGATCTGACATTTGGCTACCGTTTCTTGAAGCCGGAAAACGCCAGCGGCG
>NZ_SADR02000019.1 GCF_004010325.2 Mesorhizobium sp. M00.F.Ca.ET.216.01.1.1
ATGCCGAACAAGACGATCGCGTATGATCTGGGGATCAGTCCGCGCACGGTCGAGATCCACCGCGCCAATGTCATGAGTAAGATGGGCGCGAGCAGCCTGTCGCACCTCGTGCGTATGGCGTTGATCGCCGGATCCAAGGGTTGACCTATATCGCCAAAGCGTGCGGCGGTTTTCGGATATATCTACAAAAAACAGGAACTTGACTTAAAGCGCATCGCATGAAGCGGTTCAAAACGCGACGTCCTATTAAGGCAGGTCGCGGAGGGACTCTCCAATGTTTGCCGGTGCCGTCCCGGACTCCCAGTCGCGCCAGTGGGTCGGGTGGATGTCGACACGTGCATCGGTGGCGGCATTCCTCCAGCCTTCTCCCCCTCTCACACAAGGAAATATAAGCGCAGTTTGGCCATCCTCGTCGAAGACGGCGAGTTCGAGGTTGCGCCCAAAAGGAGCGGTTGAGATTGGCTTCCACATATTTTAATGGTCGGCGCAAGTGCTAGGCCGCGCCTTGATTTGAATCATTTTTTGAAAATGCTCGACGCAGGATCCCGCTGAGACACATGCGGTGGATGCTTTCGCTTCTTTGCCCGGAAGGCTCAGCTCCTTGATCGTGATCAATGAGCGCCCTCGCGAGCCGCGTATAGTTTCGATCGCAAAGGAGAATTGCGATGCAGGATATCAAGGTCGATGCAGCGCTATGGGCATCCAGCATGGTGCCCGAAGGCATTGTGGAGAGATGGTTCATTGCCAGCGGCGCCGTGATCCGCGTTGGCGAACGAATAGCGGAAGTTCGAATTGAAGACGCACTGCATGAGATCGTCGCCCCGGCAAGCGGACGCGCGACCATTGTCGCCGACGCGAACGCCGTGATCGAACCCGGTTCGGTACTGGCGACTGTGACCGATATCGGGCAACCCGGCTGACCGGGACAACGATCTGCCTGCACCTCAACAACAATTTCGAGGAAATATCATATGCTCACCCGCCATGCGGTCGCTTGGCTCGACCATCGCGAAGCCAAGGTCTTCTTCTTCGATCGCGATGAGGCTGAAAGCGTGAGACTTGCGACCGCGCTCACGCATCGCCAGACTCACAACAAGGCGGGAACCATGGAGGGGAAGCGTGCACAGGAAGACCAGTCCTTCTACCACGACGTCGTCGGCGCCTTGCGGCCGGCAAGGGAATGGCTGATCGTGGGACCGGGCTCGGCCAAGGACGAGCTGGTCAAGCATATCCGCAGCCACCACCCGCAGCTGAAGGACCGCATCGTTGGCATTGAACCCGCGGATCACCCGACGGAAGCGCAGATCGTGGCGCACGCACGGAAATTCTTCCGCGCCGCCGACCGCATGTTGCCGTAAAGCACGTTAATGCATATCGCCCAAAAATGCGCAGCGGTTTTGCGATAACGACATGCATGAAACAAGGACTTAAAGCGCGTCGAATGAGGCCGGTTAAACGCCACGCGCTTTAGGAGCGGAACTCAACAAGACAGCCGAGACCGTCGCAACGATCACGGCTGTTGCAGGCTTTCAATATAGGCGAGGATCGCCTCGATCTGATCCGGGCTGGCAACCACTCTGGCATATCCGGGTGGCCGGTCGAAATACCCTCGGCGATGGCCTCCTCGAGATCAGTGGCGCGCGCAACGAACCGTTTGGATCAAAGCCCTTTTCGGCCATACCGGCTAGCTGTAGCGCGAGGTTTGGGCGAATGCGTTTTCCGATGTGCTCGCCTTGCATTGCGAATTTGCAGCCCGGCCAATGGAGAACTTGATGAGCTATTATTTCAGCAGGACCATCGACATGCCGTTCGACGCGGCGGTCCGCCACGTGACCGAAAATCTCGCAAACAAAGGTTTCGGCATCCTGACGTCGATCGATGTCCAGAAGACGATGAAGGCCAAGCTTGGCGCCGACTTCAAGCCATACGTCATCCTCGGCGCATGCAATCCACATTTCGCTTGGCGCGCGCTGCAGACCGAGGACAAGATCGGAACAATGCTGCCCTGCAATGTGATCGTAACGGAGGTCGCGCCCGGAAAGGTGGAGGTAGCGGCCGTCGATCCAGTCGCGTCGATGGGGGCGATCGACAACCGGAGCCTTGCCGAGGTTGCGAAAGATGTGCGGCTGCTGCTGCAGGAAATGGTCGGCGAACTCTGACGGCAAGCAACCGTCAAGGTCGAGGAGCGGCACATGAACGAGTCGATCCTGCGGCGTGCACTCCTGGCCATCGCCGTACTGGGCCTGGTCGTTGGGATCGGGATTTGGCGAACTGGCTTCGGACCGATCGAGGCAGGCGTGATCTGGACGGCGGCGACCTTGCCTGTCGTGGCGGCGCTCGCCATTTCCATGTTGCGCGATTTCTGGATCGGCCGCGTCGGCGTCGATGCGATTGCGCTGGTTTCAATGTCCGCGGCACTGCTCCTTGGCCAGCCCCTGGCGGCCGTGGTAGTCGCGATCATGTATGCCGGCGGCACTGTGCTCGAGGATTTTGCTCGCGGCCGGGCGGAGCGGAATTTGAGGGCCTTGACCGACCGGGCGCCTCGTTTCGCGCATCGCAAGTCGGCGCAAGGGACAGCCACGATTTTCGTGGACCAGGTTGCGGTCGGCGACGAGCTTCTGGTGCGTGCCGGCGAGCTGCTGCCCGTCGATGGAGTCCTGCTCGACGCTTCGGCCTCGCTCGATGAATCCGCGGTGACAGGCGAGCCGCTGCCGGAACGGCGAAGCGCGGGCGACATGCTGCGCAGCGGCACCCTCAATGCCGGTGAGCCCTTCAGCATGCGCGCTTCGGCCCTGGCGGAACAGAGTACCTATGCAGCCATCGTGCGCATGGTCGCGGCGGCACAGACCGCGAAAGCCCCATTCATCCGCGTGGCCGACCGCTTTGCCTTGCTGCTGCTGCCGGCCACCTTGCTGGTCGCCGGCATTGCCTGGTACGTCTCGGACGATCCCGTCAGAGCCCTCGCCGTGCTGGTGGTCGCAACACCTTGCCCGCTCATCCTCGCTGCCCCTGTCGCTTTCATCGGCGGCGTGTCGCGGGCCGCGCGGGCCGGCATCCTGATGAAGGGCAGTGCGGCCCTGGAAGCCCTCGCGCAAGTCCGGACCGCGATCTTTGACAAGACAGGCACCTTGACCGTTGGTGGCGCCGCGCTCATCGAAATCGAAGCCGCGCCCGGCGATGACGCCGACCGCCTGTTGCGGCTGCTGGCGTCCCTGGAGCAGGCCTCGCATCATGTGCTCACCGACTCGATCATCCGGGCAGCTCGAGCGAGAAAGCTGATGCTCTCGCATCCTTGCGATGTTCGCGAGTATCGTGGGGCCGGCCTGAAAGGCCGGGTCGACAATATATCGATCGCGGCAGGATCACGAGGACTGGTGCTCGCCGACAAATCTCTGCCCCACTGGGCAAGAAGCGGTGAAGAGCGGTACCGGGGCCAGCCGGTGCTCAGGGTTTTCGTAGCACTCGACGGGCGGCTGGCCGGCATATTCACCTTCGGGGATGCGATCCGTGCGGATGCCTGCGAGGCACTTGGCAAACTGCGCTCGGTCGGAGTCGCGCGCACGGTCATGCTTACGGGCGACGACGATGCGGCGGCGAAACGGGTTTCCACCTTGCTCGATCTCGATGCTGTCGTCGCCGATGCGACTCCGGCAAAAAAAGTCGCTACGGTCGAAGCAGAGAAAGCCCTGGCGCCAACGATGATGATTGGCGACGGCATCAACGATGCCCCCGCACTTGCAACTGCAACGGTCGGTGTTGCCATGGGCGCGCGCGGCGCTACGGCCTCCTCGGAGGCTGCTGACGTTGTCGTGCTGACCGACAGGCTGCAACCGGTCGCCGAGGCGGTTGGGATTGCCCGACGAACCCGAACGATCGCATTGCAAAGCATCATTGTCGGGCTGGCGCTCTCGGCCATGGCGATGATTGCTGCCGCCATGGGGCAGATCACGCCGGTGGCGGGGGCATTGCTTCAGGAGGGCATCGACATAGCCGTTATCCTGAACGCGCTGCGCGCGCTCGGCGATGGACATTTCGAACGCGCATAACTGAAAACAGGTTGAATGGCCATGACACAGGAAATCTGGTGGTTTGCAGCAAATGTGGCGGAGTCAACCGCCGGCCGCCAGCGCGAAATGCGGGGGTACGCGAAATGCGGCAAGTGCGGTGTGAGGCTGTTCTCGGGCCACCCGGAAGATGTCGACGCAGAGATTTTCGATCGTCAGATCAGGCGAAGCAGCCTTCCCGTTGTCGTCGATATCTGGGCGCCGTCGTGCGGCCCCTGCAAGATGATGGCACCGGCCTATCAGACAGCGGCCAACGAACTGCCGCCGTATGTTCGCTTGATCAAACTCAATTCCGACAATGAGCAGGCTATCGCTGCAAGCCTCGGCATCCGCGGCATCCCGACGATGATCCTGTTCCATGGCGGGCGTGAGCTTGCGCGCACACCCGGCGCGATGACCTCCTGCGCAGATCGTCAGGTGGGTTCGCGACCGTCTGCCGATGGCCACGGCCTGAAAGCCGCCACGCCATGGATCCGCTCATAGCCAGGCTCGGACTCCGCCCTGGCAATAGGCTTGCCTGTCGGACTGGAGCGCGGTGGCGGGAGCGGGATGCGCCTCGGCGCGTAATCCATTTGAATTGGGCCCGCTGCTGCTTTTTGCCCTGCTTTTCGCAATCGTTTCCACCGCCAGCGCTGCATTGGCCGCTCAATTAGGCAGCAGCGGCTTGCTGGCGAGCTCGGCGATTGCAGGTACGTTCAAGGTCGATGTCTCGGTGCTTAGCGCACTTCGCCTGGTCCAGCATTCGGTCTCGATCGAGGCGGTCGGCCAGGCGGTGCTGGCGGCACTCGCGGCAAACGCGATCGGCCGCCTGTCGCTGGCGGTATTTTCCAGTCCGGTCAGGTTCTGGTTGCCGTTGGCCGGTATGATCGTGATTGCGGCGACCGCGGGGCTATTTTGCCATGCCGTTGCCCAGGCCCTGACGGTGCCTGAGCCCGCAAGCTTCTTTGACGCGGATCAAAGGCCAAATCCGGTCGTCGCGTTATGAACTGCCTCAAAGGAGTTCACCATGACCAGTTTGCAGGAGCTTACCCCAAAATTCAGGCATATCCGCCTGCTGCTTGCCCGCGAGAAAGGCCACCCGGAGGGAGACCGCGAGGAGGGCTACGACGTGCTCGCTCCGCTAACCAACGAAAGCCGGATCGATGCGGACGAGTGGAAATCACATCGGGCCTCCTGCCGTGTTCGCCGCTTTCGCATGGGCGAGGAAGATCGGATCGGCCGGTTGCGGCGCAAGCCAGGCGGGCAATGGTATTTCGACTATGCCGAAGGCGATCGCGACGACGAAATTGGTTTCCATCTTGGCGAAGAACGCTTCGTGACTGGCGAATATGTTTCGATCGAGCGTAACGGAGCCATGCACACCTATCAGGTGGCACGGGTCGAACAGCCTTAGGTTGAGGACTCATCCAGATCCAGGATGAAATGATTGCAGCGAGAGCCAGGGCTGAGAGGTAATTCTGTACATGGTGATCGTATCGTGTTGCGATGCGGCGCCAGTTCTTGAGCTTGCAGAACATGGGCTCGATGAGGTTTCGTCGGCGATATGCCTTGTGATCGAGCGGATAGGGCGTACGCCGTGCGGCGGTTGATGGAATGACCGCCTTCATCCTGGCCCGCTTCAGCCAATTGCGCAGACTGTCCGCATCATAGGCTTTGTCGGCCAGTAGCCTTTTGGACTTGGCCACCATGCCGATCAAGGGAATGGCCATGGTGATGTCGGCGATGTTGCCCGGCGTCAGCGCGAAAGCGACCGGTCGGCCGCGATAATCGGCCAAAGCATGGATTTTGCTCGTTCTTCCACCACGCGAGCGGCCAATCGCTTCGCGGCGAGGCTGCTTGTGGCTCCTGCCTTCCTGGTGATGGCGATCGGTCTGGCAATTGTTCCGGCAATTGCCGGGCTCACGGAAATGCCGTTTGCGGTTTCCGTTGTTTCGGCTTCGGCCGGGGTGATCAGCCCGCTGCTCGCCTACTGGGTGTCGCGCATCGGCGTACGAAGCCAAGGTATGGAACTCGGCATGCAGTCGGCGGCGGTCAGCCTCGGGCTGTCAGTGGGCTCGGCGGCCGCCGGCCTGCTGTTCGGTTCCCACCGTCTGGAAGGCGCCGCCTTCCTCGTCGCTGCCGCTGCCATGGGTCTCGCCGCGATCGCAAGCCTGAAGCTGCTGCTGTCATTGGCGCCCGCGCATCACGAAGCGCGGCCGGCCCCTGCTGACGAAACGGACGCAGCAGTTTGATCCACGTCATTGCGAGTGCAGCTGCCAAGGTGTGAAATATAAAAAATAGGAGATCGCATCGATGCTGGTCCGCACGCTCTCCAATTTGGAATGCACGAAGTTACTGGCGGCTAATCGCGTCGGCCATTTGGCATGCGCGAAGGACGGACAACCCTACGTCGTGTGCTTCAACTACGCCTACGCCGATAATCACCTCTATGCGTTCTCCTTGCCGGGCAAGAAGATCGACTGGATGCGGGCCAATCCCCTGGTGTGCGCCCAGATCGACGAACACACCCAGGGACGCGGATGGAGAAGCGTGATTGTCGACGGCCGCTTTGAAGAACTGCCTGACCGGATCGGCCACAAGGTTCAGCGCGACCATGCGTGGTCAGTGTTGAGCAAGCACACGGACTGGTGGGAGCCTGGTGCGCTCAAGCCTGTCATGCCTCCCGTGTCAGATAGCTTGCCGCAGGTTTTTTTCCGGATCCTCATCGAGCAGGTGTCGGGCCGGGAAGCAAGCGAATAGGCTGTTTCCACCGTTCGATGCATGCGCCGAACGGCCAGTGGCGGACCGGCAGTAGATTGCGCCATCACGATCGGCAGTAATTGATCCTCGAGCATCATCATCCTGCCCTTTCTTATCCCAGTGCGCGCCCATGTCACAGCAGCGCGGGTCGAAAGGCAGTGCCGATTCCGAAAAGCTGATAGGGAAGATGGCGGCGATGGTGGTTTTGCCGTCGATGCGGCGTCGATGCGCATCAATTCGGATTGAGGATGACCCTCGTGGTCCCCGATCGCGAACGGGATGCGAGTGACCTATGGCAAGGGAGAAGCTCTCTGAATCGGGCTCAGCCCGCTTTCGACGGGCCAAGCCCACGCCCAACTCACGCAAGTTTCTCTCTACTTGCCCTGGATGAGGTCCATTACAGGCGGGAAGGTCAGCAGTACACCCACTGCCAACAAGGCGAAGGATACAGAAACGACCTTTCCCATTTCCACGTTCTTTCCGCTCCACCTGCGCGAAAGGACAAACCAGGCAACCAACCAGACGATGACTGCGCTGGTCGAGACGCCGGACAGGCCACCGGTTGGCTTGTAGAACGTGAAGAAGTGGTTGAGTGATGTAAACGCATCGCCGGCTAAGGCGAATATCCCCATCGCGGCAGATCCAATCCCCGCGGCCAGGATGGCGGCCGCACCGGGACCATTGGGAATCTCGTCAGTCTTGATAGGCGTGATATTGGCCATGATTATTGGCCCTCCTGTTCACCAGCGATGATCTCGATCATTGCGCCACCACGAACTGGAGCATACTTGTTGAGAAACGCTCCAAAGGCTCCCGCGACTCCTGTCGCCACGAAAGCAACGACAGCAAAGCCGATGACGGCAGTGCGGATTTGCTTCTGCTTGGCCAAAGCCGGCCCATATTTGGCAAAGACGTAGGCGACCATGGTCATGGCAATCGGAGCAAGCCAGGCCACGTGCTCCTTCCACTCCATCCCCAAGCTATGCCACGCGGACGTCTTCGGGCTGGAGGTCAGCAGGAACTTCGGATAGTCGGTCAGATCGATAACCCCTTCGGGCACGACCGCGCGATACCACGGATATACGATGTAAGCACCTGATAGCACGGCGCCCCAGGCAAGGACGACCATCACCGAAAGGTAAAGCAAAAGCAGATTGTGTTCTCTGGCGCTTGGGACTGATGCGGCTCCAGGCGCAGACATTCGATAAAGCTCGGCAAGTGCTGCTGAAAACGCGAGCATAAAGAGCGCTCCAAACCCCATGCCGTGGAATACTGTCATAAGATCGCGGAAAGAGATTTCCATGATGTCACCTCCTACATCGACACGCCTTCGATTAGAAACCGATGGGGCATTTTGCTTTGACGGGAATCAATTTGCAGTATTCGATGGCATTATTTTGAAGCTTTATTTTGAACAACTTTGCCACTACCTGCTTCGCCATCCAAGACGCCTACGCGCAGTTATTGGCGGCCGGTGCAGGCAAGATGCGTGAGCACGGACCCGATTCCGCATCCGACGAATGCGATTTCCATCGCCGACTTTTTGCTGGCCGAGGCCAGCGCCGAATTGTTCGGGAACGCTTCGCAAAGGAGAGGTCGCGATCACAACGCTCGCCTGTGTCACGGCCTTTGGTTTCATTCCGGCCCAACCGATCAAGCAGCTGGCGTTGACCCTGGTTCAAACTGTTTCAGCCAGCCGCCTTCAAACCCTGCCCGCTGCAGGCCGCTGCGGATATATTGGCACGAGCGCATCAACCGCCACAGGAGGCCGCTACGCTCGTTCTCAATTCGTATCCACGATCCGCGAGCAGGATCGTTGGTGGGAGCAGCGCGCAGAGGAAAACCGAACACAACCGATTGTCGTGCGCTTCACCGGGCGTGAGAGCGAGATGGACCACGATCGCGTGAATCTTGCTCGTCAGGTCCCCCGCGAGCGACCCATAGTGATTGTTGGCCGCGATGCTGGCTCCATCGCGTTCGAAAGACCTCCGAAAAACGAGGCCGAAGAAGTAAGAGGCATCTCCTCGTGCCATTGCTTTGCCTGACTTTACAGGCCCTCCAACACCTTCGTCAGGAAATACTCAGCCTCGTCATCTCCTCGCCGGGAACCGGCTTCAAAACCGAAAATCGACGTTCGCAACTCCAGGACGAGATATTCTGACGGAGAACAAGGAATTGATCTGCGTCCGAGGTGCTGGCGTCTCCGATGTGCTTGTGAACGCGCGCAAATACCCTGCCCATGTTCACCGGACATGCATGACGCTGTGGGTTGTCTTTTAGACTCTTCTAGAAACCGCTTGTCCTTGAAGTGCAGTTCCTGACCATCTCACCCGTCGGGATTGAACCTTGGACGGCAGCCAGTCGTGTCGACGCCGGCGTCATATCGGCGCGTTTCATTCGTCTGCATAGTTGTCAAATTGGATCGACAGCCATCCAACAGGGAATGAGGCCGGCTAACATTGATCCTCGTCAACAAGGGACGAAAACGCGTTTGATGCGCATCAAGGCCGATCGAAAACCTGCCTGCTAGGTGAAACGACAGAATAGGTTTTGGAGACGGTCATGGCCCATAAACAGGTGTTGTTCCGCTCTGCGGCGCGCGAAAAGATCCTCCGTGGCGCAACCCAGCTCGCCGACGCCGTGCGCGTGACGCTCGGGCCGCGCTCGAAGTCGGTCCTGATCGAAAAAAAGTGGGGTTCACCGATCGTCTGCAACGATGGGGTGACCATCGCCAAGGAATTCGACCTGAAGGACGCCGAGGAGAACCTCGGTGCGCGAATGCTAAGACAGGCAGCCGAGAAGACCGGCGACATGGTTGGCGACGGCACCAGCACCTCGACCATCCTTGCTCACGCCATGTTTGCCGACGGCGTGCGCAACGTCGTTGCCGGCGCCAGCGCTATCGACATCAAGCGGGGCCTCGACCGCGCGACCAAACGGGCGATCGAGACACTCAAGCAGATATCTCGGCCAGTCTCGACCCGGCGCGAGAAGGAGCAGGTGGCGACGATCTCCGCGCACAATGACCCGCTGATCGGCGAACTCGTCGGAGAGGCAATGGAGAAGGTCGGCGGCGAAGGCGTCATCACGGTCGAGGAGTCGAAGACCACGGAAACGGTTCTCGAGGTCGTCGAAGGCATGCAGTTCGATCGCGGATTCCTCTCTCCTTATTTCGTCACCGATGCCGAAAAAATGGAGGCGGTCCTGGAAGAGGCGGTGGTGCTTATCGTCGAAAAGAAGATCGCTTCGCTCAACGACCTCATCAAGCTGCTTGAAGCCGTGGCGAAATCGGGTTCGCCATTGCTGGTGATCGCCGAGGAAGTCGAAGGAGAGGCACTTGCGACGCTCATCGTTAACCAGATCCGGGGCACGTTCAAGAACTGCGCCGTCAAGGCGCCGGGCTTTGGGGATCGTCGCAAGGCCATGCTGCAGGACATAGCTGTCCTGACCGGCGGACAGGTCATTTCCGAGGATCTCGGTCTCAAGCTCGAAAATGTCACGATGGCGCAGTTGGGGCGTGCCAAGCGTGTGGTCGTCGACAAGGACAATACGACGATCATCGGCGGCAGCGGCGATCAGAAGGCGATCAAGGGTCGCGTAGAACAAATCCGGCGCGAGATCGACAACACGACCAGCGACTACGATCGCGAAAAGCTGCAGGAGCGGCTGGCCAAACTTGCAGGCGGCGTCGCCGTCATCAAGGTTGGTGCGCCCACTGAGGCCGAGATGAAATCGAAGAAGGAAGCGCTCGAAGACGCCATCAGCGCCACCAAGGCCGCAGTCGCCGAAGGCATCGTGCCTGGTGGCGGGCTTGCCTTGCTGCGCTGTATCGCAGCCGTGGCGGACGAGGAGACGCGTTGCGAGGGCGACGAGCGGACCGGCGTACAGATACTCAAGCGGGCGCTTGAAACGCCGGTCCGGCAGATTGCCGAGAATTCGGCTGTCGACGGCGGCGTGGTCATCGCCAGGATGATTGAAGGCAAGGGAAACTTTGGCTTCGACGCCGGAAAGAAGGAATATGTCGATCTGGTCGAGGCCGGCATCATCGACCCGACCAAGGTCGTGCGCATCGCGCTGGAGAACGCCGTCTCGGTCGCCAGCGTTCTGCTCTTGACCGAAGCGACTATGACCGAGCTTCCGGAACCGTCGAAGGAACGGACGCTGGAACCGGAGATGACGATGTAGGCAACACGCGAGGAGATCGGCGATCCGACGTATCTCCTGGCGATGCATGCCCGCGCCGCGGATCTAATCGCGTCAAGGCGAGATCGGAAGTCTGGGGGGCGGGCATCCGGAGGCAGGCCAGGTCATCACCGAGCTTGCCCACGAAATGGGCGCTGAACTTGTCGTCTCAGGCGGCTACGGTCACAGCCGCACCCTCGAATGGGCTTTCGGCGGCGGCGTGTCTCGCTCCATGCTTAGACAAGGTTCGATCAACCGCCTGTTTTCTAACTGATCTGACAAGGCTCAGTGGTCGTCGATGTCCGAGCCCGACAGGGTCAATTGCGACTGCCTTGACACCCTTCCTCCATCGCCTTCAGTCGCACCGCTGAGACCGAGCAAGGGGCTGAGCCACAGCTTGTGGCCGAAACTGGCCGGACTGGTCGGATGAGCCAGTCGGCGCTCTCGCAACGAACCGGCAAATCTGCGCGCCCTGAGGCTGGTCGACACGCGGTGTGACGCGCAGCATGTTTACTACCGGCTGGCTTCGACCGAGGCTCGCGGCAATCCGACGATCAGCCTTGGCGAAGGCACCCCCTCTCGCCAGAAAATGCCCGACAATGCCGGGCCAAACGCCCATCGCGTGGACGGCATCGACCGGCTGGCGACCGCCCAGCCGTCAGGAGGTGACGACAGCGCTTGCAAGCCAATGGTGCCGCATGCTGTCCAGTGTTTCGGCGATGTCTCCAGCTTCGATCTTGACGAGATCGGTGTGACCGAAGCCGAGGGAATAGTCGAGCACCGAGACGATCGTGGGCCGTACCTTGAACAGCTTCACCGGTGCAGCCTCGGTTGGCTGAATGGCCGAAATCTGCGGAAAGCGCCGCAGCATCAAGCCTCCCACCTCGGTGAGTTCCGAAGGCGCGACGACTTCCGTGGCGGTGGCGGCAATCGACAGTCCCTTGATCTCCAGCCAATTCTGATACGGCGCGGTCATCGCGACCGAAACGCGCGGGTCGCGAGAAATATTCATGGCCTTCTGAGAGCCGGCCCCGCAACCGAAATAGAGGAGCAGACCATCGTGAACGAAGGAGACCACCGTCGCCTGGGGCGATCCGTCGGAGCGGATCGTCGCAATCGTCATGTCCATGCAACGTTCGAGGATTTCGACCATCTTACGTTGGATCTCGTGTTTCATGACACCATCCTCTCTGTTCAACCCCCGGCCGACGCCGCTATCTCCCGCGCTCCGGCGGCGGCCGTCCACGCCGCCGGCGCCAGTTCGACCGCTCGCTGCAACGGCGCGAAGTCGTCGGGGGTCAGGGTTTCCTTTTCGAGCAGCAATACCGCGCCGGCGCGCAGATCGGTGATCCTTTCGCGGAGCATATCCCTGGCACGGGCAAAGGCCTCGTCGATCATACCACGGACTGCTACGTCGACCTCCCGTGCCGTGGCTTCCGAATAGTCTCTCCGGCTTGGCGCGCCGGGGCCGTCACCCAGCCATTGCAGACGCTGCTCTTCGAGAACGGCCTGTCCCACCGTCCCATCCATGCCGAAGCGGGTGACACATTGGCGGGCAATATCCGTAACCTTGGCGAGGTCGTCGGCCGCCCCGGTCGAAACGTCGCCAAATATGATTTCCTCGGCGGCGCGACCGCCCATGAGGACGACCATCCGGTCCTTCAGTTCGCCAACAGTAATCAGAAATCGATCCTCCGTCGGGCGCTGCATTGTGAAACCGAGGGCGCCGATCGAGCGAGGAATGATGGACACTTTGTGCACCGGATCGGCGCTTCGCGTCGTGACCGCCACCAGGGCATGGCCCATTTCGTGGAAGGCGACACGCTCGCGCTCTTGCGGTTTCAGCAATCGGCTCCTGCGCTCCGATCCCGCCACGATGCGCTCGACCGCATTGGTGAAGTCGTCCATCGTGACCTTTTCGGCGCCGCGCCGAGTGGCGATGATGGCGGCCTCGTTGACCAGATTGGCAAGATCCGCGCCGGTGAAACCGGGCGTGATGCCAGCGATCTCTTCTGCCTTGACTTCAGGCGCGGTTGAAACGTTCTTGATGTGCACCCTCACGATCGCCTCCCTGCCCTTGCGGTCGGGGCGGTCCAGCACGACCTGGCGATCGAAGCGCCCCGCGCGCAGCAGGGCAGGGTCCAGGATTTCGGGCCGATTGGTGGCGGCAAGCAGAACGATGCCGACGCGCGGATCGAAACCGTCGAGTTCCGACAGCAGCTGGTTGAGTGTCTGCTCCTTTTCGTCGCCGCCGCCATAACCGGCGAATGGGCTGCGAGCACGGCCGAGCGCATCGAGTTCATCGATGAAGATGATGCAGGGCGCCGCCTGCCGGGCTTGCTCGAACAGGTCTCGAACCCGGGCCGCTCCCACGCCCACGAACATCTCGACGAACTCCGAGCCGGAGATCGAGAAGAAGGGCACGCCCGCCTCGCCGGCAATGGCGCGTGCCATCAAGGTCTTGCCGGTTCCGGGCGGTCCGACAAGCAGGATCCCTTTCGGGATGCGTGCGCCCAGACGACCGTATTTATCCTTGTCCTTGAGGAAGGAGACAATTTCCTGCAGTTCGGCTTTGGCTTCGTCGACCCCCGCCACATCTTCGAAAGTCACCCCTGTCTTGCGCTCCAGATAGATCTTTGCCTTCGACTTGCCGATATTGATCAGCCCGCCCATGCCCTGACGGTTGGCGAAGCCACGAAACAGAAAAGCCCACAGGCCAAAGAAGACAAACGTAGGCAGCACCCAGGATAGGATCGTGGTCAGCCAGTTGCTGTCGGTGGCGCCGGTGATCTGGACCCCGGCCTTCTCGAACAGTTCGGCCATCGCGGGATCGACACGGTTCGTGACAAAATATTGTTTTCCCTCTTGCGGCGCCGAAAAACGACCCTGGATGGTCGTTTCGGTCACCGTGACCGACGCGATCTTGCCACCTCCGAGATAGCGAATGAGGTCGCTGTAGGAGATCGAAGCCACATCGCGATATCCGAGCCAAAGCTGGAAAAGCGCCATGAAGACTAGCGCTACGATGAAGTAGCCGATGTTGAAGGTGTGCTTGCGATCCATGACATCCTATCGGGCGGCTGTGTTTGGTCGCAAGCATGGCACGAACCAGGGACAGGTCCTTGATGCGCATCAAAGATGGCGATGCGGCGGCTGTCACTGTCTCGGCAGTGGCGATCCCAGATCATCGACCGTGTCGGATTCAGCCGATCAATGCGTGCCGATGGTCCGCCTTCAGGATTGCAAGGGTTTCGATGCCAAACTGGCGCCGGGCTGGTAAAGTCCATCGCCGCTTTGTCCGGTCAAATCGACGACAAGAACAGCGCTACCGTGCCGCCTCTGTCGAGGTCTACGCAATTCCCCTTAGGGACATAACCGAATTTCGCGCCCCCCGGATTCGCGCGATTGCTGTTGTCACGGATCAACCGGGAAGACAGCCATGTACTCTCAAGCGACCTCCAAGATTGCACTGCCGTCACACCTCCCTCAGCCGCATCTGCCGGCATTCGATGGCGCGCCGCTGCAACCGGTCAGTTTCTTTCCGGCCGGAGCTGAAATCTATGCCCAGGGCGAGAAGGCCGGAGCTCTCTACCAGGTCGAGTTCGGCGCCGTCCGCGTCTATCGTCTGCTTGCCGACGGCCGCAGGCAGATCAGTGCCTTCCATCTTGCCGGAGAGACTTTCGGCTTCGAGGCGGACACGACACATCATTTCTTCGCCGAGGCGATCAACGCCACCGGTGTCCGCGTCTTCCGGTTCAGTTCCAGGATCGACATGTCCCGTCAGCTTCTTCCCTTGGCGCTGAAGGGACTGACAAGAGCCCAGGAACATCTCCTGGTGCTTGGACGCCAGAACGCCGTCGAACGCGTCGCCGCATTTCTGGTCGACATGGCGGAGCGGCAAGGCGGGCTGCGGCAAGTCGAATTGCCGATGTCGCGGATGGACATCGGCGACTATCTCGGCCTCACCATCGAGACCGTGTCGCGGGTCTTCACCCGCCTGAAGGACAGAGGCGTCATCCGCCTGCTCAACCTGCGCAGCATCGAAATCATCAAGCAGGATGCTCTCAACTATATGAGTGAGTGAATTGCGTTGATTCAGATCTGGCAGGGCATGGCACAATTTCGCAAAAGTCGGATCTGTTGCTTGCCGTGCAGGCCGAACTGGTGCCCGGCCCCCCCCTGGTGACTCGTGCCAAGTGTCGTTGATTGCAGGGATGGGCAACCAATGGTTACTTGCAGTTGGTGAAATCCGCTATTTCGGGCGAGCAGCCTCAGCAAAATTCACCGTTATTGACGACTTTTCTTGTGGCGTCTCATGCAGGCGTTATGCCAGCGCCCCCGTGATTTCGGCGGCCGATGATGTTGCCCGTCATCACGGCAACAGCTGGTGGACAACTCGCGCTCACCGGCTTGGCGAGCTCATGGATCTTGCCGTTGTTCATCAGCTTTGACAGACCTCCGCAGGTCGAAGCTCGCTGACAGCCAATTGTCAGCTGTCTCGTGGGATATTGCGTCCGAAGCGGTTCCAAAGCGGAGCCGCGGGTGCAAGAACCAACGTGGAAATGCAGCTCCAATGAAACAGATTGCCCTGTCGCTTTTCGTGATCGCCGCTTCCGGCGCTTATGTCTGGAACCAGGCCGACAAAAACCCAGCCGACGACATGCTCGATTCCGCGCTCCCGGCTGACGCCGGCGAGGCGCGTGCCGCTCAGCCCAGGGAGCCAGTTCGCAGCGCCGCCCGGCCAGCGTTCCAGAACCAACCGGTTCCCCTCGAAACACCGTTCAGTGCCCCCTTTCCCACTACCAGGGAGACCACGGCCGGCATTGCCGCACCGACCGAAAGGCCGACCCTGCCGGTGAAGCAGGCGGCGGTCTCAATGGTGCAATCTTCATCACCAACACTATCGGAGCAACCAGTCGCGGCTGTGTCCGATGCGCTGTCAACAGCGTCATTCGCCGTGACACCGGCCGTCTATATACCGATCCCGCAGCCGAGGCCCGCATATCCGGATCTGTCAGCGCGCGTGATCCGGGCGGGCATGAAGCCCGCCTCACACGGCCATGCCGACGGCGTCTACACCGGCCCCTCGGCCGATGCCTACTATGGTATTATTCAAATTCAGGCCCTCGTTCAAGGTGGCCAGCTCACGGCGCTGAAAGTGCTGAAATACCCATCCGATCGCCGCACCTCCGTCAGCATCAACAGGCAGGCGCTACCCATGCTGCGCGACGAGGCGATCAGCGCACAAAGCGCCAATGTCGACATAATCTCTGGCGCAACGCTGACCAGCAGAGCCTTCATCCAGTCGCTTGGGGGCGCGTTGAAGAAGGCATCGTTGTAGTCGATGCGTGAAACGCGGATTCTGATGGGCATGCCCATCACGGTCGACGTCTGTGATGCGTCGGGTGGTGCGATTGTCGGCATAGTCTTCGACTATTTCGAACAGGTAGATCGACGATTCAGCCCCTACAGGACCGACAGCGAGATCGCCGCCATCAATCGCGGTGACATTCCGGTCCGCGAGTGGAGTGCCGAGATGCTGGAAGTGCTGGCCCTTGCCAAACAGACAAAAGACGAGACGCAAGGATACTTCGATATCCGCAAGGCGGACGGTTCGCTGGACCCTTCCGGCATCGTCAAGGGTTGGGCCATCCGCAATGCCGCGGGAATCGTTCTCGGAGCCGGGATCAGCGACTTCTTCATCGAGGCGGGCGGCGACATCCAGGCGTCCGGAAAGAACGCATTCAGAAAGGATTGGAGCGTCGGCATCCGCAATCCATTCAAGCCTGACGAGATCATCAAGGTCGTCTACCCGCGTGGCCACGGCGTCGCGACATCCGGCACCTATATCCGCGGCCAACACATCTACAACCCGCATGGAATTGGCAGCTCGATCCAGGACATCATTAGCCTGACCGTCATCGGCGCCGACGTGCTCGAGGCGGACCGCTTCGCCACCGCCGCCTTCGCCATGGGCCGGGACGGTATTTTCTTTCTTGAGCACACGCCGGGCCTCGAAGGCTACGTCGTCGACATCAATGGCCGCGCCACGCCGACTAGCGGCTTCGGAGTCTTTTGCGAACAATGATCAAGGTAGTCGACCGATTTCTGGATCACCTGACCATGTACAGGCTGGTCCTGTATTATCTGATGGTTCTGGTGGCCACAGCCCTTGTGTTCGGATTTGCCGGCCTAGCGCCACATGATCCGATAACGCTCGCGTTCACCACGGCGCTGGCGCTGGCAGCTTGCTGGATCGCCAACAAGGTTTTTGCCCGCATCTTCGAAGTTCCGGCCAACAACGAGTCGGTCTACATCACCGCCCTCATCCTTGCGCTCATCGTCGATCCGGTAGCTGTCGCGGACCCTAGGGGCATCGGGGCGGTGGTGTTCGCCTCCGTCTGGGCAATCTCATCCAAGTTCATTTTCGCGATCGGCAGAAAGCACCTGTTCAACCCGGCAGCGTTCGGCGCCGCACTCTCGGCACTTCTGCTTGACCAGCCTGCGACCTGGTGGGTCGGCGGAAGTCTTGCGTTGCTTCCCGCGGTGATGGCCGGCGGAATTCTCATCGTCCGGAAACTGCGCCGGCTCGACCTTGTCGCGACCTTCGCCGTAGTGACCCTGGCAACTGTTCTGGCGACCGCCGATCCGTCGCAGTACGGGACCGTCCTCATGGAAACCCTGCGTTCCTCACCAATGTTCTTCTTCGCGTTCGTCATGCTGACCGAACCGTTGACGGCGCCAACGATGCGTTGGCCGCGTATAGCCTTTGCCGGCATCGTTGGTCTTTTGTTCGCGCCGAACATCCACATCGGCTCGTTCTATTTCACACCGGAACTGGCCTTGCTCGCGGGCAACCTCTTTGCCTATGCGGCGGGCCCGAAAGGACGCCTCGTGCTGACACTGGAGCGCATCGAGCAATCGGCAGCCGACAGCTACGACTTTATCTTCAGGTCGCCGCGCAAGCTCGCCTTTGAGGCCGGCCAGTATCTCGAATGGACGCTTAGCCTCGACCGTGCGGACAATCGCGGCAACCGCCGCTATTTCACGGTCGCCTCGGCGCCGACCGAGGAGACGATCCGGTTGGGTGTCAAATTCTATCCAGCGGCAAGTGCCTTCAAGCGCGCGCTGCGCACCATGAAGCCGGGCAGTTCCATCCATGCCTCTCAGTTGGCAGGCGACTTCACGCTGCCAACCAATCCCGACACCAAGATTGCTTTCATAGCAGGGGGCATCGGCATCACACCGTTCCGCTCGATGCTGCAGTATCTGCTCGACCGGAAGGAGGCACGGCCGATTATCGTCCTCTACGGGACCGAAAACCAAAAGGACATCGCCTATCGTGACGTGCTCGCAGCTGCCCGGCGGGAACTCGGTATCAAGACGATCTATGCTGTGGCCCGAGATGCCGAGCCTGGCCAGTATGCCGGCAATATCGACGAGCGTCTGGTGCGTGCGGCAATCCCCGACTACCTCGAGCGCACCGTTTACATTTCCGGTCCACAGGCGATGGTCAAGGCGTTGCGCCAGAAGCTGCGCGCCATGGGTATTCATCGTTCAAAGATTAAAGTCGACTATTTCCCCGGCTTTGCCTGACGTGACGGTCAACTGTGTGGTGGCAAGGAAATGGTCACGACCAGGCCGGGATCGGCGTCGGTCATCGCCAGACGCCCGCCATAGGCTTCAACGATGTCTGAAACAATGGCCAGGCCAAGGCCACTGCTGCCGCCTTTGCTATCGAGCTGGACACCACGCGACAGGGCGGATTTCCGGTCCGCATCCGGGATGCCCGAGCCGTCGTCGACGACTGCGATGATCACCTGGCCAGCGGTGACGGATGCGTCGACACGGATTGACGACCTTGCGAAACGCGCGGCGTTCTCGACGAGATTGCCGAGTATTTCCGACAGATCGCCTTCGTCAATCGGGGCCACAAGATCTTCCGCGACATTGATGGTGAATGACAGCCGCTTGCCGCTTGGCGTGCGTTTGACAACGGCGATGACGCCGGCTGCAGCCTCCAATACGCGGCACGATGCCTTGCCGGAGACACCGGGCGCGAGGCGGGCAAGCGCAAGCTCCCGCTCGACATGACGTCGGATCGCTCCGGCGCTTTTCTCGATTTCGTCGGCGAGCTCCGTCTCGCCTTTTTTCCGCAGCGCGCGGATGTCGGCCGACAACACCTGCAACGGTGTCTTGAGGCCGTGAGCGAGGTCGATGGCGCGTGATCGGGCACGCACAAGGGCCTTTTCCTGAGCATCGAGCAGGCGATTGATTTCGTCGGCGAGCGGCTGCACTTCGCGCGGTGCAGCCGCGTCGAGCCGTGCCGCTTGCTGCGCTATGACATTTCGGACAGCGTGGCGCAGGGTTTCCAACGGCGCAAGGCCGACGGTGATCTGGATGAAGAACGCCGCCATGAGAACAGCCGCCAGCAGGAGGAGAGATGGCGCAAGGTCACGAACATATTCGCCTACCGAAGCTTCGACTGTCCGGTGGTCTTCCGCCACGATAGCACGAAACGAGCGGCCGCCGGCGTCGATGATCGTGCGCTCGACCGCAATGCTGAGCTTTCCATCAGGACCTTTGAACTCTTCAACCTTCCTCAGCTCGCCACTCGCCTGTGGACCAGGCAAGACGAGGGTGGCGTCCCACAACGACCGTGAGCGTTGAAGGCTGCCGGTGGCGATGTCCTGGACCTGCCAGTAGTAACCGGACAGCGGATTGGCAAAGCGCGGATCGGTGAGAACCGGCGCCACCACAAGGCGACCATCGGTGGTGAACGTCGTCGCGCCGATCAACTCATTGAGATCAACCGTCAGTTCGCCAACGACGCGCCGTTCAACATGAAGTTCAAACAGATAACGCAAGCCGGCGCCGGCGATGGCGAGCGCGACAAGAATAGAGATCGTTGCTGCCGACCAGAGCCTGAAGCGAATGGAGTTGCCCATCAGTCGGAATCATCGGGCACGAGGTACCCGAAGCCGCGCCGCGTTTCGATCACATCGCTGCCAAGCTTCCGGCGCAGGCGCGCGACAATCACCTCGATCGCGTTCGGGTCGCGGTCATTGCCGGAATCATAGAGATGCTCGGCCAGTTCGGTCGGCGCGACCACACGTCCGGCGTGCTGCATCAGGAACGCCAGCAGCCGGTATTCCAGCGGCGAAAGCGCGATGGGAATGCCGCGGAGCGAGATCCGCATCTGGCGCGTGTCTAGGAAGCAATGGGCCTGACTTCAGCACAGGTGCCGCCTGCCCTGTTGAACGACGCAGAATTGCCCGCAGCCGGGCGAGCAGCTCTTCCATTTCAAAAGGCTTCGGAAGATAGTCGTCAGCGCCGGCATTGATGCCGTCGACACGCTCGGTCCATATACCCCTGGCAGTCAGGATAAGAACTGGGAACCGGCGAGCATTGGCCCGCCAACGCTTCAGGACCGTGAGTCCATCGAGCTTGGGTAACCCAAGATCCAGAATGGCTGCGTCGTAGTTCTCGACGTCGCCTGCAAACCAAGCTTCTTCGCCATCCCTGACGATGTCGACCGCCATTCCGGAGGCTTTGAGGGCAGTCGCTATGTCGGTTGCGATGCGCGACTCATCTTCCGCCAGGAGGATCTTCATCAGTCGCCCTCCCCATCACGCATAATGACACCGGCGCCGGCGTCAACGTCGACAATTGTGCGACGGCCGTCAGTGGCAACGATCTGGAACCGGTAGACCCATTTGTTGCTCTTCCGGATGAGATCGACCGCTATGATATCGCCCGGGGCTTGGGCGCGAACGATGTCGAGGATATTGGAAAGGCCCCTTATTTGGCCATGCTCGTAGAGATTGCGCGCCCGGTCGTGATCATCGTCGTCATCATCGTCAGCGCGAGCGGCCAGTGGCTGGACCAGGACCAGCCCGACCAGGCCCATCACCGCAAGGTGCTTTACAGTGGCTCTCATGAACAAGGCATGTCGCACGCGGAAGCTTTCAATTTGCTGTCAATCATCCTCAGCCGGCAGCAAGCAACGGTTCTCTATCAAGTTCATCGCGTCCAATCATGGCCGCGCTGAGAAGGATATCGAAACCATGCGCAATTCCATGTTCTTGCTTGCAGTATTTGCGGGCCTCACGAGCTTTGCCCTACCGGCGGCCGCTGAATCCGACGAAGGATCGTGTGGAGCACCATCTTCCGTCGTACCTGCCGGGCCAATCGACCTCGAGGCCATCCCCATGAAAGACGCTACCGGCCCGAAGGCCATCAAAGGTGTCGGCGATGACGACGAGTGCGGCAACCGTCACACTCTTGGCAGAACCGTATTTGGCGGCGATGACGAGGACGACGGGCCAGAGAACAACGATTAAGCTACCGGGCCGATCTTTGAAAATCCTTAAGTAGATGTGCTTCACCGTGCCATGAGGATCGGCAGCGAGGGATTCTCAAGCATTGACTTGGTGACGCCGCCGAAGATGCGCTCACGCAACCTGGAATGACCGTAGCCGCCCATGACCATAAGGTCGGCGGCGATGTCGTTGGCGTGCTGGCGAAGAACATCGGCGACGGAATGGTTCGAGCTCGGCAGCCGGTCGATCGTAACCTTCACGCCATGCCGCGCCAGATAGGCAGCGGCATCTGCTCCAGGTTCCGCCCCGTGGTGATACTCGTCCTCAACCGGATCGACCATGACGAGGCGCACCGCGTCGGCGCCTGTCAAAATATCGAGCGACTCGCGGACCGCGCGGGAGGCCTCGATGCGCGAATCCCAGGCGACAAGAACGCGTTTCGGTTCGACGGACGGCCGAGAACCCTGAGGAACAAGCAGAAGCGGCTTGCCGGAGGAAAACAGCAAGCCCTCGATCACTTTGTTCTTCAGCGTCTCGCTGGCAAGCAATTCCGGACCGACCACCGCGATGTCGGCATAACGAGCCCTCCGACCAATCACCTCGTCCGCCCGGGCAGTGTCGGGATAGTCGTCGACGAGATCAGCCGATATGGCGCTTTGGGAGAGAAATGCGGAGACGGACGAAGTTCGTTCCTTGAGCCTCTTGAGGTCGGCTCGACGTTCTTCGAGCCAGGCCGGTGAGACTATGGCGGCATACTCACCACCCGACGGTGGTGCCGCCAGTACAAGAACGAGCACGGAAAGATGAGCATTGATCTGCTCGCATAGGGCGGCGGCGAGTTTGAGATCGTCGTTACCCATATGCGGTCCCGTAACCGTAAGTATCGTCCTGAAGGCCATCGCGGCTGCTCCCGGTTTTGCGTCAAGATTCAAGACACGATAATGTGGCAGGTCGGTGGATTCATTGCGCTGCATCAAACGCATGCGCGATGCCCAATTGATCCGGATCAACGTGCGTGTGCGCTGAAGCAGTAGGCTTCAGCCATTCGATCGGTGGACACACAGATGAAATTCCTGGTCGCGATCGCGGCAGCTCTCACAGTGTTGGCCTGCAACGCATCCACGGCGCAGGAAATGAGCTATGGCGAGGCGGAATACATGAACTCCTGCGCGGTCTGCCACGGTCCCGACGGCAGGGGCGATGGGCCATTGGGGGATTTACTGATGAAGCGTCCGGCCGACCTGACACGTCTTGCCAAGCGGAACGGCGGCAGGTTTCCTTATTCGCGCGTCTTCGCGACCATCGATGGCCGCTATGCCGTACCAAGCCATGGCGACCGCGAGATGCCGGTCTGGGGTCGCCAGTTCCTTGAACAAGACGAAAAACTTTACGGTCCCAGCGGCGGTGAGGTCGTCACGACCGAGCGTATTCACAATCTGGCCGGTTACATCGAGATGCTGCAGCGTTAGACCCTGGCGGAAACTTCAGCTTGCCGGCGCATTTCGGCGCGGTTGCAGGCGATGAACAGAAGGCCTTGAAATGGTCTTGAAAGCCGGGTGACTTTGGCAGCATCGAGGGTTCGCTCAAATGGCTTGCTGTCCGTGGATGGATTGGCGCACGTTCCGGAGTGCCAATCAACTTAGCTTTGGATCGTAATGGTTGACATCAGCCCGAGGTTGAACGACCGCCTTGGCCGGGTTCATGCCAGGCAGCGTCTGGGAATCGAAGAGGACCACGAAGCGCAAGTTTTTGGCCAGGGTCTGAACTTCTTCCATTTGGAAAACTGGTATTCGATCCATGCATTGATCCGCTATGGGCTGCGTTTCATGGGCCTCTATGGGCGAGGTTATCGCAACGCCGCATGCGTCCAGCTTCGCGTCCACAATATTGTGTCGTCCCGTCTGCCAACCGGATTTGATGGGTTCCAGATCCTCCACCTTAGCGATCTTCATGTGGACATGAGCCGCCCTGCAATGGATCGCGTGATCGAGCTTGTCTCTGATCTCGACTACGACATCTGCGTGCTGACCGGAGACTTCCGTGCAAAGACCTTCGGTCCGTTCGACGCTGCCCTGGATGGCGTTGCCCAGGTGCGTGCATCTCTCACGGGGCCGATTTACGGCGTGCTCGGCAATCACGACACGGTTCGAATGGTCCCAGCCCTGGAGGACATGGGCATTCGCATGCTGATGAACGAACTCCAAGCGATCGAGCGAGGTGGAGAGTGCATTTATCTTGCCGGAATAGACGACGCACATTTCTTTAGGGTCGACAATATCGAAAAGGCGGCTGCCGGCGTCCCGGCTGACGCATTTTCCATCCTGCTTTCGCACACTCCCGAGATCTATCGCCAGGCGGCTCACGCCGGGTTCGACCTGCTGCTCGCGGGTCACACCCATGGCGGACAGATTTGTCTGCCGGGAGGAATCCCGATCACCCTCGATTCGAAACTCCCGCGGTCAATGGGTTCCGGCGCGTGGAGGTACCACAGCATGATCGGCTACACTTCGGTCGGCGCCGGCTCGAGTATCGTCGCGGCACGGCTGAACTGTCTGCCCGAGATCACGCTCCACCATCTCGCCCGCAAGGATTAGTAGGGTCTGTCTCTGATGCGCAGCATGTAGAGAAGCCGGGAGACCACGAGTTCGCCAATCCAAAACGCGCCGACACCGATCAGAATGTCCCAGCCTGAAAGCCCCACGAGGTTCTTGACAACGAGAAGGGGCAACAGTGATTCCGGCACCTGATCGAAACCTGGCGCCTCGGCGCTCGGAGCCAATCGCAAGCGACGTTTGAGAAAGCTCGACAGAATGTCGCCGATCATGGCGTTCAAACCGATGAGCGCTCCGATTTTGATGTCGAGCCCCACAAGGGGTCCACCAATCGCAGCAGCCATAATGGCCAACACGACACCCCGAAGCGTCTTTGACCGACCCAGGAACGGCTGTCCATCCCAAAGGCCCCACCCGCCATCAATCGGCCATGCCAGCCACTCGCCAAACACTTTCTTACCGATAACGGGCACACCGTTCGCGAGGGTCAGCAGGATGAGGCACTGAAAAATAGGCCAGAAATGAAGCTCGGTCATAGTGTTCTCATAACACATAGGGTCGGGTGCGTTTACGGACAGTCGCGCTGGCTGGGTGCCAAAGCCGATCAGATCTGGGCTCCTCCGACGGCGCGCTTCGTTACCAGTTCTCAAGAGTTCCCGTTGTCCCCCTTGTCCTGAATCAAGTCAGGTCTGGCTCAAGGGCGACAGGCGTGCATCTGCCACTATCAACGGCTCCAGTGCCGTTCGGCGGAACTCAAGTCTAGGTACGTAGGGACATAACCGAATTTCGCGACCCGCGGGCGGCAAGATCGGTGCCGGCCATGCTCGCTTCCTCCCAGACGGCGGTTTCATTGCAGCCACAGGCCCATTGCGTGGTCGGTCGCCGACCATGCCGGTGGCGTTTTTGCACGACAGCTGCCGCGCAGACGCGCTCTTTCTTGATCGTCGGGGATGCTCGAAGTGTCTACCCGCAGCCAAGCCGTCGCGGCGCTTGCGATCCTTCCCATCGTAGTCCGGGTCCAGTTCCCGCTGCGGACGTGCTCAATCAGCTCCGGGCTGATGCGATAGCTCCGCATTGCGCCCTGAGGCCAACTCCGTCTCGGGTTGATCACTCAATCGCTTCTTGACAATATCGATAAGACTGATGGTAACGGCAATCGCCGCAGGGCCGAGAATGAGCCCAGATGCTCCGAAGAGCACGATGCCACCGACCGAGCCAATAAAGGTCACCACCGTGTGGAGCCGCAACCTGTTCCCGACAAGCATGGGATAGAGCAGATTATCGATCCCCGCTATGATGACGCCGCCCCAGATGGTCAGTATCACCGCGCTGCCCCAGGCCCCTTCCAGCGCGAGGTAGATCGCTGCCGGCACCCAGATCACGAATGCACCAAGTACAGGCACGATGGCCAGGAACCCCATGACAAGGCCCCAGAAGACGGGAGTGGGCAAGCCGAGCCACCAGAACATCAAACCGCCCAGCGTTCCCTGGACTGCGGCCACGAACATGATACCGAAAAGGGTTGCATGTATCGTCTCTGCAAAGCGGGATAACATGTATGCCGTCTCCGGATCGCGCAGGGGCGAGCGGCTCTCGATCTCTCGCAAGGCGTGTTCGCGGTCGCGCAGAAAATAGAACAGCAGATAAAATGTCAGGACGAACATCACGACTTGATTGATCGAGCCGCGCAACAGCGATGTGCTTTGTCCAGTCAGCCATTGCGCAAATGCGGCAACCGAGCCGGCCGGGTCGACCTGGTCCTCGATCCACGCCGCAATGGCCGCAAGCCTGGGATAGCCCGATACGAAGTCATCTGCGTTCCAACCCCGGGTAACCCCCTCCAGATAGGTAGCTCCGTGCACAGCCTCGCGAACGAGTTGCTGTGCCACGAAAATCAGGGGCAGGCCTACGGCAACAGCAGCGACGCTTACCGTTATCAATGCGGCCAGGTTTCGATTTCCGAGCCGTCCCTCAACGCGCCGATGCGCCGGGTAGAGGACGATTGCCAACACGAGCGCCCAGGTCAACGCGGGCAAAAAAGGCAAAGCAAGCAGATAGCAGACATACAGACCGATTGCCGTCGCCGCCAGAAGGCCGAGCAATCTCGATTGTTTCAGGTCAGGCATCTGTTTCAGGTTGGACATCTCTCGCCGTTCCGCAAGCAAGCCAGCCTAATGGATTTCCTGACAAAAGAGCAGCATCCGCAGTCACACCCTCATGGTGGAGGCCTCTCGACCGGGGCGGCATCCCGACGGCACAGTCGCATGGACGCACCCATTTCCCCCGTCCGATTCAGTGCGAGAACAGCACCGGCAGCCTAAGATCGTCGAGCACATCCTCGGTTGCCCCACCCAGCACGAAATCGCGAACAACAGAATGGCCGTAGCCGCCCATCACCAACAGACTGGCTCCCCTGGCAATCGCATGCACCTGCAGGCCGATTCCAACCGGGTAGTCTTCCGTGCTGATGGGAGTTGCCTCGGCGATGAGCCCTCTCTTCGTCAGGCCCGCTGCCAAGCGTTCGGCGCCATTTTCCTCCATAAGCGGCTTCTCACCGACGACGGTGAGCACAGTGATTTTAGACGCCCGCTCCAAGAATGGCTTCGCGTCTGCGACCGCCCGCACTGCGACACGGCTCCCGTCCCAGGCGATCGCGACATGGCTGATCGATCCGATGGCCTGGGTTTCCGGTAAGAGGATGGCCGGGCGGCCGGATCCGAACAAGACGGCTTCCGCGGTGGCCCGCGAAGTCGAATTACCGGCTTCCCATCCAAGCAGTGAGAGATCGAAATAGCGTGCCTCTATTGCCGCGGCTTCGCCAACGAACAGCAGCGCGGCCGATGACAGGCTAGTCGTCAGCTTCACCAGTTTCATTGCGCTTTCTTCCCGAATCTTCTCAAGCAGGTATTCGCCGCGCTGGCGGCTCGCCGCTTCGGCCTTGCGAATGAGCTCCGGTACCTCGAGCAGCAGCCGCGACGTGGCGTTCGAGACATTTGGAATATGGGCGGTGATAACTTCGGCATGAAGTTCGGCGCCCAGATATGCTGCAATCGCCGTCGCATTGGATGCAATCGCATCTGAATTGCTGTCAGGATACGTCACAAGAGGAAGAAATGCCTGCAATTTCACTGGTCAATACCTGGTTGGATCGACCATCAACCGGACACCCGATTGGAAATAGGCCGAAAGCAACACAATTATGCTTCACCGGCCACGAGGCCTTGATTTGGCTCAAACCGACCAACTTCGGTAGCCGTCGTCTCGGTCGCCTCATTGCTTTTTCTCGCGCTGCTTGGCGCAGTCTGAGCAAAAGCCGGAGGCGCAGACATCCTGAAGGCAACGCTGCGCGTTACCTTCTAGGAGCATTCGCGATGGCGTTGACGGCGGGAATAGGCGCGCTGGTCGGCACTGCTGTGTAAGCACTCATATAGTGCGATCAGGTTTTCAGCCGTTCGCGCCAGAAATATTTCAGCAGCTCAAGGCAGACCAGCACCGCCACCCCGGCCGCAAGCGTGACGGCGAGATCGTCGATGTGCAGCGGTCCGAAGCGGAAGAGCTCATTGGCGGGCGACCAGAGAAGGGTCCCGCCCAATGCCGCAGCGACGGCGATGACAACAACACCAAGCGATCGATTTGGCCGCAACAATGCGATCAGCAGTGATTGGCTGAACGTACGGTTGACGAAAATCAGGCCAACGATGGTCAAAACGAGGGAAAAGAACGTCAGCGCGCGAATTTCGTTCTCCGGCATTCTCCAGTGCAAGGCGAGAAGAAAGATCGCAGCGACAAGAGCGAATGCCAGAATGCCCTGCACGAGGCTCCATGCGATCAACGGGCGCGAGAACAGCGCCGCTTCCGGATGCCGCGGAGGACGCTTCATCGTGTCGTCTTCTTCGGTTTCCGCTTCAAAGACCAATGAGCAGACCGGATCGATCACCATCTCCAGAAAGGCGATGTGAATCGGCCCGAACAGGATGGGCAGCCCAAACAGCAATGGAAGAAGGGCTAGTCCGGCGATCGGTACATGCACGGCCATAATGAAACCCATTGCCTTGCGCAAATTGTCATAGATACGGCGGCCAAGCCGGATGGCTTTGACGATCGATCCAAAGTCATCATCGAGAAGGACGATGGACGACGCCTCCCGCGCGACATCCGTGCCGCGACCACCCATGGCGATGCCTATGTTTGCGGCTTTCAGCGAGGGGGCATCGTTGACGCCGTCCCCCGTCATTGCGACGATCTCCCCGTTGGCCTTCAAGGCTCTGACTATTGCCAGTTTCTGCTCGGGCATAATCCGCGCGAATACTGTTGCGGTTTTCACGTGCGCCGACAGGGTCACGTCGTCCAGTGTCTTGAGCTTTTCACCGGTGACGACATCGTTGAAATCGATCCCTGCCTCGCGCGCGATTGCTCTTGCGGTCGCCGGATAGTCCCCGGTGATCATGACCACTCTAATTCCCGCGGAACGGCAATCGCTCACCGCATCCGGAACACCGAGGCGCAAGGGATCAGCCAGCCCGACGAGACCCCGGAATTCGAAGTCGAACCCTGTCTGCATGTCTGGCAGTTGATCACCGGCATGACTGGCGCGCGCCACGCCCAGGACGCGCAGTCCTTCGGTCGCCATTGCGTCCACGGATGTCTTGACCGAAGCGAAACGCTCCGCGCTCAGACGACACAGTCCGGCTATCGCCTCCGGCGAGCCCTTGGCGGCGACCAGGCAGTTGCCGCCGCCAGCCGCCGACCGCCACACATTCGAGATTGCTAGCAGGTCGGGGCGCAGCCCATAGGTGCGAACAAGTTTTCGATCAGTACTGTTCAAGTCTTTCCGTCCGAGCAATCGTTCCAGGGCAAGCTTGTGAAACGCCCTTTCCATCGGGTCGAAAGGGATCTCGGCACTGGCAAGGACGCCAAGCTGGAGCAGGTCGCCATATTCTGTCGGCATCCCGGTATTGGCGTTGTCCAGCACCCGGAGCCGTTTGCCGTCAGGCGTTCTCAGCTCCGCGATCGTCATGTGGTTCTCGGTCAAAGTTCCGGTCTTGTCGGTACACAGAACCGTTGCCGAGCCAAGCGTTTCGATCGCCGCCGCACGACGGGTGAGCACGCGCGCCTGCGATATGCGCCAGGCACCCATGGCCATGAAAATCGTCAGCACCATTGGAAACTCTTCGGGCAGCATCGACATACCCAGCGCGATGCCCGCCAGCACGGCATCAAGCCATCCTCCGCGCAACAGGCCGTAAAGCACGACCGCGAGAATGCTGACTGCTCCGCCGACCAGAGCAAAGATGCCGACGAGGCGCTTTGTCTGTCGCTGCAAACGGGGCGCCTCGGTCTCCATGGCACTCAGCGAGTACCCGATCGCACCGATTTCGCTCAGAATGCCGGTTGCCAGAACTTTGCCAATTCCTGAACCGCGAACGACCAGTGAGCCGGAAAATGCGAGAGGCAGATCGTCACCGCCCGGCCTGCGAACGGTCGGCAAGTCACCATCCTTGGCTGCAATCTTGCGGACAGGGACGGATTCACCTGTCAGCAAGGATTCATCGATCTGGAGGTCCCGGCTATGGATTAGCAGCAGATCGGCTGGCACCCGATCCCCTTCGTCCAGCACGACAATGTCGCCACGCACCACCTCACGGCCAGCAATGCGCCTGCGGTCGCCATCGCGTATCACCAGGGCACGAGGACTGGTAAGGTCGCGCAGCGCCTCTAGGACCCGTTCCGTGCGGGCCTCCTGCACAATCGTTATCCCCACCGACAAGGTGGCAAAGGCGAGCAGGATCAGCGCCTCCTGCAAATCGCCGAGAACTAGGTAGACGGCACCTCCACCCAGCAGCAGCGCCAGCATCGGTTCTCGCATGACCTCGAAAGCAATCCGCAACGGCGTGCGCCGGATGGATCTGGGCAATTCGTTGAACCCTTCGGCCGCAAGTCTAGCCTGCGCTTCGGCCTCGCTGAGTCCAGGCAGCGCAATTGTCGATGCGGTGGATTGAGACATGTCGGCTTCTTCGATCGCCAGCGCCATTTCCTGTTCAACAAGGGTTGTCGCCAGAGGCGCATTAACTCTCTTCACCAAGGTTCTATGCGCCGCTGTCCTCGAGCGCCCTGCGCATTCGTCTGATGATCGCGGCGCGACCCCGTTCGTCGGCGGCAGCATCGACGGCCTCGGTGACGTCGAGGAGAAGCTTTGAAAGATCGTTGTGCCAGTCGAGGCGCGCAATCTTTTCCGCCTTCAGGCGGCGCGGCTCGTTGAGTTCGACCGGCAGACAGCCGTCGGCAGTCAATTGGAAGGCGTCATCCAGCCGTGGCATGATGATCCTGCCTTCAGGAATCGATCCGGCCAATCGCTCACGAAGGCCGCTGAGTCCATCTTCCTCGCCATGCGTGAGGAACACTGCCTGTCTGATCGGAGATCGGGCCAAGGCCCAGGCGACGAGTTCGCCTTGATCGGCATGGCCCGAATAGAGGTCGAACAGACTGATATGCGCCTTGACGTCGATCTCTTCGCCCTGGATGCGCACACGCCGCGCGCCGTCGAGCAGTATCCTGCCGAGCGAGCCCTGAGCCTGGTACCCAGCCATCATGACCGTGGCGTTCCTGCGCCAGAGATTGGCCTTGAGGTGATGGCGAATACGCCCTGCATCACACATGCCGCTCGCTGCGATCACCACGAAGAAGCCGGTCAGGCGATTGATCGCCTTGCTCTGTTCCACGGTCTCGGTAAAGCGAAGTTCGGCTGAACTGAGAGCCTCGCGCAACACGTTGCCCTGTTCGATGTCGCTAGCGTGCCGTTCGAAAATCGCGCTGGCGCGCGTCGCCAGCGGTGAGTCGACGAATACCGGAGCTGTACGCACCTCACCTGCCTGCATGAGTTGGTGGAGATCGACTAGCAGTTCCTGCGTCCGCTCCACGGCGAAAGACGGAATGATCAGCGGGCCATTCTGCTCGGCGGCGCCACGCACAATTTCGCCGAGCAGGGATCGCCGCTGCCCGGGCGAAACGTCAGGACGGTCCCGGTCGCCATAGGTCGATTCGCAGATGAGATAGTCAACGCCGGCCGGGCCTTCCGGATCGGTCTGAAGCAGCTTGTGCCCAGGGCCGATATCTCCCGAAAACACGATGCGCATCGGTGCGTTCTGATGACCTAAGTCGATCTCGAGTTCGACAGACGCCGAACCGAGCAAATGGCCGGCGTTCCAGAAGCGTGCGCGAAGGCCTTCGGCAACGACGATCCACGCGCCATATTCAAGGGCACGGAACAAGGTCATGCAGGCGGCGGCATCCTGCAGACTGTAGATCGGCTCCACCGGCGGCCGCCCGCGCTGCGCATTGCGACGGTTCAGCTGCTCCACCTCCATTTCCTGGATATGCGCCGCGTCCGGCAGCATCACCGAGCAGAGATCGATGGTGGCGCGGGTCGTATGGATCGGGCCGGAAAAGCCGTGTTTGACCAGCTTCGGCAAAAGACCGCTATGGTCGATATGGGCATGCGTCAGGATGACGGCGTCAATCGCGTCCGGCGGAAACGGGAACGCGCCATAGTTCAGTTCCCTCTCAGACTTCGATCCCTGGAACAGGCCGCAGTCGACGAGGATCCGCCAACGCGGTGTTTCGATCTCATAGCATGACCCTGTAACGCCGTGGGTCGCGCCGTGGAAACGCAGGACAGGATCCTGATAGTGATCGCGTCTCATGCCATCGGCCTAGTGCGACATAAGGATAGGTAGGCGCAGATCCGACAGGATACCTTCGGTCGCCCCACCGAGCACGAAGTCCCTGACGCGCGAGTGGCCGAACCCACCCATGACGAGCAGCTCGCCACCGATCCTAAGGGTGTACTCCTGAAGAGCGGCTCCGATCGGACGGTCCCCAGCCTGAATCGACATGGCTTCGGCCAACAGACCACGCGTTCTGAGACCCTGTGCAAGGCGCTGGCCGATGTCTTGTCCCGCAAGCGGCTTTTCATCGGTCACCGTCACAACCGTTATCATCGAGGCGCGCTCCAGAAACGGTCTTGCGTCGGCGACGGCCTTTGCCGCCACGCGACTGCCATCCCAGGCGATGACAACGTGGCCAAGGGCACCAACAGCCTCGGAGTCGGGAAGAAGCACCGTCGGCCGTCCTGAACCGAATACCAGCGCCTCCGCGGTCATCCGCGCTGTCTGATTGTCCGGCGCCCAGCCGACCAGACAGAGATCGTAATAGCGCCCCTCCTTCGCGGCAGTATCGCCCATCAACGCCGGTGGTGCCTTAGTCTCCTGCGTGGTCAAGGTCACATCGTCTCGCGAGGCTTCTTTCGCAACCGCTTCCAGCAGTGCCTTGCCGCCCTTTCGGCTCGTTGCTTCAGCCTCTCGGATCTTTTGGGGAAGATCGAGCAGATAGCTCGACAGGGCGTTCGAAACGTCGGGAATGTCGACGTTGATCGCAACGGCATGAAGCGTCGCTCCGACTTGCGATGTAACCGCGAATGCATTCGACGCAATCTTCGGGGCGTTGGCCTTCGGATAGGTCGGCAAGAACAGAGCTGCCATAAGCCTCATCGGACTTCGCCTCCGGTTCTGAAGCGGCCGGGCAACGGTCACTCCAATGCGTCCGACAACCGTAGAGGCGTCGAGTGAGGGCGGCTTTGATTCACCGCAAACGCCGGAGCTACTGATTGGTGAGGATTTCCCGCGCTCATGCCGCGCGCATCCATCGACACGATCTTGGCGTCGAAGTCCGGAAAGCGGCGCTGATTATCTGGCGATCAGCTTCGGATCGAAGGTGCCCACTCAGTCGCAGGGATCGACAGCGTCACGGCCGACCCCTGCCGCATCTCGCGCACTGTGACAACCGGAAAGCGAGATCACGTTGCTCTTCTGCAAGATGCTGACCTTTCCACGAACATCACCGGCGGTGACTTCGTGGCTTTGTCGTCGCAACGTCTGGGCAGCATGCTGTGCTTCGAGAGATTCGGCTCGCGCGACAGTGAGCCTTTAGATTATTGGATTGACGCGGAGAACACGATCGGACCAAAACCACGGCTGGCGAGCGAATAGCGGAAATCCGGATTGAAGGCGCATTGCATGAAATCGTCGCTTCGAGAAGCGGCTGGCGACGATTGTCTGTTGGCAACCAATTTGCCTGCAAGGCAGGCCTCATTGACGCGCACGAGGTCACCATGAAGCCGCGGAGCACTTGGGGATTGGTCGCAGACGAAGCACGCGCGCGAATCCTGCGCGATGTCCTGTCGGCAGGTGACGAACGCGAAGATCTGGTGTTCCATTCTGAGCGGCGGCAATTCCGCGAGATCATGGCCGACAAGCCGGGTCGCAGCTTCGCTTCAACGGGAGCCCGTCGATCGGCGATGGAATATTTGCTAATCCGGTGCGCGAGGAGGACCGAGCCTTTGCTGCAACACTGGCCGAAACGTTGCACCGTCATCATCTCGCCGGCGATTTTGACCAACTGGTCGTCGCTGCACCGCCCCAGATGCTGGGCGATCTTCGCCAGGCCTTTCCGGAAAACCGTGAGATCACAGCCGAAATCAAGAGCCTATCTGTGGATGAATGAGCAGTTGGTGGCGGTCCTGCCATCGCTCGCCGAGTTGATCGCGGTTTTTCAGCAGTCGCAAGTCCCGCGTTCGCCAAGCTGACCGGCAGGAATCGGGCGCCCCGATACCGAGGCCTCTGCTGCGTTCAGAGCGGTGGCGAAGGATTGGAATCAGCGATAACTCGACGATGGTTCCTTGACCGCGCCGATGCCAGCAATACTTGGAGTTTGATAGGCATCAAGGCGGGAGGCGGGACCTAATGGTTCTCCTATTCAATATCCCACAGGAGGCACGAAGATGATCTTCAACACCATTATAGTTCAACTCGATATCGACTCTCCGGCAGCGCCCCGAACGGCGTATGCCCTGGAACTGGCCCGACGCTTCGAAGCCACACTGATCGGTTTTGCCGCGGCCGATGCATATGTGTTTGCTCCCGGCGACGATGGCGGCATGGCGGCGGCGGAGATAATGCGTCAACGCCGGACGGAGATCGAGGATCGTTTGAAGATCCTGAAGGAAGAATTCCTGAGCATCGTCGGAGACGATGCCTCCTGGCGCGAGGAGATCGGCGATCCGACACGTCTTCTTGCCATGCACGCCCGCGCTGCAGACCTCGTCGTGACCGGAGCACCGGTTTCGGGAGTTGCCGGCGACTATCGCCGGACGGTCGATATCGGAACATTGGTTCTATCGGCCGGACGGCCCGTGCTGCTTGCGGCTGACAAACTTGTTCCGCTCGACCCCAAGAAAGTTCTGGTGGCGTGGAAGGACACGCGCGAGGCCCGGCGCGCGGTCACGGATGCCATGCCCTTTTTGACCGGCGCGCAGGATGTGCTCGTGGCGACGATCGAGGAACAGAACCAGAGGAATGCGCGAGAAAGCATCGGCGACGTCGTCCGGTTCCTGATGAGACATGGTGTCAAGGCGAGATCGGAAGTCATGGGTCTCGGTCATGCGGATACCGGCGAAGCCGTTATCGAGCTCGCCCGTGGAATGAGTGCCGAACTTGTGGTTGCGGGCGGCTACGGTCACAGCCGGATCCGTGAATGGGCATTTGGCGGCATGACCCGCTCCCTGCTCAAACAAGGCTCAGTCAACCGGCTGTTTTCGAACTGACTTCTATCGCTGTATGCAAGGCTTGTTTACCGAAGCGGCGGCCGCCGGGCCGCCGCGGCGACCGAGTCCAGCCGTAAAATGTGACGAAGCACGCGCGCGTCCTTGATGCGTATCAAAGTGGCCATCGTCGGCGGCTATCATTGTGACGCAAATGGCGAGACAGCAGCAAATTGCAGACCTTGCGGCGAAGGTTCGCTTTCTGAGCGATCCGGCGACGTACGGTCGTGGCACCACGCATGTGCAAGCCCGCGAGACGCATATGTCCTGGGTCTTCCTCACCGACGAGTTGGTCTACAAGCTCAAGAAGCCGGTCAGGCATGCGTTCCTGGACTTCAGCTCGATCGGAAAGCGGCACTTCTACTGCGACGAGGAATTGCGACTGAACGCTCGCCTTGCCGCCGAAACCTATCGACGGGTCATTCCTCTTTGCCACGACGCATCGGGCCATTTTGCCCTCGACGGGAGCGGGCGAGTCGTCGACTGGCTGGTCGAAATGAAGCGCCTGCCGCAAAGCGACATGATGGACGAGCGCATCGGCAGTGGTCGCCTGACAACGGCCGAGATCAACAATGTCGGCAAAACGCTGGTGACCTTCTATGCGCAACGCCAGACTGAAACTGCAGGTGGCGGCGCATATCTGCGTCACCTGACAGGAGAGCAGCGGATCAACCGCGCCATCCTGCTCAGGCCCGAATTCGCAATGTGCGACATCGCTTCCGGCCCGCTGGACATAGTGGACGGTCTGCTACAGCGATTGAGGCCCCGGATCGAAGCACGAATTCGCCTCGGCGCGATCGTCGAAGGCCATGGCGACCTGCGACCTGAACACATCTGCCTTTGCCAGCCGCTCCAGATCATCGACTGCCTCGAGTTCAACCGGTCGATGCGCATCGTCGATCCCTATGATGAGATCAACTATCTCGGCCTGGAATGCGAAATGCTTGGCGCGCCATGGATCCGGCCGCTGTTGATTCAGGCCTTGGAAAGCCGATTACCGAACCGTCCCGATGGCAATTTGCTGGCATTCTATGGCGGCTACCGGGCGTTGCTGAGGGCCCGTCTTTGCGTTGCACATCTCCTTGAGGCGCCAGTTCGTCATCCTGAAAAATGGCGTCCGCTGGCGATCCGCTACATCAAGCAGGCGGAGCGAGAGACGTTCAGTCTTCGATCCCGATCAGTTCGGAGATTGACCCCTGTGTGTGGAGACGCCTGATCGCCTCGCCTATCAGGGGACCGATCGGTTGAATATCCAGGCGCGCTGCCGGGCAATCAGCTTTGACAAGCGCCGCAGAGGGCACGCTGTCTGTGACGATGATGCGGTCTATCGCCTGGCTGCCGAACAGCACATTGGCACCCTTGCCAAACAGTCCGTGCGTCGCGATCGCATGAACGGTCCTGGCGCCGCGTTCACGACAGGCAAGTGCTGCGCGCAGCATTGTGCCACCCGTGCCGATCAGATCATCGACAATGAAAACGGCAGCGTCGCCGACGTCGCCGGCAAACAGCTCTCCGGAGACTACGTTTCGGCTGCGACGCTTCTCCATGAAGCCGAATCCGATTTCCATCCCGGTTTCCGCTTCCAGAGCCTCCTTGAGCAATTGCGCGCGCTTCACGCCGCCGCCATCGGGTGAAAAGATGGTCACCGGCAGATCGCCCGCCAATTTGCCAATCAGCGGAGCAAAGAGCTTTCGCGAGTCGAGATGGATGCTCTCGCACCGAAAGGCGTTTTGGAACGCCGCGAAATTGTGGACGACGAGCGTGACAATCCGGTCGGTGCCAACTGCCTCGAAGAGTTGTGCGACATAACGCATGGTGACGGGGTCGCGCGCCTTGGTCTGCCGGTCCTTACGGGCATAGGCGAGATAGGGGACCACCGCCGTTACCCGATTGGCCCCGTTCTCCTTGCACGTCGCCAGGAAGAACAGCAGTTTGCACAGTTTGTCGTTGGCGGACGCGCCTGCACTTCCGGCAAGACTGTGCAGGACATAGACGTCCTCTCCACGCACGCTGACGAGCGGGCGCGCCTTATGCTCCCCATCCTCGAAATCCCTCTCCTCATGCGGGTCAAGTTCGATTGCGAGCGCCCGTGCTGCCGCTGCGCCGAGTTCTTCAGAACCTTTGAGTGCGAAGAAACGCATGCTTCCTGTTATCCAGTTTCGGGCACGGATGGATTGATGCGCATCAAGGATGCGGGCCGTCGAATGGTGTTAGGAGCACCAATCGACAATCTTGACCTCCTGCGCTGGGTGCCATGCCGGAGCTTCAGACCATGACGCCGGACTCCCGCGTCAAGCCAATGACGACATTGGCTATGAAACCACTCCCCGAGAACATCGTGGTGGCAGCAAAACTCCGCGATTTTGCCGATCTCCTCGACAGCCAGGGCGCGGACGGCTTTCGCGCCCGGGCTTACAGATCGGCGGCGGATGTGGTCGCCAGGCTGCAGCAGCCCTTGGGCGAAATCCTGGCAAAGGAGGGTAGAGACGGTCTTGTTGCCCTTCCGGCAATCGGAACAGGCATAGCCGGCGCGATTGCCGAGATGATCGCGACCGGGCGCTGGTCCCAATTGGAAAGGTTGCGCGGCGAGATGGAGCCGGAGGCGTTGTTTCGGTCGATCCCCGGCATCGGGCCACAATACGTGCACCGCCTCGCCGAGGACGCACAGCTCGAGAGCCTCGAAGACCTCGAAAACGCACTCCACAGTGGTGACCTTCATATCAAGGGAATTGGCCACAGGCGCAAGGAGATGCTGGGGGCGACCCTTGCCGAGCGGCTCGGCAGGGCTCGCTTGAGAACGACATACCAACCGCAGCCTCTGCCGCCGGTGTCGATGCTGCTCGATGTCGATCGCATGTATCGCGAGAAAGCAGCGTCCGGCGAGCTGCGCAAGATTGCACCGAGACGCTTCAATCCGAAGGGCGAAGCGTGGCTACCGGTCCTGCATGCGCGACACGACAACTGGCATTTCAGCGCGTTCTTTTCGAACACCAGGCTGGCGCACGAACTGGCGAAGACGCGCGGCTGGGTCGTGATCTATTTCCAGGCCGAGGGTCAGCCGGAAGGGCGCTGCACAGTCGTCACCGAAACACGTGGGCCGATGGCAGGCAGACGCGTCGTCCGGGGGCGGGAAGACGAAAAGCAACTGAAGGAACCGGTATGATGGAAAGAGCGAGCAGAATTGGCGACGGCGAAACGGAACTCGAAGTTCCGCTCGAAACCGTATGCTTCATCATCATCAAGGCGCGCGAATTCGATGCCAAGGATCCGGTTACCGAATCCAGCCCCGCGTCCAATCCGTCCGATGATCATTCCGCCGCGATCCTTGAGGATCATGACGACGATCCGGTCCTTGAAGAACTGCAGTCGCTGATTTCCGATCTTTCCGCCGACGCACAGATCGACCTGGTGGCCCTGATGTGGTTGGGCCGCGACGATCATTCCGCCGACGAATGGCAAAGTGTCCGTCTGGAAGCGGCTGACGCGCACAATGAGCATACGGCCGACTATCTTTGTGGGACACCCCTGCTCGCAGACCATCTCGCCGACGGTCTTTCAACACTCGGCTACTCCTGCGCCGAGTATGAGGCCGAGCACCTTTAGCCATCGCAGCGCCCTACGCTTGCTGACGGATTGCGTTTTGCACGGAGATGATCGCCGTTGCACATCCCTTGATGATCGCGCATCTCCACCGCTCCAGCGGAAAACATTTTCTGTCGCCATTGATGTCAATCAATGAGCCTGCTCTCTGCAAAGGCTTTGATGCAGTTCTTGTCGGGCTGAGCCGAATTTGGCGACGCGGGCGCGATGGACCGTGGCAAAACCGCGGATTCGCGAAGCAATGGACCAGTTCGGCGACGACACTTGGCAAGCGGGTCCGCTGACCTCCAGCTCTAGCGCCTCTTGGGAGACCTAAAGGTGGAAGGCGGAGGGGGCGGTACCTGTCGATCAACTCAATTCCGAGGAGAAGACCCATGGCCGAAGCTGCCACAAAACTGCCCGTCAAAACAGAGAAGAGCACTGCGCCGGCGCCAGCCGCCAACTGGACCACTCCGTTCGAAAGCCTGCGTCGTGAAATCGACCGTCTGTTCGACGACTTCCATCCGTTCGATTTTCGCCTGCCATCGACCCGCTCCATATTCGGCCGTGAACTGCCAACGCTGCGCCACGCGGATTGGCCGGTCGCGCCGGCGATGGATCTTGTCGAAAAGGGCAAGGAGTATGAAATCACGGCCGAACTGCCCGGCATCGACGAAAAGAACGTCGAGATCAAACTCGCCAACCGCACGCTGACGATCAAGGGCGAAAAGACCGAAGAGAAGGAAGAGAAGGACAAGGACTATTACCTGTCTGAGCGTCGCTATGGCTCCTTCCAGCGTTCGTTCCAGTTGCCCGGGGGCGTTGACGCCGACAAGATCGAGGCGAGTTTCGCGAAGGGTGTGCTGACGGTGAGGCTGCCCAAGACCGCCGAAGCTCAGAAGGCCGAGAAGAAGATCCCCGTCAAGGGCGCATGATTGGCCGCTTGATGATAGCCCTCAGCGCGCCAGTCCGCGCTGAGGGCTTCCAGGGTGCCTGCAGCACTTGTCGAGGCTGGCGATAGAACCAACTCACCGCATCCGTTCCAGGGCCAACAAGCCTTCGATGATACGCCGCCGTGCCGGATCGGTCTCGCGTGCAAGCAGATCCTCAAGATAAGCGATATTGGCATACAGAATGAACCGGTCGACGGCATACCTCCGAAAATATTACTCCCAACATTGGAGCAGTCCCGGCTGCTTTGACGCAGGTCAATGCTACCCCCCGCAATCGCGTGATTTGTGAGCACACGAGGCAAACCGTCTGAATGGAGAATCCTATGCTCACCTGGCGCAGAACTTTAGCAGCGGGATTTATGGTGGTCGTGGCGGCAACGCCTGTCATGGCCGGATCTGAAGATGGCGACGCCGGCTGGTGGCCCCGGTGGGGCATGGGCCGAATGATAATGGGCCAATGGGGCGTGGGCGGGCCGATGGGCGGTTATGATTCGGACGAGATGCTCGATCGAATTGACGGACGGCTCGCCTTTCTGAAGACCGAACTAAAGATTACCGCCGAACAGGCATCGTCTTGGCATGAGCTTGCTGCCGTCGTCCGCAGCACGGCCGAGGCACATAACGAATTGATGCGTGGCATGATCAAGGAATTCCACGAGGGTGACTTCCTGAAGAAGCCCTTGCCAGAGCGGCTTGCCTATCAGCAGACCCATCTCGAAGCGCGCCTCGAACAGGTGAAATTGGTCAGGGCTGCGGTCGAAAAACTGTACGCAACACTGAGCGACGAGCAGAAGAAAGCAGCCGACGAGATCGTCTTGCCGATGATGGGCATGGGCATGGGGCGCTCGGGCGACTTCGGTCCTGGAATGATGCTCAGATAGTCTCCATTCGCTGTGTCAAACGCCAGCGCATCGCTCGTGGCGGCGCACCCGACAGACGCCTATATGTGGCCTGTAGGTAAAGTGACAACACGGAGGTTGTCCACTACCCGAACGGTGCCCGGCGTATTTTCAGCTGCCACACGTACTGCTTCACGCACGTTTTCATCCGTGACCGTTCCGTTCAGTTCGACGATACCGTCACGAACGACGATGTCGATCGTGGCGCCAGGTGTCCAAGCCTTGCTTTCGATTTCGTCCATAATGCTCTTGCGGATTGCCAAGTCGCTGACGACCGATGAAGGGATTTCACCTGCACGTCGCGACAGCGCCAATAACAGGTTGGAGCGGCTCACGACGCCGATCACTTTGCCGTTGCTGACGACGGGCAACCGCTTGATGCCGCGCTCTTCCATCAGGTCGACGATCTCGCGGACGGGCGTATCCGGTCCGACGCTCGCGACCTCGCGGCTCATGACGTGTTCGACCTTCCGCCCGTGCTCCTGCGCATATTCCTGTGCCAGCCGTCCCGCACTCAGCCAGACTTCGAGCCATCGTGGACGGTGACGCTCGGTCCCGATCTCCTCCCGGCGCAACAGGTCGCGCTCGGTAACAATGCCCAGCAGCTTTCCTTGTGCGTTGACGACCGGCAGGCCGCTGATGTGGTGCGCAAGCATGACACGCGCCGCATGCTCGATGGTGGTGTCGGGACGGACCGTCGTCGCTCCCATGGTCATGATGTCACTGGCTTTCATGGTTTCTTCTCCCACCGCTTTTCGTTGCCGCTTCCGCCGTGGCGACCTTCCGCTTCACCGCGATGAAGCTGTCGGGACTGACCGAGATCGAGTCGATACCGCACTCGACGAGGAATGTTGCGAATTCGGGATGATCGCTTGGCGCTTGCCCGCAGAGGCCAATCTTGGCGCCAGACTTGCGGGCTGCACTGATGACGTTTGAGATCATCCATTTGACCGCGGCGTCCTGTTCGTCGAAGAGGCCCGCGAGCTCGGCGGAGTCCCGGTCGACGCCGAGAGTAAGCTGCGTAAGGTCGTTCGAGCCGATCGAGAAGCCGTCGAAGCGTTTTGCGAATTCCGCCGCAAGAATGACGTTTGACGGGATTTCGCACATGACGAAGACTTCCAATCCGTCTTGGCCGCGCTTCAACTCGTTCTCGGCCATGACTTCGAGCACCAGGTCGGCCTCATGCGTCGACCGGCAAAACGGGATCATTACGATGACGTTGCGGAAACCCATTTCGTTCCGCAGCCGGCGGATGGCTCGGCACTCGAGTGCGAAGCCTTCTCGGTAACGCGGGGAGTAGTAGCGGGCTGCGCCTCGGAACCCGATCATCGGGTTTTCCTCTTCTGGCTCGAACTGGGCGCCACCGATCAGCCCGGCATATTCATTGGTCTTGAAATCGCTCATGCGCACAATGACGGGCTTCGGGTGAAGCGCCGCCGCAATGCGTGCCAGCCCGCGCGCCAGCCGGTCGACAAAATACTCCGTCTTGTCCGCATAGCCGGCTGTCAATTCCGCGATCTCGCGCTTGGCTGCCTCGTCCTTGAGCTGGCTGAAGTGCACCAGTGCCATCGGATGGACGCGGATGTGGTTACTCACCACGAACTCCATGCGCGCGAGACCGACGCCGTCGGCAGGAAGACGCCACCAGTGCAGCGCGGCGGCCGGATTTGCCAGGTTGAGCATAATTTCTGTGCGCGTTTGCGGAAGGTTGGTCATGTCGACCATTTCCGTTTCGAAGTCGGCGGTCCCTTCATAGACAAATCCCTGGTCGCCTTCGGCGCACGACACCGTCACCACCTGCTCGCCATGCAGCACTTCGGTCGCATTGCCGGTGCCGACGATTGCTGGCAGGCCGAGTTCGCGACTGACGATGGCAGCATGCGATGTGCGCCCGCCGTGATCGGTGACGATCGCCGCTGCCCGCCTCATGATCGGCACCCAGTCCGGATCGGTGGTCCCGGTGACGAGGATTGCGCCGTCGACGAAGTTGGCGATATCGCGGGCATTTTCGATCAGGCAAACGCGGCCTGCGACGACCGCATCGCCGATGGCAAGGCCCGTGATGAGCTTTCTGCCCTTTCGGGTGATTGTGTAAGACCTGAACGCTGCCGCTTCGCGACGTGACTGGACCGTCTCCGGCCGTGCCTGGACGATGAAGGTCTCGCCCGTCTCACCGTCCTTTGCCCATTCCATGTCCATCGGGCAGCCGTAGTGGGCCTCGATCGCAGTGGCCCACCGCGCTAGCGCCAGGATATCCCGATCCTCAAGCACGAAAGCCATGCGCTCGATCTTCGAGGTCGGCACGTTGCTGGTTGGCTTGTCGCCGGCGGCGTAGATCATCTTCTGCGCCTTGCCGCCGCACTTCTTGCCGATGATGGGTGCGAGAGCGGGAGCGGAGAGCAGGGGCTTGAAGACCTGATATTCGTCCGGATCGACGGCGCCTTGGACGACGTTTTCGCCCAGTCCCCAGGCGGCGTCGATCACAACGACATCCCTGAAGCCGGTTTCGGTGTCGATCGAGAACATGACGCCCGACCCGCCAAGATCCGAACGGACCATCTGTTGCACGCCGATTGAAAGGGCGACGCTCATGTGGTCGAAGCCTTTTGCCTGGCGATAGCTGATGGCTCGATCGGTAAAGAGCGAAGCATAGCAGCGGCGGCATGCCACCAACAGCGCCTTGTCACCGCGAATGTTCAAGAAGGTCTCCTGCTGTCCGGCAAAGCTGGCGTCGGGCAGGTCCTCGGCGGTCGCGCTCGAGCGGACGGCAACGTCGACCTCTGCCTTTCCAGTGCGCTGGCAAAGCTCGCGATAAGCGGTCGTGATCGCGGTCGCGGTTTCCGCGGGCCAATCACCATGCAGAAACAATTCTCGAATCGCTTCACCGGTCTCGGCAAGAGCCGCCTTGCCTGCGACCAATTCGCCGAGCAACTCTTGGATACGCTCCTTCAGCCGGTTCGCTTGCATGAAGTCCCAATAAGCGTCAGCCGTCGTCGCAAAACCAGGCGGGACACGAATGCCTCTTGGCGCCAGAGCCTGCACCATCTCGCCGAGCGAAGCGTTCTTGCCACCGACACGCCCGACATCACCGCGTCCGATTTCTTCAAACCAGACCGTTAGCCTACCGGGCCGCAGCGGTTCTCCGCTCATTCAATTCTCCCTTGGGCGTTTGCAATCAGTCTGCCGATCAGGCGGTCAGAAGCCTTGATCTCGGTCAAGAATTATTTTGATGAATGCTGTCACCCGCAGCTTACAGATGCGCAGATCCTATCATCTTGTCGGGCGGCATGGCAGGTTTCGAACGTCCACCGGCGGAGTTGATCGTGCGCGAGAAAAAAGTCGTATCTACCGTTCAATATAGTCGACCTGACACGGAAGTTCCTTTCACGCATTTCGGCTCGCATCAAGGCGTAGAATTCGGCTGAATTCGTCTAGCCGGCGCGCTCGACGTCGCCTTCAAGCGCATGGGCGGGATGGAGCTGGAGGACATGGACCTGATCGATCGCGGCCTGCCGCCGATGCGCTCCGGCGGCTGGTAGGGTTGAGGCGCGTGAACGCCACGCGACGCGAACTTGCGCGTCGAACGTCAGCATTGCAGATGCTCGCATCGAGAGCAACCACCTCCCCACTCAACCTTCACTTGATCTCCACTTGACCTCCACTTGGCCAGCCGAGAGGTTTTAGATAGGCTTCGCACCTTCAAGAATAGGCGGTGACATTCGCCGCTGTCGCCTGCACCTCGCGGCCGATGCTTGAAATCACATCGGCCCAACCTTTGCGTCCGCGGATTCGGGCCGGCGGCCGGGAACGCTGAAACCGGTCTGCAGCTGCGGACAGATCAAGACGAGACGCCTGTCCGTGGCCTCGCATCAAGGGGGACGCGTGACCATCCTGGGTGAGCTATTGTAGCGGATGCGGCGGCGAGAGCGCTTCGGCGCTCTAATGAGCGGCCATGTCGTGGATGCGCTGGGCGGGCCATCTGCTGCCCGGACAGCGGCTAAGCGCGCGGAGAGAAGGCCTTTGGTGCCACCCCGCCAACTGAACGCAAATGTGCCAAAGTAGTGCTGTTAAGACTAGGCTCCTTCTGTGGCCAGCACGAAATCGTGCTCGACGTCCCAGAAAGGATTGGCGAACTCATAATCCTTCGCGCGGCCTGGATCATCGATGCGCTTGAATTCGGCCAGCAGGCTCTCCTTCACTCCGAACACGGCGTCCGAATTGATGTAGATGTCGTCGGGATCGAAGATATGGGTGGTTAACGTCGCGAACCCCTCGGCCTTCAGGATGTAATGCAGATGCGCCGGACGGTAGGGATGCCGGCCGAGCTTATGGAGCAGCTTGCCGACGGTGCCGTCGTCCGGGATCGGGTAGAATTTCGGCTTCACCGCCCGGAACCAGTAGCGACCGTCGGCCCCGGTGCGGAACACGCCGCGCAGGTTGAAATCGGGCTGGATGCCCTTCTGCTGCACGTCGTAGAAACCCTCGTCATTGGCCTGCCAGACATCGAGCACCGCATTGGCGATCGGTCTGCCCTCGGTGTCGAGAATGCGGCCATGGATGAACATGTCCTCGCCCTTGTGGTCGAGGCAGATGTTGGCGCCCATCGGCAGTTCCGGCGCGTCGGCGAGATGGAATGGCCCCAGCACCGTCGATTCCGAGGCGCCTGACGGTTTGCGGTTGTTGATGGCGTCGACCAGCATCGAGACGCCGAGCACGTCCGACAGCAGGATGAACTCCTGCCGCCAGTCGGTGCACAGCTGCCCGGTCCTGGTCAGGAACTGGATCGCCTCGAACCACTCGCCCTGCGTCGGTTCGATCTCCTTGACCGCCTCGTGCAGCTTTCGGGTGATGACTTCCATCACCGCCTTCAGCCGCTCATCCCGGGCGTTCTTGTTGCGGCCGGTGACGACCTCGGCCGAGTTCTCTTCGGTGAAGAAGCCTTTTTCGTGCGCTTTCATGTCCATCCTCACCTGTCCAGGATTGCTGTCAGTGCCCGCTGCAAATCCACCACCGGGTCCGAGGTCATCGCGTCCTTGCGCCAGCCGACATGCTGGTCGGGGCGCACCAGCAGAACGCCGCTGTCGCGCACCTCGCGGGCTCGTGCCCAGTCGCCGGAGAAATCCTGCCAGCACTGGCGCGGGCCAATCAGGTGGCCGGCAATGTCGATGCCGAGTTCCTTGCCGATCGCCTTGGCCGCGTCGAGCCAGGCCTGCCCGCCAATGCCGGTCAGCACGGTGAACTTGCCGTGCCCGGTCAGGTCGAGGGTGGAGACCTTGTCGCCCTTGTCCGAATGCACCCAGACGTGCGGCAGCCTGGCGCCGGGCCAGGATGTCGGCTGGTGGTGCAATTCGGCATCCTTCTCGAACGCCGGCTCCTTCTGGCCGTCGGTAACGACGGCGTTCGATCTGTAGCGCTGGTTCATCTCGACGCCGTGTGCATCGAACTCGTAGACCTTGAAGGCGATCGCCTCGCGAATTTTCGCGCGCTGCGCCTCGGCTGCCGCCGTGTCGTCGCAGCGCGCATCCATGTTCGACTGCATCTTCACCGGGTCGATGGAATCGAGCAGGCCGAGCGCCTTGAAGATCGGGCCGAATTCCTCGATCGATTTGTTGGCGCGGGTGACGATCTGCTTGGCGACCGGCGCGCGCTCCTGCGAATAGCTGTCGAGCAGTCTCGGCCCGGCCTTGCCCTTCAGCACATGGGCGAGCTTCCAGGCGAGGTTGAAGCCGTCCTGGATCGAGGTGTTGGACCCCAGCCCGTTCGACGGCGGGTGGCGATGCGTGGCGTCGCCCATGCAGAACACGCGCCCCTTCGACATTTCCGTGGCGTACATGTTGTTGACGGTCCAGGTCGATACCGACTGGATGTCGATCTCCAACTCAGGATCGCCGACCAGGTCGCGCGCCACCTTTTTGGCGAAGGCGTCGTCGACCTTGGGCGCCGGCTGGTTGATGTCGTAGCCCCAGACGATCAGCCACTCGTTCCACGGCCGGATCATGCGCACCAGCCCCATGCCGATGCCGCCGACATCGGCGCCCGGCTGCACCACCCAGTAGAGCACCGACGGACGATGGGCGACGTATCTTGAGAGATCGGCCTTAAACAGGATGTTCATCGAGCCACCGACACCCATCTTGCCTTCGAAGGGCAGGCCGGCGTGCTCGGCGATAAGCGAATTGCCGCCATCGGCGCCGACCAGATACTTCGAGCGGATGGTTATGCCCCTGCCGGTCAGCCGGTCGCGGCAGGTGGTGGTGACGCCGTCGGCGTCCTGCACATGCGAGAGGTATTCGGTCGACATCCGCGACTGCGTGCCGCGCGAACAGGCAGTCTTGAACAGCAGCGGCTCCATGAAGGTCTGCGGCAGGTCGTTCATGTGCGAGGGCGAGGACAAGAGATGTTCGGCGCGGGAGAGCGGGTGCTTGCCCCAGCTGCGCATGCGGCCGATCTCCTCGCCGGCAAGCGAGGTGCAGAACACGTTCTCACCCATCAGATCCTGCTCGGTGGCGTGCATGTAGGCCTCGGCCTCTACCTCCTTGCCGAGGTCGCGCAGCACCTCCATCGTGCGCTGGTTGGTGATGTGCGCGCGCGGCGTCGAGGCCAGCCAGCGGTAGCGATTGATGACCATGTTCTCGACGCCATAGGTCGAAAGCAGCGCAGCGGTGGCCGAGCCCGCAGGCCCGGTGCCGATGGTCAGCACGTCGGTGGTGATGTCAGCCATGCGGCCCTCCCTTTTTGCTTGGTGTAACAGTTCCACCGGTCAGCCGGCGGCGAACCGGGAAAAGCTGGATGCCGGTGCGCTCTGCAAACAGGCCCCACAGACCGCGCGGCGCAAAGAGCATGATGGCGATACCGATCAACCCGAGGATCAGGAGATACCAGGACCCGTAGTCGGCAAGCAGGTTCTGCAGGATGTAGAAGACGATGACGCCGACGATCGGTCCCTCGATGGTGCCGATGCCGCCGATGACAACGATGAAGATGACATAGGCCGTCCAGTCGACGACGGAGAAGGCTGCATCCGGCGAGATGCGGGCCTTCTGCACGTAGATCAGAGCGCCGCAGAGCCCGGTGCCGAAGGCCGCCGCCAGATAGACCAGCGTTTTCATGCGGCGTGCATCGACGCCGACCGAGCGCGCCGCTTCCTGGTTGTCACGCACGGCGGCCAGCCCCAGCCCCTGCTTCGAGCGCAGCAGGCGGTAGACGAGGCCGATGGTGGCGATGGCCAAGAGCAACGCCAGCCAGTAGGTCAGTATGTCGCCGGCGCCTGAGGATTTGACGCCGAACAGCTCGCCAACCAGCTTCAGCGCCGGCATGTCGCGGGTTGCCTCCCGTGGCAGCGAGGTGCCGGTGCCGCCGCCCAGCATCTTCAATTGCGCCAGCGCCAGCCGCACCACTTCGGCGATGACCCAACTGCCGATGGCAAAATAGGCGCCTTGCAGGCGAAACAGAAAGAAGGCGGTGGGGACCGCGAGCAGGGAGCTGGCGATGCCGGCGAGCAGGATGGCGGCCAGCGGGTCGAGCCCGGCGAGGATGACAAGCGCGAACATGGCATAGGCGCCAAAGCCGACAAAGGCCTGCTGTCCGACAGAGACCAGCCCGGCGTAGCCGGCGAGCAGGTTCCAGTTCTGCGCCAGCACCAGCATGGTCAGGATGAAGAACAGGTCCTGCAGTACGCTGCGCGAGACGAACAACGGCGCGGCGAAAGCAAGCAGGATGATCAGCGCGGCGACGATGGCGAACGTCGCCGACGCTTTGGCTCGCGTCTCGACTTTCCAGGGTGTGAGGGAAGCGTCGGTCATCGCACTCAATCCACAGCACGCGGGAACAGGCCGCGCGGCTTGAGCAGAAGCACGAGCAGAAACGCCAGATGCCCAGCCAGGATCTGCCATTCCGGATTGACCGCCGCGCCAAAGGTCTGCGCGACGCCGATGACGATGCCGCCGAACAGCGTTCCCCACAGCGAACCGAGGCCGCCGATGATAACCGCCTCGAAGGCGTAAATCAGCCGCGCCGGTCCGATGGTCGGATCGAAATTCGCCCGCGTGCCGAGATAGAGCGCGGCGATCGTCACCACCACCATGGCGATTCCCGTCGCTGTGGCGAAGATATTCTTCGGCCGAATGCCCATCAGCCCGGCGGTGACCGGATCGTCCGAGATGGCGCGGAATGCCCGGCCGAGCGATGTGCGGTAGAACAGCTGGTTGAGCCCGATAATCACCGCGACGGCCGAGGCCAGGGTCAACAGCGGCATGACGCCGACATTGATCGGCCCGAGCGCCACCGAGGCGGAGTCGAGCCCGCCGACCGGGATGCGCCGGCTGTCGGCGGTAAAGCCTTCGAGCAGGCCGTTCTGGATGACGATCGACAGGCCGAAGGTGACCAGCAGCGGCGGCAGGATATCGGTGCCAAATGTTCGGTTGAGCAGATAGAACTGCAGCGCCCAGCCGATGGCGAACATCAGCGGCATCGCCACCAGGGCCGCCACGAAAGGATTGAGCCCGAGCGCCGAGACCATTACCAGGATCAGGAAGGCGGCAAGCACGATGAGATCGCCATGCGCCAAGTTGACCAGCCGCATGATGCCGAAGACGAGGCTCAAGCCCGCCGCAAACAGCGCGTAGAGGCCGCCCAGCAGAATGCCTTGGACGATCGTGTCGATCCACATCATGCGCCGGCTCCGAAATAGGCGGAGTGGATCTTTTCGCGCGTCAGATCCGATGGTGCGCCCGAGAGCGTGATGCGACCTTCCATCAGGCAGTAGACGCGGTCCGAGACCTTCAGCGCCTGGCCGATGTCCTGCTCGACCACGACGAGCGAAGCGCCTGCGGCACGAATGCGCGGAAAGGCAGCGTAGATATCCTTGATGACGACCGGCGCCAGGCCAAGGCTGATCTCGTCGCACAAAAGCACGCGCGGGTTGGACATCAGCGCCCGGCCGATCGCCACCATCTGCTGCTGGCCACCGGACAGCGCGGTGCCGGGATTTCCGCGCCGCTCCTTCAGGATCGGGAACAGCTCGTAAACGGTCTGAAGGCTCCAGTGCCCGGCAACGGCGCGGCCATAGCGGCCGATCAGCAGGTTCTCCTCGACGCTGAGCGAGGGAAACAGTTTTCGCCCCTCCGGCACCATGGCGATGCCGCGCGCGACGATGTCGGGGGCCGGCAGGGCACCGATCGCCTCGCCGTCGAACAGCACGGCGTTCGGCTGGTTGGCCAATATGCCCGCGATCGAACGCATCAGCGTTGTCTTGCCGGCGCCGTTGGCGCCGATAATGGCGATCGTCTCGCCTGGATCGAGCGCAATGTCGACGCCGAATAGCGCCTGGAAGTCGCCGTAGCTCGCCGTCAGTCCCTTGGTTTCGAGCAGCGCCATCAGACTTCGATCCCGAGATAGATCTCGCGGACCTCGCGCGACGCCATGACGGTGTCGGGCGTGCCCATACCGATGATCTTGCCGAAATTGAGCACCAGCAGCCGCTCGACCACCGAGTTCAGCGCGTGCAGCACATGCTCGATCCAGATGATCGACATGCCGCCTTTGTGGATCGTGCGGATGGTTTCCACCAGCAGGCCGCATTCGCCTTCAGTCAGGCCGCCTGCGATCTCGTCCAGCAACAGCACCTTGGGCTCGGTCGCCAGCGCGCGTGCCAGCTCCAGCCGTTTGCGCTGCAGCAGGCTCAAGCCTCCGGCCGGATGGTTGGCGCGCTCGATCAGCCCGGTCTCGAGCAGGATTTCGGCGCACCGGTCGCCAACCTCGGCCTCCGTCTTTCGCGCCCCGAAGGCGCCGGCCACCAGCAGGTTCTCGAACACGGTCAGCTTCTCGAATGGCTGCGGGATCTGGAAGGAGCGGCCGACGCCGGCAAAGCAGCGTTGCATCGGCGGCAGGCGGGTCACGTCCTGGCCGTCGAAGCGGATAGTGCCGGCGTCGACAGCGATGTTGCCGGTGATCAGGTTGAACAATGTCGACTTGCCGGCGCCGTTCGGCCCGATGATGCCGAGCGCTTCGCCCTGCCGCAGCTCGAACGAAACCGCTTCGGCGACCGTCAGTGCGCCGAAGCGTTTCGTGACATTGGAAAGTGCGAGGATGGACATGGGTCAAGTTACTGCGGTTGCGGGTTCACTCCCCACCGGTAAACAAACCGGCGAGGAGCGGCCTTCGTTCAAACAGCTCAGCTTATCGTTTCCATCGTCCCGCCTGTCGGAATGTCAGGCGCGGTCTTGTTGTCGGTGATGACGAGATCATAGCCGCCATCGTCCTTCAGCCGCCACTGGCCGCCGACCAGGGGCGTTTTGGCGACGTTTTTGGCGGCAAAGGGCGGCAGCTTGCCACCGTCCCAGGCGATCGGCCCGACCAGCGTGTCGAGCTTGGTCGCGGCGATTGCCGCCGCCACCTTGTCGCCGTCGCCGGCTTCCTCAGCTCGTTTCATCACATCGACGGCGATTTCGAACAGCGCATGGACGAAGCCGATCGGCTGCGTCCACTGCCGGCCGGTGGCCTTGGTGAAGCCTTCGGCGACCTGCGCCGAGCTTTCGCCGGTCAACGACGACTTGAACGGATGGTTGGGCGTCCACCAGACTTCCGACGACAGATTGTGGCCGGATTTGCCAAGCGCCTCGACCGACTGCGGGAACAGGATTGCCTTGCCGATCGACGCCACCTTGGGCGTAAAACCCTGCTGCTTGGCCTGGTTCCAGAAGGTGGTGAAGTCGGGCGGGATCATCACGCCGGTGATGATCTCGCAGGAGGCGCCCTTGAATGCGTTGATCTGCGCCGAAAAATCATCGGTCAGATTCTGGTAGCGGCCGGTGTCGGTCAGCCCGTAACCGCCCTTGGCCAGCACCGGAGGGAAGCCCACCGTGCCGTCGCCCCAGGCGTTGCCGTCGCCGTCATTGGGGAACAGGCCGCCAACCTTTTTGTTGGTCTCGACCTGCGCCCACATGTTGGTGAACACGGCGATGACGTCCTCCAGCCCCCAGAAGAAATGGTAGGCGTAGTTGAACAGCTTCCACGAGGCCGGGTCGCCGGGATTGCCTTGCTGGCCGATGAACCAGGGTTGCCATGGCGCCACTGTCGACAAGCATGGCACCTCCTCGGCCTCGCAAGTGGTGGCGACCGGGTTGGTGGTCTCCGGCGTCGAGGCGACAAGCATCAGATTGACCTTGTCGTTGACGATCAGTTCCTTGGCGACTTCCGCCGCGCGGTTGGGGTTCGACTGGCTATCCTTGACCACGACCTCATAGTTGAGGCCGGCAGCCTTGGTGGCGGCAAGGAAACCATCGATGATGAACTTGTCGGCTTCGGCGAAGGCCGCCAGCGGGCCCGACTGCGGGCTGACATAGCCGAGCTTGATCGGCGCATTCTGCGCGATCGCCGGCATGGCGAGGCCCGATGTGCCGGCAAGCACACCGGTCGCGGCGGTGTTCCTGATGAATTCGCGTCTGGTGATCATTGCTGTTCCTCCCTTTGTTACCTTCAGCTTTGCTCGTCTTCAGTCCTGCGGGCGTCTTCCCTCCCACGCGTCCTGCAACAGGGCGCGGATTGCGGCGCGGTCGAAGGGCCGCGGATTCCAGTATGGATTTTGCGTGGCGATCCCGGCGGCGCGGTCGAGGTCTGCCTGCTTGAGGCCGAGTTCGCTCAGTGTCAGCGGCGCGTCGATGGATTTGGCGAAATCGTGGAGGCCGCCACCGGCGCTGCCGCCGAAAATGTCGGCGACCGGCTGGAGCAGTTCAGGCACGGCGGCGGCGTTGAAGCCGATCGTGTGCGGCAGCATTACCGCATGGGTCTCGGCATGCGGCATGTCGAAGGAACCGCCCAGCGTGTGGCAGATCTTGTGGTGCAGCGCCATGCCGACGGTGCCGAGCACCGTGCCGCACAGCCAGGCGCCGTAAAGCGCGTCGCCGCGGGCATCGAGGTTCTTCGGCTCCTTCACCAAAGCAGGCAGCGCGGCCTTCAGCGCGCGCAGCCCTTCGGTCGCCATTAGCGTCGACACTGGATTGCGGTCCTGCGCATAAAGCGCCTCGGCCGCGTGCGCCATGGCGTTGAGGCCGGAGGTGACGCTCATCGCGACTGGCAAGCCTACTGTCAGCTCCGGATCGTAGATCACCACTTCCGGCAGGATCTTTGGGTCGCGCAGCGTGGTCTTCACGCCACCTTCGGTCTGGCCGAGGATAGGTGTCACCTCGGAGCCGGCATAGGTGGTCGGGATGACGATTTGCTGCAGATCTGTGCGCCAGGCGATCGCCTTGCCGAGGCCCGTGGTCGAGCCGCCACCGAGCGCGACGACACAGTCTGCATCGACTTCCTTCGCCTTGGCCATCGCCGCTTCGGTCACTTCGACCGGCGTGTGCATGGCCGCACCCGAAAAGGTGCCTGCCGCCAGCGTTCCAAGCGTCTTCGCCAGCGCCTCGCCATCGGCCGCCTGGTGCGGCGTCGACAGCACCAGCGCGCGTTTGCAGCCGAGTTTTTCGACCCAGCTTGCGACATCGGCCGAGGCGCCATTGCCGAACACGATATGCGCCGGGCTGCCGGAATAGGTGAAGGCTTGCGTCATGCCGCCCGGCTCCCCTTGCGGGCCATAACCATGACGAAGCCGAAGTCGAGCGCCCAGCTTTCGCGGCCTTGCCCAGTGACGTGGTTGAAGTCGCCGACCAGTTCCGGCTTGACGCCGAACAGAGCGTCCTCATCGAGGCGCGGGTCGCCACGCTCGAACACTTGCGTTGTCAGCGTCTCGAAATTGTCGGCGCGGATGAGGAAGTGCAGATGTGCCGGCCGGCTGAGCGGATAGCCGATGCGGCCGAGCAATTGGCCGACCGGCCCGTCGTCGGGCACGCCGTAGCCAGCGGGCTTGACCGTGCGGTAGTGGAAGCGCCCCTCTCGGTCCGTGGTGAAGACGCCGCGCAGGTTGAATTCCGGCTGCAAATCGGGCTGCTGGTTCTCGTAGAACCCTTGCGAATTCGCCTGCCAGGTTTCGACCGTCGCGCCTGCAATCGGCATGCCGTCGAGATCGGCGACGCGCCCTGAGACAGTCAGCGGCGCACCGACGCCGTCGAGGCAGATGTCGGCGCCGAGCGGCAGCCGTGGCGCATCGGCGCGATAGAACGGCCCGCGCCCGGTGTTGGGCGTCGCACCCTTCGGGCGGCGTGAATTGATCTCCTCGACGAGCGCGGTGACGCCGAGCAGATCTGAGAGCAAAACCCATTCCTGCCGCTTCTCATCGCTGGCGTGGCCGATTTCGGTGAGGAAGGCGATGGCTTGCCGCCAGTCAGCAGCGGTGGGGCGGGTTTCCCGAACGATCTGGTGGAGATGGTCGACGACGCTGGCCAGGAATTGCGGCAGAGGCCCGGCCTTGGCCCTGAGCAGGCGCTGGGCGACCAGTTCTGACGAGTTGGTCTCATTGAACGATGATGTGCCGGCCTGCGCCATGGTCCTCCCCGGTTTTTACCTCGTGGGGAACCATAACGCAGGCCGTGCAGGAAGATGATGATTTCTCCTCAGATTAACATATCATATCGTTATGAAGCTTGACGAAAGGCATCTAATTCAGCTCGCGGCGGTGGTCCAGGCCGGTGGGGTCACCGAGGGCGCGGCGTTGATCGGCCTGTCGCAGCCGGCCGTCTCGCGCACTTTGTCGATGCTGGAGAAGCGGCTGGGCGAGCCGCTGTTCCTCAAAGGCCGCCGGCCGTTGCAGCCGACGCCGCTCGGCCGGGCGCTCGCCGATCATGGCCAGGTCATGCTGGCGGCATCGCGCAAGGCTTCGGATATCGTCGCCAATTTCAGCCAGGGACGATCGGGCGTGGTGCGGGTCGGCGGCACGCCATTCTTCATGGATGCGCTGATCTCCGGCATGATCGCCGATTTCCAGAACGCCTATCCGGATGTGCGTGTCGACCAGAGCTACGGCTATCTCTCGGATTTGCGCGCCGCGATCAACGCCGACCGCATCGATCTTGCCGTGTGTCCGATCGACATCTTGGAAGAAGGGTCGGGCATGGAATTCCGCGAGATCCTGCCCGGCCGCAATGTCGTCGCCTGTCGCGCAACGCATCCGTTGCTGCTGCGGCGCAAGTTGAAGACCGGCGACCTGCTCGACTATCCCTGGATAGCGCCGCCGCCCGGCAGCCCGCTGCTCGAGGATCTGCGCAGCTTGCTGCTGTCGCTCGGCGCCACGGAGATAAAAATCCGCTATTCCGGCGGCTCGCTGACCAGCGCCATCAACTACATGAAGGAAACCGACGCGCTGACCGTGCTGCCACATAGCGTCGTCTTCGCATTTCGCAAGGAGAAGTCGATTACGGCGCTTCCGGTGGCCATTCCGCATCCTGAGCGGGCGCTCGGTCTGCTCAGGCTTGCCGATACGCCGCGTGCGCCCGCCGTAGATGCTTTCGCCCGGCACATCCGCCAGAGCTTCGACAATCTCAAGCACCTCATCAAGCGCCATGAGCAGGCGGTTGTCTGGGGCGCTTAGAGTGCTCAGCCACTATCTAGAAAAGGTTTGAGTTTCTGGTTGTGCTCGACGAGGAAGCGGTTGATTGCCGCCTGAAGGTCGACGACGGAGTGGAAGACGCCTCGCTTGAGACGACGCTTCGACAATTTGGCGAAGAAGCCTTCGACCGCGTTGAGCCACGAGCACGAGGTCGGCGTGAAGTGGAAGGTGAAGCGCTGATGGCGATCGAGCCAGGCACGCACTTTGGGGTGCTTGTGAGCGGCGTAGTTGTCGAGGATGACGTGGACGGCCTTGCCGGCCGGCACTTGCGCGTCGATGGCGTTGAGGAAGCGGATGAACTCCTGATGGCGGTGTCGCTGCATGTTCTTGCCGATCACGGTGCCGTCGAGCACGTTGAGGGCGGCTTTTTGTTGGCAATCATATACGTGAAATAACCGACCGTGATGGCACACCCTATCGAAATGATCGGCGGGACGAATAGGATTGTCGCCCGAGCAATTGCCTGCCAGCGTTTAAATAGGCTGGCTTTGGGAAGTTCATCCTCCTCAATAAGGTCAGCCATTCCACTCTCCCCGAGCGTTTGTAGGACGCTACTAACGATGCCCTACATTAGTTAAAATGCGGATACAGCTCTATCGGAGGATTGAGGATAGATGCGCCGGCCTAACCCGCGGCGCGCGGTCGCCGGCTGAGGAAACCTGGGGGCGTGTCTATGAGGCGGTCCTAAAAGCGATCGTTCACCGGCGTGATCCGGGCATGTCCGAACAGGAGAGATGAGTTGCGCTCCAGCCGCACGATCGAAGGAGGCTTTATGCGCATCCTCTGGCCCTCCGCGAAGGCTAGGGCGAAAGATTTCAGTGCGAAGGAGTAGGTGCGCTCTTCGTCATCTTCGACCACGTGCACGAACCATTCGCCGTCGGCCTCAAACAGTTCAACTCGGGTTCCCAAGAGCCCGCCATAGCTGACCAGATAACCACGGACATCGCGTTGGGGATTAGGCACTGCTTTCCTCCCTTATGTCGAAACGGAACGATGGTACCTTTTCTCCTCAATACGAAACTATGACATACCTCACATGGCTTTCGCCTGCCAGCAGCAATGGGCGGCGCCGCACAAATGGGAAGGGAAAGGCGCAGCGCCAAAAACCTCCCGCGGGCCGTCCGGCGCGGGCAGCGGGATTGCCGCGAAGCCGGACGTTGAAACCCACGCAGAAATGAGCCACGGTCTTCAGGCTTGCGCCCTCGACATTGTCGTGTCGTCCCTGGCCATTGGGCGGCTGGTAAGGTTGAGGTGTGAACGCCTCGCCACGCGAAGTTGCGCGTTTAACGTCAGTATTGTAGATGCTCGCATCGAGTGCAATCACCTCCCTACTTGCCCTCCACTTGGCGAGCAGAGAGGATAGCCTTCGCACCTTCAAGAAATAGGCGGTGACATTCGCCCAGTCGCCTGCACCTCGCCGCCGATGCTTGAAATCACATCGGCCCAACCTTGCGTCCGCCGATTCGGGCCGACGGCCGGGAACGCTGAAACCGGTCTGCAGCTGCGGACAGATCGAGTCGAGACGCCCGTCCGCTTGGCCCCGCATCAAGGCGGGACGGATGACGGTCCTGGCTGAGTCATTGTAGCGGATGGGGCGATGCGAGCGCTTCGGCCCCTAATGTCCAGACAGTGATCCTGAACCGATCGCGAGCAGGAACTGCTGGGAGAGAACCATCCACTTCGTTACGAACCCCAGACCGATCCTGGCAGCGCGTCGAGCGGGATCTTCAGATAACGGCGGCCATTTTCCTCGACCTGAGGCAGTTCCCCTCCGCGGATATTGACTTGCAGGGCATGCAAAATGAGCTTTGGCATCGGCAATGTCCTGTCGCGGGCCTCTCGAAGTCTGATGAAGTCGCTCTGTGATTGGCCGGCGACATGCGGGTTATTTTCTTTCTGCTCCGCCACCGAACTTTCCCACAGAGCCTGGCGCCCTCCCGGCATATAGTCATGCCCGGTGAAGAGGCGGGTCTGGTCGGGCAGGCTCAAAATGTCCTGAATCGACTGCCACAGGTTGGCTGCACTTCCGCCTGGAAAATCTGCGCGGGCGGAGCCGCTGTCGGGCATGAAAAGTGTGTCGTGAATGAACGCTGCATCGCCGATGACATAGCTGATCGACGCCAATGTGTGTCCTGGCGAGTGCATGACGCGGGCTTCTAACTCGCCAATGTTGAACGTCTCGCCGTCGCAAAACAGCCGATCCCATTGTGAGCCGTTGCACGCGAGATCCGGGCAGTTATAGATCTGTTGCCAGATCTGCTGCACTTCCTTCACATGCTCGCCGATCGCTGTCGGCACGCCGGTGTGTGACTTGAGGTAACGTGCGGCCGAAAAGTGATCTGCATGCGGATGGGTATCCAGAATCCACTCGAGCTTCAGATCGTGGCTGTTGACATAGTGGAGGATGACGTCCGCATTTGTCGTTGTTGTCGAGCCAGACTTCTCGTCAAAATCGAGCACCGGGTCGATGATGGCGCATTTACGCGTATTTGGGCATGCAACGACATACTGGATGCTGCCCGTGCGAGCATCGTAGAACCCAGCGACTTCAGGCTTTTGCATAGGCTGTGGCATCTTTGGCTGCGGCTCGCGGAAAGAATATCGCCCGGCTCGGATCGACGTCGTAGTCGGGTTCGAAGGTCGTTGCATCGGCCGCAATCTGCGCCACTGAATCGAGAATGAACTGTACCTTCTCGTCGGGTAGCAGGACGCTGAAATTCAGCCGGATGAACCCGGGTTTTTTGATTTCGTCTCCGGAGAGAATGGCTTGCCTGATCTCCTCGGACTGCTGGTCATCGATCGACAGCAGTCGGTGGACGTATGGCCCGGCACAGGCGCAGCCACCGCGAGCCTGGATACCGAATCGGTCGCTCAGCATGCGCGTGATCAACTGCTGGTGGACGTAGCCGCCCTTTCCGTTTTTCACCCGGAAGGAAAAAAACGGCAGCCGGTCAGGGTCGGATAGACCGAGGAGCTCCAGGTGCGGCACGTCTTTCCAAGCGCGGAATGCACGCTGCGCAAGCTCGCGATTGCGCGTTACCATCGCATCAAGCCCGATCGCATCCTTGACCATGAACGCCAGCGCGGCTCGTATGTCGCCGACCACGTTCGGCGTGCCGGCTTCCTCGCGGGCCTCAAGACTATCGCTGTAATCGTGTGTCTGCGGCGACACGAACTTCACCGTCCCGCCACCTGGCCATGACGGTTTTTTTGTCGAAAGTCCGTCGCGACGAAGGATCAAGATCCCGGAGGCACCGGGACCGCCGATGAACTTGTGAGGCGAAACAACGATGGCGTCGATCTCTGCATCGGGGGCGGGCGACATGGAAATCGGCACATAGGGGCCCGCGCCCGCATAGTCCCAGATCATCTTTGCACCGGCAGCCTTCACAATCGTGGTGATCGTCGCGACATCGCTGGTGATACCCGTGATGTTCGATGCAGCAGACAGCGTGCATATCGTCAGATCTGGCGATCCGTCGCGGAGCGCATCTTTGAGAAGGGACAGGTCAGGCCCGCCGGACGGATGCTCGGCGATTTCAACAATCTCTGCTCCGCTTTCCCGCCAGGGCAAAATGTTGGAGTGATGCTCGTAGGGGCCGATAATGATCCGAGCGCCCTTGCCCGCGGCGGCGGCTTCAGCGACGCCGAAGAGCTTAACGAGCCGGTTTATCCCCGACGTCGCGCCGGAGCCGGTGAAGATCACGGCATGCCGTTCGGTGGCCCCGCAGAACCCACCGATCAGTTCGCGTGCCTCCCGCCGCATCCGGGTCATGAATCCTCCGCAGTAGGAGGCTTCCGTGTGACTGTTGGCGTAGTAGGGGAGCACCTCCTCCAGAACGAAGCGCTCGATCTGGTGGAGTGCGCGGCCGGATGCGACATAGTCGGCGTAAACCAGGTCTTTTTTCCCGTACGGCCCAACTATTTTCGCGGTCGACCCGACGAGCCCAGCTCGAAGGTCTCCAGTCACGCCGGCCTTTTTCAGACTCTGGCGGAACTGGGAAAGCGGGGTTTCGGTCTGTCTTACCGCTAGGCGAGCAGCGTCCACGGTCATTCTCCTTGGCTCGGATATTGACACAGATCGTAACCTGCTCCACGGTCAAAAAATTCACCTATTTTCTGCGAATTTCTGCAAAAGACGTGTCAAATGAACGGTGAACTAAAGAAAATTGACGCATTTGATATGAAGATTCTGACGGCCATGCAGATCGACGCGAACCTCTCGCAGCGTGATCTGGCGGAGAAGGTCGGTCTCTCTCAAAATGCTTGCTGGCGGCGGCTCCAGCGCCTCCACTTTCTCGGTCTGATACGCGGATCGCACAGCGATATCGATCTCCAAGCGCTGGGGCTCGACCTGACCGTCTTCGTGATGATCCGCACTCGCCACCATTCCAAGGAATGGAGTGAAGGCTTCCGTGCTCATGTCGAACGGCTGCCGGAGGTGATCGATTTCTATCGGATCGGCGGGGAGTGGGACTATCTGATCAAGGTCGTGACGAAAGGCATGTCCGGCTACGATGCGTTCTATCAGAAGCTGATCACGAACTTCGACCTTGCGACGGTGACGGGCTTCTTTTCGATGGAAGCGATCATCAACAATCGTCCGGTGGATCTGAGCAAACTGCGATGAGCCAGCTTATGCAGTCGAATCTTCGTAAGCGCTGTTCTGTCCCACCTTCCGGTTCACGGTCTGATCGTCGATGTTCGGGGTCGCCGACGTTACTTCTGTAACGTGTCCGCACACTTCCCGGCAAGGCGATGACGCGGTAGGGTGCCCGAACGTGCGCCCGACCATCCCACCCGGAGGCTCCGTATGGCCGAGGTCTTGTTGTTCCACCACGCACAGGGGCTGACCCCGGGTGTGCGCGCGTTCGCCGACGACTTGCGAGCCACCGATCACATCGTGCACACGCCTGACCTGTTCGACGGACGCACGTTCCAGAGCATCGATGAGGGTCTCGCCTACATCGGTGAGATCGGATTCGACGACATGCGGGAGCGCGGCGTCCGCGTCGCCGACGAACTGCCTCCCGAGCTCGTCTATGCCGGGTTCTCGTTCGGTGTGCTGCCGGCGCAGAAGCTGGCACAGACACGGCCCGGAGCCCGCGGAGCCCTGCTCTTCTACTCTTGCCTGCCGATCAGTGGCGAGTGGGCCTTCGGACCCTGGCCAGACGGCGTCGCGGTCCAGATTCACGGCATGGAAAACGACCCGATCTTTGTCGGCGAGGGCGACATCGACGCCGCCCGCGAGATCGTGGAGAAGGTCGAGGACGCGGAGCTTTTCCTGTACTCCGGCGATCAGCACTACTTCGCCGACAGTTCGCTCCCGTCGTATGACGCGGATGCGACCGCGCTACTCACCATCCGAGTGCTTGAGTTCCTGGATCGCGTCTGATCCGCAAATCCTGACTGTAAGCCCGTGCCATCCTCATCTTCCGCCGCTCCGCGACAAAGACTCGCACGCCTCAGCCCAGCCGCGAATCCCACTCCGAATCTGAGACGCCTGAACGTGTTCTAGACAGTTGCTACGAGGCTACCCTTAGGTCCGTACCCTAAGGGCTCGCTCCGTCCTGTCGGCGATATGTGTGACGATATAGGCAATCACCATGTAGATCACCACGGCAATCACAAAGGCTTCGAGGTAGTAGAAGTTCAGCGCAGCGGTCAACTGGGCCTGCGCAAAGATATCGACAACCTCAATTGCAAACCCAAGAGAAAGCGCCTTCATGATAACCATGAACGAGTTGGCGAGGTCCGGAATCGCCGCGACGATCACCTGAGGAAGCAGGATCCGCCGGAACAGCTGGCTGCTTTTGTAACCTAACGAGTGGGCCGCATCTGCTTGGCCGGTGTCAAAGGAGTTCAGGGCTCCCTTTACAATCTCCGCTTGGAACGCAGCCACACAAGCGGTCAACGCAACGATGAGGATGACCCAGTTAGGGGTTGCGTGGGCGTTGAACTTTACCCCAACCAGTGACGCCAGGAACTGGAGTGCCGGGGGGAGACCGTAATATGCGAGGAAGATCACGACCACCATTGGGACGCCTTTGAAGGCGACCTTGTACGCCACTACGAGTTCTCGCAGTACGGGTACCCGTCTATGTTCAATGAGCGCAAACAGGCTGCCGATGATCGTCGCGAAGACGAAGATCGTGAGCGCCATAGCGAGCGTCACGGGCACCGCGCCCAGGATGCTCCACAGGTCCGGGAGCAAAACATCGATATCAAACATAGGATGATGACCCTCTCTTCGATCAGACGCTCGCCATGATCGTGATCTTAGCTGGCGCCGCCGCTTTCGGTGCGAACTTCGAGGAGCGAAGCTCGAAGAAGCGCACGATGAGCCACGCAATCAGACACAGCAACGAATAGATCACCGCCAGCACGACATAGGTTTCGAACTGGTACTGGTTATAGTCTCGCTCCATGACCAAATGCGCCGTTGCCATCACGTCCGCGGCCCCGATGTACATGACCAGCGCAACATTGTGGATCAGGTAGATGATAGAGTTTCCGTAGCCCGGCAATGCGATGTACACGGCCTGTGGGCCCACGATGCGCGTGACCTTCTGTCGAAAGGTATATCCCAGACTGTCCGCCGCATCATGCTGGCCACGATCGACGGCCAGGTATGCCGGCCGCATGACCTCTGACAGATATCCTCCGTGATAGAGGCTCAATCCCACCATCGCAGCTATCGTAGCCGAGAGGAAATCTTCGACGCCGAACAGGCTTACCAGCAAGGGAAGCCCGTAGAACGCGACGAACAACTGGAGCACGACGGGAACACTGCGGGCATAGGATACGTAGAGATCGGCCAATTGACTGATCACTGGTACCCTGCGAACCCGGAATGTCGTCGCGATCAAAGCCAGGCAGAAGCCGACGATGAGGGCCACAAACATAATCGCGAGCGTCAGCGGCAAGGCCGAGAGTAGCTCGGGAATCATTGTATTAAGATCCACTTCGAAACACTCCTTCTTGCACTTTCAGCCTTGACGTTGACCATACAACGACTCGTTTAGGGTCAGCTTTCGCTACTTCATGTAGGTCGTGACGTCCTCGCCGAACCACTTCTGCGAGAGCTTGCTCAACGTACCGTCGTCCCTCAGCTCTTTGAGCACCCTGTTCACGTCGTCAACCAGGGCCTTGTTTTCATCCGACTTGTGAATCAACAGGTAGGTGTTGTTGATGGAGACCGGCTCGCTCGCCTTGATGTCGAGTTTCTGATTGTCGATGACGGTCTGCTCACCCAGATTCGACGGCAGAACCAGCGCGTCGTACTTGCCGTTCTGGACTTCCTTCAGGCGATCCGGGTACGGGACACCGGCGCTCGATGCGGTGATGTCGATCTTGTAGCCTGGGTTCTCTTGCTGCCACTTGGTGACAAACTTGTAGACACCGCCGCCGGCCGTGACGGGCACGATCTGCTTGCCGACCAGATCTTTCATTCCGTTGATGTTGCTATCCTTGCGGCTATAGATCTTCATCAGACTGGCACCCAAGGGGTTGTCCGGAATGAGGAACTGCTTTTCGCGTGCGGGCGCCCTGTAGTAGCCACCGGACGCCATGTCGTATTTCCCGGTGGCGAGGCCGGTCTCCTGCGCAATATCCGCGGCGCCTTCCATTTCGAACTTGTACTGGGGCAGCTTTGCGTTGATCGCTCTCAGGACGTCGGGCTCATATCCTTGCGGTTCAGTGCCGATCGCGCCCCACGACAGCGGCTTGGATTCTGCCGCTGTCGCAATCTTGATGGTCCGGACGGTCGTGTCCTGACCATAGGATCCGACTGCGGTTGCAAGGGCAATTGCGATGCCGCCAACGACGGCGATGCCGAACCGACGGCGCAAAGTTGATCTGATTGAAGACATTTCTCAGGTATCCTTTCTACTGGAGTGTGCGTTCAGAATTGAGGAATTGGGCAAGGCGCGGGCTGGAAGGCGAATCGAAGATTTCAGTCGGGCTGCCGTCGGCAGCGACGACGCCCCGATCCATGAAGACGACTCGGTTTGAGATGTTCTTTGCAAATTGCATCTCGTGGGTCACAAGGAGCGAAGTAATTCCTGACGAGGTGACATCTTTGATCACCTTCAAAACTTCACCAACGAGTTCAGGATCCAGCGATGAGGTGGGTTCGTCGAAGAGCATCATATCCGGTCGAACCGCCAACGCACGTGCGATGCCGGTGCGCTGGAGCTGGCCGCCTGAGAGCTGCGACGGGTAGCTGTCTCGCTTCGCGGAGAGGCCGACTCGTTCAAGCTCTTGCAGAGCGATTTCACGCGCCTCGTCCTTGGACTTGCGCTGCACCACCACAAGTGGATCCATCACGTTCTGAATGACCGTCATGTTCTTGAAGACGTTGAATTGCTGAAAGACCATGGCGGTCCGGAGCCGGATCGCCTGGACCGCGGTCTTGTCTGCACGCCGGTAATCCATCCGAATCTGATCAAACGTGATAGTTCCAGATGCCGGCTTAGCCAGGTAGTTGATGCACCTCAGCAGCGTGGTCTTGCCAGTGCCACTCGGGCCGATGATCGAGACCACGTCACCGCGTTTCACCGAGAGATTGACGCCGTTCAGGATCTGTGCGCTTCCGTAGGACAGCTTTAAATCTTTGAGTTCAAGCATCTGGTTGGTGTCCTTTCGGGTGTGAGACGGGTGCCTTGACGGTATGCAACGTCATCACCCGCTCTCGGCATGGCCGAGAACGTGCATCAGCCGGTTTGCCCAGCCGAAGATCGAGATGGCGTGGATCAGGTCGATGATCTCGATGTCATCCATGCCGACGGATCGTAGCGAGGCGATATCGTCCGCCGTCGCCTGCGATGGCGCCGCTGATAGGCGACGGGCAAGGCTGTAGATTGCCGCATCGCGTGGCCCGAGCGCTTCGGGTTTGTCGAGATAAAGTGCGGTGACCAAATCATCGCTGTTGGTCAGCTCTGCATGCCGGCGGGCGTGAACAACGGCACAGAATTTGCAGCCATTGACGATCGAGGCGCCCAATGCGCCAAGCTCGCGATCGGGACGGGCAAGCCCGCCTTCGACATACATGATCGCATTGAACAACACGGTGCGGGCAACATAGCTCTCGGGATCATGTACAAGCGTGCGCACATATTCCGAAACCTTCTTGGCAGATGGCGTGACCTTCATCGCATCGAGCTGTTCGGTCGTGGCCTCGGAAAGCTCGACCGGTGCGATGTGCGGATGCCAGGTCAGCGGCTTCAGGCGAACCGAGGAAATCATGCCGACCTCATCAATCGCAAGCCGGTCGCCACCCGCGTCTGGAAGTTGACGAAGGCAATCAATTCGGAGAGTGCGACGATCTGCGGATTGTTCAGTCCGGCCTGCGCAAGCCGGGTGATATCGCTCGCCTCTGCCTTGTTCGGCGTCAGCGTGATCAGATCGACATGACGGGCGATGGTCGCCAACGGTTCGTCCAGATCCGTTGCTCCCTGGGCCAGGGCCAGAAGCTGCTCCGTCGGATCAAGGTCAGCCAGCTGTGCATTGTATTCGACCATCAGGGCCTGGTCGGCATTCAGGGCGGCCATGCGACGGGCCAGAGCAACCCGCAAACTTGCCGCGAGCCCGTGATCGTTTGCCGGCAGCAATACAGAGAGGAGACATTCCTCCGCCCCCTGCACGAATTCCGGCCGAAACCGCCGTGCGCTGAAAAGAGCATCGTCCGGTGAAAGACCGGCAGCCTTGTCCATGGCGTCGATCACAACGCGGTCTCCTTCTGTAGCAAGGGTGTTGAATCGACCCATTCGTCGCCCTGGAGTTCGGGGGTGTCGTAAGCCACCAGATTGGCGAAGTGGGTTTCGACGTCTTCGGCAAACAGCGATGCAGCAATGCCGCGGACCAGACGGTCAGCACCGGCACTGACTGCCGGGATATCGCCGGAGACCTTGCCGTGGGTCAGCATGGCGGCGTCGTTGAAGCAGTGGATATGCGCCAGCATCGGGCAGGAACCGGGGACACGTTCCTGGAACTCGAAGGCAGGACCGAGATCGGGTGCCTCCGACATGCCCTTACGAGCCGGCCCCATTTCTGGCGTATACCGACCATCAGACCAACTGCGGATATGTGGAGCGAGCGCTGCAAACTCCGGGCGGCCTTCGAAGTCGTTTGAAAAGCCGGTTGCCGCGATCAGGAAGTCGTAGCGCATCGGCCCTTGCGTGGTTTCAATCAGCAGGCCTGCCGCATCTTCCTTTACCGCGACTATGCCGCAGTCGAGAAAGAACCGGGCATTTGCGTGGCGAGACACCCGAAGCGTCGATGAACGCGGCGGCGGCGTCTGGGTCGAGGCAGTGTAGTCGAAGAATTTCCACTTCCAGGCATCGGGCAAGTGATGCATGCCGAGTACAACACCCTGGCTGCCGATGCCGGTCAGCTTGTTGATGCGAGGCATTTCCTTGCGCCGGATCAACATGTCGACAGCGCCAGCGCCCGCCTCAAGTGCCGTTGCGGCATTGTCCATGGACGAGGCGCCTGCGCCGATCACCGCAACGCGCTTGCCTTTCAGCGCGTCGAAATCGATGTCGTCGGCAGAATGAGCCCAATAGGTGCCATCGATACCCTTGAGGAACTCGGGCACGGCAAAACCGCCGAGACCGGACCGACCTGTGGCCAGAACCAGACGACGGGTTAGAACCCGGCCCGTTTCGGCGCCCTCGATATCGATCGCAATCAGATCACCGGCGGGCGCAATGCCGGTCATGCGCACGCTGTTGCGCACCGGCAGAGCGAGAATTTTGCGGTACCAGACCAGGTAATCCATCCACTGGCCCCTGGGAATCTTGTCCAGCGACTGCCAGGCCTCAACGCCCCACTGCGCGGTAAACCAGGCGCGGAACGTCAGCTGCGGCAGGCCGAGCGACGGACCGTGCAGGGTCTTCGGTGACCGAAGCGTTTGCATGCGGGCAAACGTTACCCATGGTCCTTCGAGCCCGGCCGGAGCCGCATCGTAGGCGACGACGTTGGTGATCCCGGTCAGCACGAGCTTTGCCGTGGCCGCAACTCCGCACATGCCGGCACCGATGACGACGACGTCACGAACCGGCACGCCATCGTACGAACGCTCGGGGACCCAAGGCTTGGCGGGCAGCTCAAGAAAGTCGAGATCCTGCGCAAGCTGTGCTTCGAGCGCAGCAAGGCCCGTCGACACTGGCGGGGTGGGGGTATGCTTCATATCCCAGTTCCGTGATTTGTGCCCGATGCAGGACCGGTCACCAATTGGCCGGCCAAGCCCGGATCGAGTCTCCTGAAACCGGCGATCGACCGCTCCGCCACCGCTTCGACTGCATCCATCAACGCCTGCGCGACCGGGCGAAGTGGCTGTTTTTCGGCAGCCAGAACGCCCCAATAGAACGGGACGGTCACATCGATCGGGCGAATGACGACGCCAGGCAGGCTCAGGCCATAGGCCGTGACGGGGTCGATGATTGCCGCGACACCTGTCTGACGCACGATCTGCAACGCGCCGTAGGAAATATTGGTCCGGATCACCGGGCCGGTCTCGATGCCGCGGGCCGCCAGTGCCCGGGCGATGTGCAACTGAAAACGCAGCGGATTGAGCATCGTGACGAGGCGACGACCGGCAAAGGTCGAAAGCGGCACGACATCGCGTTCAGCCAGCGCATCGTCCTCGCGGACGGCAACAACATCCGGCGCCGAATAGAGCCGCAAGACATCCAGACCGGGCGTATCGAGCGGCAGGCTTGAAAACCCGATCTCGGCCCGCCCGCAGCGCACTTCCTGGGCGACGATCGAGGGGAGAAACTGCCCGAGATGCGTCTCGTGCGGAAGTTCGGCACCCTGGAGCTCGGCCATGGCCGTCGGGATCAAGCCAGTCCCGATCGCAGAGGTTGTGACGATCTGCAGGATCCGCCCCTTGCCGGCGGCGATCGTCTTGGCCCGCGCTGCAAGTTCGGTGAAAGACATCAGCAAGCGCCGCGCTTCCTCCTCGAAGGCGACGCCCTCTTCAGACAACTGCACCCGTCGACCGACCCGGTGCAGCAATTCGAAGCCGAGCTCGGCCTCGAGATCCTGAATGGTGCGTGTCACCGCAGGCTGGGAACGCCCGAGCATATCGGCGGCCTTGGTAATGCTACCGCTGGCAGCAACCGCAAGAAAGGTCTGGAGATCTCGAGTTTCCATGACCACCTAAATGCATATTTTGTATGATTATGACCATCTCATTCATTTTTGATATATGTCAAGCGGAAACGATGATTCCCTCTGCATTGTATTTTTTTGCCTATTTTATAGGCGGAATCCGTATCGGAAATTGGCCACATCGCGACTCCATGTCTGCGAAGCTAAGCCCACCTAGGCCCTCGTCGTGGCCGCTCTGGTTAACCTGCTTGCCTCTGCAAGACTTGGGGCTTCCTGTCGGCGGCCGGAGGGGCGGTGAGATACTCAGCAGCGGCCTGCGGTTTCGCACCGGCCGTGATGATGGCCCTCTTGTCATTTTTAAGGACAGCGAGCCAGCTCGCCAGATAGGCGGCTGTGTTGTCGCGCGGATCATGCGCCACGCCTAGGTCGGCACATAGAAACGATGCAGTGAGCTCGGCCACATATCCTGACAGTCCAGCCCTTATCTGAAATATTTGCGCAGTGAAGGCGGTGCGAAAGGAAGCGAACCAGACAAGGACGTCATAGCCATAGGCACGAAGCGAATGGCGGGAGCGAACGCCGTTGAGTGGGAGGTCACGGAAGAAACGATCCAGATCAGGATCGTAAAGTGCCCGTCCCGGAGGATCATCGGAACATGGGTGTCGAGGCCGTCCGCTGATCGGCGCTCCTGAATGGTGATGCTCGAAACCGGCGTTACATTGTCCACCCTTTGTGAGACGCGCTCGCTGACAATGGACGCTCTTCCTCATTGTCTTCGTATTGCGCTCAGCTGAGTTCTTGGGCGAGTCCGATGAGAAGCCCTTCAGGCCCGCGGATGTAGCAGAGCCGATACGCGTCTTTAAACTGCACTACTTCGCCTACGAGCTGCGCGCCGCGCTTGCGGAGCCTTTCAAGCGTCTCGTCGATGTCGTCCACGGCGAACATGACGCGGAGGTAGCCTAGAGCGTTCACCGGGGCATTGCGGTGATCCGCGACGGCAGGCGGCGTGAGGAAGCGGGAGAGCTCGAGCCGGCCGTGGCCGTCCGGCGTGCGCATCATGGCAATCTCGACGCGCTGATCGCCCAGTCCAGTGACACGTCCAGCCCATTCTCCTTCGATCGTGGCCCGCCCTTCGAGCTCGAGGCCGAGCTCGCGAAAGAAATCAATCGTCTCTCCGAGGTCATCGACGACGATTCCTACGTTGTCCATCCGTTTGAGCGCCATGTGTCCAATCTACCCAATCTACAAGTGTCATCTAGTCTAACAACGGACAAGTTGTTCAACCTTCCCCCGGCCCCCCATCCGGGGAGCCCGCATCAACGAAGGAGTTCAACTTGCCCAGCGCTGTCCAGGCCGGCCTCCGCCAGCTATGTGGGAGCGCTGCGGCCGGCCTGGATAACGCCTCCGTCAGTCCTGTTGCATCGACGTCAGCAGGACACTGGGAGTCGGTGCAGACTGTCAAGATAAGGCAACGGGCTCCTCGACGGCATAGCCTTCACTGCCGATCACCGCCCGAAGGCGAAGCCGAGGGTCGGCGCCGATCCGCGTCGATCCTGCACGGAGCGCGGCCCTGGCCGTGCTGAGGAAGGACGGGGAAACCGATTTTCTGCTTGCAGGGGAGCAGAGGCGCCCTCTCCCCCCCTTTCATGAATGACCCTGGCCCGTCTGCGGGCCGCGCCGTGTGGAAGCAGGCGCGGCGCCGTCGGTGACGACGGCTGATTGTCATTGCCAGGCTTGCCGTCGAACTCGACCCATCCGACCAGGTTGCGCAAACCTGACCAGCTGCGCATGGCCGGGTGCTCCCACCTATCTGAACGCGGGTGAAGGAGTGTTCGGCGCAGACGTTGATTATGCGCAATTTATCAAGATTTGCGGAGAGCCGGACGCCAAGACCTCAGAGCGCCGCTACAGCCCTGCTGAATGCACCGGCATTAAGAAGAGCTGTATGAAGTCTCGCCCGATCTGGCTATCTCTGCTCATCGCATGTCGAACGCCCGAACTTTATGATGCGGATGCCGACGCGTCACGTCACGCACTGAGTTCTACCACTACAGTTCATAGACCCATTCGGCCGGCACGAAGCGATAGGCTTGGCCATCGCGCGCGACATGTCCGAAACCGGGGAATGGCAAATGCATCCCGGCGATCAGCATCCGGTCGGCAGCGACCCGGTCGAGCGTCCGCTTGCGCGTTTCGGCGGCCAGTTCGGAATCGACATCGAATGCAATGCTCCAGTCCGGGCGGGCGAACTGATAGGTCGCCATATGCACGACATCGCCCCAGATGAACAGCGCCTCGCCGTCCGATTCGACGATGAAGCCGGCATGGCCCGGCGTGTGGCCGGGCAACGGCACTGTGCGGATCGAGCCGACCGCCTCGCGCTCGCCGTCCACTTGCCGCAGGCGGTCCGCATAAGCGGCGGCAGCCCGGCGTGCCCCGATAAAGAACGGCTTTGCCTCGTCCGGCGCCTGGTTCATGTTCGCGTCGTCGTGCCAGAAGGCGTAGTCGGTGGCGGTGACGACGAGCTCGGCATTGGGAAACAGCGCCTCGCCGGCGGAGGTCAGCACGCCGTTGATATGGTCGGGATGCATGTGGGTGATCAGCAAGGTGTCGACCTGGTCGGGAGCAACGCCGGCAGCCTGCAAAGCCGCGGGAAGACGGCCGAGCGCCGGACCGCTGCCATCCGACATACCGGCGTCGATGAGCACCAGCCGGTCGCCGAGATTGACGAGATAGGCATTGACGGGCGTGCGCCGCGGTCCGGGCTTGTCAAAGCTGGCCTCCGCCAGACGCCCCGCCTCGGCGTCGACGAGCCCGATGAAAAGCTCCGATTTAATGTCGATATAGCCGTCCAGCAGCGCCGTGACCTCGATCGAACCCACCTTGCGGCGCAGCGCGCCAAGGGTAGGGGCGTGGGCCAGCGGCGCGCGGGCCAGTGCCGGAACGGAGGCGCCAGCTAGAAGGGCACCGCCGGCCAGGCCGGCACTGGCGAGAAAATGACGGCGGGAAAACGTCATGGCATCATCTCCGGTTGGGATCATAGAGCTCCGGGGCAGAGCGAGACGGGTCTACTTCATAGGTTCAGCTTTTTGAACTTGCCGGTTTCTTATATCGGCTATTACTCTTGCTTATTAATCACGACAGGGAGTTGCCATCATGGACCGCCTGACGGAGCTGACCAGCTTCATACGTGCCTCCGAAACCGGCAGCTTCTCGGCAGCGGCACGAGAGCTGGGCTTGAGCCAGCCGGCCATCAGCCAGCAGATCCGCGCATTGGAAAAGCGCCTCGGCGTCCGGCTCTTTGACCGTACGACCCGGTATGTTTCTCCGACGGAAGCCGGTCGACGCTATCTGGAGCGTGCCCGTGACATCGTCGAGCGCCTCGATGAGGCGGACCGCAGCGTCGGTTGTCTCGAATCAAAGATGTGCGGACGTCTTGCGGTCGGCGCGCCGGCCAGCTTCGGGGCCGGTGTGCTCGGCAACTACCTCATCGAGTTCAAGCGCGCCTATCCGGAACTGATACTAGACGTGGCGCTGACCGACAGTTTCGTCGACGTAATCGCAGAGAGGCTCGACGTAGTGATCCGAATGGGGACCATTGATGATGACCGGCTGATCGTGCGCAAGCTCGGTGTGATGGAGCGACGCCTGGCGGCAACGCCGGACTATCTCGACCGGAGGGGCCGGCCGCGGCGGCCAGAGGATCTTTCCGACCATGACTACCTACATTACGCCCACATCACGACGCGGGACATTGTGCCGCTCACCGGCCCAGGCGGCGAAAAGGCCGAGGTGCGGATCCGGCCGACCATGCGCTCCAACACTTCGCTGCTAAATCACCAGGCACTGCTGTCTGGCCTCGGTATCGGCCTCGGGCACAAGGTGATACTCGACCCGCTCGTCGCCCAAGAGCGGCTCGAGTATGTGCTACCAGATTGGCACTACGCACCGCATCACGTGCATGCGGTCTATCCGTCGAACCGCTTCATTCCCTTGAAGGTCAGGCGGTTCGTTGACGGCCTCACCGAGCACCTCGCCGCGATGGGTGCGCTCATCAGTGACGCTGGCCCCGGCTTAGTGGCGACGCAAGCGAGAGACTTTAGCCTCACCGATCTACCCCTAAGTGCCGCTTGAGCTTAACGCGCAGCTTCGCGTCACTACGAATGACGGCACCCCGCCGTAAAGACGCCTTGATGGAGACTGCCCCTGCCCTGACGCCACACGCCGTGCGCGACGTGCTCGTGTGCGCCTGGCCTGTCGCGATGGCGACAAACCGGCGCTTGACCGCGGCAAACGACGCCGGCGGCAGCGGCCCGTAATAGCCGCTCTGCGTCTCCACCGGCCGGATATCGGGCCCGGCCAGGCGAACCGGTTGCTTTCCGTCAAAACGATCCACGACCGCTCACCGTCAAGCCGCAAGCGCAGCTTGACCGCAGCCGGGATCTCTATGGCATCATCGGGATCGGACGGCGGCGTATGGGTGATCGGCAGGACCCGGACGACCGGCGAGCCGTCCTCCTGCACGGCGACCAGCGCCAACACCAGGCAGGGCCGGTCCTTGTCGCCTTCCTCGCGGCCCTCGCGGTGCCAAGCTAGAGATAGGAATAACGGAAGACGTGGCCGACCTTGATTTCAGCCGGCAGCATTTTTTGCCGTCAGGCTTTTTGCGCCGGAGGGTTTTGACCGAGAGAGCTCGTCGTTGAGATGGTCGAGACCCGGCTCCATTTCGGAGGCTTCGACCGCAGCGATTTCGTCCGCGCCGAGCTCTGCTGTCAGCCCGACCCGCCGGTCGCGCTTCGACAGCCGGACAAAATCCTCGTAAGCCAGCAGCACGGTGCGCGGGCGGCCGTTCTTGGTGATGATGACCGGGTCGCGGACCGCGGCATCCTGATAGGCGCCGAAGTTTTTCGAGACGGCGGCGGCGGTGACGGTGGTGGTCATCGGCGAGACTCCTTTGTTCCGGAATATACGGCTTTCCGTAAGTGTCGGGCGCCAGCCAGTGTCGGGCGCCAGCCAGATGGAAACGAGCCAGTGACAGGGCAGCTTGCCAAGCCCCAGAATGCTGAAATCGTCGCGCGACGGGCCGAAGCCCTCGACGCACTCGATTCCGTGCTGCCCTTCGACGCCGCGATTTTCTCGCCGGGGTCTTGACCGACGACGACGTCGCAACGCTGCGCCATCTCGCCAGGGAAGGCATTGGCGCCGGTCGATGCCGCGGAAGACGGCGCCCTCGGTGATCCCGGCGCGTTCGAGCCCACGATAGCCATGCAGCAGTCGCAGCATCGCTCCGTGCAGCAAGCGTCGGGCTGACGCGGAACGGACGCTCGGGCGGGCGACGCGGATAATCGTCTCAGTCGCAGATCGATCCGAGCCTTGCGGCCACGTCAGCTCCAGGACAATTGGTTCCGCGGCAGCCGCCGTCCGGGATCGATCACCTTGACCTGGTGCGGGAGCACCTCGCCCCAGCTCCACAGCACGAGGTTCTGGTCGGATGTGTCGGCACCTGGCGCGAAGCTGGGCACGAGAATGCCGAACTTGCCTTCAGTAACGAGGCGGTCATGGATGCTCCATGATGGCGGCCGTTTGCCATCGGCGAGAAAATCCATCCAGGCACAAGCCATATCTTCGAACCGGATCCCGGTGTCGGCCTGGCCTTGCGTCGTCCTCAGATCGACAATGTCATCGCAATCGATCTCGTATGAGCAGAGCACGCAGGGGTCAATGCGATGTGCAAAACCCTGATTGGCCTCCTTCACGGCCGTCATGATGTCGAGCGCCAGATAAAGCGTAGGCACACCTTTCGGGTTGAATCTGGCACCCCGAATAGCCGCTCCTTCGCCTGAGATCGGCTGGAAGGACCAACGCGGATCATGGGCGCGGTAGCAAATTCCGGCAAACCTCAAGCAAAGCCACCAACGGCGACATGATCCAGGTAGTCGCGAACCGCGCTTGCCTTGCCTTCCTTAACCAGAGCTTCCGCCGTCCGCCCGCCGAATGCCGGTATCGGCTGAGCCCGGTACCAGGCCATCGCCTGCTCCTTGCCTCCAGCCCAGTCGGTCACCCTGCTGATGATCTCAAGCATTTCACGAAGGCGACCTTGTGTCTTTGCAGCACGGCTACGCTCAACCCTATAGAGGGTTTCCCGCGCAAGACCCGCCGTTTCGGCAAGCTGACCTTTGGACATGCCGAATCCATCCGCCACCTGGGCGATAGCGATCTTCCCCGCCCGATCCATATAGGACAGCACCAACGGTTCTTTCTGAACTGGGACTTTCAACGCTTGGGTCATCCCTGGCTCCTTTGCCATATTCAGGAACACATTTCTTGTACACGATATATGGCATTGCGCGACAGACTACAAGCCTCGGTTGGCTGATGGGACGTCGTTGAGGCGTCACCAGACGTATTCACACGTTCGTTTTTCTGACGGTGACGAGCTGAGCTGGGCCCAGGTCGTTGCGCCGGTCGCTTCAAGGAAGCGGCGGTTAAAGGTCCGCCCTTGAAGGAGCGGCCGGCGATGGAATGGTCAACCCGGGATCAAAGCGCGCTCAAGCACGTGAAGGGCAAGGAAAACCTGCGCCCACGCCTCGCTGCAAGACTTCTGGGACGAGAACTGCGATGAAGCGGGCCCAAGCGCCTACAAGAGTGGGCGGGCATACCGTTGCTCCCGCATTGATCGCCGCCCGCAGCCGGGTCTCCAAGGTGTCGATCTCCTCTGCGGCGGCGATGCCTCCATCGCGGGCTCCAGGGAACGTGTTACCCCTGCGAGCATTGCTGGCCCGGGTGGCTGTGCGGACCGGAATAAAGGAGAAGCCGGCGCCGCCAGGGTGCGCGGCGACAAACAAGGTGAGATTCAGCGTCAATCAGGATGAGACTCTGCGGCGGGGGTGTGACGCAGGGAGGGCGTAGCCCGACCGGAGTTACACCCCCGCCGCGGCGTCAATTTCAGCGTCTGTGATCGCGGTCGGCCCGGTAGCTTGGTGGTTTTCTGAATGGAGAATCACCTTTGTGCCGGGTCGCCATGTAACCGACCATCAGACGAGGCTTTTTATGAAGTACCGACAGAACAATTCCATCGAGGTCGCCGCCGCCAAGGCGTCGATCAGCAGGGCGACGGCCTATTGCATCAAGAAGAATCCGGACCTGCCATCGCAGAAGCAAAAGGCTCGCGGCCGGCGCCGGCCTGACCCTCTCGAGCACATCTTCGATGCTGAGGTCGTTCCGCTTTTGAAGGCGGCGCCTGGCATTCGTGCCGTTGCGATTTACCAGGAGATGCTGCGGCGGCATCCGGACCTGTCCGAGGGTATTCGCTGAACCCTGGAGCGGCGCATCCGGTCGTGGCGCGCCATCTATGAAGCCCTGATCGGCACGGCCTATGTGGGAGACGTCGCATGAAGGACGCCCACATCATCGACGAAGCCCGTCTCGGCATCGTGCTCAACGAACTCAGATTGCCGACGATCAAGACCCTGTGGCCGCAATTTGCCGGCTGGAAGACGGTGGGCGGAAATCGACTTCGCTTGGGAGCTTCTAAGAGCAAGTCCTACGGCTACTCGCGCCTCCCGGCGAGATCCTATTTTGTGACGGTCATGTGATTGACCATGCCAAGCTTGAAATGGCCCGCCCTGTTACAAAGCAGAATGTAGGAGCCCGGCTCCAGTTTCACCGTTAGCGTGCCGGACTTCCCGGGCTCGAGGTCTTCGATTTCGTTTACGACCTCGAGTGCACTCTCCTCGACCTCCTTTTCATGCTCATTGTAAGGCAGCATCTCGATGGGCTTGTCAGCTCTGACGACGACGAACTCGTGAACCAAGGTCTGGGATGTATTGGACACGTTGAAGGTCACATTGCCGGCCTTGACCTGTTCGGTGCTCAGGTCCATGCGCATGTATTGCATGCCCTTGTCGGTCAAGGTGACGCCAACCGTTTCGTCGGCTCTTGCTGGCACAGCGGCGATGATGAGCGCAGCCGCCGCGGGCAACATACCAACCCGCGCCGGCCATGCGATGAGCGTGGTAGCTTGCATTTGTGCGTTTCTCCCGGTTCCCGCGGCGTCCAACCCTGCAGAGATCAAGCAAGGCCGCCACGGTTCGAACAGTCAACGGGTGACCGTCGCAGTTTATTCCCACGGCCCTGATCCATTCGTGCTCGAGGCGCTGGAGGAGGTCGCGCGGGGCACGAACCGCGCCATCAGGCAGTCGGGTGGCGTACATATCGACGAGGCTTTGCCGGCGCTGGTCCGGGGATTCGGCGACGGCCGAATCCCACCGGTGCGAGCGGTACCCGGTTTGCCGAGGCCAGTTCAACCAACGGCTGAGAGCTAGCCCTAAACGCAAACGTATCTCCCGATACCATCGCGCGGTTAGAAAGAGGCGAGCAGTTAAGGACTTCAACCATCGCCGCAATTTGTAAGGTCTTCGAAGCGGCCGGATCGAATTCATTCCAGAGAACGGTGGCGGCGCCGGTGTTCGGCTGACGCGTCGATCTTGATCGACATTCGCGCAACGAACGCCGGACCAAACAGCACGAACCACGGCCACCGGCGAATGCAAGATTCAGACTGCAAGCGATCTGGATTTCGGCACGAAGGGCGTCATAGACGGCCGCGATACCGAAAGCTAGAAATCTCGTTAAGCATTGCACTGCTTCATTTCGGTGTGATCCTCGCCTCGGATTACGTCGGACAGGTTTTCCTCCCATGTCCAGAAAAGCCCTGCCGCCTCTGAAACCGGCGGGGCCCTTTCTTGGTAACGGTGATTGAGCAGGCTTCGACATTGGATCGACGATGCCGCCAACTCCGGCCCTCGACATCGCGTTTTTCGCGCGACGGGGCATTTGCCCGTCGATGCGGCCTGAAATCCGCAGGACGCCGGGACCTGCGCAAGTGCGGTAAGACGTCCGGTGCGCTTTCCATGTTAGCAATGGATGACCGTCATGGATATGCTTGGCCTGCTGATCTTGCCGCTGAAATGACCCGCGATCAGCACGCGGTCATCCTGTCAGAAAAAGGGCTCTCCATGGCTACCGGAACGGTAAAATGGTTCAATTCGCAAAAGGGTTTTGGTTTTATTCAGCCGGATCAGGGCGGCCCGGATGTGTTCGTGCATATTTCCGCCGTCGAGCGCTCCGGCTTGCGGGGCCTCAATGATGGTCAGAAGGTCAGCTACGAACTGGTGCAGGACAAACGTTCCGGAAAGACGTCAGCCGGTGAGCTTCGAGTGATCTGATGGGAGGCTGACCGGCCACGGGGCGGTCGGTCCTATCCCTTCCACATCGTCGAGCGGAGAAGAGCTTGCAGTGCTCTGCCAAGTCGAGCTCGCCGCGCGCCCTCGATCTCTAAAAGATATCGGGCCTTGGTCAGGCGATCGGCTTCCCTGACCGCAGGATAGGCGCAGATGGCCAGCAGCGCCCTTTCCTCAGCTCGGCTGGCGCTGTCGTGGTCGCGGCGGCCGCCCATTTCGTGGATGGCCCGAACGCCGCGTATGCTGCCTTGTGCGCCTTAATCAGCGCCCGCAGTTCGTTGGACGGTTCTCGGTCTCGGCGCGGCGGCTCTGTGGCGAAAGCCGTTGCCGCAACCGTCGAGGCGATGAAGGCGCTGCCGGAGTGGAAAAGCAAGGTGCGGCGGTTGATCCTGGACGTTGTGAACTCTCCTCTTCACTTCATGGCAGGCTAGATCGGTGTCGTAAACACCCCCGGGCACCGTAGCACGACGGTTGGCGCACTCATGTCAGGATGGATGGCACCGTGGCAGCCCACATGGCCTTGTCGGACAGGCCCGGCGGCCAGTCAGGTCCCCCCAACAGGCTGTCGAGTCGCTGCTAGGTCCGGCTAGGACCGGTGCACCGAGTCACGCCAAGCCGACGTCCCTAGCGCCCGCTGTTCAATAGATATGCACAAACGTGGGTAGAAAGCCGGAGTTATGGAGTCCTTCGAGGAATTCCACCAGCCCCCCGGCGATGATGAACCAGGTGCCGTCCGCAAGACTCTTGCGGACCGGTGCCGCCGAGACAAGGTAACTGTCTGGCTCGATGAAGAGGCGAATTTGCGGCCAGAAACGCGGCACGCGGGAGCAATACTCTCGGAACGCTGCGCCATGAAGCTTCAAAAGCGTCTCTTCCTCACTGGCGATCACCTTGGAGTAGTACACGGCGAACAGGATGCAGAACACCAGCGGCAGCAGTAGGGTCTCGGTAACGAGCATGACGCCGAGTCCGCCGACGAAGCTAAAGAAATAGAGCGGATTTCGGCAGACAGAGTAAGGGCCGATGACTGCGAGCTCGGTGTTTTTGCGTCCGCCGATATGAAGGCCACACCAAAGCCGACCTGCAACAGCGACTGCGATGCACACCCAGCCAATCAGCGACAAACTGTGCTCGAACATCGGCCGGGTCATCTCCCAGCCTTCCCTGGTCAAAGCAAGGGTACCCAGCAGCAACGCTGCCAAGGAACGCGATAAAGCGATGCGGATGCGGGGTGCAAAAAGGGCTGCGTTCACGAAATAAGGTCCATAACTTGTATCAATAGAGCGTTGCTTCTGTCTTTTCGTATTGTGTCCACCGGGTTCTGCAAGTCAGAACGCAGTCCAGTAGGCGGCCCGGGCATATCACCCACCGTCTAGACGCGCTATCGGTTGTTTTCGCGGGCGAGTAGAATGCGTCCATCCCAATTGGCGGTCGCGGTGTCGGCGCGAACGGCAAGGCGTCCGGCGTGAAGTTCGCTGGCAACCACGTCGCGCGACGTGTTCATGTCTGGCTGCGTCCACGCCAGGGTGAAAAGCGAAAGCGGTCGGTCGAGGCGCTCCTCGACGATCGACCCAACCCAAACTGGCAAGGAAGCGCCATCGGCAAGCTCCAGGTCGACGGCCCACAGTCGGAGCACTAACCGCGACACCCTCGGTACCGCGCCGTTTGGTAAAACGAGAGTCAGGCTCGGAAGGCGCCCGCTGGCGGGGCGGGGAACGACAGGAAGCGCGGCGGGATCGGCATTTGCGCTCAGCCAGGTCAGGGCGTTGAGCGGGCTCCAAGAGGCCGGGGCGCGCCACCCCTTGCGCAGCAGCATCGCCTGGAAAGAGGTCAGATCCCCCGCCCACTGAATGGTCAGGGGCTCCTCGAACTCGCCGGTCAGATCGACGCGCCGGGCCGGGAGTTGCTGCCAGCCGGTTGTCCACCATACGTCGGCCGGCATCGTCGGCGTTACAAACTTTACAGCATAACGTTCGGCGTCGAAGGCGTGATGCCGATAGATGTTAAGGCCTCCGGCGACGGCAAGTGCGGCGCACCCGACGACCATCAACCCCGTCGCACTGAGCGGTTCGGACAGCTTGCGCAGATAAAAGAAGCCGAGCGCGGTGAGCCAAACCGTTCCAAACGCCAGCCCGCCAACCACATCAGAAAACCAGTGGGCGCCGAGATAAAGGCGCGAAAACGCGATCAGAAGCACGAGGGAAGCGGCGCCGAAGGCGATCGGGAAACGCAACGCGACGCGCAACTCACGTGCAATCAGGAAGGCAAGGAAGCCGTAGAGAACGACGTTGACCGTGCTATGGCCGCTGGGGAAGGAAAACGCACTGGAGCCGGTGTAGAACAGTTCGCCGGGACGGGCGCGATGGAGTGCGACCTTGATGGCGGTATTGAGCGCGGATGCGCCAGCGATCGCGCCGAGCCAGTAAGCCGCTGTGCGCCAGGCGCGCTTCCATGCAAGCCAAAGGAACACGATGATCGTCACCGCGACCACGACGATGGTGTCGCCGAGTTCCGTGATGGCGATCATCAGCCCATCGCCGGGCGCCGTGCGCAGGTTCTGGAGAGCGCGGTAGATCGCTGCATCGACGCGCACCAGTGGATCGCCGCTGACGACGTCTTCGAGAACACCGAAGAACAACCAGGCGGCGCCGACCAACAGGAGAGCCAGCAGTGCCAGTCCCCTTGCGTCGGGTCGCGACGGATCGAGCAGATTGACGATGGTACGCGCCCACGCGGAATCATGGGTGCCAAGCTGGATGCGGATTCGCTCGGCAGCGACCGCGAGAGCTGGCACCCCGCGGTACAGCGCGAAGCGGACGATATGGATCATCGCCCAGATCAGGACGACGAGCAGAACGAGCAGGACGGCCAGCGGCTTTGTGGCCGATCCGAACAGGCTGAGCGAGGCACCAACAAGCACACCTGGCAGGATGTGCGAGGGCGCCCAGACCAGTGCGGACAAGACATTCGCGGCGTAAAAACGTCGGGCGGGCATCCCCAGCACACCGGCCAGCAGTGGAATGAAGGCACGCACGCCGGGGGTGAAACGGGCAAGAAAGACGCTCTTGTCGCCGTGGCGGGCGAAGAAGGCTTCGCTGCGGGCGACCAGCGCCGGGTAGCGGTTCAGCGGCCAGATGTTAAGGATCTCGCGGTGATAGCGGTAACCGATCCAGAACGAGAGGCCGTCGCCGATGATGGCGCCGGCCGTTGCTGCGGCAAGCAGCGGCCAGAGCGTGACCACGCCTGTCGGGACGAGCGCGCTGAGCGCGACGATGACAGCCGTGCCGGGCACAATGACGCCGACGACCGGGATGGATTCCGACAGGGCGAGAAGGAGCACCGCAGCATAGGCAAGATGCGGGTGCGCTGCGATGAACGCGGTGACGGCGGAGAGAAAGGACGTCACCATCCCAAGGTGCCTACAGAATGCTTGTGACCAATCGGTCCGCTCGCGTTCCCTCCCGATAGAGTGCGCGGACCAGCAGGGCCGCGACGATACCGGTCAGGGCACCGCCAAGAACATCGCTGACGTAATGAGTGCCGATGTAAACGCGCGATACAGTCACCAGCAGGGCCGCCACCAGGAACCAGAAGCCGAGACGGCGCATCCCATGCAACAGAAAGGCTGCCGCGATTGCGATGGTCGCCGTCGCATGGTCGGAGGGGAACGAGGGATCGGCGCTGTGGGCAATCAGGAGGTGGGTGACGCCGGCGTCATACGGGCGCATCCGATGGACGAGCAGCAGGATAAGCTGGTTGAGAGCGAGGCCGAGCAGGAAGGAAAATCCTGCGGCAAGGAGCACGTGGCGCGTAAGTTGCCGATCGGTTCGCCGCCACCGCTGTCCGGCAACCGCCAGGACGAGAAGCGGCACGCCGACCGCGGAAACCCAGATCATCAGGAAATCCAGCGCCGCGTTCGTTCCGGCAATGCTGTTGATGGCGTGTGTGCCCGCGACGTCAAGTTCGTACATCAATAGACCTTACTCCTGGCTTCAAATTGCGTTCCCCCAACGAGAGCGTTGCCGCAGCGTTCGACAATCAGGCCGCAGCATCAGGCATAATCCGGTCTTCTCAGTCGGCGGCGAATGAAAAGCAGGCCTGCCACGGTCATCGCGGCAAAGGCTGCGCCGGTGAGAAAGGTCGCCTGTGGCCCCGCCGCTTCCCAGAGAGCGCCGGCGATGATGCTGGCCAGCAGCAGGGCCAGCCCGGTGATCAGGTTGAACACGCCGAAGGCGGTGCCGCGCAGTTCCGCAGGTGCGGTGTCGGCAATCAGGGTTGCGAGCAGCCCCTGTGTGAAGCCCATATGCAGGCCCCAGAGCACGACACCCAGGCCGAGGCCGAGGGCGTCGCTTGCGAAGGCCAGCACGAGATCGGCGAGGACCAGCAGAGCCAGACCGAGAATCAGGATCGTCACCCGGTCCATCCGATCGGCCAGGATGCCGACCGGATAGGCGGAGAGCGCATAGGCGATGTTCATGATGACCAGCACGACCGGAACCAGCGTTAGCGCCAGGCCGATCGACTGAGCCCGCAGAATGAGAAAGGCTTCGCTGAAGCGGGCGAGTGTGAAGAGTGTTGCGACCACCACCACCCACCAATAGGTCGCGCCGAGACGGAGCAACTCGTCGCGATGGAGCGGCATGCGGACCGGACGCAGTTCCTTCGACCGCGGAGGCTCCTTGACGGCGACGAGGATAAGCGCGACCGATAGGAAGGCTGGAATGACGGCAATCCAGAACACCGCCTGGAAGTGGTTTGCCGTCAGCCACATCAAGCCGATGGCGACAAGCGGGCCGAGGAAGGCGCCGACCGTATCGAGCGATTGGCGCAGGCCGAAGCTCGCGCCGCGCAGATGCGGCGGGGCGATGTCGGCAACGAGGGCATCCCGCGGCGCGCCCCTGATGCCCTTGCCGACACGGTCGATGAAGCGGGCGGCGACGAGCCAGCCGATCGACGCAGCCAGCGGAAAGATCGGCTTGGTGAAGGCGGCGAGCCCGTAGCCGAAGGCGGCCAGGACCTTGCGCTTGCCGAGCCAGTCGCTGAGCGCCCCGGAAAACACCTTGGTGATCGAGGCGCTCGCCTCGGCGATCCCCTCGATGAGACCGACGGCAAGCGTCGAGGCGCCGAGCACGGTAACCATGTAGACGGGCAGCAGCGCGTGGATCATCTCCGACGAGATGTCCATCAGCATCGACACAAAACCGAGCGCCCAGACGCCAGCCGGGATGCCTGAGCGGATGGCGGAGGGCATTGTTCCAGTCGTCATGGCGTCCGCTCCGGCATGATCGGCCGCCTCATCGGTTCTCGTCATGGGCGTCGAAGACGCGTTGCGCATAGCTGTCGAGCAGAGCTTCGCAGGCGCGCAGGCGTTCTGTGGCTTCCTCGGCCAGCGCCGCGCCATAGAAGTCGAGCTTCTTGATCTTCTCGAGCCAGCCCTGGAGCTTCTTCAGATCAGTGTCCTCCTCCTCAAGCTCCGCATAGGTGAATTTGTTGATCGCAATCTCTTTGGCGATCTCCTTCTCGAAATCGGCGCAGCGACCGAGAAACTCACGATACTGCTCGTTACGGTCCGCCTTGAAGCGGGCGACGACCTTCTCTTCCTGGACCCGATCGAGGGCGATCGTCTCCAGGATGACGGATTCGCCGCGCATCTCAGAGACATCGTTCTCCAACATCTTCAGCCGGCGGACATGGTCGTCGGTCTTCGGCAACAGGCAAACGCCGTTCTGCAGATAGACGGCGCCCATACCCTTGAGCCGTCGCCACAGCGCAATGCGCTTGGCTGCCGGTTCAGGCGGCACTTTGTAGGTCAAAAGAAGCCACAAGGGAGCTACCATGGCTTCCTTGTAATGCAACGGTCGTAACATTTCAATTGAAATGCTCAAGCGCCATCAAGATCGACTGTTTAGGAGCAGTGAGGCAATCGCGATGACGACGGGTGCGCCGCATCGGACGCAAAAGAGAGGACTTGGGCAAAGCTCGCAAACTTTGCCCACGTATATTTGGCCAATTCCGTATTCGCGCCGCCCTGGAGGTTTCTTAACACCACCTGGCGGAAATTCATCCTCGTCGTCGGCCGTCACCAACCGTAGCTCAGGGTAGCGCCGCTACCACCATTGCCGTTCTGCACGACATTGGCGCTGGTGTTACCTCCGAACTGGAAAATGCCGTAAGCGTTGTCGTTGCCGTTCTGCTGCAAGGTGGCGGAATGACCGTTGCCTCTCTGCTGGACGATGCCCACATTGCCGCGCCCGTTCTGGGCGATGCCAGCCGCGTTGCCGTGTCCGGACTGACGGATGCTGGCACCGTGCAGGCCGCGATACAGCGAATAAAAGCGCAGGCCGGTCGCTAGAGCGCTGCCGTCGCGCGCGTTGGCCGGGGCATAGGTCACCGAGACCCAACCTCCTGCGAAGGCCGGTGCAGACAGCGGCGCCTGGCCGATGCTACCGGCAACGAGAGCGGCGGTAAGGGTCTTGAACATATTGCGGGTCATCCTGGTTCTCCATTTTTCGGTTGCCTCAGCCTATGGCCAACCTTCCCAAAACGCGGCTGAACCCCGCCGGAATCCGTCGTTCAGCTGTCGTTCAGCCGCTTGTCCATGGCTGGCCTGCATAAAAATGGGTGCCGATGCCGACGCCCTTTTCGCAAAACCCGGCCGGTGCGATCAGGTCGCGCCGCCGATCTGGTCGGCACAGCCGATGCTCTTGCCGTCGACCGTGACCTCTAGCCTGGCGTCATAGACGGCGCCCTTCGCGTCGAGCGTTACGGCACCGAGGCTGGCAGGCCTGCCGGGCGCAGCGCTGAAGGCGCCGCCCTGCTCGATATTGGTGCTGCCGGTCTGGCCGGCGCTTTCGACATGGAAGGAATAGGTGCCGCTCACCTTTCTATCGGCATAGGCGAGCGCCTCCAGCGAAACCATGTCGCCTTCCGGCGTGACGCGGATCTCGCAGCGCGCTGGCCCGACGGACTGGTCAGCGGTGGCTATGGTTGCCAGAGCGCCAGCCGGGATCAGAACCAGGGCGAGTGCGGCCATGACGCGGTGGGGATGCTTGACGATGCTGGGCATGGTTCTTCTCCTTGGCCTTGGCTAGCTGCGGCCGCGGACCCTTTCCACGACCGCCTGGCCGGTGCTGCCGCTTATGGGCAAGCCTGGACGAAGGCGGCGACGTTGCCGCTGCCGCCCTGGCTGACATTGGCATCGCAGTCATGGCCCACCTGCACGCCGGCGGCGATGTTGCCATTGCCGTCCTGGGTCAGGATGGTGGTGTGGTTGGAGCCGAACTGGCCAACGCCGGCCACGTTGCGGTCGCCGTTCTGGTAGGTGGCGCCGTAGTTGCCGACGCCTTGCTGGCCAATGGCCGAAAGGTTGTGGCGGCCGCGCTGCTGGCCTATCACCTTGTTGAAGCGGCCGTTCTGGTAGACGCGGATACGGTTTCTAAAGCCATTCTGGGCGCCGCCAGCCGAGTTCCGCCAGCCATATTGCTCGATGCTCACATCGTTGGCCTGGGCCGGGGCTGCGGCAGTAATACCGACCAGGGCGGTGAGCGCGGTTGCGACGAAATAAGTACGGATCATGAGAGCGTCTCCTTTGGCGGACGGGACCGCGAGTTGAACAGCTTCTTTCTAGGAGATGCCGCTCGAACCGATGCTGAAGGCAGCGTTCAGCCGGGGTTCAGGAGGCTTGTGCGGGTCGTGGCGGCTGGCCGGTCGAGCACGAAATCGACGTCCGCCAATTGTCGGAAAATCAATGAAGAGTCGTGGAGAGAAAAGAGCGGTTTCGCATCATGCTCTTCGAAATCGCGGCGCGAGTGTGATCGTCGGGTGCGAACTGAGAATAGGCATCTGCGGACATTACCAGCAATGCTAAGAGACATCACGGGGCGTCCATCCCGCCCGCATCGCAGCGACTATCAGGCTTTGAAAGGATGGCTCCAAGGTTATTCGGCATGCAGACCGGAAAAGAGGGTCGTCGGCTTCCAAATGCGGAGGGTTGATCTTCGCTCTTACCATATACATCGCCTCGGGCTCGCCCTAAGCCAAACACCACGGAACGGCTGAGCCAGACTCTCGGGGACCTTGTCTCGGCGCAGGGCTGGTCGTGTTCGTCAACGAAAGTAGACCAGCGACCTTTCGGAACTCATGGCTTGACATAGATCAATGGCAGTGAAGCCATCGAGGCCTAACGCTTAACATATGCTTTGCCGCGGTGAATTCGACCCGCAAGCAGTATTCGGCTCATGACAAGGGCGGCGCTTCAGCGGCCGTAAGGGAACTAGTCGATGGATCACGCTGACGAATCTGCCGCAGACCATCACACGCATTGTGGGTGCGGTGCTCACCGCGCACAGCACGGCGCCGGTGCGCAGCCCAGGTCTCACGATGACGCCCACCGCGCCCCGGCCGCCCTCGATATTCTCGACGAGCGCTTCGCTCGCGGCGAGATCGACAAAGCCGAATACCTGGAAAAGAAGCAGCTGATCTCGGAGCGTTCGTCACCCCCGAAGGCCGACCAAAGGGAGCCGGCGCCGGTCGAGGCGAAACCGGACCCGGCAAGGACGAAGCAACACATGCAGCCGTGATGAAAATCTTGCAATGATCCCACGGCGGTACGGGCGCGTTTATAACGCACTGAGGCGCGCGCAGGTTCTGCTCAAAAGTGCATCCGCGCAGATGGTGATATTGCGGCTGGCGCACGCCGCCAGCACGTCCATCGATCCTTAGGTCGCAGCTGCCATGCGGCCATACTTGGATGAGGCTTACGGCAATCCGTCGAGCGGACACTGACCGAGCATACGGGCGAAGGCTTCGCTGGAGAACGCCCGCGGCCAAGTTGCGGCGCTATTCGGCGGCCAACCCGATGAGATCGTGTTCACGAGCGGCGGCAGAAAGGCCAACAACCTTTTCTTGCGCTTCGGTTGGAGAGCTCAGAGGGCGGCCGTGTGCTCCCGGAATAGCGCCTCGATCAGCGGACATTCCGGCCGCGTGCCGTCGGCGCATTGCGCAACCACCTCCTTGAGCACCCGCTCCATGCGCTTCAGGTCGGCGATCTTCGCCCGCACATCATCGAGATGCGCCGCGGCGACGGCGCTTGCCTCGGCACACGGCTGGTCGTGCTCGTCGACTAGACGCAAAAGCTCACGGATTTCATCGAGCGAGAAGCCGAGCTCTCTTGCCCGCAAGACGAAGGTAAGGCGCCGCTCGTGCGTCGTGTCGTAGCTGCGGTAGCCGCTCTCGGTGCGCGGCGGCTCAGGTAGAAGCCCGACTTTCTCATAATAGCGAACGGTCTCCAGATTGCTGCCTGTCCGCCGGGCAAGCTCAGCCCGATGCAGGCCCTTCACGCCGGCGTGATCGCGCATCGCAAAAAACCTCTTGACCCTGTAGTTGCTACAGACTGCACATTAGCGCACGGATAGGATTTCGACAAGCAAGGCGAGCCCGAACATGGATATTTCGCGACCCAGCATTGCGGGCATGACGCCCAAGGGCGACGTGTTCCCGTCGGACCGAGGAGAAGTCAGACGCCAGCGCGTGGTGGCCGTCGGCGGCATTCTCGGCGCGCTTGCCGCCTCGTCCTGCTGCATTATTCCGCTCGTCCTGTTCACCCTCGGTATCGGCGGCGCCTGGATCGGCAATCTGACGGCGCTTGCACCGTACAAGCCATTCTTCGTCGCCGGGACGACGGCTGTTCTCGGCTACGGCTTCTATCTCGTCTATTGGAAGCCGAGACTAGGCTGCGCTGATGCCGCTGCCTGCGCACGCCCCATTCCCAGCCGCTTCGTGCAAATCGCGCTCTGGATCGCAACGGTCCTCGTCGCGGCCGCCTTCGCCTTCGACTACGTCGCCCCGCTGCTGCTTCGCGCGTGAGCAAAGAGGAGATCCATTTCATGAAGATTTATTTGAGCGCTTTCGCCCTGATTGCCTCCGTGATGGTAGCACCGGCTGCCTTTGCCGCCGAACGCACCGTCACCTTCGCCGTCGACAACATGACCTGCGCCTCCTGCCCCTACATCGTGAAGATCTCGATGGCGGCGGTCCCAGGGGTCTCGACGGTGTCCGTCTCATTCGAAGCCAAGACGGCGACCGTGACCTTCGACGACGCGAAGACGAACGCGGATGCCATCGCGGCCGCCAGCATGAATGCCGGCTATCCGGCGCACCCGAGACAGCAAGGCAGCTGACATGAATGACCCCGCCCTGATCCGCACCGGCGCCGCCGGCGCCATTGTTGCCGCGATTTGCTGCGCAACACCGATCGTTGCCGTACTCCTGCCGGTGCTTGGCTTGAGCGCGTGGCTGGCACGGGCGGATCTGGTGCTGTTTGCCCTGGTCGCGGGAAGCCTAGGTCTAGTCGCTTGGGGCTTCTATTTCCGTCGCGCCAAAGCCGCTTGCTGCGAGGCGGAGATTCACGAAGAAAGCCTGAAGCCATGAACGATTGCTGCGCAGCCTCCTCGTTCCGCGACAAGGCTTCCGCAGCCTCGACACTGCCGAGCTTTGCCGTGCGGCCGGGCGTGACGTTTCCGGACCGGTCGGCGGTTTCGTCGCACGCCGTCAAGGACGCCCTGCTGGCCATGGTCGGGTCCGACCATGTGCTCAACCGCTGGAGCGGCCATGAGGTGGCCACCGATCGCGTGCGCGTTGCGTTGCTTCAGGTCTACGCCGAACGCGGGCGAGCCCCGGCGATCGACGCGCTTGCGGGGCGTGCAGGGATCAGCAAGACGGCCACCCAGTCGGCTCTCGAAGAACTCCGTCGTCGCGACCTTGTCGTGCTCGACGGCGACAAGATCGTCGGTGCCTATCCCTTCACCGACCGGGATACCGGTCACCGAGTCACACTGGATGGGCGCTCTGTGAATGCCATGTGCGCGGTCGACGCGCTCGGCATCGGCGCCATGATCGATCGCGATATCGCGATCGCATCGCGTTGCCGCCATTGCGGCAACGCTATCCGGATCACGACGCGAGATCGCGGACGGACCGTGGCCGAGGTAGAGCCGGCGACGGCCGTCATGTGGCAAAGCGTCCGCTACGACGATGGGGGCGCTGCAGACCCGCTGTGCGCGGCCACGGCCTTCTTCTGCTCGGACGATCACCTTTCCGCGTGGCGCAGCGAGCGTTCCATGGACACACCAGCATTCCGGCTGTCGATAGAGGAAGCCTTGGAAGCTGGTCGGGCGATCTTCGGACCAAGCCTTGCCGGGGTGCGCGCCCCCGAAAATCCGGGCGACGTTACGTCGGAGGCCCGCCGCACCTTCGCTGCTTCCATCGAGACCCCATCGGGGAAGGCACCGGCCGCCGGGCGCCGGCTTGCCATGAACGGGCGCAGTGGGGATGCCCCCGATCTTGTTGTCATCGGCGCCGGCTCGGCCGGCTTCTCGGCCGCGATCACGGCCGCCGATCAGGGTGCACAAGTCGCCCTCATCGGGAGCGGCACCATCGGCGGCACCTGCGTCAATATCGGCTGTGTCCCGTCGAAAACCCTGATCCGGGCTGCCGAGACGCTCCACAATGCTCGGGCCGCGGCTCGTTTCGCCGGCATCACGGCCGAGGCCGAACTGACCGACTGGCGCGGAACCGTTCGCCAGAAGGACGCGCTCGTTTCTGGGTTACGCCAGGCCAAATACGTGGACCTACTGCCGGCCTATAACGGTATCGCGTATCGCGAGGGCGCGGCACGACTCGTAAACGGCGGTGTCGAGGTGAATGGCGCGCGCGTTCCCGCTGGCAAGATCATCATCGCGACCGGCGCGCGGCCGTCCGTTCCCGCCATTCCTGGCATCGAGACCGTGCCATATCTCACCAGTACGACCGCGCTCGACCTCGAGGAGCCGCCGCGATCGTTGCTTGTCATCGGCGGCGGCTATATCGGGGCGGAGCTCGCCCAGATGTTCGCCCGCGCCGGCGTCAAGGTGACGTTGGTGTGCCGGTCTCGCCTGCTTCCCGAGGCCGAGCCCGAGGTCGGCGAGGCATTGACTGGGTACTTCGAGGACGAAGGAATCATGGTGGTCGCCGGCATCGCCTACCGCGCGATTCGGAAGACTGAGAGCGGTATTGCACTCACGGTCGCGCGTAACGGCCAAGACACGACGATCGACGCCGATCAGGTCCTGATCGCCACCGGGCGCACGCCCAACATCGAAGGCCTCGGGCTCGCCGCGCACGGCATCGCCGTCTCGCCGAAGGGCAGCATCATTGTCGATGACCGCATGCGCACGGCCGGGGCCGGAATCTATGCCGCCGGCGACGTCACCGGACGCGACCAGTTCGTCTACATGGCCGCCTATGGTGCCAAGCTCGCCGCGAAGAACGCTCTCAACGGCGACAGCCTGCGTTACGACAACAGCGCTATGCCGGCCATCGTGTTCACCGACCCGCAGGTGGCGAGCGTAGGCTTGACCGAGGCCGCGGCACAGGCGGCCGGGCGTGCCGTTCGCGCCTCGACGATTGGTCTCGACCAGGTGCCCCGCGCACTTGCCGCCCGCGACACCCGTGGGCTCATCAAGCTCGTGGCCGACGCCAACAATGGTCGACTGCTCGGCGCGCACATTCTCGCGCCGGAAGGCGCCGACAGTATCCAGACCGCAGTGCTCGCGATCCGGCAGGGCCTCACCGTTGAAGACCTTGCCGAGACAATCTTTCCGTATCTCACCACAGTCGAGGGCCTGAAGCTCGCGGCGTTGTCGTTCGAGAAAGACGTGGCGAAACTCTCATGCTGCGCCGGCTAGATCAGCGCTCCAGCCGCCCGAACGGCAACGGTTGTGTTTGGCCGCTTAACACGCTCGACGGCCCGGGATTTGCCGTTCGTGAGACCGCCTGTTGCGCGTCCGCCAAGAATCCGACTGAGCCGAACCGGTGGGCAGGGCTTTGCCTTACGCTCGAAGGAAGCTACCAAGTGGAGTTGGGACGCACGCGGCTCACTTGCGGTCCGGCGTCGCTGATTGTCCTTCCGCCCCGCCAAGCGTACGGCGGGCGCGTCTCGTGCGAGGGTAGCCACTGCCTAACAATGGCCATCGACCCTGAGATGTTGAGCGCCAGCGACACTTCATCGATTTCCACGATTGAACGCAGCGCGTCGTGCGATCCGGTGTGGACGATGGTCGCGATGGCGGTGAGTGTCATGACGATCTTCTTCAATTCGCTGTGGGGTCGCCCATCGCTGTTCTTCCAGGCGATCCTGAGCGTTGGCAAGCCGGCGGAGCAAAACCTGTGATCGACCTCGAGCAGTTGATGCAGGAGATTACGGTTCTCACGCCTTTCTCAGTGGGCGTGGTTGCTCTTGCAGGCCTCGTCGTCGGGATTGCGCCGAGCTCGTTTCCATTGATTTCGGTCGCGGCGGGCCTGGCGGCGGGCAAGAGCTCGGCAGCAGACGGTGGGAGGCGCCTTGAAGGGCTTTGGCGTTCAGCGGGCTTCGCGCTCGGTATCGTCACGGTCGACGCGGTGCTCGGCGCCCTCTTTGGCATTGCGGGATTCGCGGTGCTGCGCGTTCTGGTCCATTACCTGGCACTCGCCTACGCCCTGCTCGCAGTCGCCCTCTTTGCGGCTGCCCTTGCCTTGCTGCGTGTCATCCACATCGTCATTCCCGTCCTAACCCCATCGCCAAAGCTTACTCGAACCTTTTTTGACAGCTATCTGCTAGGACTTCCGTTCGGTTTGTCGACCTGCCCGGCCTGCACGCCGCTCCTGCTTCCGGTCGTGGCTGTGGCAGCCGGGACGACCAGCCCACTGTTGGGAGCCGTCTTCATGGCCACCTTTGGGCTTGCTCGCAGCATACCAATCGTGGTGGCCGGCGCGGTAACCGGGAGTCTGGTGAATCTGCGCCACACGCGTCAACTCACCCGATGGGTTGAGCGCGGTGGTGGTGTGCTCATGCTCGGTGCCGCGGCATATTTTGCCTACCAGGCCGCTTTCTATGCGGGATGGCTCTGACCTATGAGGCTACTCTCGATCAGTGGTCGTCGCCATCCGACCACGGCGATATCAAGATACTGAGCTTTCTCGGCACCGCGAATGCAAAGGCGAGCACCGGCCCGGTGCCAAAGCAATGGAGGCGGTCCATGGAGAATCGCTATGTTCTGACCAATGCTGCCCGGCAAGGCGATCGCCACGCGCTGGAGCGCCTCCTCGCCATCAGTCAACCTGACATTCGACGCTACGCGCAGTCGCAATGTACCGGGGCGGGCGATGCCGACGATGCCGTCCAGGAAACGCTCTGGCTGGTCTATCAGCGCATCGGCGCCTTGCGCACCGTCACATCGTTTTCAGCTTGGGTGTTCGCGATCGTCCGGCGCGAGTGCCATCGCATGTGGCGACGGATGAATGGCCAAACGGAGCTGCCGCCGGACGACCCGCCAAGCTTCGTTTACCGGCCAGACCCGGAATTGCGCCAGGACCTCATCGCGGCGATCCACTCCCTGCCGGACAAGTACCGCGATGTGATCGTGCTGCGGGATATCCAGGAATTCTCGATCGGAGAGATCTCCGTGGAGCTGCGGCTGACGCGCGAGGCCGTCAAAAGCCGCATCCACCGGGCCAGGCTGATGATCCGAGAATATCTGGAGGACTAGAAAGATCGCGAAATGGAGAACGCCCCGTAGCGGCAGGTCTCCGTCAGCGACGGGATGGACCACCGAGATGCGGTTCAGGGAATCGTCCGTCTTCGCCTGAAAGACGCGGTCGGCACCGTAACCATTGCGATCATCTGAGCGAATCTTTTGTCAGGCGAGCGCAACTAATCGAGCGTCCGCCCGGAGGAGAAAATGGTGATCGGTCTTTTTCGGCTGGCCGCTTTTGCGGCTGCGGTGCTCATGATGGCGCCCGACCTGCATGCGCAAACCTCGCTCGCGCAGCAATGGCGGCATGAATGGCCACAAACGGATTTCTCGCACGCCCTTGTCGATCTTTCGGAGATCAGTTCCGGTGGACCGCCGAAAGACGGCATCCCGTCGATCGACCAACCGAAATTCGTTTCGGTCAACGAAATGAACAGTCTCGCGCCAAAGGAACCTGTTCTTTCCCTCATTATCGACAACGACGCTCGTGCCTATCCGCTGCGCGTGATGATCTGGCATGAAATCGTCAATGACGTGGTCGTCGGCATGCCGGTGCTTATAACCTATTGCCCGCTGTGCAATACGGGGATCGTCTTCATCCGGCGCCTGGAGGACGACCGTGTCCTTGATTTCGGCACGACCGGCAAGCTGCGCAACTCTGATCTCGTCATGTATGATCGCCAGACGGAAAGCTGGTGGCAGCAGTTCGGCGGCGAAGCGATCGTCGGCGACCTTGTTGGCCACAAGCTGAAAATGCTGCCCTCGCGTCTGGAATCCTGGGCAAGCTTTCGCGAGCGGGCGCCAAAGGGCCGTGTCCTTGTGCCGAACGACCCTGCGCTTCGCTCCTACGGAACCAATCCCTATGTCGGCTATGACCAGACGACACGGCCGTTCCTGTTCTCCGGCAGGCTGCCACACAAAGTGCCCGCGATGATGCGCGTCGTGGCCGTGGGAAAGGAGGCTTGGACGTTGCCGCTACTGCGTGCCAAGGGCATGATCGTGTCGGGCGACCTCACCATACGCTGGCGCGCCGGGCAGGTCTCCGCGCTCGATGCCGCCGACATCACCCAAGGCGCCGACGTCGGCAATGTCATCGTCCAGCGACTGGGCAAGGACGTGCCGCACACCATCCCCTTTGCTTTTGCCTTCTTCGCCTTCGAGCCAGATGGCGTCCTTTACACAGAGAACGGACCGGTCCGACAATAGAATGATCTCGGGAAGGCCGAAGCCTGGCTTTCGGCTGGATCACCGCATCGGAACCGGCGCAGACTGACGCCCGATCAACCGAGCCGATCGGCTGATCCATCGGCATAGCAAACGGGCTGCCGGGCATGCCGCGTAAACGCGATGAGGTCGATGGGATCAGCCACGCCCTCGATGGCGGCGGGGCAATTGCTCGACGGCGCCCAGTGGCGTGAAACTTTATGCGATCGCGAGATCGTAAGTCTGTCGTGCTACGAGCGCCGGCACACCGTCCTGCTTGGTGGCTTTCTCAAGCTTTGCCACAAGATTCACCACCTCGCCGATAACGGTCTATTCAAGCCGCGTCTCGTGGCCGATCACGCCGAACACGACCTCTCCGGCGGCTCCGGCCATGCCGATTGCAAGCGCCGGAAGCCCGCTTTCCCGCCGCTCGGCCCGCCGGGCTTGCGTAACGGCAATGAGCGCCTCGATCGCGCAGCAAAGGTCAGCGGCATAATTTGTGGTCGGCGCGACGGCACCGAAGCTCGCGAGGATCCCATCGCCGAGATATTTGTCGATGCTCCCGTGATGGCGTTCGATCACCGGCACGAGCCGCGAATGATATTCGCCAAGGAGCCCCATGAGTTCGCCCGGCGGCAAATCGTGCGAGAGCAGCGTGAAGCCGCGCAAATCGATAGCCAGGATAGCCGCATCGCGCCGCACGCCCTGACCTTTGACGGGCTCGAACTGAGCGTGGCGGAGCTGGTCGGCGGCGCTTTCCAGTGTTTCTGCAACAGACATCGTCTCGGATCGCCTTCATTCAGAGCTATTTTTCTCCTCCTTCCCGGGAATCAAATCGGCTCTCCGTTCAAGGTCCACTCTCATGCAGCAGGAACCTGTCGGGTAAGCATTTCCAGATGCTCCCTGCAGATCGTCTCGACGAGGCCATGCAGGACTGAGGTCCGCTCACCAAGCCATTCCAACGCCTCGACGCTGATCTGATAGTGCTCGGAATATCTTGCCTTCACGTAGGCCTCGTTCAGCGTGTTGAACCAGGCGCGAAAGCGCTGCTGGTCGCGCGGCCAGGCTTCGGTCAGCCGCCGGTCATGCTCCTCCGCCAGAGTGCGAAGAAAGTTCAGGTTGTGCGATGGAGGGCTATAGCTTGTAAGGGTCAGCAGGAAAGTCGAATAAGACTGCTCGATCGCTTGATGGAGAAGGAATGCAGCCTCCTTAAGCATACCTTCTGCTAGTCTAAGTCTAGATTGTCGTCAGGGATTGTTCGACCGCTTTGCCGCCGCAGATTTGCTCAGCTTCTAAAATAGACTTCCCGGTCGATGTCCGCGAGCAAACCGGACCGGGTGGGTTGCCAACCAAGCGCTCCCTCCGTCCGCTCGCCGGACGCCTGGCAGTCCAGCATCGCAAAATGAGCGAACCAGCCGAAATGAGCCTTGGCCTCATTGGGCGCGAGAGCGACAAGAGGGACGTTCAGGCGCCGGGCGACAACCTCGGCGATGCGGCGGAATGGAACCCCGCTTTCCGCGACGGCGTGATACCGCACGCCCGAGGCGCCCTTTTCGAGCGCCAGCCGGAACGCCCGCGCCGCATCAAGCCTATGCACCGCGGGCCAACGGTTCTCCCGGTCGCTCGGATAGGCGGAGAGACCCGTCTCACGCGCGATCCGGATCAGGATGGGCACGAAGCCGTGGTCGCCGTCCCCGTGCACCGACGGCGGCAGGCGGACCACAGCGACTTTCCCGCCGCGCGCTGCCACCGCGGCCGCGGTCCGCTCGGTGGCGACGCGCGGGTTGGGCGTCTCCGCCGGCGGCAGGTCGTCCTCGCTCACCACGCGGTCGCGGCCGGCGAGCAACCCGATGGCCGACGTCACGACCAGCAGCCGGTCCGTGCCGGCGAGCGCCGCGCCGAGCGTCTCGATTGCGCGCCGGTCCAGCTCGCAGTTCTCGGCAAAGCGCGAGAAGTCGTGGTTGAAGGCGGTGTGGATCACCGCATCTGCCCCCGCCGCGCCGCTGCGCAGGCTTTCCGGATCGCCGAGATCGCCGTGGTGGACCTCGGCCCCGATCGCGGGCAGCGAAGCCGGCGCCGCGTCCGAGCGGGCAAGGCCGATGACCTCGTGCCCCGCACCGAGCAGTTCCTCGACGACGGCGGAGCCTATGAACCCGCTCGCGCCGGTGACAAAAACCCTCATTCTCCTGTCCAATCCTCTCACATCACATGCTGACGGTCGGGTTGACGACGACCTCGCTGACGTCGACATCCGCCGGCTGCCCGATCGCGAACCGGATCGCGCGGGCGACGGCATCGGCGCCGACCATCCCGGCCGCCCGGAAGGCCGCGACCCGTTCCTGCGTCATCGGATCCGTGATCGTGTCGGCGAGCTCGGATTCGGTTGCACCGGGCGAAATAATGGTCGCGCGAATATTGCGGTGCTCTTGCCTGATGCCGTCAGTGATCGCCCAGACCGCGTATTTTGTCGCGCAATAGACCGCGGCCGCCGGCACGACGCGGTGCGCCGCGATCGAGGCGACGTTGACGATTTGGCCCGATCCGCGCGCCTGGAAGTGCGGCAGCACGGCCGCGATCCCGTTGAGCACCCCGCGGATGTTGACGTCGATCATCCAATCCCACTGCTCCACGAGCAGCGCGGCAAGCGGCGAGAGCGGCATCACGCCGGCGTTGTTGACGAGCACGTCGATGCGCCCGAACCGTTCCTCGGCCGCTGCCGCGAAAGCCGCGAAGCCTTCCCGCTCGGTCACATCGAGCCGCGCCCACCCGACGTTGTCGCCCAATTCCCGTGCCAGCGCCTCCAGCCGCTCGACGCGCCTTGCGCCGATCATCACTTTCGCGCCCGCAGCCGCCAGTTCGCGCGCGGTCGCCTCGCCGATCCCGCTCGATGCCCCACTGATCAGCACCACCTTGTCTGAAATGTCGTCCATTGCTGCGCTCCTTTTCGGTTCTCCGCCATTGTGGTGCGCGTCGGCGCCGAACCGCTAGACTGATGCGCCGCGATTATTGCCCAATCCTCCAGGAGGCGCGGATTTCGCCTTGTCGCCCTCCCGCGCGCGTGCGACGGTCCAACCCATGGAAACACTCGCCGAAATCGCTGCGGCGATCGGCCGTCACGTGTCGAAGGACGGCTTCAACGCCACTCTCATCGATCGCGTGTCGCTTGTTCGATCCTCCACGCCGACGATGCCGATGCCGAATGTCTACCGGCCGCAGCTGTGCCTCGTCGCACAAGGGCACAAGGAGGTCACGCTGGGCGACAGCGTGTTCAGATATGCACCGGGGCGCTATGGGATCGTGACCTACGATCTGCCGGCGACAGGCCAGGTAGTCGAGGCGACGCCTGACAAGCCCTATCTCTGTCTGTACCTCGATTTCGATCCGGTCATGCTGGGGGAGTTGGCGTTGCGCGTGCCGCCGCTGCCGGGAGCGCCCGCCCCGCCGATAGGCAAGACGGTGTCCGACGCCAGCGCCGATCTGCTCAACGCGGCGCTGCATTTGCTGCGCCTGCTCGACGATCCGGCAGCGCTGCCCGTGCTCGGGCCACTTGCCGAGCAGGAAATTCTCTACCGCCTGCTCACCGGCCCGGACGGCGCCAGGATGCGCCACATCACCACCGGTCAGGGCCGGGTGGCCCAGGTCGGCCGCGCCATCGCCTGGATCCGGCAGAACTTCCGGGAACGGTTCAGCATCGAGCGGCTTGCCGCGGAAGTGGGCATGAGTCCGTCGAGCCTGCACGAGCATTTTCGCGTCGTGACGGCGATGACGCCGCTGCAATTCCAGAAGCAGCTCAGGTTACAGGACGCGCGCGGCCTGATGCTGGTCCAGGACATCGACGCCACAACTGCCGCCTTCCGGGTGGGTTACGAAAGCCCGTCGCAGTTTAGTCGCGAATACCGCCGTCACTTCGGAGAACCGCCGGCGCGCGACATCGCCCGCTTGCGCGCTTCGCCGGGCTTGGCAGTGGTAGCTTGAGTTCAGCCTACCGGCGTCGGCGCACTAACGTTTGGTCCTAAATATCGCCCCTTGAACGAAGCGGCCTGAAGAACGCTCGGATTTCCTCGGCCAGCGCCTCCGGTTGCTCGAGTGCCGCGAAATGACCGCCCGCGGGCATGCAGGTCCAGCGAACAACATTGAGTGCGCGTTCGACCCAGGAACGCGGGGGCATGGGCAGCTCGCGCGGGAAGACGCTTACTCCGAACGGCACGCTAACCCGCTCGCCTGCATCGAAGGTCAGCGGTTGAAGGCGCATTTCCTTGTACAGTCGCAACGACGCAGCGATGTTGCCGGAGAACCAGTAGATCGAAATGTCGGTGAGCAGCGTGCCGATAGGTATCGCGCGCTCGAGTTCGCCGCCGCAATCGCTCCAGGCGCGAAATTTCTCGGCAATCCAGGCAGCAAGGCCGATGGGACTGTCGGAGAGCGCGAAAGCCAGGGTCAGCGGCTTGGTGGACTGGAGCGCCGCGTAGGCGCCCTCAGCTGCCGCGAAGGCCGCCGCCTTGCCGAGGAAGGCCATCTCTTCGCCGGGTAACCGCGCCGTGCTTTCGTCCAGACCCGGACGGAAGCTGCCGGGGATATAGTTCAGATGAACGCCGACGAGGCTCTCGGGAAAACAGCGCGCCAGCCAGCACGAGACGCCCGCTCCGATGTCGCCGCCTTGGGCTGCGAAACGATCGTAACCAAGTCCGGCCATGAGCTCTCGCCACATGGCAGCGACCTCCCGAGCACTGATGCCCGGAACGGCAGGCGCTTGGGAGAAGCCGTAGCCGGGCAGCGATGGCACGACGACGTGGAACGCATCTTGGGGATCGCCGCCGTAGGCCCCCGGATCGGTCAAAAGCGGGATGATGCGCTCCATCTCCACGAATGAACCCGGCCAGCCGTGCGTCAGGATGAGTGGCATGGGCGCCGGGCCTACTCCCGGCTGGTGCACGAAGTGGATGTCGAGGCCCCGGATCGTCGAAACATACTGCGGCAGCCGGTTGAGGCGACACTCCTGCATCCTCCAGTCGAACTGGTGCAGCCATTGGTCTCGCAGACGCTTGAGGAACGAAAGGCTGGTACCGTCCTCCCAACTGTCTGCATCGATCGAATCGGGCAAACGACCATTCCGCAGGCGGCGGTGCAGGTCTTCTATGGCTTCGTCGGTTACGTGGATCGTGAAGGGACGGCTTTCCATGCGGGCCTGCCAAACGGTTGCGGAAGTTGCCAACTGAGGACAGCGTACCAATCTCGCGGCACTGCGACGAGAGTCACGACCGGGTCCAAGCCCCTGCCTACAATGCGTCGATCCATGCGGTCACCGCGGCGTTCACGTCATCGTTGCGGTCGAGCATGATCCAGTGCCCGGCTCGAGTCCACACTTCCACCTTCGACTTGGGGTTCGAGAACCACGGCCGCATCTGGCGGGCCTGGCCCGGATCCCGGCACAGGTGGTAGAATGGGATCGTCAGCCGCCGGCAGAATCGGGCGCTCGCCTCCGCCAACTTGATCCGGTCCCGTGAAAAGTGGACCAAAGGACTCCCGCACTACACGCTTGGGCATGCCCTGGACTCGTCGTGCGTGCCAGCGCTTGAAGGCCGGATCGGTGGTGCGGTCGTAGGCGCCGGCAAACAGCGCGGGAACCACCGTGCCGGGATCGCCGGCGGCAAGGTCCCGGGCGGTCTTGCTGAAGAGTCGCGCTGCCGCGGTATCGAAGCCGAACGCACCGTCGATCGATACGACGGCGCGGACTAGGTCCGGTCTCTTCAGTTGGCTATTGCGCCTGCCGTGAACTATCGAAAATACGGTCCCGTACCGCTGAGTGCGTCCAGTGCGATCTGGCGATGCTGTTCGCTGTAGAGAGGCGGCATTGCATCTTTGTCGAAAAATTGAAGTTCAAATGTCTCCTCGTTATCAACGGTCAAAGCCCCCCCAACAATTCGCATTCTGAACATGAAAGCAACACATTGGCACTGATCGCCGTTCTCCAGTGTTTGGAAATACTTGGTATAGATACCGATCAACGAAATCGGGTCCACCTCAAGGCCCGTTTCCTCCCGCAACTCCCTTACTGCCGTCTCGTGCGCGGCTTCTCCAAGCTCCATCACTCCACCGGGGAAACCCCATACTTCGCAATCTCGTGTGCGCCGCTGCAAAAGGACTCGACCGTGATCATCTTCGATCCAACCGCCAGCGGAGTTCACGAAGATAAGCTCGGAGCCGATTTGCGACCGTAATCTTCTGATCCACTCAGACACGATTGGTCCCCTACAGCTTCTCAATTGGTTGGGCGCCGAAGAACGTATCCTGTTTCAGGGGTAGACGCACCGCATTACCATTTCGCAGGCATTCTCCAGCAAATTGCCGCTTTCCACCCCTTGGCCGTGCAGCGCAATGACCAGTTCGGGTCACGACCGTGAGTTCCGGCGGACGTCTCCTTATAGATTTGCCGCGCCACAGAGCGGCGGCCAGAGTTCTCTTCTGGCAGCGTATAGCTGCCATTGTGTCTGCAAATCGACCTTACGCTGACACGAAATTGTGTTCGGAAACTACGGTTTGTAGACACCGTCCCCTCCCTGTTGCGCTTCTCGACCATCTGGCCGTCAAGGCAAACCGGGCATTGACGCACACCGTGCCTTCGATGGTCTCGAACCGCACCTGATCACCGGCGATCTCACAAAGCTCCCGGAGATAGCGGGACGGCTGGCGGCTGTTAGTGATGAGATATACGCCCCGACTGGCGCGCGTCAGCGCGACGTAGAACAGGCGCCTTTTCCTCGGCGTAGGCGAAGGTTTCAGGACGCGGAATGACCAGGTTGAGCAATTCATCGTCCTCTATGCGGCTCGGCATCTCCTCGAACTTGCAGGCGTCGATCCGGCCAGAATCGCCGACCCCTTGCTGCGTCTCGAACTCGGCTATTATTGCCGGCTGTTCGACATCGCAGCCGGTGAGACGGGCGACGATTTTTTCGGCGCACGTTTTGGACAGGGGTTGATGACGCAGCAGAACTTCGACGCGGTTAGCAAGCTGGTGGTCGGTGCCCCGACTGTTCGCGATGCTCTGGTGGCGCTTGCGGAGAATTACCGCTGGATCCAGGAAAACTCGAGCCTGCAATTCAAGCACGTACAGATAGGGATCATGAACAAATAAGCCCCCGCTCGACTTGGGGTTTTCAATGTCTCGCCATCGCCTTAGCGTCACCCGAACGGTGCGGCCGCTTCCATGACAGGCGCCATTTCGCTTTCCCGAGCCTGACCTCCGTTGCGATCAGAAGCGCCGAGATATAGGTCAGCTTCCGGATCAACTCCTGAAAATCCAGCGGATCCAAAGCCGAATGCCAAAGAGTCATAATCTCTGTGCAGAGGTGCTAGTCCTCGGTCCGATTATGCTGATCGGGTCGGCGATCACTTGACGCCAAGGGCACCCTTGAGTTCCGCCAATTTTTTCATGCACCCTTGCTCGTCTCCAGCTTGGGACATCTTGCGGGCTTCAGCCATCAATTGGCTTGGATGTTCGGCACTTTGGTCGCTACGGCTGCCAGTCACCTGCTCTTGGTGAGGTGTGGTCGGCTTCACTTCTCCCGTCGTTGCTCCGGTCGTTTCAGGGTTGCCGCCCTGTTGCTTACCGGGCAGGACTTCTTCTTGGTGCTTCGTCGCCGGTATGCCTGACTTGCTAGGGCTTGCGCCCGTTTCGGCGGTGATAACGTTCGGCTCGAGCACCTTCAACTCCTGGCCGCAGTCGGCAAAGGCCGGCGAAGCGAACGCAAGGACTAGCGTCGACGCGGTGGCTATCCGTATGGACATATGAACCTCCAATAGGGGTTGGTTTAATCATGAGGAGGAAACGGCTATATGCCCCGGGAGTTCCTGCATCGATCGACGAACCGCCGTGCGAGATCCTCATTTGAACGAGCGTCTTCGGCCTGAATGTCGAGCCACTCGCGCAATTCCCGTGCTCCGCGGCCCGCGAAATTCTTGTACCCTTAGATAGCGAAGGCGATTTCACAGATTGATTCCAACCGGATTGGGGTCGATCTGCGAAGTGTGCAGCTTTGGTTTCAAGAGAACGAGATAGCACTGCCAATATTCGTTGGCTGGCGAGGGTTTTTGGGTGCGATGATCCGGTGGCAACCAGCGAATGGCAGATGGAGCTTAGTGCGGCGCAATCGCGGTTATCGGCCAAGAGACGAGAATCGAAGAGAGCCGGAAGCAGCGTTGCACAGGAGATTCCAGATACAGCACCGGCTGCGCCCTTCGATGACGACACAGCGTCTCCGGCAGAGCTAAAACGGGATCCTGACGCCAAGGGGCCGAGGCGGCGTTTTAGTTTGGCGAGGAAATCGGAGGCGTTTTTTAGTCACGGATCTCCCCTGAACTTACCGGCGTCGGTGTTTGCGGGTGTCACCGCTCTTGGGTTTTTGTCGTATATTACTGGGATTCACAGCGTGACATATGGCCGGGCGGATGGGGTCGTCAAGCAGGTTGGGTTTCTTTGGACAGCGAATTGGACATTCGTCTTCATGGTATTTTTGCCACTGTTTTTTGCCTTCGTGACCGAGCTAGTGACCTTTTGGAAAGATGAAGGCCGCCCAAAGCTTGTAGCGCAGGGCGACAAGATGGAAAGCGACGATGCCTGGGCGCGCAGCGTAGAAGCTTCTTCGTATTCATATTGGGCGGTTTTTTTTGATTTGTGTGCTGTTCGCCGGTCTTTTTCAGTGGATCGGCGTGTCATTGATCCCGTTGATGAAAGGTGGTGGCAACTATGCGACGGATTGGGGCTCGTTAGCGATTGTGCGCCCTGAGGTTATATCGGTGCCGGAGGCGGTCGTATTCACGGGGCTCGCTTACCTATACATGTGCCTCTGTTTTTATCTGTTCTTCGTAGGTCTCATTTTGCTTTATACGGTGATTCATGATCTTTGGAGAATTGGAGAAGCAGCGAGTAATGGGCCGGAGATGGATTATCAATACGAGCTCAATGAAGCCAGCCTCGTGCGAGGATGGATTGCGGCGAGGCCGTGCTTTTGAAGCTGATCGGTCAACAATACCTCGGAGAGCTGTTGCCAATACACGGCATCCTGAGGCGAGCAAAGCTTCTGCGGCGCATCTCGGTCGCCGAGCCCGCCGTCGATAAAAGTCCGGCATGCGGTTACCAGCGCCGACCGAAGCGCTGCGCCGTGCTCGCTCTGGTTTGGGTATCGCCTGCCGATCGCGGCGGGAAGATCAAGGTCACGGATTTCACCGTTCGACATTTCGGCCTCGACAGCAGGAGAGACCAGGCGGCAATCGACCGCGCCAGGATGGCCTCGGGAGCATGAAAATAAGCCGTGTAGTATTCAGTCAGGTGCTTGCCATCAATGCATTTGTGCGAGTGCGTATAGTGTAGCCATGTTGAGCCGAGCGGAATAGTGCCCGACTCGGTGCCGTATGCGTCAAATTCGGACGGCCAGAGATGGAGGCCATATGACGATGCCGATTCCTGAGAACCTCAAGCTTCTTCACACCGGTGAGGAAGTCGTATGGCAGAAATCGATCGCGGCGATCGAGGCCGACCCTGACCTCAGCCTTCATCTGGCGATGATCGAATGCGTGATGGACCTGCTGCAGTTCTACCGCATGGCCTATGATGAAAAGGACGAGGACCAGCTCATCGTCAAGCTGCTCGGGGCCAGGATTTTCAACGATCTCGGCGCCTCGATCAGGCTGATTCTGGGCGGGTACTACCAGGCAGCAGGCCTGCCGACCCGAGACATTCTGGAGACTGGGTTCCTGCTCGACTATTTCTCAACGGACCCGGCGCTGATCCAGAAGTGGAAAACCGTTCCAGAGGAGAAGCGTAACAAGGAGTTCAGCCAGGCGAAGATCCGGGAAGTGCTCGACAAGCGGGACGGCTATGAAGGCAAGAAGCGATACGAGCACTATAAGCTTCTGTCGGCCATTGCGGCACATCCGACACTTGCCGGCTTCACCATGCTGCGGCCAGAGCCCGGCGCTGACGCCCACATGGGCCCCTTTTTTGTTCCTAACCTTCTCACAGCTACGATTCAGGAGCTGGTGAAGGTGACAATGACGGGTTGGGAAAACTTCAAATGGTTCTTCAAACCCTAAACCCTGCCCCAATTTCGAGCGACGCTACGCTATCTCGAGATGAGTTCGGAATGGGTTGAATGCATCTACGGAAAGAAGCTCGATCGAGGTGATATCGAGGCGGTCAAACGGATCCTCGCACAGATTGACGGTCAGCCGAGCGACCGCGTCCCACCCGCTGCGTGAGGCCATCCGACATAGGGTGGTTGCATCTTCTCTAATTCATCCCTAGATTGGGGAGGAATTAGAGAAGGAGGGACCGATGGCTTCCCCACAGACATTGACATTGAGCGAGGCGGGCTATGTCCTCGACCGGTCAACTACGACGCTGAACAAGGCAGTCGATACCGGTGTCATCCGTGCGAAACAGCGCAGAGTCGGCAAGGCCGTGCAGCGCCTCGTCGGTCCAGCGGAACTTCGCTTTCTGCGACTGGCCGATGAGCTCGACAAGGACCTCACTCCTTCTGGCCGGCGGCGCCTCTACGAGGCGTTGCGGAAGTTATCTGCCAGCACCCACATGGTGCGATGGGGCAAGCTCGACCTCGACCTCGCGCGGATCGACAGCGATCTGGAAGTCCGCCTCGCACGGCTTGAGCACATTCGAAACTGGGTGGATCGCAGTGAGGACCAGTCCGAGGCTCTGATCCGGGACACTGAGATTCCCGCTCACCTGGTTGCTGCGCTCGCCAAGGAGCAGACCGTCGAGGAGATTCTGAGCGATTTTCCATCACTGTCGAAGACGCAAATCGAGGCAGCTATAGAATATGCGAAGGCCTACCCCAAGCGCGGTCGGCCCTATGCGCCCCGGAGCTTGAAGCGGACGCTATCGGAGATGGCTGATCTCGGCGTCTTCGACGGGGACGACAGGCTGGAGGGATCGGCGCCTCGGGCAATTCCGTGACGCTGTATCTGCTCGATGAGAATATTCTGCGAGAGACGGGAGCCCGTGGCAACGAGAATGTCCGCCGCTGGCTCGCAACCATCGACGACACCGACCTGCGCTTGAGTGCCGCGACGCTGTTCGAAAAGCGCCGCGGCGCGCAGGCCCTCAAGAGCCGCGATGCGGAGCGCTCCGCAGTCCTTCTTGCCGCGATCGACGCGCTGGAGAAGTCGTTCTCGGATCGCATCATTCCTATTGATGCGCCCGTGGTGGCGGAGTGGACCCGTCTGCTTGCGGGCAAAAACAAGGACCGGTGGGATCTGGCCCTTGCGGCTACGGCGAGGGTTCATGGGCTTGTTCTCGTCACGCGGAATGTGCGGGACTTTGCCGGACGTGGCGTACGTATCCTTAATCCGTTCAAGGATCCCCCTGAAGAGCTCGAGGCCTGACCACGTGGGCGAGAAACCCTTCGCCCGTCCCACCATCGTGGCCAACGTGTTGCTGGCCCGGGCCGCGCGGACTCACACCGAGATAACCAAATTGGTTGTCGCCATGACTCTCATCAAGAGTGGTGGGGGTTGCGCTTGATTTTTGCGAGACGAGCACTGCAACGGCGGCTATCGGCGGGGTGGATCTGCGCGTTAAGTCGATGGACCATCGAACCAGGCGAGGAACCAGGACCGTGCTGCGGCTGCCTCCTCGCAACCAGCTGGAGGCGTTTGTCCGGAACGAGATAGTGCCACAGTTGCGCGACCAGATACGTGCCGACGAATGGCCATTGCGCATCGCGATTGACAGTGATGACGCAGGCTTAGACATCACGATAGATCCTGCGAAATCACCCTATAGCCAAGGCGGATTCGCCGCCTATGACGTCCCGAGGATCAAGGACCGCAATCCGCTCTTCAACGCACTCAGGGCTAGTGCACGCACAGCATAGGGCAACTAGCGATGGTCAGCGCCACAGTGTCATTGCATCATCAGATAGACAATTCTGCCAAGCGCCTCGAATAGAAGTGCGAAGGCCGCAATCGATTGGATGAAGAAGCCGGGATAACGGTTGAGTGGCGCCGAGGGATACCCAACGAAATAGGCGATCCGGCCAACGAGCCAAAGCAGGCCCAATGCCGCTGCCCATATAGGACTCCAGTAGATAGCGAACAGCCACATCGACGGCAGAAAGATGGGTAACCATTCCACGCTGTTGGAGTGCGCTCGGATCGCTCGTTCGAGCAACGGGTCTCCCGTCATGGTGGGAGCGAGGATGCCCGTCTTTTTATGCGTGCGAGCGACAGTAAGCGCCATGCCGAATATCATGAGACTGCAAAGCAGCGTGACAACAGCTACTGGATAATAGTTCTTCACCTCTCCAATTCCCTATCTTTGGTCGCCGTTCTGCCAAGCAATCAGACGTTGCCATCAGTGGCAAGACGCACAGCCGTCATCCCTGACACTCCGGCGCGATGAAAGGCACCGCCTAGCGCGGAACTTTCTGCGTGAATAGAGGTTGTGTGCCTCGAACAATCAGCGACGGGGCTAGCAGTTGAAGGGTTGAAGGGCAAATTCTACACAGATCTGAAGATGAATGCGTTGGCGCACGTCTCGCTCAAAAGAGGCGCCGGTGACGATTGCGACCTTGATGGCATCTCGATAAGCGACGCGTTGGAGCTTTTGCAGGTGCTTGGCATTGATTGGTCTTCATCCGCTCGCCATTCGCCACTGCTGAGCAAAATCCGATCTTCGCCGACACCTCGAAATAGGCCTGTTGCCGCCGACTGCGGAGCGCCGGAAGTGGGCCAGCCTCACTGGCGAGGAAGCGGGCCCGGTCAAGGTTTGCCGGCCCTTGACCAGCAGCGAGGGATGCTGCCGTTACTGAAACCAGCCCCCGCATATCAGGTTCCGCTTATGCAACGAAAAGCCTGCATCTCTCGAAGGCGATCATATGGAACATTCCTGACAGCCCGTCGTTGGCCAGCAAAGGAGATGCGAATGGCTAAGGTCCAAACCCTCAACAAGGCAATCGTAAAGGAGCCGGAGGTTGCGGGCACCAGAGTCGAGCGCAAAAACCCAAGCGTCATCGAAGACGGTCAAGTGTCGGTTGCACCAAAACCGAAGGATCGCCGTCTAAAGAGACAAAGTATCTTGGAGATCCCTTCCCGGCCAGACAATCCGCGGCGCGCCCAGTTGCTAGCAAAACACCACGCCCGACCGCCGAACGGGAGAGTAATCATGCCTCCCAAGCCAGAGCCGACCGAAGAACCGCCATTGGATGCGCCGATTTGGACGCCAGACGTGCGCGAGCCAGACCCCGACCTTCAGCCAGATGAGCTTCCTGACCCCAATCCCGACGAGAACCGTGATCCTCCCATGAAAGCACTCTGATGAGCGAAGATGACGTTCGCAATGGTGGCTGTCTTTGCGGAGCAGTCCGCTTCTCGGTCAAGGGCGCTCCGCTGCGCATTGGTCTCTGCCACTGTCATGATTGTCGGCGCACGAATGGGAGCGCTTTCAATTTCTTCGGCGTGTGGCCGAGATTTGCGTACCAAGGAACGGGCCAACTCAAGACTTTTGCAGGTCGGAGTTTCTGCCCGGAATGCGGATCTCGAGTCGCTTCATTGCGGGACGATGAGGCGGAAATCATGCTCGGAACACTCGACCTTGCTCCGAGTGATATTATTCCGAATTATGAACTCTGGACCGGCCGGCGCGAACCTTGGCTGATGGACCTGCAATGGGCTGAGCAATTCGAGCACGACCGTGAACTCCGCGCCATCGACGCGCCGCCAATCCAGCCTAGCATCTCGGCACCGCCTCTGCAGCCGGAGTAACTCGGCCTTGCTTAGGCAGCGAGCCTTGAACCGACCTTAGCCGCTAACATCGCGACAGCCCATCCGCAGCCAGACACTTTCACCCACGGGTATCCAACACAAGGAACAAAGGCGCTTTCATGCGGCAAGCTTTGCTGAACCGATACGTTTGATGGCTGTGACGATCGACCTTTCGCCTTCATCATACTCCGCCCACGCCACGGTCTTCTTCAGCAGGCTCGGCGCCGTGCGGACAGTGTATTTTTTCGGGTCGAGATCTGCCCTGACCTGAACCCATGTCAACGGCATCGAGACCGTCGCACCTTCGCGCGCACGCGATGATAGCGGGGCCACTGCTGTGGCCATGCGATCGTTGCGGAGATAGTCGAGAAAGATCCGGGACGTCCTCAGCCTCTTGGCCATATTGACGAGATAGAGGTCCGGGCTATCGGCGGCCATTTGCATGCAGACCGTCTTAGCAAAGGCCTTCGCTTGTGGCCACGTCGTCTTGCTTCGCTGACCAGTTAACGGCGTGACAACGTGTAGCCCCTTGCCGCCCGTGGTCTTGCAAAAGCCGACCAGGCCCAGGTCTTCGAGACGGTCGCGCATTTCCTTGGCGGCGGCGACGACTTGCGCAAAGGCAACTTCAGGGCCCGGGTCCAGGTCGAAGACGAGACGGCCGGGAACTTCGGGATGGGCGGGCTGGCAATTCCAGGGATGCAACTCCAATCCGCCGATCTGAGCGATCGCCGCCAAGCCTTCGACGCGGTCGATCTGCAGATATGGCTTGTGGTCGCCGAACACTTTCACCAGCTCAAGTAGATTGGATGTGCCCGGCATGGCATGGCGCTGGAAGAATTGCTCGCCGGTGTAGCCATCTGGCGCTCGCACCAGCGAACAGGGGCGGCCTTTGAGATGTTTTATCATCCAGGAGCCCACCGCCTCGAAGTATTCCGCAAGGTCGAGCTTGGTAACCGGCTGGCCATCGTCGCCGGCATTCGGCCACAGTGGCTTGTCAGGCTTCGAGATAATGACGCCCATCACAATTGGGGTTTTCGCGGTTCGGCCAGTCACCTTGGCAGGCTGTGCAATCTGCGTCTCTTGGGGATCTGCGGGGCGCTCCGTCTCCACGTCTTTGGCCGGCTTGTCTTCACGCAATCCTTTGAAGGCGGCCTGTCTGACATTGCCGCCGCCTGTCCAGCCGGCGAACTCGATCTCGGCAACCAGTTCCGGTTTCGCCCAAAAGACGGTCGCATCTTTCTTCGGTGCACCGTCGCCGGTGAACGGCGACCTACTCGCCTTCATTTCCTTCAGCTTCGGCAGTAGTTGCTTGAGCTTTGCCTCGCTATATCCGGTCCCGACACGGCCGATATAGGCGAAATGCTCGCCGCGATTGACGCCGACCAGCAAGGATCGGAACTTGCCGTTGGTGGTCGACCAGCCGCCGATGACGACCTCATGGCCAGCCCGGCATTTTGATTTGGCCCAGGTGTCAGTTCGTCCCGAGACATAAGCTGCATCAGCCTTTTTAGAGATGATGCCCTCGAGCGAAAGCCGGCAGGCGGAACGCAGCACTGCATCGCCGCCATTGGTGAAGTGCTCGACATAGCGGATGAGATTTTCCTCGCCACGATCGACCTCACCGAGCATGTCGCTCAGCCGTGCCTTGCGTTTCGAGAGAGGCAACTTTCGCAGATCCACACCGTTTGCTAAGAGCAGATCAAAGGCAAAGAAGATCAGATCCTTCGTCCTACGCTCTGACAGCGCGGCTTGCAGAGCGGCAAAATCGGGAGCGCCATTTTCGCCGAGAGCAACGATCTCTCCATCGACGATCGCATCGGGAAAGCTGGACGCTTCCTTGGCGATGGCGCCAAACTTTTCCGTCCAGTCCAGGCCTTTTCGGGTCTTCAGCGTGGCGGCGCCATTTTCGACATGCAACTGAACGCGGTATCCATCAAACTTGATTTCGTGAACCCAGTTGGCTCCTGCCGGCGGGCGGGAAAGCGTGGCGCAGAGCTGCGGTGCGATAAAGTCAGGCATCTTCGCGGACGACGCACGGGCGGCTCGTTTCGGACGCGGAGATGACTTTGCCGATTTAGCCGTGCGCTCATCGGCGGCATGGCCGTGATTGCTATCCCACACGGCATCGCCATCCCCCGCCGATGATCCTTGCATCATAAATGGCTTCGGCCCGGCACCCTTTCCCACAATTTTGTCCATGCTTCGTCCGGAGGCGACAGACCTGTACTTGGCCAGCACCGCGTCGCCATTGCCTTCCGTCGCATATTTGTCGCGGTGTTTGATCATCAGCCAGTTCGTCCGCTTCCCGCCGTCACGATTGTGCTTCATGCGCACCAGCACGAAGCTTCCATGCAGGCGCTTGCCTTCGAGCGTGAATTTCAGATCGCCTTTCTCCAGCGCTTGTTGCGGAGACAGCGAACCTTCCGGCTCCCAGTACCCGCGATCCCACAGCAAAACCGTGCCGCCGCCATACTGACCCTTAGGGATCGTGCCTTCGAAGTCGCCATAGTCCAACGGATGGTCTTCAACCTCGACGGCGAGCCGTTTGTCCTGGGGATCAAGCGATGGGCCTTTGGTGACGGCCCATGATTTGAAGACGCCATCGAGCTCGAGGCGCAGGTCGTAGTGGAGCCGCGTCGCCGCGTGTTTCTGGATGACAAATCGAAGCCTGTTCGATTTCGCGATCGACCGCTCGCCGCTGGGCTCTTTCGTCTTGGTGAAATCGCGCTTGGCGCGATAGGTGGAAAGCTTGCCCTTTGTCATGGAAATGCCCCGGCTGATGACGCAATGCGCAACTCAACGCCGTGAGCGAGATTTGGTTCGGTCAACGCCATTCCCGCTGTTTGCAAACATCGTGGGCTACGGCTTGATGACGACTTTGATGCAGCCATCCTTCTTGTCGCGAAGGTCTTGTAGGCCTCCGGTCCTTCTTCAAGCCCGATGCGATGGGTAATAAGAAACGACGGGTCGATTTTGCCGCTTTCGATGAGCTTCATAAGGGGTTCAAGATAGCGTTGAACGTGGCTCTGCCCGGTTTTCATCGTCAGCCCTTTGCCGACGAACATTCCCATGGGCACGCTAACGCTGCCGATAAACACGCCAGGAAGCGAGACCGTGCCGCCAGGTCGACACGCCATCAGCGCCTGCTGCAGTGCATAAGGTCTCTCCATCGCGGTAAGGCCCGTTTGCAAGGTCTCCATAACCCCGCCTGGCCCATAGCTTTCCAAGCCGACCGCCTCGATCATTGAATCCGGCCCTTTGCGGTCCGTCATATCCAGGATGCGCTTCTGCAGATCTTCGTCGTCATACCTCAGAGTCTCCGCCCCCGACGCTTGCGCAAGCGCCAGGCGCTCTGAGACTGTGTCGAGAGCGATAACCCGCCCTGCGCCAAGGAGAAAAGCCGATTTGATCACGAACTGGCCAACTGGGCCGCAACCGAAAACCAGCACCGTATCGCCGGATTGAATGTTGCAGTTTTCCGCAGCCTGGTAACCGGTCGGAAAAATGTCGGACAGGAAAAGCACCTGTTCGTCCGTCAGACTGTCTGGCACTTTGATCGGGCCAACATCGGCTTAGGGAACACGCAAGAATTCGGCCTGGCCGCCAGAGAAGCCGCCGTACATGTGCGAATAGCCGAATAGGCCGGCAGTTGGATAACCCATCTGCTCTGCCTGCTTTGCGCCGGCTGGATTTGACCTCTCGCAGAGCGAAAACAGCTCCAATTTGCACATTCGGCATTCGCCACAAGAGATGGTGAACGGCACAACGACGCGCTCGCCGATCCTGAATTTGGAATGTGCCTTCCCCACCTCGACCACCTCACCCAATCGTCTCGTGGCCAAGGACGTCGTGTGCGTGCATATCGGGGACGAACCCACCCATGAGATGAATATCCGATCCACATATCGCGCAGGCCGTAAGCTCGATGATAATATCGCGGTCTGCCTCAATTGTCGGGTCGTCGACCCGTTCGCAGCGTATATCGCTCTTCCCGTGCCAGGTCAGCGCCTTCATGATCCTTCTCCCGTGGATACGACGGGCCGAACCAGCCGCTTGAAAAAATGTTCCTGAGACAGTGCGATTGATTGCCGTTATTGCAATGACTACACGACGAAGTCGATTTTCTCGGGGCCGCGGGTACAAAACGCCAACACCGAGCATGATCCCTCGGTGAATGTGCGCTGTTACTTTTTCCGCTTTAGTGGAAACGTAGCGTCTCCATCATCCTTGCCGGAGAAAACGCGCGGGTTAGCACTTGATATCCCGTCGTTCTTCCCGCCTTCGTGGCGTTTTTCGGACTGGCCTCTGGCGTCCGCTTCAGGTTTTGCTGCGGCGCGCTTGCCGACCTTTTCAGCATTTGGTCTGTCAGCCATGACATTCTCCTTCTGAAGCGTGGCAACTCACCCGCAGCCCCAAAGTTCCCCGCAAGGCTGCGTCGCAGACGGAGGGGTGGAGTTCCCTGCAGAACCTTTGCAGCAGCCCGGAACAAACCCCGCGCACGGAGATTGGGATTCATCAACTCTCAAACCAAGGGATTCCACCATGAAACACAACCTTCGCTTGGCAACGCTATCGCTTGCCACAGCAATGGCTTTGGCCCTGCCTGCACTCGCCGCGGAAACGGACCAGGATTTTGTGACCAAGGCGGCGATCGGCGGAATGTTCGAAGTGCAGTCGAGCAAGATCGCCCAGGACAAGCTGCAGGACCAGAGCCTCAAAGACTTCGCTCAAAAGATGATTTCCGATCATGGCGCTGCCAATGCGAAGCTTGAGAGCATAGCCGGCGAACAGCAGCTGCAGGTCCCTTCTGACCTCGATACTTCCCACAAAAGCGATGTCGAAAAGCTCCAGTCAGCCGCGGCGCCCGTGGACGCTCCCTATACCGATATGCAGAAAGCAGCGCATGCTGATGCCGTCAGCCTTTTTGAAGCCTACGCCAAGGATGGTGACAACCCAGCCTTGAAGTCATTCGCGACCGAGACTTTGCCGACACTAAAGATGCATCAGGAGATGATCGAGAAGGTCGCGACCACGGCACCCGCCTCTACCAGCACCACCCCGGCGGTCACCAGCAGCGGCACCACCAATCCGGCAGCTCCCGTGCCCGGCGCCAACAGCTTTACCGAAGCCCAGGCAAAGAGCGCGATCGAAAAGGCAGGATATTCCGGCGTCTCTGCCCTGACGAAGGGCGACAACGGCATCTGGCGTGGAACAGCGAGCAAGGACGGCAAGTCCGCGCCGATCGCGCTCGACTATCAGGGCAATGTCGTTGCCGGCAACAATTAAACAGAAACCGAGGACCAACCAGATGAAAACCGTAACAGGACTATTCGACAATTACGACGACGCCAACGCTGCCGTCGGGCAACTCGTCGCCACCGGCGTGCCGCGCGATGACATCAGCATTGTGGCTAACAACGCGACAGGGTGGCACAAAGGCGACGAAACCGAAGCCGGCGAGGATGCGGCCGCCGGGGCTGGCGTGGGTGCCGTTATTGGTGGCGCCGGCGGGCTGCTTACGGGTCTTGGCCTGATGGCCATTCCTGGCGTCGGGCCTGTCGTCGCTGCAGGATGGCTGGCAGCAACAGCGGTCGGCGCGGTCGGCGGCGCCGTTGTTGGGGGCGCCGCGGGCGGCATCATCGGCGCGATGACAACGGCCGGCGTTCCTGAAAACGACGCCCATGTCTATGCCGAAGGCGTTCGTCGTGGCGGGACGATGGTCACCGCCAAGGTCGAGGACAATCTTGTTCCCAATGCCGAAGAGATCCTGAAGCAATATAATTCCGTCGACGTCGCCGGCAGACGCGCCGAATACGAAGCCGGCGGATGGACCGGTTTCGACCCGACAGCCGATGTCTACACACCGGATGATCAGGAAGGCACCAAGGCTCGGCGCGATATCTAGCCCGCCGGCGGGGCGGCGTAATGCCGCCCTGCTCGTCCGACGTCTCATCTCGGTCTCCCAAGGCCGTTTGCAACCTGCTGTGTCTCGAAAGGCATTGCGAGACCACCGCGTGATGTTCGATCTGGCTGACAGAGCAGCTTTGCAGATCGCGTCGGCCACTTCAGTTCAATCCAGGCGGGGGCATGGTCGCTTGGTTTGGTCCATCCGCGCAACTCGACATCAACGCCGGCCCTTTTTAGGCGCCTTGAAAGAGAAGGGCTCAGGAGCAGATGGTCCATCCGAAGACCGGAACTTCGATCGTAGCAGCCTTGGTAGGAGAAATTCCAGTAGATGCCCTTCTCTGGATGAATCAGGCGTACTGCGTCGAGACACCCCGCATCAAGCATGGCAGCATACGCCCGCCGACTCTCAGGAAAATACACAGCAACCCCGACCCAGCGCCTCGGCACCACAGCGTCTATCGGCGTTGGCACGACATTGTAGTCCCCGCAGAGAACAGTCGGCTCACCTTGCTTGAGCAGAAGTTCACTGCAGGCGATCAAACGCTCGAACCATTTCAGCTTGTAGTCGAATTTCGGACCCGGTCCGGGATTGCCGTTGGGCAGGTAAAGGCAGCCGACGATAAGCCCGTCGACCTCGGCCTCGATGTAGCGTGTGTATCGTCCGGATCTCCGGGCAACCCGCGTCGCCGTTCCAGTGGCTCTTTTCCGCGAGTTGAGTTAGGATCGCTTCGCCATTGTAGGACTTCTGGCCGTGCCAGATCGCCCCGTAACCCGCTTTCTCAATTGCTTCGGCAGGGAACTTCTCGTCAGAGGTTTTTAACTCCTGAAGGCAAATGATGTCGGCATCAGTTTCGGTCAGCCATTTCAGCAGTACCGGCAGCCGACCGTTGACACCGTTGACATTGAATGTCGCGATCCGAGGCATTGGAGGCTCATTTCGCTTGTTGCTCGACGATCGGTATGTTGCGGGGGCCAAACACTACATCTGGTTGTTGTACGGTTCCTTGGTATGGCCCACCATCTTCGCCAGTTCGGAAAATGGCGGCACGTCCGTTTCCGACTGCGCGTTGTTGGCTAATTGTAGCAATCGAATGGAGAACCAGAAGGCATCCCGATTGGACGGGGACATTTCCTGATACGAGCGCTCTTCGTTGATCAGCGACGCCTCGGCTTTGCGCAAGGCTGAGTCGATGTCGTCGATCGAGAGAACTCTTTTATGAACGAGCGTGTTGTTGATCGACGCAATCGCCATAAGCAGACCTTCGACCTGCAGGCTTGCAACGTTCATCTAATCAATCCTTTAAATTGCGGGCGGGCGAGCCGGCGGGTTTTGGCCATCCGATTGATGAGTCTTGTCGTCAACCTGGTCTTTTGGTTTGGTCAGCCCGTATCCACTTCGTGGTTTCTTGTTTCCCGCAGCATCCTGAGAAAACCGGTCGGAGGCATCAGCTGCCTTCTTCTCCGGATACTTGGTCGCCCCGGTTTCCCGCCGGTTGTCCTGGTCAGCCATCAATTTTGCTCCCGTGTTCGTTTCACTGACAACATTCAGCGACCTCGCCGGTTCCCCGCAGGAGCGTCCAGACGAAACGTTTCTTCCTGCGCCGACCGGTCGACGCAGGAAAGTCAAGGACAACAACGCCCACCAATTGCGCTGGCGCCTCACGTCGACTCTAGGACCCAAGGCGAGTTGGCATCGCACGGCACACCATTATGATGGCCGTCCACCGCCGAAGAAAAGTCAATCGACCTCGACAGTTTTCCCAATTGAACTCTTCTGCGACCCAGGCTTTCTTGTTTGTGGAAGCGCTTTTGGGTTGGATCCCTCGAACGCTAGGCGTTCTGCCCTCAAGCGCGCCGTCTTGACCTCTCTGTGTTGGCGTTCCGCTTCAAGAACCAACCTTGCTACCCGGTCAGCTCGGTCAATTCTTTCCTTGTCGACAAACCGTTTCGGCATAGGAGCCTCCTCCGTCGGGGTTTAATGCTGGCCACAAGAATTTTCGGCTTTAGAAAACGTTCCGAAAAAATATTGTCCGCTTTCGACCTCATTTGTTATTGTCGTGATGGGCAAACACTGGCATGCGCGCACCTCAAGCATCTGGGCGCCGTTGTCGCTCCTGATCTTCACCGTAATCTTTACGAGGTCACGATCAGGCATCTCATCGCGTGCAATATCGTGCAGGATGCGAACGGCCTCCGCCCGCGCACGGTCCCGCGACTCGAACAGCTGACCCTCCTTGTCGAGTACATGGCCGTCGCTGTTATAGACATCGAAGAAATATCGGTTCATTGCGATCACCGCAGAGCACCCCAAAATCTCCGCGAGTATCCCCGGTTCCGCCGCGCTGGCATTTTGGATCAAGATGCATCAGATTGTGGCCGCGACGTGGGCTGCAAATCAGCGACGGGCGGTCATCTTGTCCAAGGCGATCGGCGCTCCTACACAGGACCTTCGAGGCGAATGATGCTTGATTCTCTTTTTCTGCAGCTTGAACAACATGATGTCGTTCAGCTGCCGAACGGTCCTTGCTAGCCGAGACGTTAACAACAGGCCGGGATTTTTCCATAGGCCAGGACTTGGTTTCTGCAGGGTCTCGACCGCGATACAGTACTTTGTTGGTCGAGGGGTTGGCAGCGCGCTACAAAGTGTTGGAGGACGGCGGCCGGCAGTTTACATCGCGCAGGTGCCTGGAGACTTTGTCGATCTCCATGCCTTTCTTCTCAAAGCCATGGATCATGGCATTGTAGCCTTGTCGGCGTGCCGCGTCCTTTTTGCTGATCATAATCGGCTTCGCAAGCTTACCGAGACCGCGCCCCATCTCACGCGCCTTCTTTGGTTGGACACGCTGGTCGACGGAGCGATTCACCGGGAATGGATCGTCTCGATGGGGCGAAAGACACGGACCTCACATTTTTTTTTGGCCCATCTGATTTGCGAGCTTTACGTCCGATTGAAGTAGTCAATCGCACAAACGGTCTAAGCTTTCGGCTGCCGCTGACGCAGGCCGAGCTCGCCGACCTGTTGGGACTGTCGCTCGTCCACATGAACCGCATTATTGGGGAATTGCGTAAGCTTAGCGCAATCGCCTGGACGGATCACTCGTTGACGATTGTCGACTGGGAGCGATTACGACAGATCGCCGAATTCGATGCGACCTATCTCAGCATGGTGCGAGAACCGCGCTAAATACCGGCGTCCAGCCACTGACGGAACTGCCTCACATATCGCATGTCGCAGCCTCCATGCGGGGGCCGACAGTCGTCGCTGAGCTTCGATGTCTCGTGTTTCGAATGTCGCTGAAACCAAAGTCTGAAAGGATAGCGCCATGGGTCTTTTCTCCAGGACTACACACCTTGCCGGGTATTTACTATGCCGAGCAGCAGATCGAAAAAACTCTGCCTAAGATGAGCCACGGACCCAGATCTGAAGGCTGGCTTCGAAGAGCACTTCGAACAGACGAAGCAACACATCGCGCGTTTGGAGCAGGTTTGAATTGCATGGCGAAGCGGTGAAGGGCGTTGATTGCCCGGCCATTGACGGCCTCCTTGAGGAGGCCTGATAGCGTCCGCCTAGGCGGTTGAGCATTACGAGATGATTCGCTATGGCAGCAGGCGACTGACCAGAAATTGACCGAGATGGCCGAAAGCAGCGTAAACCGCCAAGCTGCCGAATAGGTTCCCGCGCGGGGCCATTCGCGCTTTTGGCCTTCGCCATGCGCTCCGCGGCCAATGGTTGCGCCGACCAGCGTTGTAACCGTCTTGGGCCGAGATCGGCCTGACCGGCAGCCATAGGGTATTCCAACCGTCCAGGTCAGGTCTTGGAATTTATCCTAAAGAGCCATGGCTGCGTCATGCTCACGCGAGGTGCGTTCGGCGACGCGGTACTGGTTGTCGTGATCCACAGCAACAAGTTCAAAGTGTCCGGTAAGACCGTCGACCACTAAGTCGAGGAATGCGTTACAAGCAGCAATCCAGTCCGAAATATCAGACAGCTCGAGAGATAAGGTGAGGCCCTCTGCATGGTGCGCATACAAGACGATCAAGGCGCCGTGCCTAGCCGTGCCCACGCTTAGCTCAACCCACGCGTCGCCCGATTCCAGGACATGCGTCGCTGTGGCCGGGAGCCTTCGGCGGCTGCAGCACTCCCCTAAGATCGATAGCCGGCGGTCAAATCCCCGCAACCGGATTGTTGGCGATTGTCTAAGGTCCTTTCGCGGCGCACGCCACCAGCCGTTCTGTTCCAGCACCGGATGGTCGAACGATTGTCCATTCACCAAGGCCGAAATCGCGTCCGCGAGGATCGTCCTGCGCGGTTTCTCCGCCCTCGCATCAAACACTCCACACTCGTAGTATCCGTCCGCGCGCATCATCATAGAGTTCCAGTCGACAGCGCCGAAGAGCGACCAAGCAGTGACGGCTCGCACATCAACACCCGCCGCGATACATTCCTTAGCCGCCTGCCATCCCTCAATGAACCAGCGGAGCTGTTCCTCCCGGGTACAAGCATTGTGGACCTCGCCGACCACCAGCGGCAGGTTGTAGCGGGCCCAGACTTCTCGCAGTCGTGGAGCAAAACCGAGTTCGTGGGCGGGGAGTCCCGCCCGGAAAGCCGCGATATCCACATATGGTTCGATCCCGTTGCCTCCAACGGGTTCAGCACCGTGCTTTTCGACGCGATGATCGAGGAACCGGTCGCTGGTAAGGTAGTAGTCGACGCCGATCAGGTCCGGACGGCAGGGCGCGGCCTCGAACTCGGTCAAGTGGACAGGATCGACACCAGCGCCAAGCAGACGTTCGTAAAACGGGTGGCCGGCATCGACGTGCCCACAAAGCAGGTCAAGCGACAACCATCGCCTGCCGTTCTCATAGTCAGCCTGGTACTGTAGCTCCCGCGTCGCAAATATTCTTCCGACATCTTCGGTCTGGAGAAGGCGCGCCTCTGGGATGACCTTGCGGATTGCTGCCATGGCTTTGACGATCGCGCGGCATTGGGCGACAAGGAGCCGGAAACAAGTGGCCTCGTCGGCGCAGTGCGGTTGCCAGAAGCCGTAGAGGCCACTGAGGCGAGCGGTCGTGAGCGGTTCGTTGATGGGTGTGAAAGTCTTTATCCACGGGTAGCGACGCGCCAGCCGTCCGGCAAAGGCCGCGAGATGCTCGGCAAAATCTGATGCGAGGATATTCGTCCAGGAAGGCCCGCTTCCGTGGTGGAGAAGGCCTGCCACAGGGCTGATGCCGATCTCGCGCAACCGCTCGAGCCGCTCATCTAGCCATGCCCAGTCGCGCGCGCCGTCCGCCGCCTCAACATGTTCCCACAGAGCCGGATACCGCAGGGTTTTGATGCCGAGGGAAGCAACGAGATCCAGATCCTCGCTGCGTACCGAATGACCGGTTTCGACGAGCTGATCTCGGACTACATCGCCTACACGCACCACGCTGCATTCGACGCCGCCCCAGATCTCCACCATGGCTATCCCGCCGCGCCCTTGATGATTGGAAGGGCCCGCGCGCCCGTCCTTTGTATGCGGCTGAATGCGGCGAGCGCCTGGCCAATCACCTGGTCCATATTGTAGTACCGGTACGTCGCCAGCCGACCGACAAAAACCGCATCGGTTTGCTGAGCCGCGAGTGCCTCATATCGCTTGTAAAGCGCTTCGTTTTCCGGCCGAGGCACCGGGTAATATGGATCGCCGTCATCCGTTGGATATTCATAGGTCAGACTGGTCCGGGGATGCTGCTGCCCCGTCATATGCTTGTATTCCGTGACCCTGGTGAAGGCCTCGGTCTGGGGGTAGTTGACGACCGCCACGGGTTGGAACTGCGGCTGATCAAGCGTGACGTGGTCGAAATGCAAAGACCGGTACGGCAGTTTGCCCAGCCTGAAATCAAAGAATTCATCGATCGGGCCAGTATAGACCAGGCGCCGATGTGGAATGACGTCTCGAACTTCGCGATAGTCGGTCTGCAGCATCATCTTGATATTGGGATGGGCCAACATTCGCTGGAACATGCGCGTATAGCCGCCGGCCGGCATGCTCTGGAACGTGTCAGCGAAATACCGGTCGTCGCGGTTGGTTCGTGTCGGAACTCGAGCCGTCACCGACTTGCTGAGCTGGGAGGGGTCCACGCCCCACTGTTTGCGGGTGTAGCCCCGGAAGAACTTCTCATAGAGCTCGCGCCCCACAGTTCCCACGACCACGTCCTCGGCCGTGCGAACCTCGCCGACGTTCTCTCTGCGCGCGGCGAGAAACTGTTCCATCTCCTCCGACGTGAGATCGAGACCGTACAGGCGATTGATCGTATCAAGGTTGATTGGGATCGGCACAAGCCGACCATCGACATTGGCGAGCACCCGATGCTCGTAGGGGTACCACTTGGTGAACTGAGACAGATAAGTGACAATGGCTTCGGCGTTGGTATGGAAGATGTGCGGCCCGTAGCGATGAACGAGGATACCGGCTTCGTCATACCAATCGAAAGCGTTGCCGCCGATGTGACTCCGACGATCAACGACCAACACTTTCTCTCCGCGCTGACTGGCAAGGCGCTCTGCCAACACGCTGCCGGCAAACCCGGCACCGACCACCAGCCAGTCAAACATAGTCAGCCAACTGGTTGGACGTTGCCGGGAGCAAGTTAGCCGGCGTCAGCAGGTCTCGCATGGCGCCCCAGGTCGCGTCCCACGACATGCGGGACAGGAATGCATCGACGTCGGCCATGTCCCCGCCATCTTTGCGCAACGCCATGCGCAAGGCGGCGGGCATTGAGGCTGCGTCAGCGATCTGTACCAGTCCGTGACGTCCGTAGGTTTGGACCACATCAACGATGGCAGTTGAGACCACGGGCAGTGCGCCGGCGAGAAACTCGGGGGTCTTCGTCGGGCTGATATACCGCGTGGCCTCGTTGAGGGCGAACGGCATCCATCCCACGTCCCAACCAGCCATGTAGCTTGGCAATTCGGCATACCGCTTGGCGCCCAACCAATGAATGTTTGGGCCGCTGGGCAGGGTGGCAGGGTCGATCTTGACCACCGGGCCGAGGGTGACGAACTGAACATCCGGCATCGCCGCAGCGGTTCGAGCCATCAGGTCGATGTCGAAACGCTCGTCAACCACGCCGAAGAAGCCGACGCGAGGTCGCGGGATGGTTTGTTGGTCGGCTGGGTCTGCCTGGCGGCGGCGCGCCTGATGGAAGTGTGCCGTGTCGATACTGCTCGGAAATGCATGTACGAACGGGTGCTGGCTCCGTTTGGCCTCATAAAGGCTCATGCCCCCTGTGAACACGACGTCGGCCTTGCGGAAGAGTTGCCGCTCCAGCAACTCAAGTTCGGGCGGTGCGTCCTTGAAGGCCGATAGTTCGTCCATGCAGTCGTAGACACAGACATCGTCCTGCAACGCTGCCGCAAACTTCAAGGCCATTGGGGTGTAGTACCAAGTCACCAACTGGTCATGATCAATGTCTGCCACCAGATTATCCAGCAAATGTGCGAGGACTTTGTCGATCTGGGTTCCCGGTTGATCGTGCGGCAGCACCGGCGTCACGACTTGCAGACCAGACGCAACCGACTTGCGGCGGAGGAAGGCGTTCTGAACGGGCTCGAACACTGGTTCTTCAAAGAACACCACGGAGTAGGCTTCTGCGGCGCGCGTCATCAAATGCTGGGGGCGTTGAAAAACGAAGTCCCATCGCAAGTGGGAGAAACAGATCAGGAGCGGGTTATCAAAAGGCACGAGCAAGGGGTTGGATACAGTCTGATCCATTTGCATCAATCCGCATTAGGGTTGGCTTATGATGGATCAAGCTCCGTCTGCGGATCGGGTTCCACCGCCAAAGTGGAATTTTGGCTTTCTTCGCCGGACCAGAAAGAAAGCAGGGATTTCTGATTATTGCTGGAACGAGCAGCGGCTACGCAAGTTGTTGGCGCGGCGGAGAACGCAATATGATCATTGATGCACACCTTCATACTTCCGGTCGGGAAACGACCGCGGATGTGCTTCAGTCGCTCGATGATGCCGGTGTCGACGCTGCATTCTTGCTGGCGCCGTTCCTCACTCCACCATACTCCCTGGATGATCGGGAGTCCTTGCGCGCCGGGAACCGCTACCTTTCGGACTTGGTGAAACGCCACCCGGATCGCCTTGTGGGATTCGCGGTTGTAAATCCGCTCCATTCGCAATCCGCCGACGATCTTGAGGAGGCTGCCACCCTTCCGGGTATTCGCGCATTAAAGATGGTTCCGACAGGATGGTATCCGTACGACGACTGCGCCCATCGCGTGTACGCGGTCGCTGCAAAACTCGAGCTGCCCATCCTGTTCCACAGTGGAATTTTCATCGACGGCCGCTCCGGGCGATTCTGCCGGCCGTCCTTTTACGAGGCGGTTCGCGATCATCCTGGCCTTCGCGTCACGCTGGCTCACCTTGGATGGCCATGGTGCGACGAAGCCAACGCGGTCGGCGTCATCGACCGGATCAACGGCGTCGACCCAGCCAAAAGCCAGTTTCGCTTCGACCTGTCGTTCGGACCCCCTCCGATCTATCGTGAGGAGGTCTTCCGCAAGGCAATCGACGTTATAGGCCCCCGCTCCCTGCAATTCGGCAGCGACCGGTTCTTGCCATGCAGTGGCGCTCATATCCGCGCGGCAATCGACGAGGTCACCGCAATTCTCGATCAACTCGACATCCCGGCGGATGACCGAGAGGCCATCATGTGGGGTACGGCCATGGACTGGCTGAGGCTGCGCCAATCGCAAGGAGGAAACTAATGGCCAGGACACCGCGTGTGCTGTCAGGCGGCCAGACCGACGAGCGCACGCATATCCTCGAGGTCTTGGGCAACGCCATCGTCGGCGGCATGGAAAACTACGTGCGCAATCTTGCCGCAAACCTTCCATCGGACGAGTTCAAGGTTTCGCTCCTGTGCCCTTTTGAGAGCCCTTATACCGCCTTGCTGCGATCCGAAGGACGAGAAGTCTATATCGCGCCGCTGCGTGACGATCCGCCTTGGCGCACAGTCGAGCTGATCTGCACATTGATTCGCGAAACCGGCGTCGATCTTCTCCACGCCCACCTGATGAACGCCCACACTGTCGCAGCTATAGCAGGGCGGCTAAGCGGAATTTCCACAGTAGCCACGCTGCATGGCATGAGCCTCCAGCCACAGGAAATCAGCGTCGCTCGCACTACCGGCAGCCACACCATCGTAGTCTGTCGCGAAGCGTGGTCCCAGGCGCTCGCAGTAGGGTTGGCGCCTGAGTTCGTAAGCCTTGTTCCTAATGGCGTCGACCTTACAGTCTACCATCCCCTCTCGGCTGACCCGGCAGAGTTCCGCCAAACCATCCAGGTCGGACCGACAGATATGCTGGTCGGATTCGTCGGCAGGCTGGCTTGGGAAAAAGGTCCCGACAAATTTTTGAAAGCGGCCGAGTTGATGCTGCAAAGGCGGGCTGAGGTACATTTCGCGATGGTGGGGACAGGGTCGATGGAAAATGACCTCACAGCCAAGGTGCGACGGACCGGGCTGGAATCGCGCATCCACATGGTCGGCCTAGCACGCGAACCGCATCGGATCTATCCGGCACTCGACTTGCTACTGCACACTTCCCGCGCGGATGCGATGCCCCTCACCATCCTGGAAGCCATGGCATCTGGCGTCCCCGTGGTGGCGATCGGTGTCGGTGGCATACCCGAAATCATCGCAACCGGCGAAACCGGGGTTCTCGTCGGCACCAGCGAATGGCCAGGTATCGTGTCGGAATATCCCGGTGACTGGGAGGGCGTGGCGCAGGCAGCGCTCGCGCTTCTATCCAACCCAGCACGGCTGAAGCTGATGGCGAGCGCCAGTGTCAAGCGCGCGCACGCCAATTTCGACATCCGCCAGTCGGCGATCCTGACGAGTCAGATTTTCCGTCAATTGCTTGGATCGCGCCACGCCAAGGCCCGCCTGCACTCAGTCCCCTGAGCCCGTAACAGATCCAAGGGATGAGTCAGGATTTGGTGGCCCTGATTCCCGTGATCACAGGATACAAGGGGTCGACGACATCGAGGCTTGCGCGATCGATCTCCTCGAAAGCAAGTCCCTGCAGAAAGGCTGTGGCAGCCAGCACATTGCCGAACTGCTCAACCTCCACGCCGGCAGGCCCGAACCTTTCCTCGAAAAGTCGGCGAGCGGCAGTCTGCGTCATCGCCCAGAACCATTTTTCCGGCCCGTCATGAGAATCAATTGAAGTAATGCCTGGCACCGTCGCCAACACGACCCCGCCTGGCGCCAATGCTCGATGGATCGCGGCAAGAGCCGCGCGTACGTCGTAGATCATGTGCAGCGTCTGGGTTACGATCATGCAGTCAAAGCAGAAAGCATCGATCGCCTCTTCGTTTTGAAGGTCAATGCGTATTGTAGCGTGTGGATTGGCACTTTCCGGCGAGTCGATGATGTCGGAATGGTTCACCCGTTCGCGGCCGAACCGCTGCGTGTACACATTGTCCCCAATCTCCGCGACACGCCCCCTGACGTCCCCAGCATGGCGTTGCAAAAAACTCTCGATATAGTAGCGGTCTAGGGGCGTGCCCCGATCACCGCCAAAGGCCCGACTGAGGGGCGTGACCTCGCCCAAATCCCCGAAATCAACTGTGCCTGGCGCTGGGACGGTGCCCTCGGGTTGAGGTAGATTGAAGCTCGCCATCGCAGCGCCCGTTGTTCATGCGAGAGATATGGCCACGCCGCCAGTGACCCATTGTTTTTGTCGTCAATTGTCGGACTTCTTCCTTGCTGCTGTCGGATTTTGGCCTGTAGTGGCGGCGGTCTTGGCGTCCTTCGAATGAGCTGCGAGCGCTGGACCAGCGCCAGTAACCTTACGCATGTCGCCACCGAGCTTTTCCTGTTGCGGTTTCTTCGCCAGAAGCCCTGAAAAATACTTGCCGAAAAATCCCATCGTGTTCTCCTGCAGTGAGTATTGCAGCTCCGTCTAATACGAATTTGCGTGAACCAGATTTGTTCCTCTGACCATCGCGAGTGAAGGTTGCGATTAGGAAGCTTGACCGACTGTCAGCGATCGATGCAGTTCGCAGGTATCGCGGCGTAGAATGACGTCGAGCAATCTGACTCAAGGGATTAGCGGGCGCAAAGACTGCCGCAGCGCATTGCGCTCCGAGTGCACTCTTCAATGGCCACCAAGACGACTACCGCTCCTGGTGCGCGGTCTTTCGCGAATTGGGGAAGCCAAATTAGCCATGCTACGCACCGCGACGGGCAGCAAACCATTCCTGGTTCTGTGATTCTTCAGGCAACCAGGAATCGAACGATTGTACTCGGGCGTGATGAACAAGGTCGCGTCGGTTTACGCATTGCCGCCCGGAATTCAGCCCATGCAGGTGGGCTTTCGCCATCCAAATCTTCGTTGAACAGCGCGAGATCAGCTATATCGACAAAATGGCACCGCATCGAATCCGGGGCTCTGGCGACTAAGGCCTGCGCTACCTTGCGGCTACGAGACTGTGCACGCAATCGATGGGTGAGGCGCCGCAAGCGGCCTTGCCGCTGTCACCTTGCTGCCGAGCACCGCAATGGCTCAGGATGCCTCTTGGGGCTGCCAAGAACTGTTGTGCGCGGCTTCGTCCAATCCATCCTGGCACGGCGTTCCATACTGCGTTCCGCCCATGAAGAAGCTGATCTCAGCTATGGCAAAGCCCGGCTTCTCATGGCCGATCTGCAACGAGGCGAAGGCCGGCAAGCCCGGGGGGGAAGTTTACGAGCAATGCCCCGAAGGAACCAAGGTCGGCTACAGCGAGCGTGGCCGGGAGGGAAACCGCACGGAACCGAACAAATGCGTAACAACGGTCAATGTTTGTCGCGCTGGCAACAATGGCAACGATGGCTTTACCTATCGTCGCCGCACGGGCGGCCGCGACGGCGAAAGCTGCATCCAAGAAGTATCTATATCTACTCCCCGTCCGCGGCGTGCTGATCCATGGTACTTCGACATCCCTAGCGAGAAGGGCGTGAAACAGCGCTTTTGGTTCAATCTCAACACATAAGGGAACGCGTGTTCAAATAGAGGGGTCAGCTCCAATGAACCAAAACATTCTTCTCGCCTTAGCTGCGACCGGCGGCCTGGTCGCCGGCGCGGGCGGTACGTGGTTCGCTGTTTCCAGCTCTTCAAACGAGACTCGCGCCTTTTCGAAAGCGGAAATCACCGCCGCGATTGAGGCGGATCCTTCTCTTTGCCCTGCCCCTCTGGCACCGCCGCCGGCGCCGAAGACATCTGAACTCGTTATTCCGACCGAAGCCGAGGCGCTTGCCGCCTTCCGCAAGGCACAAGAAAGTTCGCCCCTGGTATGGGATAGAGATCAACTGCCCGAGGTATCGCTTACCCTAGGCCAGTGTGACACGAACAACAGCGGCCCCGGCGTCGCATGTATGACGACAATAAAGCTCTCCCTGAAGCCGAACCCGAAGACCGCCTTATCGGTTTCGCCCAATCCGCATCAGGTGAATGGGTTGCGAGACCGTACTAGAGCCCAAGAAAAGTCCGCGATCGTCGCCGGCTTCCTCCATTTCTGGTAACTACCTTCCGTCAGCAAGTCGAAAAAAATCTGACACTTAGTACCCGTTCGGAATGGCGGAAGATGACCCCTTCAGAAGTTCGTTCGCCACCGGTCGAATTCACGCCCATGACCCGAAGGCGACGTCCACACTTCAGATTCTGAACGGCAGCTCTGCGCCGATGTCGCCCGTTCGGGCCAGATTTGCGATTGCTCGGAAGCAGACATCCCGGCGACCACGGTCGAGGTCGCGGGTGCGCCACAATAGCCGGCACCTAGGCAACGAAAGGCGAGTCAAGTCTACGGCAAACGTTGGGACGATCTGGATGGGTATACCCGGAATCCATGGCTGCCGAACCTATTCTTCGCCTGAGAAGACGTTTGGCGAAGACCTAGTGGATAGAATCTGACGCCTGGTACCCGCGCAGAAACCTCCGTCCCGGTCGTGGAAGGGCGTTCCGACCCTGCCCGGAAGCAGAAATTCCGAATGTCGCAGGAGGTTGGTTTGCTGCCACCTGTCTGATCCGTTGGAACGAGCAAAAGGGTGCCAAAAGCGGACTTCGGCGCGAGCTCCGTGACCGATGGACTATGGTCCGATATGATGTTCATGACATCAGCGAGATCTAGGAGCAAGGCATGAAATTTTACGACGACGACCTAAGAGATTTCGAGGAAAATGGCGCCTTGCCCCTGCCGACCGCCAGCGATGAAGGCTATGTGGAACATGACGGTGCTCGTATCTGGTACGCCACCTCCGGGTCTGGCCATCCAGTGATCCTGTTGCATGGTGGCCTCGGCCATAGCGGCAACTGGGGCTTTCAGGTCCCGGCGCTGGTCAGTTCCGGCTATCGCGCTGTGCTCATCGATAGTCGCGGGCACGGCCGCAGCACGCGCGATCCGCAGCCTTTCAAATATGAGTTGATGGCCTCCGATGTCCTGGCTGTGATGGATGCAATGCGCTTGGAGAAGGCGGCCATCGTAGGTTGGAGCGATGGGGCGTGCATCGCCTTGATCCTCGCCATGCAAGCCCCGAATCGCGTTGCATGCGTGTTCTTCTTCGGCTGCAACATGGACCCCAGTGGCACGAAGGAAATCGAGCCAAGCCCAGTTCTCGACCGATGTTTCAGCCGCCATACCAAGGATTACGCCGCGTTGTCGGCCACGCCGGACCAATTCGACGCATTTGTTAAAGCCGTCGGCCATATGATGGAGACCGAGCCCAATTATTCAGCAGGCGATTTGGCTCGTATCCATCTGCCCGTTGCTATCGTGCAAAGCGAGCGGGACGAGTTCATCAAGCGCGACCACGCCGACTATTTGGCGCGGAGTATTCCGACAGCGGATTTGATCATCCTGCCAGGCGTTAGCCACTTTGCGCCGCTGCAAAGGCCAGAGGAATTCAACAACGAGATGCTTGGATTCCTCGGCAAGGTCCTTTCCTGAAGGGGGTCGGTGGCAGCTGCCGTCTGGTTGGGGCCATCACTTGCCATAGGACTGTTCTGCAGGAACGCCGCAGAAGGGTCGAACTTCCCCTTTGGTCGCTAGCCGAAGATCGGACATCCGGTGCGACGATAGGATTGCCGCGCTGACATGCCCAAGGGCTATCGGACTGAAATCAGCACTTGATGGCCGCGCGCGGCGGCGGCGATGATTTTGTCAGGATCGGCGGTCCAGACGAAGGGCTTTGGCTGCTGGTTATGATCGGCGACGAAGCGGTTGATGGCGGCCTGGAGATCGACGACGCCCTTGAAAACCCCGCGCTTGAGGCGGCGCTTGAGGATGGCGAAGAAGCCCTCAACGGCATTGAGCCAGCTGGCCGAGGTGGGCGTGAAATGGAACATCCAGCGGGGGTGTCGGCCCAGCCATTCGATCACCTTGGGATGCTTGCGGGTAGCGTAGTTGTCGAGGATGGCGTGGATGGTCTTGCCGACCGGGACCTCGCGCTCGACGGCGTTCAGAAAGCGGATGAACTCCTGATGCCGGTGGCGCTGCATGCAGCGGCCGATGACCTTGCCGTCCAGCACGTCGAAGGCGGCGAACAGGGTGGTCGTGCCATGTCGCTTGTAGTCGTGGGTCATGGTCCCGGCCCGGCCCTTCTTCAGGGGAAGACCTGGCTGGGTGCGATCCAGGGCTTGGATCTGCGACTTCTCATCGACGCTGAGGATGACGGCGTGAGCCGGCGGATCGACATAAAGGCCGACGATGTCGCGGACCTTGGCCGCAAAAGTGGGATCGTTGGACAGCTTGAGCGCGCCAGATGCGCTGCACCGAAGTCAGGCTGACGCGCGCGACCTTGGCCATCACCCGGCCGGCCCAGTGAGTGATCTCGCCGGGCGGCTCGCCCAGGGTCAGGGCTACAATCCGTTCGGCCACCTCGTCAGCCAGCTTAGGGACCCGCGCGGGCCGCGTCTTATCGTGCAGCAGACCCGGCACGCCCTCTTCCATGAACCGCGCCTGCCAACGCCAGATGGCGGTCTTGCTGACACCGGCTGTGCGCATGATCGCCGCTGTGCCCAGCCCGTCGGCCGTGGCCAGCACGATCCGGGCGCGCCAGACGTGCTTCTGGGGCTGTTGCGGTTGTCAACAATCACCTGCAGGCGCTTGCGATCGGTCGGGTTCAAGTGGACGGTGATGCCAGTACGCATCCTGAAGACTCGCACGCCGGCAAACTCGTGGGAATCCCACAAAGGACTCTTATGTCGGCATCAATCCACTAGCGAACTAGCGAACACGTCTATGCAACGTTAACTTAGATGACCGCCCCACAGCTCCCAGTGAAATCCAACCGCAAGATCGCCCATCAAACCCGCCTATGAAAGGACGTCACAGCACGTCGTCAGCTGACGGCCTTAGGTTTTCGACGCGTCCAGAACGGTACCTCTAGTCACCGCAAAAATGTGGTAACGATACAGCCCATATGCCGCCAGAACCGCCAGCAGGTTGATGGCAATGCCGTATGCCTTCAAGCCGTAGAGGTTCCTTCTAAAGCCGTAGCTGATGTTTTCATTGAAAAGGACGCGGAAGCGATCGGTGTCGTAGATGTTGTTCCGCAGGTAGTTGTTGCACTCCACGTAATACTGGGCGGCGCCGGCCGGGTCAGCGTCTTCTGACTCGCGCGTCGGCGCAGTCTTGCCTATCTGTCTTGCGAGAAAGTTGCGGAACCGGTCCCTCGTGCCGGAATCCAAAATCGTATCGAAATGGCTAAGTTCGGTGTGTTTGCGGGGAACCCACCTAATTCCTTGCATAGCTTTCGCTGCACTCGCCGGCCTGCTCTGCGCGCGAGATCCGCCATGGCGTAGAACAAGACACCTACGCCCAAGGCCGTCATGGCTTCTGGCAGCCCCAGATCCTTCCATGACCCTGCAAGGAGGAAAAGAACAAATGTAGGGAGAACGGCGATCAAGGCCGATGCAGCACGAAAGTTGCTGCGAGCGTTGCCCACTCTGCGGTCCAGTAGGCAAAAAAGGGACGGCTCCATTGCAAAAGATGCTAGATGCGGTTGCGCGCCTGCATCGCGTGCGCAGCAAACCGGTCTGATCCCGGACCTCGTTACGTTAGTCTCCTCTTGCCGAAGGAGTTTCCAACTCTGCGGCCTCGATGCGGATGTTGATCATCGTGGTGGACAGCTCACATCGAAGTCCTTCCGGAGCGTAGTGGACTTGCACCTTACCCTGAAACGCCCCTGCTAGTGCTTTCTCGATCAGTCGCGAACCGAAGCCGCGACGTTTGGGCTCGTCAACGACGGGGCCTCCTTGCTCCTCCCAAACAAGACGAAACTCTTCGTCCGAACCAGGCCTGCCGATCTTCCACGAAATGGTCACTCGACCGCAATCGTCCGACAGCGCTCCGTATTTGGAGGCGTTCGTGGCCAATTCGTGGATCGCCAAACCCAGCGACAGCGCCTGCCTAGCTGCGAGGTCAAGAGGCGGACCTTCCATGCTGATGCGGCCCCCCACGCTTTGGAAGGGAGATAGAACCCTTTCGATGACGGCTCTTACAGACGCACCGCCCCAGCTCTCTTCCGCCAAGACTGAGTGAGTTTCTCCTAGCGCCGAGAGACGCTTGCTAAGCGTGGCCTTAGCTTCCTCCATGGATGAAGCCGAATGGAATGTCTGGTTGGCGATGGCGGATACCATTGCTAGTAGGTTCTTGATGCGATGGGCGAGCTCGGCATTGATAAGGCGGGAGTTCTGCTCGGCCCTGACTTTACCCGTCGTTTCGATAACCGTGTCCATCATACCGGCGACCCTGCCTTCCGCGTCGCGGATGGGACTGTAGCAAAACGTGAACCAGGCTTGCTCCGGATAGCCATGCCGATCGACCACGAGAGGGAAGTCTTCGATGAACGTGGCTTCGCCCGCGTATGCCCTGTCTGCGATCGGCCCAATGGTGTCCCACGCCTCGGCCCAAACTTCCGAGAACGGCCTGCCCAACGCTTCGGGCTTGTCGCCCAGGAGCGGTCGGAATGCGTCGTTATAGATCGTGACCAATTCAGACCCCCAGACGATGCATTTTGGGAAGGCAGAGCTCAGCATAATGCCCACGGCCGTCCTCAGCGACGCGCCCCAACTCTCGATCGGGCCAAGCGAAGTTGAAGCCCAGTCATAGGCGCGCACAGCAGAAGCCATTTCTCCAGCTGACTCCAGAAATTCGAAGCTTACTCTTTGCACGACTTCCCCCGCCACAGCCACGCTGAGCATAGCGCGTGAAAAGTTCTCTTCCGGTAGACAGTTTGAGACAATTCGGTACGTTACCTCATTAACTTGCGAGTCAGCTTCCAGCCCGTTTTTGATCTCCATCTCAAGCCGATCACGCGCCTGTTCGTTCGCCGACGCCAACAGGCCGATCCTTGGATCTTAGATCGCGGTGCGACAATGCTGGTTGACGTGGGGGTGTGGATCGAAATGGCTTAGGCCTGTGTGTAGGAGGCGTTGACGTGGAATCCCACTTTCGAAATCGAAAGCGGGTCGCGACAGTGTTCACGCCACGTTCGGTGGCCTGTCCGGTGCTTTAATCGGTGTCCGGGACTTACCGAAACATGCATCAGGGTTCAGATCGTCCGCAAATTAGGGCAGTCGACGCGACGCGCATTTTGTCTTGCTCCCTAGCAGCAACAGCCGCGACGAACGCCTTCGCCGCCGCGTCACACATAGTCCGCGACGGCCCGTTAGAATAAAGAATGACCCTCGCGGCTTTTAGCGAGAGACCATGCTTTTTCGCAAAGAACTCCACCTCATACGAGTGGTTCTCGGAGGCGGGGTCGGGGTTACTCTTTAACTTGCCCATACGAACCCGTGTACGCGGATATACAAATCCTGCCTATATCAAATGTTGGTGACGAAAAGACGAAAACCGAATTGGCGCAGCTATATTACAGTGCCATGAGCACACGCGGCGCCGATTTTCTATATCGCTGGATTTCTACGCACATGCCTCAAGGCGCAATCGATGATCCAGTGTTGGTAGTAACCGACTTGGCTGATGAGGCCATGAGGCGGCGGACGCAGAGGGCATCCCAGCGGCGAGATCGATGAAGAGATCGGAAGCGTTTGCGAAGTGATTATCCATGCCTTACGTCGACCTGATAGGGGGCACGCAGGGGCTCCATGACAGTGCCGTTCCCCTCCGGAAATCCGACAAGCACTCAGCTGAGCCTTTCACCGCGGCTCCCGCACCATGCTGAGATAGGTTGGATCGAATTCGGCGATTTCCTGCAGCCGGTGCCAGTTCAAGATGGTCACAGTGTAATTCGCCCAGCTTATCACCCCAACTTTACGCAACGCGCCGATTACCCGGTTCATATGAACAACAGACAGGCCAAGCACATCGGCCAGCTCGGCCTGTGACAGTGGTAGGTGGAAACTCATGCCGTTGGTGCGCTTCACGACCTGCAGGCGCACGAAAAGCTCGCAGACAAGATGGGCAAGATGCGCTGTCTTCGACCGCCGCCCCATGGCCACGATCCACTCGCGGTGGATCGCGCCGTCTACAAGAGTATCGAGCCACAACAGCCGGGTCAGATGTGGAGCTTTCTCTGTGATGACCCTCAGGCGGTTGTGCTCTGCGATAATCACTCGACAAGGCGACAGCGCCACGATGCCGTGGTCCATCGTTTTCAGAAGGAAGGCGTGAAGGTCGACAAAATCGCCCGGCACCTGCAATGAGGTGAATTGCCGCCCGCCATCCTCGAGCACTTTGTAGCGGGCGGCCAGACCCTCAAGGATCAACGTGCTGTAGGTTGGCCTGGATCCCTCTGAAACCAGGTCCTGTCCGGTCGAAAAATCCTTCTCGAACGACATGGCGCCAGCCAGCAAGGCCTTTTCCTCGTCGGAAAGGGCATCGTGCTGACCGAGGTTGAGATATAGGGACTCAAGCACCCTAGCCTCCACCAATCGCGGCCTGAACGCCGATCGCCTAGGGTAATTGGAAGCACACTGCGCGGCTTCGGTCCTCTAGGTCTTCGGAAATGGCGTACACAAACAACAATGCGCCCCATCGTACTGAAATGCCATCGCTACGGAACAATGGCGATCAATGCGAATTAGCACGTCATAGCAGTCGGGCTTTCCGAAGATGCAGCGCTTCTATTTTGACGTGTACAACGCGGACGGTCCAGAAACGGACACCGAGGGGCAATTGTTCGAGACGCCCGAACGAGCGAGAACAGAGGCGCTTCGGATATTGCACGACGTCGCACACGATGAGATGCCGGATGTCAATCTGGTGAAGATCACCGTCAAAATCCGAACCGGTGATCTGCAAATTTTCGAGGCGTCACTCACCCTGACATTAGATTGGAGTTGTTAGAGACCGTTTCGAAATTCGCTCTGGCGACCATCTGATGGCGTTTTCCGCGTTTCCGGTGCGCACGGACCCAAATGTCCGCTGCGCTCCGTTCTCGAAACCACCACCATATGGCTCGCCAGAGCGAACTTCGAGGCCTCTTAGAGGTAATCCCACGGTGAGGGCCGTCTTGTGAGGTGATGCGGAACGTCGGAAGTCCTAGTGCAAACACTAGGTCACTAGGAGTAGTCCTATGACGAAGCATCCGATTGAAGTTATCACGTCTGTCGAGCGCCGCCGGCGCTGGTCTCGAGATGAGAAGGCGCAGCTCGTCGCAGCCTGCCTTGAGCCTGATGCAGTAATCTCCGAGATTGCCCGCGCGGCCGGTATCCACGTCAGCCAGCTCACATTGGGGCTAATCTTCATAAGACCCAGGAAATAACCGTATCGAATTCGACGCTCTGGTCCGCTGGCGTGTTGCCTCTAATTGCTTGTCGAGAAGCATGGGAGACAAAGTTTGTTGAATGTGGCGAAAGAGGGCTGGACACTCCTTGCGGAGAGCATCCTCGGCTTCATCAATGACAATGCCTTGAGTCACGGGGCAGCGATGTCGTTTTATGCCACGACCTCGCTTGCGCCGATCCTGCTCATCGTTGTCGCCATCGCTGGCATGGTCTTCGGAAACGATGCGGCACAGCTTGCCCTTTCGGCCCAGCTCGCAGGCCTGATGGGGCCGCAAAGTGCCGAGCTTTTGCAAGCGACAATCGAAAATGCATCAAGCCGAACAACGGGCACTCTTGCTGCCATTCTGGGGCTCGTCGCGTTGTTCGTCAGCGCATCCGGCGTGTTCGGCGAAATGCAGCTTGCGCTTAACGAAATCTGGAAAGTCAAACCGGGTAAGACATCGATTTCACGGCTTGTGCGGGCGCGCGCCGCAAGCCTTGGGCTCGTCGCGGCGCTTGGCTTCCTGCTCCTGGTATCCCTGGTCGCAAGCGCTGCAATTTCGGCGCTTGGCGAAATCATCAACGCCTATCTACCCTACGGCACCATTATCCTAAGTGCGATCAACGGGATCGTCTCATTTGCCCTGATCGCGCTTTTGTTCGCGGCAATCTACAAGGTTCTGCCCGACCGCGCGCTGCGATGGCGCGACGTTGGCGTCGGCGCCGTGGTAACGGCGTTTCTCTTCACGATCGGCAAGTCGCTGATCGGCTGGTATATCGGAGCCAGCGCGATCGCATCGTCATACGGGGCAGCCGGTGCACTGCTCGTCGTGCTGCTGTGGGTCTATTATTCGTCCGAGATCTTTCTGCTGGGCGCCGAATTTACACGAGCTTACTCGGTTCGACACGGCAGCCGATCCGATCTGGAGGCGACCATCAAAGCAAATGGTCGCAAACAGGCGACAGAGCAGGATCGAAAAGTCTGAAAACGAAGTCCTTTGGCTGGATTTTCAGCAGTCTCCAAACCGCACTCTAAGCCATGTCTGGTATCGGCATCAACACCGGCGAGAGGTCCGGCGGCGTGCAGCGATGCGAGCGTGATCTCGCACAACTCTCGAATTAGAGCGTCCTTTGCTATCACCGCACTGCCAGGGTGTCTGCATGCATTACGGCCCGTCAAGCGGACGGGCCGTAATCATCACATCTCTTGGAGTATCAGGTAGGCAGGACTTCCCGCCCTTTCGGCCCGCCTCCGAAGCGCGCTCGGGATCGTTGGCGAAGTTTCCGCTGGCGCCCTGCTTTTCGCGCCCTGCTGCTTGTTCTTGCTGCCCTCGGCTTCCTGCTGTCTGCCGCGGTTGCGGTCACCATCGTCCTGACCCTTGCGGCCCTGTTGGCAGACACCCTTCGAGTTCGCCCACACCTTCACCCCGCGGCGGGACACAGCGCTGCGCACGATGATCAGCTCCGCGCCGGTGCCCGTCGCTCAAACCGCCCAACAGGGCAACATTGATCGCCGGAGCGAACTCAGGATTGGATAAAACTTGGGGGCAACGTCACTACGAACTTCATGGGCGCTTCGAGCGTCCAGCCTACGCTCGCCCGCATTGAATTGAAGATTGCCGCCGACTGCCTCCGGGAGCCACCCGCTTCAAAACCACGGTGCCGGTTCGATCCGCAGCGGGTTGGTGATGTCATACGCGAACTAGCGCTGACATTATTGCCGTGCAGGAAGTTGATGAACGCACGGGAAAGGCGGCAGGGTCTTGGATCTCAAGATGCTTCGACGAGAAACCGATGTGGTTAGTGCGCACACGCCTGAGAACCTTAGAAGCCATGGGTGGCACGGCAATTTGATACTAGCTCGCAAGGGAATGGTCCAAGCTGTCAGTCAAGTTAGGTTTCCTGGCCTGGAGCCACGCGCAGCTTTGATCGTCGATTTGGAAATCGGTGGCGTGATGCTGCGGATCGCGTCACATTTTGGATTACTCCGCCGTCGCGCATCCAAGCAGGCCAACGCGCTGCCTGAGGCCACGCGATCGGTCCTAACGCCTACCATCTTGCTTGGCGAACTTAACGAATGGCGAGTGCGCAAGCAGATCCTGGTTCCAGGCGCTACTGCTGCATTTTGGTCCAATCCAAACCGTGCTGCCCAGTTTCGCTTCGCGATTCCCTTTGCTTGCGCTCGATCGGATCCTAGCCAAACCGCCCAGTCTGATTTCCAGCCTCGAAGTGCACCGTACATCGCTATCTCGGCTCGCCTCAGATCATCTGCCGATCAAGGCACCGTTAAACCACCAGGGGATTCGACAGCTGCATATGCAACAGATTACCTCTGAAGGGTTCTTGCTATGATTTTGACCAAGGCCGGCTTCGATCGCCGAAGGTAGTCGATTTATGGAAGTATCCATTTCGCGAATTACAACATCAAAGCAGGCAAGAGCGGCTTGCTGCTCGTCCCGGATAACCGAGCGCGATTGCCGCGATGCGCTGTCCGACCAGCGTCTGGATACTGTGCACCGTGCAATCCGGATCGCGATGGTCGATGAAGCAAGCGGCCACCCGGTCGAAAAGGCCGATAGCCCCGTCGGCGTGGCGAAGCAGCAAGGCGCCGGCATCCGAGGTGATCGCCCCACCGTCGAAACCGGCGACAACTTTGCGGGCGTCGAAGCCTTCAAATTCGAGCTGCTCAGAGATACAGTGTGTTTGCATCGGACCCCGTCCTTGGATCTGATAACTCTTTGTTGCAAAAGCAGTTTCTCAGATTCTCGGGGCCGATGCACCCCTCACTTTGAGATATTCAGGCTAGTGGTGAAAATCTGACGTTTGGTACCCGAGCGGGAATACCGCCTTGGGTGGAAAGCTGAAGTTCGGCAGCCGCTCTGGGCACTGCCTTCGGTCCGGCGATCGCAGCTTGGCTCGCTCACCTCTGCGGCGGCGAGACGATTCTCAATCAATCTCCGCGGCCGGCATGCCTTGTGGCGTTCGTTATGTGCCGCGGGATCAATTACTTACCCGTTGCTACAATAGCATTGCCACTTCTCGGCGCCTCCCACGCTAAGCGCAGTTAATTGGGTGACCGCGGGCTTAGTACAGGCAGATCAAGTCCTTCAGGCCAATGTATAACCCGCTCCTTTATGATTGCCCATCGATACTGCCAATCGAATCCATCATCTCCGTTCGTGTCCCTGTAGGATATGAGGGCAGTTCCGGCGGTCGTGGGCAGCACTCCTATCTTTTTAAGATGATGATCTTTGCCGTCCGTGAAATAATCTTTATATTCAAACCTGAAACCACGCAGCACCGCCATGCCCGCCGGTATTATGCTACTAACCTCATTTTTGGCCCGGGTCTCGGTTGACTCTCCGATCTGACTAAATCGATCTCTTGGCACATAAGCGAACTGCACGCTCCAGAGAAAAGCGTCGTCACTTGGATCAAAGTGTTGATCATTGAAGGAAACTGTCAACATGCCGTCATCTTCAAGGATCCCCACCTCCCTTATGTGATGATCAATATTGTCCCTGAATGAAAGTTGAAACCCAATTAGGACGAAAATGAAATCTCCCGGAGGCCTATCAAGTTGAACTGTGCACTTTCCTTGTTCGCTGCATATATCCAAGCTACGAGTGAACTGTTGTGCTCGTGAGTCTTTGATGCCAAAGTGAGTTACATTGAAAAAATAGTCGTCATCGTCATCTATAAAAGGCAAATTCTTCGGGTTACCGTCGGAGAAATCCAATCGCATCTTTCCGGGAGGCAGGTCGGGGCTAATAAGAATTTGTTTTAGGTGATTATCTCCGTCGGCAAGTTCAAACGCAAATCTGCTCAAAAGAGGGATGCCATTTGGAGCGAATGGGACATCGAAAAGACTACTGCCATTTTCTGAGATGTCCACATGTCCATTAGAGACTTGTGCCGAAACCGATGTGGAAGCGAGAGCCAGGAGAACTGCGGGAAATGCCAAGAGCTTGCTCATTCTTAATCCCCGATATAGTAGCGCCTCCACCTACAACCACTTTACTCCCGATTATGGTGAATGTCACCGACTTAGCCTAAGCAGAGATTCTCTGGATGGCGTATTTGGGCAGCCATTCGATGGTGAGCCAATGGGCGCGGGCCTCAAGCGCGGCCCGCGACGCTTTGCTGGTGTGGATTGGCCCATTGTCGAGCACCAGGACGACCGGCTTGCCGGCCATACCGGGCTTTGGGGGCATAGCCTGCGTCGAGTGCCTCCAGGAGGGCGATGAAATCCGGCGCTGCGCTTGGTTTTCTAGGTTTCGACGACGAGCCTGGGCCCGGCCCAGTCGAAAGCACCAAGACGTTCACCCATTTCGCCGCAGATGACTGCTTAGGGTCGATACCGGCATTCCCGCTCGGGTACCAAACGTCAGATTTTCACCACTAGCTTGAGGATTCGCCTAGAGTGTTGCTGGGCCCTTCTTTGGTTCTTTTGCGCCGAGCTTGTCGAGAGCGAAGCGCACTTGGCGAAGTTCATCCTGCCAACTGTCGTCATCAGCCATAGGACTTTCCGTGGCGGCGCGTTGCAATCCTCGGCTTCAGACTCGATTTCTCGAAGTTTTGCGATTTTCTCGTCGGTCGAAATAGAAACGTCTTCGACAATCTCCTGGATCTTCATTTTCCTGAACGTCACCATTGCAGTTGCTCCGCGGCTTGAGACCAGTAGCAACGCCGGACATGTCGAGACGTTCCAGCCTTCTCCTTTCCTTTTTTCGTTGCGGAACCTAGTGCCTCGTAAGCGCTTGTGGCGACTATGAGCACACGCGGAAGCAACTTCATGCACAAATGGTTGAGCAACAATTTAAAGGGCATAATCGGGGCCGATGTCATCTCCGTGAGCGAGACTACCCAGAAGCTGTTCGTCGATGCGAAGGCGCTGGGGATCAGCCGCGACGAGATCGAGGAAGAAACGGGCAGCGTCTACGAAACAATTCTCGATGCAATCGTGCACCACGAAGCTGGCACTGGGGACTGACGAGAGGCTGATATGCCCTCGCTGCTGGATCTCCGGGAAGACGACTAATCAGGACGCCTCAGATTTGGCGGCTGGATCGCCGATCGCTGGGCGGCACAAGAAAGCCACCGGCCGAGCCGGCGGACCGTGTCGACGCGCAAGTCACGCGATTTTCGAAGGCGGTTTTTTCACGTCCTAAGCGCCAGCAAAAACGAATTCAGCCGCGCTGCTGCATCGGAGCAACGGTGCGATTGAACGATTGAACAGTGGGCCGCGATATTCCTCACCTTCATTCTCTCGATATCAAATGTACCCCTCCGGTGACGCTTCCGATTACCCACATCGTCGGCTTGATCCAATGGAGATGCCGAAGGCGATGTCGTGCAAGCGGGTCATGCCGCGCCAGACGACCATGTTGCCGGGAGGCGGATCATGGTTGCGGGCGAGATAGCCGCCAAGCATGGCGATTTGCAGCAGGTAAGCGGCGAGCGTGGGCCGTTGGAGGCGCGGTCGCGTTCGGGACGCGTCGATCCGGTTGAGCGCAGTGATCTCGGCGAAGGTGAGAACGCTGTGGGCGCGGCGTCTGGCTTGGCGCGCGCCGACATAGTGACGAAGAATATGCGCCAGCTGACCACCGCGATGAGGGCGAGGAACTTCGCCAGCCTCTCGGCGGTCTCGAGCCTCGCCTCCTCGGCACGGCAGCCGGACTTCATGACCTTGTGGAACACCTCCGCCTTCCAGCGCAGGGCATACCAGCCGGGCTTCTCGACCGCCGCGGAGAGATCTTCGACCGGCAAGTTGGTCACCAGCTTCCAGTCGATCGGCTCGCGGCCGGGCGGCGGATTCTCTTCGAGGGCGTGGATGTAAGTCAGAACCTGCGGACTGTAGCGCTTCTGCTTGCCCACGGGCGGCAAGGTGTTGATGGCGGCGAACTTCACCTGCAGCCAGGTCGTCTCGTCCTGATCAACCGTAATGCGATGACGTCCCGCCCAAGGCGCCGCCGCAAGTTGGGCAAAGACGCGATGAGCAGGATCGTGTGAGGCAGCATCGGCAGGCCGCTCTGCCAGCCTGTTCGTCTGCACCCGCACGAGGAAGCTGGTACCAAGGTCCTGCGCGGTGCAATAGAGCTCGTAGATGTCGCTCTCCCGGTCACCCACATGCACGCAGCGCTCGGGCGCGCCAACGAGCGCGATGGACTGGCGCAGGTTCTCCAGCCAGCGGTAGCTCTCCTTCGTCTCGATCGGCACGCGCGTGGGATTGATGTGCCGCTTGAGCGCGAGCGTTCCCTTGAACTTCGTTCGTGTCCAGAACTTCGCCGCCGTCAGACCGAGGGGTGTGCCGGTGAGGGTGACGGCCAGGCTCGAATGCATCAGCACCCCGCACAAGGTCAGCACGTTGGGCTGCCCGGCCTTGTAGCGCCCGGCGTTGATGGTTTTGGTGAATCCGATTTTGCCCGGCTGCGCGCGGCTGTAGATAAATTCGGTCGTGTCCTGCAGGATAAGGATCGGACCTTCGCTCGCCGCAACGCGCGCCGCAGTCGCGGCGAAATGGCCGGCGAGAACGCTATGTTCGGTCACACGCGGATTGTCAAAGAAGCGGTAGGCCGCCTTCGCCGCCGCCCAGTCGCCGCAGGCCGCCGGGATTGGCTTGCCCGGCGCAGCTGACATCTGATCCAGCAACCGTTGCAGCCGACGGGCCAGACGCTTGTCGGGAAGGGCCGCCGCAGAAAGCTCTTCCTCCTGCCAAGCGCTCTCGCTGCTGCTGGTCTTGTCTCGCATCCGTGACGCCTCCGTGATTCGGCGTCACGGACAGAATCACGGCAGATTCATACGGGGCAATAGGCCCGCCGACGATGTGGGTAATCGGAAGCCGGTGACGCCGGTGACGCCGGTGACGACCGGTGACGACCGGTGACGCCGGTGACGTCCGGTGACGACCGGTGACGGCCGCCTTGCTGAGGTAGGCTGATGGCTGCTACTCCTGGTGCAAGCACTAGGAGTAGCTCTGTGACGAAGCATCAGATTGAAGTGATCACGTCGGTCGAGCGGCGCCGGCGCTGGTCTCGGGAGGAGAAGGAGCGGCTGGTCGCCGCGACGTTTGAGGCTGGGGCCAGTGTTTCGGAGATCGCGCGATCGGCCGGCATTCATGGGAGCCAGCTTTTCCGGTGGCGCAAGGAGCTCTGCCAGATCTCCGCGCCGTCCGTGCCGCAGCTCGTTCCCGTGGAAGTCGTCGCGGCGGCGCTATGCGTTTTCGGAATAATTCGGGTCACGCATCGTAGCCGGCATGGGCGAAGAAGTTTTCATTCCTTTGGCTCGAAGCGATCGATCGCGAGGCGCACGGCGTCCCACAGTTCTGGAATGGATCGCGCGGCGACCTTTCGCAGGAAGGCCTTCAACTTGGCGAATGCCATCTCGATCGGATTGAAGTCCGGCGAGTAGGGCGGAAGATAGCGTAGGCATGCGCCAGCCGCCTCGATGATCTCGCGAACGCCGGCCACTTTGTGAGCCGGGAGGTTGTCCATCACGACGACGTCGCCGGGCTGAAGCGTCGGCGCAAGGACGCGGCGCAGGTAGACCAGAAACGCTTCGCCATCCATCGCACCGTCGAGAAGCCAGGGAGCGGCGATCCCGTTGAGGCGCAAGCCCGCCGTGAAGGTCGTGGACTTCCAATGCCCGTGAGGCACGGCCGCCCGGCAACGTTCACCGCGCGGCGAGCGACCCCGAAGCCGCGCCATCCTTGTATTGAGGCCACTTTCGTCGATGAAGATCAGGCGGCTCGGGTCGAGATCGAGTTGTCCGTCGAACCAGTCTTCTCGCGCCGCCAGAACGTCCGGGCGCTGCTGTTCGGCCGCGTGCGCCGTCTTTTTTATACGTGATGCCACGCTTTGCGAAGAACTCGTGGATAGTCGTCACGCCAGCTTTGATGCCGCGCTCGGCCGCAAGGCGCTCGGCGATCTCGGCAAGCGTGATGTCCCGCTCGTCGGTCTCCACCAGGGCGAGAATGAACGCCTCGTGCGCATCTAGTTTCGAACGCTTCGGCTTGCCCTGCCGGCCCGGCTCCAGCCTGCCGCTCGATCGCCACTCGCGATACCACGCGCCAGACGTCGATATCCCGATCGAAAACCGCCGCGCCGCCTCCCGGGTCGACAGACCTTCCTCTATCGCCTCGACCACACGCTTTCGCAAATCCACGCCGTAGGCTCGCGCCATGCCGTTGCTCCTTCCGCAAATCAATTCGATCAGGGAATCAGAACAAGCCACTCAACGCAAACCCGCGACTCCGAATTTGGCAAAACCGCTCTAGCGATGCACGTCAAGCCTACCCCGAGCACGAGGTTAAGCGCCGAACTCGAGTTGGATGCAAGTTCATGGAAGGTCTTGCCGACCGGAATCGCTATCTCGGCAACCAATGCCGCCTCTGGTCCTTCAAGCAGGATGCGCAGTCTGTCGCGTGTCTCGGAATGGCGGAGCCGCCTTCGAGCATCGTGAAGAAGCTGCTGCTAGTGGATGGAATCTAACACTTGGTGCCCACGTTTGACGGCAGCGATGATTTTGTCGGGGTCGGCGGTCCAAGTGAAAGGTTTGGGTTTCTGGTTGTGCTCGACGAGGAAGCGGTTGATTGCCGCC
>NZ_SADR02000001.1:0-20138 GCF_004010325.2 Mesorhizobium sp. M00.F.Ca.ET.216.01.1.1
CGCCATCAACCGCTTCATCCGCGAATACAATGCAGAGAACCCGCAACCATTCATCTGGAAAGCCAACCCCGATGACATCATCGCCGCCCGAAACCGCGGGTTCCAAACGTTGGAATCAATCCACTAGGTCCGGCCACGCGGCGGCTACGTGAGACTGCCGGCAACATGGCGACGGTTGCATCAGCCCAATTGACCGATTTGAGCGCGGAAGGATGGAAAAAGCAGTTTCCTGCGTCCGTCCGTCCGCTCGCCACGCCGTATCAGCAACTTCGTGACGCCGCGATGGACCGGCAGCATGAACTGGACGCGCGCCGCACCGATTTGCTCGGCAACCGCCCGACGATCCCACACGGTGCCAGCGAAGGCGAAAAGCTTCGCCTGACCTTCGGCCATGAGGTTCGGGCCGCACAGACGGTCAATTGGCTGGCCGACAAAAGGCCGTCTGATCTGATGGCCGCTGCACTCGGCAAACGTGAGCTTGGTTCGCTGATCCTCTCAAATCCGTCGCTGCGCGAAAAATTGCCCGGCGATCTTGCCGAACGGCTCGAAGCGGACGTGATGGAACAAGCATTGGTTGAACAGTTCGCTAGGCAGCTTCCTAAGGTGAAGCCATCATATGAGACACCGCTCGCGGATAGCGCTGATCTGGACGCCGCCAAGACAACGGCACGGCAGGCGATGGCTGCATTCGACGCAGCCCGCGACGAGATTGCCGGTGTGGAAATGGTGCTCAAATCCGCGATCGATTTCGTCGCGATCCTTGGCGACATTTCGCGCCCGGAAGCGTTCGGAATGCTCAACGGATGAAAGCCCGCTCGCTCCCGTCAACGGTGACGCTGCCGATCTCGCCAATTATCGAGATGGGTCATTTGCGTATCGCCCTGGCTGACCCGTCCCGGCAATTACTGTCGGTCTGGCGCAAGCACGGCTTTCCTGACGGTTGGCGCGAAGGCCGGCAGGCGTTCATCGCGACGGACACCGTTTCGAATTGGCTGCAAGGCCAAGGCGTTACAGTGCGGCGAATTTAGAGACGATAAAGAACCGATAAGTATGGCCAGTAATTTTCGTGATGAGAAAGGCAGACTGCTTCCCGGTCATCCCGGAATGAAACCCAAAGGCGCGCGCTCGAAATTGTCAAAGCGCGCCTTTGAAAGCGTTTCCAGCAATTTTGACGCGATAATCACAACGTTGATTTCGAAGGCGTTGGATGGAGAGACGGACGCGGCAAAGATATTGCTTTCCATCGTGCTGCCCAAAGATCAACCAGTTGAGTTGGCGGAACTTACCCCAAGCGATCTTATCGAGGAAATCAAGGCGGGCAACGTCACACCAGACGAAGCCAAAAAGCTGGCCGGGACGCTCAAGAGCTTGAACGAGATTGGCGAGCTTAGTGAGCTTCGCGCCAAATTGGCCCAATTGGAGCAATTGCTAAATGGCGTTGTATCGCGATGAACGGCGACGGTTGGACGCTCTATTCGACGCCGTTCGACGCAAAGCCGGGCCGCTCGCCCGGCTGGACGATGAACAGCGGGAATGGCTCGTGGCATGGCAGCAAGATCAACTCCACGACTACGAGACGATGATCAACGACACGGGCGAGATTGGCGAAGGACTGCGAAGCGACATCCGGCGTGTTCTGTACGGCGATGTTCCGCAAATCTTGGTCACAGACACCGACGCGCAAGCTGCCGAGAAATGGACGAGGTTTTTAGAACGATGACCATGGGGCCAACGCAACGCGAGACGGTTTCGATTCCTTCGAACGATTACGTTTCTGAAGGTTTTGCGGCATCCATCTTTGGGTGGACGATGCAGCAGCTTCACTATCAGCAATCTTGGAACGGGGCGCCATTGCCGGCGCGAGGTTTCGACGTTGCCGTGATTTCAACCGCCGAATTGGTACGATGGGCAAAATCACGACAATTCAACATCAAACGCTACACGATTTAACCCACACTGGAACAAGGCAAATGAGATTAGAAACAGCTTCAATTCACTACTTGAACGACGCGACGATGACCGTGGAAATCATGGATGGTCGCATAGTCCATCTGTCTAACCTCGATGGCAAATCGGAGCCTTTTCCGAAGTCATGCAGACTCGCATTGGTGTTTGACCCGTTTGGCGAGATCGAGCCGGCCGAGTCTATCACAGTAAGCAAAGGCAGCGCCCAATGACGGTGCAGCTTATCTATGTCGAAAGCGCCAAGGTTTATGTGGCCCTTGCGAATAACAAGATCGTGCAAATGCAGAAGGATGTTGAACCTGACCTTGCCCCCAGTTTTTATCCAGTTTTGAGTTCGTTTCCGGCGTGGGTTGTGCCCTGCTGGGCGAGTGAAGCGACGGGCGCTGGCGCGGAGCCTTTGGCGTAGCGCAGCGCGAGCGACCGTCGCGGATTGAAGGTGGCGGCGAACTCGGCCGGTGTCTGCCAGGCGATTTGGGAGTGCGGCCGCGCGGTGTTGTAGTCGGCGCGCCACAGGGCGATGGCTACGCGCGCCTGAGCCAGCGAGGTAAACAGCGTCTCGTTGAGCAGTTCATCGCGCAGTCGGCCGTTGAAGCTCTCGATGAAGCCATTCTGCATCGGCTTGCCGGGCGCAATGTAATGCCATTCGACGCGGTTCTGATCCGCCCAAGAGAGGATGGCGTTCGAGGTGAACTCGCTGCCATTGTCGCTGACGATCATCCTCGGCCGGCCGCGCTCGGTGATGAGCCGGTCCAATTCGCGGGCAACCCGCATGCCCGAGAGAGACGTATCAACGATCAGTGCCAGGCACTCTCTCGTGCAATCGTCGACGACGGCCAGGATGCGGAAGCGGCGCCCGTCGGTGAGCTGGTCCGATACGAAGTCGAGCGACCAGCGCTCGTCGGGCCTCAGCGGCACCAGCATCGGCGCCCTGGTCCCGATCGCCCGCTTGCGGCCGCCACGGCGGCGAACGGCGAGCTTCTCCTCCCGATAGAGCCGGAACAGCTTCTTGTGGTTCACCACCAGGCCCTCCCGCCTCAGCATCACGAGAAGACGCCGGTAGCCGAACCGGCGACGCTCCTGCGCGATCGCCTTCATCCGCTCGCGAACCTCGCGGTCGTCCGGCCTGCTGGTCTCGTAGCGAACCGTCATGCGGCAACAGCCGATGGCTTTACACGCCCGCCGTTCGCTCATCCCGAAGCCTTCCTTCAGGCGAGCGACAGCTTTCCGCTTGGCCGCGGGCGTCACCATTTCTTTCCCACAAGATCCTTCAACGCGGCATTGTCGAGCATGGCGTCGGCCAGAAGCCGCTTCAGCCGCGTGTTCTCGTCCTCCAGCGCCTTCAGTCGCCGAGCCTCGGAGACATCCATCCCGCCGAAGCGGGCCTTCCAGTTGTAGATCGAGGCGTCGCTGACCCCGTGCTTGCGGCACAGATCGGCAACCGATACCCCGGCCTCGTGTTCCTTCAAAATTCCGATGATCTGCTCTTCAGAGAAGCGGCTACGTTTCATGTCCTGGTCCTCTCGATGGCCAGAACGAACTTCAAACCGGATTAGATCAGAGGGGCAAGGTCAAACCGCATAGCAGCCCGAATTGCATTCGGGTTGACTGCTTTGACGCTACGACCGAACGCACGCATGTCCATGTTGCCGACCGCAACGTTTATATGGACGTGTCCAAGCTCTATCTGGACGCCGCCGACATCACCACTTTTGCCGGGTGGTTGCACAGTCAAATGCCGGGCTCATCGACCAAGGCGTTCGGCGATGCTGTATTCAAGATGTTTTCTGGATCGATGTGGTTTCGCGACGTGTTGATAGCAGCGGGCCAGATCGTTTGCGCACCAGAGCTTAAGCGGCCACCGGGCGGCGAGGAACTTTATTTCATCCAAAAGGCCAAGGCATCGGACCCCGAAGGCTTTGCGGCGTTGGCCGCTGCATATGCCGCATCAACCACGCCGAAAGTGGTTCAATGACCAGAGCAGCGGTTATCCAAACAGACGCTAAGTCTGCGCACCGACGACAAATTCGCAACGAATTCAACCATCAACAATCCCATTTGGCATCGGTGGTCGTGGCAGGGGTAGTCATAGGGGTGAACTTTCTGCGCTGGGTACGCCTCGACCAGCGCGAGCCCCGCCGCTATAGAAGGCGTTGTAAATATGCCAAAGGGGGCAACTAGTGAAATCATACAGCCGACCGCCAATTGTGGAAGCTGTCGTGGAGTTCGTCTCGGATGTGAATGTTTCGTACGACGACCTTCAAGCGATGTCGCATAAGGTCGCTGGTGACTACAAAAACGAAACAATCGAAAAGGCCTTTGACGTCCGAGTTGATACCCTAGGCGGCATCCCTACGTTTCATTCGGACCCATCGCCAGATCGGTTCCGCCGGACGTCCGATGATCAAGCCGACATCGCCATTTTCGCTCACAACAGCATGCTGGTAGCGCGACTCGCTCCTTATCCCGGTTGGGAATATTTGAACGAACGCGTGGCGAGGAATTGGCGCGTTTGGTCGAAGGGCCAGACCGGCAAAAATATCAAGCGTGTCGGTGTGCGCTATGTTAACCGGATAGATATTCCGACAGCTGGCATGGAACACATCGACATCCGTGACTATCTACGAGTCCAACCCAATGTCCCGAAAATCGTCGACCGCCCAATGTCGGGCTTCTTAGTGCAGGCCTCCATGCCTACCGCGAACCCAAATTGGGATTGCAACATTACCTCAACGCTTGTGCTAGAACCGCCACTGCTAAACCATACGTCCATTTTGTTGGATATTGACGTATATCGAACTCGCGACATACCTTCAAAAGCTGCGGATGTTCCGCCGATTCTGGACGAAGCCCGAGCGTTGAAGAATACCATCTTTGAACTCTGCATAACCGACCAAGCACGGAATTTGTTTCAATGACGGTATCCATCAACAATACGATCATCGCTCCTAACACCTCGTCGGAAATTCCAGTAAGCCCTGGCGCAGGAGCTTATTCAACCAGATTGAATGATGCCGTCTCGAACGCGTTTAAGCGGTCACTAGAGCCATTAGGTGCTGTCAAGTCGAAGGGAAATGACAAACACCTGAGCACCCTTCTCGAGAATTCTAAAGCAATTTTCAAAGTCGCGACGAACACGGTTGCGATGCATCTTCTGTCACCGGACTGGAGAGACCTGCTTTTTAGGCAAGTTGACAGTCTCTTGGACATTGAAGAGTGGGACGAGAATGACAAGCCTGTCGTTTCAGGGTCATCTTTGACCTTCGTACGAATGCTAATCTTTCTTAAAGCTCGACGGCCCGGACTTGGAGCAACAAGCGACGGGAGCTTGGTTGCGTCGTGGACGACTGGAGACAATCGCCTCACTATTATTTGCAAACCGAATGATTGGGTGCGCTGGGTAGTTTCGACGAAAACCGATGCTGGTTGTGAAACTGCTGCTGGCCAGACCAAAATTGCCCGTCTTCCCATAGTGCTGGAAGCCTATAATCCGCAGCAATGGTTTTCAGATGGCGGAAGATAAGATTGCGGAAGATCATCATCTCCTTCGGTATGTCCCCTTCTCAAAGCTACGCAAAGCTGACGGCACCGACGATGTAATCGGGTTGCTGCCGGAAGCTTTCGCACTTCGGGAGGGGGAACCCTATCTTTCCGTAACTTGGATTGAGTATTTTAAGGACCAGCCAGATCCCGTTGCTGCAGCCGTTAGTGCGGTCAGAAAGAGCTCTCTTACAGTAACAAAGAAGAGTGGATTCACCAAAGGCAAGGTGAGCGAAATTCGTTCGGCCTGCAAAGGTCGTGGTCATCAGATTCGAATAGTCCACGAACCGGAGCCGGACAACGACGCACATGCAGCAGTTCGTCGCTATCCCAGCGACGATTTGGAGCTTTTTGAGTCGCTTACCACTGCTGCCTGGTCTGACTGGTTTTTAAACTCTTCGATTCCGTAGTTTGCCGAACTCCCTGTGGGCGAAGGCGGCCGTGCCGGCCAAGAGCAGCAAACATTCAAACAGGCGCCAGGGCGGAGGGAATTGCGATGAAACGCAGCGAATTCAAGAACCAATCATTCAATCAGCGCAAAGGCATAGGGCAGGGGTAGCGGTAGGGATAACTTTGGCCGTAGGAGCGGACTGCTATTCGGCGCGCCGATTTCATCTCTTTGGTGCTTCCAAAGATTCGGCCGATTTGTAGCGATCCGGTATTTCATCTGGAATGTTGATCTTATGATTTTCGATACGAGAAGCTATGTAGCTCACTTTCTCGATCATTTCGCTATCTGCATCGGCGAACTTCAACGCTGTAGTCAGGTGGTCGAATATCGCGCTCTCAAGCGCGTCTGTTAGGAAAAAGGCTCCGCTGTCTGAACGGTTGGCTAAGAAATCTGCCATGTGCGGAAGCGCCAATAAAATAAGGCTATTGACGTTGGCACTATCGAAAACAAGCGACGGGCCGGCCCCGGTCTTCATACTGGCTAAAATTACAACTGCTTGCATGTTGGTCGACCGAAGGGCTTCAAAGGCCGCCCACGCTGCCGGCGGGACAAAAAGGCGGTCGTAGTCAGGTTTAGGCGCATCAGCTTGAGGCGCGTTTTCTAGACCGGAAACGCTGAAAAGGCCGGCTCCGAATTCCTTTATTTTGTCGCGGTCCGGCCCCCCTTGCTCCATGCTCTTGGCGATCTCCGGAACGTTCAACCGCTGGAGCATTCGAACCGCGGCATTGAACCGTCGCTGGTCAACCGTTGCGGACCATAGTGACTGAATGCCCTGTAAGCGTTTTGTGTCGAGTGCGCTCTGCCTGGCTGACATCATTGACAAAGATGAGGACTGCAATGCGTCCAACCGTGAGCTATTGCGACTGAGACCGTTCCGCAATGCTTCAAGCTTGCGGTTGAAGCGGTGACTGACGCTGGATTGTATCCAAATTTTCAGCGGGAAGCCGAAGCCCGCGAGGACTGCTGCTAGGATCGCAGCGACCACCGCTCCGGACTGTAGAAAACTTAGGAGCGAAACCCAAGACATCTGATATTTCCGATTTGGCTTGCTGACTAACTTGTGAGAAAGGGCAGCTGAACTACGGACCTTTAGATTTCTTCAAAGCCGTTAGCCGTGCCAGAAGTGCAGTGTACTGATAGACCGCTTTCAAGAGCTCTTTCGCAAGTTCGATTGCTAGCTCTGACTCCACCTTGCCGATTTGGTCGTAGTCCTTCGCTTCAATATGAGCGGCATCGTTTCCGAGGATGCGCAATTCGTCGGCCGCATTTAACAATTCGGAGGGGATCACGGCTACCGCGCTCAATGAAGCTACTCTGGCCTTTAGGTTTTCTCCGGTCGCCTTTTTGTCGTCGCAGAGTTCCTCAAGTGTTCGTCGCACCATAAGCGCGGACGCGCGGTAGCAACCAGACGCATGGCATTTGATTGCCTCTTCTAGCGATGACAGTATATTCGGAGGTAAATTTGTCGCGTCAAAATCAATGATTTCTGGAGGAAAAGTCAGCTTAACTGCGCCGCTCCCGTCTTTGGCGATGAACAGAACTGAGCGACATTCAGTGTTTGGGCAAATGCGAATTCCAAACGTTTTAGTTCCGACTGCCGTATTACGTCCATTTTGGTTCTTATCAATTATCGTTGTTGACATGTCATTCAAACCGATGCCTCCGAAGCTGCCAACATGTCTGCAAGAAGGGCACCGAATATTGATGTTAGCTGCTTGGAATGGTGTGAAACCCGCTCCGCTCGTCTTAAGGTCCAACGACCCCTCCCAATTCTGAAACTCTAGTTCGAGCCATATAGCATATTGAGCTGACAATATGCCGACCAGTGATTTGGAGCGCCTCGCTCCGAGCGGAGCGCGAACAAAATAAGAACGAAAGAGTCAATCGGACCGTTGACCGGCTAGGAAAATGTTCTCTATTCAGAGCCGATCAGCCAACGAGAGGATAGCGGCAAGCGCCCCGCGCCGGCCGGCGAAGCTATGTCAAAAACGGCAGAGGACAATTTCCGGATCGAAGTCTGGGATCGTGAGGAAAAGAACCTTGTCGAAACGATCTGTCGATCGCCTGATTCGACGGTCAGTCAGGCTGCTTGGCAGGCGGCTATCCGTCGCCGTCCGGGAATGGTGCTCATCCATTACAACAGCCGGCACGTGATGGAGAAAATCGTAACTCCCGGCGAACCGACGATTCCGCCGCAAACCATCGTGGATGGCAGCGTACATGCTGGCCTCGACGTGGCACTTGGCGATCTGCGTGAATGGCACACGCTGCGCGCGTGGTGCAAAAATTGCTCACATCATGCGGAGGTAAAGGCGGCCGAGCTTCCAGCTGCCACCTCCTTGAGCACCACCAACAGCTCGTTCGGGCTCAGCTCGACGCCGCTATCGCCGTGGCGGCTGTTCGTCTCGCCCTTGTTGACGCCGAGCATGAACTCCGCGTTGAGCGTCGTCCCCCCGCCAAGCAGGGAGCATTCGTCATCCAACACCGTCACCGGGTAGCCTGTCTTGTCGTTAGTCCGGTAAACCCGCGCCATCACTTGCCCTCCTTCACCAAGGTCATGCTGATCAGCTTGGCGGCATGCTGCCTCAGCCCCGGCACCTGCGACCTGATCTCGGCCTCCGCCGACGACGCGACCCCTTTAACCGTCGTCACCGCCATGATCGCCGTCCGCTTACTGCCATCCGGCAGCGCGAACTCGCACGCGACTTGGACCGGCTCGCCGTTGGCCGCGTCCACGGCCTCGCGGATCACCCGGTTGCGCTCGTTCTGGGGCGACGTCCTGCGTGCTTCCGCAGCCCTGAGGGTCTCCAGCGACAAGTACTCCTTGCGCGAACTGTTGCTGCGCGCCATCAGCTCCTGCCGCTCACTCTCCTCAGCCTCCTCGCGCTGCCGCTCGCGCTCGATCTGCTCCAGGCGCGCAAGTCGCTGCCGCTCGCGCTGCTCAGCCTCGCGCCGGTACTCCTCGACCAGCACCCGCTCGTCGGCCTCAGTCCACTCTTCGAAGCTCACCTTCAGCCGCTGCCGACGCAGCGCCTCGATCATCGCCTCACGGCCGACTTTGCGCTCCGCAACCACGTTCAGCAGCTCCGGCAGATGCACCTGCCCCACTTCCACCGCCGCCTTCGCCGGATACTCCCCGGCGCTGCTCAGCACATGCACCGTCACGTAGCCATTCTTCGTGTGGCCGCACCACGCCGCCGCGATGGCCGTGCCATGCGTCTTGGGCTCGTCCACCGAAAAACGGCTCTCGGCGTTCGGCTCCAGGATCGTTACGCTCACCATGTAGTTGCTCACTTCAAACTCCAAGCTATTGGTATCGGAGTTGCGACAGTTGCTGCTCGTTGCCGGGAGTGCCGGCCTCCAGATATCGCGCGCGCTGCCATTGGAGCCCGATTTGGCTTCCTGCGCGCTTGTAGGCGTGGCAAGCACCATCAACAGCGCAACGCATATACACCGCAAACTAGCCCCTGTCCCTCTTTGAGAGTGGACCGAGTCGCCGTTTTATCGCGTGAAGGCGGCTGCCCCTCACCAACTATCTAATATTTTCTGTTTACCCTTGCGGTTACCCGGCCTGGAGTATCACCGCTCGATGTGCGCGTTGTAAGTCACTAAGTAATTGATTTTGCTGGTGCCCCCGGACGGGATCGAACCGCCGACCTTCGGTTTACAAAACCGCTGCTCTACCAGCTGAGCTACAAGGGCACGGCGCTCCGGTAGCATATTTGTTGCGCCAGTAAAGACAAAAGTCGGTTTTCGGTTGTTCGCCGCGGCGCCGTGCTGTCGGTGGAGTATCCTTAAAACGGCCCCCTTGCTTCCTATATGCTTCAGAGGTGTAATCGCATAGGCGAGGGTGTCGCATGATCAGGTTTGTCATCATTCTCCCGATCGTGGTCTTGGCCTGGGTTCTGCTGGTGAAGCTCATCAAGGAATTGAAGAGCGCCAACATCGACTGGACCGGCGTGACCACCATCATCGGTTTCATCGCGCTCGCCTTCTGGCTTCGCCACATCACCGGCATGGGCTGAGGCTTCCCGATCGTTTTGGCGGGATGTCGGCCGGCGCGTTGGCCGGTCGTGATGGGGTTTTGCGTTTAACTGCAAACCCACCTCGGACTGGTCGTTTCTGCCTGTTCGAAAAAATCTAAAAAACCGTCGAACCTTTTTCCTTGCCGCAACGACTGATGGTCAAGAGGCGGACGGATCGCCTCTAGCAACGAAGCAAGGAGATCATCATGTTCAAGCGCACTTCCGGCCTCATCGTCACCACCATCGCCGCCGCAGCCATGCTGGCCGGCACCGTGCAGCCCTCGGCCGCCCACAGCCATCATCACCACCATGACCTTGGCATCGGCATCGCTGCCGGCGTTGGCGGCTTCCTGCTCGGCAGTGCGTTCGCCCAGCCGCGCACTGTCTATGTCGAAGAAGATGGCGGGTCCTGGCACGTCCGCCGCTGCCTCAATCGTTATGCGAGCTACGATCCGTACTCGGACACCTATGTCGGCTACGACGGCCATCGCCACTATTGCCGGCTTTGAGAGGAGGTGGACCGTTTCAGGCAACCGGAACAAGGGGCTCCCTGCAGCCCCTTTTTCTGCTGTCTGGGTGGTCGCCACTTGCCAAAGCGACCGGCGATGTACACGGATTTCCAGAGAGCTCAGTCTCGGCTGCGCAACCTGCAGAGGGGAGGGACGCTTGGACGATCACGATCCGAAGGAAGAGCTGATCGAGACCATTTTCCGCAACGGCACGATCACCGTCGTCGGCATCCTGCTTGCCATTTCGCTGGGCTTTATCACGCATTGGGCGGCGAACCCGGTGCCGTGGCAGTTCTACGACCTATTCGCCGTGGTGCCGATCCTGGTCGGCATCGCTTTGCAGATGCGGGCACTCCGATGCTGCTCGACATGAACTCGCTACGCCGGCACGTCTACGAACGCGCTAACCGCATCTTCATGGCCGGCCTCATCCTGACCGCGTGCGGCGTCGGACTTGCGATCCTGCTCGATGTCTTCGAGATGTCGGCGAAGGGCACGCTGCCCTGGTCAGGCCAGTCTGTTCCCGCCGATCATCTCAGTCACTTCCGCTGCCGCGTCGTGCACCAGCGGGCCGATCTCGGCCAGACGCTCCGGCGTCACCCGCACGGTCGGCCCGGACACCGAAACGCCGCCGATCGGCTCGCCGAACTCATTGAAGATCGCCGCCGCTACACAGCGCATGCCGGGATGCCGCTCCTCGTCGTCGACCGACCAGCCGCGCAGCTTGATCGCTACGAGATCGCGGGCCAGCGCAGAGATGTCGGAAAGCGTCTTTTCAGTGAAGCGCTCGAGCCCGGCCTTGCGCAGGATGGCGCCGACACGTTCCGGATCGAGATGCGCCAGCACCGCCTTGCCGATGCCCGAGGCGTGGAAGGGGCTGCGCGTACCCGGCCGGAAGAAGGCGCGGATCGCCTGATGCGTCTCGACCTGGCTGACGAAGACGACGCAGTCGTCCTCGGCGACGCCGAGATTAGCGGTCTCGCCGGTCCTCTCCATCAGTTCCTGCATGACGATGCGGGCACGGTCGACCAGCTTGCGGCGGCGCAGGAACGCCGCGCCCATGCGGTAGGTCTCGACGCCGATCGACCACAGCTGATCGCTACCGTCGAATTCGACCATGCCGTGGTTTTCCAGCGTCGTCAGCATGCGGTAGGCGGTGGACGCGGCAAGGCCAGAACTAGCGGCGATCTCGCTCAGCGACAGGCCGCTGCCTTCGGCGACGATGGCGAGGATGCGCAGCGCCCGGTCGAGCGACTGTACCGAAGCGGCCTCCGACGGGCCATTGAAGGAGCGCGGCCGGCCGCGCTGGCGTTTTTCGGTCGTTTCCATGGCGCCACTCTTTCCGATTTCTCGCTCTGCATGCAATGAAAAAGTTTTTCACCAATTAGGGGCGTAAATTGATGGAAAACAGAAAATCAAATGAAATCAGTCTATAACAGCCGCTTTCTATAAATGAAAAAATATTCTGAAAAAATTGAAAAATAGGAAAGCCGCTGGCATTCTCGGCCATCAACAATTCCGTGGAGGCTGGAAATGGCCAGGATGCGTGCTGTCGACGCTGCGGTTCTCGTTCTCGAAAAGGAAGGCATTTCCTGTGCCTTCGGCGTGCCGGGCGCAGCGATCAATCCGTTCTATTCGGCGCTGAATGCGAGGGGCACCGTCCGCCACATCCTCGCTCGACATGTCGAGGCGGCCTCGCACATGGCCGAAGGCTATACTCGCGCCAAATCAGGCAATATCGGCCTGTGCATCGGCACGTCGGGCCCAGCCGGCACCGACATGATCACCGGGCTCTATTCGGCCGCGGCCGATTCCATTCCGATCCTCTGCATCACCGGCCAGGCGCCGCGCGCGCGGCTGAACAAGGAAGATTTTCAGGCGGTCGACATCGCTGCGATCGCCGCACCCGTCGCCAAATGGGCGGTTACCGTCATGGAGCCTTATCTGGTGCCGATGGCGCTGCAGAAGGCGTTCCACCTGATGCGCTCGTCGCGGCCGGGCCCGGTCCTCATTGATCTGCCGGTCGACGTGCAACTGGCCGAGATCGAGTTCGACATCGACGCCTATGAGCCGCTGGCGCCGTTCAAGCCGGCGATGACGCGTGGCCAAGCGGAGAAGGCGCTGACGATGCTCAACGCGGCAGAAAGGCCTGTCATCGTTGCTGGCGGCGGCATCATCAATGCCGACGCGTCCGATCTCCTCATCGAATTCGCGGAGGTCAACGGCGTGCCGGTCATTCCGACGCTGATGGGCTGGGGCGCTATACCCGATGACCACCGCTTGATGGCCGGCATGTGCGGGCTGCAGACCTCGCATCGCTATGGCAATGCCACCATGCTCGAAGCTGACTTCGTCTTCGGCATTGGCAACCGCTGGGCCAACCGTCATACCGGCTCCGTCGACGTTTATACAAAGGGAAAAAAGTTCATCCATGTCGACATTGAGCCCACCCAAATAGGGCGCGTTTTCGCGCCGGACCTCGGCGTCGTCTCGGATGCCGGTGCTGCGCTGAAAATGCTGCTCGACGTCGCCACCGAATGGAGGACGGCGGGGAGGCTGCGCGACTGGTCGGGCTGGGCCAGGGAATGCCAGCAGCGCAAGAAGACGATGAAGCGCAAGACGCATTTCGACCAGGTGCCGCTGAAGCCGCAGCGCGTCTATGAGGAAATGAACAAGGCGTTCGGCCGCGACACCACCTATGTCACCACGATCGGGCTTTCGCAGATTGCCGGCGCGCAGTTCCTGCATGTCTACAAACCGCGCAACTGGATCAATTGCGGCCAGGCCGGCCCGCTTGGCTGGACGCTGCCGGCAGCGCTTGGCGTTCGCGCAGCCGATCCTGATCGCAATATCGTGGCGCTTTCCGGCGACTATGATTTCCAGTTCATGATCGAGGAACTGGCCGCCGGCGCACAGCACAGATTGCCCTACATCCATGTCGTCGTGAACAATGCCTATCTCGGCCTGATCCGCCAGGCGCAGCGCGGCTTTTCGATGGATTTCGAGGTCAGCCTCGCCTTCGAGAACGTCAACCGGCAAGGCGATGCCGAGGCCGGTTACGGCGTCGACCATGTCGCCGTCGCCGAAGCGATGGGCTGCAAGGCGGTCAGGGTGCGCAGGCCGGAGGAGTTCGCCGGCGCCTTCAAGGAAGCGCAACGCCTGATGAAGGAACACCAGGTTCCGGTGGTGCTCGAATTCATCCTCGAGCGCGTCACCAACGTTTCCATGGGCACCGAAATCGACAAGATCACCGAATTCGAGGACCTTGCCGAACATAACGAAGACGCGCCGACGGCGATCGTCATGCTCGACTAGAGTCTGGTCCATCCCGGTAGACCGGGATGGGGGCTCTATCTTTTTGTTTGACCACCATCTTTTCCGAAAACCGGTTTTCCACTTTTCGGGATCATGGTCTGGAACGGGAGAAAAAGAATGCCGCGTTTTTCAGCCAATCTTTCGATGCTCTTTGGCGAGCATGATTTTCTCGACCGCTTCGACGCGGCCGCTCGCGCCGGCTTCAAGGGCGTCGAATATATCGGCCCCTATGATCATCCGCCGGAGGTGGTTGCGGCGCGGCTGAAGAAGAATGGCCTGACGCAGGTCCTGTTCAACCTGCCGGCCGGCGATTGGGGCAAGGGCGAGCGCGGCATCGCTGTTCTACCGGATCGCGTTCCCGAATTCCGGCAAGGCGTCGCCAGGGCGATCAGCTATGCGCATGCGCTGGGCTGCGAGCAGGTCAACTGCCTCGCCGGCATCGCGCCGCAAGGCATCGAGCGGAGCGTGCTCGAAAATGTCCTTGCCGAGAACCTGGCTTTCGCGGCGGAGAAGCTGGAACAGGCCGGCATCAAGCTGCTGATCGAGCCGATCAACACGCGCGATATTCCAGGCTTCTTCCTCAACTATTCGGACCAGGCATTGGCGCTCATCGACCGCATCGGCTCAAAAAACCTGTTCCTGCAATACGACATCTATCACATGCAGATCATGGAGGGGGATCTCGCCCGTACCATCGAGGCAAACCTCGGCCGCATCGCGCATATCCAGCTTGCGGACAATCCCGGCCGTCATGAGCCGGGGACGGGCGAGATCAATTTCCCCTATCTTTACAGCCACATCGACCGGATTGGTTATTCCGGCTGGATAGGAGCGGAATACAAGCCGAAGGCGGGAACGGAGGCCGGGCTTGGATGGTTCCGGGAGTTGGCCGGGCAGGGGAGTGCGGCGGCGTAGCTGCCGAGACGTTTACAATTGACGTCGCGTTCCTTCGCGCCCGCAACAAAGAATGGAGAACAACAATGGAAACCATCGGCTTCATCGGCCTTGGCATCATGGGTGCGCCGATGGCGGGGCACCTGCTGGATGCGGGCTATGCGGTTGTGACGAGCGTCCACCGCTCGAAGCCGCCGACCGACCTCGTCGCCAAGCGGCTGAAGACAGTCAACGGCCATGACGCCGTGGCGAAAGCGGCCGACATCGTCATCACCATGGTGCCCGACACGCCGCAGGTGGCCGACGTGCTGTTCGGCGAGAACGGCGTTGCTTCAGGTCTTTCGAAGGGCAAGCTGGTCGTCGACATGAGCTCGATCTCGCCAATCGCGACCCAGGAGTTCGCCAAGAAGATCAACGATCTCGGCTGCGACTATCTCGATGCCCCTGTGTCGGGCGGCGAGGTCGGCGCCAAGGCGGCGTCGCTGACCATCATGGTCGGCGGCGAGGAGAAGGCGTTCGAGCACGCGAGACCCGTATTCGAGAAGATGGGCAAGAACATCACGCTGGTCGGACCGAACGGCGTTGGCCAGACCACCAAGGTCGCCAACCAGATCGTCGTTGCTCTGACCATCGAGGCGATTGCCGAAGCGCTTGTTTTCGCTTCGAAAGCAGGTGCTGATCCAGCCAAGGTGCGGCAGGCGCTGATGGGCGGGTTGGCGGCCTCGCGCATCCTGGAAGTGCACGGCGAGCGCATGATCAAGCGCAGCTTCGCGCCTGGCTTCCGCATCGAGCTGCACCAGAAGGACCTCAACCTCGCGCTGGAAGGCGCCAGGGCGCTTGGCGTCTCACTGCCCAACACTTCGACGACGCAGCAACTGTTCAATTCCTGCGCAGCCAACGGCGGCGCCAAGGAGGATCACTCGGCGCTGGTTCGAGCGCTGGAGCGGATGGCGGGACATGAAGTGGGGTGAATAGTGAATGGTGAATAGTGAATAGTGAATAGTGAGTAAGGAATTCGTCATCACTATTACGCAGTTTCACCATTCACCATTCACCAGCTAAGAACTTCCGTGCCGCATAAAGGCTTACTGCCGCCGCGTTCGAGACGTTGAGCGAGCGGATGGCGCCTGGCATGTCGAGTCGGGCCAGCGTCGTCACGGTCTCGCGCGTCCTCTGGCGCAGGCCCTTGCCTTCGGCGCCCAGCACCAGCGCGATCTTGTTCCCGGCGAAACTCTTCTCGAGTTTCGCCGGCCCGTCCGAATCGAGCCCGATGGTCTGGAAGCCGGCCTCGTGCAGTTGGCCAAGCGCATCAGCGAGGTTCTTCACCTCGATCTGGTCGATATGCTCCAGCGCGCCGGAGGCCGACTTCGCCAGCACGCCGCTCTCCTGCGGGCTGTGGCGCGCCGTGGTGATCAGCGCACCGGCGTCGAAGGCGACCGCCGAGCGCAAGATCGCGCCGACATTGTGCGGGTCGGTGATCTGGTCGAGCACAAGCACCAGCCTGGTGTCGCCGAGCGCATCGAGCCGTTTCGGCTTCAGCGGCTCGGCCTCGATCAGCACGCCTTGATGCACGGCGTCGGAGCCCGTAACCTTGTCGATGTCCTTCGGCTCGACTATCTCCGCCTTGAACGGCAAGGCGGCGAGGTCGGCGATTGCCAGACGCTCGGCCGCATTGCGCGTCACCATCATCATTTTGATCTTGCGGCGCGGATTGTCGAGCGCGGCACGCACCGTGTGCAGGCCGTAGAGTCGCACCAGGCCTTCCGCTGGGTTCGCGCCCGGCGGCACCGGCTGACGCGGCCGGAACGCCGGCGCGCCCCCGCTCTTGTCATCGCGGTGGGCGCGGCGCAGCTTGGCGTAGTGAGTGTCCTTCGGGGTGCCGGATTTATTGCTCATGGCCGGCTTCTATAGCCGTGTCGTCTTGCTAAGGATATGGCCTGTTGCGGCGGATGCCGAACAAGACCGAAAAACCCCGGCTGCGCGGTTGACACCCACTGACCTTGCCGCCATAAGGCCCTTCGCTGATTTCGGAGAAGACGAGGTTGTCTTGCTCCCGGTCGGCGTGCCTCGTTGCATGGCTCCGGTGGCAGACTGGAGAGGTGCCCGAGTGGTTAAAGGGGACGGACTGTAAATCCGTTGGCTTAGCCTACGTTGGTTCGAATCCAACCCTCTCCACCACTGCCGGCCCGGAAGCCCTGAAACGTGTGGCGGGTATAGCTCAGTGGTAGAGCAGCAGCCTTCCAAGCTGAATATGCGGGTTCGATTCCCGCTACCCGCTCCAGATTTCCATGCGCAAAATCGAAATATTGGAATACTGCGCGTGCCTTGGCCGCGCAGTATTCCAACCGCTTTGGTTTCTGACCGCCCTAACTGTTGAAGGCGGACGCGACTTGGTGCTGCTGAGGCACTTGTCCGTTCGGCGTCAGCTTGTCGACGATACCAGGCAAGGCCGTGGACAATTGCTTGAGCAGTTCCTGCTCGTCGAGCCCCGTCCTTTGTGCGATCTCGCGGATAACCTGCGGCCCGATTGCGTTGCCGAGATCGTTGGCGTTGATCGGCTGGTTCTGCCCGGTGCCGACCCAGGAGTCGGCGACATTGCCGTGTCCGGCATCTTTTAGCTTGTCGAGAAGGCCGCCGAGCCCGCGAGCAGGCCGCCATCGGCGGACGTCCCGGTGGGGACGGGGCTTTGAGGCTGGTCCGGCTGTTCGGCGCTTTTGCCGCTCAGCATTTTTCCAACCAGAAGCGCACCAAGCGCGATCATCAGCGGCTTGGTGATGTTGCCGCCGGGAACGGCGTTGTCAAACAATCCCATAGTGGATCTCCATGTCAACGTACCCGCCCTGTTTCCACAATGGCGCATCGCGCCGCAATGGCAGCAGCAACGCTAGGCGACGACCGTCAGCCGGCGCTTGCGCTCATCGAGTGACACGATGGTTAGCCCGCTGGCTACCACCAGCAGGATACCGCTTATCGCCAGGGCATTTGGGAACTGCTGGAATACAACCAGGCCCGAGATGACCGCCCAGACGGTGAAGCAGTAATAGAACGGCGCCACCACGCCGGTCGGTCCGACGCGATAGGCCATGAAGATGAAGAAGTGGCCGAAGATCAGGAACAATCCGGCCCCAGACATCAGTAGCAGATGATGGGCTTCCGGCATCACCCATTGTTCGGAAACGAGATGCGCGATGCCGGCACCGATCAACACCACCACCACCGCGGAAATGGCGACGATCATCCCCGGCACATCGGCGGCGACCTTGCGTCCGGCTATATCGCGTGCGGCGGAAAGCGCTGCGTTGCCGAGTGCCAGCACCGCATAGATCGAGATGCCCTGCATGGTCGGCTGCGCCACCATGACCGCGCCGACGAAGCTGAGGCCGATCAGCGCCATGCGCAATCCGCCGATCCGCTCCCTGAAGAGGATCGAGGCGCCGACCAGCATGAGTAGGGGAGTGATCTGTCCGAGGGCGGTCGAATCGGCGATCTGCATGTTGGCCAGCGCCACTACATAGCAAAGGATCGCTGCCAGCTCGAGCAGGTTTCTGCGCAACACCTTCCAGTCGAGGATCAGCGGAATCTGCTTGCCATAGCCGAGCACGAACAACAGCGGCACACCCCATAGCGTAGCCGCCACACCGCGCAGAAACAGCACTTCATAGGGCGGCAGTCCGACGGTCGCGAGCTTCATCATCGTGTCGTTGACGACATAGGAGCCGGTCGAGACGATCATGAACAGCGGGCCGCGGATGGCAATGGGAATGAAATGCATTGGATCAGGAGATCAGACCTGGTTCATGGCGGCAATGGGTGCCGACGGGCAAGCGGCAGGATTGCTTCAGTTCACGCGGGCCGCTCGGGCCTGTGAAGCCGGCAGACGCATCGGGATCGGATAAACCTGCAATGCACGGCCAATTACCAGGCCGAGCACAAGCAGCGCCGCGAGGAAGGCGGTGGGAGCGTATTCCGAGGGGCCCCAGCCGACCAGAATACCCGCAGCGATCACGACGGCGCTCTCCTTCGCCGAAAAACCTGTTTTCCCCAGAAACACCAGCGGAACGGCGAGTGCTACGAAATCATAGATGAACGCGTAAGGCGAGGCGAGGACCGTCGCCGTCGCGAGAGCTGCTGCCTTGACGTCGAAAGCTCCTTTTTTAAGCCAGATCCAGATGATGCCGGTGCTCAGAACTGCGATGAGAAAACCCTGCGCGATCCATGCGGTCGTCAAGCTTCCGCCAAGCGCGCGGACAAAGCCATAGAGGCTTTGGAGCTTTGAAAAGTCGGCCCTGCCGTCGACGAGGATGATCCCGTTGATCTTGGCAGCGGTGTCAAAGAAATCGGACCAGATCTGCGTGCCGAAAACGGCGATGGAAAGCACCGCCATTGCGGTGGCGGAAATGGTGGCCCACCCGATAACCCGCCAATCGCCTCCAGCGATAAGGGCAAGGGGTATGATCAGGCCGAACTGCGGCTTGTAGGTGAGCAGACCGAAGAAGAGGCCGGCAAGCGCGGGGCGTTTTTCGATCGATGCGATAGCTGCGCCAAGCAGGGCGGCGGTGACGAAGCCGTTTTGCCCAACCGCTGTGTTCCAAAGCACGGGGGGCCAGGCCATGGCTGCCAGAATCGCAATGCATGTCCCCCCGATCAGCCGTAAGGCAAAGGCATAGAGCGTTATTCCGAATGCCATCCATGAAACCAACGCGGCGGGATAAGACACCAGCGCCAATGCGGGCGTCACCACCAGGAAAGTTGGAGGATATTGCCAGGAATAATAGCCATCGAAAACGGCGCCGCTTTCAGCGGACGAGACGCTCTTGTGTATTTCCCAGTTATAGGCATCGGCTGCGTGGCCTTGCAGGACAAACTTGCCGGCGCCCCAAAATGCCAGGAAGTCGGTCGCAATTGGTTGCCCGTCTGCGTCGAACAGCCAATCGCCGATCAATACCCCAATGGCAAGCACGCAGACATAGGCGAAGATCAAGCCGCAGACGGCGAGATAGATAAGACGTTGCAGGTTTTGTCCTGCCGTGATGCCGGTTGTCTGCATGATGCCCATTTGCCCGCGCCGCAAGGTGCCCGGGCGTTATCTTGCCCCCGTTTTCATTAAGAGTTGGTGTCGCCGGCTGCGGTCGTGTCCGTCTTACATTTGGGTCGCCTCATTCCCATATCGGCGTTACATCCCCGAAATCGGATCATGGGTTCGGATCGAGCGAAAGTGCGCTGAGCCACAAGGGCCCTTGTGTTTTTCGGCCGTAGTCGCTAATCGCCCCGCATTCGACTGAACTGAAGGTCCAGGCCGTCCAAGGAAAGAGACTATGGCAAAAGGTAAATTCGAGCGCACTAAGCCTCATGTGAACATCGGCACGATTGGTCACGTCGACCATGGCAAGACGTCGCTGACGGCGGCGATCACCAAGTATTTTGGCGAATACAAGCGCTACG
>NZ_SADR02000001.1:20238-535687 GCF_004010325.2 Mesorhizobium sp. M00.F.Ca.ET.216.01.1.1
ATGGCAAAAGGTAAATTCGAGCGCACTAAGCCTCATGTGAACATCGGCACGATTGGTCACGTCGACCATGGCAAGACGTCGCTGACGGCGGCGATCACCAAGTATTTTGGCGAATACAAGCGCTACGACCAGATCGATGCGGCACCGGAAGAAAAGGCCCGCGGCATCACCATTTCGACGGCGCATGTCGAATACGAGACGGCCAACCGCCACTATGCCCATGTCGACTGTCCCGGTCACGCCGACTATGTGAAGAACATGATCACCGGTGCCGCGCAGATGGACGGCGCCATCCTGGTGGTGTCGGCCGCCGACGGCCCGATGCCGCAGACCCGCGAGCACATCCTGCTGGCCCGCCAGGTCGGCGTGCCGTCGATCGTGGTGTTTTTGAACAAGGTCGACCAGGTCGACGACGCCGAGCTTTTGGAGCTGGTCGAGCTCGAGGTGCGTGAGCTGTTGACCAAGAACGAGTTCCCCGGCGACGACATTCCGATCGTCAAGGGTTCGGCGCTTGCGGCTCTGGAAGATGGCGACAAGAAGATCGGCGAGGACGCGATCCGCGAGCTGATGGCGCAGGTCGACGCCTACATCCCGACGCCGGTGCGTCCGCTGGACAAGCCGTTCCTGATGCCGATCGAGGACGTGTTCTCGATCTCGGGCCGCGGCACGGTGGTGACCGGCCGCGTCGAGCGTGGCGTGGTCAAGGTCGGCGAGGAGCTGGAGATCGTCGGCATCCGCCCGACGACCAAGACGACCTGCACGGGTGTGGAGATGTTCCGCAAGCTGCTCGACCAGGGCCAGGCCGGCGACAACATCGGCGCGCTGCTGCGCGGCGTCGACCGTGAAGGCGTGGAGCGCGGCCAGGTGCTGGCCAAGCCGGGCACGGTCAAGCCGCACAAGAAGTTCGTGGCCGAAGCCTACATCCTGACCAAGGACGAGGGTGGCCGTCACACGCCGTTCTTCACCAACTACCGTCCGCAGTTCTACTTCCGCACCACCGACGTGACCGGTATCGTGTCGCTGCCGGCGGGCACCGAGATGGTGATGCCGGGCGACAACATCACCGTCGATGTCGAGCTGATCGTGCCGATCGCCATGGAAGAGAAGCTGCGCTTCGCCATCCGTGAAGGCGGCCGCACCGTCGGTGCCGGCATCGTCGTCACCATCAAAGAGTAATCGCGCCGGCGCTAGCCGGTCAGGATCGAATGCGAAAGGGCAGTCCTCGGGCTGCCCTTTTTGCATGTGCGCCTTTTCTTCATGTGTCGGACGCAAAGATTATCCGGGTCGTTGCTTCGAAGGCTGTTGCAAGCATCCCCGCCGCAACTAGTATAGGTTGCATCGAGGGGGCTTTTTCAAATGGCCGCATGGCGCCGTTTGCATGGTCAGGCATGGTGGCCGCTGGTGCTGGTCTGCCTGGTGTCGTCCCTTGTCATGGGCGGTGCCGCGCTCGCGGTGGAAGCAAAAAAATTCAAATCGGATCTTGGTCCGACGATGCGGTTTGTCATCGTCCGCAGCAATGCACCGGGCTGCGAGCCCACTTGCCCGGAATGGATATCGGCCGAAGGTACGATAGAGGCCGGAACGCCCGTGCTATTCAAGAGCACGCTGAAAGCGCTTGGCGGTCGAGAACTGCCTGTTGTCGTGGATTCTCCCGGCGGCAACGTCGATGCGGCGCTGATGCTCGGCCGGCTGATCCGCCAGAACAAGCTCGATATAGCGGTCGGCAAAACCTGGTTTGTCGGTTGTCAGCCAGATGTGGAGGACTGCAGGGAAAAAGACGGGAAGGACGCCCGTTATTTCGGCAATCCCTACGCCGGCGGCGCCATCTGCAATTCCGCCTGTCCGCTGATGTTTGCCGGCGGCATCCGGCGTGTGGTCGGGCAGTGGGCCTATCTCGGCGTCCATCAGATCACCACCACCTATATCCGGACGAAATTGCAGTACCGGACCACCTACCGCGTGGTAAGAGGCAAGAAGAAGATCCTCAACACGAAAATCATCAGCCGAAAGAATGCCGGCAGCTACAAGACCTACGAGATGAGCAAGGCGGTGGAGAAACGGCTGGCGGCCTATCTGAAGGAAATGGGCGTCGACCAGGGCGTGCTCGAAACGATGAAGGACACGCCGGCCAGCGACATTCGCCAGCTGGCCCCGGAAGACATGCTTCAGATGAAGCTCGTTACCAGCCTGGATGCCGTCGAGCTGCTGACTGCGGCAACCATATGCAAAGCAGATCCGCAGCCCGCGAATTGCAGGGAAATTCCGGTCCAGGCACAGAGAGCCACGACGCCTGTCAATGTCGCGACGGCAAGCGCCGAGGCTGTCACCGCCGCAGCGGTCGAGCCCATGCAGCGCGACGATAGCGGAGACATGCGCTGACGACCGGGCTTGAATCGGCCGACGAACTGACGGGTGCCACCATCTGCCGCGTGGTATCGGCGTCCAAAGCGCAGGCCAACACGCTTCCAAGTCGTAGGCACCGGAGCCGACCCAGACTGGCAATCGAGGCAGCAAGACTGGCCATCGAGGTAGGTTGAGCGACGCCCGATGTTTCCGCTATCGTCCACGGCCGCTGACAGCAAGGCTGGAGGATCGAGAATGAGCCAGGACGTCCCGACATTGTTCGAATGGGCTGGCGGAACCGAGGCACTGAGCCGCCTGACCCAGACTTTCTATGACAAGGTGGCTCAGGATCCGGTTGTGGGGCCGGTGTTCAAGAACATGTCGTCGGACCATCCCGCCCATGTCGCGGCCTTCATCGGCGAGGTCTTCGGCGGACCGAAGACCTATAGCGAACAGCATGGCGGCCACCGCGAGATGGTGATGCACCATCTGGGCAAGCACCTGACGGAGGAACAGCGCCGGCGCTGGATCAATCTTCTCGCCGATGCCGCCGACGCGGTCGGGCTGCCGGACGATCCCGAATTCCGCTCGGCCTTCATGGCCTACATCGAATGGGGATCGCGGCTGGCCAAGATGAATTCCAACCTCGGCGAGACCTGCGACCCTGAGACGGAACCGATGCCGGCCTGGGGCTGGGGCGTGCCCGGCGGACCGTACAAGCCGCCGGTGAGGGACTGAGGACAGCGGTGGTCATTGCCTATCCGGGCCTATCCGGATTTTTGGCGAAGGATATGAATGGACCTCAGACCACTCTTTACAGAGCGCGCGGAAGCTTTTAGGAAGCGCCTGCTGCGCCGATTTGCGCACATACGGGCATAGCTCAGTTGGTAGAGCGGCGGTCTCCAAAACCGCAGGTCGTAGGTTCGAGCCCTGCTGCCCGTGCCATTCTCAGAATGGTCAATCCGAACCAAGCACCGCAGCCAAGATCGTGCCGATTTTTCGGGGCCTTGCGTTGGTTTTTCTCGGCGCGGCCTTTGAAAAAAGGCAGGAGACTTGCCATATAGCGTTGGTTGAGGCATAAGAGCCCCTATAGCCGGGACGGGACGACTGGATGGTTCCGAGGCGGTGTTTGGCCATAAAGCGGACACTTGCCACTTGCGTGGATCAAGAATCGGTTTTATGTAGACGAAACAGACACGCGACGCGTGGAGCTGGGAAGCCGGCTTTACGCGTCCGATTTGCATGGGCGGAATGATTGCGCTGATTCAGCGCAGGCAAGCGCTCAGGCGGCACGTCCCGGTCAGCGGGATCATCCAGGAGATCCGGCCAACGGATCTCGAAGACAGGCGGCACATGGCTTCGAAAACCACAAATCCTTTCACCTTTCTCCAGCAGGTTCGCGCGGAGACTGCCAAGGTAACTTGGCCGTCGCGGCGCGAAACGATGATCTCGACGGTGATGGTGCTTGTGTTCGCGGTCATCGCGATGATCTTTTTCTTCACCGCGGATATAGCCATGGGCTTTGCGGTCGAGAAAATTCTGGGCCTTGGACAGTAAGTCCGGCGATTACGGAGAAGTCGTGAAATGACTGCGCGGTGGTACATCGTCCACGCCTATTCGAACTTTGAAAAAAAGGTCGCCGAGGACATCGAGAACAAGGCCAAGCAGAAGGGCCTGTCCGGCGACATCGAGCAGATCGTGGTGCCGACCGAGAAGGTCGTCGAGATACGCCGCGGCCGCAAGGTCGATGCCGAGCGCAAGTTCTTTCCGGGCTATGTGCTGTTGAAGGCCAACTTGACCGATGCGGTGTTCTCGCTGGTGAAGAACACGCCGAAGGTCACCGGCTTCCTGGGTGACTCGAAGCCGGTGCCGATCACGGAAACCGAGGCCCAGCGCATCCTGAACCAGGTTCAGGAAGGTGTCGAGCGGCCGAAGCCGTCGGTCACTTTCGAGATCGGTGAGGCGATCCGCGTTTCGGACGGTCCGTTCGCGTCGTTCAACGGTTTCGTCCAGGAAGTGGACGAGGAGCGGGCGCGGCTTAAGGTGGAAGTTTCGATCTTCGGGCGCGCGGTGCCTGTCGATCTGGAATTCGGACAAGTCGAAAAGGGCTGATCCGAAATCCCTGCGCCGGTCGGTTGCAGGGGAGGCGGTGCGGAAATCGCGCGGCCTGAAAAACGGGTGGGAGGCGAATGTGGCTTTAGCCGGCCGCAGGAACCGCACCACCAGACTGCAACCGCCGGCATGGCCGGCATGAGAAAAGGCAGGAAAAGAGATGGCTAAAAAAGTTGCGGGCCAGCTCAAGCTCCAGGTTTCCGCGGGCTCGGCTACGCCGTCGCCCCCGATCGGCCCGGCGCTTGGTCAGCGCGGCATCAACATCATGGAGTTCTGCAAGGCGTTCAACGCGCAGACCCAGGAAATGGAAAAGGGATCGCCGATTCCGGTCGTCATCACCTATTACCAGGACAAGTCGTTCACCTTCGTCATGAAGACGCCGCCGGTGAGCTACTTCCTGAAGAAGGCGGCGAACCTGAAGTCGGGCTCGAAGGAGCCGGGCAAGGTCAAGGCTGGCACGATCGGCCGCGACAAGGTGCGCGCCATCGCCGAGCAGAAGATGAAGGATCTGAACGCAAACGATGTCGAGGCGGCCATGCGCATGGTCGAGGGCTCCGCCCGCTCGATGGGTCTGGAAGTGGTGGGCTGAGATCATGGCAAAGATTGCAAAGCGTGTATCGAAGACCCGCGAAGGCCTCGACCCCAACAAGGCTTACGGCCTGGGTGAGGCGCTGAAGTTGCTCAAGGATCGTTCCTCGGTGAAGTTCGACGAGACCATCGAAGTGGCGATGAACCTTGGCGTCGACCCGCGCCATGCCGACCAGATGGTCCGCGGCGTGGTCAACCTGCCGAACGGCACCGGCCGCAGTGTCCGTGTCGCCGTCTTCGCGCGCGGCGACAAGGCAGAGGAAGCCAAGGCTGCCGGCGCCGATGTCGTCGGTGCCGAGGATCTGGTCGAGATCGTCCAGAAGGGCACGATCGACTTCGATCGCTGCATCGCCACGCCGGACATGATGCCGCTGGTCGGCCGTCTCGGCAAGGTGCTGGGCCCGCGCGGCATGATGCCGAACCCGAAGGTCGGCACCGTCACCACCGATGTCGCCGCCGCCGTCAAGGCATCGAAGGGCGGCGCGGTCGAGTTCCGCGTCGAGAAGGCCGGAATCGTCCAGGCTGGCGTCGGCAAGGTCTCGTTCGACGTCACGGCGCTGGAAGAGAACGTCCGCGCCTTCACTGACGCGGTGAACAGGGCGAAGCCGGCTGGTGCCAAGGGCAACTACGTCAAGAAGGTGTCGATCACCTCGACGATGGGCCCGGGCCTCAAGCTCGACGTCTCGACGCTTGCAGCGTCCTGATACGAACTGACTTGATCTGCCGCTAAACGGCTGATCCGCAAAAGAATTCCGGGCCTTCGACTTGTTGGCGGCCCGGTACCGGAAGTCGAAAGGCTTCCGGACATCCTGTCCGAGATTGCAGGCGGCCCTCAAGCCTAATTGAAGGGGCCTTAATTCATGTGGGCCTGCATGAGACGGGTGAAGACCGGACAAAGGAGCGACAGCTCCAATGAAAGGTTCGAACCGTGTTTGCCTTTTGTCTGCGCATCCGCCGGTTAGTCCGTCGGGTGTGGCGAAAGGGGGCAGGATCCTCGAGCGTCGTTCGGGAGATCCGTTACTGGATGGCCCGGCCGGCAAAAGGCAACCCGACGCCTGTCCTCGTGAATGGGGCAGGGGTCAACTGGAGATAGGCAGTGGACAGAGCGGAAAAACGCGAACTCGTCACGGGCCTGAATGATGCGTTTACGAACGCTGGTTCAGTCGTCGTGGCCCACTACGCCGGTATCACCGTCGCGCAAATGAACGACCTTCGGTCGAAAATGCGCGCCGCCGGTGGCACCGTCAAAGTCGCGAAGAACCGTCTCGCCAAAATCGCTCTTCAGGGCACGGACTCCGCATCGATCATCGACCTGTTCAAGGGACAGACGCTGATCGCTTATTCGGAGGATCCGATTGCGGCGCCGAAGGTCGCGTCCGATTTCGCCAAGGGAAATGACAGGCTCGTCATTCTCGGCGGCGCAATGGGCACCACCTCGCTCAATGCCGACGGTGTGAAGGCACTCGCCACACTTCCGTCGCTCGATGAGCTGCGCGCCAGGCTGGTTGGCATGATCGCCACGCCGGCAACCCGGATCGCCCAGATCGTCAATGCGCCTGCGGCTTCGGTCGCGCGCGTCATCGGCGCCTACGCCCGGAAGGACGAGGCGGCATGAGGCCGTTCCTCGCTATCACAAACACACGTTCGAACCTTACGAAGGAATATTGCAATGGCTGATCTGGCAAAGATCGTAGACGACCTTTCGAAGCTGACCGTCCTCGAGGCGGCCGAGCTGTCGAAGCTTCTGGAAGAAAAGTGGGGCGTTTCGGCTGCTGCTCCGGTGGCGGTTGCCGCTGCCGGCGGTGCTGCGGCTGCTGCTGCTCCGGTCGAGGAAAAGACGGAATTCGACGTCGTCCTCACCGAGGCAGGCGCTCAGAAGATCAACGTCATCAAGGAAGTCCGCGCGATCACCGGTCTTGGCCTCAAGGAAGCCAAGGACCTGGTCGAGGCGGCTCCGAAGCCGGTCAAGGAAGGCGTTTCCAAGGCCGACGCGGACAAGTTCAAGGCCCAGCTGGAAGCAGCCGGCGCCAAGGTCGATCTGAAGTAAGCGTTACAGTTCGGCGGGCGGCTTCGTGCCGTCCGCCATCCCCCTGGTATCGGGGGAGCCCAGCGTAACCGGGCAAGTCCACGAAAACCTCTTTCCTGAGGGCCGAAATCGGCCTTCAGGAAACGGGTTTTCTCCCGTTTCAGCCGGCCGCCAACAGGCGGCTGGGGAACAGATAAGAGGGCCGCCGCCGAGGCGGCCGTGAATGCAAGGCGAGCCGCGGCGAGGCTCGCCCCGAGAATCGAGCTAAGGAGCGACGATGGCCCAGACACAGACTTTCAATGGCCGCAGACGCGTACGCAAGTTCTTCGGAAAGATCCCGGAAGTTGCGGAGATGCCGAACCTGATCGAGGTTCAGAAGGCATCCTATGATCAGTTCCTGATGGTGGACGAGCCCAAGGGCGGGCGTCCGGACGAGGGACTGCAGGCTGTTTTCAAGTCGGTCTTTCCGATCTCAGATTTTTCCGGCTCATCGATGCTGGAATTCGTGAAGTACGAGTTCGAAGGACCGAAATTCGACGTTGACGAATGCCGTCAGCGCGACCTGACCTATGCCGCGCCACTGAAGGTGACGCTGCGCCTCATCGTGTTCGATATCGACGAGGATACCGGTGCGAAGTCGATCAAGGACATCAAGGAGCAGGACGTCTACATGGGCGACATGCCGCTCATGACCTCGAACGGCACCTTCATCGTCAATGGCACCGAGCGCGTCATCGTCTCGCAGATGCACCGTTCGCCGGGCGTCTTCTTCGACCATGACAAGGGCAAGTCGCACTCGTCCGGCAAGCTGCTGTTTGCCGCGCGCGTCATTCCCTATCGCGGCTCGTGGCTCGACATCGAGTTCGACTCCAAGGACGTCGTGCATGCCCGCATCGACCGCCGCCGCAAGATTCCGGTGACGTCGCTGCTGATGGCGCTCGGCATGGACGGCGAGGAGATCCTGTCGACCTTCTACAACAAGATCAGCTACAAGCGCGCCGGCGACCATTGGCGCATTCCATTCAACGTCGAGCGTTTCCGCGGCCTCAAGGCTGTCGGCGATCTGGTCGATGCCGACACCGGCGAGATCGTCGTCGAGGCCGGCAAGAAGATCACTGCCCGCCAGGCTCGCCAGCTCGGCGAAAAGGGTCTCAAGGCGATCAAGGCGACCGACGAGGACCTGCTCGGCAACTATCTTGCCGAGGACATCGTCAACTATGGAACCGGCGAGATTTTCCTCGAAGCCGGCGACGAGATCGACGAAAAGACGCTGAAAGTGCTTCTCGGTACGGGTGAGGACGAGATCAAGGTTCTCGACATCGACCACGTCAATGTCGGCGCCTACATCCGCAACACGCTCAACGTCGACAAGAACGAGAGCCGCCAGGACGCGCTGTTCGACATCTACCGCGTCATGCGCCCGGGCGAGCCGCCGACGCTCGAGACCGCAGAAGCCATGTTCAACTCGCTGTTCTTTGACAGCGAGCGCTATGACCTATCGGCTGTCGGCCGCGTCAAGATGAACATGCGCCTCGAGCTGAAGGCCGAGGACACCGTGCGCGTGCTGCGCAAGGAAGACATCCTGGCCGTGGTCAAGACGCTGGTCGAACTGCGCGACGGCAAGGGCGAGATCGACGACATCGACAATCTCGGCAACCGCCGCGTGCGCTCGGTCGGCGAGCTGATGGAGAACCAGTACCGCGTCGGCCTCTTGCGCATGGAGCGTGCGATCAAGGAACGCATGTCCTCGATCGAGATCGACACGGTGATGCCACAGGACCTGATCAACGCCAAGCCGGCGGCCGCCGCCGTGCGCGAGTTCTTCGGTTCCTCCCAGCTGTCGCAGTTCATGGACCAGACCAACCCGCTGTCGGAGATCACCCACAAGCGCCGGCTCTCGGCGCTTGGACCTGGTGGTCTGACCCGCGAGCGCGCTGGCTTCGAGGTGCGCGACGTGCACCCGACGCATTACGGCCGCATCTGCCCGATCGAGACGCCGGAAGGCCCGAACATCGGTCTGATCAACTCGCTGGCCACCTTCGCGCGCGTCAACAAGTACGGCTTCATCGAGAGCCCGTACCGCAAGATCGTCAACGGCAAGCTGACCAATGAGGTCGTCTACCTGTCGGCGATGGAAGAGGCCAAGCACCACGTCGCGCAGGCCAACGCCGAGCTCGACGAGAACGGTGGTTTCGTCGACGAGTTCGTCATTTGCCGCAACGCCGGCGAAGTGATGATGGCGCCGCGCGAAAACGTCGACCTGATGGACGTGTCGCCGAAGCAGATGGTGTCGGTGGCGGCGGCGCTGATCCCATTCCTCGAGAACGACGACGCCAACCGCGCTCTGATGGGCTCGAACATGCAGCGTCAGGCCGTGCCGCTGGTGCGCGCCGAAGCGCCGTTCGTCGGCACCGGCATGGAGCCGATCGTCGCCCGTGACTCGGGTGCGGCAATCGGCGCCCGCCGTGGCGGCGTCGTCGACCAGGTGGACGCCACGCGTATCGTCATCCGCGCCACCGAAGATCTCGATCCCGGCAAGTCCGGCGTCGACATCTACCGGCTGATGAAGTTCCAGCGTTCGAACCAGAACACCTGCATCAACCAGCGTCCGCTGGTGCGCATGGGTGACCGGGTCAACAAGGGCGACATCATCGCCGACGGTCCGTCGACCGAGCTTGGCGATCTGGCGCTTGGCCGTAACGTGCTGGTCGCGTTCATGCCGTGGAACGGCTACAACTACGAGGACTCGATCCTCTTGTCCGAGCGCATTGTCGCCGACGACGTCTTCACCTCGATCCACATCGAGGAGTTCGAGGTCATGGCCCGCGACACCAAGCTCGGGCCGGAGGAAATAACGCGCGACATTCCGAACGTCTCGGAAGAAGCGCTGAAGAACCTCGACGAGGCCGGTATCGTCTATATCGGTGCGGAAGTGCAGCCGGGCGATATCCTGGTCGGCAAGATCACGCCGAAGGGCGAAAGCCCGATGACGCCGGAAGAAAAGCTTCTGCGTGCCATCTTCGGTGAAAAGGCGTCGGACGTGCGTGACACGTCCATGCGCATGCCTCCGGGAACCTTCGGCACCGTCGTCGAAGTGCGCGTCTTCAATCGCCACGGCGTGGAGAAGGACGAGCGCGCCATGGCGATCGAGCGCGAGGAGATTGAACGCCTCGCCAAGGACCGCGACGACGAGCAGGCCATCCTCGACCGCAACGTCTATTCGCGCCTTTCCGACGTTCTCGTCGGCAAGGAAGCGATTGCCGGACCGAAGGGCTTCAAGAAGGGCTCGAAGCTGTCGAAGGACATGCTCGACGAGTATCCGCGTTCGCAGTGGTGGCAGTTTGCGGTGGAGAACGAAAAGCTCCAGAGCGAACTGGAAGCCCTGCGTGGCCAGTACGACGATTCCAAGAAGGCGCTCGAGCAGCGCTTCATGGACAAGGTCGAGAAGGTGCAGCGCGGTGACGAGATGCCTCCCGGCGTCATGAAGATGGTCAAGGTCTTCGTGGCCGTGAAGCGCAAGATGCAGCCCGGCGACAAGATGGCCGGCCGGCACGGCAACAAGGGTGTCGTGTCGCGGATCGTTCCAGTCGAGGACATGCCGTTCCTCGAGGACGGCACGCATGCCGACATCGTGCTCAACCCGCTGGGTGTGCCGAGCCGCATGAATGTCGGCCAGATCCTGGAGACGCATCTGGGCTGGGCTTGCGCCGGCATGGGCAGGAAGATCGGCGAGCTGATCGATGCGTACAAGGCGGGCGGCGACATCAAGCCGCTGCGCAAGACGCTCGAGAGCTTCATTCCGGCCAACGACCGCAACGAGCAGGTCCGCGACTATGATGACGACAGCATCGTTCGCCTCGGCGAGCAGATGCGCCGCGGCGTCTCCATCGCGACACCTGTGTTCGACGGCGCCCACGAAGCCGACATCAACGTCATGCTGGAGCAGGCGGGTCTGCACACCAGCGGTCAGTCGCAGCTCTATGACGGGCGCACGGGCGAGCCGTTCGATCGCAAAGTGACGATGGGCTACATATATATGCTGAAGCTCCATCATCTCGTGGACGACAAGATCCACGCGCGTTCGATCGGACCGTACTCACTCGTTACCCAGCAGCCGCTGGGCGGCAAGGCGCAGTTCGGTGGCCAGCGCTTCGGCGAGATGGAGGTCTGGGCGCTCGAAGCGTACGGCGCCGCCTACACGCTGCAGGAGATGCTGACGGTTAAATCGGACGACGTCGCCGGACGCACCAAGGTCTACGAGGCGATCGTCAGAGGCGACGACACGTTCGAGGCCGGCATCCCCGAGAGCTTCAACGTTCTCGTCAAGGAAATGCGGTCTCTCGGCCTCAATGTCGAGTTGGAGAACACCAAGCTCGACGAAGCCCCTGTCCGGCTGCCCGACGCAGCCGAGTAGGCAATACGCTCGGTCGCGGGAAAGGGTTCCTGCGACCGAGCGCCGAGCATGATCCCGAAAAGTGGCTACCGGCCAAGATCATGCTCAAACAAGAAAGTTTCTTCGGCCGATGGCCGATCAAGTCGGCGGGCGTCTGGCCCGCGCTAGATACAAGGGGTTTTCGAGGACCCCGAAAAGGAGAACGGCATGAACCAAGAGGTCATGAATCTCTTCAATCCACAGGCGCCGGCGCAGGTGTTCGATTCCATCCGGATTTCGCTCGCCAGCCCTGAGAAGATTCTGTCCTGGTCGTTCGGCGAGATCAAGAAGCCGGAGACCATCAACTACCGCACCTTCAAGCCGGAGCGCGACGGTCTGTTCTGCGCGCGCATCTTCGGCCCGATCAAGGACTATGAGTGCCTGTGCGGCAAATACAAGCGCATGAAGTACAAGGGCGTCATCTGCGAGAAGTGCGGCGTCGAAGTCACGCTGTCGCGGGTCCGCCGCGAGCGCATGGGCCATATCGAACTGGCCGCGCCCGTCGCCCATATCTGGTTCCTGAAGTCGCTGCCGTCGCGCATCGGCACGCTGCTCGACATGACGCTGAAGGACATCGAGCGCGTTCTCTACTTCGAGAACTACATCGTGACCGAGCCCGGCCTCACCGCGCTGAAGGAGCACCAGCTCCTCAGTGAGGAAGAGTACATGATGGCTGTCGACGAGTATGGCGAGGACAGCTTCACCGCCATGATCGGCGCCGAGGCCATCCACGACCTTCTGGCCGGCATGGATCTCGAGAAGATCGCCGGCGACCTGCGTTCGGAGCTGGCTTCGACCACTTCCGAGCTCAAGCAGAAGAAGTACCTGAAGCGGCTCAAGGTCGTCGAGAACTTCATGGAGTCCGGCAACCGTCCGGAATGGATGATCATGAAGGTGGTTCCGGTGATCCCGCCGGACCTGCGCCCGCTCGTCCCGCTGGACGGCGGCCGCTTCGCCACGTCCGATCTCAATGATCTCTATCGCCGCGTCATCAACCGCAACAACCGCCTGAAGCGGCTGATCGAGCTGCGTGCGCCTGGCATCATCGTGCGCAATGAAAAGCGCATGCTGCAGGAAGCCGTCGACGCATTGTTCGACAACGGCCGCCGCGGCCGCGTCATCACCGGCGCCAACAAGCGTCCGCTGAAGTCGCTGTCCGACATGCTCAAGGGCAAGCAGGGCCGGTTCCGCCAGAACCTGCTTGGCAAGCGCGTCGACTATTCGGGCCGCTCGGTTATCGTCACCGGTCCGGAGCTCAAGCTGCACCAATGCGGCCTGCCGAAGAAGATGGCGCTCGAACTGTTCAAGCCCTTCATCTACGCCCGCCTCGACGCCAAGGGGTTCTCCTCGACCGTCAAGCAAGCCAAGAAGCTGGTCGAGAAGGAGCGTCCGGAAGTCTGGGATATCCTCGACGAGGTCATCCGCGAGCATCCAGTGCTGCTGAACCGCGCGCCGACGCTGCACCGCCTCGGCATCCAGGCGTTCGAGCCGATCCTGATCGAAGGCAAGGCGATCCAGCTGCATCCGCTGGTCTGCACGGCCTTCAACGCCGACTTCGACGGCGACCAGATGGCCGTTCACGTGCCGCTGTCGCTGGAAGCGCAGCTTGAAGCCCGCGTGCTGATGATGTCGACCAACAACATCCTGCACCCGGCCTCCGGCGCGCCGATCATCGTGCCGTCGCAGGACATGGTTCTCGGTCTCTACTATCTCTCGATCGTCAACCAGAACGAGCCAGGCGAAGGCATGGTGTTTGCCGACATGGGCGAACTCCAGCATGCGCTGGAGACCAAGGCGGTGACGCTGCACGCCAAGATCAAGGGTCGCTTCCGCACGGTCGACGCCGACGGCAAGGTCGTGTCGAAGATCTACGACACCACGCCTGGCCGCATGATCATCGGCGAACTTCTGCCGAAAAACGTCAACGTGCCTTACGACATCGCCAACCAGGAGATGACCAAGAAGAACATCTCCAAGATGATCGACACCGTCTACCGGCATTGCGGTCAGAAGGAGACGGTCATTTTCTGCGACCGTATCATGGCCCTCGGCTTCAGCCACGCCTGCCGCGCCGGCATTTCGTTCGGCAAGGACGACATGCTGATCCCGGATGCCAAGATCAAGCTGGTCTCCGAGACCGAGGCTTTGGCCAAGGAATACGAGCAGCAGTACAATGACGGCCTGATCACGCAGGGCGAGAAGTACAACAAGGTCGTCGACGCCTGGGCCAAGTGCTCGGAAAAGGTCGCCGACGAGATGATGGCCCGCATCAAGGCGGTCGAGTTCGAGGACAACGGCCGTCAAAAGCCGATGAACTCGATCTACATGATGTCGCATTCGGGTGCGCGCGGTTCGCCCACCCAGATGCGCCAGCTTGCCGGTATGCGCGGCCTGATGGCCAAGCCGTCCGGTGAGATCATCGAGACACCGATCATCTCGAACTTCAAGGAAGGCCTCACCGTGCTCGAGTACTTCAACTCGACCCACGGCGCCCGCAAGGGCTTGGCCGACACCGCCTTGAAGACGGCGAACTCGGGCTACCTCACCCGTCGTCTGGTCGACGTGGCGCAGGACTGCATCGTCAACTCGGTCGACTGCGGCACCGACAAGGGCCTCACCATGCAGCCGATCGTCGATGCCGGTCAGGTCGTCGCTTCGGTTGGCCAGCGCGTTCTCGGCCGCACGTCGCTCGACGACATCACCCATCCGGTGTCGGGCGAGGTTTTGGTCAAGGCCGGAACGCTGATGGACGAGCGCGATGTGGAGCTGATCGAAAAGGCCGGCGTGCAGTCGGTCCGCATCCGCTCGGCGCTGACCTGCGAGGTCAGGACCGGCGTCTGCGCGGTCTGTTACGGACGCGATCTGGCCCGCGGCACCCCTGTCAACCAGGGCGAGGCTGTCGGCGTCATCGCGGCGCAGTCGATCGGCGAGCCGGGTACCCAGCTCACCATGCGTACCTTCCACATGGGTGGAACGGCGCAGGTGGTGGACAGCTCGTTCCTTGAAGCCTCGTATGAGGGCAAGGTCGAGATCCGCAACCGCAACGTGGTGCGCAACTCCGACGGCCAGCAGATGGTCATGGGCCGCAACATGGCGGTGCTGATCCTCGACGAAGCCGGCAAGGAACGCGCCACGCACCGCGTCACCTATGGTTCGCGCATCTTCGTGGACGATGGCGACAAGGTGAAGCGCGGCCAGCGTATCGCCGAGTGGGATCCTTATACCCGCCCGATCCTCACCGAAATCGAGGGCAGGGTTGCGTTCGAGGATCTGGTCGACGGCATTTCCGTCCAGGAAACGGCCGACGAATCGACTGGCATCACCAAGCGCGAGGTCATCGACTGGCGTTCGACGCCACGCGGCAACGACCTCAAGCCGGCGATCGTCGTCCAGGACGCCAAGGGCAAAGTCGGCAAGCTGTCGAAGGGCGGCGACGCCCGCTTCCTGCTCTCGGTCGAGGCCATTCTCTCGGTCGAGCCGGGTGCTCATGTTCGCCCCGGCGACGTGCTGGCGCGTATCCCGATGGAAAGCGCCAAGACCAAGGACATCACCGGCGGTCTGCCGCGTGTTGCCGAGCTGTTCGAGGCACGCCGTCCGAAGGATCACGCCATCATCGCAGAGATCGACGGCACGGTCCGCTTCGGCCGCGACTACAAGAACAAGCGTCGCATCATCATCGAGCCGCATGACTCGACGCTTGAGCCGGTCGAATACCTGATCCCGAAGGGCAAGCCGTTCCATCTCCAGGACGGCGACGTCATCGAGAAGGGCGACTACATCCTCGACGGCAATCCGGCGCCGCACGACATCCTGGCGATCAAGGGCGTGGAGGCGCTTGCCTCCTACCTTGTCAACGAGATCCAGGAGGTCTACCGCCTGCAGGGCGTGTCGATCAACGACAAGCACATCGAGGTGATCGTTCGCCAGATGCTGCAGAAGGTCGAGATCACCACGCAGGGCGACTCGACCTACATTCCGGGCGACCACGTCGACGTGATCGAGCTGGAAGAGGTCAACGAGCGGCTGATCGAGGACGGCAAGAAGCCGGCCGAAGGCCAGCCGGTGCTGCTCGGCATCACCAAGGCCTCGCTGCAGACGCCGTCCTTCATCTCGGCCGCCTCCTTCCAGGAGACGACCCGGGTGCTGACGGAAGCAGCGGTTGCTGGCAAGACCGACATGCTGCAGGGGCTGAAGGAAAACGTCATCGTCGGCCGGCTGATCCCGGCCGGCACTGGCGGCACGATGAGCCAAATCCGGCGCATCGCCACCTCGCGCGACGAGTTGATCATCGACGAGCGCCGCAAGGCGTCGGGCGCCGAGGCCGCTGGCCCGATGCTGACCGACATGGTCAACGCCGCGCAGTAAGGCGGCATGCAAGAAAGAATAAGGAAAGGGGCCCAAGTGGCCCCTTTTCGCGTTTTGGCTTCCTGCATTTGAAACGGAGAGGAAAGGCGATGAGTAAGAGGATATGGACGGCAGTAGACGACTACATTGTTGGCTCCCTGTTCGAGGCAGACCCCGTCCTTGATGCCGTTCTAGCGGCCAACCACGATCAGGGCCTGCCGCCGATCGACGTCTCGCCGGCGCAAGGCAAGCTGCTCTCACTTCTGGTGCGTATTCAGGGAGCGAGAAATGTTCTCGAAATCGGCACGCTGGGCGGGTACTCGACGATCTGGATGGCGCGCGGGCTGCCTTCGGATGGCAGGATCGTGACACTTGAACTCGATCCTCACCATGCCAGGGTCGCGCGGTCAAACTTCGAGCGGGCAGGGGTGTCGGAACGGGTGGAACTGCGGGTGGGAATGGCGCTTCAATCGCTGGCCGCGCTGAGTGCTGAGAATGCCGGGCCGTTCGATCTCATCTTCATCGACGCCGACAAGCCCAACAACCCGAACTACCTGTCCTGGACCATGCGCCTCTCGCGACCGGGAACCGTCGTCGTCTGCGACAACGTTATCCGTGACGGCGCCGTGCTGAATGAGGATGGCCACGACGCCTATGTCGAAGGGGCACGCGCAGCATTCTCGTTCATCGGCGGCGACAAGCGGTTGGATGGCACCGCCATCCAGACTGTCGGCGCCAAGGGCTATGACGGGTTCGCCATTGCGATCGTCAATTGAACTTGCGCGGTGAGCGGTCGGACGTGCAATCCGGTCGACGCCCGCAGTCTCAGTCGAAAAACGCTTCCACCACATTGCGCTTGCCGAGCATGAAGGCGTCGGCGACGTGTTGGAGGGGAGCGAGATCGACATCGGAAACGCCGGCGCGCACGATCTCGGCGAAGCGTTTATAGAGCATCGGGTATTCGGCTTCCGGCTCTTTATGAACGACGCGGCCATCGATGGCGAGCTTCGAGCCGCCGCCCGATAGCACCATCGAGCCCTTGTCCGTCTCGGCCACGATGTCCCAGCTTTGCGGGCCGGTCTGACGCCAGTCCAGTTCCATCATCACCGGCAATCCGTTCGAGGTGCGGAAGGCGACATGCGCGGCGATCGGGGCGGCGCGGTTTTCGGGAAAATCGAGGATCGCCGAGGTGATGAACATCGCCGGCAGGATGTGGGTGGCAATCGACAGCGCATTGATGCCGGGATCGAAGACGCCGAAGCCGCCCGGAGCCCAGATCCATTCCTGGTTCGGGTGCCAGCGGCGCACGTCTTCCTTCCAGTCGATGGCGGCGGAGCTGATCCGGGTCGAGCCGAGAAAGGCGCGCGCGGCCTCGACCGCCGGCGCATAGCGCGAGTGCCAGCTGGCGAACAGCGAGACGCCTTGTCGCTCCGCCAGCTTTTTCAGGTCCTCGACCTCGCTGACCGTGGCACCGGGCGGCTTTTCCAGGAAGACATGCTTTTTCGCCGCCAGCGCCATCCGCGCGGCATCGTAGCGGTATTGCGGCGGCATGCAGAGCGACACGGCCTCAATCTCGGGCACGGCGTCGAGCATCGCCTCGATGGTCGGGAAATTAGGGATGCCGTCCACCTTGCCGTGCCGGCTGGCGGCGGCGGCGAGGCGGTAGTCCTGGTCCTTCGCCAGAGCCGGAAGATGCTGATCGCGGACAATCTTTCCCACGCCGACGATGCCGAGCTTGATGGGACCGCTATTCAGGGACATGGGAGACTCCGCAAGTTTTGGAAACGCGCTTGGTTTTAGCCGAGACTGGTTCTTAGCAGAGAACCGATGCCGGGCAAGCCGCACGGGACCGACGCCACGGCCGGGGCCACGGCACCCGACAGCCTTCCGGTCAGGCCGGCACGTCGAAGGTGACGATCGAGACTTCGCCTTCGACCGCGCCCTGATAGGCGGACAGATGCGGCTCTTCGTCGGGCACGCCGTCCATGTCGCCGATCTGGTCGAGCTCGGCCTCGGCATAGCCTTCGGCGGCGAGCGATTCGAGCGCGCGGCGTACCGCCGAATCGTCGTCGGGCGCGACCAGCATCACGTGGACGCCTTCCGGTTTGCCGCCCTTCCTCTTCCACACCCGGCCGGTGATGATGGTGACCGGGCGCTCCTCATTGTCGTTCACGGGTAGAGTCCTCCGGGCGAGGGGATTTGCACTGTTCATGCCGCCTTTTCGCATGAAGCAGGCCCGCGCAACAGCCAAAAGCCGGTCACTTTCTTCCTTCCACTTGCAAAACGGCGAAAGAAAATTACATGCGCTTTTCGCATGGCTGCCAAGCCTCGGTTACGGCGCAATATTTGGCGCTCCGGGGTTGACGGGCAGCAGGCTTGCGAGTAGAAGCCGCCCAGTCAGAACCGATGTGAGGCTCTCACTTCCGAAGCGACACGCTTTGGAGTTTGCCTCAAACAGGGTTCGTTTTACGAGCGAAAAGACATTTCCGGCGTGCACGAAGCGGTTTCCGCTTCCTCTGCCATTTGTTCGGGCAAGACCGCGAGGCGCGGTTTGTGGCCCGAATTTGCGTATGGAAATGACGCTTTGAGCGGCCCTGACCGGGCAAGACACGGAATTGAGAGACAAGAGGGTTTAATGCCTACCGTCAACCAGCTGATCCGCAAGCCGCGCATTGCGCCGGTGAAGCGCAACAAGGTCCCGGCCATGCAGCAGAACCCGCAGAAGCGGGGTGTCTGCACGCGCGTCTATACAACAACGCCGAAGAAGCCGAACTCTGCGCTGCGCAAGGTGGCCAAGATCCGTCTGACCAATGGTTTTGAGGTGATCGGTTACATCCCCGGCGAAGGCCACAACCTTCAGGAACACTCCGTGGTCATGATCCGCGGCGGTCGCGTCAAGGATCTTCCGGGCGTCCGCTACCATATCATCCGCGGCGTGCTCGACACGCAGGGTGTGAAGAACCGCAAGCAGCGCCGTTCGAAATACGGCGCCAAGCGTCCGAAGTGACCGAAGCGTAGCGAAGGTCATCCCGGACGCAGCGAAGCGACGATCCGGGATCCAGGCCACCACGCAGAATTGAGGCAGAGAAAAAATGTCCCGTCGTCACAGTGCAGAAAAGCGTGAGATCAATCCGGACCCGAAGTTCGGCGATCTGATCGTCACCAAGTTCATGAACGCCGTCATGTATGACGGCAAGAAGTCGGTTGCTGAGACCATTGTCTACGGCGCGCTCGACCAGGTCCAGTCCAAGACCAAGCAGGAGCCGGTCACCGTCTTCCACCAGGCGCTCGACAATGTCGCGCCGCATGTGGAAGTGCGGTCGCGCCGCGTCGGCGGCGCCACCTATCAGGTTCCGGTCGACGTGCGTCCCGAGCGCCGTCAGGCGCTGGCCATCCGCTGGCTGATCGCTGCCGCCCGCAACCGCAACGAGACCACCATGGTCGACCGCCTCTCCGGTGAGCTGATGGACGCGGCCAACAACCGCGGCACTGCCGTCAAGAAGCGTGAAGACACCCACAAGATGGCAGAAGCCAACCGCGCCTTCGCGCACTACCGCTGGTAAAGCGCGAACGAGACTGAGAGGCACCTCCCATGGCCCGCGAATATAAAATCGAAGATTACCGCAATTTCGGTATCATGGCTCATATCGACGCCGGTAAGACGACGACCACCGAGCGTGTCCTTTACTACACGGGCAAGTCGCACAAGATCGGCGAAGTCCATGACGGCGCTGCCACCATGGACTGGATGGAGCAGGAGCAGGAACGCGGCATCACCATCACGTCGGCTGCGACCACGACCTTCTGGAAGGGCCGTGACGGCAAGATGCGTCGCTTCAACATCATCGACACGCCCGGCCACGTCGACTTCACCATCGAGGTCGAGCGTTCGCTGCGCGTGCTCGACGGCGCCATTGCGCTGCTCGACGCCAATGCCGGCGTGGAGCCGCAGACGGAAACCGTCTGGCGCCAGGCCGACAAGTATCGCGTGCCGCGCATGATCTTCTGCAACAAGATGGACAAGATCGGCGCTGACTTCTACCGCTCGGTCGAAATGATCGGCTCGCGCCTTGGTGCGCAGGCTGTCGTCATGCAGCTGCCGATCGGCGCCGAGACCGAGTTCAAGGGCGTCGTCGACCTCGTCGAGATGAACGCGCTGGTCTGGCGCGACGAGACGCTGGGCGCTGCCTGGGATGTCGTCGAGATCCCGGCCGACCTCAAGGCTCGTGCCGAAGAATACCGCGAGAAGATGATCGAGGCCGCTGTCGAAATGGATGAGACAGCGCTCGAAAACTACCTCGAAGGCAAGATGCCTGATAACGATGAGATTCGCTCGCTGATCCGCAAGGGCACCATCGCGGTGAAATTCTACCCGATGTTCTGCGGCTCGGCCTTCAAGAACAAGGGCGTGCAGCCGCTGCTCGACGCCGTCGTCGAATATCTGCCGTCGCCGGCCGACGTTCCCGCCATCAAGGGCGTCGACGCCAAGACCGACGCCGAGATCGAGCGTCACGCCGATGACAACGAGCCGCTGTCGATGCTCGCCTTCAAGATCATGAACGACCCGTTCGTCGGTTCGCTTACCTTTGCCCGCATCTATTCGGGCAAGCTCAGCAAGGGCGTCTCGGTCGACAACACGGTGAAGGGCAAGAAGGAACGCATCGGCCGCATGCTGCAGATGCATGCGAATTCGCGCGCCGACGTCGAAGAGGCTTACGCTGGCGACATCGTCGCCTTGGCCGGCCTCAAGGATACCACCACCGGCGACACGCTCTGTGACCCGCTGCATCCGGTTATCCTCGAGCGCATGGAATTCCCCGATCCGGTCATCCAGATCGCCATCGAGCCCAAAACCAAGAACGACCAGGAGAAGATGGGCCTCGCCCTTCATCGCCTGGCCGCCGAGGATCCGTCCTTCCGCGTCAAGACCGACGAGGAAAGCGGCCAGACAATCATTTCCGGCATGGGTGAACTGCACCTCGACATCATCGTCGACCGCATGCGCCGCGAGTTCAAGGTCGAGGCCAATGTCGGCGCGCCGCAGGTGGCCTATCGCGAGACAATCACCCGCAAGCACGAGCAGGACTACACGCACAAGAAGCAGACCGGCGGTACCGGTCAGTTCGCCCGCGTCAAGCTCCTGTTCGAGCCGAATCCGGAAAGCAGCGAATTCCTGTTCGAGTCCAAGATCGTCGGCGGCGCCGTGCCGAAGGAATACATCCCAGGTGTCGAAAAGGGCATCAACAGCGTCATGACGTCCGGCCCGTTCGCCGGCTTCCCGATGATCGGCGTCAAGGCGACGCTGATCGATGGCGCCTACCACGATGTCGACTCCTCGGTGCTCGCCTTCGAAATCGCCGGTCGTGCCTGCTTCCGTGAAGCGGCGCCCAAGCTTGGCGTGCAGCTGCTCGAGCCGATCATGAAGGTCGAAGTGGTGACGCCGGAAGATTACGTCGGCAGCGTCATCGGCGACCTCAATGGCCGTCGCGGCCAGATCCAGGGCCAGGAGGCCCGCGGTGTGGCGGTGGTTATCAACGCGATGGTGCCGCTCGCCAACATGTTCAAGTACGTCGACAACCTGCGCTCGATGAGCCAAGGCCGTGCGGCTTACACGATGCAGTTCGACCATTACGAGCCGGTGCCGACCGCGGTCGCCCAGGAAGTCCAGAAGAAATACGCGTAACTCGAACGGGTTGCAGCGATAACTTAATTCAAGGCCCTAACGGGCGAGCAGGAATGGAGACATCACATGGCAAAAGGTAAATTCGAGCGCACTAAGCCTCATGTGAACATCGGCACGATTGGTCACGTCGACCATGGCAAGACGTCGCTGACGGCGGCGATCACCAAGTATTTTGGCGAATACAAGCGCTACGACCAGATCGATGCGGCACCGGAAGAAAAGGCCCGCGGCATCACCATTTCGACGGCGCATGTCGAATACGAGACGGCCAACCGCCACTATGCCCATGTCGACTGTCCCGGTCACGCCGACTATGTGAAGAACATGATCACCGGTGCCGCGCAGATGGACGGCGCCATCCTGGTGGTGTCGGCCGCCGACGGCCCGATGCCGCAGACCCGCGAGCACATCCTGCTGGCCCGCCAGGTCGGCGTGCCGTCGATCGTGGTGTTTTTGAACAAGGTCGACCAGGTCGACGACGCCGAGCTTTTGGAGCTGGTCGAGCTCGAGGTGCGTGAGCTGTTGACCAAGAACGAGTTCCCCGGCGACGACATTCCGATCGTCAAGGGTTCGGCGCTTGCGGCTCTGGAAGATGGCGACAAGAAGATCGGCGAGGACGCGATCCGCGAGCTGATGGCGCAGGTCGACGCCTACATCCCGACGCCGGTGCGTCCGCTGGACAAGCCGTTCCTGATGCCGATCGAGGACGTGTTCTCGATCTCGGGCCGCGGCACGGTGGTGACCGGCCGCGTCGAGCGTGGCGTGGTCAAGGTCGGCGAGGAGCTGGAGATCGTCGGCATCCGCCCGACGACCAAGACGACCTGCACGGGTGTGGAGATGTTCCGTAAGCTGCTCGACCAGGGCCAGGCCGGCGACAACATCGGCGCGCTGCTGCGCGGCGTCGACCGTGAAGGCGTGGAGCGCGGCCAGGTGCTGGCCAAGCCGGGCACGGTCAAGCCGCACAAGAAGTTCGTGGCCGAAGCCTACATCCTGACCAAGGACGAGGGTGGCCGTCACACGCCGTTCTTCACCAACTACCGTCCGCAATTCTACTTCCGCACCACCGACGTGACCGGTATCGTGTCGCTGCCGGCGGGCACCGAGATGGTGATGCCGGGCGACAACATCACCGTCGATGTCGAGCTGATCGTGCCGATCGCCATGGAAGAGAAGCTGCGCTTCGCCATCCGTGAAGGCGGCCGCACCGTCGGTGCCGGCATCGTCGTCACCATCAAAGAGTAATTTGGACTTAAACCGATCTGTCGCGGGCGCTGGATATGCCCGCGCCGCGCCAGAACAAGGAAGTGACGCATGAACGGACAGAATATCCGCATCCGCCTGAAGGCGTTTGATCACCGAGTGCTCGACGCCTCGACGCGGGAGATCGTGTCGACGGCCAAGCGCACCGGCGCCAACGTCCGCGGCCCCATTCCGCTGCCGACGCGGATCGAAAAGTTCACGGTCAACCGGTCGCCTCACGTCGACAAGAAGAGCCGCGAGCAGTTCGAGATGCGCACGCACAAGCGTCTGCTCGACATTGTCGATCCGACCCCGCAGACGGTCGATGCTTTGATGAAGCTCGACCTTGCCGCCGGTGTCGACGTCGAGATCAAGCTCTAAGGGAACAAGAGGCGCGGGGCGACCCGGAACTCTGAAGGAACAAGAGGCGTGGAGGGGCGATAGCCCCGACAGGGAACTCTAAAGGAATTGAACCGATGCGTTCAGGTGTGATTGCAAAGAAGGTGGGAATGACCCGCATCTACAACGATGCCGGGGAACATGTTCCCGTCACGGTTCTCCAGATGGAGAACTGCCAGGTCGTGGCACAGCGCACGCAGGAGAAGAACGGCTATACTGCCGTCCAGCTCGGCGTTGGCCTTGCCAAGGTGAAGAACACGTCGAAGGCGATGCGCGGCCATTTCGCGACCGCTTCAGTCGAGCCGAAGGCGAAGGTTGCCGAGTTCCGCGTCTCTGCCGACAACATGATCGATGTCGGCGCCGAGATCACCGTCGAGCACTTCGTCGCCGGCCAGAAGGTCGATGTGACGGGCACGACGATCGGCAAGGGCTTCCAGGGCGTCATCAAGCGGCACCACATGGGTGGCGGCCGTGCGACCCACGGCAACTCGGTCTCGCACCGTACGCACGGCTCGACCGGCCAGCGCCAGGACCCGGGCAAGGTGTTCAAGGGCAAGCATATGGCCGGCCACATGGGCGACACCCGCGTCACCACACAGAATGTCGAGGTCGTCTCGACTGACGCCGATCGCGGCCTGATCCTGATCCGCGGTGCGGTTCCGGGTTCGAAGGGCGCCTGGATCCTGGTCCGCGACGCGGCCAAGGTGGCGCTGCCGGCCAATGCGCCGAAGCCTGCCGCGATCCGTGCCGTTGCGACCGATGGTGCCGCCAAGAACGAAGCCCCGGCCACAGAGGGAGCGGAATAATGGATCTCAAGATCACAACGCTTGGCGGCAAGGACGCCGGCAAGGTGAAGCTCTCCGAGGAGATTTTCGGCCTTGATCCGCGCGAGGACATCCTGCAGCGCGTCGTGCGCTGGCAGCTTGCCAAGAAGCAGCAGGGCACGCACAAGGCCAAGGGCCGCGCCGAGATCGCGCGCACTGGCGCCAAGATGTACAAGCAGAAGGGTACGGGCCGCGCTCGTCACCATTCGGCGCGCGCTCCGCAGTTCCGCGGCGGCGGCAAGGCCCACGGCCCGGTCGTTCGCAGCCACGAGCACGATTTGCCGAAGAAGGTGCGCGCCCTCGGCCTCAGGCATGCGCTTTCGGCCAAGGCCAAGAGTGCGTCGCTCATCATCGTCGACGAGCTGAAGCTGACCGAGGCCAAGACCAAGGCGCTGATCGCGAATTTCGCGACGCTGGGCCTGACCAACGCCCTGGTGATCGGCGGCGCCGAGCTTGACAAGAATTTCAAGCTGGCGGCGACGAACATCCCGAACATCGACGTGCTGCCCATCCAGGGCATCAACGTCTACGACATTCTGCGCCGCGGCACGCTGGTCCTTTCGAAGGCCGCCGTCGAGGCTCTCGAGGAGCGCTTCAAATGACCGACCTTCGTCACTACGACGTGATCGTCTCGCCGGCGATCACCGAAAAGTCGACCATGGCTTCCGAGCAGAACCAGGTCGTCTTCAACGTCGCCAAGAAGGCGTCGAAGCCGGAAATCAAGGCCGCAGTCGAGGCGCTGTTCGGCGTCAAGGTGATGGCCGTGAACACGCTTGTCCGCAAGGGCAAGATCAAGCGCTTCCGCGGCACGATCGGCCGCCAGAGCGACGTCAAGAAGGCGGTTGTGACGCTGGCCGAAGGCCAGTCGATCGACGTCGCGACGGGTCTCTGAGCAAGGCCGCGAGGACAGGACAATGGCACTTAAAAAATTCAACCCGGTAACGCCGAGCACCCGCCAGCTGGTCATCGTCGACCGCTCGGGCCTCTATAAGGGCAAGCCCGTCAAGGGCTTGACCGAAGGCCTGACCAAGTCCGGCGGCCGCAACAATTACGGCCGCATCACCGCCCGCTTCATCGGCGGTGGTCACAAGCGCACATACCGCATCATCGACTTCAAGCGCCGCAAGTTCGACGTCGTCGGCACGGTCGAGCGCATTGAATACGATCCGAACCGCACCGCCTTCATCGCGCTGATCAAGTATGACGATGGCGAGCTGTCCTACATCATCGCCCCGCAGCGCCTTGCCGCCGGCGACAAGATCGTGGCTGGCGAAGCGGTCGACGTGAAGCCGGGCAATGCAATGCCGCTGGCCTCGATGCCGGTCGGCACGATCGTCCACAACATCGAGCTGAAGCCGGGCAAGGGCGCCCAGGTTGCCCGTTCGGCGGGCGGATATGCCCAGCTCGTCGGCCGTGACCAGGGCATGGCGATCCTGCGCCTGAACTCGGGCGAGCAGCGTGTCGTTCACGGCTCCTGCATGGCCACTGTCGGTGCCGTGTCCAATCCGGACCACGGCAACATCAATGACGGCAAGGCAGGCCGCACCGTGTGGCGCGGCAAGCGCCCGCACAATCGCGGTGTGACCATGAACCCGGTCGACCATCCGCATGGCGGCGGCGAAGGCCGCACCTCGGGCGGCCGCCATCCGGTTTCGCCCTGGGGCAAGCCGACCAAGGGCAAGAAGACGCGGTCCAACAAGGCGACCGACAAGTTCATCCTGCGCTCGCGCCATCAGCGCAAGAGCTAAGAAGAGGTAACGCCAAGTGACTCGTTCGATTTGGAAAGGCCCCTTCATCGACGGCTACCTTCTCAAGAAGGTGGACAAGGTTCGTGAAGGTGGTCGCAATGAGGTGATCAAGATGTGGAGCCGTCGCTCCACCATCCTGCCGCAGTTCGTCGGCTTCACCTTCGGTGTCTACAACGGCCAGAAGCATGTTCCCGTTTCGGTGAACGAGGACATGGTCGGCCATAAGTTCGGTGAATTCGCTCCGACCCGGACCTATTACGGTCACGGCGCGGATAAGAAGGCGAAGAGGAAATAATCATGGGCAAGGCCAAAGCTCCGCGCAGGCTTGCTGACAACGAAGCGCGCGCCGTGTTGCGCACGATCCGTATCAGCCCGCAGAAGCTGAACCTGGTTGCCGCGCTGATCCGCGGCAAGAAGGTCGCGACAGCGCTTTCCGACCTCGAATTCTCGGCCAAGCGGATTTCCGGTACGGTCAAGAAGACGCTGGAATCGGCGATCGCCAACGCGGAAAACAACCACGATCTCGACGTCGATGCGCTGATCGTGGCGGAAGCCTATGTCGGCAAGTCGATCGTCATGAAGCGGTTCCATGCCCGTGGCCGTGGTCGCGCCAGCCGTATCGAGAAGCCGTTCTCGCACCTCACGATCGTCGTTCGTGAAGTCGAAGAAAAAGGGGAGGCCGCATAATGGGCCAGAAAGTCAATCCGATCGGTCTGCGTCTCGGCATCAACCGCACCTGGGATTCGCGCTGGTTCGCGAACACCGGCGAGTACGGCAAGCTGCTGCACGAGGACATCAAGATCCGCAAGTATCTTGAGAAGGAACTCAAGCAGGCTGCGATCTCGAAGGTCGTGATCGAGCGTCCGCACAAGAAGTGCCGCGTCACCATCCATGCGGCGCGCCCGGGCCTGATCATCGGCAAGAAGGGCGCCGACATCGAGAAGCTTCGCAAGAAGCTGATGGAGATGACGAAGTCGGAGACGCACCTCAACATCGTCGAAGTGCGCAAGCCCGAGATCGATGCGACGCTGGTCGCCCAGTCGATCGCCCAGCAGCTCGAGCGCCGCATCGCCTTCCGCCGCGCCATGAAGCGTGCCGTGCAGTCAGCGATGCGCCTCGGTGCCGAAGGCATCCGCATCAACTGCGGCGGTCGTCTCGGCGGCGCCGAGATCGCGCGTATGGAATGGTATCGCGAAGGCCGCGTGCCGCTGCATACGCTGCGCGCCGATGTCGACTACGGCACTGCCGAGGCGCATACGGCGTACGGCATCTGCGGCGTCAAGGTCTGGGTGTTCAAGGGCGAGATCCTCGAGCACGACCCGATGGCTTCGGAGCGCCGCGCCACCGAGGGCGATCATGCACATGGTGGTGGCGAGCGCGAACGCGGTCGCCGTCGCGAAAACGCCTGAGACATTTAGGAATTTGGAGTTAGAACGATGCTGCAGCCAAAGCGCACAAAGTTCCGCAAGCAGTTCAAGGGCCGTATCCACGGTGCCGCCAAGGGCGGCACCAACCTGGATTTCGGTGGTTTCGGGCTGAAGGCGCTTGAGCCGAACCGCGTCACCGCGCGCGAGATCGAGGCGGCCCGCCGCGCGATCACCCGTGAGATGAAGCGCGCCGGCCGCGTCTGGATCCGCATCTTCCCGGACGTGCCGGTGACGTCGAAGCCGACCGAAGTCCGCATGGGCAAGGGCAAGGGCGCGGTCGACTACTGGGCGGCGCGTGTCAAGCCGGGCCGCATCATGTTCGAGATCGACGGCGTCAACGAGGAAACCGCCCGCGAGGCGCTGCGTCTCGGCGCGGCCAAGCTCTCGGTCAGGACGCGCTTCGTACAGCGCATCGCAGAATAAGGACGGGCTGATCATGAAAGCCGAAGACATCCGGACCAAGACCCAGGACCAGCTGACCGACGACCTGGCCAGCCTGAAGAAGGAGCAGTTCAACCTGCGCTTCCAGAAGGCCACCGGCCAGCTCGAGAAGACCGCGCGCGTGAGGCAGGTTCGCAAGGACATTGCGCGTATCAAGACCATCGCTGCGGAAAAGTCCGCGGCCAAGAAGGCTTAAGGACGAAAACCATGCCAAAGCGCATTCTGCAGGGCACCGTCGTCAGCGACAAGAACGAGAAGACGGTTGTCGTCAAGGTCGAACGGCGCTTCACGCATCCCGTGATGAAGAAGACCGTGCGCATGACCAAGAAGTACAAGGCGCACGACGAGAACAACGCCCACAAGGTCGGCGATCAGGTGTTCATCCAGGAATCGAAGCCGATTTCCAAGGACAAGCGCTGGATCGTGGTGTCTTCGGACCAGGCCTGATCAGGGCGAACGAAACGAATTTTGGACAGACCGGGGAGGGGTGAAGAACCCGTCCCGTTAGAAAAGAAGAAGGCGGCCAGTCATGATTCAGATGCAAACAAACCTCGACGTCGCGGATAATTCCGGCGCCCGTCGTGTCATGTGCATCAAGGTGCTGGGCGGCTCGAAGCGGAAATACGCTTCCGTGGGCGACATCATCGTGGTGTCGATCAAGGAAGCCATCCCGCGCGGCCGCGTGAAGAAGGGCGATGTGATGAAGGCGGTCGTGGTTCGCACGGCCAAGGACATCCGCCGCCCGGACGGCAGCGTGATCCGTTTCGACAAGAACGCGGCCGTTCTCGTCGACAACAAGAAAGAGCCGATCGGCACGCGTATCTTCGGACCGGTTCCGCGCGAACTCCGCGCCAAGAACCACATGAAGATCATCTCGCTCGCGCCTGAAGTGCTGTAAGGAGCCGGACCAATGCAGAAGATTAGAAAAGGCGACAAGGTCGTCGTGCTGGCCGGCAAGGACAAGGGCCGTTCGGGCGAAGTCCTCTCGGTACAGCCGAAGGAAGACACCGCGCTGGTGCGCGGCGTCAACCTGATCCGCCGTCACCAGAAGCAGTCCCAGTCCCAGGAGGGCGGGATCATCACCAAGGAAGCGCCGATCCAGCTGTCGAACATCGCGCTGGCCGACCCCAAGGATGGCAAGCCGACCCGCGTCGGCTTCATCTTCCAGAAGGACGGCAAGAAGGTGCGCGTCGCCAAGCGCTCGGGAGAAGTCATCAATGGCTAAGGCTCAAACCAAGCAGGCGACTGCCCAGAACACGCCGCGCCTCAAGCAGGTCTACAACGAGACCATCCGCAAGGCGCTGCAGGAGCAGTTCGGCTACGACAACGAGATGCAGGTCCCCCGCATCGACAAGATCGTGCTCAACATGGGCGTCGGCGAGGCGACCGGCGATTCGAAGAAGCCTTCGATCGCGGCCGAAGACCTTGCGCTGATCGCCGGCCAGAAGGCCGTCGTCACCCGCGCCCGCAATTCGATCGCTGGCTTCAAGGTCCGCGAGAAGATGCCGATCGGCGCCAAGGTCACGCTGCGCAAGGAACGCATGTACGAGTTCCTCGACCGCCTCGTGAACATCGCGCTGCCGCGCGTCCGCGACTTCCGCGGACTCAATCCGAAGAGCTTCGATGGCCGTGGCAACTACGCCATGGGCATCAAGGAACACATCGTGTTCCCGGAGATCAACTACGACAAGGTTGATCAGATCTGGGGCATGGACGTCATCGTTTGTACGACTGCGAAGACGGACGACGAAGCCAGGGCATTGCTCAAGGCCTTCAACTTCCCCTTCCGCCAGTAACGGCAGCGAGAAAAGGAAAAATCTGAAATGGCAAAGACCAGCTCAGTCGAGAAGAACAACAGGCGCCGGAAGCTTGCGGACCAGTACGCTGCCAAGCGTAAGGCCCTCAAGGCGATCATCATGGATCAGTCCAAGCCGATGGAAGAGCGTTTCCGCGCCCAGTTGAAGCTTGCGGCGCTGCCGCGCAATTCGGCCAAGATCCGCATCCGCAACCGCTGCGAAGTCACGGGACGTCCGCGTGCCTACTATCGCAAGCTCAAGGTATCGCGCATCGCGCTTCGTGATCTCGGCAACAACGGCCAGATCCCGGGCCTGGTCAAGTCGAGCTGGTAAGGAGGACATAACATGTCATTGAGCGATCCTCTCGGCGATATGCTGACCCGCATCCGCAACGCCTATGGCCGCAAGAAGTCGAGCGTTTCGACGCCGGCCTCGCGGCTGCGTACCCGCGTCCTCGACGTGCTGAAGGCCGAAGGCTATATCCGCGACTACAGCCAGACCGACTTCGACAACGGCAAGTCCGAAATCGAGATTGAGCTGAAGTATTTCGACGGTGCGCCGGTCGTGCGCGAAATCGCACGTGTCTCGAAGCCGGGCCGCCGCGTCTACGTTTCGGCCAAGTCGATCCCGCACGTCGCCAACGGCCTCGGCATCGCCATCCTTTCGACGCCGAAGGGCGTGATGGCCGATCACGAAGCGCGCGAACAGAATGTCGGCGGGGAAATCCTCTGCCAGATCTTCTGATCTGGAGCGTGATCCCGAAAAGTGGAATCCGGTTTTCGGACAAGATCACGTCCGAAAACAGCGACCTGAAACAAGAGAAGTGACGAGGACAACAAAATGTCTCGTATTGGAAAGAAACCCGTTTCGCTGCCGCAGGGCGTGACCGCGACCGTCAACGGCCAGACCGTGACGGCGAAGGGCCCCAAGGGCGAGCTGAAGTTCGTGGTGAACGACGAAGTGCTGGTCAAGATGGAAGGCAGTGAGATCGCTGTGCAGCCGCGCGACCAGACCAAGACCGCTCGCTCCAAGTGGGGCATGTCGCGTACGCAGATCGTCAACATCCTGCAGGGCGTCAAGGACGGTTTCGAGAAGAAGCTCGAGATCACCGGCGTCGGCTATCGCGCCGCCATGCAGGGCAAGAACCTGCAGCTGGCGCTCGGCTTCAGCCACGACGTCGTCTATGAGACGCCGCAAGGCGTCACGATCTCGGTGCCGAAGCCGACGGAGATCACCGTGACCGGCATCGACAAGCAACAGGTTGGCCAGGTTGCCGCCGAGATCCGCGAGTATCGTGGTCCCGAGCCTTACAAGGGCAAGGGCGTGCGCTACGCCGGCGAGAAGATCGTCCGCAAGGAAGGCAAGAAGAAGTAAGTCATCGTAACGCCGCGGGGTGCGGCCGCGGGAGGCGCTTTCGCCTACCGCATATGGGTGCCCCCGTTTTTTGAAGGCAAGGAACAAAGACCATGGGCTCGAAAGAATCCACCCAACGCCGCGCTCAGCGCGTCCGCCGCCAGATCAAGAAGGTCGCTGGTGACCGTCCGCGCCTGTCGGTCCACCGCACGTCGAAGAACATCTACGTCCAGGTCATCGACGACAGCAAGGGCCACACCATCGCTGCCGCTTCGACGCTGGAGAAGGACCTCAAGGGGTCGCTCAAGACCGGTGCCGATACCGCAGCCGCCGCCGCGATCGGCAAGCTGATCGCCGAGCGCGCCTCGAAGGCCGGCGTCAAGGAAGTCGTCTTCGACCGCGGACCGTACATCTATCACGGCCGCGTCAAGGCGCTGGCCGAGGCTGCCCGTGAAGGTGGCTTGAGCTTCTGATTTTCACCGCCGGTGACCCAAATGAGGCATCGGCATCCAGCAACCCGTGCTTCCGGAAAAGAACAAGGAACAGGATATGGCACAGGAACGTAGGGATGGCGGCCGCGGCCGTGATCGCGAAGAGCGCGACGACGGCATGGTCGACAAGCTCGTCCACATCAACCGTGTCGCCAAGGTCGTCAAGGGCGGCCGGCGCTTCGGCTTTGCGGCACTCGTCGTCGTCGGCGACCAGAAGGGTCGCGTCGGCTTCGGCCACGGCAAGGCTCGCGAAGTGCCTGAGGCGATCCGCAAGGCAACCGAATCGGCCAAGCGTGACATGATTTTCGTGCCGCTGCGTTCGGGCCGCACGCTGCATCACGACGTCGAGGGACGCTGGGGCGCGGGGCGCGTTCTGCTGCGCGCCGCCAAACAGGGTACCGGCATCATCGCGGGCGGCCCGATGCGCGCTGTCTTCGAGACGCTCGGCATGCATGACGTGGTCGCCAAGTCGATGGGGTCGTCGAACCCGTACAACATGGTTCGCGCCACCTTCGACGCGCTGAAGAGCCAGATGCATCCGAAGGATGTGGCTGCCGCGCGCGGCATCAAGTATTCGACCCTTCAGGCCCGCCGCGGCACCGCCGTTGCGGCCGAAGAATAGTCGACGCTGACCAGGGATTTTGACCATGGCCAAGAAAGCAACCAAGACCATCACCGTCGAGCAGATCGGTTCGCCGATCCGCCGGCCGAAGGAGCAGCGTGCGACGCTGGTCGGCCTCGGCCTCAACAAGATGCACAAGCAGCGCACGCTGGAGGACACTCCCTCGGTGCGAGGCATGATCGCTGCCGTTCAGCATCTCGTCCGCGTCGTGGACGAGGGCTGAACCAGAGCGCAGGAGAACTCAGATGAAACTCAACGATCTGCGTGACAAGGACGGCGCGACGCATTCAAGGAAGCGTCTCGGCCGCGGCATCGGTTCCGGCTCGGGCAAGACCGCCGGTCGCGGCGTCAAGGGCCAGAAGGCGCGCTCCGGCGTTGCCGTCAACGGCTTCGAGGGTGGCCAGATGCCGCTCTACCGGCGCCTGCCGAAGCGTGGCTTCAACAACATCTTCGCCAAGAGCTTCACCGTCGTGTCGCTGGCCCGCATCCAGGCCGCGCTCGACGCCAAGAAGCTCGACGCGAAGGCCACCGTGACGGCCGACGTGCTGGTCGCGGCCGGCGTCATTCGCCGCGCCAAGGACGGTGTGCGCATCCTCTCGGACGGCGACATCAAGACGAAGCTCGCCTTCGACGTGGCCGGCGCCTCCAAGGCCGCTATCGAGAAGATCGAGAAGGCCGGGGGTTCGGTGAAGCTGCCCGAAAAGGCGGCCGCCGAGTAACGTCAATTTGAAGTGCGACCGGCAAAGGTGGAATCCGTTTTTTTGCCTTCGATTTACGCTTTGATCCGATCAATATGGCGGCCGCGTCGACGCGGCCGCTTGCATGTTTGCAGTCCGGAGCTTATCTCGTGAGCTTCGATGATACGCGCCGCCTGAGCTGCGGGCATCGAGCGTGACCAAGCGGAGAATCAGGCATGGCTTCGGCTGCTGAACAACTAGCCTCGAATCTGAATTTCTCGGCCTTCGCCAAGGCGGAGGATCTGAAGAAGCGTATCTGGTTCACCATCGGCGCGCTGCTCGTTTACCGCCTCGGCACCTACATCCCGCTTCCCGGCATCAATCCCGACGCTTTCGCCCAGGCCTTCTCCTCGCAGAGCAAGGGCGTGCTCGGCATGTTCAACATGTTCGCCGGCGGCGCCGTGCAGCGCATGGCGATCTTCGCCCTCGGCATCATGCCCTACATCTCCGCCTCGATCATCATGCAGCTGATGACCTCGGTCATCCCGTCGCTGGAATCGCTGAAGAAGGAAGGCGAGCAGGGCCGCAAGATCATCAACCAGTATACGCGCTACGGTACCGTGCTCTTGGCGCTGGTCCAGGCCTATGGCATTTCGGTCGGGCTGGAGGGCGGTAACGGCATCGTCAACGATCCCGGTATGTTCTTCCGCATTTCGACCGTCGTCACGCTGGTCGGCGGCACCATGTTCCTGATGTGGCTCGGCGAGCAAATCACCGCCCGCGGCATCGGCAACGGCATCTCGCTGATCATCTTTTCCGGCATCGTCGCCGGCCTGCCGCGCGCTATCTCGGGCACGCTGGAACTCGGCCGCACTGGCGCGCTGTCGACCGGACTGATCCTGGCGATCATCGTGCTCGCCATCGTCGTCATCGGCTTGATCGTGTTCTTCGAGCGCGCCCAGCGCCGCCTGCTGATCCAGTATCCGAAACGCCAGGTCGGCAACCGTATGTTCCAGGGCGACACCTCGCACCTGCCGTTGAAGCTCAACACCTCCGGCGTCATTCCGCCGATCTTCGCCTCGTCGCTGCTGTTGCTGCCAGCAACCGTCGCCGGCTTCTCGCAGACCACCAACATGCCCGCATGGGCCAGCACCATCCTGGCCTCCCTCGGCCATGGCCAGCCGCTCTATATGGCGTTCTATGCGGCGATGATTGTGTTCTTCGCCTTCTTCTACACGGCGATCGTCTTCAACCCGAAGGACACCGCCGACCAGCTCAAGAAGCATTCGGGGTTCATTCCGGGCTATCGTCCGGGCGAGCGCACCGCCGATTACATCGACTATGTTCTCACGCGCATCACCGTCGTCGGTGCCATCTATCTGGTGCTGGTGTGCCTGCTGCCCGAGTTCCTGATTTCAGCGACTGGCGTACCATTCTACCTTGGTGGCACTTCGCTCCTGATCGTGGTCAGTGTAACGCTCGATACGGTGGCGCAGATTCAGGGTCACCTGATCGCGCACCAGTATGAGGGCCTGATCAAGAAGTCGAAGCTGCGTGGGGGGAAGAAGGCCAGATGAGGTTGATTTTGCTTGGGCCGCCGGGGGCGGGCAAGGGGACACAAGCACAAAGACTGGTAGAAAAACACGGCATACCCCAGCTTTCCACTGGGGACATGCTGCGTGCCGCCGTCCAGGCCGGCACGGAAGTTGGCAAACGCGCCAAGGCTGTGATGGATGCTGGCGAACTGGTTTCCGACGCTATCGTCAACGCCATTGTGGCCGAGCGTATCGATCAGGCCGATTGCGCAGAGGGCTTCATTCTCGACGGCTACCCGCGCACGTTGGTGCAAGCCGACGCGGTTGAATCGATGCTCTCCGACCGCGGACTGGATCTCGACGCCGTCATCGAATTTGTCGTCGACGACAAGGTGCTGGTTGGTCGAATCGTCAAGCGAGCCGAAGAGGCAAAAGCTGCCGGTCTGCCGGTGCGTAAGGACGACAATCCGGCGGTCTTCGAAGATCGCCTGAAGGAGTACTACAAGAAAACGTCGCCGCTGATCGGCTACTACTATGCCAAAGGTAAGCTCAGGGGTGTCGACGGCATGGCCGACATCGACACGGTGACGAAAGAGGTCGAAGCGGTGCTCAGGGCGGCGACCCAAGGGGCTGCGCAGAGAAAGAACGATTACGCTTGACTGCAGCGGCCCGCTGGGGTATGGCGGCCCGTCTTCCTATCAGGCATGAGGCTTGCTTGTCCGCAAGGGCAAGGCAGCCGCTTTGAACTGGGAAACTCCCGCAAGGGCCGGCCTCCACCGGACGCGGGGCAACTTGAAGCGCCGGCTCGTCCGGCCCATATGGAGAAGAGAAGAATATGGCTCGTATAGCCGGCGTTAACATTCCGACGAATAAGCGCGTCGTCATCGCGCTTCAGTACATTCACGGCATTGGCAAGAAGTTCGCCCAGGAGATCGTCGACAAGGTCGGCATCCCGGCCGAGCGCCGCGTCAACCAACTCACCGACGCCGAAGTGCTGCAGATCCGCGAGACGATCGACCGCGACTACCAGGTCGAGGGCGACCTGCGCCGCGAAGTGTCGATGAACATCAAGCGGCTCATGGACCTCGGCTGCTACCGCGGCCTGCGTCACCGTCGCTCGCTGCCGGTTCGCGGCCAGCGCACGCATACCAATGCGCGCACCCGCAAGGGTCCGGCCAAGTCGATCGCCGGCAAGAAGAAGTAATTTGTGAATGGTGAAGTCGTGAAATGGTGAATGGCCCGACCATTCACTATTCACAATTTACGTGGTGGAGCCGCTGGCATTACGGCGGTGTAGAGATCAACTGAAAGGACTGTCATGGCCAAGGAAGCCGCTCGTGTTCGCCGTCGCGAACGCAAGAACATCTCGTCGGGCGTTGCCCACGTCAATTCGACCTTCAACAACACGATGATCACCATCACCGACGCACAGGGCAATTCCATTGCCTGGTCGTCAGCGGGAGCCCAGGGCTTCAAGGGTTCGCGTAAGTCGACCCCGTTCGCTGCCCAGATGGCTGCCGAGGACGTTGCCAAGAAGGCTCAGGAACACGGTATGCGCATGCTCGAAGTTGAGGTCTGCGGACCCGGCTCCGGTCGTGAATCCGCGTTGCGCGCCCTGCAGGCGGCTGGCTTCACCATCACCTCGATCCGTGATGTGACGCCGATCCCGCACAATGGCTGCCGCCCGCGCAAGAAGCGCCGCGTCTAAGAAATTACCGAACACCGCGAGAACGCCAGAGGCGTTCCGCCGCGGTATTCCAGGTCGCCCGCCACGATTGGATGGTGGCGGGGCAACGGAAGGAAAGCATCATGATCCAGAAAAATTGGCAGGAACTGATCAAGCCGAACAAGATCGAGTTCTCGTCGAAGAAGAAGACGCTGACCACGCTGGTCGCGGAACCGCTCGAGCGTGGCTTCGGCCTCACCCTCGGCAACGCGCTGCGTCGCGTGCTTCTGTCTTCGCTGCGCGGTGCGGCTGTGACCGCCGTGCAGATCGACGGCGTTCTGCATGAATTCTCGTCCATCGCCGGTGTGCGCGAGGACGTGACCGATATCGTGCTCAACATCAAGGAAATCGCCATCCGCATGGAAGGCGACGGCCCCAAGCGCATGGTCGTGCGCAAGCAGGGACCGGGCGCTGTTCTCGCCGGCGACATCCAGACGGTCGGCGACGTCGAGATCCTCAACCCCGACCACGTCATCTGCACGCTGGACGAGGGCGCTGAAATCCGCATGGAATTCACGGTCGACACCGGCAAGGGTTACGTGCCGGCCGAGCGCAATCGCGCCGAAGACGCGCCGATCGGCCTTATCCCGGTCGACAGCCTTTACTCGCCGGTCAAGAAGGTCTCCTACAAGGTCGAGAACACCCGCGAGGGCCAGGTTCTGGACTACGACAAGCTGACTATGACCATCGAGACCGACGGTTCGATCTCGGGCGAGGACGCGGTGGCTTTCGCCGCCCGCATCCTGCAGGACCAGCTTGGCCTGTTCGTCAATTTCGACGAGCCGCAGAAGGAAGTCGCTGCCGAGCAGGTGACCGAACTTGCCTTCAACCCGGCACTGCTCAAGAAAGTCGACGAGCTCGAGCTTTCGGTGCGTTCGGCCAACTGCCTGAAGAACGACAACATCGTCTATATCGGCGACCTGATCCAGAAGACCGAAGCCGAGATGCTGCGCACCCCGAACTTCGGCCGCAAGTCGCTGAACGAGATCAAGGAAGTCCTGGCGGCAATGGGCCTGCACCTCGGTATGGAAGTGCCGGACTGGCCGCCGGAAAACATCGAAGACCTCGCCAAGCGTTACGAAGATCAATATTGAGCATGATCCCGAAAAGTTGCAGACTTTTCGGACAAGATCATGCGGCTAACCAACTGAGGCTGTGGCCTCTTGAACCCGGAATGAAGGAGAAGGGCCATGCGCCACGGATTTAAAGGCCGCCGGTTCGCCCGCAGCATTAGCCATCGCAAGTCGATGTTTGCCAACCTTGCCGTGTCGCTGCTCGAGCATGAGCAGATCGTCACCACCCTGCCGAAGGCGAAGGATTTGCGTCCGATTGTCGAAAAGCTGGTGACGCTCGGCAAGCGCGGCGACCTGCATGCGCGCCGCCAGGTGATTGCCCAGATCGGCAATGAAGTCGTCGTCAAGCGCCTGTTCGATACCATCGCGCCGCGCTACGCCACCCGCAACGGCGGCTACCTGCGCATCATGAAAGCGGGCTTCCGCCATGGTGACAATGCCGCGATGGCGGTCATCGAATTCGTCGACCGCGACACCTCGGCCAAGGGCGCCGGCGACCGCGCCCGCATTGAGGCAGAAGGCACCGACGAGGAAGCCGCAGCAGCGTAAGCTTCGGCTTTCTCAAAAGCGTTTAAGGGGCCTGCGGGCCCCTTTTTCGTTCTGAAAAGCAACGAGGTGCAGTTACGCCGATTTTGTCTTGCCGAGCTTTTAGGCCAAATAATCGGATTTTCAGCGGCTTAGCCTTTCATTTTGCACAATCGTCGGGACAATGGCGCCCGATTTGGAGGATTCGGAATGCGCGTCAAACGGCTGTCCCTTGTTCTAATCTGCGCCTTGATGGCGCTGGCAGTCGTGCCGGCGGCCAGGCAGGCGCTGGCCGAAGACGCCAAGACCGATCCAGGCCTGTCCGATGTGCTGACCGACCTGCTGCATGGCGTCGAAGGCGAAAACGCCACCTCCGGTCCGGACAAGCGCGTGCCGTTCGGCCGCGAAGAAGTGCAGCTTTCCTTTGCGCCGCTGGTCAAGCAGACGGCGCCGGCCGTGGTCAATGTCTATGCCTCGCAAACGGCCAAGGTGACGTCGCCTTTCGAGGGCGATCCGTTTTTCGAGGAGTTCTTCGGCCGCTCGCAGCCGCGTGCGCAGTCCTCGCTCGGCTCCGGCGTGCTGGTCGATCCGACAGGCGTGATCGTCACCAATTTCCACGTCATCAAGGAGGCCGACCAGGTCAAGGTCGCGACCGCAGATGGGCGTGAATTCGACAGCAAGGTGCTGCTCAAGGACGAGACGCTCGATCTCGCTGTGCTCAAGATCTCGTCCGACAAGCCATTTCCGGTGATCGCCATCGGCGATTCCGACGCGCTCGAGGTCGGCGACCTGCTGCTGGCCATCGGCAACCCCTTTGGCGTCGGCCAGACTACCACCAGCGGCATCGTTTCGGCGCTGGCGCGCAGCCACATCGGCGTTTCCGATTCCAGTTTCTTCATCCAGACCGACGCCGCCATCAACCCTGGCAATTCCGGCGGCGCGCTGATCAACATGGGCGGCCAGCTGGTCGGCATCAACACGGCGATCTACAGCCGCAGCGGCGGCTCGATCGGCATCGGCTTTGCCATCCCTTCGAACATGGTTCGCGCTTTCGCCGATGCAGCCAAGGCAGGGCTCGAATTCTTCGAGCGGCCCTATATCGGCGCCGAATTCGAGGCGGTGACGCCGCAGATCGCCGAATCCCTCGCCATGGACAAGCCTGCCGGCGCACTGGTTTCGTCGGTCGAAGAGGCTGGGCCGGCCGCCAAGGCCGGTCTCAAGCCCGGTGATGTCGTGCTGTCGCTCAATGGCAAGGCGGTCGAGAGCATCGAGGCGCTGGATTACCGGATGGCGACGCTGTCGATCGGGACCAATGCCAGCTTCGGCGTGCTGAGCAAGGGTCAGCAGGCGACGATGGACATCGCCCTCGAGCGCGCGCCGGAAGGCGCCAGGGCCGCGGAAGTGACGCTGCATGGCCGCAGCCCGTTTTCCGGCGCCAAGGTTGCGGAGTTGTCGCCCCGGCTTGCCCAGCGGCTTGGCATCCGCACGGACGTCAAGGGCGTCACCGTGGTCGACATCAATCGCGATTCGCCGGCCGCGGATTTCGGCTTTCAGCCGGGCGACATTGTGCGTGAGGTCAACGGCATGACAATCGACACCGCAGCAACCCTGGAACAGGTCGCCAGGCAGGATACGCGCTGGTGGCGCTTTACCGTCGAGCGCGGCGGGCAGATACTGCGCCAGGTGTTGCGTTACTGAGTACTGTCCTGGAAAAGAGGTCGTGCTCCAACCAAATAGAAGTGCATGGCCGATCTGTTCAGCGTCGATGAACCGGAAAAGGCGCCGCCCGGCCGGCCGCTGGCCGACTGGTTGCGCCCGAAGAACCTTGGCGAGGTCGTCGGTCAGGAGCATCTGACCGGCTCCGACGGCGCGCTGACGAGGCTGATCGGCTCCGGTTCGCTCGGCTCGATGATCTTCTGGGGACCACCCGGCACGGGCAAGACCACGGTCGCGCGGCTGCTTGCCGGCGAAACCAGCCTTGCCTTCGAGCAGATCTCGGCGGTGTTTTCCGGTGTTGCCGACTTGAAGAAGGTGTTCGAGGCGGCGAAGCTGCGTCGCTCCAATGGCCGCCAGACGCTGCTGTTCGTCGACGAGATCCATCGCTTCAACCGTGCCCAGCAGGACGGTTTTCTGCCGGTTATGGAAGACGGCACCGTCGTGCTGGTTGGCGCCACCACCGAAAACCCGTCTTTCGAGCTCAACGCCGCGCTTTTATCCCGTGCGCGCGTGCTGGTCTTCCATTCGCTCGGTGAGGAGAGCATCGCCAAACTGCTGGAACGCGCAGAAGAGGCCGAGGGCAGGGCGTTGCCACTCGACGACGAGGCGAGGGCGATGCTCATCCGCATGAGTGATGGCGACGGCCGCGCGGCGCTGACGCTGGCCGAGGAAGTATGGCGCGCCGCAAAGTCCGGCGAAGTGTTCGGAGCCGAGGACCTGCAGCGCATCGTCCAGCGACGCGCGCCGATCTACGACAAAGGCCAGGACGGCCACTACAATCTTATCTCGGCGCTGCATAAGTCGGTGCGCGGTTCCGATCCCGATGCCGCACTTTATTATCTCGCTCGCATGTTCGACGCCGGTGAGGATCCGCTTTATCTCGGCCGCCGGCTGGTACGCATGGCGATGGAGGACATCGGATTGGCCGACCCGCATGCCTTGGTCGTCGCCAATGCCGCCAAGGATGCCTATGACTATCTAGGCTCGCCGGAGGGCGAACTCGCCTTCGCCGAGGCTACCGTCTATCTTGCGACGGCGCCGAAATCCAACGCCGTCTACACAGCGTTCAAGGCCGCCACACAGGCGGCAAAGGAGTTCGGCTCGCTGCTGCCGCCCAAGCACATTCTCAATGCGCCGACCAAGCTGATGAAAGAGGAAGACTACGGCGCGGGCTACCGCTACGACCATGACGAGCCGGACGCCTTTTCCGGCCAGGACTATTTTCCCGAAAAGATTGGCCGGCAGACATTTTATGACCCGCCCGAGCGCGGCTTCGAGCGCGATATCAGGAAGCGGCTGGACTATTGGGCGAAGCTGCGCGCCGAGCGGGAAAAATAGGCTTGCACGGCCGTGCGGTCCTTACCCTTTGGGACGCCGCCACGTTGGTTGCGGGGAGAAAATGGGACGAACTGGGCCTGCCGGCGGTCCACTGGACATCTGGTTTGGCGCGTCGGCAGTGTCTCATATCAGTCACAGTACTGTGATGTGTACGGCGGAACAAAAAAACCTTATCACAACGCGTGGCTCGGCTCGGGGACGTTGCCAAGTTTTGGCGAAAACATTTTCAGAACGGAATCGCGCACGGCGCGTAGAAACATGACAAAGAAACTTCGCAAATCCCTTCGGCAGTTCGCCATAGCGGTCCCGCTTCTTGCGCTTGGCTTCTATTTCATTCCGATCCTGACGACGCTTTTCATCGTCCTCGGCCTGATCGACGTGCTGCGCAACGACAGGAAGGATTGGGGGCTGTTCAGCCGTTATTTCCTCGGCAACGGCATCTTCACCTGGCTGCTTTCGCCGTTCAACCTGCTGGTCGACCTGCTGTGCTACAGGAACCGGGGTGTCTGGAAGCTGGAGCAGTTTCCGGCGGACTATCAGCGTGAAGTCAACGAGGTCCTCGACGTCTTCAAGGCACGCAAAGACGAGATCATCGCCGATATCGACGCCAATTTCGGCACCGGCCGGCGCGGCATGTATGTCTATCAGTGGTATGGCAAGCACAGAATAGACAACGTTGCCGAATTCAACAAGGATTTCAAATACGTAAAGACGATCGCCGTTTCAGTCTTCAGCAAGCGTGAATCGACCTCGTACCACTTTGGACCGCTACGGCTCAGCCTGCGGATCCTCTACAATCTCGTCCCGGTCAAATCGGAAATCTTCGTCGAATGCGGCAATGCCAAGAACTACTGGTACGACAATCCGCTGTTCATTTTCGACGACACGCTGCTGCACCGCTCGGTCAACGAGTATGACGGGCGCCGCTACTGCGTGTTCATGGACATAATCCGCCCATCGCCGTTTCCCGGCCTCATCTCGGCGCTTCTCGCCATTGTCTCGGTCAGCGTCGAGCGGATCAATTCGATGTTCTACAAGAATTGGAAGATGATCGGTTCCAGCAAGCCGAAAAAGGTCGGAACGACCTGAAAAGCATCATTGGCGCGATCATCGCCCTGTTTCTGGGTCTTTGGCTCGCAACAAGCCTGCCTTAATGCTATTGCCCCGCTTTGAAACGGATAAAGCGAGACAATGGCAGGCGTTGAACAGATCACAGTGGAGGCCGGCGAGGCGGGCATGCGGCTCGATCGCTGGTTCAAGACCCATTTCCCGGGTCTCGGCTTCGGCCACCTGCAGAAGCTGCTGCGCTCCGGCCAGATCCGCGTCGACGGCGGCAGGGTGAAGGCCGATACCCGCGTCGAGCCGGGCCAGATGGTCCGCGTGCCGCCGCTCGAAGTGGACAAGAAGGGCGAAAGCCCGCTCACCGGTCACTCGATCCGCAACCAGGGCGACGCCGACGTTCTGGCGAAGATGCTGATCCACGAGGATCCGAAGGTCTTCGTCTTCAACAAGCCGGCGGGTCTCGCCGTCCAGGGCGGCTCTGGCGTCACCCGCAACGTCGACGACATGCTGGAAGCCTGGCGCAACCAGAAGGGCGAGAAACCGCGCCTGGTGCACCGGCTCGACCGTGACACGTCCGGTGTGCTGGTCGTCGCCCGCACAAGGCTCGCAGCGATGAAGCTTGCCGAGGCATTCCGGGCGCGCGAGACCAAGAAGACCTACTGGGCGCTGGTCAAGGGTGTGCCGCCGAAGCGCGAGGACAAGATCTCGACCTGGCTGATCAAGGAGCCGACGCCCGACGGCGACCGCGTGCGCGTCGCCAAGCACGGCGAAAAGGGCGCCGATCACGCGGTATCATACTACCGGGTTGTCGAGCAGGCGGCACAGACCCTGTCGTGGCTGGAGATGGAACCCTATACCGGCCGCACGCATCAGCTTCGCGTGCATGCCGCTCATATCGGCTGCCCCATCATCGGCGACCCCAAATATTTCGAGGCCGACACCAATTGGGACTTTCCGGGCGGCATGCAGAACCGCCTACACTTGCATGCGCGCCGCATCGTTATCCCACACCCGGATAAGGGCTTCATCGATATCACCGCGCCAATGCCGCCGCATATGCGCCAAAGCTGGAACCTGCTTGGCTTCGACGAGCAGAGCGCGGAGGACTAGATTTGGGTATCGCCACCGATACGCTCGACCGCCGCGAAGCGGTCGATATGGCGGCAGCAGCGATCATGGTCGGGCTGACGTTTTCCTGGGGGCTGAACTACGTTGCCGCCAAGATATCCTATGCCGGCTACGATCCGGTTTTCCTGTCGATCGCACGATCGATCATAGGCGGCCTGTGCGTCCTTGGCTGGTGCCACTGGCGCGGCATTCAGCTATTCACGCCCGACAAGACCCTTGTTGTGGGTATTCTGGCGGGCGCGCTCTTCGGCGCCGAATTCCTGTTCCTCTATGTCGGGCTCGAACACACGACCGTCGCCCGCAACACGCTTCTGGTCAACACCATGCCGTTCTGGGTGCTGGTCGGCGGTCATTTCCTGCTGAAAGAGCGTATCACTGTGCGCAAGCTCGTGGGCCTTCTGCTTGCTTTCGCCGGCCTTGTCGCCGTGTTTTCCGACAAGGTGAGCGCAAGCGGTGGCGCGACGTTGACCGGTGACCTGCTCAGCCTCGGCGCCGGCATCCTGTGGGCGCTAACCAGCATCGTCATCAAGCGGACGAAACTGGCCGAGACAAGCGCCGAGAAGTTGCTGCTCTACCAACTGGTCGGCGCCGTCGTTGTCGGCATCCTGGTGTTGCCTTTCGCCGGACCACCCATCCGCAATTTTACCGCCTTGCCGACGTTGGCTCTGCTTTTCCAGGCTGTCTACGTCGTCGCCTTCACCTATGTTTTATGGTTCTGGTTGTTGCGGCGCTATCCGGCATCCGGCCTGTCGAGCTTCACCTTCCTGTCGCCGGTGTTCGGCGTGCTGTGTGGCGCCATATTCTTGAGCGAGCCGCTGAGCGTCCGCATTTTCCTGGCGCTCGGGCTTATCGCTGCGGGGCTGATCATCGTCAACCGACCGGCGCGGCGGCAGATTCCCGGATAAGAGGAGCCTGATATGCGCGATATCCTCAACGATCTCGAAGCCGGAAAGCAGCTCTCCGACCCGGATCCGGTGCGCCGCGCCCAGATCCAGATGAAGACGCAACTGCCGAAGCGCTTCTACAAGGCCGTCTCGGTCGCACGGGTCGAAGAGGGTTTTGCCATTCACCTTGACGGCAAGCCGGTGCGCACCCCGGGCAAAGCGCTGCTGGTGCTACCAACCGAGAGGGCCGCCGCCCTGGTCGCCGCGGAGTTCGCCGCGCAAGGCGAAACCATCGACCCGGTTACGATGCCGGTCATGCGCCTCGTCAACACGGCCATTGATGGCGTCGCCAGTGATCCGCAGGCGGTGCTGGAAGACATCCTGCGTTTCGCCTCGTCCGATCTGCTCTGCTACCGCGCCGACGGTCCGCAAGGGCTAGTCGACCGGCAGAACCAGCATTGGGACCCGGTCCTCGACTGGGCACGGGCAGCACTTGGCGCGCGGTTTCATCTCGCCGAAGGCGTGATCCACGTCGAGCAGCCGCGCGAGAGCATCGCCGTGCTCGGTGTCCATCTTGCCCAGCGCAAGGATCCGCTACGGCTGGCCGCCATCCACGTCATGACGTCGCTGACCGGTTCCGCGCTGCTGGCGCTGGCCGTCGATTCCGGCGAGCTCGACGGCGAGACGGCGTGGGCTGCCGGTCATGTCGACGAGGACTGGCAGGCCGAGCACTGGGGCCAGGATGCAGAAGCTGTCGCGCGCCGCTTGGCTCGCAAGCGCGACATGATGGCCGCCGTCAGCCTTCTCGATGCGCTCAAGGGCTGACAGCCTCAATCCATTTCGCACTGCACATTAGACCAAAGTCATAATCCCAAAGGCGGTCTGCCGCTGGACGGCGCTTTCTGTCATTTTTTGCGTCGATCGCTGCCCTGAGTCTGCGTTCGGAGGAGAATGCGGACGATGACGTGCAGCATCGAAGGACAGATGGGATCTCACGGGAGGATACATTCATGGTAATGGCATCGACCGCCAGCGGAAGAACAAGCCGCGGCATGACGCGGGAAGAGAAGAAAGTCATCTTCGCTTCCTCGCTCGGCACCGTTTTCGAGTGGTACGACTTCTACCTCTACGGCTCGCTGGCAGCCTTCATCGGCGCCACTTTCTTCTCGTCTGCGCCGGAGGCGACACGCAACATCTTCGCATTGCTCGCCTTCGCCGCCGGCTTCCTGGTGCGCCCGTTCGGGGCGCTGTTGTTCGGCCGCGTCGGCGATCTTGTCGGCCGCAAATACACCTTCCTCGTCACCATGACGATCATGGGCCTTTCGACCTTCCTGGTCGGCCTTCTTCCGGGCTATGCTAGCTGGGGCATTGCCGCGCCGATCATCCTGATCGGCCTGCGAATGCTGCAAGGCCTGGCGCTTGGCGGCGAATATGGCGGTGCCGCGACCTATGTCGCCGAACATGCACCGGATGACCGCCGCGGCTACTACACGTCCTGGATCCAGACGACGGCCACGCTTGGCCTGTTCCTGTCGCTGATCGTCATCCTGATCGTCCAAGGTTCGATGAGCAAGGACACCTATGCCGCCTGGGGCTGGCGTATTCCTTTCATCGTTTCCTTCCTGCTGCTCGGTATTTCGATCTGGATCCGGTTGTCGCTTGCCGAATCGCCGACGTTCCAGCGCATGAAGGATGAGGGCAAGGGCTCCAAGGCGCCGCTGTCCGAGGCCTTCGGCCAATGGAAGAACGCCAAGGTCGCATTGCTGGCGCTGCTCGGCCTAACCGCCGGCCAGGCCGTGGTCTGGTACAACGGCCAGTTCTACGCACTGTTCTTCCTGCAGAACGTGCTGAAGCTCGATCCGCAGTCGGTCAACATCATGATCGCCATTGCGCTGGCGTTTGGCTCGATCTTCTTCGTAGTGTTCGGCTGGCTATCCGACAAGATCGGCCGCAAGCCGATCATCATGGCCGGCCTGGCACTGGCTATCGTCTGCACCTTCCCGCTGTTCAAGGCGCTGACCAGGGCAGCCAACCCGGCGCTTGCCAACGCGCAGCAGACAACTCGCGCCACGGTGACTGCAGCACCGGGGGACTGCAAGTTCCAGTTCAACCCAGTGGGCACGGCGAAGTTCACGACGTCCTGTGATATCGCGACCTCGTTCCTGACCAAGAATTCGGTTCCCTACGACGTGCTGGCGACAGCAGCGCCTGGAACTGCTGCGTCGGTCAAGATCGGCAACGACACGGTGGACTCCTATGATGCCATCGCTGCCGGCGATCAGGCGAAAGCCAAGGACGCCGCCTTCGCCAAGGCGGTCAACATGGCGCTCCAGGACGGCGGCTATCCGCTGAAGCGAGCAGCGGCCAAGGTACCGGACCAGAAGCTCGAGGCGTTCGTTGCGGCCAACCCAGAGCTGAAGCTTGACGCCGCGGCTATCCGCGCCGGCGAGAAGATGACGGTTCCGACCGACCAGGCGATCAAGGACAAGTTGCTGACCGCCGACGAGGCTGCGGGCGCGCCTGAAGTCACCGTCTATAACATACCGGGAGGCGGCGTCTTCGCCATGTTTGCCGACCCGGCAGCGGTCAACTGGCCGATGACGATCGCCATCCTGTTCATCCTCATCGTTTTCGTGACCATGGTCTATGGTCCGATTGCCGCGATGCTGGTCGAGATGTTCCCGACCCGCATCCGCTACACAGGCATGTCGCTGCCTTATCACATCGGCAACGGCTGGTTCGGCGGCCTGCTACCGGCAACGGTGTTCGCGCTCAGCGCCTACAAGGGCGATATCTACTACGGCCTCTGGTATCCGGTGGTGATCGCGGCCATGTCGCTGGTCATCGGCATGATCTTCGTCAAGGATACGCTCGGGACCAACCTGCACACCAAGCAGTAGCCGCCCGTTCCGATCCAAGGACAAAAAAGCCCGGCGCGAGCGATCGCGCCGGGCTTTTTCAATTCATCAGAGACGAAGGAAGGTTTAGCTTTTCCGGCCCTGTTCCTCTTCCTCGATGGCTGCCTCGTGATACCAACCGCTTCCGAAGTCGGTGTAGTTGCGCAAAGAGGCAAGCTCTGCCGCGAACTTAGCCTTTCCGCTTAAATTTGAGGCAGAAGCGCGCGCTGCCACTGGGAACATCAGGATTTTGGCCGACTGACGAGTGGAAGTGATTTCCATTTGCCGGTCTCCTTTCTTCTGCAGAACCTTGTCGATTCAAGCTTTTCTCAAGATAGGTCCTGCAATCGCGTTAGGCAATATGCCTATGAAAAGAACAGTATTTGCCTATTATTTGTGCGAAATTCGCTTATGATTGATCCGAGCGCATTGCTGTTGAGGTGAGGTGACTTTGCCGAGACGAAAGGTCACTTTTGCCGCATCCTTTGCCGGCGTGAATGGCACACGAATTGCTTTTTAACGATCGGCAGGTCGGCTGCTGGTTGGGTCGACGTGTGTCGATGCCGCCCGGAGTTCGGTGATCAAAGCAACGAGAGGCTAGAATGACGAAATACAAGCTCGAGTACATTTGGCTCGATGGATACACCCCGGTCCCCAACCTTCGGGGCAAGACCCAGGTCAAGGACTATGCCGAGTTCCCGACGCTCGATCAGCTTCCGCTGTGGGGCTTCGATGGTTCTTCGACCATGCAGGCCGAGGGCCACAGCTCCGACTGTGTCTTGAAGCCGGTCGCCGTCTACCCGGATCCCGCCCGCACCAACGGCGTGCTTGTCATGTGCGAGGTCATGATGCCGGATGGCGTGACGCCGCATGTCTCGAACAAGCGCGCCACCATCCTCGATGACGAGGGCGCCTGGTTCGGCTTCGAACAGGAATATTTCTTCTACAAGGACGGCCGCCCGCTCGGCTTCCCCGAGAGCGGCTATCCCGCGCCACAGGGCCCGTATTACACCGGCGTCGGCTACAAGAACGTCGGCTCCGTCGCCAGGCAGATCGTCGAAGAGCATCTCGACCAGTGCCTTGCTGCCGGCATCAACCATGAAGGCATCAACGCCGAAGTGGCCAAGGGCCAGTGGGAATTCCAGATTTTCGGCAAGGGCTCCAAGAAGGCCGCCGACCAGATGTGGATGGCGCGCTACCTGATGCAGCGCCTCACCGAGAAATACGGCATCGACATCGAATACCATTGCAAGCCGCTCGGCGACACCGACTGGAATGGTTCCGGCATGCACGCCAACTTCTCGACCGCCTATATGCGCGAAGTCGGCGGCAAGGCCTATTTCGAGGCGCTTATGAAGGCGTTCGAACTGGCTCGCGAGGACCACATCGCGGTCTATGGTCCGGACAATCACATGCGCCTGACGGGCAAGCACGAGACGGCTTCGATCCATCAGTTCAGCTATGGCATCGCTGACCGCGGCGCCTCGATCCGTGTGCCGCATTCCTTCGTCAACAATGGCTACAAGGGTTATCTGGAAGACCGCCGCCCGAACTCGCAGGGCGACCCCTACCAGATCGCTTCCCAGATCCTGAAGACGATCGCATCGGTGCCAGCCAGCGCCCAGGTTTCGGCCGCAGCCTGAGCCTTCGTCACGGCGTAGACCATGTCTGCGCCGTGACCTAGTGTCGGCGTGTATAGACGACAACACCGAATGCCTGATGCACCCCAAACAAAAACCCCGGCGTTTCCGCCGGGGTTCTTTTTTGCAACGAGTTCTGTGCGTTAGATCGAATAGTACATGTCGTATTCGACCGGATGCGGGGTCATTTCGAAGCGCATCACCTCGGCCATCTTGAGCTCGATATAGCTGTCGATCTGGTCGTCATCGAAGACGCCGCCGGCCTTCAGGAAGCCGCGGTCCTTGTCGAGGCTCTGCAGGGCTTCGCGCAGCGAGCCGCAGACGGTCGGGATCTTCTTCAGTTCCTTCGGCGGCAGGTCGTAGAGATCCTTGTCCATCGGCTGGCCGGGGTGGATCTTGTTCTTGATGCCGTCGAGGCCGGCCATCAGCATGGCGGCGAAGGCGAGGTAGGGGTTCGCTCCCGGATCGGGGAAGCGGACCTCGACGCGCTTGGCCTTCGGCGACGAGCCGAACGGAATGCGGCAGGACGCCGAGCGGTTGCGCGCCGAGTAGGCGAGCAGAACCGGCGCTTCATAGCCGGGCACCAGGCGCTTGTAGGAATTGGTGAGAGGGTTGGTGAAGGCGTTGATCGCCTTGGCATGCTTGATGATGCCGCCGATGTAGAACAGGCAGCTTTCGGACAGGCCGGAATATTCGTTGCCGGCGAAGGTCGGCTTGCCGGCCTTCCAGATCGACTGGTGGACGTGCATGCCCGAACCGTTGTCGCCGAACACCGGCTTCGGCATGAAGGTGGCCGTCTTGCCGTAGGCGTTGGCGACCTGGTGCACGACATATTTGTAGATCAGCATCTTGTCGGCGTTGCGGACCAGCGTGTCGAACTTGATGCCGAGCTCGTGCTGGGCGGCGGCGACCTCGTGGTGATGCTTTTCGACGCGCACGCCCATTTCGGCGAGCACCGTCAGCATTTCCGAGCGCATGTCCTGGGAGGAATCGACCGGCGGCACCGGGAAATAGCCGCCCTTGGTGCGCGGACGATGGCCGAGGTTGCCGGTCTCGTAGTCGGTGTCGTCGTTGGACGGCAGTTCGGTGGAGTCGAGCCTGAAGCCGGTGTTGTAGGGATCGGCCTTGTACTTGACGTCGTCGAAGACAAAGAACTCGGCTTCCGGGCCGACGAAGATCTGGTCGCCGATGCCTTCAGCCTTCATGTAGGCCTCGGCCTTCTTGGCGGTGCCGCGCGGGTCGCGGTTGTAGGATTCTCCGGAGATCGGATCGAGGATGTCGCACAGGATGACCATGGTCGACTGCGCGAAGAACGGGTCCATATGCACCGTGTCGGTATCGGGCATCAGCACCATGTCGGACTCATTGATCGCCTTCCAGCCGGCGATTGAGGAACCGTCGAACATGACGCCATCGGCAAACATGTCTTCCTCGACCTCGACGACATCCATCGTTACGTGCTGCAGCTTGCCCTTCGGATCGGTGAAGCGCAGGTCAACGAACTTCACGTCGTTGTCCTTGATCTGCTTCATGATGTCTTTGGCTGTCGTCATGTCATGCTTCCCTCTGTGATGACGTGTTCGAAGAGATGATCTGAAACCACAAACGTCAAACGGCGTCCATACCGGTTTCGCCGGTGCGGATGCGCACCACTTCCTCGATGTTGGAGACGAAGATCTTGCCGTCGCCGATGCGGCCGGTCTGCGCCGCCTTGCGAATGGCCTCGATTGCGGCTTCGACCGCATCGTCGCCGAGCACGACTTCGATCTTCACCTTGGGCAGAAAATCGACCACATACTCTGCACCGCGATAAAGTTCGGTGTGGCCCTTCTGACGGCCAAAGCCCTTGGCCTCGGTCACGGTGATGCCTTGCAGTCCGGCCTCCTGAAGCGCTTCCTTCACTTCGTCGAGCTTGAACGGCTTGATGATCGCTTCGATCTTTTTCATTAAAAAGTGGCCTCCACTGCCAAAAAAGACGGGTTGTGAGCCCCGCTTGCGCCTCCTTCAAGCACGAACTGTGCCAATTTCAGCGGATTCGAAGCGGTAACACGTGATTTCAACGCCATGCCGCGCCGGGATGCAATTTCGCGTCATTCGCTGCATTGGAAGCGTCATGGATACTCAAAGCCTATACATTACCGATGCTCTCGTCCGCACAATAATTAGGCAGATAGTGCATTTTGCGGGCAGTTATGCCGGCTACATATCGCCGGGGGCGCTGTGTTTGCAGGCCGTACCATGTCTTCACCGTTTGCGTCGAACTGAAAAACTCGACAATGTTCGATCGGAACAAAGGGCGGGGTTCGACCGGAACAAAGGCGGGGTTCGACCGGAACAAGGCCGAGCTCGACTGGAATGCGAAACGGCAATCCATGAACAATGAACTTCTATCGCCAGCCGAAATGGGCGAGGCCGACCGGCTGGCAATCGCCGCAGGCCCGCTGGCCGGCATAGACCTGATGCGCAATGCCGGTGCTGCAGTCGCTTCGGTGGTGCTTAGGCGCTATCCGGCGGCGACGCGCGTCCACGTGCTTTGCGGTCCCGGCAACAATGGCGGCGATGGTTACGTGGTGGCCGGGTTGCTGCATGACAGCGGCGCCGATGTGACAGTGTGGGCATCCGGCTCGCCCAGAGAGGGCAGCGATGCGGCGCTCGCTGCCCTGGAATGCCTCGTCGAACCACGCCCGCTGTCGCAGTTTGCCGCCGAGGCGGGCTCGATCGTGGTCGATGCGCTTTATGGGGCAGGGCTGTCCAAGCCGCCGTCCGGTGATGCCGCCAGGGCGATCGACATTGCGACAGAATTGAACCTGCCTGTCGTCGCGGTCGATCTGCCCTCAGGCGTTTCCGGCGACAGCGGCGACGTTCTCGGCCAGGCGTTCCACGCCAGCACCACGGTGACGTTCGCGCGGAAAAAACCCGGTCATGTGCTGTTGCCGGGGCGTGAACGGTGCGGCGAGATCGTGCTCGCCGACATCGGCATTGGCGATGCGATCATCACCCAGCTCGAGCCGCAGACCTTCGAGAACACGCCGGCGCTTTGGCTCGGGGATTTTCCGGTGCCGGCCATCGATGCCCATAAATACAGGCGCGGCCATGTCGGCGTCTTTTCCGGCGGGCCGTCGGCGACAGGTGCTGCGCGGTTGGCAGCGCTTGCCGCGGCCAGAAGCGGGGCAGGGGCGGTGACCGTGCTTTCGCTGGCAAATGCGATGCAGGTGAATGCCGCGCACCTCACCTCGATCATGCTGCGCAAGACAGATACGATCGCTGACGTGGACGGGTTCGTCGGGGAACGGCGGCCGTCGGCCTTCGCTCTCGGCCCCGGATTCGGGGTCGGCGGAAAAACCCGGGATTTTGCCCTTGCCGTGCTGGGGCAGGGGCAAGAAGCCAGCGGCGCGATCGACGGGCTGGTGCTAGATGCCGATGGCATCACCTCGTTTCGGGATGACCCGAACGTTCTGTTCCAGGCCGCCCGCCGGCCGAATGCCCCAGCCCTGGTGATGACGCCGCATGAGGGCGAGTTCGGCCGGTTGTTCCCGGACATTGCCGGGGACAAGAGCCTGTCCAAGCTGGCCAGGGCGCGCAGTGCTGCCGAGCGCGCCAGTGCCATCGTCGTCTACAAGGGCGCTGACACTGTGATTGCAGCGCCCGATGGCCGGGCGGCGATCAACAGCAACGGCGCGCCATGGCTCGCCACTGCCGGATCGGGCGACGTGCTCTCGGGCATCGTCGCCGGGTTCCTGGCGCAGGGAATGCCGGCTTTCGAAGCGGCCGCGGCAGCGGTCTGGATTCATGCCGAGGCCGGCAGCCGTTTCGGCCCAGGGTTGATCGCCGAGGATCTGCCACTGGCACTGGTGCCGGTGCTGCGCGAACTTGTCGAAAGCCGCAGCGGGGCTGCATGAATCGCCGGTTTGCGCTGCTCGTGGCAATCTTTGTTGCTGTCTTCGCGGCAAATGCCGCGCGCGCCGACGGCCCGGTGACCATCATCGACGATCCGGCAGTTCTTGTCGCCCTCGATGCCAGGGGCTTCGGCTTCGCCGGCATTTTCGGTATCGAGGGCAAGGGCGACCTGAAGACGCTCTACGACAAGGCGCCGGCCTATCACGCGATCGTCGAAACGGTGGCCGCCGATGTTGCCGCGCTGCGGGTCGAGATCAAGACGGGCGGACGGCCGCTCTATGAAGTGACCGACGGCAATGTCGGCCGCATCATCGACATGCGCTGGTTGAAGACCGACGCGGCGCGTTTTCGCTTGGTCGGCATCGTGAACCGACTCGACCGGCGCGATTTCGCCGAGCTGAAAGGCGACAAGGTTTGCGGCGAAGTGCGTTTCATCAATCGCCTGGCCTACAGCTTCAAGAAAGACGGCAAGGTGCTGGCCTCGCGCCTGCCGTTCAATTTCAATGCCGTTTACAGCGCTTCGCAGGATGCCGATGGCGACTGCGTCGGCGTTGCCGGACGCTGGACGCCGCAGCTCGATGAGAGCGTCGATGCCGGCTGGCTGATCGGCGGGCCGCTGGAAAGAACAGGGCTCGCCTTCAAGCAGCTCGAGCTCAACGCACAGGTCGTGCGCTTTCCCTCCGGCCAGGAGACCGAGTTCGGCGGGCAGGCCGCTTATCTGATGCGGATTTTCGGCATCGATGGCGGAGCCGTCAGCGAGAAGCCGCTGGAAAACACGCCTGATACGAAGAGGCTTGCCGAAGACGCGGCGCTGAAGGCAAAACTTGCCGACTACATCGGCGCAAATGTCGCGGCGGTCGATCTTGGCGTCTATGAAATCCCGGACGAGTTCCTGGCGAAGAAGGTCATCTCGTGGTCGACCTTCGGCAGTGCCAGACAGGCCAACCATCCGTTCACGCCGCTGCTCCCGCCTGAGGATTTCGCCGGGCTCGATTATTCGGCATTGAAATTGGTACGCTCGCCGGAAGCGCTGGTCGAGCGGCTGGACAACGGCGCCTGCCAGGGCTGCCATCAGGCAGGCTCCACCGCCGGTTTCCACTTCATCGGCCGCGACGACAAGACGACCTCGCCGCTCAACCGCATCGAGGTCGGCATCTCGCCGCATCTCCATGCCGAAATTCCGCGACGCCAAGCCTGGTTGCGCGCTATCGCCGAAGGTAGGGAGCCGAACCGCTTTCATCCCCTATCCTTCGCGCCGCTGGCCGCGTGGAAGGATACGGGCGAAGTCGCTTACACGCCGGCCGAAATGGCGATGCCCTGCCTGATGCCGGAGGACGCAAAACGCTTCGGAGCGACCTGGCAGTGCAACGGCGGCACGGTCTGCATGCCGTTGGCCAACGCCTCGGGCGTGCGGACGCGTTTGGCACAATGCCTGCTGCCCGAGGATAGCGAAAAGATGTTCTTCGGCCATCCTTGCCTGACCGGTTCGATCGCCAGCAACCAGACGCAGCCTTTCAACGACCACTACTATGTCACTGGCCAGTTCGCGGCCTTCGCGCCGGGTATTTCGCGCACCGCCTATACCTGCCGTCCACCGAAGATCGGCGTGCCGGCAGGCATTGCCTATCGCGGCTGCGACGACAAGGATCGCAGCTTCTCCGCCTTCAAAGCGGGTAAGCCGATGCCGAACGAGATTTGCGGGCTGGTCGGCGGAAAGAAGTTCGACACCTGCGTGGCGACCAACAATTTCGACCGCCTCGGCGGCGCCGTCAACCGCGGCAATCGTCCGGCGTGTTCGGCCGACCATTTCTGCCGCGAGGACTATATGTGCCAGTCGCTGCCGGCCGACACGCCAGGTGCAGCCAAGGTGAAGGGAATCGGCTTCTGTTCACCGACCTACTTCATATTCCAGATGCGCATCGACAACCACGCGACGCCGTGGGCGAGCACCGCCCGCGCGACCATGGGGGCGGGGTTCGGGGCCGCGGAACAGGAGTGAATTCCTTGAGTAAGCGGACGACGCAGGCTCTTAAATTTGATCCTTCACGGCTCGAGCGACCGAACGAGGCAGCAAGGTTTCCGGCACTTCGAGGGTTTTGCTTCCAGCTTCGCTCTGGCGCGTGACGGTGAATATATACCGGTCCGCTCCAGCATCGCGGGGCAGCGGCTTCTTGCGCTCGAATAGTTCCTGAAGCGCCTCTCTGTCTTTCTCGTCAAGTGCGGCTGCATCGACGGTCCCCCGGCCTTTAAGCCCGGCCAGGCCACCCTGTCTCTCGATAATGAAACGTTCCGCCATTGCTACTTCCACTCCTCGGCCGAAGCAGCGCTGGGCCAGCGCGCATTTCTTCGCCCGTATGGATGTCTACGGCACACCCACGCTGCTCCAAGCACCGTCCACGGCAGCATATACGGCGGGATCAGCAGCAAACAAGGTGCTGGCGGCCGACCGCGTGAGCTTGGCAAACGACTTGAAGCTCATATTCTTCGTGGCCTTCTTGTCGGTCAACGCAGCATACCAAATCTTGCCAGTCCTATCCCAGGATTGTCCACCGATGCCTTTGGCTGCAAGATAGAAGGCATAGTTTGGGATGCCGCTGTTGTGGTGCGGGTCTCCTCCGGGAACATAGTTTGCATAGTTGTTTGGCTGTGGGGAAAGACAATGGGCCGCGCCTGGGTTTGACAAGTCGCGCAGACATGTAAAGCCCTTTGTCTTCGCTGCAGGGCCTATGATTCCCGCGCCGATGAGCCAGTCTGCCTTGGTAACGGATTGCTTGGCCTGCCATTGACGGAACATGGAGCCGAACACGTCGGACACGCTTTCATTGAGTGCTCCAGCCTCATTGGTATAGACTAGGCCTGCGGTGTACTGCGTGACGCCATGCGTCAGTTCATGGGCGATCACGTCGTTTGAGTTCGTGAAATCGATGAATATCTGACCATCTCCATCGCCGTAGGTCATCTGAGCGCCATTCCAGAAGGCGTTGTTGTAGTCCGTATCGAAATGAATGGACGACATCAGCGTCATTCCGAGGTCGTCAATCGAATTGCGCCCAAAGCAAGTTCTATAAAAATCCGCAACGGCGGTCGTCTCACCGAACGCTCGTTTTGCCGTTCCGTCGGCCGAACCGCCGGGATTAGCAACCGGGATTCCGGGCAACGAAGTTGTGTTCTGACAATCATAGATTGTGACTTTCGGTGCCGCTGCAAGCATCAGAGCTTTTGGGCGGGCAAGAAGGCTTGCCTGGATTGCCTGATTTTGCGCAACCCGCAGTTTCCGCCAGATCGGCTCCAGAGCTGCAGTCGCTTGAAAGGCGTCACGAGACCTCTTTGGCAGTGAACTGTCTCTTGCGAAACGTTCAATCACCTCTTTCGGAACAATAAAGCAACCGCAGCCGGAAAACATGACAAAGTCCTCCTTGAATCGGCTTCAGAAGATAACCCTGTATTTCTTATTGTATTAATCAGAATTGCACCTGATCGCGCCTTACAGCGGGATGTTGTCGTGCTTCTTCCAGGGGTTCTGCATGTCCTTGTTGCGCAGCATGCGGAGTGCGCGTGCAATGCGGCGGCGGGTCGAATGCGGCATGATCACCTCGTCGACATAGCCGCGCTCGGCGGCGACAAAGGGCGACAGGAAGCGATCCTCGTAAGCCTTTGTGTGCGCAGCGATCTTTTGCGCGTCGCCTATGTCCTTACGGTAAATGATCTCGACGGCGCCCCTGGCGCCCATCACCGCGATCTGCGCCGTCGGCCAGGCGTAGTTCATGTCGCCGCGCAGGTGCTTTGAGGCCATCACGTCATAGGCGCCGCCATAGGCCTTTCTGGTGATGACGGTGATCTTCGGAACGGTCGCCTCGGCATAGGCGAAGAGGAGTTTCGCGCCGTGCTTGATCAGCCCGCCATATTCCTGCGCGGTGCCGGGCAGGAAGCCAGGAACATCAACGAAGGTGACGATCGGGATCGAAAAGCAGTCGCAAAAGCGCACGAATCGCGCCGCCTTGCGGCTTGCATCCGAATCGAGCACGCCGGCAAGCACTATCGGCTGGTTGGCGACGAAGCCGACCGTGCGGCCTTCGACGCGGCCGAAGCCGGTGACGATGTTCTTGGCAAAGCTCTGCTGGATCTCGAAGAAATCGCCCTCGTCGGCAACTTTGAGGATCAGTTCCTTGATGTCGTAGGGCTTGTTGGCATTGTCGGGTATCAGCCGGTCTAGCGACAGGTCGTGATCGGTGACCGACTGGTAGCATTCGATCTCGGGAATTTCGGCGGTGTTGGAAGCAGGAAGCAGATCGATCAGCCGGCGCATCTGCAGCAGCGCTTCGACGTCGTTGTCATAGGCGCCGTCGGCGATGGACGACTTGGTCGTGTGGACACGGGCGCCGCCGAGGCTCTCGGCGGTCACCGTCTCGTTGGTGACGGTCTTCACCACGTCCGGACCGGTTACGAACATGTAGGAGGTGTGGCGCACCATGAAGATGAAGTCGGTCATGGCCGGCGAATAGACGTCGCCGCCGGCGCAAGGGCCCATGATGAGCGAAATCTGCGGGATGACACCGGAGGCCAGAACATTGCGCTGGAAGATCTCGGCGTAGCCGCCGAGTGCCGCGACGCCTTCCTGGATGCGGGCGCCGCCGGCATCGTAAAGGCCGATAATGGGCGCGCGGTTGCGCAGCGCCATCTCCTGCACCTTCACCACCTTCTCGGCATGGGCCTCGGACAGCGAGCCGCCGAATACGGTAAAGTCCTTGGCGAAGACATAGACCGGGCGGCCGTTGACGGTGCCCCAGCCGGTGACGACGCCGTCGCCGGCGATCTTGGTCTTCTCCATGCCGAAGTCGGTCGAGCGGTGCTCGACATACATGTCGAACTCCTCGAACGAACCCTCATCGAGGAAGACATCGATGCGCTCGCGGGCGGTGAGCTTGCCTTTCTTGTGCTGGGCATCGATGCGGGCCTGGCCGCCGCCCATGCGGGCGATCTCGCGGCGGCGCTCAAGTTCCTTCAGCACGTCCTTCATCGCTCGATCCCCAAAACGGAAAGCCGACTTGTGGTAATCATGCCGGCGGGGGAGCGCAAGCACCGCTGTTGCCGTCGACTTGTTGCGCTGCAACATGAAGCCTCTTGCATTTCCGAGCGAACTGGGCCATATGCGGCGGCATAGGCGCTTGAGCCGGGACTATCCGGCCTTCTCGACAAATGAGACTGGTTGCGTCTGTTTTCCCTCTTTCCGACATATCGGCAAGGCGGCGAAAAAGCCCCGTGGCATGACGCCTGCGGGCACGACAGCGCAGCCGTGCGGACGAAAGCGTCCGCCGCCTTGTCGTTTCATGACAATTTTTTCGACGGCAGGTTGCGCCCTGCCGCCATTGATGTTTGCGGCCAGGAGCCGCGTGAAAGAAGACTATTTTGACCAACGAAAACACAGCGGAACTGAACGGTTTCGCAGCACTTGGAATTACCGGCGCGCTGCTCAAGGCCACTCATGCCGCCGGCTTCACCGATCCGAAGCCGATCCAGACCCAGGCGATCCCGCCACAACTCGAAGGCCGTGACATTTTCGGCATAGCGCAGACCGGCTCGGGCAAGACCGCGGCCTTCGCGCTGCCGATCCTGTCGAAGATCATCGCTCTTGGCACCAAGCGCCGGCCGAAGACCACCCGAGCCCTGATCTTGGCGCCGACGCGCGAACTCGCGGTGCAGATCGAGGACACCATCAAGATACTCGCCAAAGGCGCGCATGTCTCGACCGCCCTGGTACTTGGCGGCGTCTCGCGCTTCAGCCAGGTGAAGAAGGTTGCCCCCGGCGTCGATATCCTGATCGCCACCCCCGGCCGCTTGACCGACCTGGTGCGCGAGGGCGACCTCGTGCTTGCCGACACCAAATGGCTGGTGCTCGACGAAGGCGACCGCATGCTCGACATGGGCTTCATCAACGACGTCAAGCGCATCGCCAAGGCGACTGCGCCGGACCGCCAGACGGCGCTGTTTTCGGCAACCATGCCGAATGAGATCGCCGAGCTGGCCAAGGGCCTGTTGAAGAACCCGGTTCGCGTCGAAGTCGCGCCGCAAAGCACGACGGCTGCGGAAATCGTGCAAGGCGTCGTCTTTGCCCGCACCAAGCAGAAGCGCCAGGTGCTGTCGAAGATGCTCGCCGACGATGCGATGCGCTCGGTGATCGTGTTCTCGCGCACCAAGCATGGTGCCGACCGCGTCACCAAGGACCTTGCGCGTGACGGCTTCGACGCCGCCGTCATCCATGGCAACAAGTCGCAGAATGCCCGCCAGAAGGCGTTGAACGATTTCCGCGCGGGTTCGGTGCGCATCCTCGTGGCGACCGATATCGCGGCGCGTGGCATCGACGTGCCCGGCATTAGCCATGTGGTGAATTTCGACCTGCCTGACGAGGCCGAGAGCTATGTCCATCGCATCGGCCGCACCGGCCGCAACGGCATGGACGGCATCGCCATCACGCTCTGCGATCCTTCCGAGAACAGCAAGCTGCGCCAGGTCGAACGCATCATCCGCAGCAAGCTGCCTGTTATCGCCGACCATCTTGGCAGCCCCGATCCTCTGCGCGATCCCAAGGAAAGGAACGAGCGCAGCTTCGAGCCGGCCAACGACCATAATGGCCGTCGCGACGGCAGGCGGCCCGGTGGCGCGAACAACGGCTTCGGCAAGAAGCGGTTCGGCGACAAGCCGGCGTTTGCAGGCGAGCGCAAGCCGGAAGGCGCCAAGCCTTTCAAGGGCAACAACAAGCGCCGCTTCGGCGGCAAGCGGCCGGCAGCGCGGGCTGCGTAGCCAGAGAGAGCTGCGTTCAGCCAAGCCTGTTGAGCTTGGCTTGATCGCTGACAACTGAAAAAGGGCGGCTGAAGCGATGCTTCGGTCGCCTTTTTTGCATGGCGTTCCAGGTTTACTTCACCACCGCCTCAATCCACACCGCGATCCGCTGCGCGAGGAAAGCCGTGGTCGATGGCGACAGCGCATCGCCGGCGATGACGTGGTTGTCCCGATCGCCGGTGTCGTCGACCGGCCCCAGTTCGTGCGCGGCGCCCCAGCGGCCGGCGATTTCGCGGGTCCGGTCGGGCCGCACCACTTGGTCCGAATTCGAAAAGATGAACAGGGCAGGGATGGTCGCCTTCTCCACCGGTGCGCCATAGGCAAGCTTTGTCAGCGCCGCCATCGGCAGCGTCGCGGCGATCGGGTAGCGGCAGGTCCAGAATTTCTGATGCAGCGCGTTGCGCGGCGCGAAGCTGTGCTCCCTGCCGGCGATAAGCTCGGCGATCTCTTTGCCCCACGGCATGGTCAGGATGTCGGCGCCGGAAGCCTTGACGCCGAAATTCGGCGAGATGAACGCGATCGCGGCGATGCCGTCGGAGGCCCCTGGCTGCGTTGCGGCCCATGCCGCCAGCGAGCCGCCGGTCGAGGTGGAGATGACGATCACCTTGTCGCCGATCGCCCGGCCGATGGCGAGCGCTTCCTCGTAATCGTTGATCCAGGCGTTGACGCTGCCTTCGGTCATCGCGGCGCCGTCCTGCCCATGGCCGGTGAGGCGCGTGTAGAAGAGGTTGGCGTCGAGCTGGTCGGCCACTTCATCAGGCAGCGGACGAACCTCGCCCTTCGATGCCGAAAAGCCGTGGATATAGGCGATCGACAGCGGCGTCCTGGCGTGGACCATCGGATCGGCCCAGATGATCTCCTTGTCCAGCCCGTCGCGGATATCAGGCACGGCAGCCTCTTCGCGCGCCAGATAGGCCTGCGGGTCGTCGTCGATCACCGAGGGATCGAAACGGATCGTGGTGTCGACGACGACGCGCGGGCCAAGAAGGAAGGCCAGGACAAGGAAGGCGACGAGACCCAGCACCGCAAGCACGATCCGTCGCCCCATCGCAGACTCCACCCAACAATTTTCAACCTATGGCCGCAGCCGCAAACAGGCAACGGGCATCCTGTGGGCAACGGTCGCCAAATCCGATCCTATTCGCTTGGCGGCTTGCGGTCGAAATTCAGCGGTCGCGCTTTCCAGCCGGTCGCCGTGCCGATGACCCAGCGGCAGAATGGCTGCGGCAGCAGGGCGAGCAGCTTCAGGCCCCAGCTCAGCCGGCGCGGAAAGGTGACTTCGAAGCCGCCGGACTTGATGCCCCGCGCCATGCGGCGCGAGGCGCGGTTGACGGGCATCAGCCCGGGCATCGGCAAGAAATTCTTTTCGGTGAGCGGCGTGTCGACGAAGCCCGGATTCATCACCTGGATGCGAATATTCATCTTGTCGAAATCGTACTTCAGCGACTCGGCCAGGATGTTGATCGCGGCCTTGGTGCCGCCATAGGCGGCCGTCGTCGGCCAGCCGAAGTAAGCGGTGACAGAACCGACGAGGACGATATGGCCGCGTGCACGGACGCGCATGCGCTCGATGACCGGCACCAGGCCGTTGATGATGCCGAAATAATTGACTTCGAAAGACTGGCGAAAGCCACGGACGGTGAGGTCTTCGCCGGGGGTCGCGATATAGTTCCCGGCGTTGAAGACGGCCAGGATGATCGGGCCGAGATCCTTCTCGATGGCCGCAACCGTCTTTGCCATGCGCTTCTCGTCGGTGACGTCGCAAGGATAGGCAGTGACATGGCCAGGCATCTGCGCCGTCTCGACAACAAGCGTGTCGATCGGATCGTCATCGAGCGCTGTCACCGCAACGGTAAAGCCCTGGGCGGCAAGGTCCTTGGCCAATGAGCGGCCGATACCGCTGCTGCCGCCTGTGATCCAGGCGACGCCGTGCTTCGGGTTGGCCCGATAGAGTGTCATGCTCTGCCCTGCAAATGTGATGCTAGTGCTCTAGCGGGCGGCAAATCGAATGAAAAGAGCGCTTTTCAGTTCCCAGGTTGAAATGAATGCGGAGACGCGGCATCTGGCTTCAAGAAATCGCAGTGCCCGAAATGCGACTGGACCAGACAAATTCTTGCCTTGAAACCGAAGCTTCGGGTTTCTAGGGTCTCGCCGCACGCACAAAGGAATCTCCATGCCCCGTTCTGTGATCGACGTGATCGGCAACACGCCCCTGATCCGCCTCAACAAGGCCTCGGAAGAAACCGGCTGCGAGATCCTGGGCAAGGCCGAATTCATGAATCCGGGCCAGTCGGTCAAGGATCGGGCCGCCCTGTTCATCATCCGCGACGCCGAACAGCGCGGGCTGTTGAGGCCGGGCGGCGTCATTATCGAAGGAACGGCCGGCAACACTGGCATCGGCTTGACGCTGGTCGCCAATGCACTCGGCTACCGCACCGTCATCGTCATCCCTGACACACAGAGCCAGGAGAAGAAGGACACGATCAGGGTGCTCGGCGCCGAGTTGATCGAAGTGCCCGCCGTGCCTTACAAGAACCCAAACAACTATGTGAAGCTGTCGGGGCGCCTCGCCGAGCAGATGGCGCGGTCCGAGCCGAACGGCGCCATCTGGGCCAACCAGTTCGACAACGTCGCCAATCGTGACGGCCATATCCGCACCACCGCCGAGGAAATCTGGACCCAGACCGGCGGCAAGGTCGATGGCTTTGTTTCAGCGGTCGGCACCGGCGGCACGCTGGCCGGCGTCGCCTTCGGGCTGAAGGCCAAGAACAGGCAAGTCAAGATTGCGCTCGCCGATCCGCTGGGCGCCGCACTTCACTCCTTCTACACCAGCGGCGAGCTGAAGGCCGAGGGCAGTTCGATCACCGAAGGCATCGGGCAGGGGCGGATCACCGCCAACCTCGACGGTTTCACGCCCGACTTCTCCTTCCAGATTCCGGATGAGGATGCGCTGCCAATCGTCTTCGACCTGGTCCAGCAGGAAGGCCTGTGCGTTGGCGGCTCGACCGGCATCAACATTGCCGGCGCGATCCGGCTGGCGCGCGAACTAGGCCCCGGCCACACTATCGTGACCATCCTTTGCGACTATGGCACGCGCTATCAGTCGAAGCTATTCAACCCGGAATTCCTGCGCGAAAAGAAGCTACCGGTGCCAGGCTGGATGGAACAGCAGAGCAGGATTTCGGTGCCGTTCGAAAAGGTTGCGTGATGGCCTACAAGACGGAAGCGCTGTTTCGCGACGATGCCTATCTGAAGACGGCTGACGCCACCATTGTCGCCGTCAACGATCGCGGTGGCTTCATTTTCGACCGGACGATCTTCTATGCCACATCGGGCGGGCAGCCGGGCGATACGGGCGTTCTTGAACGCGCCGACGGCAGCCGCGTCGCGATTGCCGCCACCATCACCGGCGAAACCAAGGACGAGATCATCCATGTGCCAGCGCCCGAGCATACGGCTCTCACCGTTGGCGAGCAGGTCAGGCTCGCCATCGACTGGGAGCGGCGGCACCTGCTGATGCGCATGCACGCTGCCTGTCACCTGCTCACTGTCGTCTGTCCATTCCCGATCACCGGCGCCTCGGTTTCCGAGGACGACAGCCGCGTCGACTTCGACATCCCCGATGCCGGCTTCACCAAGGAAGACGTGACGGCCAGGCTGATGGAAATGGTGCGGGCCGACCACCCTATCTTCACCCGGCTGATCACCGACGAGGAACTGGCGGCCAATCCCGGCCTGGTGAAATCCAAGAACGTGCGGCCGCCCGCCGGCACGGGCCAGATCCGGCTGGTCTGCATCGGCGAGAATGCCTCGATCGACAGCCAGCCCTGCGGCGGCACCCACGTGAAGAGCACCGGCGAAGTCGGCGAGATCTATATCGGCAAGATCGAGAAGAAGGGTCGCGAGAACCGGCGCTTCCGCATACGCTTTGGACCGATGCCGTCGACCTGAACGCCGCTAACGGCAGGCAAGGCAGGAGAAGAAGAATGGCTGAAGACAGTCCTTTCACCGTCGACGCGGATTGGCTGCAGAACCGTCTTGGCGAACCAGGCCTGACGATCGTTGATGCGTCCTGGTATCTGCCGGCGCAGAAGCGCGACGCGCGCGCCGAATATGACGCTGCACATATCCCCGGTGCGCGGTTTCTCGATCAGGACGCGGTCTCGGATCCGGATTCGCCACTGCCGCACACACTGGCGTCGCCACAGTATTTTGCGCAATATGTCGGCGCCATGGGCATTTCGGCTGACGACATCATCATCGTCTATGATGGTCCGGGTTTCTTCTCGGCGCCGCGCGCGTGGTGGATGTTCCGTGTTATGGGCGTCTTCCAGGTCTACATACTGGACGGCGGCTTCGATCGCTGGAAAGCGGCCGGCCGGCCGGTGGCGGCGGAGCCTACTAAGACAGCGCCTTGTGTATTTCATGCCGACTTCGATGCCGGCCGTGTCGCCAGCCTCGCTGACATGCGCCGGATCGTCGGAACGAGGGAGAGCCAGATCGCCGACGCCCGGTCTGCTGGCCGCTTTGCCGGCACGGAACCGGAGCCGCGCGCGGGCGTTCGCTCGGGTCATATGCCAGGTGCGCGCAACGTGCCGTCGTCGACGCTTGCCGAGAACGGCGAACTGCTGCCGAAGGACCGCTTGCGCAAGGTGATCGAAGACGCCGGCATCGACCTGTCGAAGCCTGTCGTCACCTCGTGCGGCTCCGGCATCACGGCCGCAGCGATCACGCTGGCGCTTGAGACGCTCGGCCATACCGACAACAGGCTTTACGACGGCTCATGGACGGAATGGGGCGGGCTAGGTGATACGCCCGTTGTGACGGGCAAGGAATGACGGCGATGGAAGACGGAGCGCTGGAAGACATCGAGGTTACGGTGACGTTCCTCGAAATGCATGTGCCGCCGGCTTATTTGCCGCCGTTGCCGTACAATCGCCAGATCGCCCTGCTGAAGACCAAAGACATCCCGCTGCATTTCTACCGCTACCTGATGGACCGGGTGGGGCGCAAATGGCATTGGGTCAACGTGCTGCGGCTTAGCGACGAGGAGCTTTCGGCAGGTATCCACCGCGAGGATCGCGACATCAGGGTGCTTTATCTCGACGGTGCGCCGGCCGGCTTTTTCGACCTCAAGCCGCACCTGCCTGAGGAGGTGGAACTCGCCTATTTCGGCATGATGGAGCACGCGACCGGGCAAGGCATCGGCCGCTGGTATCTGGGGGCGGCGATTGACGCTGCCTGGTCGCACGGGCCAAAGCGGGTGACGGTGCAGACCTGCACGCTGGATCATCCCGCGGCATTGCCGCTTTACCAGAAACTCGGTTTTACGCCGGTGGCGCAAAAGAAAGAGATCGTACATCCGATGTCTTTCGCCGAGCGCTCGGCCAGTGTCATGCAGCCGTGATTTCTCCTGGAACTGACTTTTTGTTGTTCCAGCAGGGCCGAAGCCTCTGGATCAACGCTCAAAGAGGAACTCGGCTTGAATGAGCCGGACAAGTCCAACGGTGATGGCGCGAAAGGATCGGACGATGGCAATACGGGTAGTGATGGCCGGCGCGACCGGCTGGGTCGGCAAGGCGCTGGTGCCGGCGATCGGGGCGCAAGCCGATATGGCGCTGGCCGGCGCGGTTTCACGCAGCGGCGCCGGGCAGGATTCCGGGCTGCTGGTCGGCATGCCGGCCAATGGCGTGACCGTTTCCGCCTCGCTGGCGGAGGCGCTGGAGGTGCCGTCCGATGTGCTGGTCGACTACACCAAGCCGCATGTGGTGAAAGACCATGCGCTGCACGCCATCTCGAAGGGACGGCATGTGGTGATCGGCACTTCGGGGCTTGGGGCCGCCGATTACGTCGATATCGATGCCGCGGCGCGTGCCAATAAGGTCGGTGTGATCGCGGCCGGCAATTTTTCGATCACCGCTACGTTGATGAAGCGTTTTGCCCTTATGGCGGCGAAATATGTGCCCGACGTCGAGGTCATCGACTATGCCAGCGCCAAGAAGCCCGACGCGCCGTCAGGCACCGCGCGCGAGCTTGCGGAAGCGCTGGCCGACGTCCGCAAGGCATCGACGGCGCGGCCAGTCGCGGAGGTCTCAGGTGTGCCGGGCACACGCGGCGCCGCGGTTGGTGCGGGCCAGGGGGTGCAGGTGCATGCGCTTCGCCTGCCTTCCTACATCCTCTCCTGTGAGGCGCTGTTCGGCCTGCCCGACGAGCGGTTGACCATCCGCCATGATGCCGGATCGTCCGCCGCTCCTTACGTAGCCGGCACGCTACTCGCCATCCGGCGGGTGCAGGAGGTCACCGGGCTGGTGCGTGGCCTTGATGCCCTCATGGACTAGGGCGCTGATATTCAGGTGATGCCGGCCTACGAACGGCGGTTTCCTGCACTTTCGGTGCCCGCGTACGCTCCGCTCCGGTTTTCGAAAATCACGATCCTCGGCTCGGCCTGACCTGAATCTCAACCTAACACAATCGCTAAAGATCGCTTGGCAGGAATCGGGTGGGAAGCGCTAAGGCAGGAGCGTAATTTCCAGGTTAGCGACACCGGAGATTTCACCATGACCATCCAGTTCAAAGCATTGCCGACCGAGGATGTGAGAGCCTTGCAGCGCGGCGGGCCGGACGCTTATGGCCGTACGCCCGAGCGGATGATTTCCGACGGCGACGGCATGCCGTGCCGGCATTGCCTCAGGAATGTCGCTGCCGGCGACGCCTATCTCATCCTGGCCTATCGGCCGTTTCCGGAACTGCAGCCCTACGCCGAGACCGGGCCGATCTTCCTGCATGCGGAGGAGTGCGCGCGTGCCGGCGAGACCGATGCGCTTCCCGAAATGCTCGAAAGCACCGACTATATCGTGCGCGGCTACGGGAAGGATGATCGCATCGTCTATGGCAGCGGCGGCGTCATTCCGACAGACGCCATAGCGGCGCGGGCGGAGACGTTGTTCGAGCGTGACGACATCGCCTACGTCCACGTCCGCTCGGCGCGCAACAATTGCTATCAGTGCCGCATCGAGCGGGCGTGAAAGGACGAACCGCGCCGATGGTGCTCGCGGCTGTCGTACTCCCGTCGCATTGCCGCGCTAAAAGATAACCGTCGATCGATTTTGCCGACCGCGGATGAACCGGCGGAAAATCTCGATATCAGAGGAAAGCGGGGCTTTGGCTCCGCTTTTTTGTTGCCCTTATTTTCCGCGGAAAGAAAAACCCGCCGGAACGAACCGGCGGTCGACAGGAGGAAGCTGTACTTTCGGACGGAGGTCAGGCCGCCAGGACTGCCTTCGGCTCGACTAGCTCGTAGCCGAGCGCCTCGGCCACGGCGCGATTGGTGATCTTGCCCTTGTGGACGTTGAGGCCATTGCGCAGGTGGTGGTCGTCGACCAGCGCCTTCAGCCCCTTGTCGGCGAGTTGCAGGCCGTAATGCAGCGTCGCGTTGTTGAGCGCATGCGCCGAGGTGACCGGCACCGCGCCCGGCATGTTGGCGACGCAGTAGTGGATGACGCCGTCGACCTCGTAGGTCGGCTCGGCATGAGTGGTGGCGTGCGAGGTCTCGAAGCAGCCGCCCTGGTCGATGGCGACGTCGACAAGCACAGCGCCTTTCTTCATGCCGGACAGCATTTCGCGAGTGACGAGCTTTGGCGCGGCTGCACCCGGGATCAGCACGGCGCCGATGACGATATCGGCGGAGAAACATTCCTCTTCCAGCGCCTCGACGGTTGAGTAGCGGGTGTGTACGCGGCCGCCAAAGATGTCGTCGAGCTGGCGCAGGCGCGGGATCGAGCGATCGATGATGGTGACGTCGGCGCCGAGGCCGACCGCCATCCTGGCCGCGTGGAGACCGACGACACCGCCACCGAGCACGGTAACCTTGCCGGGCAGCACGCCGGGCACGCCGCCGAGCAGCACGCCGCGGCCGCCATTGGCTTTCTGCAGCGCGGTGGCGCCAGCCTGGATCGACAAGCGACCAGCGACTTCCGACATCGGCGCCAGGAGCGGCAGGCCGCCGCGGTCATCGGTGACGGTCTCGTAGGCAATCGCGGTGACGCCGGAGGCCAGCAGGCCCTTGGTCTGGTCCGGATCCGGAGCGAGATGCAGATAGGTGTAGAGGATCTGGCCATCACGGAGCTGCACCCATTCGTTGGGCTGCGGCTCCTTGACCTTGACGATCATGTCGGACTTGGCAAACACGTCGGCGGCAGTCTTGGCAATGGTGGCGCCGGCGGCGCGATAAGCGTTGTCGTCGGCACCGATGCCGGCGCCGGCGCCGGTCTCGACCAGCACTTCATGACCATGCGCGACATATTCGCGGACCGAGCCCGGCGTCAGGCCGACGCGGTATTCGTGATTCTTGATTTCCCGAGGGCAACCGACGCGCATTTTTATTCTCCTGATCAGGCCCCTTTGGGCTCACTCCCTGTATTGGTGCAGTAGACCACGAATCGCTGCGCAAGTGTTTGCGAATGCGCTTGCGCTAATGGGCGCAGTTCGATAATCGTTGCGCAAAATAGACGAATTTTCGAAAGAACCACGAAAAATGCCGCTCGACAGGATCGATATCGCCATTCTCGAGACGTTGCAGAAGGATGGGCGGATACCCAATGCGGCACTCGCCGAGAAGGTCGGCCTGTCGCAGTCGGCCTGCTCGCGGCGGTTAGACAATCTGGAGAAATCCGGAACCATCCGCGGCTATCATGCGCGGCTGTCCAATGCCGCGCTCGGCCACCAGATGACGGCGATCGTGCATATATCGCTGTCGGGGCAATTCGAGAAGACGCTGTCGGATTTTGAGGCGGCGATAAAGCGCTGCCCGAACGTTCTGTCCTGCCACCTGATGTCGGGCGAATACGATTATATCCTGCGCATCGCGGCGAAGGACCTCGTCGACTATGAACGCATCCACAAGGAGTGGCTATCGGCGATGCCGCATGTGACGAAGATCAATTCATCCTTCGCCCTGCGCGAGATCGTCGACCGGACGGCGATGGGGATGAAGCCGGAACTGGCGTAGAGTCCATCTGCAAACTCTACTCTGCCGGACGCCTGACGCGGTTTTCTCCGCTTCCGTTGCTCACGGACTCAAAAGTCCGCTCCGCTCCGGTTCTCGAAAACCACCCCATCCGCCTCGGCAGAGCGAGTTTTCAGACAGACTCTGCTAGGATTTGAAAGCTCTGTCACCACCCGGTCCATCGGGATGTCGTGCGGTTGCGGGTAGATGGTAGCGATGCGCTGCAGTTCGTAGCCGACACCGATGACTAGCGGCTTGAAGGGCATCGCCGCCAGCGTCCGGTCGAAGAAGCCGCCGCCATAGCCGAGGCGATAATGCTGGGGATCGATGCCGACGATCGGCGAAATGACGATGTCGGGCAGCACCGGATCGCCTTCCGCCGGGATCGGGATGTTCCAGACACCCTTTTCCAGCCGGTCGCCTTGTGCATAGCCACGAAAGACCAGTGGCTGGCCCTTGTCGATGACAACCGGCAACGCGGTGCGGCCGCCGCGCGCGTTGATGGAGGCCATCCAGGGTCGCAGATCCGGCTCGCCGCGAAACGGCCAGTAGAGGCTGACCATGCGGCCGTCGATGTCACCGATGAGCGTGTCAAGACCTTCGGCGATGCGCTGCGACATTGCCGCCCGCGCGTCGGCGGCAACAGCCAGACGTGCCGCGATCAGGCGCTCGCGCTCGGCCTTGCGCCAGCGTTTGACCTCGCTCCAGTCGGATAGCGGCACCCGGAATTCCGGGTCAAGTTCGTGCATGAAGCAAGGCGGCGAGGAATACTGCGCCAGACCTTCATCGTCATGATCGCTAGGCAAGTTTAACCCCTGTTGTCCCGTTTCGACGAGGCTATACCCGGCAGCAAGATGCGACATGTGCATTCGCGACATCGAACGGCGAATCCCAAGCACTGGGAAGACCGCTCGTTGTTGCACTGCACAAAAACACCTACATCGAGCTTGATCTTACTCTAGGGTGAATGAGATGAGCGAAATCAGCCATCAGGTCGTCGTCGTCGGGGCAGGGTTCGGCGGCCTCGAATTCACCCGCACACTGGCGGGCGCGCCGGTACGAATCACCATGATCGACAAGCGCAACCACCACCTCTTTCAGCCGCTGCTCTACCAGGTCGCGACCACGGCGCTGGCGACCTCGGAAGTTGCCTGGCCGATCCGCCATCTCCTGCGCAAGCGCAAAGACGTTACGACACTACTTGCCACCGTCAGCGGCGTCGATCGCGCCGGCAAGCACGTGCTGCTCGATGACGGCAAGACGGTCGCCTACGACACGCTGCTGCTGGCCACCGGCGCCCGCCACGCCTATTTCGGCCATGACGAGTGGGAACCTTTTGCGCCAGGGCTGAAGACGCTGGAGGACGCCACCACTGTTCGCCGGCGCATCCTTCTGGCATTCGAGCAGGCCGAGCGGGAATCCGATCCCGGAAAGCGCCAGGCACTGCTGACGCTGGCGATCGTCGGAGGCGGACCGACCGGCGTGGAACTGGCCGGCACTATCGCCGAACTGGCGCACGACACGCTGCGCGGCGAATTCCGCAACATCGATACGCGAAAGACACGCGTGGTGCTGATCGAAGCCGGCGATCGAATACTTGCCAATTTCGCGCCGGAACTCTCCGACTACGCCAGGCAGGCGCTCGAGCGGCTCGGCGTGACGGTCGAACTCGGTCAAGCCGTTACACGCTGCGATGCCGAAGGTGTCGTCTTCGGCGACAAGCATTTGCCGGCAAGGACGATCCTGTGGGCAGCCGGCGTTGCCGCTTCGCCGGCCGCCGAATGGCTGGGGGCGGCGGCCGACAGGGCGGGCAGGGTGCTCGTCGAGCCCGACCTGACCGTGCCGGGGAGCCACGAGATCTTCGTCATTGGTGACGCAGCACGCGTCCCGCGGCCGGACGGCCGTCCGGTGCCCGGCGTTGCGCCGGCCGCCAAGCAGGCGGGCCGGCACGTCGCCGCGACAATCAAGGCCCGGCTTGCCGGCGACACCGCCCCGCGGCCGTTCCGCTACAGGCATGACGGCGATCTGGCGACGATCGGCAAGCGCGCCGCGGCGATCGATTTCGGCTGGATCAAGCTCACTGGCCGACCCGCCTGGTGGCTGTGGGGCCTAGCGCATATCTACTTCCTGATCGGTTTCCGCAACCGGCTTGCGGTTTCGCTGAGCTGGCTATGGATCTACTTCACCGGTCAACGCAGCGCGCGGCTGATCACGCAAGGCGATGACGACAAGGGCTGACGTTCTGCCTGCGGATGTTCATTCGCACGTCACCTCTTGCTGATCGATTGGACTTCCTGACCGGCCGGACTTCCCGATGGACATGGGAGGATTTCGGCGCGAAGCTTTGCAAACTCTCGCATTGTCGAAGAAGGAAAAACAGTGTCCCAGCCGCTCCATCACGTGTCCCGCCGTTCGTTGCTGGCGAGTGCCGCCGCTACGGGAGCGCTGATCATGCTGCATCCGTTCTCCGCTCGCGCACAGGCCAACCAGGCGCACCTCAGGATCATGGAGACGACCGACATCCATGTGAACGTACTGCCTTACGATTACTACGCCGACAAGGCGAACGACACGATGGGGTTGTCGCGGACGGCCTCGCTGATCGCGGCGGTGCGCAAGGAAGCCACCAACGCGATGCTGATCGACAATGGCGACCTTCTGCAGGGCAACCCGATGGGCGACTACATCGCCTATGAGAAGGGGATGAAAGAGGGCGACCTCCACCCGATCATGAAAGGCATGAACCTGCTCGGCTACGAATGCTCCACGCTCGGCAACCATGAGTTCAATTACGGCCTGTCTTTCATGGACAAGGTGCTGGCCGGCGCCAATTTTCCGTTCGTCTGCGCGAACCTGGTCCGCGGCACCGCACTCGCCGCGAATCCGCGCGACGACAAGCTCTATCTCACGCCCTATGTCATCCTCGACAAGAAGATCAGGGATGGGTCGGGTGCCGAGCAGCCGATCAGGATCGGCATCATCGGCTTCGTGCCGCCGCAGATCATGGTCTGGGACTTGAAGAATCTCGAGGGCAACGTCAAGACGCGCGACATCGTCGAGGCGGCCAGAGCGTGGGTGCCGCAAATGAAGGAGGAGGGCGCCGATATCGTCATCGCGCTTTCCCATTCCGGCATCGACATCAAGCAGGGCGAGATGATGGAGAACGCCTCGTTCTTCGTTGCCGGCGTGGAGGGTATCGACGCTGTCTTCACCGGCCACCAGCATCTTGTCTTCCCCGGCAAGAAGGACTTTCAGTCGCTCGAAGCCGTCGACACCGAAAAAGGCACGCTGCAAGGCAAGCCCGCCGTGATGGGTGGCTTCTGGGGCTCGCATATGGGGCTGATCGACTTGTTGCTGGAGCGCGATGGGTCGCAATGGCGGGTTGTTTCGGCCACCTCCGAGGCGCGGCCGATCTTTGAGCGGGTCGAAAAAAAGAACAAGGCGACGGTCGCCGACGACCAGCACATTGTCGATGCGCTCAAGCAGGACCACGAGGCGACGCTTGCCTATGTGCGCCGGCCCGTCGGCAAGACCTCGGCGCCACTCTATTCCTACTTCGCGCTGGTCGCCGACGACCCATCGGTACAGATCGTCAGCCAGGCGCAGAGCTGGTATCTGAAGGACATCCTCAAGAACACCAAATGGAAGGATGTGCCGCTGCTGTCGGCGGCGGCGCCATTCAAGGCAGGCGGACGCAACGGCGCCGACTACTACACCGACGTGCCGGTGGGCGATATCGCCATCAAGAACGTCGCTGATCTCTATCTCTATCCGAACACCGTCCGCGCGGTCGAAATCACCGGGGCGGAGGTGAAGGAATGGCTGGAAATGTCGGCCGGCATCTTCAACCGGATCGAGCCGGGCAAGGCCGACCAGGCGCTCATCAACACCGATTTTCCATCCTACAATTTCGACGTCATCGACGGCGTCACCTACAGGATCGACCTGTCGCAGCCGTCGAAATATGATCCGAAAGGCGGGCTGGCGAATGCCGGTTCAAACCGCATTGTCGACTTGAAGTTCGACGGAAAGCCAATTGATCTGGCACAGAAATTCGTCGTGGTGACCAACAATTACCGTGCCGGTGGCGGTGGCAATTTTCCGGAGATCAATGCCTCGAAGATCATCTACGAGGCGCCGGACACCAACCGCGACGTGATCGTGCGCTTCATCATCAATCAGGGCACGATCAACCCGTCGGCGGACTCCAACTGGTCGTTTGCGCCATTGCCTGGAACCAGCGTCGTGTTCGAGACAGGCGCCAAGGCGAAGGATTTTATCGCTGAGGTGAAATCGCTGAAGATCGAATCGGCGGGCGAGGGCGAAGCGGGGTTTGCGAAGTACCGCATCACCCTCTGAAAACCGCTACGCCTTGTGACCACCTGGGTGACCACCTGGCGGACATCTGATCGAACGCCGCTCCCAATAGCATTCGATTGGGAAACGGGCGGCCTCGAACGAAAACGCACAGCCCCGCCAGCCGGAGCTTCAGCGCTTTCCAGTGAGTTCTCCACGATTTTCCACGTCATCAATGGGAACTTCAAGCTGGCAGGAAGCCAACGTGGCCGCCAGCTTCGGAATCGCTATGGTTGCGGCAGCCCGTATGCGATAGTTTTAGCGATGCGTTATGTTATCGTCATCTGCGCCATCGCCTTCTTCCTGATCTGGGACGGCCTTTACAATCATGGCCACTATCTCGACGTCACGGTCAGGGAGATGTCGCGCGTCGTGCGTTATATAACCGGCACGGTCTAAGCTCTCCGCTGTCCAAGTGCCATCGGCGCGACATCGTTGCCGGTTGACGCGACGTTTTTGCTGACACAAAAGGTGCGCAAATCGATCGAGGAGGCTTGGCTTGATCCGGCATATCGTTTTCTTTAGCGCTCGGCGCAAGGAGGATGTGGAGGCCGTGCGCAAGGGCTTGCTGGCGCTGGCCAAGATCCCGCATTCCTGCATCTTCGAAGTGAGCCTCAACACCAAGGTCGATCCGCTGTCGGATGCGATCGATGTGGTCGTCTATGCCGAATTTGAGGACGATGCGGCTCTCGCCGCCTACAAGGCGCATCCGCTGTACGCCGAGACAACCAGCCAGGTCAAACCTTTGCGCGAACTGCGTTATTCGGCCGATGTCGTGGCGGCCTGACCGAGCGCCTGTGACAGAAGATGCCTTTTCCGACGTCCGGCGAAATAGCCGGGCGGGGAATTTGTCTGCCCCTCGCCGGCCGAGGCGGCGACCGAAAGAAACGGGCTCGATCTTCTGCCGCACGCCCGGCCGGCGCTCTCGCAATACACAAGATAAAGCGCTCCTATTCCGTCTGGACGGCAGACCGCTCTGCCGGGTCGACGCCTGGCTGCTTTGGGGCGTTCCAGATCAGCACTGCAATAACTGCAATCGCAACGATCACCGCGGCTACCAACAAGACATTTCTCATATGGGTGACGTAGGCCGGTATTCGACAGCGACAAGCATGCCGATTTTTCGCGCACTCTCGACCGGCGATCAGCCGCCTGGATTCTCGCGGCTTCAGGCGAAGCTCTTGAACCAATTTCCGGAATGATGCACATCGCGCCGGCAATGACCACAACACCGCCAAGCCCTCGTCCGCTCGATCACCTAGTGCTGCCGACTGCGAGCCTCGAGGTGGCGCGGGCGCGGTTGGGCTCGCTTGGCTTTATCGTGGCGCCGACCGGCCTTCATCCTTTCGGTACTGAGAACTGCTGCGTCTTCCTCGCCGACGGTACCTATCTCGAACCGCTTGCGGTCGGGAGCGAGCAAATCGCGGGAAATGCGATTGCCAAGGGCAATGTCTTCGTCGCGCGAGATCGCATCTATCGCGACAAATGCGGCAATGAAGGATTTTCCGCTGTGGCCCTGGGTACCCGCAATGCCGATCAGGATCATGCACGTTATGTCGAGGCCGACCTGTCGGCAGGAGATATGCTGAGCTTTTCGCGGGCCTTCACCGATGCGACGGGAAAGAGCGATACGGCATCGTTCAAACTGGCCTTCGCTTCCGGCAGCGGGGCAACGGACGCATTCCTGTTCGCCTGCGAGCGGATCAATGCGCCCAAGGGGGACCGCACGGCGTTGCAGGCCCATGCCAACGGCGCAACCGGCACAGCCGAAGTCGTGGCGGTTAGCGATGTGCCTTCAGAGCAGCACCGATTGATTTCGATCGCGGCAGGCATCGGGGAGGGAGACAGCGATGTGTTTGAGTTGCCGAATGCGACCCTGACCGTGCTCGATCCTGCAGCTATTGCGGAGCGCTTCGGCATGCCGGTAGGTGCGCCGTCAAAATTCCGATTTGCGGGGATCGTCTTTTCGGTCCAGCGCGCCGACGTCGTCGCAAGGCTGCTTGTAGCCAATTCCATCGAACACGACATACGCGGCAATGATATTGTCGTGCGGCCGGCACCCGGACAGGGCGCTGCCTTCATTTTCCGGGAGATCAAATGAGCAAGCCCAATTCCCTGGCGCCCAATTCGTTGGTGACCGTCGGCAAGGTCGTCTTCGGCAACACTTTGCCGCTCTCGCTGATTGCCGGCCCATGCCAACTGGAATCGCGCCAGCATGCCTTCGATATGGCCGGTGCGCTGAAGGAACTGACCGGGAGGCTCGGTATCGGGCTGGTCTACAAGACCAGCTACGACAAGGCCAACCGCACCTCGCTCGGTGGGACGCGCGGCGCCGGGCTCGAGGCGGCGCTGCCGGTGTTCGATGAGCTTCGCAGGGAATTCTCGCTGCCGGTCCTGACCGATATCCATACGGAAGAGCAGTGCGCGGTCGTGGCGCCGCATGTCGATATCCTGCAGATTCCGGCCTTCCTCAGCCGCCAGACCGATCTGCTGATCGCGGCAGCGAGGACCGGCAAGGCGGTCAATGTGAAGAAAGGCCAGTTCCTGGCGCCGTGGGACATGAAGAACGTCGTCGCCAAGATCACCGGTTCCGGCAATGCCAATGTGCTGGTCACCGAGCGCGGCGCGTCGTTCGGCTACAACACGCTGGTGTCCGACATGCGCGCCCTGCCGATCATGGCCGAGATCGGCGCGCCCGTGATTTTCGATGCAACCCATTCCGTTCAGCAGCCTGGCGGGCAAGGCGGCTCATCGGGCGGCGATCGGCGCTTCGTCGAAACGCTGGCGCGGGCGGCAGTTGCGGTCGGTGTCGCCGGCGTCTTCATCGAGACGCACCAGGATCCCGACAATGCACCCTCCGACGGCCCCAACATGGTGCCGTTCAAGGATCTTCCGGCACTGCTCGAACGGCTGATGGCGCTCGATCGCGTCGCCAAGAACGCAGGTTGACCTGGTTCAACTTGAACATCCTTTGCTCTAGCCGCCGGCAAGGGCCGGTTGTAGGCTCGCCCGGCAACTGAGCATCTGGCAGGAGGAAGCCATGTCCGTCGCCCGCGTCACCGAAATCACATCGTCTTCGGAAAAAAGCTTTCAGGACGCCATCGAACAGGGAATTGCGCGCGCCTCAAAAACCTTGAAGAATGTCGAAGGTGCCTGGATCCAGGACCAGAAGGTCGTCGTCGAGGAGGGCAAGATCGTTGCTTATCGCGTCAATATGAAGGTCACCTTCATTCTCGCGGAGTGATCGCCTGCGCCCTCAAAAGTCTGGAACCTTCGTCAGCGCCTCTCATTGTCAATGCATAGTGTCAGACGACAGAGAGGAATACACCATGACAACCCAGACAGGACACACCGAGGCCATTGCCGCCTCGCGGGTCATCGGCACAACGGTTTACAATACCGAAGGCAAGCACATCGGCAGCATCGAAGACGTCATGCTCGACAAGACTTCGAACGGCATCATGTTTGCGGTGATCGGTTTTGGCGGATTTCTCGGCATCGGCGAGAAATATCACGCCATTCCGTGGGCGAGCCTCGATTATGACGAGAACAAGGGCGGCTATGTCGTGCCGTTCTCCACGGAACAGCTGAAAGCTGCTCCCGCATATTCGATCAATGAACTGACCGGCGCCGACGGTGAGGCTGCGCGCGACGCGTCATACAACTATTACAAGGTCGATCCTTACTGGCATTAGCTGGACAGGCCGGAATCGAAAAGGCCCCCGCATCATGCGGGGGCCTTTGTGCGAGAGATCTACTCCGCCGCGTGAAGGACCGACAATTGCATCGCGCCCTGTTGAGGCTGCTGATTGTTGCAAGACGTCAGGAATGCAGCCGCGATCAGGAGCAAACTCACGATACCGCCTAACTGGGACATGGCGAAACTCCTCCTGTTTCGCCCCTCGCAGCCACAACCATAGACCAGAAACCATCATGCTGCGCATGACTTATGATAACAGCGATTTGCGCTTCGTGAATCGGCAGGACAGGGGGAGCGCCAATATTTGCGAGCGCCCCGATTGCGTTTTGCGGCGCTTTGGCTAAGAGGTGCGCGACGCTTCAATCGATCAATCGGGGACATCGCAATGACCGCCATCGTCGACATAGTCGGGCGTGAAATCCTGGATAGCCGTGGAAATCCGACCGTCGAGGTCGACGTGGTGCTGGAAGACGGTTCGATGGGCCGCGCCGCCGTGCCGTCCGGTGCTTCGACCGGCGCTCACGAGGCGGTCGAGCTGCGTGACGGCGGCGCCCGCTACCTCGGCAAGGGTGTGCTCGGGGCTGTCGAAGCCGTCAACGGCGAGCTGTTCGAGGCGATCGGCGGCATGGAGGCCGAAAATCAGATTCGCATCGACCAGACGATGATCGAGCTCGACGGCACGCCAAACAAGAGCCGGCTCGGCGCCAATGCCATCCTCGGCGTCTCGCTGGCAGTGGCCAAGGCTGCGGCGGAAGCGGCCAGCCTGCCGCTCTACCGCTATGTCGGAGGCACCAAGGCGCATGTGCTTCCGGTGCCGATGATGAACATCATCAACGGTGGTGCACACGCCGACAACCCGATCGATTTCCAGGAATTCATGATCCTGCCGATCGGCGCGCCGACGTTGCGCGACGGTGTGCGCTGGGGTTCGGAAATCTTCCATACGCTGAGGAAGAAGCTGAAGGACGCCGGCCACAACACCAATGTCGGCGACGAGGGTGGCTTCGCTCCTAACCTGAAGAGCGCGCCCGCTGCGCTCGACTTCATCATGGAATCGATCGAGAAGGCCGGCTTCAAACCGGGCGAGGAGGTCGCGCTCGGCCTCGACTGCGCGGCGACAGAGTTCTTCAAGAACGGCAATTACGTCTACGAAGGCGAGAAGAAGACCCGTGACCCAAAGGCCCAGGCAAAATACCTGGCCAAGCTCGCCGCCGACTATCCGATCATCACGATCGAGGACGGGCTGGCCGAGGACGACTGGGACGGCTGGAAGACGCTGACCGATCTCATCGGCAAGAAGACCCAGCTGGTCGGCGACGATTTGTTCGTTACCAATACGGCGCGGCTGCGCGATGGCATCCGCATGGGTGTCGCCAATTCGATCCTGGTCAAGGTCAACCAGATCGGTTCGCTGACCGAGACGCTCGATGCCGTCGAGACTGCGCACAAGGCTGGCTACACCGCTGTGATGTCGCACCGCTCGGGCGAAACCGAAGATTCGATCATTGCCGATCTCGCCGTTGCCACCAATTGCGGGCAGATCAAGACCGGCTCGCTGTCGCGCTCCGACCGCATGGCCAAGTACAACCAGCTCATCCGCATCGAGGAAGAGCTCGGCAAGCAGGCGCGCTACGCCGGCAAGTCGATCGTGAAAAGCTGATTCCAGCAAGATCCGGAATGACGAGGGCGGGGACATTCCCGCCCTTTTTGTTTTTCAGCGCCAATCCAGCCGCCCGTAACCGTCCATTAAGCACAATCGGGCGAGAACAGTACGACGAAGGATTTGGACCATGTGGACGCGCCAGCACAAGCAGAGAAACACCGGCCGGCTGATCATCCCCTCGCTCTGCGTGGCGTTCCTGGCCTATTTCGGTTTCCACGCTTATCACGGTGAGTTCGGCATCTATTCCAAATATCAGCTTGAAGCCGAAACCGTCGAATTGCAGGGCAAGCTCGATGCCGTCAAGGCGCGCCGGGTCGATCTTGAGCGGCGCGTCCAACTGATGCATGAGGGCACGCTGGAGAAGGACATGCTCGACGAGCAGGCGCGCAAGGCGCTCAATCTGTCCCAGGCCGACGAGATTACCATCATGCTGCCAGCCAAGGCAAAATAACTAGATTTAAGTTAATCGGTGATATTTGCAATGATTTTAACCGCTTAGATGCATGCCAGCCATGCGTTTTTCAGCATGGCGAAACGCTTTCTCGCATGTTAGCCTCCCTCAAATCGGTGGGGAGAACTGATCTCCCTCAGTGTCCACGAAGAGACGCCAACAGGGAGTGATGCATGGCCACCGCCGCCAGAAAAGCGCCTGCCAAATCCAAATCCGACGTTAAATCGTCGGGACTTTCCACCCCCAAACCTGTCGATTTCACCAAGGGCGAGGAGCTTGACGCCTACCGTCGCATGCTGCTCATCCGCCGCTTCGAGGAAAAGGCCGGGCAGCTTTACGGCATGGGCTTCATCGGCGGCTTCTGCCATCTCTATATCGGCCAGGAAGCGGTTGTCACCGGCATGAAGATGGCGCTGATCGATGGTGACCAGATGATCACCGCCTACCGCGACCACGGCCACATGCTGGCTATGGAACTGTCACCGCGCGGGGTCATGGCCGAACTGACAGGGCGCCGCGGCGGCCTGTCCAGGGGCAAGGGTGGCTCCATGCACATGTTCTCCAAGGAAAAGCATTTTTACGGCGGCCACGGCATTGTCGGCGCGCAGGTGTCGCTCGGTACCGGCCTCGCTTTTGCGAACCGCTATCGCGGCAACAACAACGTGACGCTGACCTATTTCGGTGACGGCGCTGCCAACCAGGGCCAGGTCTACGAGAGCTTCAACATGGCTTCGCTGTGGAAGCTGCCGGTGATCTACATCATCGAGAACAACCGCTACGCCATGGGCACCTCGGTCTCGCGCTCGTCGGCCGAGACGGATTTCTCGCACCGCGGCGCCTCGTTCAAGATTCCCGGCATCCAGGTCGACGGCATGGATGTGCGTGCGGTGAAGGCAGCCGGCGATCTCGCCACCGAATGGTGCCGCGCCGGCAAGGGCCCGCTGATCCTCGAAATGCAGACCTATCGCTACCGCGGCCACTCGATGTCCGATCCGGCCAAATACCGCTCCAAAGAAGAAGTGCAGAAGATGCGCTCCGAGCGTGACCCGATCGAGCAGGTCAAGGCGCGCCTGATCGGGAAGAAGTGGGCAAGCGAGGATGAGCTCAAGGCCATCGACAAGGAGGTCCGCGACGTCGTCGCCGATGCGGCCGAATTCGCCCAGAACGACGCGGAGCCGGATCCGTCCCAGCTCTGGACCGACATCGTATTGTAACGAGAGGGCAAGGACATGCCGATCGAAATTCTCATGCCCGCTCTCTCGCCGACCATGGAAGAGGGCAATCTTTCCAAGTGGTTGAAAAACGAAGGCGACAAGGTTGTTGCCGGCGACGTCATTGCCGAGATCGAGACCGACAAGGCGACGATGGAAGTCGAAGCCGTCGACGAAGGCACGTTGGGCAAGATCCTGATTGAGGCGGGCACCGAAGGCGTCAAGGTCAACACGCCGATTGCCGTGCTTCTGCAGGATGGTGAAAGTGTTGCTGATGTCGGCAAGGCTGCCTCACCCGCCAAAGCGGAGGCGCCGGCAAAGGCAGAAGCTCCAGCTGCAGCCGAAGAAAAGGCACCTGCGCAGACGCCGGCCGCAGCGCCTGTAGCTGCTGCACCAAAACTGGAAATCGCCGCCGATCCGGATATCCCGGCCGGCACCGAAATGGTCTCGACCACGGTGCGCGAGGCGCTGCGTGACGCGATGGCCGAGGAAATGCGGCGCGACGGCGATGTCTTCATCATGGGCGAGGAGGTCGCCGAGTACCAGGGCGCCTACAAGATCACGCAAGGGCTGCTGCAGGAATTCGGGGCGCGGCGCGTCGTCGACACGCCGATCACCGAGCATGGTTTTGCCGGCGTCGGTGTCGGAGCCGCGATGGCCGGCCTGAAGCCGATCGTCGAATTCATGACCTTCAACTTCGCCATGCAGGCGATTGACCAGATCATCAATTCCGCCGCCAAGACGCTCTATATGTCCGGCGGCCAGATGGGCGCGCCGATCGTGTTTCGCGGGCCGAACGGTGCGGCTGCCCGCGTCGCCGCCCAGCATTCGCAGTGTTACGCCGCCTGGTACAGCCACATCCCCGGCCTGAAGGTGGTGATGCCTTACACGGCGGCCGACGCGAAGGGCCTGCTCAAGGCTGCGATCCGCGATCCGAACCCGGTCATCTTCCTCGAGAACGAGATCCTCTACGGACATTCCTTCGACGTGCCGAAGATGGACGATTTCGTGCTGCCGATCGGCAAGGCGCGCATCCACAAATCTGGCAAGGATGTCACCATCGTCTCCTTTGGCATCGGCATGACCTATGCAGTCAAGGCCGAGGCCGAATTGCGCGGCATGGGTATCGATGCCGAGATCATCGACCTTAGAACCGTCCGTCCGCTCGACTTCGACACGATCATCGCCTCGGTCAAGAAGACCAATCGGCTGGTGGTGGTGGAGGAAGGCTATCCGCAGAACTCGGTCGGCGATCATATCGCCAACCAGGTGTCGCAGCGCGCCTTCGATTTCCTCGATGCGCCGGTCATCACCATTGCCGGCAAGGACGTTCCGATGCCCTATGCGGCGAACCTCGAGAAGCTGGCGTTGCCCAATGTCGGCGAGGTTGTCGAGGCGGTCAAAGCCGTCACATATCGCTGAGCAGGGCGGGAGGACAAAATGCCGATCAACATCACCATGCCGGCCCTCTCGCCCACGATGGAAGAGGGCAATCTCGCCAAGTGGCTGGTCAAGGAGGGCGATAAGGTTTCGCCGGGCGACGTGATCGCCGAGATTGAGACAGACAAGGCGACGATGGAAGTCGAAGCGGTCGACGAGGGCACGGTCGCTAGACTGGTCGTTCCGGCCGGCACCGAAGGTGTGAAGGTCAACGCGCTGATCGCGGTGTTGGCTGCCGAAGGCGAGGACCCTAGCGCCGCCGCAAAGGGCGGTGACGGCAGTGCCGCAAAAAGTGATGGCGCTGCCGCGCCAGCGAAGGCTGAGGCCAAGCAGGACAAGGCGCCAATCTCCCCACCCATGGGGGAGATGTCGACGAAGTCGACAGAGGGGGGCGCTGCCCCGCCAGCGTCCCAGCCTGTCTCGCCCCCCTCTGCCCTGCCGGGCATCTCCCTCACAAGGGGGGAGATCGGCCAATCGCCGGACGGCCGCATCTTCGCGTCGCCGCTGGCCCGCCGTATCGCCAAGGACGCCGGCGTCGACGTCTCGGCGGTGGCGGGCTCCGGCCCGCATGGCCGCGTCGTCAAGGCTGATGTCGAAGCGGCGATTGCTTCGGGTGGCGCTGCGCCGGCAGCAAAGGCAGCGCCCGCAGGCTCACCGGCAACGGCCGCTGCCGCGCCGAAGGCGATGTCGGACGAGCAGGTGCTGAAACTGTTTGCCGAGGGCTCCTACGAGCTTGTCCCGCACGACGGCATGCGCAAGACGATCGCGCGGCGGCTGGTCGAGGCCAAGACCACCATCCCGCACTTCTACCTGACGCTCGATTGCGAGCTCGATGCGCTTCTGGCTTTGCGCACGCAGATCAATGCGGCAGCCCCGGTGAAGAAGACCAACGGGGGCGAGGCACCCGCCTACAAGCTCTCAGTCAACGACATGGTGATCAAAGCGATGGCGATGGCGCTGATGGCGGTGCCGGATGCCAATGCATCGTGGACCGAAAGCGCCATGATCAAGCACAAGCATGCCGATGTCGGCGTTGCGGTGTCGATCCCTGGCGGTCTGATCACGCCGATCATCCGGCGCGCCGACGAAAAGACGCTTTCCGTCATCTCCAACGAGATGAAGGATCTTGCCAGCCGTGCCCGCAGCCGAAAGCTCAAGCCTGAGGAATACCAGGGCGGCACCACGGCGGTGTCCAATCTCGGTATGTTCGGCGTCAAGGACTTTGCCGCTGTCATCAACCCCCCGCATGCGACGATCCTGGCGGTCGGCGCCGGCGAGCAGCGCGCGGTGGTGAAGAACGGCGAGATCAAGGTCGCCACTATCATGTCGGTGACGCTGTCGACCGATCACCGCGCCGTCGACGGCGCGCTCGGCGCCGAACTGCTCGTCGCCTTCAAGCGCATGATCGAAAATCCGATGGGCATGCTGGTCTAGGAGCGACGAAGGCGGTGCGGAAATCCTTCACCAGCCTTTTCGCCTTCATTTTTCCGGGTGTCGTTACGATCATCGTTCAACGGCTGTCCGGGTGCTGGCGGCGCTCGCAGACAAGTTTCGGCTGAGGTGGGGCAAACATGAAAACTATTCTCAGCTACGGCGATTCGCTGACCTGGGGCTATGACGCGGCAAGCCTTGGCCGCCATCCGCTGGAAGATCGCTGGCCGAGCGTTTTGCGGGCCGCATTGGGCGGCAGCGTGGAAGTGATTGCGGAAGGCTTGAACGGCCGCACCACGGCCTTCGACGACCATCTGGCCGGGGCAGACCGCAATGGCGCAAGAGTGCTGCCGACGATCCTGATGACGCATGCGCCGATCGACCTGATTATCTTCATGCTCGGCGCCAATGACATGAAGCCGTGGATCCACGGCAATCCGGTCGCGGCCAAGCAAGGCATGCAGCGCCTGATCGATATCGTGCGCGGTCACGACTATCCGTTCGACTGGCCAGCACCGCAGATCCTGATTGTCGCGCCGCCCGCCGTTAGCCGCACGGACAACGCCGAATTCAAGGAAATGTTCGCCGGCGGCGATGAAGCATCCAGGCGGCTTGCGCCGCAATATTCCGCCCTTGCCGACGAGGCCGGCTGCGGCTTCTTCGACGCCGGCACGGTGGCCAGCACGACGCCGCTCGACGGCGTTCATCTCGACACGGAAAACACGCGAAGAATCGGCCAGGCACTGGCTCCGGTCGTGCGCGTCATGCTGGAACTTTAGAGACTCAGGGAGAAAATCCGTGGCTGAATCCTACGACGTCATCATCATCGGCTCCGGCCCCGGCGGCTATGTCACGGCGGTGCGTTCTGCCCAGCTCGGCTTCAAGACGGCTATCGTCGAGCGCGAGCATCTCGGCGGCATCTGCCTCAACTGGGGCTGTATCCCGACCAAGGCGCTGCTGCGTTCGGCCGAGATTATGCACTATTCGGATCACCTGAAGGACTATGGGCTGAAGATCGACGGCAAGGTCAGCGTCGATACCGCCGCCGTTGTCGACCGCTCGCGGAAGGTCTCGCTGCGGCTCAACGGCGGTGTCGCCTTCCTGATGAAGAAGAACAAGGTCGACGTCATCTGGGGCGAAGCCAAGCTCTCCAAGCCGGCTTCCGGCGATAAACCAGGCGAAATCGTCGTTTCGAAATCTTCCAAGAAGCCGATGGAGCCGCAGCCGCCGGCGCCGAAGGGTGTCAAGGGCGAGGGCACCTACACTGCCAAGCACATCATCCTGGCGACCGGCGCCAGGCCGCGCGCGCTGCCCGGCATCGAGCCCGACGGCAAGCTGATCTGGACCTACTTCGAGGCGATGGTGCCCAAGGAGATGCCGAAATCGCTGCTGGTGATGGGCTCGGGCGCCATCGGCATCGAATTCGCCTCGTTCTACCGAACCATGGGGGCGGACGTGACGGTGGTCGAGCTGCTGCCGGCGGTGATGCCGGTCGAGGACGCCGAGGTCTCGAAATTCGCGCAGAAGCAGTTCGAGAAGCAAGGCATGAATATCATCCTAGAAGCCAAGGTGACCAAGGTCGAGAAGGGTGCCAACTCGGTGACGGCGCATGTCGAGATGAAGGACGGCAAGGTCGAGAAGATCACGGCCGACCGCATGATCTCGGCTGTGGGCGTACAGGGCAACATTGAGAATCTTGGCCTCGAGGCGCTCGGCGTGAAGACCGAGCGCGGCTGCGTCATCGTCGATGGCTACGGCAAGACCAATGTGCCCGGCATCTATGCAATCGGCGACGTCGCCGGACCGCCGATGCTCGCCCACAAGGCTGAGCATGAGGGTGTAGTGTGCGTTGAGAAGATCGCCAATTTCCCCGGCGTACACGCCACCGACAAGCTGAAAATTCCGGGCTGCACCTATTGCAACCCGCAGGTCGCCTCCGTCGGCTTGACCGAGGCCAAGGCAAAGGCCGAGGGCAAGGACATCCGCGTCGGCCGCTTCCAGTTCGGCGCCAACGGCAAGGCGATCGCGCTCGGCGAGGATCAGGGCTTCATCAAGACCATCTTCGACAAGAAGACCGGCCAGCTGCTTGGCGCGCATATGGTCGGCGCCGAAGTGACCGAGCTGATCCAGGGGTTCGTCGTGGCGATGAACCTGGAGACCACCGAGGAAGAGCTGATGCACACGATCTTCCCGCACCCGACGCTGTCGGAGATGATGAAGGAGAGCGTGCTCGACGCCTATGGCCGGGCGTTGAATGCATGACAGATTGGGAACGCATGATAAATTGGCCGCGCGAGACTCACACGCAGGAGCCGGGGGAACTCGACGGCAAGGTAACCCGTTTCCGGATGTATCATCACCCATCACCAGAGGAGTGGGCATATGGACGTGAACGGCGTGGGCTGGGTGGCAGCCATCATCATCGGAGGTCTGGCAGGCTGGCTCGCCGAGATGTTCATGAAGAGCAACATCGGCATCATGATGAACATCATCCTCGGCATTGCCGGCGCGGTCGTACTGAATGCCATTCTGCAGGCCCTGAACATCGGCGCCTTCGGCGTCGGCTGGATCGCCTATCTGATCACCGGTTTCATCGGCGCCTGCCTGCTGATAGCGGTCGGACGCTTGGTGCGCCGTTAGCCTGTGTCGATATCTGCTATGCGAAAAAGGCTGTAGCGACATGCGCCGCCGTGGCCTTTTTCTTTGCGCCGAAAAGCCTTAGATGACGTTGAAAAGGCGAACGCCGGGGCAGGCGGTCGCGAAATGAACCGGGGTTCAAATGGTCACTGTCCTCGACACGATTGCCAATGTGCCGCGACTGCGGCACCCCGAAAAGGCGCACAGGCCCGATCAGGAGGTGCTGCGCAAACCCGACTGGATCCGCGTCAAGGCGCCGGTGTCGAAAGGCTATGCCGAGACGCGCGAGATCGTGAAGTCGCACAAACTGGTGACGGTGTGCGAGGAGGCCGGCTGCCCCAATATCGGCGAGTGCTGGGAGAAGAAGCACGCGACCTTCATGATCATGGGCGAGATCTGCACGCGCGCCTGCGCCTTCTGCAACGTCGCCACCGGCATTCCGACTGCGCTCGATCCCGATGAGCCGGCGCGTGTCGCGCATGCGGTCAAGCAGATGGGCCTGAGCCATGTCGTCATCACCTCCGTTGACCGTGACGATCTCCCGGACGGTGGAGCGCAGCATTTCGCCGAAGTCATCCGCGCCATCAGGGCAGCGACGCCGTCGACGACGATCGAGGTCCTGACGCCCGACTTCCTGCGCAAGGATGGCGCTTTGGAGATCGTGGTGGCGGCGAAGCCCGACGTCTTCAACCACAATCTCGAGACGGTGCCTTCGAACTATCTGACGGTGCGGCCGGGTGCCCGCTACTTCCACTCGATCAGGCTTTTGCAGCGGGTGAAGGAGCTCGATCCGTCGATCTTCACCAAGTCCGGCATCATGGTTGGCCTGGGTGAGGAGCGAAACGAGATCCTGCAATTGATGGACGATCTGCGCTCGGCCAATGTCGACTTCATGACCATCGGCCAGTACCTGCAGCCGTCGAAGAAACACCACCCGGTGATCCGCTTCGTCACGCCGGAGGAGTTCAAGGCCTTCGAGACGATCGGCAAGACCAAGGGCTTCCTGCTGGTGTCGTCGAGCCCGCTGACGCGCTCGTCGCACCATGCCGGCGACGATTTCGCCAGGCTGCGCGCAGCGCGCGAAGCGCTTCTCAAGAAATCTGCCTAACACGCTGTTTTCATGCCGAAATTTGAAGCCACTCGCCGGGTCGCCCATACGCCGGAACAGATGTTCGCGCTGGTCTCCGATATCGAATCCTATCCGCAATTCCTGCCGCTTTGCGAGGCGCTGACGGTTCGCTCGCGCAAGGAGCGCGACGGACGCACCTTGCTCGTCGCCGACATGAGTGTCGGCTACAAGGCGATCCGCGAAACCTTTACGACGCAAGTATTTCTGAAACCCGACGAGAAGGCCATCGACGTCAAATACATCAATGGTCCGTTCAAATATCTGAGCAATGTCTGGCGCTTCGAGCCGGCGGATGGTGGTTGCGATGTCCGCTTCTTTATCGACTATGAGTTCAAGAGCCGCGTTTTGGGCGCGCTGATGGGAACAATGTTCGATCGCGCTTTCCGCATGTTCTCCGAGGCTTTTGAGAAGCGGGCCAGCATCATCTACGGCGCAACAACACCAAGCTGATCCTCACCGAGCGCGCGCAAGCCCAGTTCAAGCGCATGCCTGACCGTCTCCCGGCGGATGAAATCGCGGCCCTTGTCGGCAAACAGCTGGCGTTCGGCGACCGCTGGCCGACCTCTCACTGCGATACCGAACCAGACAAGGCCGACGGGTTTTTCCGCCGAGCCGCCGCCCGGACCGGCAATGCCGGTGACGGCAAGCGTCAATCCGGCATGCGAACGGGCCAGGGCTCCTGCTGCCATCTCGATCGCCGTTTCGCGGGAGACAGCACCATGAGCGTCAAGCATGACGGCGGAGACTCCAAGCATCTCGGTCTTGGCTTCGTTGGAATAGGTGATGAACCCTCGGTCGACCACTGTGGATGAGCCGGCGATGTCGGTCAGCGCGGCGATGATCATGCCGCCAGTACAGCTTTCAGCCGTCGCCAGCATGATGCCGCGTCGTTGGCATGCCTGAAGCAGGGCGTTTGCAATCTCGCTGTTGCTCATTATTCGGGCACGTCACCAGGAAACACGACACTGGCAGTGGCGATGGCGGCAATGCCTTCCTCGCGACCGACAAAGCCGAGCTTTTCATTGGTTGTCGCCTTGATCGAGACGCGGTCGGCGGAAATTCCCAGCATCGCCGAAAGGATTTTGGTCATGGCGTCGCGATGCGGGCCGACGCGCGGCGCCTCGCAGATCAGCGTGATGTCGGCATTGGCGATGCGGCCGCCGCGCTCGCGCACTAGTTTCGCCGCATGTTCAACGAATATCCGCGATGCCGCGCCTTTCCATTGCGGATCGGAAGGCGGGAAATGCGTGCCGATGTCGCCGGCACCACAAGTGGCGAGCAACGCATCGGTCAGCGCGTGGAGAGCGACATCGGCATCGGAATGGCCAGACAGCTTCTTGCCGTGCGGGATCGAGATGCCGCACAGAGTGACATGGTCGCCGGGCTCGAACGCGTGGACATCGTAGCCATTGCCGGTGCGGATGTCCGGAAACCGCGGCCGCTCTCCGGAAAGCCGCTGATCTGCCATCGCAATATCCCTTGCCCAGGTCAGTTTGACATTGTCCGGCGAGCCGGGAACGATCTTCACCGGAATATGCGCCCATTCAGCGATCGCGGCGTCGTCGGTGAAATCCACCTTGCCCAGATGATGGGCCTTTTCGTGGGCCGCCAGGATCGGCCAGAACGGAAAACCTTGCGGCGTCTGGGCGGCATGAAGCCCATCTCTGGAAACCGTCTCGCCGATCATGCCGGCTGCCGACTCACGCTTCAGCGTGTCGGCGACGGGCAGGGCAGGCAGCGCTCCCTGTCGCTCGCCGATGGCCTCGATCGTGCGGTCTATCAAGCCTGCATCGACGAATGGACGCACAGCGTCATGGACCAGAACCCGGCTCGGCGCATGAGCTCTCAGCGCCAACAGCCCGAGCCGGACGGAGTCCTGTCTGGTCGATCCGCCAACGATGGCAGTGACCCGATCGGCGCTGGCGCCCGCCGCCCGCCGAAAAAGCTCGCGGTCGTCGGCATGGATGGCGACGACGACCGGGCCTGTCCTCGGGTGCTCCAGAAACATGTCCAGCGTGCGTGCGATGATGGCGCGGCCGCCGATGCTCTGGTACTGTTTCGGTCCATCGGCCTGTCCGGCGCGCGCTCCGCGGCCGGCTGCGACGATGACCACGGCAACCTTGTCGTCCGTGGCCGGGGCCTGCATTTCACTTGCGTCTGTCATTGTCATGCGAGACGCTTAGCGCACGATGCCGAAAAGTGGAATCGGTTTTCGGAAAGATACAAAGCTCCAAAGCGTCCCCAGAGACGCGCAGCGCTTTTGGAGGCGGGAAGGCCGACATTTTCCTAAATGCACCTTGATGCGACATCATTGTGCGTTGCACATTGCCGCTGTTCTGGCTAGAGAATGGGCAGCAATCGAAGATGCTTGGTTTTTGTGCATGCCTGACCTGACCAAATTGGCTTCCCTGCTGGATGTGGGCGGCGTGAAAATCCGCAATCGCGCCTTTCTGGCACCTATGTCGGGAATAACCGACGAACCGTTCCGACGGCGCGCCTACGCGCATGGCGCCGGACTGGTCGTGTCAGAGATGGTGGCGAGCGGCGAGCTTGCCAAGGGCAGGGTCGGCTGCGACCTGCGTATCCGTCACTCCGGGCTGCCCGTCCACATGGTCCAGCTTGCCGGCCGCGAGGCGGCGCACATGGCCGAAGGCGCGCGAATCGCTGCCGGCGAGGGCGCCGATATTATCGACATCAATATGGGCTGCCCGGCCAAGAAGGTGACAGGCGGCTATGCCGGCTCGGCGCTGATGCGCGGTCTCGACCACGCGCTGTCGCTGATCGAGGCGGTGATCGGTGCTGTCGAGGTGCCGGTCACGGTCAAGATGCGGCTCGGCTGGGACGAAAGCGCGCTCAACGCGCCTGTTCTGGCGCGCCGCGCCGAGCAGGCCGGCGTCAGGATGGTGACGGTGCATGGACGCACGCGCTGCCAGTTCTACCGAGGCAAGGCCGATTGGCGCGCCATCGCCCGCATAAAGCAGGCGGTGTCGATCCCGGTCGTTGCCAATGGCGATGTCGGCTCGCCAGCAGAGGCGGTGATGATCCTCGACCAGTCGGGGGCGGATGCGGTGATGATCGGCCGCGCGCACTATGGCGCGCCGTGGATGGCGGGCAGCATCGCGGCGGCTGCGGCGGGTGAAACGACCCCCCAGATCCCCGGAAGCCAGGAAGCACTGGCCGATTATATCGTTGCCCATTACGAGGACATGCTGACGCTCTATGGCATCGAAAGCGGCCTGCGCCAGGCGCGCAAGCATCTTGGCTGGTATCTCGACAGCCACGCCGCCGGCGCCGTCGATGAGCAGCGAAAGACCATCCTCACCTCCTTCGAGCCCGTCCGCGTCATTGCCGCGTTGCGCGAGGTGTTTTCAAGCGCTCACGAGGCGGTGAACCTGCGGAGCGCGGCATGAATGCCACCGTTGTACGAAGCACAGACATGGCGGACGCCGCCCACATCGTACTCAACACGATCCGCCGCCCAGTGATCATGGTCGATCCGGAGGGGTTCATCACCTTCGCCAATGCCGACGCCGAGGATTTCTTCCGCTCGAGCGCGACCATGCTCGCCCGCAACACGCTGTCCAAGCTCATTCCTTTCGGCAGCCCGCTGCTGACGCTTGTCGACCAGGTGCGCGAGCGCCGGGCGCCGGTCAACGAATACCGGGTCGACGTCTCGTCGCCGCGTCTCGGAATCGAGAAGGTCGTCGACCTTTATGTCGCGCCGGTGCCGGAATTTCCGGGCTCTGTCGTGGTGATGTTCCAGGAACGGTCGATGGCCGACAAGATCGACCGGCAAATGACGCATCGCGGTGCGGCGCGCTCGGTCACCGGCCTTGCCGCGATGCTCGCCCACGAGATCAAGAACCCGCTCTCCGGTATACGCGGTGCAGCGCAACTGCTCGAACTGTCGGCCTCCGACGAGGATCGCGCGCTGACGCGCCTGATAACCGACGAGACCGACCGCATCGTGTCGCTGGTCGATCGCATGGAGGTGTTTTCCGACGAGCGGCCGATCGACCGCTATCCGGTCAACATCCATGTGATCCTCGATCATGTGAAGGCGATTGCCAAGAACGGTTTTGCAAAGAGAATCAAGATATTGGAGGATTATGATCCATCATTGCCTCCGGTTTACGCCAACCGCGACCAACTCATCCAGGTGTTCCTGAACCTGGTCAAGAATGCCGCCGAGGCGATCGGCGGCGACCCGCAAGGCGAGATCATGCTGTCGACCGCCTTCCGACCGGGCATTCGTGTTTCCGTGCCGGGAACGCAGGACCGCGTATCGCTGCCGCTGGAATTCTGCGTGCGCGACAACGGCTCGGGCGTTTCCGAGGATATCCTGCCGATCCTGTTCGATCCATTCATCACCACCAAGCCGAACGGCTCAGGGCTCGGCCTGGCGCTGGTGGCGAAGATCGTCGGTGAGCATGGCGGCATCATCGAATGCGATTCGACGCCGCGCGGAACCACATTCCGCATCCTGATGCCGGCCTGGAAGGAAACGCCGTTCGGCGCCGATGACGATGGTGAAGGAGACCGCAAATGACGGTTCGCGGCAATATTCTCGTCGCCGACGACGATGCGGCCATCCGCACTGTCCTCAACCAGGCGCTTTCGCGCGTCGGCCATGAGGTGCGCGTTACATCGAACGCCTCGACGCTGTGGCGTTGGGTAGCGGCGGGCGAGGGCGACCTGGTCATCACCGATGTGGTGATGCCGGACGAGAACGCCTTCGACATGCTGCCGCGCATCAAGAAGGCGCGGCCGGAACTGCCCGTCATCGTCATGAGCGCCCAGAATACGTTCATGACCGCGATCCGCGCTTCCGAGACCGGCGCCTATGAATATCTGCCTAAGCCGTTCGACCTGACCGAACTTCTCAACATCGTCAACCGTGCGCTTTCCGAGCCGAGGCGACCGAAGATCGACTCGCGTGCGGACGAGCAGCCGGAAACGATGCCGCTGGTCGGCCGCTCGGCTGCCATGCAGGACATCTACCGCATGCTGGCGCGCATGATGCAGACCGACCTGACGGTAATGATCAGCGGCGAATCCGGAACGGGCAAGGAATTGGTGGCCCGTGCACTGCACGAATACGGCCGTCGTCGCGGCGGGCCTTTCGTGGCGATCAACATGGCGGCGATCCCGCGCGACCTGATCGAATCGGAACTGTTCGGGCACGAAAAGGGCGCCTTCACCGGCGCGCAGAACCGCTCTACCGGTCGCTTCGAACAGGCTGAAGGCGGCACGCTGTTCCTCGACGAGATCGGCGACATGCCGATGGAAGCGCAGACGCGCCTGCTGCGCGTGCTGCAGCAGGGCGAATACACCACGGTCGGCGGACGCACGCCGATCAAGACGGATGTGCGCATTGTCGCCGCCACCAACAAGGATTTGCGGACGCTGATCAATCAGGGGCTTTTCCGTGAAGACCTGTTCTACCGCCTGAATGTCGTGCCGCTGCGGCTGCCGGCGTTGCGCGAGCGATCCGAGGACATTCCGGATCTCGTGCGCCACTTCTTCAAGCTCGGCGCCAGCGAAGGCCTGCAAACCAAGCGCATTTCCACCGGCGGCATCGAGTTGATGAAGCGCTATCCATGGCCGGGCAACGTGCGCGAACTCGAAAACCTCATCCGCAGGCTTGCCGCGCTCTACTCTCAGGACGAAATCTCCGCCGAGATCATCGAGGCCGAACTGAAGACCGGCGAGCGGCCGGTCGTTCCGGGTGGTGGCACCCTCATTCCGGACGATCTGTCCATCGGCCAGGCGGTAGAGCATTTCCTGCAGCGCTATTTCGCATCGTTCGCCGGCGAATTGCCGCCGTCCGGCCTTTACCAGCGCATTTTGTCAGAGGTTGAGTATCCGCTGGTGCTGGCGTCGATGACGGCGACGCGCGGCAACCAGATCAAGGCCGCAGAACTGCTGGGGCTCAACCGCAACACGCTGCGCAAGAAAATCCGCGAACTCGGCGTCAACGTCTACAAATCGTCTAGGCAAGTGTAAGCCAGGTCGTTTTTCGCGGGGATCGATCGTCGAAAGATTTCCGTCTCGGTCACACTTGTTGCATAATCGCCACAATGCGTTGCATAGATCAACGCATCATTGGCTCCACGCGGCGACATGGCTCTGCAGGCTCCGACACTGAACGAACCGCTTTTCAGCAAACCCGGCGCAAGGGAAGGACGACGGCTGCTTGCGCTGCCCGGCGTGGTCGCGATCGCCGGTGCGCTGGTCACGGCGGCGATCTCCTTCGCCATCCTCGTCGGCGCGACGCCGATCACACCCAACGAGAGGACGACGCTGGCGCTCATTGCGCTTAACGCCGCGTTCGTCCTGTTCCTGATCGCGCTGGTCGGGCGCGAGGTGCATCGCATCGTCATGGCGCGCCGGCACGGCAAGGCGGCGTCGCGGCTGCATGTGCGCATCGTGGCGATGTTTGCGCTTGTCGCCGCAATTCCCGCCATCATGGTGGCGATCATCGCGTCGATCACGCTCGATATCGGCCTCGACCGCTGGTTCGAGATACGCACCAAGACGATCGTCAATTCGTCACTGTCGATTGCCGACGCCTATGTGCAGGAAAATGCGCGCAACCTCCAGGGCACGACGCTGTCGATGGCCTACGATCTCGACGCATCGCGCACGCTTTATGGCCTCGATCGAACCGGTTTCCTCGATCTCATGAACAAGGAGGCCGTGGGCCGGTCGCTGGCCCATGCCGCCTTGATCAAGCCTGACGGTTCGTTCGTCATGAGCGCCAAGACCGATGCGGACTTTGCCATGCCGGAGCCGCCGGAAGGCGCGGTGGCGAGTGCCGCCGACGGCAAGCCGGTGCTGATCGAGCCGCGAACCCGCAACATCATGGGCGCCATCGTCAAGCTGCGGGCGATCGAAGGGCTCTATCTCTACACCATCCGCCTCGTCGATCCCGAGGTGATCAAGGCGCGGCAGATCGTCAAATCCAACACCGACGAATATCGCGGCCTCGAAGACAATCGCCGAACCTCGCAGGTGGCCTTCGCGCTTCCCTATCTGTCGCTGACGCTTATCATCATTCTTTCCGCCATCTGGACCGGCATTGCGGTGGCCGACCGCCTGGTGCGGCCGATCCGCCAGCTGATCGGCGCGGCCGACGAGGTGGCGACCGGCAATCTCGACGTTGCCGTGCCCGTGCGGCCGTCCGACGGCGACGTCGCGTCGCTTGGCGATACCTTCAACAAGATGCTGCTGGAGCTGAAATCGCAGCGCAACGAGATCCTTTCCGCCAAGGACCTGATCGACGAGCGGCGGCGGTTTTCCGAAGCGGTGCTTGCGGGCGTTACCGCCGGCGTCATCGGCGTCGATCCCTACGGCATCGTCACCATCGTCAACCGGTCGGCCGAAACGATGCTGGCCATATCGGCCACGGCAGCGCTCGGGCAGAACCTGTCCGCCGTACTGCCGCATGTCGGCCGCGTCTTCGAGATCGGCCGCAAGTCGGGCAAGCCGGTCTATCGCGAGCAGGTGACCTTCTATCGCGCCGGCACCGAGCGCACCTTCAACGTGCAGATCACCATCGAGGCCGGCAACGATGGCTCAGAGGAAAAGTCATATGTCGTAACTGTCGACGACATCACCGACCTGGTCCAGGCGCAACGCTCCTCGGCGTGGGCCGACGTGGCGCGGCGCATCGCCCACGAGATCAAGAACCCGCTGACGCCGATCCAGCTTTCCGCCGAGCGTATCAAACGCCGTTACGGCAAGGTCATCACCGAAGACCGCGAAGTTTTCGATCAATGCACCGACACGATCATCCGGCAGGTCGAGGATATCGGCCGGATGGTCGACGAATTCTCTGCCTTCGCACGCATGCCCAAGCCCGAGATGAAGGCCATCGACCTGCGCGAATCGCTGCGCGAGGCCTCGTTCCTGGTCGAAGTAAGCCGTGCCGACATCACCTTCGAGCGCGTGTTCGGCAACGAACCGCTCAAGGGTACCTTCGACAACCGCCTGATGGCGCAGGCCTTCGGCAACGTCATCAAGAACGCAGCCGAGGCTATTGACGGACTTGATCAGAAAGACCGTTCGCACGGCACAATCCGGATTCAAGCCGGGCGCCAGAATGGCGCGATTCGAATCGACGTGATCGACAACGGCAGGGGTTTGCCACGCGAGAATCGGCAGCGGCTGCTCGAGCCTTACATGACAACGCGCGAGAAAGGGACCGGGCTTGGCCTCGCTATCGTCAAGAAGATCGTGGAGGACCATGGCGGGCGACTCGAATTGCACGACGCGCCGGCGGATTTCCACGGAGGGCGAGGTGCGATGATCAGCATCATCCTGCCGCCAGCGGCCATAGTCGCCCCGCCGCGCGGCGAAGGCAGGACGGAACACGAAAAAGAAACTGAAAAGGTCGGTAATGGCGTCTGACATTCTCATCGTCGATGACGAGGAAGACATCCGTGAACTTGTCGCCGGTATCCTGAGCGACGAAGGTCATGAAACCCGCACGGCATTCGATGCCGACAGTGCGCTGGCGGCGATCGCCGACCGGGCGCCGAGGCTGATTTTCCTCGACATCTGGCTGCAGGGCTCGCGCCTGGACGGTCTGGCATTGCTGGACGAGATCAAGACGATGCATCCGAGCCTGCCTGTGGTGATGATCTCCGGCCACGGCAATATCGAAACGGCGGTGTCCGCCATCCGCCGCGGCGCCTATGACTTCATCGAGAAGCCGTTCAAGGCCGACAGGCTGATCCTTATCGCCGAGCGGGCGCTCGAAACCTCGAAGCTGAGACGCGAGGTTTCGGATCTCAAGCTGCGCAGCGGCGAAACCTTCGACCTGATCGGCATGTCGTCGGCGATGAGCCAATTGCGCCAGACCATCGAGCGTGTCGCGCCGACCAACAGCCGCGTCATGATCATCGGCCCCTCGGGGTCGGGCAAGGAACTGGCGGCGCGCGCCATTCACGCGCTGTCGGCGCGCAAGAACGGACCGTTCGTTACGCTAAGCGCCGCCAACATCACCCCCGAGCGCATGGAGGTCGAGCTGTTCGGTACCGAATCCAACGGTGTCGAGCGCAAGGTCGGTGCGCTGGAGGAAGCCCATCGCGGCATTCTCTACATCGATGAAGTGGCCGACATGCCGCGCGAGACGCAGAACAAGATCCTGCGCGTGCTGGTCGAACAGCAGTTCGAGCGGGTAGGGGGCACCAAGCGGGTCAAGGTCGATGTCCGCATCATCTCGTCGACGGCGCAGAACCTCGAGGCGATGATCGCCGACGGTCGCTTCCGCGAAGATCTCTATCATCGCCTGGCGGTGGTTCCGGTGATGGTGCCGGGCTTGGCCGAGCGGCGGGAGGACATCCCCTATCTGGTCGATAATTTCATGAAGCAGATTGCGCGCCAGGCCGGCATCCGACCGCGCCGCATCGGCGACGACGCGCTGGCGGTGCTGCAGGCGCACAACTGGCCGGGCAACGTCCGCCAATTGCGCAACAACGTCGAGCGACTGATGATCCTGGCACGCGGCGACAATATCGATACGCCGATCACCGCCGATCTTCTGCCCGCAGAGATCGGCGACGTCATGCCGCGCACGCCAAATCAGTCCGACCAGCACATCATGGCGCTGCCGCTGCGCGAGGCGCGCGAGCAGTTCGAGAAGGACTATCTGATCGCCCAGATCAACCGTTTCGGCGGCAATATCTCGAAGACGGCCGAGTTCATCGGCATGGAGCGCTCCGCGCTTCACCGCAAGCTGAAATCGCTGGGCGTCTGACGGACGGACTGTTGTTGGTCCGACCGGTCCTGGCCCACGCGATTACCGGTTACGGCGGCCGCGGAATCGCATAAGAAAGCCGGGACTTCTCCAGGGGTAATCCATGCCGCGCATTGCCTATGTGAACGGGCGCTATGTCGCTCATGCCGACGCTTCCGTGCATATCGAGGATCGCGGCTACCAATTCGCCGACGGCGTCTACGAGGTCTGCGAGGTGGCGCGCGGCTTCGTCGTCGACATGCCGCGCCATCTGGGGCGGTTGAACCGTTCGCTGACCGAGTTGTCGATCGACTGGCCGGTGACGCGCGGCGTGTTGCCGCTCATCATGCGCGAGGTGGTGCGCCGCAACCATGTCCTCAACGGCCTGGTCTATCTCCAGGTGACGCGCGGCGTCGCTAGCCGCGACTTTTTTTTCCCGGCAGCTGGCACGAAGCCCTCGTTGGTGGTGACCGCGAGGAAGGCCGACCCCGCTGCTGCCGCAAAGAGGGCCGAGACCGGGATCAAGGTCATCACCGTGCCGGAGAATCGTTGGGATCGGGTCGACATCAAGAGCGTCGGACTGCTGCCCAATGTGCTCGCCAAGCAGAAGGCCAAGGAAGCCGGCGCCCAGGAAGCGTGGTTCGTCGATGCCGACGGCACCGTCAAGGAAGGTGGATCGTCGAACGCTTGGATCGTCACCAGGGACGGCGTGCTGGTGACCCGGCCGGCCGAGCACGGCATCCTGCGCGGCATCACCCGCACGACCCTGTTCGAGGTTGCGGCCAAGCTTGGCCTGAAGATCGAGGAGCGAGGGTTTTCGGTTGCCGAGGCCAAGGCGGCACGCGAGGCTTTTATCAGCTCCGCGACGACGATTGCCATGCCGATCGTGGCAATCGACGGGGTTCCCGTCGCCAATGGCCACCCGGGCTCGATAACACTTTCGTTGCGGCAAGCCTTTTTTGACGTTGCGGAAAAAAGTCCAGCCTGATAACCGCACAGGTGGAATGAACATCAATATATCTCGTTCTGCTTGTCGTTACTGACGACAAGAGGGTGTTTGCGCGCTTGACAGGTGCCGATTAATTTGGCGCATTGGCCTGCAAACCGAAGGGGATCGGCGAAAGACAAGAACAATGGCGGAACGATCGCAAAACCTTCAGGACCTGTTCCTGAATTCAGTTCGCAAGAGCAAGAACCCACTCACCATCTTCCTCATCAACGGCGTGAAGCTGACCGGCGTGGTCACCTCGTTCGACAATTTCTGTGTTCTGCTGCGGCGTGACGGCCATTCCCAGCTTGTCTACAAGCACGCCATTTCCACGATCATGCCGAGCCAGCCGGTTCAGATGTTCGATGGCGAGGAAAGCCAGGGCGCCTGATTGGCACGTGAGAAAGACGCGGACCGTCGCGTTCGTGGAAAACCAGTACACCAACCGGGGACCGAAGCCGAAGGTCCGACCCGGGCCGTCGTCATCGTGCCCGTGCTTACCCGCCAGCCGCGCGGCGACGACGACACCAGCCGTCCGCGCCTGACGCGTTCGGCCGAGGCCCGCCATGACGAGGCGGTTGGACTTGCCAGCGCCATCGACCTTGACCCGATCCATACGGCGGTGGTGACCGTCAATGATCCGCGCCCGGCGACGTTGCTCGGCAGCGGCAAGGTCGCCGAATTTGCCGAGATCGTCAGGGAACGCCAGGCGGAACTGGTGATTGTCGATCACCCGCTGACGCCGGTGCAGCAGCGCAATCTCGAAAAGGAGTTGAACGCCAAGGTGCTAGACCGCACCGGGCTGATCCTGGAGATCTTCGGCGAGCGCGCCCGGACCAAGGAAGGCACGCTGCAGGTCGATCTTGCGCACCTCAACTACCAGAAGGGCCGGCTCGTGCGGAGCTGGACCCACCTCGAGCGCCAGCGCGGCGGCGCCGGCTTCCTCGGCGGCCCCGGCGAAACGCAGATCGAATCGGACCGGCGTATTCTGCAGGACAAGATCAATAAGCTGAAGCACGAGCTGGAAACGGTGCGCCGCACCCGCGACCTGCACCGCGCCAAGCGCAAGAAGGTGCCGTTCCCGGTGGTGGCCATCGTCGGCTACACCAATGCGGGCAAGTCGACGCTGTTCAACAAGCTGACCGGAGCAGGCGTGCTGGCAGAGGACATGCTGTTTGCCACGCTCGATCCGACGCTGCGCCGCGTGCGCCTGCCGCACGGCACGCCGATCATCCTTTCGGACACGGTCGGCTTCATTTCGGACCTGCCGACGCATCTGGTCGCGGCCTTCCGGGCGACGCTGGAAGAGGTGGTCGAGGCCGACCTCGTCATCCATCTGCGCGATATCTCCGATCCCGATACGGCCGCGCAGGCCGAGGATGTCGAGCGCATCCTCGCTGACCTTGGCGTTGATGCCGGCGACAGCAAGCGCGTCATCGAAGTCTGGAACAAGATCGACCTGCTCGACGAAGGCAACAGGGCTCGGCTTCTTGCCGATGGCGCGGATGGCAACAAGACGCCGCCGATCGCCATATCCGCCGTCACCGGCGAAGGCATCGATGTGCTGAAGGCGGTCATCGAGACCAGGATGTCGGGCGAGCTGGAGGCGCTGACAGTGACGCTCAAGCCGGCTCAGCTCGGCCTCGTCGACTGGCTCTATCGCAATGGCGACGTCACCTCGCGCGCCGACAACGACGATGGTAGCGTGACCATCTCACTCAAGGCCACGCACAGCGCCCGAGAAGAGATCGAGAGCCGATTGCACCGTAAAAACAACGAGTAAGCCGGTTTACTTCGCGCCCTTGGCTTGCTCCCAGAGCGCTTCCATCTCGTCCAGCGTCGCCTTTTCGAGCGTGTTTCCGGACGCTTCCAGCGCCCGCTCGACATAGTGGAAGCGCGACCGGAATTTCTCGTTGGTGCCGCTGAGCGCCGCTTCGGAATCGAGCTTGAGGTGACGGCCGAGATTGACGACGGCAAACAGCATGTCGCCGAACTCGTCCTTGATCGGCGCGGTGTCGCCGTTGGCAAGGGCCTCGCGCAATTCGCCGATCTCTTCCTCGATCTTGTCGAGGATAGGTGCAGCCTCGCTCCAGTCGAAGCCGACCCGCGCAGCCTTCTCCTGAAGCTTGAGCGCCCGGGTCAGCGCGGGCAGGGCGACCGGCACGCTGTCGAGAAAACCTTTGCCGTGGTCCTCAGGGTCGTGGCCGCGGGCGAGGCGGGCGCTTCGCTTTTCCGCCTTCTCCTCTGCCTTGATCTTTTCCCACATGCCCTTGGCCATGCCGGCGCTACGCGCTTCTTCGTCGCCGAAGACGTGCGGATGACGGCGGATCATTTTTGTGGTGATGGCCTGGACCACGTCGCCGAAGGCAAATTCGCCGGCTTCCTCGGCCATTTGCGCATGGTAGACGACCTGCAGCAGGAGGTCGCCGAGCTCGTCGCGAAGATCGTCCAGATCGCCGCGCGCAATGGCGTCCGCCACCTCGTAGGCTTCCTCGATCGTGTAGGGCGCGATGGTCGAAAAGTCCTGCTCGATGTCCCACGGGCAGCCGGTTTCCGGCGCCCTCAGCGCTGCCATGATCTCGATCAGCCGGGAAATGTCTCTCGAAGGTTTCATCGGGCGAATGCTATCGTGCGTGCCACTACGCGGCCAATGCCGTCAGCTGGCGAGGGCGCATTGTCCACAGTTGCGCGGCCGTATCAGTCGAGCACGGAGACAATCGCCTTGGCGAGCGCGTCCATCCCGTCTTCCGGCAAGCCTGCGACATTGATGCGGCTGTCACCGACCATATAGACGCCGTGCTCGGCGCGCAGCCGCTCGACCTGCGCCTCAGACAGACCGAGGCGGGAAAACATGCCGCGATGGCTGGCGACGAAGTCGAAACGGTCGGAATTGGACTGCCGCCGCAGCGCCTCGGCGAACTGCACGCGAAGCCTGAGCATGCGTAGCCGCATCTCCTCGAGCTCTGATTCCCAGTCGGCGCGCAGAGTGGCATCTTCAAGCACGATGCGCACCGCGGCCGCGCCATGATCCGGCGGCATCGAATACATGGCGCGTGCAGCCGAGAGCATCTGGCTCATCGCCACATCCGCCTGGGCGCCGTCCTTGGCCAGGATCATCGCCGCGCCGACCCGGTCGCGATAGACGGCAAAGTTTTTCGAGCAGCTCGACGCAACCACCATTTCCGGAACCTTTGCGGCCAGCAGACGCAAGCCGGCAGCGTCGGCGTCGAGGCCTTCGCCAAAACCCTGATAGGCAATGTCGACAAAGGGCAGCAGGCCGCGCTCGACGACAAGATCGGCGACCGCTGCCCATTGCGCGGCATCCAGATTGGCGCCGGTCGGATTGTGGCAGCAGCCATGCAGCAGCACCACATCGCCGCTCTTTGCGGTTCGCAGCGCTACCAGCATGTCTTCGAATCGCACCGCGCCGGAGGCGGCATCGAAATAGGGATATTCACGTATCTGCAGACCGGCGGCGCGCATCACCGGCATATGGTTCGGCCATGTCGGGTCCGACAGCCAGATCGTGGCGTCGGAGCGTGTCCTTTTCAGCAGTTCGCCCACCAGCCGCAGCGCACCGGAGCCGCCAGGCGCCTGCGCCGCGCGAATGCGCGAGAGCTCTGCTTTTGGCCCGAAGACGAGCTTTGTTATCGCGGCATTGAAGGCAGTGTCGCCGGCAAGGCCGAGATAGGTCTTGGTATCCTGGCCTTGCAGCAGACGCTTTTCTGCTTCGCGCATGGCGCGCATGACCGGCGTCGTGCCGTCGCGATCCTTGTAGACGCCAACGCCGAGATCGACCTTGTCGGGCCGCGGATCGGCGCGATAGAGGCCGATCAGAGCGAGGATCTTGTCGGCGGGGGCAGGCTGAAGGGTTTCGAACATCGATATGGTTCCGTTGGCGGCGGAGTGATACGCAAATCAGCCGTGCAGCGCCAGCGGTTTCATCTGCATCAGGCCGAAAGCCATTAGCATGGCGACGGCTCCCAACCCAATTTGAACCGAGCCTGATCGACGTTCCGCGCTTTCAGGATGGCCCTGCGTCGCAGACAGGCAAGGTTTTGTTACATAAATACAGTGCCGAGCCGACCTGCGTACTCATTGAGATGCTCAGCAACTCGTGCGTTTCCCATCGAAGATAACGCTGGTTCCGCCCAACTGATTGTAATCAATGAAATCCGCCCCGGGACGGCTAGCTTGGATCAGGTTTTCCGTGCCATTCGCCCGACTGGAATCCGAAGCCAATAGATGGAGGCGAAAAATTCTTGAAACCAAGGCGTGGCTCATCGCACATCTCATCGAATTCGCCGAGCGACACGGTCCGGCGGCAGTCAGCCTCCGTCGCATATGGATGACCCGAAACGTTGATCAGTTTGCCACTTTGCGAACACCCAGTTATCGTGATGGATGCGGCCATCGCGAGTATTAACACGTTCTGTTTAAGTACTCCATTTCCAACCTGCATCTCACTGACCCTTCTTGGCGGCGCTGAAGTGCCGAACACAAACACCTATTTGATTTCATAGACTTACTTGCTATTTTCCACTAGCGATGCGAAACTTGCTAATTGTATTTTGGTTGTTGTCCAAAATGTCGGTGCGCATATCATTTTTATAGCCCGACGGACGCTAACAACGCATTATTAACCATCATCATCCTGAAATTCATTGACTAGGATCAATGGATTCATTGTTGAACGCGGGTAGGTGCCGACAACGGCTGAGATCGCTCGATCTGCCGCAACTGTCAGAAAGCAAAGCTAGTTAGGATAGACAAGGATGGTGTGATGAACCACGAATTGCAGCAGGAGACGATCGGCATCCTTGCCGGAACCCTGGATAGCATGCGACACCATTGGCTCGTTCGCACGACCGTCGACGCGTGACGCCACGCCACAAAAGGTCCACGATGAAACAGAATGCGCATCGCGATCCTGTCTGACGTCCATGCCAATCGCGAGGCGTTCGACGTCGTTTTGGAGGCTGCTCGCGAGCGCGGAACGGACCAGCTGGTATTGCTCGGCGATCTGGTCGGCTATGGGCCTGATCCTGTCTATGTGGTCGAGAAGGCCGCCGATCTGGTAGATCAGGGCGCGCTTTGCATCATGGGCAACCACGACGAGGCGGTAGCGCTGAACCGGGGCGACATGACGGAGAATGCGCGGGTCGCTTCACGGTGGACCCGCGAACGCCTCGCCCCGGTGCATGTCGATTTCCTGGCGCGGCTGCCGCTTTCGCTCCAATCAGAGGACCGGCTGTACGTGCATGCCAGTGCGGAGCGGCCGGGAAAATGGTTGTACATACGCGACGTGGACGCGGCAGATCGCTGCCTGTCTTCAAGCAAGTCTCGCTTCATTTTCTGCGGCCATACCCACATCCCGGCTCTCTACTACGCCTTGCCGGGTCGCCGACCGATCTACTTTAAGCCGCTGGACAATGTGGCGGTGCCCTTTTCCATATTGAGCCGGCATCTTGTTATCGTCGGCGCGGTTGGCCAGCCGCGTGACGGCAATCCAGCAGCCTGCTTCGCCCTTGTCGACACGGAGCGGCACGAGGTCTCGATGATCCGTGTGCCTTATGACCACGAGGAGACGGCGCGCAAGATCGCAGCCTTTGGCCTGCCCGCGTGGCTAGGAATGCGATTGAAAATCGGCCGCTAAGGAGACGCGATCAGTGCAACGCTTTGAGCCAGGGGCAATCATTGACGGTTTCGAGTTGGTCGAAAAGCTGCCGTCAGGGGGCATGGCCGAACTCTGGCGCGCAACCAGCCAGCAGTTCGATTTCCCGCTTGTGCTGAAATTTCCTTTTCTCGATCCGGGTGGGGATGTTTCCGTCATTCTCGGCTTTGAGATGGAAGAGCTGATCCTCAAGCGCCTGTCGGGACCACATGTCCCGCGTTTCGCGGCGTCCGGCAGCCTGGCGAGGATTCCCTACATAGCGATGGAGTTCGTTGCTGGTCGGAGCTTGGCGGGTGTGATCCGCGATGCGCCGCAGGCGCCTGACGAGGTAGCAAGGATCGGAGCCGAAATCGCGAAGGCACTCGCCGCCCTGCATCGTCAAAAGGTGGTCCACCTCGATCTCAAGCCCGAGAATGTCATTCTTGCCGAGCGGGCCGCCGTGCTCCTCGATTTCGGACTCGCCCGGCACGCGGAGCTTCCTGATCTTCTCGGCGCGGAAAGCTCGGTGCCGATGGGTAGCGCCGCCTATATCTCGCCGGAACAGGTGCTTGGGGAAAGGGGCGATCCCGCAAGCGATCTGTTTGCGCTGGGTTGCATCCTTTACAAGTTGGCAACGGGAGAAGAGCCGTTCGGGCGGCCAGCGACTTTCGCGGGGATGAAGCGGAGGCTCTATCATGCTCCCAAGGCGCCGCGAGAGATAAACGGCGCCATTCCGCGGTGGCTGGAGGCGATCATTCTGCGGTGCATGGAAGTGGACAGGTCTGATCGATATGTCGACGCTGCACACGTTCTCTCCGATCTAAGGAATCCCGATCAGGTCGTGGTGACCAGGCGGCACCGGGTAGGGCACACGGGAGCGTGGGCCGCGATCAGGAATCTGTTCCGCAAGCCGGATGACAAGTCGCTTGTGGGAAGATCGAAAAGTTCAAAGCTTGAGGCCGGGCCATCGATCGTTCTTGCGGCTGTCGACCTGGCCAACGGAAGTGATGCGCTGGCAAGCGAGGTTCTGAATGAAACCGCGCATGTCCTTGCGTCGCGGGAAGATTCCTGGCTAGCCTGCGTGACCGTTCTGAAGACCGAGATCATTGGCGATGCTCCGACGGCGGATGAATCGGGACGCTCGGCCTATCTGAAGCGGCTCGTTGCGCTCAAGGACTGGGCGCGTCCGCTTCACCTCCCGGAGGACCGCATCAGCTATCATGTGCTGGAGGCTGTCAGCCCCGCCGACGCGATCCTCAACTATGCGGAGCACAACGATGTCGGACACATCGTCGTCGGCGCTCGAGCGTCTTCGGCCATTCGCCGGCACCTCGGCAGTGTCTCAACCAAAGTCGTGGCGCGGGCCCTTTGCTCGGTTTCGGTCGTGCGATTGAAAGCGATCGAGGAACAAAAGCGATAGCGAACCGGAATTGACTGTCGGCTTGGTCTCAGCCGTCCGCGGATTCATATGAGAGAGGCAGGGATTCAGATGGGAGAGGAATCGTCAGCTGCTGACATTTCCGCCCATCCGAAAGTCGCATAACCGATGGAACCAGATCGCAGCCTTGCCATGGAGCTGGCGCGGAAGGCGGTAGCGCTCGATCCCAACGATGCCGGCTGCCGCTGGGCCCTGGCTAACCTGCTTGCATATGAGCATCTGTGGAGCGAAACGCGCATTTCTATATAGCTGCTACGTCAGAAAGTCGCATAAGATAGATTATGGAACTGATGGATACTGTAGCTGGGCGGAATTCCATAACGCTGTCAGAGGCTTGCCTCTATTGCCAGCAAGCGCCGACACCGACGTAAGGCTGGCGTACCGGACTTCAGGCCGCGAGCTTTGCCACGACAGCCTGCGCTGCCTTGGCCCTGCATGTGGCGGTTGCGGCGAATACAGCGTCATGTGCGCCGGCTGCCGCCCGGACGGGGTCGAAGCCGAGCAGCGTTTCGTCGGCAAGACCGGGATCGCGATCAGATGGCCAATCAGTAACGCCACCAATGGCGAAGCCGTTCTCGTCGCGGATCTGCCGCGAGTCGGCGCGCTTCAGCGGCTCACCGGTCAGTGCGGCAGCCCAGGCGAAATCGGCTGATTGGAGCCGGAAGCCAGCTTCCAGCCACGATAAACTGTGTCTATCATGCTAACCCATAAGGGATTTCTATCGTCATGCCGTCATAGGCCGGTTCGACGTTGGCCGGCGTCTCGGCCATCACCGTAGCGTAGTCGAGCGGCACATGCATATGCGTCAGCACGGCGTTTTTCGGCGCCAGTTTTTCGATCCAGCCGAGGGCCTGGCCGAGTGACAGGTGGCTCGGATGCGTCCTGTATTGCAAGGCATCGATAACCAGCACCTCCAGTCCACGCAGGCGCTCGGCGGTGGCGCTTGGGAAATCGCTTATGTCAGGACAGTAGGCGAGCCCGCCGATACGAAAACCAAGCGATATAATGTCGCCATGGATCTGCGGCAGCGGCTCGAGGGCGAGGGCACCGCCCTCGCCCTCGATCACCACCGGTCTAGCATGGTCGATGATATGCGGCTCGACGATGGGCGGATAAGAACTGCCTTGCGGCGTCTCGAAACAATAGCCGAATGCCTCTCGCAGCCGCAGCATGGTGGGCCGGTCGGCATGGATATCGATCAGCTGACGCTGTTCGAGCACGAAGCCGCGCAAATCGTCGATGCCGTGGATATGATCGGCATGCGGATGCGTATAGACGACCGCATCGACATGCCTGACCGATGCCAGCAGCATCTGCTCGCGGAAATCCGGCCCGGTGTCGATGACGACGGTGGTCCGGGCGCCGTTCGCCGCGATCCGTTCGACGAGCGCGGCGGTGCGCATGCGCCGGTTCCGCGGATTGGCCGGATCACAATTGCCCCAGTCGCCGGTGATGCGCGGCGTGCCGGGCGATGAGCCGCAGCCGAGAATGGTGAGGCGCAGCCGGTCGCTCATGCTTCAGGCGCCCGGCGCGCTCGGGCGCGGCATTTTCCTGAACAATCTGAAGAAATTGTCGGTGGTGATCGCCGCAACCTCGGCCTCGCTAACGCCGATCGTCTCAGCCAGCACCTTGGCGGTATGCGCGACATAGGCGGGCTCGTTGCGCTTGCCGCGAAACGGGATCGGCGCCAGGTACGGCGCGTCGGTTTCGACCAGCAGGCGGTCGTGCGGCACATCGGTCGCGATGGCGCGCAGCTCGGCCGAATTCTTGAAGGTCAGGATGCCAGAGAAGGAAACGTAGCCGCCAAGCGCCACGCCCACTTCGGCCAGCCTGCGTCCCGACGAAAAACAGTGCAGGATGAAGGGGAAGGCGCCCTTCCCTGTTTCGTCCTTAAGGATATCGGCCATGTCGTCGTCGGCGTCGCGCGAATGAATGACCAGCGGCAAGCCGGTTTCGCGGGCAGCGGTGATGTGGGTGCGAAAGCCTTGCGCCTGCGCATCGCGCGGTGCGTGATCATAGAAATAATCGAGTCCGGCCTCACCGATCGCCACCACTTTCGGATGAGCGGCCAGCCGGACAAGATCGTCAGCCGTCACATCAAGCTCTTCGGCCGCGTTGTGCGGATGGGTGCCGACAGAGCAATAGACTTCGTCGAAAGCCTCTGCGATCTCAAGCACTTGTGGAAACCGCTTCACACGTGTCGAGATGGTCACCATGCGGCCAATTCCAGCCGCCGTTGCGCGGGCAACGATCGCCGCCCGCTCCTCGGCGAAATCCGGAAAGTCGAGATGGCAGTGACTGTCGACCAGCATCAGGCGATTGTATCCGTTGGCTCGACATAGCGCGGAAACACCGGTTGCGGTGTCGGCAGTTCCGTGCCTGAAACCATCGCGTGGCTTTCGGCGACATGCGCGAAATCGCGGCTGTCAGCCGGCACCGCCAACAGGTCGAGCAGCTTCGCCGCCGAGGTCGGGACGACGGGCTGGCAAAGGATCGCCACACGCCGGATTGTTTCGGCCGTGGTCCACAGCACGGTTTCCATGCGCGCCGGATCGGTCTTCTTCAGCGCCCACGGCTCCTGCCCCGCGAAATAGCGGTTGGCTTCCGCCACCACGCCAAAGATCGCCGCCAACGCCAGATGGATGCCCTGCTCCGCCATCGCCTTGCGCGCGGTGACCAGGGCAGCACTTGCCTGGTCGAGGATCGCCTTGTCGGCATCGCTCAATTCGCCGCGCCTGGGCACCACGCCGTCGCAGTTCTTGGCGATCATCGACAGCGAGCGTTGCGCCAAATTGCCGAGGTCGTTGGCGAGATCGGCATTGGTGCGGTTGACGATCGCTTCATGGCTGTAGCTGCCATCCTGCCCGAACGGCACTTCGCGCATGAAGAAATAGCGCACCTGGTCGAGGCCGTAGTGCTCGATCATCACGAACGGGTCGACGACATTGCCGACCGATTTCGACATTTTCTCGCCGCGGTTGAACAGGAAGCCGTGGCCGAAGACGCGGCCCGGCAATTCGATTCCTGCCGACATCAGGAAGGCAGGCCAGTAGATGGCGTGGAAGCGCACAATGTCCTTGCCAATGATGTGCGCGTTCGCTGGCCAGAAGCGCCAATTGTCAGCGTTCTCATCGGGATATCCGGCAGCGGTGATGTAGTTGGTCAAAGCGTCGACCCAGACATACATCACATGCTTCTCGTCGCCCGGCACTGGAACACCCCAGTCGAACGTGGTGCGCGAGATCGACAGATCCTTCAGTCCCGATTTGACGAAGCTGACCACCTCGTTGCGCCGTTCGGCCGGGCCGATGAAGTCGGGCTGGCTTTCATAAAGTGCCAGGAGCTTGTCCTGATAGGCCGACAGCCGGAAGAAATAGCTTTCTTCCTCAACCCATTCGACCGGCGTTCCCTGCGGACCGTAACGGAGATTGTCGGCGCGGAGCTCAGTCTCCTCTTCGCCGTAATAGGCTTCGTCGCGTACCGAATACCAGCCGGCATAACCGCCCTTGTAGATGTCGCCATTGGCAGCCATCGCCTTCCAGATCGCCTGAGAGGCTGCGTAGTGCCGCTTTTCGGTGGTGCGGATGAAATCGTCATTGGAAGCATTAAGCGCAACGGCCATCCGCTGGAAGTCGGCTGAATTGCGGTCCGCCAGTTCACGCGGCGAAACGCCTTCCTTCTTCGCCGTCTGCAGCATCTTGATGCCGTGCTCATCGGTGCCAGTGAGAAAGAAGACGTCCTTGCCGTCCAGCCGCTGGAAGCGGGCGAGGACGTCGGTCGCGATCAGCTCATAGGCATGGCCGATATGCGGCTTGCCGTTCGGATAGGAAATCGCGGTCGTAATGTAGAATTTGTCGCGTGACATGGATGAACCGTCATGAATGTCTGAATGGAAGGCGTGGCGGTGGATATCGCATCGAGGCGGCGATTGCCATCCCGAGGCTGAAGCCCGTTACACACGTTACATTCGCATTGCAGAATTCAAGCGGTCGATCATGGTCAAGGCGTGCTGCTTCTTGTCGAGATTGTAGATATCGGTCTCAGATATAGCGTTCAGCGCCTCGTGCCAAGTATCGGACAGTGTTTTCGCCCGCGCCAGATCGCCGGCCAGCGCGGCTCGGCTCGCACCCGTCGATAGCAGGTCGAGGGCGCGGCGATTAAAAATGTCGAACTGGATCGCCTGGTCGCGACCGGCGACCGCCTCCGCAAGCCGGTAAGCGCCCGCGACATCGGCCTTTCTTGCCGCCACCAGGGCGTCGAGCGTTTCAGCGATCTCCAGCCCGCCATATTGCGTCAACAGGATCGCATTGCGTGCGCTGCCCCCTGCCCGCTCGGCCAGCGCCGCACGCGCCGCGGGATCCTCCGGCGGCGGCGGCTCGATGCTTCCCAGCACGGCCATCAGGCTTTCGGCATCGAGCGGCGTCAGCCGTATCATTTGGCAGCGCGACCGGATCGTCGGCAGCAGGCTGCCCGGGGCGTGAACGATAAGGATGAACAGAGACCGTGCTGGCGGTTCTTCAAGATTCTTCAGCAAAGCATTGGCGGCATTGATGTTCATGTCGTCGGCCGGGTCGACGATCACGACGCGGTAGCTGCCGTCGTGCGAGGTCAGCGATAGGAAACGGCTGACCCTGCGGATCTCATCGACGGTGACGACTGTCTTGAAGCTCTTCGTCTTGTCGTTCGCTGGGCGCGTCAGATGCAGCACCGACGGATGCGCCCCGCTGGCGATCTGGCGAAATAGCGACGAGGCGGGATCGGGAACGGCAAGGGCGTCCGGCGCCTGCTCGAAGGCCGGATGTTTCAACAGGTGATGCGCCAGGTGAAAGGCAAGTGTTGCCTTGCCGATACCAACCGGTCCGGCAAAGATCAGCGCGTGCGGCAACTTGCCGGAGCGATAGGCCGCGGCGAGCGTCTTCGCTGCCTGCGCATGGCCGATAAGACGCGGGGTCTCGGACGGCTCCGGCACGCCGTCCAGCGTGTCGTGCTGTTCGGGGGCTATGCGTTCGAAGATCATACCGGCGCTGCCTGCCGCTTGGGCGCCGGCGCCCTTGCTTCCAAAGCCGCGAACACGGCCGCGGTGACGACATTCTCCACAGTATTCGGATCGGCGGAGGCATCGACGACAACGCAGCGTTCCGGCTCTGCGGCGGCGATCGCCAGATACGCTTCGCGGCGGCGCTGGTGGATTGACAGCGTTTCCTTTTCGAAGCGGTCCGGGTCATCGTTGATGCCGCGCCGTGCGGTGGCGCGCCTCAGGCCTTCGGCCGGATCGATATCGAAGATCAGCGTCAGGTTGGGCACCATGCCGTTGATGGCGACCTGCTCAAGTGCGTCCATGAACGCGGGATCAAGCCCGCCGGTGACGCCCTGGTAGACGCGCGAGGAATCCATGAAGCGATCACAAAGCACGATGGAGCCGCGCTCGACCGCCGGCCGGATGACCTGCTCGACATGGTCGGAGCGCGCGGCGGCGAAAAGCAGCGCCTCCATCTTGGGGCCGAACGGTTCGGCAGCGCCGGAAAGCAACACGTGCCTGACCGCTTCCGCGCCCGGCGAGCCGCCCGGCTCACGCGTGACGAAGACGTCGTATTTCTTGGCGCTCATCTTCCTTGCCAGCCGCTCGATCTGCGTCGACTTGCCTGCTCCTTCGCCGCCTTCGAAGGTGATGAAAAATCCGCTCGCCAATCGAAATGCCTCTGCCCATGCCCGCGGTAACCGTAACGCATGATCCCGAAAATCGGGACTCGGTTTGAGGGGGATCATGCGCATATTCAGAATGTTAGCGCATCCTTTGCGCTTTCAGCTGGCGTTCTCATAACCCCGGCTTGTGAAAAGGTCCACGCTGTCGATGCTAACGCAGCCAGCCGACTGCCAGTTCCTTGGCGGCGTCGAGCGCACGTTGCCGCAGCGTGCCCACACCGACCGACTCGGCCGCAAAAAGCGGCGTCTCCTGGCTCAGCGTGTCGCCGATCCAGACGCGCAGTGCGCCCACCGGTTGCCCCTCTTCTACCGGCGCGACCACCGGTCCGTCATAGACGATCTTGGCGGTCAGCTTGTCGCGGTTGGCGACGGGCAGGAAGATGTCCACCGGTCCCTTTGCTTTCAGGGCCACGCCGGATTTCGCGCCGCCAAAAACCTCTGCCTCACCCACGACTTCGTCCTTGGCGAAGATCTCGGTCTTCTCGAAGGAGCGAACGCCCCAGTCGAGCAGCTTTCGCGCCTCCTCGGCGCGCTCGCGATCGCTTGCCAGTCCGCTCATTGCCGCGATCACCCGCGTGCCGTTGTGACTGACCGAGCCAACGATGCCGAAGCCGGATGCCTCGTTCGCGCCGACCGCCAGGCCGTCGGCGCCGATATCCATCGCCAGCAGTGGGTTGCGGTTTCTCTGGGTAATCTTGTTCCAGGTGAAATCTGCCTGGCTGTAATAGCGGTAGAAATCGGGATAATCGCGCCAGATATGCAGCGCCAGAAGGGCGAGCTCGCGAACGGTCGTTTGCTGTCCATCGGCCGGCAGACCGGTGGAATTGATGAATGTCGATTTCGCGAGGCCGATCTGCCTTGCGCGTTCAGTCATCTGCACGGCGAAATTCGCCTCGGATCCGGCGAAGCCTTCGGCGATGACGATGCAGCCGTCATTGGCGGCCTGGACGGTTACGCCCCGGATCAGGTCTTCGAGCCGGACCGCCGACTTGAGCTTGGCAAACATGGTCGACGTTCCAGATGGCGCGCCACCCGTGCGCCAGGCATTTTCGCTGACCACGTAGGTATCATCGAGCGTCATGCGTCCTGACTTGATGGCGTTGAAAACGACTTCCATCGTCATCAGCTTGGCCAGCGATGCCGGCGGGATCAGCCTGTCGGCGTCCTTGGAAAACAGCACCGTGCCGGTTTCGGCATCGATCATGAAAGCCTGCGCGGCCCTGGTCTCGAAAAGCTGTGCGTTGGCCGGCGCCAATGGGAACAGCAGGAGGCCAAAGCCCAGGAGCAGCCCGGAGAAAAAACGAAAACGCATGAGAGGTCGACCCATTAGCCGGCGTGCAGCTCGACAAAGGCTATCAGGCTTTTTCCCGCCGGATCAATCGCGCGATGGAAAAAACAAGCCAGATTTCAGTGGTTTATTGGTCAGTTCCGAACGACGAGCGCATCCGGCGCACCGTGCGACCACGCCGCCTGCAGCAGCTCATCGACGCTGCCATGGCCGTCAGGATAGAGATTGACCGAATACCAGTCCTTGCCGTCGAGTTCAGAACGCTGGATCTCGATCTTGCCGAAGCCGGCAAGCTGTGCCGCCACCCGTTTCGCCTGGGCGGCATCGTCGAACGAGCCCGCCGCCACGTAGTCCGCGGGCGGGCCGGCCGACGGGGCTTGCCGCTTCCACGACTGGAAGACGTCGGCTGGCGACATGCCGCCGTCCAGCGCGGCAAAGACGTTGGAAGCACGCAGCACACGCTCGTCTGCATAAGACATTGACGCGACTGCGAACGGCGACTGCGCCGGCAGAATGATCTCCGGGCGCTCCGGTATGATCGGGCCGAAATCGGGTAGCGTTATATCGCCAAAGGCCGCGGCCTGCGCCGATATGACGGGCTGTGCCTCGGATGCCTGGCCGGAACTCGTCAGCTGACCGGGAAACGGCACGGCGGCAGCTACGACGGGCAGGCTCGGCGATGGTCCGTTCATGGCAACCATGACGCCGGTGGGCAGGCCGTCCGACGGATCCGGCGCCCTATTGCCGGGATGATAGGAGGCCATCAGATACTGGTCGTCATTGCCGTCAAGCGGCGCGCGGCCGACATATTCGACCTTCACTTCTGCCGTACCGATATTGGCATAGTCGAGCATTTCGGCAGCGCGCTTCGACACATCGATGATGCGCCCGTCGTGATAGGGACCGCGATCGTTGACCCGCACGATGACCGAACTGCCGGTTTCCATATTGGTGACCCGCGCGTAGCTCGGCAGCGGCATGGTCGGATGCGCCGCGGTCAGATGCGTCATGTCGTAGACTTCGCCGTTGGCGGTCAAACGGCCGTGGAAGGCATCGCCATACCAGGAGGCGAGACCCTTCTTGGCGTAATGCTTGTCTTCCTTTGGATAATACCACTTGCCGCGCACCTGATAGGGCTTGCCGAGCTGGTCGCGTCCGCCGCCACGCTGCAGGCCCGCCGTCTTGAAGGTGACACGAGGACTTGCCTTCACGCCGTATTCGGATTCGGAGAAATATTCCTTGGAGCGGTGTTTCCTATCGACCATCGCCTTCGGCTGCGGCGCCGCGCAAGCCGCCAGCAAGACAGCCGACAGAGCGGACAATGCGAAAGCGGAAGCGCGACGAAGACGCGGGCGCGCCGTGGTCTGCATTTTTCGATTGTCCCCTACAGTCTCACCACAGGCGCCGCGATTTGAAACCTCGGCAGAGCCAAAGCACTCACTCGACAATGCCAGCGACGCCCGATCCCCAATCCCTTTTGTGCGCAGGAATTGTTTATCACGGTATTAACCGATTGTGGCCGGAACCGGGCGAGATTATGGCGTGACCATTGCGGCGGGCGTGTGAAAATCAAACCGTTTCGACCATCGGCTTGTGGCCGAGGCCAACTGAGCCGGATGCCGCCGGACCGTCTCTTTCCAAGCATCAGCTAAAAAGTTAATCTACAAGCTGTCGATTGTGGAAGGCGGGCGGACTTGTTCAAGCTTCGCATCTTCTGTCTGTTCTTGTTGCTTGCCGTGGGTGGCTTGTGGGGGCAGGCCAATGGCTAGCAGATAGTCACGGATGATCTGGCCGCACGACGAACAGTGGCAATTCCGTCTAGCGGCAGATTTGCGCTCGTCATAGGCAACTCAGCCTATCAGTACGCTCCTCCACTTCCGAATGGCAGGAACGATGCCGTCGCCATTGCTCGCGCGTTGGAAAATCTGGGCTTCGACGTTTCGCTCAATCTTGATGTCAACCATGATGAAATGCGTGAGGCCATCGAGCAATTCAGCCGCCGGCTGCGGTCAGGTGATGTGTCATTGTTCTACTATCCCGGTCACGGCCTGCAGGCGAATGGCACAAATTACCTGATACCCGTGGACGCGAGCCTGAGCCGACCGTCGGACCTGGCCATTGAAGCGCAGCGTCTTGACGACATCATCGACGCCATGACGGTTGAAAACAACACTGCGATTGTTCTTCTGGACGCCTGCCGCAACAATCCTTTTGCTCAAAATCTGGCGCTCGCAAAAAAGAGCCGAGCCATCAGTGTCGGGCTCGGTCTGGCGCCAGTTGATGCAGGAAGAGGAGTATATATCGGCTTTGCAACGCAGCCAGGCAACGTCGCGCTCGACGGAGGTGGCGACCATAGCCCGTTTGCCGCCGCGCTCTTGAGGCATATTGCAACATCGGAGATCGATATCGAGATTTTGATGCGACGGGTTCGAGCCGACGTCATGGAGGCTACCGAACAGCAGCAGGTACCCTGGAGCAACTCGTCGCTGATTGAGCCAGGATTTGCGTTCCGGCCGGACCCCGAGAAAGAGAAATCAACAACTCAGAACTCGAAACCGGCCATGGAATCCGATGCGGCCGACCTCGAATTTTGGCGCTCGATCAAGAATACTTCAGACATAAAGATGTTCCGTGCCTATCTGGCAGCTTTCCCGGCAGGCACCTTTAGCGAGATCGCCAAAGACCGAATCTCGAAGCTCAGGAAACCAAATGTTCCCAGAACGAAAACTCCCTCAATGTCGACCAAGAAGGCGAAGCCTGTCGTTGAGCCCGTGCTGGCGCCTAAACCGGCTGAGCCGAAACGGTCGAGTGTGTCAAAACCGGTGACGACCACAACCACCTCGGAGGGCCGGTGTCGGGATGGCAACATAAAACGCTGTCGGCAGAATTGCAGCGAAGGCAGGAGGGGGGCATGCCGGATGTTGCGGAGGTTGGGAGGATAGCCCCGGCAAGTTCATTCTTTTGGGAAGGCTGCAGCGGTAGGTTGACTTGGCCCTCGGCAGCGCCCTAGAGGAATGAAGCACGAACGATCTCAAGGCCTCTGGTACCAACGACAAATCTCAGAGATCGGAAATGTCAGCCTAGTGGCTGAAAAATCACCTTGGAGGGATGGCCGAGCGGTTTAAGGCACCGGTCTTGAAAACCGGCGTGGGTGCAAGCCCACCGTGGGTTCGAATCCCACTCCCTCCGCCAAGGGCCACCTCCATCCGGCGAAGCCGCCGCGTTGTGAACCGCAGCGCCCACTATTTTATATGATCCCGTAGCTCTCGTCAGGTCTTTGCGAACTTCAGGGGCGCTTGATTCTCGTAGTAACGTATCGTCCGAAAATCATTTCCGACCAATCTGGGACGACCATAGTTCTCTTCGTCCAAGACGGATCAAGGGATGAAGGTTTGACGGTCGAAGCACAACCCTCTGCCCCAGTGCTTGTGGCTGTCATCATCCCTGTCTATAACGCAGAGGCATTCATCGAGCGCACCTTGTCGTCCGTGCTCGCCCAGACACATAAAAATCTTGAAATAGTAGTCGTTGACGATGGTTCGACTGACGGAACAGCATCGATCGTCCGACGGTTGGCTGATCGCGACAGGCGCATCAAGTTGCTCCAGCAGAAGAATGGTGGCGTCGCGTCGGCTCGCAATGCAGGGGTGCGTGCAAGCAAAGCCATCTATATAGCGCCCACAGACGCCGACGACCTCTGGCACCCGACCAAGCTCGAAAAGCAACTGCGTGTTTTCGCTGCGGCTGGCAATGATCTCGGGCTTGTCTACACGCTTTACCGAACGATCGACGCCAATGACATGGCGATCATCACGTCGAGAAGGACGCACCCGGATGGATGGGTGTTCATGCGGCATCTCGGCCAGAATTTCATAGGTAACGGCAGTTCCGCAATGTTCCGGCGTGATGTGCTCCTCGAAATGGGTGGCTACTCCTCGCGGCTGCGCGAGAGTGGTGCGGAGGGCTGTGAGGACTTCTTCCTCCAACTGAGCATTGCCTCGAAATACCGCTTCGGCGTCGTCGAGGAGCACCTGGTCGGATACCGCCGAACGCCCGGAAATATGTCGCGAGATTTCGTGCGAATGCTCCTCTCACGACGGATGATCCTCGAGAGCTTCCTTGCTCGCTGCGCAGAGGATGTGAAACCGGTCTTGCTTGACCTTATGTTTAGTAACGATGTCGAGATTGCCAGGCTCGGGCTGAAGACGCACCGATATGCTGCAGTCGCGATGAACTGCGCCAAAATGCTCTGGCTTTCGCCCGTGCAGTTGCCGAAGCTTGTCAATAGATTCGTTGCCATTTTCCTGCGCAACGTGAGGCAAGCGGCCCGCCAACCGGGAAGCGACGACGGCAGCTCGGGGATCGGAAAGAAATTTTGGGACTACGCTACCGATGAGTTTGTCGATTCCGGCGAGAATGCCAACTACCGCGTGGTGCTCGACAATCTTGCAGCAATGGACGACAGACTTGGACCAAATGCAGCCTATCTGACGCAGCTTCCCGAACAAGGCGCGCTTGCAATGTTTGACGAAGGCACAAGCAGCCCTATCGACGAGTACTGGCTGGAGGGGCAGGCATCGACAGGTCTAGTCGAATTTCAAATCCACCACGTTGGTGGCAATCCATCTCGGATCAGGCCGACAGCGGCGACCACCTGACGCCTCGAATTCGCCCCGATCATCGACGAGCAGTACTAATTGTAGTGGTTGCGTCACCCATGTGTCACCAACACGGCGGAGAAAACGAAGGCCCTGATGATTGATGACAATGCGGCGGTAGGCGTCGTGGTACCGATGTTCAATGCCGAGAAAACCATCAGTGCCACCCTGACCAGCATCTGCCGGCAGAGCCACCGGGCACTGGACATCATCGTGGTCGATGACGGGTCGACGGACCAGTCAGCATCAATCGTGGCCTCCCATGCCGGAAAAGATCGGCGCATACGCCTGATAAAGCAGTCGAACGCGGGTGTTGCGCAGGCGCGCAACAGCGGCGCGGCTTGCACCGAAGCGGAGTTCCTGGCGTTTGTCGACGCGGATGACCTGTGGGCCCCATCCAAAATCGCACTGCAGCTGCGCGCCTTGCAGGAAGGCGGCCCCTCGGCAGGCCTGGCTTATTGCTGGTTTGCACATATCGATGAGGACGGGCGGGTCTTCTCATTGTACAACCAGCCCGACGCCGAGGGGCACGTGCTGCAACGCATGTGCCGAAAGAATTTTGTCGGTAATGGAAGCTCCATGCTTGTACGCCGCTCCGCATTCGAGCGGGCGGGACAATTCGATCCTTCCTTGCGGGCCAGGAACGCGCAAGGCTGCGAGGACCTTCTCATGTGCCTTAGAATAGCGGAAAGTCACGAGTTCCGCGTCGTGCCGCAGCACCTGGTTGGCTACCGGATGACGAACGTCAACATGTCAAGCGATGTCATGCAGATGCTTCGTTCATGTGAAATCGTCATTGCTGAGTTTCGCGAGAAATATCCGCAATTCGGCAGGGATCTCGATGCGCACCTAGTCGACATGATCCATTGGCTTGCCGTGAGAGCCTTGCTTGGCGGACGGCTATTCGCGGCCGGCGACCTATTGAAGAGATTCTTCGTCCTGGACCCGCGTACTGCGATTTCCCGCCTACCCGCCACGATCGACATGTACTGCCGGGCCAGGCTGGTTCCCAACTGGGTCAAAGTTCGAGTGAAGCGGATGCGAAACAACAACGCCGAGTTTCGGCCTCTTTATGAAGAGACTATCTGGTGATTGTCAGTGTGTCCCTGTTCGCGCGCCTGCAGCGGCTCTTCCGCCTGGCGGCAGCGCCTGCATGGGCGGGACCGACCGTCGTCGGACTTGGTCTGGCTGCGGCGGTTCTCGAGGGCGCCGGGCTCTTCCTGTTCATTCCTCTGCTTCAGAGTCTCGGAGCGTCGCCATCTCAATCCGGCAGATGGCAGCCGATATTTGACCGGCTCCTGGCGCCCGTCCCGGAACACCTGGTGACCGCGTTCCTGGTCGGAGCGCTGTGCGTCAGCATCGTTCTCAAGAATGCGGTCCTTCTCGTCAATACCTGGGTGACCCGATATGTCGACGGCCTCGTTGCGCATCAATTGCGATCCAGGGTTTTTGACCAGACGATAAGTTCATGCATCGATTACCGCGTCGAAAACAAACGCTCGGACATTATTACGACGATCGCCAACAATACCTGGAAGGTCAGCCAAGGGCTGGCCCTGGCTTATCGGTTGATGGTCTGCGCTTGCACCTTCGTCGTGTTTGTTCTTCTGATGCTCCTGATCTCCATCCGCCTGACCTTCTTTTCGATGGCGTTTCTGTTCATCGGAGCAATGGCCATTCGTTTGGCCACGCGCCGCGCCGACGAAACCGGCAAGGCAGTGGTTGAAGAAAACAAGCAATTCGGTCTCAGGATGTGGGAGAGCATCAACTCGCTGCAGCTGATCCGTGCCTTCGCGCAGGAAGACTACGAGCGTCGCCGGTTCCTGCAGGTATCGGACCGGGTGCGGCAGCGTCTGCTCAGGCTTGATATGCTTTGGGCGACTCCAGGACCGGTCTCGGAAATCTCGATCACCGTCCTGATCGGCGCGCTCGTTCTCATCGCGGAATCGGCAAGCATCGGAATTGCCGCGCTGGCTGCTTTTCTGTCACTCCTATACCGTCTCCAGGGTCCGACACGAGAATTGCTGCAATCGAAAATCGCACTGGACGGGCTTGCCGGCGCAATAGACGACGTCGAAGACTTCCTGCGCCGGACCGAGACGCCCTTTCTCAGCCAAGGAAGCCTGTCGGCGCCTGCGCTCAGCACGGCGGTCGAGTTCCGCAACGTTTGCTTCCGCTATGCCCCCGATCAGCCGCTGGCGCTGCAGGACGTCTCTTTCAGCATTCCCGCGGGCAAGACGACGGCTATCGTTGGCGAGTCGGGTGCCGGCAAGTCGACCGTCATGGCACTGCTGTTTCGCTTCCTGGACCCGACGTCAGGGGAGATCGTCGCCGATGGCACGCCGCTTGCTGCATTCGACCTTCGCAGCTGGCGCAAGCGGCTGTCGTTGATGTCGCAGGAGGTCTATCTCTTCAACGACACGATAGCGGCCAACATTGCCTATGGCGATTTCGATACAAGTCCAGACGATCTGCGCCAGGCGGCCCACATAGCCAAGGCGGACGATTTCATCCGCTCGCTTCCGGATGGCTATGAAACGCAGATCGGCGACCAGGGAATGCGCCTGTCGGGCGGCCAGCGGCAGCGGATCGCGCTTGCCCGCACGATCCTTCGCAACCCCGACATTCTCTTGCTGGACGAGGCTACGAACGCGCTCGACGTCGAAACGGAGCAGGCGTTTCAGCTGGCGCTCGAGCAGTATTCGCACAACCGCACCGTGGTCGTCATCGCCCACCGGCTTTCGACGGTCCAGGCAGCCGACCAGATCATCGTGATGGCCAAGGGACGGGTGATCGAGGTCGGTTCACCGGAGCAACTGTTGAAGCGGCCGGGTCAGTTTTCGAGGCTCCACGAATTTCAGCACGGACGTGCCGCCATTGGGGCGACCTAGGCGATGGGGTACAGACTTGTCGAGATCGAACTGTCAAAACCCCTGGCTCCGATCGAACTTGCGCCACAGCACGACGGCGTCGGTCTTATCGGCCGCTGGCAGGACCGGCTCGTCGGGTTCGAGATGATCGCGCTGCCGGCCTCTTCCGTCTTGTCGGCGGAGAGACTGAGGGCGCTTGCCGACGAACGCTTCTCTGGCCGCATTCTCATTGCAAAAGTGGAAGAGGAATTATTGCGGCAGCGAAGGTTTGCGGTGGAACCGCCGTTGCCAAGCCTTTCCATCGCGATCTGCACCAAGGATCGCGCAAAGCGCCTTTCCCGGTTGCTGGCGTCGCTTGACCTCATCCGTTGGAAATCCGCGTTTCAATCCGTCGAAATTGTCGTTGTCGACAACGCTTCGGTCGATTCAGCCACACGCGAAGCCGTCGGGGGCTTCAAGGATGTCCGCTACGTTTTCGAATCGAAAGCGGGGCTGGATTTTGCCCGCAACGCGGCTCTTGGCGCGGCCACGGGAAACCTGATCGCCTATCTGGACGATGATGTGGTCGTCGACCGCAACTGGCTTGTGGGACTTGCCAAGGCGTGCCGGGACCATCCCGGCGCCGGCGGCTTTACGGGTTTGGTGCTGCCGTTTCGCCTCGACACGGAGGCCCAGATCATTTTCGAGCAACGCGGCGGATTTGGCCGCGGCTTCGTCCACAATGAATTCCACAACAACCGCTTCGACAATCCGCTGCATCCGGTAGGGTCCGGCATTCTCGGCGCCGGCTGCAACATGGCGTTTGACCGTGCACTGCTGCTCGAACTTGGCGGTTTCGACGAGGCGCTCGACACCGGAGCCCCGCTGCCCGGCGGTGGCGATCTCGACATCTTCTATCGCGTGCTGCGTTCGGGCCGGCCCATGATCTATGAGCCGGAATATGCTGTTTACCACGAGCATCGCGAGACGATCGAGCAGTTGAGGCGGCAATATTGGACATGGGGCCTCGGCATGATGGCCTTTCTCGTCAAAAGCCGCCGAACGGATCAAGCACTCCACGCAAGACACCGGGCCATGGTTCGCTGGTGGTTCTTCGATCAGCTAAAGGCGCTGGTGCGTGCGGCGCGCAGGTTTCGGGGCCGCGATCTCGGTTTCGGCGTCGCGGAACTATGGGGCGGAATCTACGGCCTCGCGGGCGAGTACGATCGCTCGCGTGCCCGCGTGCAGGCGATCCGGGAGCAGAACCAGTGAACGGCGACGCCTTCCGCATCAGGCATATCGATCTCGAGGCTACTGATGCCGACGCCGATACGAACGGCACAGCTTCGCTATCGATCTTCTGGTGGAAGGATTTGCCGCTGGGGATGAAGGCGTCCCTGCCTGACGAACTGCCGTATACGAGGGCACGTTTGCGGCAGTTCGCAGCCGAATTTTCGGCGGCGCAACTGGCTGCGCGCAGTACTTCCCTGGGCGCTCCCCTGCGGGCGACTTATGAGGGGTGGCCAAAATCCGCGCTCTCGTTGACTGCCGCACTGGGTGCCAAGGGCCTGATCGACAGACTTGATGAGCTTGCAACAGCCTCTTACGCATCCGCGCAAGACATCTCGGTCGTGATCTGCACCCGGGATCGCGGCCCTGCGCTGGCCGAATGTCTTCGTAGCGTTGCAAGACAACGCAGTGCCCCAGGCGAAGTCATCATCGTCGACAATTCCCGCGACGGCAATGCGCGGCGGGTGTGTGCGCAATTCCCAGAGGTCCGTTATGTTCATGAAGCCCGCCCCGGACTGAGCGTTGCCCGAACCGCCGGCGTTCACGCAAGCCGTCGAGCCATCATCGCCTTCACCGACGACGATGTCGAAGTCCACGCCGGCTGGACTGCCGAAATTGCGCGCGCCTTTGCGGAGCGGGACGTCGAGGCGCTGACAGGTCTGGTGCTGCCGGCTCGGCTCGATACGCTCGCACAACGCCGCTTCCAGTTCGACATGGGCGGCTTTGGCAGCACCTTCGTGCCGCTTGTCTTCGATCGGCGCTTCTTCGAGGAGACCCGGCCAAATGGTGCACATGTCTGGAAAATCGGCGCCGGCGCCAACATGGCCTTTCGCCGATCCGTGTTCGCCCGGGTAGGCTTGTTTGACGAGCGCCTTGGCGCCGGCGCCGCTGGCTGTTCCGAGGATTCAGAACTCTGGTATCGGTTGCTGGCAGCCGGAGGCGCCTGCCTCTACGAACCCCGGGCTGTCGTCTTTCACCATCATCGCAGCGACTGGCCGGGTTTGAGACGGCAGATGAGGGCCTACATGAAGGGCCATGTCGCGGCCCTTGTCGTGCAGTATGATAATTTCGGCGACCGCGGAAATATCGTTCGGATCTGGAAACAGCTGCCGGCTTACTTCTTGAGGACATTCCTGAGAGCACTTTTCGAAGGCCCGCCCGGCAGGATCAGGATTCTGGCGGCGGAGGTGGAAGGATGGCTGGCCGGTCTTCAATTTCTCCTGCGTTTCGGCTGGCGAAAACGGCGAGCCTTGCGCCCCCAAATATTGGTTGAGGAAAGAGCCGGATGATCCGCAAGGCGCCGCTCGGCCAGTTTCTTTCCCGCAACCCTTTTCCCAACGGCTGACCGACGGCCTGTTTTACCGTGAGAAGATGCGAGCCATTCACCGTGTTGCTCCGGCGGCAATCGAGGGGCCGATATTGGAAATTGGCGGTGCCACACGACGTCGCATTTTGTCATCTTGGAAAGCGCCGTCGCAAGATTCTCTACGCGTTGGCGGCGCCCATTACGGCGGCTGGCTATGCGCTGCACCGGCCCTCGACATGGGGTACGGAAACGGCGTTTTGCTGGCGCAAATGACTTCGTGGCGCAGATGACTCCATGGCGCGAATGACTGGCCGTAAAACCTCCCTCGTCGTTGCCCTCTTCCCATGGGGCGACGTCATGGAGGAATTTCTCGACCCGATAGGATTGCGGCTGGAGGAATTCGTCGGTGAGATGACCGGCGGCTGGCTATTCGGCTACGCGGCCGCCCTGCAGTTGGCTGGGCACAGGCCGATCATAGTCTGCGCATCCGAGCATGCCTCGCGCACAGAGTGCTATCTTCATGCGGGCACAGGCACGCCGATCTGGGTCGTCCCCGGGAAACGCGCGCGCCAAGGCCACTCTGCCGCCGCTTACAGTCTGCGACGCTGGTCCGCAACGCCATCGTCAGCCTTCCGAAAGGTCCTCGCCCAATCGCAATGCGACGTGATCCTCGCCCAGGAATATGAATACACCCGGTTTGACGCGCTCACCTGGCTGGCGTGGCGTATGCGCGTTCCCCTCTATGCCACGTTCCAGGGCGGAGACCGCACGCTCTCCTGGATCGAGGCCATCGCCCGGCAGGCGTCGCTTCGCGCCTGCAGCGGCCTGATCGTCGCATCGGCAGCCGAGCGCGAACGCCTCGCCAAGGTCTACCCGCGCATCGCGCTTGACATCGCCAATATCGCCAACCCGATCGACACCAAGGAATGGAAGGCGATCGGGCGAAAGGAGGCGCGGCAAGGCCTTGGTTTGCCGGGGGAGGCCTTTGTCGTAGTCAATCACGGCCGCATCGACATCCGCCGGAAGGGGCTCGACGTACTGCTGAAAGCCTGGTCCCTGTTTTCCAGGGATGCATCATCGGAACTGGTGATCATCGGCTCGGGGCAGGATCGAGACGAATTTACCAGGCTCTTGCGCGAGGCCGGACTGGCGAATGTGAGATGGCTTTCCAGCTATACCACGGACCGGCCGCTGATCCGTCGCTGGCTTTCGGCGGCTGATGCCTACATCACGGCGTCCCGCATCGAAGGCATGCCGGTCGCACCGCTGGAGGCGATGGCTTGCAGCCTTCCTGTCGTCGCTACCGATGCACAGGGACTTCCCGACATTTTGGCAAACGGCGAAGCGTCGGGTGGCCTGATGGTGCGAAAGGACCAGCCGGAAGAAATTGCGCATGCCCTGCAAAGACTGAAGGACAATCCCGGCCTGCGGGAACGCCTCGGTCAGGCATCGCGAAAACGAATAGAGGAAAATTTCTCACTCGCCGCCGTCGCTGCCGCTCTCGATGGCTTGTTGACCAAACGATAAGGCTCCTCCGCAAAGCACCGGTCACAACCGGCTGCGATACCAGGCCAGCGCCGTCTCGACGATCCGGTCGATGCCGGATTGCCCAGGCACCCAGCCGAGCTCCCGGCTCGCCTTGCCGGCGGCGGCCACAAGTGCCGGCGGGTCACCTGCCCTGCGCGGACCGTAAACCACCGGAAGATGCGTTCCCGAAGCCCGGCTCACTGCATCGACCAGCTCCTTCACTGTGGTTCCGGTTCCGGTCCCCAGATTGTAGGTGTGGACTCCCTTCTCGCGGAGAAGCTTCTCCCCGGCAAGAACGTGGGCACGCGCGAGATTGGCAACATGAACATAGTCTCGCACAGCGGTTCCGTCGCGAGTATCGAAGTCGGTGCCGTTGATGGTAAAAGTCCTGCCCGGCTGGAGCGCCGCCTCGATGGCGAGCGGGATGACATGTGTTTCGGGATCATGCCGTTCACCGATCTCGCCGTCGGGATCGCAACCGGCGGCGTTGAAATACCGCAGCACGACCGCGTTGAGGCCATGGGCAGAGGAGAGATCGTCCACCATGCGTTCTATGATGAATTTCGACCATCCATAGGGATTGATGGGTGACTGCGGGTGCATTTCGTCGATCGGAGAACGAACTGGAACGCCGTAGGATGCGCAAGTGCTCGAAAAGATCAGCTTGTCGACGCCGGCTTTGAGCATTTCCTCGAGCAGGACCAGCGTCCCGAAACTGTTGTTTCGGTAATAGAGTTCCGGTCTTTCGACGGACTCGCCGACATAGGCATAGGCGGCGAAATGCGCCACCACATCTGGCCGATATTGATGCAGCGCCGCGGCCACGGCTGCGGCATCGGAAATATCGCCCTCGACAAGCGGTCCCCATTTGACCGCGTCGCGCCAGCCGCGCGAGAGATTGTCGTAGGTAACAACCGACCAACCGGATTGGGTGAATGCCTTGCAACAGTGCGACCCGATATAGCCGGCCCCGCCGGTGACCAAGACTGTCTTCATTCGGCAGCGGCGGGAACATGCCCCGATGAAACCAGGTCTTCGAAATAGGCAATCGTCTTGGCAAGACCATTGCGCAGCGCGATTCTTGGCCTCCAATTGAGCTCGCGCAAGGCACGGCCGATGTCAGGCTGCCGCTGCTTCGGGTCGTCAACGGGCAAAGGCAAAAATCTGATCTTCGACCGGCTTCCGGTAAGTTCGATGACAAGCTCGGCAAGTTCGAGCATCGTGAATTCAACCGGATTGCCGAGATTGATCGGACCAGTGACATCATCAGCCGTTTGCATCATGCGGACCAGGCCGTCGATGAGATCGTCGACATAACAAAATGAACGCGACTGCTCGCCGGTGCCGTACACGGTTATCGGTTGGTTTTGCAACGCCTGCACGATGAAGTTGGAAATGACGCGGCCGTCATCGGGACGCATTCTCGGACCGTATGTGTTGAAGATGCGCGCCACCTTGATCCGCAGCTTGTGCTGTCGCCAATAGTCGAAAAACAGGGTTTCGGCACATCGCTTGCCTTCGTCGTAACAGGAACGGGGGCCTATTGGATTCACCCTGCCCCAATAGTCCTCAGTCTGCGGATGAATTTCGGGATCGCCGTAAACTTCGGACGTGGACGCCTGAAGGATCTTTGCGCGGACCCGCTTGGCGAGCCCCAGCATGTTGATTGCACCATGGACGCTGGTCTTGGTCGTCTGGACCGGATCGAACTGATAGTGGACAGGGCTTGCCGGACAGGCAAGGTTGTATATCTCGTCAACCTCCACGTAGAGCGGGAACGTCACGTCGTGGCGAATGATCTCGAAGGATCTGTTGTCGAGCAAGTGCGCGACGTTTCTTCGACTCCCCGTAAAGAAATTGTCGACGCATGCGACCTCATGGCCTTCACGAAGCAGTCGTTCGCACAGGAACGATCCTAGGAAACCTGCGCCTCCAGTCACCAGGACTCGTTTTGCCTGCTGCATTTTCAGAGCCTCCAGGCTAGTTAAGCCAAGCTTAATAAACTAGCCCGACGACAGGGTGATTTACCAGCGGCTCGCTTTCACTTTGCGTTAACGACAAGCAATCGTTACCGAACGCGACCGGCAGCGACGTCTTCCAGAGCACTGAAAGGCTGTATCCCTTCCCGTCCCTCAGCCATTTGAATTGCGACCCGTAACGCCATGTTTCCAGGCCGTGCGTCATGATGATCGGGTGAACGTTTCATCAGATTGATTTTTCCACGAGGATATGGTGCTTCTCCCGCCCATGAGAAAGCTCTGTCTTATGGTCCTGGCGTCCGTAACGCTTAATTGGCCTGCCAACGCAATGGATAGCGCGCTGCGAGCCGGCCTGCTGAAACTCGACCCCGAAACCCGGCTCGAACAGCGATGCGACGCCGAGGTGCTCGACCGGATCACCAAGGACGATCACAAATACAAGGCGGATCGTGTGGTCGCCTACGCTTTTGCCACACCGGAAATGAGCGCTGATGCAATCAGAAGCCCGGGCGCTGCCTTTCGCAGCAAGGGGCAATGGTACCGGTTGAAATTCAAGTGCCAGACGGCACCGGACCATATGGAGGTCCTGCAATTCCGTTATCGGATCGGTGACGAGATTCCGCAGACTGACTGGCCGAAATACAATCTCTACAATTAGAGTTAGGCGTGCTGGCGACCATGGCGCGCATTTGGCCGCTCGCTGACGTTGTCCCAGGCAGTCTCTTGACGCGCAGGAAGCATACACGTTAGGGCGTCGGGATATCCGACGACCAACTCGCGGCGAACAAACAAGGGCCTTCAGTCGATGGACATTTTCAGCGCCGCAAGTCTGACGGCCCTTCTCCAGGTCATTGCCATCGATCTTGTGCTTGCCGGCGACAACGCCATCGTCATTGGTCTCGCCGCCGCCGGTCTGCCGATCGAACAGCGCAAAAAGGCCATCCTCATCGGCGTGCTGGCAGCAACGGTGCTGCGCATCTGTTTTGCCGCGGTCACCGTCCAGCTGCTGGCTATCGTCGGCCTGTTGCTCGCCGGCGGTATCCTGCTGTTGTGGGTTTGCTGGAAGATGTACCGCGAACTGCGCACCTCGCATGCCGACGAGCAGAAGGCGACAGAGGCACTGTCCGACTCTGATCTCAACAATGACAGCACAGTGGCTGGCAAGGCGCCGCGCAAGACGCTCGGCCAGGCAGCACTGCAGATCGTCATCGCCGATGTGTCGATGTCGCTCGACAATGTGCTGGCGGTCGCCGGTGCGGCACGCGATCATTTTTCGGTGCTTGTCATCGGCCTCGTGCTGTCGATCGCGTTGATGGGCCTTGCGGCGAGCTTCATCGCCAGGTTGCTGCACCGCTATCGCTGGATTGCCTATATCGGCCTGCTGATCATCCTCTATGTCGCGCTCGACATGGTTTATCGTGGCGCCATGGAAGTCTGGCCACATGTGAATAACGCGGTGAGCTGACGCGGCCTTCTGCATTGCCGTGATCTGGATAAATGTGTTTCGAACGCAATCACCATGCGCTTCGCCGCAGCCTTTGCCCGACCATACCAATGCCGCAATAAGTGTGGTACTGCGCCGCCAATCCTGAAATTCCGGAAAACGCTTCTATGTCCGCCCCTCGCGTCAGTTTCGTCAGCCTTGGATGCCCGAAGGCCCTTGTGGATTCGGAGCGCATCATCACGCGCCTGCGCGCCGAAGGCTACGAGATCGCCCGCAAGCATGACGGCGCCGATCTGGTCGTCGTCAACACCTGCGGGTTCCTCGATTCGGCCCGCGACGAGTCGCTTAACGCCATCGGTTCCGCGCTTTCGGAGAACGGGAGGGTGATCGTCACCGGCTGCCTCGGCGCCGAACCGGACATTATCCGCCAAAAGCACCCCAACGTGCTCGCGATCACCGGGCCGCAAGCCTATGAAAGCGTGATGGCGGCGGTGCATGAGGCGGCACCCCCAAGCCACGACCCCTATATCGACCTGCTGCCGCCGCAGGGCGTCAAGCTCACCCCGCGCCACTATGCCTATCTCAAGATTTCGGAAGGCTGCAACAACCGCTGCACCTTCTGCATCATCCCGGCGCTGCGCGGCGACCTCGTCTCGCGGCCGGCGGCCGACGTGCTGCGCGAGGCCGAGAAGCTGGCCAAGGCCGGCGTCAAGGAAATCCTGGTCATCTCGCAGGATACCAGCGCCTACGGCATCGACATCAAATACCGGACCAGCATGTTCGGCGAGCGCGAAGTGCGGGCAAAGTTCCTCGACCTCTCTGAAGAACTGGGCAAGCTCGGCATCTGGGTGCGCATGCACTATGTCTATCCCTACCCGCATGTCGCGGACGTCATCCCGCTGATGGCAGAGGGGAAGATCCTTCCCTATCTGGACATCCCGTTCCAACACGCCTCGCCGCAAGTGCTGAAGAACATGCGCCGGCCTGCCCATGGCGAAAAGACACTCGACCGCATCCGCGGCTGGCGCGAGATCTGCCCGGATCTGGCTATCCGTTCCACTTTCATCGTCGGCTTTCCCGGCGAGACGGACGACGATTTCGAGATGCTGCTCGATTGGCTGGACGAGGCGAAGATCGACCGCGCCGGCTGTTTCAAATACGAGCCGGTCAGGGGCGCCCGCTCAAATGATCTCGGCCTCGAACAGGTACCGCAGGAGATCAAGGAGGCACGCTGGCACCGCTTCATGCAGCGCCAGCAGAAGATTTCGGCAACGCAGCTCGCCAGGAAGGTCGGCAAGCGCCTGCCGGTGCTGATCGACGAGGCGCATGGCACTTCGGCGAAAGGCCGCACCAAATACGACGCGCCCGAAATCGACGGCTCGGTGCACATCCAGTCGCGGCGGCCGCTGCGCGCCGGCGACATCGTCACTGTCAAGATCGACCGTGCCGACGCCTACGATCTCTATGGCTCGGCCGTCTAAGCGCTACATCAAATAGAAAGAGCGCCTCGCGGCGCCCTCCCTGTTCGATGTTGCTGCCGGTGCTTACTGCGGCAGCTTGTCGTCGACGCCTTTGACATAGAAATTCATGCCGAGCAGCGTGCCGTCGTCGGCGACTTCGCCGTCCTTGAGCCACGGTGTGCCGTCCTGCTTGGCGATCGGCCCGGTGAAGGGGTTCCAGCCGTCGGCTATCTTCTTGGTGGTTGCCTCGGCCATTGCCTTCACATCGTCGGGCATGTTGGTGAACGGAGCCAGCTTGACGGCGCCGTCCTTGATGCCGAGCCAGACATTGTCGGGCTTCCAGGTGCCGTCGAGCGCGGCCTTGACCCGGCTGACATAATACGGACCCCACTCGTCGGTGAGCGAGGTCAGCTGCGCGTGCGGCGCGAACTTGATCATGTCGGAGGACTGGCCAAAGCCGTGCAGCTTACGCTCTTCCGCCACCTGCAGGGCAGCCGTCGAATCGGTATGCTGGACAATGATGTCGGCGCCCTGGTCGAACAGTGCCTTGGCGGCGTCGGCTTCCTTGCCTGGATCGAACCAGGAGTTCACCCAAACGATCTTTGCCTTGAAATTCGGATTGATCGATTGCGCGCCGAGCATGAAGGAATTGATGCCCATCACCACTTCGGGGATCGGGAAGGAAACGATGTAGCCGGCAACGCCGGACTTCGATTCCTTGGCAGCGATCTGACCAAGCACGTAGCGGCCTTCATAGAAACGCGCATTGTAGATGCCGAGATTGTCGGCCGTCTTGTAGCCGGTCGCATGCTCGAACATCACCTTGGGGAACTTCTTGGCGATCTTCACTTCAGGATCCATGAAGCCGAAGGACGTGCCGAAGATGATCTTGCATCCCTCGCGCGCCAGACGTTCGAAAGCGCGATCGGCGTCGGGACCCTCGGAGACATTCTCGAGGTAGGCGGTCTCGACCTTGTCGCCAAGTTCCTTTTCCACCTGCAGGCGGCCCTGATCGTGCTGGTAGGAGTAGCCGAAGTCGCCGATCGGGCCGGTGTAGACCCAGCAGGCCTTCAGTTTGTCCGCCGCCTCGGCGGTCACTGCCACTGACAACGCGGCCGTCGTGGTCATCAGGGCAATAAGCAGTTTTTTCATTGTGTTACCTCTCTGTGTTAGCCTCGGAGCTTCCCATCTTTTTATCGTCAACGATCCGGAACAAATGGCTGCCCCAACGAGGCCGGCGTGTTCATCATCGTCAGACGCTTATTGCGCGAGATTAGAACGAGAACCACAATGGTTGCCAGATAGGGCAGCGAAGAAAGCATCTGCGAGGGGACCGGAATGCCAAATGCCTGTGCATGAAGCTGGCCGATCCAGACCGCGCCGAAGATATAGGCGCCGGCCAGCACTCGCCACGGCCGCCAGGAGGCGAACACGACCAATGCCAGCGCGATCCAGCCGCGGCCGGCGGTCATGTTCTCCACCCATTGCGGTGTGTAGACCAGCGACAGGTGACCGCCGGCGAGACCGGCGCAGGCGCCGCCGAAGACAACCGAGAGATAGCGATAGCGGATGACCTGGATGCCAAGCGCATGGGCGGAACTGTGGCTGTCGCCTATTGAGCGCAAGGTGAGTCCTTTGCGGGTCTTGAATAGGAACCACATGACGGCGGCGGTCAGCGCGATCGAGATATAGAAGATCGGGTCCTGACCGAACAGCAGCCTGCCGACGACCGGGATCGAGGTCAGACCGGGAATGTCGAGGTTGGGCAGTCTTTGGCCGGGCTGACCGACAAAGTTGGTTCCCATCATGCCGGACAGGCCGAGGCCGAGTAGCGTCAGCGACAGGCCGGTCGCCACCTGGTTGGTGGCCAGCGATAGCGTCATGATGGCAAACAGCAGCGAGAACAGTGCGCCCATGGCGATCGCCGCCAGGAGGCCGATCCAGGGCGATCCCGTGAGGTAGCCAGCGCCGAAGCCGCCGACCGCGCCCATGATCATCATACCTTCGACGCCGAGATTGAGCACGCCGGAACGCTCGACCACCAGTTCGCCGATCGCCGCAATGAGCAGCGGCGTTGCTGCCGTTGCGACGGTCAAAAGGATGTTGACGGTGATGTCCATCAGCGAGCCTCCTCCAGCTTCGGCGCGGTTTCAAGTTTCGGTGCAGCTAAACCGATCAGGCGAATGCGGTAATGAATGAGCGTGTCGCAGCCAAGCACGAAGAACAGCAGCATGCCCTGGAACACGCGCGCCACCTTGTCGGAGATGCCGAGTGCGCTTTGCACCGCCTCACCGCCGAGATAGGTCAGTGCCAACACCAGGCCGGCGGCGACGATGCCAAGCGGGTTGAGCCGGCCGAGGAACGCCACGATGATGGCGGTGAAACCATAACCGGGCGAAATCACCGGCTGCAGTTGCCCGATAGCGCCAGAGACTTCGGAGATGCCGGCAAGCCCGGCCAACGCACCGGACAGCAGGAAGGCGAAGAAAACCATGCGGTTGAGGCCGAAGCCCGCGAAGCGCCCTGCCCTCGGGCTCGAACCGAGGACACGGACCTCGAAACCCTTCAGCATGCGGCTCATCAGAATCCAGATCAGCACCGCGGCGACCAATGCGAAAACGAAACCCCAGTTGGCACGGCCGGATTCCGGCATCAGTTCCGGCAGTATGGCGGACTCGTTGAACTGAATCGTTTGCGGGAAATTGAAGCCCTTGGGATCGCGCCAAGGCCCGCGCACCAGCCAGTCGAGGAAGAGTTGAGCGACATAGACCAGCATCAGGCTGGTCAGGATCTCGTTGGTGTTGAAACGCGTCTTGAGCAAGGCCGGAATGGCGGCATAGGCAGCGCCGCCGACCATGCCGAGCAGCAGCATCAGCGGCAGCACCAGCGGACCTTCGAACTGCGGAAACAGCACCGGGATAATCGAGCCGACGATGCCGCCGAGGATGAACTGGCCTTCGGCGCCGATGTTCCAGATATTGGCCTTGTAGCAGACCGACAGGCCGACCGCGATCAGGATGAGTGGTGCTGCCTTGATCGCCAGCTCATGCAGCTGCCAGACCTGGCTGATCGGCTCGATGAAGTAAATCTGGAATGCATTCAACGGGTTGACGCCAAGCAGCGCGAACATGATGGCGCCCGCAATCATCGTCAAGACGAATGCAATGAAAGGCGACAGCGCTGAGAAAAGCATCGAGCGCTGTGGGCGTTTGACGAGTTCGAGGCGCATCATGCCGTCTCCAGAGTGTGTTCGGCGTGGCCGGGCTCGGCACCGCCCATCAGCAGTCCGATCCTTTCAAAGGTGGCTTCGGCGATGGGCAGAGGCTTGGACAATTCGCCATTGTGCATCACGGCGATCGCATCCGATATCTCGAACAGTTCGTCGAGGTCCTGGCTGATGACCAGAACTGCCGAGCCGCTGCGCGCCAGTTCGATCAGCGCCTGGCGGATGTGGGCGGCGGCGCCGGCGTCGACGCCCCAGGTCGGCTGGTTGACCACCATGACATCAGGCCTGCGGTCGAGCTCGCGGCCGACGATGAATTTCTGCAGATTGCCGCCCGAAAGCGCGGCGGCTTCCGGGTCGGGCGCACTTTTGCGCACGTCCATGGCATTGATGATGCGCTGGGCAGCACTGTAGATCGCGCCGCCTTTGACCATTCCGCCGGCGCCGACGAAGACCTTGCCGTCGGTGGCGTGGCGCGACAAAAGCAGGTTTTCGGAAAGCTTCATGCGCGGCGCGGCACCGTGGCCGAGCCGTTCTTCCGGCACGAAGGCAGCACCCATCAGCCGCCTGCCGGTGATGGTGAGGCCACCGGCGTCCTTGCCGCGGATGCGCACCGAGGCTGCATCGTGCTGCAGCACCTCGCCAGAAACGGATTCGAAGAACTCGCCCTGGCCGTTGCCGGCGACGCCTGCAATGCCGATCACCTCGCCGGCGCGCACATTCAGATTGATGTTCCTGAGCGGGATCGAGAACGGCGTTGCCGGCTTGCGGGTGAGCGCGCGGATTTCAAGCAGCGACGGCGCGGTCTCGATACCCTCGGCCGGCGCGCGCACCACGGCCTGCACCTCGTTGCCAACCATCATGCGCGCCAGCGATGCAGCCGTTTCCTTGCGTGGATTGCAATGGCCGACCACCTTGCCGTGGCGCAGTACGGTGGCGCGGTCGCAGATGCGCTTGACCTCTTCCAGCCGGTGCGAAATGTAGAGAATGGATTTGCCTTCCGCCCGCAACCGTTCGAGCGTCTCGAAAAGCTTGTCGGCTTCCTGCGGCGTCAGCACCGAAGTCGGCTCGTCGAGGATGACGAGCTGCGGCGTCTGCAACAGGCAGCGGATGATCTCGATGCGCTGGCGTTCGCCGACCGACAGGTCGCCAACCAATGACTCCGGATCGAGCGGCAGGCCGTAGCTGTAGGAAAGCGCCCTCGCCTTGGCGGCAATGGTGCCAATCGGCGAGCCGTCGTCCAGCGACAGCGCGATGTTCTCGGCCGCCGTCAGCGCCTCGAACAGCGAAAAATGCTGGAAGACCATGCCGATGCCGAGTTTCTTCGCGACACCCGGGCTGGTGATCCTGACCGCCTGACCGTTCCAGAAAATCTCGCCTGAATTGGGCTCCAGCGATCCGAACAGCATTTTGACGAGCGTCGACTTGCCGGCGCCGTTCTCGCCGAGCAGCGCGTGAATCTCGCCCCTGGCGATGTTGAGATCGACATGGTCGCACGCCGTTAGCGTGCCGAATACCTTGGTTAGACCACGAACCTCAAGCAGGTTCGCACCGTCCTGATTTGCACTCACAGTGCCTCCCATCTGGTTTGCCAGATATGTTCTGTGTTCCCGCAAGCATGCTATGCGCGGCCGGCTCTCGTCGGAAAGCGGCACACGACTTGAAAGAGCTTCAAGAATTTCAGCGGAAACCTAACGCATCGGCCCGAAAATCGAAATCGATTTTCGGAAAGCACGATGCGTAGATTCAAAATTTAGAGCGTACTTTTATCCATCCAACTGGACGCACGTCGCTCTAAGGGATAGCAGGGCTCAAGTAGTGGCAAGGGTCAGGGGACAAGAATGGTTGTCCCGGTTGTCCTGCGGCCTTCGAGGTCGGAATGAGCTCTGCCGGCCTCCTTGAGCGCATAGCGCTGATTGATCTTGATCTTGACGGCACCGCTGAGCACGACATCGAACAGTGCTGCGGCGGAAGCTTCGAGGTCTTCACGTTTGGCGTTGTAAACGAACAGGGTCGGCCGCGTGGCGAACAACGAGCCCTTTTGCGCCAGCAACGACATGCTGAATGGCGGGACCGGCCCTGACGATTGACCGAAGCTGACGAACATGCCGAGCGATTTCAGGCAGTCGAGCGAGGCCGGGAAGGTGTCGTTGCCGACTGAATCATAGACGACGTCGCACTTCTTGCCGCCGGTAATGGCGGCGACGCCGGCGACGAAATCCTGTTCGCGATAGTTGATGACGTGGTCGAAGCCGTGCGCCTTGGCGAGCTCGATCTTGTCGGTGGAACCCGCGGTGCCGATCACCGTCGCGCCGAGATGCTTGGCCCATTGGCCGAGGATCAGCCCGACGCCGCCGGCGGCGGCGTGGAACAGGATCGTGTCGCCAGCCTTCACCTTGAAGGTGCGGCGCAGCAGATACTCCGCCGTGGTGCCCTTCAGCATCATGGCCGCCGCCTGCTCATCGCTGATGCCGTCCGGCACCTTCACCACGCGGTCGGCGGCGATCACGCGCTGTTCGGCATAGGCGCCGGTCGTCACCGCATAGGCGATGCGATCCCCCGGCTTCAGCCAGTCGATGTCCGCGCCCACTTCCATGATTACCCCGGCCGCCTCGCCGCCGGGGATCAGCGGGAACCCACCCGGCGGCGGATAAACGCCCGAGCGATAGTAGATATCGATGAAGTTGAGGCCGATCGCGCTATGTCTGACCAGGATTTGCCCCGAGCCGGGTTGTCCCGGCTCGGCGTCCTCATAGGTCAGAACCTCCGGACCGCCATGGGCGTGGATACGGATCGCTTTGGACATTGATCAATTTCTCTTCGGGTCAGGCTTTTTCTTGGAATCTGGCTTGGCGCCGAGATTTGGAAAGAACTGCATGATACCGCCGATGCAAGCGAGGTAAAGTCCGGTGACTGTGATGCCGATCTTGGTGAAGATACTCACCTGCTCGCCCAACACGCCGATCTGGTCATAGAAAGCGGCAAGAGCTGCCTGCGCCAGCGCCAGCGCGCCGAAGGCGCACCAGAGCAATGTCACCGCAAGGTTGATGCGGCGCAGCCGCACCACCCGCACCGGATGGATGAAATTGATCGGCACGAACGTCAGAATGGCGGCCGCTACGACGACGGCGAAGGAAACCCATTGACCCGGTTCGATAACGAACAGGGTGAACACCACCATATTCCAGACCACAGGGAAGCCCTTGAAGAAGTTCTCCTTCGTCTTCATGCCGGTGTCGGCGTAATAGATCGCACTCGATACGACGATGATGGCCGCTGACAGGAACGACAGTCGCTCGCCCATGAAGCCGCGCTGATAGAGCGCGAAGGCCGGGATCAGCACATAGGTGACATAGTCGATGATGTTGTCGAGCAGTTCGCCCGACCATGTCGGCAGGATCTCCTTGACCTCGAGCTTTCTGGCGATTGGGCCGTCGATGCCGTCAACGAACAGCGCCAGCCCCAGCCACCAGAACATCGCCGTCCAGCGCTGCTCGCTCGCTGCTACCAGCGACAGGAACGCCAGGAACGAACCCGACGCAGTCAGGAGATGGACCGAAAACGCGCGCGCCTGCGGCCAGGTGACTTTCTTCTTCGGCCTCGGAATCCGGTCGGCGATCTTCCTGGCCGTTGTCTTCTTGCTCACGGGCCTCGCCAGTCCAGCTTGCAGATTTCGGCCGAGCGGCCGGCAAAGTTCCAGTTGCGGCCGAAAGCCCGCATTTTGCTCTTGTCGGACCTGGCCACGATGATTTCCGGTGCGATCCAGTATTCCGAATTGCTGATCACCGTATCCTTCTCGCGATCCTTGCCGGGGATGGGCGTCACCGCCCCATCGATGATCTTCGGTATCTGAAAGATACGCGTCTTGTCGCGCGTCTCATAGGTGACCGGCACCTGCTCGACGCCGAGGAATTTGCCGACGAGGATGGAGAGCAGCGAAGTGGTTCCGCCGGCCTTGCCGGAGAAGATCTTCGTCAGTCCCTTCACCGCATAGATAGAGGCACGGTTGTCGATGAACAGGCCGGCGGTCCAGTTGCCGCGGCTCATGTAACCGGGGATTTCCATGACCAGCCCCAGATTGAGACCAGACAGGTCGACCTCGCCGAAATGGCCGGCGTCGATGCGGAATCCCGCCCAGGTCTGGCAATAGCCCTCGGTCGGCGGATGACTACCGAGCGACAGCACGCACGGGCAAAAAACCGTGCAATTGCAGGAGAGTACGAGCTCCCCTTTCATTGCCCAGCCTTGATCCATCATCGAATTCTCTCCCCCTCATGCCGAGACTACTAGCAGGGCGGTTGCCCATACAAGCAGTATCGCACCGGCGAGCCGGGTTGGCAGCCTGCCCGCCGTTTGTTTTTCGATCAGGGCGAACAGTCCGATCAACGCCATCCAGAAGACGTTCATTGCACCAACGGCGAACATCACCAGCATCAACGCCCAGCAACAGCCGAGGCACCAGACGCCTAGCTCCAGGCCAAGCCGGAAAATGCGGACCGGCCTGGCGCTCCAGTTCGAGAACAGGATCGAAAACGGATTTCTGCACTTTGTCAGGCAGGCCTCCTTCAGACTGCTGAACTGGTAAAGGCCGGCAACCAACAGCGCGGCTGCTCCCGAAAATCCAACCGCCGGATCGAGCATCTGCCCGGAAGGGGCGACTGCATGGATGCCAAGTGTCAGCGTCGCGAACAGCGTCGAGGCGGCCAACCATACGCCGAGGTAGCCAGCGACCAGAATGAGCGGATGGACGACGGGCTCGCCCTTGATCCTGGCTGTATCGGCAATCTCGCAATAGGCGCGGATCATCGGCGCCGCGGAAGGCAGCATTGTCGCGACCGCCATCAGGAACCACATCGCGATGAGCGCCAGGGCCTGTGCGCCGATAGCTCCGTCGAGCGACGCTGGCGCTAGGCACAGAGCGAAGAATCGGTCGAGAAAATCCGGCAGCGGCAAATGCGGCAGATATCTGAGCATCGGATCGCCCGGCGCATCGACGCCGGGAATGCGGCTTTCAGCGCCGCGAACTGCCATCGCGCCGAGAATGAGCCAGGCAAGCAGGATGCCCGTGCCCAAGGTGACGTTCATCGCCAGTCGAGGGCGGTGTGCGATGCCTGCCATGACACGGCCGGCTCGATCGAGGTGGCTGAAGTCATGTGCGTTGCCGGTCATGGCAATCGAGATGGGCCGAATCTCTGCGTTGATCAAGCCGCATGATCTGACCTATATGCTTATATACTGGCAGGTCGGACGGACCGCCCTGCCTAGGAAGCCGGAAGCTGACGTTGGAGCATCAGGAGACAGCGCGGATATTGGTTGCCGGCAGCGGCCCGGCAGGGCTGATCTCGGCGCTCGATTTTGCTGATGCCGGCTTTGCCGTGACGCTGGTCGGACCTGAGGCAAATGACCAGGACGGGCGCACTACCGCGGTGATGAACCCTGCGCTCAAAATCCTCGAGCGCCTGGGCGTGCTTGACGACCTCAAGCCCAAGGCCGCGCCGCTGAAGGTGATGCGCATCGTCGACGCAACCAGCAGGCTGATCCGCAGCCCGGTGGTTACCTTTCGCGCCACAGAAATCGGCGAGGAGCAGTTCGGGCTGAATCTGCCCAACAGCGCCCTTAATCCGACGCTTGCCAAGGCTGTTGCCGCGCGTTCCGGAATCGAATGGCGAAAGTCGATGGTGGAGAACTGGCGGCTCGACGCCGACCACGCCCATGCCACCCTCGCCGATGGCAGCGAGGTCACCGCGTCGCTGGCGGTCGCTGCCGACGGCCGCCTGTCGCCGGCGCGTGCGGCGGCGGGTATACCGGCATCCGTGCGATCGTATCCGCAGTCGGCGCTTGTTCTCAACTTCAGCCACCGCCGCGATCATAGCTTCACCTCGACCGAATTCCACACCGAGACTGGTCCGTTCACTCAGGTCCCACTGCCCGGCAACCGCTCCAGCCTTGTCTGGGTGGTAAAGCCGGAGACGGCCAGGGAACTCGCTGCGCTCGACGATGCCACGCTTTCGATGCGGGTCGAACAACAGATGCAATCGATGCTGGGCCGGGTATCCGTCGAACCCGGCAGGCAGATCTACCCGCTTTCGGCGGCGTCGCCCGGGCGCTTCGCACTGAACCGGGTGGCGCTTGTCGGCGAAGCCGCGCATGTGTTTCCACCGATCGGCGCCCAAGGTCTCAACCTTGGCATCAGGGATATCGACGATCTGATTGGAATCGCTAGCGAAAACCGTTCTGATCCGGGCTCCAGGAAGAGCCTTGCGGCTTACGACATCAGGCGGCGGCCCGACATATTGGCGCGCAGCAGCGCCGTCAATCTGCTCAACATGTCGCTGCTGTCCGACATGCTGCCGGCACAGATGGCGCGCAGCGCAGGCCTTAGCGTGCTCGGCAGTTTCGCGCCGCTGCGCGCTTTCTTCATGCGCGAGGGGCTTCGACCCGGCAGCGGCTTTGAAGCGCTTGCCGGCGGTCTGCGAAGATCCGCCCGGCGGTAGAAGTTCCACACCAAAACTGCCCCTTGCGCAACTTGACGAGGCGTCAAGTGCTTCGGCATTGAATTGACGTGCCGTCTGCGCCAAATAGTCACCAACCCTAAAGTCGGGCTCGATTTTCGATTGCAGGACGCATAAATTTGAAGTCTTGGAGCGTTCGCATATCCCAAAGACTTGCGGCGCTCTGAGAACTTAAGTTGGTGAGTACTATGAAAACAGCCAAATTCTCGATCGGACAGGTGGTCCGCCACCGGCTGTTTCCATTCCGCGGTGTCATCTTCGATGTCGACCCGCAATTCGCCAACAGCGAAGAATGGTACGAGGCGATACCCGCGGATGTGCGGCCGCGCAAGGACCAGCCCTTCTACCACCTGCTCGCCGAGAATTCGGAAACCGAATATATCGCCTATGTATCCGAGCAGAACCTGCTCGAGGATCAGTCGGGCGAACCGGTCCGGCATCCGCAGATCGGCGAGATGTTCGACAAGCGGCCTGACGGGCGCTACGAGCCGAAACGTCATTCCAAACACTGACCAACGCGTCGCATCTGAAAACCGTTGCGCACCCTCGGATCAGGCGCGAGGGCAGGCTCTTTGGGCGACATACACTGCAGAGACGAGACACGACCGGAACGAAAAAAGCGGGGCATGACCCCGCTTTTTTCTCAAGTCTGGAAATTGCCTCGGCCGATTAGTTGGCGGTCTTGGCCTTATCCTGCTCTTCCTTGAGCTTTTTGGCGAAGTCCTGATTGTTCTTGGCAACAAAGTCCTGAAGCTTCTTCTGCCGGTCCTCGATGTCCGACTGCTGCAGCGGCGGGCCGTCGAAGGCGCCGCTGAAGCCGGTCAAGGCAACCTTGATCGGGTTCGGCTGATTCTGGAAATTGACCGAGGTGAGCGTCAGCGACGAACCCTTCTTGAAGGACGCGACGAGCTGATCGGTCAACGGCACTTCGGCAACACAGCGGTCGGGGAAGCAGATCACGTAGTCGAGCTTCTGCGCCTTGCCGGCGTCGATCTGGAGGCCGATGCCGGGAGGAACCAGTCGGCCGGTCGGAACCGTCACCTGGAATACCTTGCGGTTCACTTTGCCCTTCAACTCGATCAGGCTGATGCCGGTGATGAGCTGGCCGTTGCCGGCTGTGGTGATGTTCTGGACATTGCAGATGTCGACATCTTCCTGCTTGGTGCAAGCCTTGAACCAGCCCTGCGGAATCTGCTGTTGCTGCTGCGCAGAAGCAGCGGGAAGCCCGGCGCCCAGAAAGCCGACCACGCCAGCGGCCATGACCGAAAGGCGGTACGCGTTGCTGTTCAGGCTCGTCATATCGTGCATTTCCTCTCAAATGATCCGGGGAACCGGCTTCTTCGTGCCGTAAGGTACAGCTACCTGTTGCCGAAATGAGGCAACAGAATGACTTCGGACGGCGTGTTACACTGCTAACGAAGCCGAATCCAGCCCGGTGGGCGCAATTCTTAAGTGGCTGAACGCCTGATCAAAGCACGACCGCATGCTACGGTGCGCCCCGAATCATCAAGCCGACCCAATAAGGAGACGGTCATGGGCCGCGTGCTTGTTTGGCTGATCGCCGCGATTTCGTTTTTTGCCTTTTCGCTGCAGCCGGCCGTGTCGGAACCGAAGCACGCGATCGCCATGCAGGGCGAGCCGGCGCTGCCGGCCGGCTATACGCATTTCAACTACGTCAATCCCGACGCGCCGAAGGGTGGCAGCATCACCTATTGCGTTGTCGGCAGTTTCGACAATCTCAACCCGTTCATCCTGAAAAGCCTGCGCACCACGGCACGCGGGATGATGGATACGATCTTCGGCAACCTCGTCTTCGAGCCCTTGATGCAGCGCAACGCCGACGAGGCCTTCAGCCTCTACGGCCTGCTTGCCGACACTGCCGACATGGATCCCGAAGGCAAGAGCATCGAATTCCACCTCGATCCAAAGGCAAAGTGGTCGGACGGCGAGCCGGTGACGCCGGAGGATGTGCTGTTCACCTACGACGTATACACCGAGAAGGGCCGCCCTCCCTACAGCGACCGCATGGCCAAGATCGCCAAGATCGAGAAGACCGGCGACCACAGCGTGCGCTTCACCTTCAACAACAGGGCCGACCGCGAGTTTCCGCTGATCATCGCGCTGACGCCGATCATCCCAAAGCACGCCTTCGACAAGCAGACGTTCGACAGGACCACGCTGAAGCCGTTGATCGGCAGCGGACCTTATACTGTGGCGCAAGTGGCGCCGGGCCAGCGCATCGTCTTCAAGCGCAACCCAAATTACTGGGGCAAGGACATCCCCTCCAAGCGCGGCTTCGACAATTACGACCAGATCACTATCGAATATTTCCTCAACGCCAACGCCAAGCTCGAGGCGTTCAAGAAGGGCATCTGCGCCATCGACGAGGAAAGCGATCCGGTCAAGCGCGAGCGCGATCTCAACTTTCCCGCCTTCCACAGGGGTGACGTGGTGGCCGAGACCTTCAACACCGGCATTCCGCCTGTTGTGACCGGGTTCCTGTTCAACACACGGCTGCCGAAGTTTTCCAACCCGGTCGTGCGGCGTGCGCTCGGCATGCTCTACGACTTCGAATGGGCCAACAAGAACCTGTTTGGCGGCAAATACACGCGCACCATGAGTTATTGGCAGGATTCCGAGCTTTCCGCGCTCGGCCATCCCGCCGACGACAGGGAGGAGGCCTTGCTGGCGCCCTACCCCGGCCGTGTGCCGGCCGATGTCATGGACGGCACCTGGCGACCGCCGGTCACCGATGGCTCGGGCCAGGACCGCAAGGTGCTGAAGGCCGCCTTCGAACTGCTGAAGAGCGCAGGCTATACGGTGCAGGACGGTGCGATGCTCGATCCCGAGGGAAAACCCTTCGGTTTCGAGATCCTGACGTCCTCGCAGGACGAGGAGCGGCTTTCCGCCATCTATCAACGCACGCTGGAAAAGATCGGCATCAACGTCACTATCCGCAGCCTCGACGGCGACCAGATCCAGTCGCGCAAACAGCGTTTCGATTTCGAGGTGCTGATCGGTTCGAGCGGCTTCAACAACTCGCTTTCACCCGGCATCGAGCAGATCGGGCGCTGGGGATCCGCTTCAGCCAAGGCTGAAGGCTCCTTCAACCTTGCAGGCGTTGCCGATCCGGCGGTGGATGCAGCGCTCAAGGCGATGCTCAACGCGCGCACGCGCGAAGATTATGTCGCTGCCGTACGCGTTCTCGACCGGCTGCTGATCTCTGGCAGCTACATGGTGCCATTGCAGCACAACAACCAGCAATGGATTGCCTACTGGAATTATTTGGAACATCCGCAAAAGACGCCCATATTCGGCTATCAGTTGCCGACCTGGTGGCGCAAGGCGAACTGAACCTTTTCCGGACAGGAGACGAAGATGAGCGATCAGAACTCCATCACGGTCGACGTGGTGTCCGATGTCGTCTGCCCGTGGTGCTTTATCGGCCAGAAGCGGCTCGACACCGCGATTGCCGCTGCGGGCGAGGTTGAGGTGCATGTGCGCTGGCGGCCGTTCCAGCTCGATCCCACCATCCCGCCCGAAGGCAAGGATCGCCGCGAATACATGATAGCCAAGTTCGGCAGTGAACAGCGCATCCGTGAGATCCATGCCCGCATCGAGCCGCTGGGCGAGGCAGAAGGCATTTCCTTCGCCTTCGACGCCATCAAGGTCGCGCCCAACACGCTGAATGCACACCGGGTCATCCGCTGGGCCGGTGCCGCCGGTGAGGCCGTGCAGAACCGGCTGGTGCGCCGCCTGTTTCAACTCAATTTCGAGGAAGGTGCCAATCTCGGCGACCACGCAGTGCTGATCGAAGCCGGTCGCGAGGCGGGCATGGATGTGTCCGTGGTCGAAACGCTTTTGCCGACCGACGCCGATGTCGAGGCGGTGCGCACCGAAATCGCCACCGCTTCGCGCATGGGCATCACCGGTGTGCCGTGCTTCTTGCTTGAAGGTAAATATGCGGTGATGGGTGCGCAGGACGCCGACACGCTCGCCGATGCCATCCGCCAGGTTGCGGCGGCAAAGGCGCGTGGGGAGTTGGAGACGGCAAACTGATCCTTGGGCGGGCGAAAGCAGTTCGTGGCGGCAGTACCGCGCTGACAAGCGTTGGCGAGGCGAAATACGGCAAGTTTCGGGCATTCGCGTCGGCCCCGGAGTAAGGAATCGGCCGATCGGCTGAGTTTCAGTGTTCACAAAACCGTTAGAAGAGCTTCCCCTAGGGAAGACGAATGCGCTCGCGCCGCCGACGTCTCAACTCTTTGAAATCAATATCGATAATTCGCTTTTGAGGTCGCTCCAAATTGTGCGGCCGCCATGCAATCTGTTGCCTTATGGCAACGGCGAGTGAGCCAATTCGCATACGCCGGTATAAAAATTAATGGAAAATGATCAATTGGTGTTACTCTCCGTAACAAAACTAAAAAAGGTTTGGGCGGAATAGTGATTCGGGTCAGTCGACCGCGACGTTCAATATCGGAAAAATCGCACCGCGAGGCCGCAAGGCCGGCGCCCCTGACGCCGGTTTCGTCGATGCGCAGCTTCTGGGGGCTGATGAGGGCCTACTGGTTCTCGGACCGCTGGAAGGAAGCCTGGACGCTGACGCTGGTGATTGCGCTGCTCACGGCGCTGTCCAGCAAGGCCGGCGTCTGGTTCGCAATGGCGTCCGGAGAACTGGTCAACTCAATCGCCTTTTTCCACGATGCCGCAAACACCACGCCGCTTGGGTCGCTGCTGACCAACGCCGGCATACTTGTCCTTTTGGTCGTGCTCAAGGATGCAGGCTTTACCGGCATCCGCAGTTTTGTGTCCGCAACCTTGCATCGCAAATGGCGCGGCTGGCTGGATAGCCGCTTCAACGAAGCACTGCTCGACACCAACCACACGCATTTCCATGCCCAGAATGGCTCGTCCGACGCTGCCGCTCCCGACAACATTGACCAGCGCGTCCAGGAATCGATCAAGGACATGACTGGTGGAGCCATCGGCCTGGCCATGGGAGTGCTGGGTGTCGCCACCTCGCTCTACTTCGTCGGCCAGAAACTGCTTGAAACCTCGGCTGAAGTGAGAGGGCTGGAGTTCCTCGGCAGCTATGGCAGCGCGGTTCTCGCCTTCCTGGCGGTCGCCATCTACGTGCCGCTGAACACCTGGATCGCGGTCAAACTGGGCAGACTGCTGGAGCGGCTCAACGTCAGGATGCAGCAGGCTGAAGGCAGCTATCGCGGCGAGCTGATCACATTCCTGCGGCGCAGTTTCCATGTCGCAGCCTCGCAGGGCGAGACTGTGCAGAAGACGATGCACAACCGGCTTTATGGCGACATCGACCGCACCTGGGCGCGGCTGAACATCGTCAACACCGGCTACAATTCATTCGAACTGCTCTACAATTTCATTGGCGCTCGCATTGTCGCCTATGGGCCGGGCCTGGTGCCATTCATCCATAACGGCTTCGACCTCAAGGGCTATATAACCGGCTCCGAAATGGTCAACTCGCTGATCAGCCAATGCTCGTGGTTCATCCATGTCATGCCTGCCATCGCGGCGCTGCGAGCCAATAGCCAGCGCGTGACCGAGCTGGCCAATGCGATCGAAAACGTCCAGCACCCGCAGGAATTCTACAGGCTGACCGGCCGCTCCGATTTCCGCTACGATCGCCAGAATCCGGTTTTCGGCCTGACCATCCAGAAACTCGAACTGGCACATCAAGGTGAAGACGCAACGCCGTTCCTCGGTGCCGCGAATTTGCGTTTCCGGCGCGGCGAGTGGACGTTCCTCAAGGGCGAATCCGGCTGTGGCAAGACCTCACTGATCAAGGCGATCAACGGACTGTGGCCCTACGGCCGCGGCACCATCGTCTTCCCGGAAGGCGTCAAGAGTTTCTATGCCGCCCAGGAGGTCAAGCTGCAGCAGGTCTCGCTGAAGCAACTGGTCTGCCTGCCCGGCTCCGAGCACGATCATACCGACGCGCAGGTCGCGTCCGCCTTGCACAAGGCGGGCCTTGGCGACTTCATCGAGCACATGGCCGATGAAAGCCGCGAGGGCAAGATCTGGGACCAGGTGCTTTCGGGCGGCCAGAAACAGAAGCTGGTGGTCGCACGCATCGTGCTGCAGCAGCCCGGACTGCTGTTCCTCGACGAGGCGACGGGTGCCCTCGACCCCGACGGCAAGATCGCTTTCCATCAGGCGATCAAGGATAATTGTCCTGATGTCACAGTGATCAGCGTTATGCATGAAGCCGCGCCGCCGAGATCGCTCTCAGGGGTCGAATTTTACCACAGTGTGGTCTCGATTGCGGATGGCGTCGCGACCAAGAAGCCGCTGGTTCCAAGTCTGCCTCGCGAACTCACCACCATCCTTGTGCAGCCAACGCGAGCGGTCGAGGATAAGTGGCTGCGCTTCCCCCGCCGGCTGAAGCAGAGATAGCCGCGACGCACTGGTTGCCCGCGCCTTTCTGGCGTCCGGCGTGGATTGCGATGCAGTCGCGACAGCCATCACAGTCTTGCGATCTGACCGCTTCGCTGCGGTTTTCATCCGTCACTACGATTGACTCGGCAAAGCCCTCTCCTATGTTGCGCCGGCTCGCAGAATTTCAAACCCGAACCCGCGAGCAGAAAGGTCACCGCGCCATGCCTGGCGACAGTCACAGTCGAACGCAACCGCCGTCCGCCCGGGCGTGACCTGAACGGCTCACGTCCTGCCGGATGGCAAGGAGTGAGCCATGAACGAATTTTCCCCCGTAGCGGGCGGCGATGCCATCACGATCGCCCGTGTCCTTGCAAACGATCACGTCGCCGACATCGTCGAGGCCCTGAACCGGGAGCCTCGCGAGACGGCATCGGAGCTGCTTAGTGAGGTGACTTTCGAGCGGCTGGTCGAGATCTTCGACCAGCCCGAGCTCGACGGCGCGTCCGAGCTCGTCGAGGCGCTGCCGCATATCAAGGCGGGCAAGCTACTCGCCGCCATGTCGGTCGACCGTGCCGCAGACATCCTGCGCGATCTGGAGGAGCCGGCGCGTTCCGAGTTGCTCGGCGGCCTCGCACCGCCGCTGCGCGTTACGCTGCTTGCCATTCTCGGCTATCCCGAAGGCAGCGCCGCTTCGATCATGACGACGGAGTTTGTCAGCGTGCCCTCGAACTGGACCGTGGGCCGTACGCTGGACTACATCCGCAAGGTGGAGCGCACGCGCGAGACCGTCTACGCGATCTACATCGTAGAGCCGCAGACGCAGGTCCTCGTGCGCTCGATCGGCCTGCGCCGGCTGATCACCGGCGAGCCGGACGACCTGATCATGGCGGTCGCGCAAGACCGCGTGCCGGTCACGGTCTCGCCGCTGACCGACGGTGAAAAGGTGGCGCAGCTGATCTCCAAATACGATCTGCTTGCCATTCCGGTCGTGGAGAACGGAAAGATCCTCGGCATCGTCACCATCGACGACATCATCGACACCATGATCGAGGAGACGACGGAGGACGTGCATCGTTTCGGCGGCATGGAGGCTCTTGACGAGCCCTACATGAAGATGAGTTTTCTCACCATGATCCGGAAACGCGGGGGCTGGCTCTGCGCGCTGTTCATCAGCGAGATGCTGACCGCCAACGCAATGCAAAGCTACGAAGGCGAACTGGAAAAGGCTGTAGTGCTCACCTTGTTCATTCCGCTGATCATGAGCTCCGGCGGCAATTCCGGCTCGCAAGCGACCTCGCTCGTCATTCGGGCGCTGGCACTGCGCGAGATCGGCCTTAGCGACTGGTGGCGAGTGGCCTTACGCGAACTGCCGACCGGGCTCGCGCTCGGAGCGGTCCTCGGCGTCGTCGGCGTCTGCCGCATCGCGCTGTGGCAGTATCTGGGCTTGTACGACTACGGCCCGCACTGGCCGCTGATCGCCACCACGGTTGGCGCGGCGCTGGTCGGCATCGTCACCTTCGGCTCGCTGTCGGGATCGATGCTGCCGTTCGTGCTGAAACGCATCGGCTTCGATCCCGCCAGTGCCTCGGCCCCATTCGTCGCCACTCTGGTCGATGTCACCGGCCTGGTGATCTATTTCTCGGTGGCGCTGGTGATCCTGCGGGGGACGCTGCTGTAAGCCGGCGTCGACCAACGGCTGGCAAGTCAGTGCTGCCAGCCGTAGATCGCGTCGCGCAGGGCGTCGGGGAAAGCACCCATCATGCCGGCGATCGCGGTGTTGGTCAGCGCCACTACCGTCAGATCGAGAGTCGGGTCGACGAACCAGGAATGTCCGTAAACGCCGCCCCAGCGCCACGTCCCAGTGGCTTGCGGCGTGAGCGCGGCGGCCGGATCGCGCAGGATGGCAAATCCCTGCCCCCAGCCCCAGCCGGGCATGGTGGTTTCGAGGCCCGGGATCGCATCGGTTGTCATCGCCGCGGCAGTCTCGGGGCGGATGACCGTTCCGCCTCCCGTCCGCAGCGTTTCGAGCAGCCTGAGGATATCGCTGGCAGTACCGTTCATGCCGGTGCCGCCGGAGGCGAAGGAAGCAGGATCGAAGCTGCGCCCAGGCGAGAACGAGATGGCGCCGCCTTCGCCGAAGGGCACGAGATGATGCTCGCCCATGGCGACTGGTTCTGCCGGTCCGTCGCCATAAGGCGTCACCAGCCGTGCCCGATCGCGCACGACGAATGCGGTATCGTGCATGCCGAGCGGCCGTGTGACCAGGCGGTCGACCAGATCCGGCAGCGTGGCGCCGCCTGCCCTAGCCATGACCTCGCCGAGCACATCCATGGCAACCGAATAACCCCAGCTCGTTCCCGGGGCATAGGACAGCGGCACCGAGGTGATACGTGCAAGGTTTTCGGCCATCGACAGTCCGGGCTGATCGAGACCGTCGGAGACGCGGGCGCGGTGGTAAGGGTCGTTGGCCGGCTGGCGGAAGCCGTAGTCCAGCCCCGCTGTATGGGTTATCAGATGGCGGATGGTGATGACCGGTTCGCTGCCATCCGTCAGTTTCGGCCGGAACTCCGGGATGAATTTCGCTGTGGGATCGTCGAGGCTGATCACGCCGGCCTCGACCAGCGCAAGTGCGGCGGTGGCGACGATGGGCTTGGTGACCGACGCCAGCCGAAAGACCGCGTCCGGTATCATCGACTTCTCAGACTCGCGATCGGCAAAACCGGCGGCGCGGCTATGCAGGATTTCGCCGCGCCGGGCGACTAGGATCACGGCGCCGACGATACGCCCCTCCTCGACAGCCCGATCGACGACCTGATCGAGGCGCCGGCCAAAGTTGCGGTCGAGCGGTGCGATACCGGCGGCGGGCATGGAATACTCCTCGATATCCTTTGGTAAGAGAAGCCGTCAGACGCGCTCGCCGTTCTTCACCCGGTAGGTCGGCTTGTACATGGTGACGAGTTCTTCCGCCGCCGTGGGATGCACGGCCATGGTGCGGTCGAAATCATCCTTGGTGAGTCCGACTTTGAGCGGGATACCGAGAAGCTGCGCCATCTCGCCGGCATCCGGCCCGAGGATATGGGCGCCGAGCACTTTCTTTGAGGCGCCGTCGACCACCAGCTTCATCAACATCTTCTCATCGCGGCCGGACAGCGTGTGCCGCATCGGCCGGAATGTGGCGCTGTAGATTTCGATGTCGGCAAAGCGCTTGACGGCGTCGTCCTCCGACAGGCCAACGGTGCCGATCTCTGGCTGCGAAAAGACCGCGGTCGCGATCGTGTCGTGGTCGGGCGCGGTTGGATTGCCCTTGAAGGCGGTCTCGACGAAACACATCGCCTCGTGGATCGCCACCGGCGTCAATTGCACGCGATGGGTGACGTCGCCGATCGCCCAGATGTTGTCGATGTTGGTACGGGAGTATGCGTCCACCTTGATCGCGCCGGTCTTGGTGAGCTCGATGCCGACGCCCTCCAGGCCCATGTTCTCGGTGTTGGGGATACGGCCGATGGCAAGCATGACCTGGTCGACCGTCAGCACCGTGCCGCCGGTGAGAAGCGCATCGAGCCGGCCGTCCGGCCGCTTGCGGACCCACTCCGACACGGCGTGGCAGAGGATCTTGATCCCCTTCTTCTCCATGGTTTCGTGCAGCATTCGCCGCAGGTCCATGTCGAAGCGTGAGAGTATCTCCTTGCCGCGGTAGACCAGCGCGGTGTCGACACCCAAGCCGTGGAAGATATTGGCGAATTCGACGGCGATGTAGCCGCCACCCTCGATCATGATCGCCTTCGGCAGTTGCTTGAGGTCGAAGGCCTCGTTGGAAAAGATGCAATGCTCATGGCCGACCAGTGCGGGATGTGGCGCCGGGCGGCCGCCGGTGGCGATGAGGACCTGGTCGGCGGTGACGGTGCGGTCCTCGCCGAGAAGATGCACCACATGCGGGTCGACCAGCATGGCGCGCGAATGAAAGGTCTCGCCGCCGGCGCCTTGCACGTTCTTCTGGTAGATCGCTTCCAGCCGGCTGATCTCGCGATCCTTGTTGGCGACCAGCGTCGGCCAGTCGAAACTGGCCTCGGGCACGCTCCAGCCATAGCCGGCGGCGTCGGCAAAATGCTCGGGAAACTGCGAGGCATAGACATAGAGCTTTTTCGGCACGCAGCCGCGGATGACGCAGGTGCCGCCATAGCGGTATTCCTCGGCGATACCGACGCGCTTGCCGAGTGCCGCCGCTACGCGAGCCGCCCTCACCCCGCCGGAGCCGCCGCCGATGACGAAAAGGTCGTAGTCATAAGCGGCCATATGCAGCTCCTTGCCCTTGAAAATGTCTCAGACAGGTAGGCTGCAAAACGCCAAAAGAAAAGCCCGGACTACTGCGGCGCGCGTCTTACGGACGCGCAACGGAGGCCGGGCCTTTGGTCCAGCGGCGAGACGCCACCGGGAAATAGGAAACTCAGTTCTTCGGTGCTTCCGGCTGCGCGCCGTCAGCGGTAGGAGCCGGGCCATCGGTGACCGCTGCCGGCGCCTTGGCTTTGGCTGCTGCGGCCAGCGTTTCGCCGACCTGCTGGGCGAGATCGCGGGCGAGGCCGTTCTGCCAGATGTCGGCGGCCTTGACCAGTTCACGCGTTACGGTCGGGCCACTGTCGAGCAGCTTCTTGCCCGAATCGGAATTGTAGAAGGCGGCGATATCGGTGAGCTCCTTTTCCGAGAACACCTTGGCATAGGCGAGCGCCGCTTCCTTTTCCAGATCGGCGCGGCGCGAGGCCAGCGCCATGGCCTTCTCGTTGATGGTCTTGCTGATCAGTTCCTGCATATCAGGGTTCTTCTGGATAAGCTGCTGCTGGAGCGCGGCAGCCGCCTGCGGCAGGATGTTATCGAACGGGTCCGTCGCGTGGATCGCCGTGACAGCAGCGCGCGCTGCCTTCAGATGCGTATCGCTGACGTCCTGCGAAAACGCCGGCGAAGAAAACGCAAAGACGGCCGAAGTCGCCAGAACGGCGGAAAGGCGGCGAACGCGGTTATGCAACATCATGGTCGGTAGAACTCCCTGGTTTTCGGGCGGCATGGACGGTTTGGATGCCGTCGCCGCCGGCGATAATGGCCGCTGACGCCAGCCCGATGAAAAGACCATGCTCGACCACGCCAGGAATGGCGTGAAGAGCATTCGAAAGCGCTCTTGTATCCGGAATGCGGCCAAAAGATGCATCGAGGATAAAATGGCCGCCGTCTGTAACAAATGGCTGGCTCCCCGTCATCCTCAATGTAACCGGGCCGGAAAGACCGAGGGTTTTGGCCGCTGCGCCGACCGCGATTTCGGTGGCGCGCAGGCCGAATTGATTGACTTCGATCGGCAGTGGAAAGCGGCCGAGGGTCTCGACCATTTTCGAGCGGTCGGCGATGACGATCATGCGCTGGGAAGCCGCCGCGACGATCTTCTCGCGCAGCAGCGCGCCGCCGCCGCCCTTGATCAGGGTCAGCGCCGGGTCGACCTCGTCGGCGCCGTCGATGGTGAGATCGAGCTCTGGTGTTTCCTCCAGCGTCGACAGCGGTACGCCAAGCTCGCGGCAGAGAATGGTGGTGCGCTCCGAAGTCGGCACGCCGACGATGGTGAGGCCGGTGGCTACCTTCTCGGCGAGCAGCCGCACGAATTCCTCGGCCGTCGAGCCGGTGCCGATGCCGAGCCGCATGCCATCAGTCACATGGGCAAGTGCTGCCCGCGCGGCCTCGACCTTCAGTTGCCTCGCATCCATGCCTGCCCCGGATCTCGCTTGTTTCGGCGCTCCTAGCATCTTTGCCCGTCCGGTCAAAGGCTTTGGCCTGTGGATTGACCAAGCACTGCTTGCCTGGTTGGGCTGCAGCGGTTATCGCCTGCCGGCAGCGCAATCGTCACAGGACAGGCCATGACCCGACCGATCATCGTGTTCGACCTCGACGGGACGCTGGTCGACACAGCGCCGGACCTGCTCGACAGCCTCAACCACAGCCTTGCCGCCAGCGAACTGGCGGCCGTCGATGAGGCCGGCTTTAGGCGCTTCGTCGGTCATGGCGGCCGGGTGATGATCGAGCGCGCGCACGCGGCACAGCAAAGATCGCTGGCGGTGGAGGAACACGACCGGTTGCTAAAACTGTTTCTCGATCATTACACCGACAACATCCCCGGCAAGTCGCGCCCCTACCCCGGCGTCATCGATGCGATCACCCGGTTCGAGGCGGCCGGTTATGTCTTGGCCATCTGCACCAACAAATACGAGACCAACTCAGTGGCGCTGATCGAGGCGCTCGGCCTGGCGCAACATTTCGCGGCGATCTGCGGCCAGGACACGTTTGCGTTCCGCAAGCCCGACCCGCGCCACCTCACCGAAACCATCGCGCTGGCCGGCGGCGACCCGCATCGCGCCCTGATGGTCGGTGATTCGCAAACCGATATCGATACCGCCAAGGCCGCCGGCATTCCGGTGGTCGCAGTGGATTTTGGCTATACCGACCGGCATGTGCGCGAATTCGAGCCATCGGCGGTGATCTCGCATTTCGATGCGCTGACACTCGACCTGGCACAAAGGCTGATTGCCGCGGCGGGACACTGAGCGGCAAAGCAATCGCACCGCTCGCTGCGGGTTTGTAAAATCTGCTCCTTTAGGAACGCCGGCAGATCGCCTTGACTTCACAAGCCAGCCTCCCTTATATCGCGGCGCGCTTGGCCTTCGGGCAACGAGCGGGCGATTAGCTCAGCGGGAGAGCACACCCTTCACACGGGTGGGGTCGCAGGTTCAATCCCTGCATCGCCCACCATTCCCCATGATCACTTCAGGCTAGATCAAGCTCGACCCAGAGGCCACCTTTGCCACGGGCGGCATCGCGCGGTGCGTTGCGGACCGCCAGGATCGAGCCGGTGGGCGGTGCAAATGCCGGCTTTCCGTTCTTGTTTCCGATCCACTCGTCGTCGGCGCGGATGACGCGGCCTTTCGTCCTGGCGGCTAGTGCGGTCAGGATGGCATCGTAGGGCATCTCGCCCCAATGCACGTTCTTGGCGTCAAGCTGGTTGGTGGGGATGAAGGCGGAAAGATCGCTGCTCGTCATCAATTCGAGGCCCTGCTTTTGCGGCGTCGCGTTCTGGCTGCCGTGATGGGCGACTTTCAGGTAGACTGTGCGCGCCATCAGGTCGGTCGCCGTGACAGTCGCCTCCCCCACCGGCCACCTCAAATCTTTCCAGCTCAGCCAGTTGCCGATCTGGGCATCGCCCGGGAAGAGGAAGACTCTGCCGGTGTCGATGAATTCGAACGCCAGCACCAGGCTGGTGTTGTTGACGCCGCGATCGAGCTGCAGGGCAAGGTCGGCGGCAATCGCCAGCCAGTCGGCATCGATGCTGCGCCAGGATTGGTCGGGGTCCTCGTTGGCCCCGGCGCCGGAAACCGGTCCGGAATAATGCGTCCTGACAAAGGCACCGATATCACCTTGCGCATAACCGGCCGCGCCGCTGTTCAACACTGACGACAGTTCCGTGCCGACACTGCGCTCGAAGGGGCTGAGTTCATCGAGGTAGGTTCCGTCGCCTGCCTCGTTCACGGCCAGGCCGGCACTGAGCGCCCGCGTGAATGGGCCGCCGGCGGCGAGCGGATACATTTCGCTCACCTTTTCCTCCAGCCGCAGCGCTGCCTTGTCGCGCGGCGGGCCGAGCACATAGATGCGCAGATTGGGCAGCGTGGGGATCGACAGCGGCGGCCCGCTTGGCTCGAAATAGGCAGGAGGCTGTTTCGCCGAAAGCCTGGCGGCAGCGTCACGCGCGGCGCGCACCCTTTCGCCCTTGGCGCCGAAGTGGAAGCCGAGGACCGATTGCAGCCCGTCGCGAATACCCGACATGTAGGTGCTCAACCCGTGCTCGGCGTCGAGCCGCCGACTTGCACCCTGCAGGGCGGTCAAAGCCTGCGCCTTGAATTTGTCGAGCTCGAGCGCTTCCGGATCCCCAAGATTTTCGGTCCACGCCATCCACACTTCGCCGACGGAAAAATCCTTGAACAAATCGTCCGAGGTCAGGAAGCCGGAAACATGGTCCCAGTGCTCGTGAGTGACGACCAAAACGTCGATCTTGCCGCCCGTCTCGGCCTTGAGGTCGGCGACGATGTCGGCGATGAGAGCCGGACCGCCCTTGATCGAAACGTGGATGCCGCAATCGATGAGCATCCAGAACGGCGAGCCGTCCGCCCTGGGGAAGCTCAAAAGGTGGCAATCGCCGATATCCTGGCAATAGTGCCTTACGGTCACGGCTGGCTTGCGAGCCGCAGCGCTAGCGGCAGGTTGCGGCGCTCTGCGGGTCGCAGGCCTTCTAGACATCGTCGTCTCCATGGCTGGCATGCAGCATGGCGAAGGGTTCTGAAATCTCGCTGCCGAAATAGAGCGCCCGCAGCGGTGACAGATAATTCATGGCCGTGGCCTGCGACTGGCGTTTCTGCCGGTCCGCGCTGCCGGTGTTCTTGATGATCGAATAGCGGATTTCTTCCTGCCGCTCGCGCGGATCGATGATGACTGTCGCGCCCCCGCGAAACCAGAAGAAGCGCTCGCCGGCCTTCACACCCTCCAGTGCGGGCGTGCCGTCGGGACGGACCGGTATACGCTGCTGGATGACAGCGATCACTTCGGTGCGGAACGAGCCGTCAGGCTCAACGCGGCGGGTCGGGCGCACGCTGAAGATGTCGAAAGTGGTCTCGCCCTTGCGTGCCTTGCGCAACAGCGTGCCGTCGTCCTTGTAGCGCGGCAAATGAGGCAGCAGCCCGAACTGCTTGTAGAGATCGGGATTGGCGATAAAGGCCCGCCGCATCGCTTTCCACAGCGTGTAGCGGTTCTTCTCGTTGAGAGCGAAGATCTCGGAACGCTCGAGCTTCTGGTTCCACCTCAGGTCGATGTCGCGCAACAAACCGATCAGCCAGCCGGGCGAAGGATCGTCGGGCGCGCTCCAGGCGAGCGTCTCTTCCGACACCGTGCGCACATCGCGCGGCAACAGCTTCCATTTGCGGAAGGATTCCATGAAGGCCAGGCGGTAGTGGAGCGGGTCGTCGGGGAAAGCGTCGATGTCGGCAGTAATCAGCGCGCGCAGGTACTCGCCGAAGGTGATGTCGACGGCCGGGCAATAATCGAGCGCGCGAATGCACATGGTGAGCATCTGCTGCGCGATCTTGGTGGTCTCGTCGGTGAGGCGCTCGACCAGACTGGGGTGCAAGGTGCCGGCGGGCAGTACGCCAGTTCCGCCGGTGGCCAGTCGTATCAGGTCGTCGGTGCGGCGATCGGCGATCGCCAGAAACGCTTGGTAGACGGCAAAGACCAGGATCGAGCCGCGGTCGTGCGGCTCGAACATCTTGTCGTAGTCGAGCTCTGCCATGCCGGCGCCACCGTAATCGCGCAACGGCCCGGTGCGGCCGCTGCCTTCGCCGAACTGCTTGCCGATGCCGGACAACAGCGTGGCCGCCGATACATCGCCCCTCGCCTTGGCGATCTCGAAGCTGACCAGCTCCTTGAGGGTGAAATGCTGGAACAGGGCGACAATGTCGGCAAAGGCTTCGTGGAAGGCCGGTACGTCCGGATTAGATGCCTCCTGGAAACGCCGGTGCAGCCCGTCGAGCAGAGCGTGCGACATCTCATGAGCGATGATATCGCTCGACAGACAGGAAAACACCGTGGTGCCCGGCGTGGTGACGTCACCTTCCTTGCTTTCGGCGGGGAAATAGCCGAACAGCAATGCCTTCTTTTCCGGGCTGTAGTAGGCATTCTCGGCGCGCAGTGCGTGCGGATAGATGCGCAACCGCGGCACTTCATGGGCTTTCATCGCCATGTCGCCGGCGCGCCCGGCATTCTCGGCATAGTGCGGAGCCCACAACGCGCGGCGGCCCAGCGCGCGCTCGAAATGCCCGATCGTGGTCATGGCGACGGCATAGACCATTTGTTGGTGGAATTGCGGATTGCCTTCCGATGGCAGCAAGCCGTCCTGGGCGAGCAAGGTCTTGTCGTTGAGGTCGACCGGATCGTAGACGCGGTTGGATGCCGGATCGATATCGACGACCTCGAGATATTCGCCGACCGGACCGGGCTGCAAGGCGTTGGCCGTCGATGGTTTGTCGTCCCAGGGAACGGCAAGGGTCGCCTTAAAGATGGAAACGGAATCGAGCCGTTTGGCCACCGATGGATCGAGTGCATAGATGCGCAGCCTGCGCTTCGGCGGCGGCAGTGGGCGTGGCCTGCGCTTGATCGGCGGCGCAGGTTTCGTCTCCACGGCGGCAGCGGGTTTGGCGCCCTGCCTCCCCAGCACGCCTTCGAGAAAGGCGCGCAGCGGCTTCGACGGATTGCCTTCATCGAGCGCAGCTTCCAGATAGCGGTTGCGCGCGGCGGCCGAGATCGAACCTGGATCACCATCCGGGTCGGCAATCGCCTGATCGACCGAAGCGACGCGCTGCGCCATCTGGGTCAACTCCAGCGCCAGCATCTTTCGGTGCTGACGTCCAGCGGGCGACAGGGACGCTGCGGAGTTGCCGCCGCCGGTGATGAAATCGAGCCAGCCCCAGGAATATTCTGCCGGCGGCAGCTTATGCAGCCGGTTCTCAGCTAGCGGCATGACCGAGAGCGCGGCATCCGCCTGCACCACGCCCTGGCCGATCTTCTGGAATGTCTCGGCGGCGTCCATCCTGGCCGTGGACTTTGCCGCCGTGGAAAACAGTGCGAAGCGGACAGCTTCGACGCGCATCCAGCCTTGCGAATAATTCTTCACCACGTCCCAGTGCTCGGCCAGCCAAAGCGCTGCGGCGGCAGCGATCTGCGGCGTTGCGGCGGAGGTGCCGCTGCCGTCCATGTCGACGATCTTGGCGCAGTCGATCTCTGCCCATGGCACGTTCGGCGTGTAGGCGCCAAGTGCGGTCTTCATTTTCGACTGCGGCCCGTAATTGCCCTGCATGGTGCCGAAGCTGAGCCCGAAATAGGCGCGGCCATCGCCCATGACGCCGCAGGCCGCCAGCACGCGGTTGTAGCGCGCCGGAAACACGATGCTTCGCGGCGTGATCGTAAAATTGTTGCCGGCGGCGGTGACCATCACGACGCCGTTGTCGTAGGCAAGGTTGACCGCGGCGACCAGCGCTTCGGAGGTGAGCCCGCCCATGCTCATCGACAGCACCTGTGCGCCTTTCGAGCGGGCATATTCGATCCCTTGCACCAACGTGCCGGTGGTCAGGCGCACCACCCAGTCGGCAATGCGCACCGGGATGATTTTCGCCTGCGGGGCACCGCCAATGAAATCGGTGAACCCCGGCCAGTGTGGCGACGTGCCGTCCAGCTTGTTGCCGGCAAGCAGGCTGAGCGTGCCGGTGCCGTGGCCGCGATTGCTGGTCAGCGTCCCTGCCGGAGCATGATCGGTGGCGTTGTTGGGCCCGTTGCCGTCGTTGACGAAATTGCGCTGCAGCGCTGTGACGAGCCCTGCCGGCAAGGTGCGGTGCGCTGGATCGAAGCCGGTATCGAGATGGGCGATCGTGATCTTGGCCTGCTTGGCGCCGACCTTGGCGCGGGCGGCCGCGAACTGGCTGAAGGCGGGGCCGGCATTCCAGGCAACGGCACCTGGCACGGTGGCTTGCCCGCCGCTCGGGTCCTGGTCGTCGAAGGCACACACAGGACTGGCGCTCGCCGCCATGCCGCGGTCGCCGTTCGCGTCCTTGTAGTCCCATTGCTGAACGAAGTCCGGCTCCACTGCCAGAACCTCCGGCCCGCCGGCCGCCGCGAGAGCCTCGCCTCGACCGACAAGATCGTGAGCGTCGTCCCAGGGGTTCTCCGAGCGGGCAGTTTTGGTGCCGAGCTTGAGCCAGGTTGCGCCGCGATCGGCGCCAGCGCCGAAGTCGTCGCCGGTTGTGCCGGGCGGTACGGTCAGGATCGGCTCGATGTCGATTGCTCCGAGGCGGAGCGATCGGATGCTTGCGGCAAAACCGGCGCCGTCGCCGCGAACCTTGACAAGAAGTCCCCTCGCTGCCGTCATGGCAAGCCCCGCTTCTCCAGTCCGTCAAAGTAGAAATCAGGCCAGCAAATCGGAACGGTGAACGAGCAACAACTGAAGTGCACCAGTCCATACTCTAGCACGAAGTTGTTTTTGGTCTGAAATCACAGGCGCGCCAAGTTGCGAGCTGTTCGACGATGACGCTTTTTGACTGCCGTCACTGTGACCTCCTTCACAGACGGTGAAGAGGTTTCCGCACAGAGAGGTGAAGTCGACATCGGCAATTTTTTCGATCACCTAGTCATTTTCACAGCTGCCGTCTGCGCTGCCGGCCGACCTCCCGCCGCACGCGCAGACGGCTCATCACAAATCGTCCTGGTCGAAAACAACGACTGCACGGTGCTGATTTCGTCCGAATGCAGCCATCCAACCTGCCTGTCTCGGCGCAAGCGGTTGCGTGGACGAGTGCCGGGCTTTGATGTCGCCCTCTCTTGCCGTAAACTCAGGCGATTGCGGTAATCGGGAAATCAGCATGCCTTTCGCCAGCGCGAACGACAGAAATGATCTGCCGCGCCTGGCGCGCATCGATCCGCGCCAGTTCGATATTCTTTTCAGCGGCTGCAAGGTCGAGCGCTACGCCGCCGGCCAGCATCTCTTCGTCCAAGAAGATGCCGCCGACCGCATCTACGGCGTGATGAGCGGGACGGTGGAGATCTCGATCTATTCGCCGGGCGGCCAGAAGCTGGTGGCCAATATCGAGCTGTCGCGCAGCCTGGTCGGAGAGATCGGTGCGCTCGACGGGCGACCGCGCACCGCCACCGCCATCTGCCTGACAAAATGCGAGCTAGTCTCGCTCAGCAGAACGCAACTATTTGATCGTATTGAGAAAAACCCGTCGCTGGCGCGCGCGATGATCGAATTGCTCTGCGCCAGGCTGCGCTGGATCAGCGGCGAACTCGGGGATCAGGCTTTTTTCGGCATCGAGGCCAGGCTGGCGAAGCGGCTGGTCTTCCTGGCCGGCGTCATGGCGGACGCTGCAGGCTGGATTCCGATCTCGCAGTCGGAACTCGGGGAGTTCCTCGGCGCGACGCGCGAATCGGTCAACAAGACGCTCAACGACTGGCGCAATCGCTCGATCATCGCCATCAAGCGCGGTGGTCTGCGCATCACCGACCCCCGCGCGCTGCGCCACATTGCCGAGTCACAGGACGACGACTGACGGGGTAGATACACAGGAAGCGCCGACCCGAATCAGAGTCGCGAAATCAGGTAGTTCAGCGCAGACCGGCTCGGCATGAAGAAATAGCCCCCTCCCCGGGTGGTGACGAATTGCGGGATACCTTTCAGCACCGTGACGTGTTCCCAGGACGGAATCGTGAACCTGCCGTCGCCGTCGCGCGAACCGATCGTTGGGTCCTTTTCGGCAACGAGGCCCTGGAACGAGGTCGACGAAACCCAGGTCTGCTGGATGAATTCATATTGGCGCTCGATATCGGCGTTGAGGCACATGAAGAGCAGCCCCCTTTCGACCGTCGCGCCCTTCCTGCCCCGCTTCTCATAGGTGCGACCGACCCGGACGATCCGGTGACGCTTGCCGATCGTGATCTGGGTTTCGCGATCTTCGCCAAGCGAGTCGCGCGGATTCGACCGGCGTATATGGGCGCCAAGCGGACAGCGATGCCCCTGGGGATCCTCGACGCCGAACGCGAAATCATTGTCGGCGCTGCGTCCTGGCCGGCCATCGGGATTGCGCACCAGCGAGGTACCGTCGGGCCAGCGGCCGAGCATCTTTGCGGCGATCCAGCGCGGAGTGATGGCGGGATCGTGTGCTTCTCGCGCCGCCTGTTCGGCCGCGGCCTTGCAATAATCGTGGAAGGTTTCGACGTGCTGCTGGAACTGGCGCACGACGAGGAAGGAGCCGTTGCGGCCGAAATCGTGCGGAGGCGGCGGCTGGCCTGATATCTGCCGGTTGCGGCGCACCGCCGACAGGATGCCGGCCCGGTCAAGCGACGCCTGGACGGAAGGCGACGCCGGATAGAAACCATGTTCGTCGCGATAGCCGAACAGGAACTCGCCCGGCGCCACAAGATGCATCGGGGCATCGCCGCTGTTGGCACGAGCGGTGCCCCTGACGACCGGTTGCGAGACCCCATCGACGAAGCCGAAATGCTCGACCGCACGCCTGCCTTCACGCTTTACCGCCAAGGGCAGTTCAGCGACGAGCTTCATGCCGGCGGCCGTCGCCTTTCTCTTCATAGTGCCGATCTCGGCCTTCAGGATCTCCGGGCTTTCGGCGTAGCAGACAATCACGGCATCGACCGGTTTCTGCGGCGAGCCCCATTGCCATTTGTCGGGTTTGCTCTCGCCTAGATCATCCAGGATGCGGCTTCGCTCGGGGTTGCCCATGCCGTGGCGAAAGGCGACGGGGAACGTGTTCAGGGGATCGCCATCGACACCGCCGTCCAGACCGAGGCGCCGCAGGCCATCGGGACCGAACGCCACGGTCATCGCACGCGCCGGCGGCACGCCGTCACCGAAGCTGGTTCGCTCGGCGATGAATTCCAGCCACGCCTTGCGCCTGGTCCTGGAAAGGTTCTCCGGCACCGCGATCGCCAGCATATGCGCATGGCCCAGTGAACCGAACGGGCCGAAGAACACGGACTGGATCTCGCCGGTCTCCAACTGTTCGACAGTTGATGCAGCAGGTGCTGCGAGGCTGGTCGCGGCCGCCGCCGTTGCTCGCGGGCGCGGCAAGGACCCGAACAGGCTCAGCCAGTCGCGCGCTTCATTGCCCGTCGCGGTGGCGATGCCGCGCCTGATCCTGGAATTGGCCCGAATGCGCAGCGTGTTGAGGCCGGGATAGGCCGAATACCAGAACAGGGTCGGTATCTGCTGCCGGCGCGCCCAGCGCTTGAAGCGATCGCCGTCGCGCGCGCCGTCAAGAAACAGCCAGCGCGTTCTGGGATAGCCCTCGGTGTTGCTCCAGACACCGGTCAAGCCGGCGGAGGCCTTGGCGATGAAATCCTCGAGGTAGCTCTCCCAACTACCGCCGTAGTTGGAAAAGAACATCAGCTTGTTGGTGCCGGGCAGCAGCACCCAGCGGGCGAAGTGGATTGTGTTGATGGTGGCGAGAAAGCCTGGCTTGAACATCTGCTGCGCCGAGATCGAAATCAGGTAGAAAGAAAGCCTGAGCGCAAGCCGCCTCAGGGTTCCAACCTTCATCGTCGAGACCGCCGTCAGATGGTTCTGCGCGGCGCGGTCCTCATGGGCAAGGATCTTGTCCAGGGCACCGAGATCGACAGGTGTGTTGTGAGGACGGTCGACGTCCTCAAGCCGCCGCAAGGCCAGAAAGCATAGGCCAAGGAACAGCGCCGCCAGCGCCAGAAGTCCGAGCACGCTCAACAGGAGTGCCGTACCGGCAATGGCGATGTTGCCGAAAGTGACACCGGCCGGATTGCCGAACACAAGCACGTACGTCATCCGCCAGCAGGCGAGCACGAGCACGGCAACGCCAACAAGCATAGGCGGGGCCAGCAGGGTCGCCGTTATGGCTCGCCACCACTTTCCCGGCGGTCTTTCGAGCAGGCTTTCGGCGGGCTCGAATGCCCACCCGAACTTTCCCGACGACTGGACATGCTGCCGGGCTTCGTCAAGCACCTTGGCAGCCCCGACATTGGCGGCGCGCGGCCGTTCGACCTCGGCGCGTACAGCTTCGGCGAGCTCGGCCTCGGCCAGGATGCGCTGGACCGAATGGCCCGGCGTGCCCGAAAACACCAACCCGGCGTTGCTGCCGAAAGAGGGCGAGATGTCGACATTGTGCGTGCGCAGGAAGTCATCCAGCGCGCCGCGGTCACGCAGGCCGCAGACGTCCTTGAAAATCGGCCGCAGCCTGTGTCCGATAGCATGCGTGACGGCATTGATGACGTCATCGGTGCTGCCGTCGCCGGAGATTTCGAGGACAAGCGCGCCTCTTTCATGACCTGACGCGTCATCCATCTCGCCTGTGGCGACAACGGCCAGGCTGGCGAAATGGATGGTGCCGGCAGCGTCGAGCGCGGTGCAAATCTCCTCGCTGGCCGGGTTGCCGAGCCCGGCGATCTTGTCGCGGATGGCGTCCAGCGATGCGGCCTGGGTGACCGGGCAGACAACCGTCACCATGGAATGGGTGACCGTCCGGCAAAGAATGTGTCGCTCGAAATCGACTTTGAGGCTGTCCGGGTAGGCGCCGATGTGTGTCATCCGCCCTGCCTTGCCGCGAGCGCGGCGTACGCCTTGCTTCTGGAACAGGGCGCGCAGGCTTTCTCCGATCTGGACCCTGGCGATTTCGGCGCCGATACACAGATGGATACCATGGCCGAACACCAGATAATCGCGATGCGGGCGCAACGTATCGAATTCGTTCGGCCTTTGCACGGCTTCGGCATCGAACATCGCCGAAAGCGTTGCCGGCATCACCACGGTTCCCGCTTTCACCAGGCGCTCACGCGGGGTGCCCCTAGCGATGGTCGCGTCGCGCGCGGTGTAGCGCCACGGGCCGACCCAGATCGGCTTGAAGCGCATGGCTTCCAGTATGGCCCTGTCCAGCTTTTCGGTGTCGTTGCCGGCCAAGGCCGCGTCGATGGCCTGTCGCGCTTCGGGCCGTGACAGGATCACGTCGAGGCAATTGCCGCCGGCAAGCACATTGGTCGGAACAAAGCCGGCGATCATGCCGAGCATGACCGAATGGATGTCGGGCAGTGACAGGCGGCCCTGATCCATAAGGGAGACCAGCCTGGCCAGCGGGCGCTCATCCTTCGTCCCCCTGTCCCTGATCGCTGCAATGGAGCGGTCGATGACCTTGATCAGCCGATCGCCGGCCACCACAGCAAGTTCGCGCGTAGTGGCATTCGCCGTCGGATCCGAAAAGAACAACGCGCTCAATGCTATCGACCAGTCGGCGAATTCGGATTCGTCGTCGATCTCGATGCCGAAATAGTCGCGACAGATGCGTACCGGAACAATCTTCATCAGATCGGCGATCGCGTTGAAGCCTGGGCTGGCGCGGGTCATGATCTCCTGTGAATGACGCGCGGCGATCAGCCTGACGACCGCTTCGACCTCTGCTGGCGGAAAGGCGCTCAGCACCGATGATTTCATGCGCCGGTAGTCGGCGCCGTCCTGCATGCCGAGAATGAAGTTCGAACCCCGCGCCAGCTCGGCCATCTCCGGGCCGTAGGGCGTCTCGAATTCGTCACCGCGTTCTAGTATGTCGCGAACGTCGGCGTTCCTGGTGACGAGCAGGAAATTTCCTATGGCGAGGTTCGGCCAAAACCGGCGCAGCAGAGCCAGCAGCCAGCGAGGATCTTCGAGAAAGAAGCCGGCGATGCGCGCCGCAAAACCTTTGGAACGGAGTCGTCCGAGATCGAATGGCGGCATTTCCGATAGCGGACGCTGGCTTTTCTGGGCCTTGCGAAGGGCATCGAAATACTTGATCCTGATCATGCGCGTTCAAGCCCCCCGGCTGTCCACGTCATTGCGATGCCGGCTAGATATGGCCTAGGTTTGCATCGGTTCCGCGTATGTGAGTTTTTTCACAGTTATCGGTGTTCGGCCATCTCGATCATGCTGCGATCGCTCATTTGGCCAACTCGAAATTGGCGATGAGGAATTCGTTTGCCGCCTTGTCTACGAAGGGTATCCAGCGAACCCGCTGTTCGGAGAAATCCGGGTGCCTGGTCGCAAAAATGGCCAGCTCCCGCTCGGCTTCGTCCTTCCGGCCGCTCCTCATCAACGCGCCGATCTTCAAGAACCTGGCGTAGAAATAGCCAGGGGACAGGTTGAGCGAACGGTCAGCGGCGGCGATTACGGATGACCAGTCCTCGACGAAATTGTAGGCCGCCGCCAATTCCCCCAGATTGTGGAACCGGTAGAGGTCGAAGGGGCTCAAGCGCTCGGTATCGAGAAAAAACGGTATCGCAGCAGCGGCATTGCCAAGCAACAGGTGCGCGCTGCCCATCGCCGAGCGTGCAAAGGCAAAGCTCGGATTGATGTGGATCGCTTCCTCAAGATGTTCGACCGCGGATCTCGGCTCTCCCCGCATGATATCGACAACGCCGAGATGGGCGTGCGGGCGCGCATCCAGACTGTCCATCAGCAGCGCCTTGCACGCGAACTGCTCGACCTTGTTCAAATCGTCGCTGTCGCCGAAACGCAGCCACGCTCGCCAGAAATACCACCATGCCAGTTCGTTCAGCACCGCGCTCGAATTCGGATCTTCGCGGTAGGCCTTTTCGAAGAATTCGAGCGCAGTCTCGGTGTCGCCGCGCGTGCGACGGTTCATGTGCCAGCGCCCGCGCCGCACCAATTGCCAAGTTTCAAGGCTTTCCCACGGCACCTGGAAGGTCCGCGCCTGCTCGGCCCGGTCGACCTCCTTGTCGAGCATCGAAACGATCTCGCTGCCGATCTGGTCGCGCAGATTGAATATGTCGACCAGGTCGCGGTCAAACCGCTGCGACCAGACCAGCCGCCCGTTGGACGCATCGGCAAGCGACGTGTTCAGACGGATTTTTCCACCGTTACGCATCAACGTACCGCTGACGAGATATCGCGCACCAAGTGCGTTGCCGATCACCCGCGTGCCGAGGGTATCGTCGCGAAACTGGAAGCTCGAGCTCTTGGCGATCACCGAGAGCCATCGGGTATTGGAAAGGCCGTAGATGATGTCCTCGGCGATGCCGTCCGCCATGTAGCCGACGTCGCGCTCGCCTCCGTCGCCCCCGAACGGCAGCACGGCGATCGCAGGCGGACCTTTGGGGGATGGCTTCTGCTGACCATGGATTTGTGGAATGGCCGCCAGCGATGCCGTCGGCGACGAAGAACCATTGCTGCTGCGGCCGGCGATCAGAACGCGCACCGGCAGAGCGATGTTCTTCAGCATGAATTCGCCAAGGTCAGTGAATTCAGCGGTCGTCTTGTCCTTCACATGGTGCCATGTCGTCTCCGAAATGGCCAAACCATCGTGCGGGGCAAATTCTTGGATCCTGGCGGCGATATTGACGTCATCGCCATAAAGCCGGCCTCCGCGAACGATGACGTCGCCGGTGTTGATGCCGGCGCGAAAGGGCATGCGCATATCCTCGGCGACCGATTGATTGAGCGCGAGGATGCGGCCCTGGAAATCGAAGGCCGCACGCAGTGCTTCGATCGGATTGCCGAATTCGGCCATGATGCTGTCGCCGGCATCGCCGAAAGTCCGGCCGCCGAATGCGCCACAGCTATCGACGATAATATCACGCCGCTCTTCGAATGCGGCCACGGCGGATTCGTCGTCGATACCCATAAACCGCGAAAATCCAGCGGCATCGATGGAAATGATTGTCGCCAGCTGACGGGTGTAGTTCCGTTCAGCCATGTTCAAGCCCTAGCCCCTTCTGGTTCTGGTCCAGCACAGGCGACTACCCGTTCTTGAACACTTCGCCGCTTTGCTGACAGAAAACTCCCGTCAGGTTGGCACCCCGCCAGAACGCGAAGTTTAGCAGGGTCTTGGAGAAACCTCTACCACGATCAATCGGTCCAGCCGATTACTCGGAGGTCGTCGCAACGGCCACACTAGCTGCTGGTTAGAGGAGGTGCCGAAGACGCGTTTGCTATTGGAATTCAATGATTTTTGCGCAGTTCTGTCGAAACGCCTGGAAGTAAGGAACAGGCTGCGCCTTGGCGCAGTGGAACAAACGCGCATGGAAGCGAGTTTTTACCCAGTCCACGCCGACATCGGATGAGGAACAGGTATGCGTACTGTTGTTTTGGCGGCCAGTGTTGCAGCGTTTCTCATCGGCGGATCAGCTTTTGCCGCTGATGAAGAGCCGCCGCCGGTGCCAAATGCCAAGAAGCTGTCTGAGATCATCGCCAAGGTCGAGCAACGCCCCGACTTTCGCTACGTGAAAGAGGTCGATTGGGATAGCGGCGCCTACACCGTGACCTACTACACGACCGACAAGGCGAAAGTCGAAATCACCTACGACCCGGTGAAGGCCGAGCCGAAATAACAGCGCTGCCACCGCATCGATCCCGCCCGTCAAGACACTGGCCGCCTGATATCGCAAGGCTTCGGCTTCCAGGTGCATTTCCACATACCTTGCGTGATACAGCTTTGATGGCTGACTGCGGTTGTAGCGCCGCGCTTTTGCGCGTAATCCCAAGCGAAAATCGGAATCGATTTTCGCGGGTCATGCGCGATGGTTGCGAGGCATGGGTGCACGACGATGGCAAGGCACGTATTGAAACGCGTCCTGATGATGCTCACCGGCTATCTGGTTGCCGTGCTGGTCGGGCTGATCGCGGTGGTGGCGATCTATGCGGCACTCAGTGCGCTGCCCGGCGCACCGGGATATTTCGACGTGATGGGCGTTACTCCGATCGCGGCGCTGGTGGTGCCGCCGCTCGGCATGTTCATCTATTTCCTGACGATCGTGCTGACCGGCCTGCAAACGCTCGTCTTCGCACTGATTGCCGAATTCTTTTCGCTGCGCAATTTCCTGCTGCACATGCTTTTCAGCGCCGCGGCGTTAGCTGCCGGCTTTGCCCTGATCTGGCCGGCTGCGCCGGAGGATCCCGAACGCTGGCCCGATATCGGCATCATCGCCGCCGCCGGTCTCATCGCGGGTCTGGTCTATTGGCTGATCGCGGGGCGGGACGCCGGATTCCGGCGTCCGCTTCTCATTGCTAGAATTTAGGTCGATGGCGAGCGCATCGCCTCGGTCGCGGCAAGCGCCTGCTGAAGCTTTGTGTCCCGATCGTAGACGTCGTCGAAGTATTCGACCTTGCCGGACATGTCAGGCCAGGCCGTGAAATAGGCGACATAGACCGGGATCGTACGCGTCACATTCTCGGTCGAATGTCCATGCTTCAACTTTTCCGCGATATAATCGACCGAGGTGCCGAGCACGGCCGCTGCCATGCCGCGCGGATCCTGCAGGCGAACGCAGCCGTGGCTGAGAGCTCGCATGTCACGCTCGAAAAACGACTTCTGCGGCGTGTCATGCATGTAGATGGCGTGCTTGTTGGGGAACAGGATCTTCAGTTCGCCCAGCGCATTGGCCTCGCTCGGCTGCTGGCGCACGCTATAGGGTATCTTCGCACCGTAAGCACCCCAGTCGACCGCCGACGAGGGAATGCGCTTGCCGCGCGAATCGGTCACCTCGTAGCCGGCGCGGTCGAGATAGCCCGGATCGCTGCGCAGCCGGGGCAGCATCTCATTGACGATGATCGATTGCGGCACGCCCCAATAGGGGTGGAAATCGACCTGCTCGATTTGGTCATAGAAGAAGGCGGTCTGGTTGGTGGTTCTGCCGATGACGGCGCGGGTCTTCAACTTCTCCTCGCCATTGTCGATATAGCTTGCCGTGAACGCCGGCTGGTTGATGAAGACGCGCGGACTGCCGAGATCGGATGGCAACCAGCGCAGCTCTTCAAGCGCGACCTGCACTTTCTGAATCTTGTCGGCTTTGGACGTGCCGGCCAGCGATGCAACCGTGCGTGGCCCGATGACGCCGTCGCCTTTCATGCCGGCCCTCTTCTGCACCGCCTTGATCACAGGCAACAGCTCCGGATCATAGACCTCGCTGGTACCGAGCCTGGCCAGGGTTTCGCCATAGTCGCCGCCCGTTTCGTCGTCGAGATTGCGTGCGATAAGCGTCAAAAGCTTCGGCAGTTCAGGACTGGTCTCGCCGGGCTTCAGCAACAGCTTGGGATCGACGACGATTTCGTTTTCCGCGCTGGCCTGGAGCGCTTCCAGTTCGACGCGCAGCGCCTGGTATTCCGGGTTCTGCGGATGCCGCGATTCGAGATAGGTGCGCACTTGCTGGGTGTGCGCCAGCGTTTTTAGAGCGCCTTCCATGTCGAGCGGCTTGGGCGGAAAATCATAGTAGCCGGTCATGCGATTGGGATCGACGCGGCCGCTCTGTGCGTCGTGGGCGTAGCGCAGGACGCGCGCCGACAGCGCCATTTCAAAGCGGACGAGCTCTTTCAGACGTTCGTCGGGACTGGCGGTCGATACGCCGGCGACCGGCACTTCGACCGTATAGTCGGCCGGCGCCAGCCCATAGCTTGCCGCTTCGCCGAGCACCCGCACCGCATCCTGCGCGCGAATGTTGGGGCCGGTCCCGGTCACCCAGATGAAATCCGGATTGGCCGAGTAATAGGCGATCAACGCCTTGGCAATGTTAGGTTCGGCATAGAACTCATAGTCGCCGAGCCCGGCAATCGCTTCGCGGAAGGCGTTGCTGGTGAGCGACGGCACAAAGGCAGCGTCCTGCGGGGTCGCCGGCTGTGGTGCTGCCATCAGCGCCGTGAAATCGACGCGCACCAGCCGGTCGGCCTTGTACGTGTAATAAGATGGGCCGCTGATCCTGGCACCGCCGCCGCCATTGGCCGGCACATCTGGTCTCGCCCTGTACTTCGGCGGCGGGGGGAAGTCGCCTTGCGGCGCGTGCCTGATACCGCCGCCGAAAAGCATCTCGAACAGCCCCTGCGCGCCTGCCTGCGGCACACCGAAGGCCAGCGTTGCCGCGACCGCAGCAAGCGGCAGCAGAGTTGCTCTGTTTCCGAGGAACTTCATGAATCACCCGCTCCGGTTGCAACCGGTTCCCGTTCCGCGCCGCTAGACGGTCTTGCCCACCACATGGCGGATGTAAGGCGCGACCATACTGATTCATACCGATTTCGTTAAGCTTCCATAAATTTCGCGGGGGTCTGTTGCAGAACGGTTTCACAAGACCGTTACGGCCGGGGCGAATTTTGGTCCGCTCCGCCCGTAAAAGGGAGCGACGTGTCAGGCGTTGGCGCCACCATCGATTGTCAGCGCGGCGCCGGTCACGAATCGCCCTTCGGGACCGGCAAGCCAAGCGACCATGCCGGCGATCTCTTCGGCCTTGCCGAAGCGAGGCGTCGCCATCTTCTGGCGCTGGTGTTCGGCATGCGGGCCGGTTGCCGGGTTCATATCGGTATCGGTCGAGCCGGGATGAACGACGTTGGCGGTGATGCCGCGCGAACCGAGATCGCGCGCCAATGCCTTGGTCAAGCCGACCAGCGCCGCCTTGCTGGTCGAATAGGCGCTGAGGCTGGTGTCGGTGACACGCTCCGCCAGATTGCTGCCGATCGAGATGATCCTGCCGCCCTCGCCCATATGCGCTGCGGCCGCCTTCGAAGCAACGAACGGGGCTCGGAGATTGACCTCCATGGTTCCATCGAAGTCGGCGAGCGACAGAGTATCAATCGGCGCGGCGCGCCAGATGCCGGCGCTGTTGACGAGGATGTCGAGCCGCCCGAAGGCCCTCACTGCGTCAGCGACAGCCCTTTCGATGGCGGTGGCGTGGCGGTTGTCGGCCTTGATGGCAATGGCATGGCCCCCAGTTGCCTCGATTTCCCCGCCGACCATGCGGGCCTGGTGCTCACTGCTGCTGGTGCCATCGGCCGCGAGCCTTCGTGCAATCGCCGCACCAATGCCGCGGCTGCCGCCGGTGACCAGCGCGGCCTTGCCGTTCAAACTGTTGGATGACATTCATTTCTCCGTTTTTGTAACGATCAATACATAAATATCTGCCAGCCTTGCCCGAGGGCGTCAACTGATTTATGTATCAATCAACACAGAAATGGATGCCATGCCGGAACGAGGCCGCCCCCGCACCTTCGATCGAGCCGCCGCCTTGCGGCGCGCGATGGAGGTGTTTTGGGTCAAGGGCTATGAAGGTGCGTCGATTAGCGAGCTGACGGCCGCAATGGGCATCAACTCACCCAGCCTCTATGCCGCCTTCGGCAGCAAGGAAGCGCTCTTCCTCGAGGCGACCGAGCTCTACACGCGGGTCGAGGGCACCGACATCTGGTCCGCGCTGGAGAAGGCACCGACGGCATGCCAGGCGATCGAGCGCTTCCTGCGCCAGACGGCCAAAGCCTATTCGCAGAAAGATCGTCCGCACGGTTGCCTGATCGCGCTCGGCGCACTGCATGAGGACTCGAGCCGCGGCGTCATCTGCGATGATCTGCGCCGCCGCCGCGCCGAAAACCGCACCGCCCTGCTGAGACGGCTTGAACATGGCGTGGCGAAAGGCGAATTGCCGACGGATTTCGACTGCGGCACGGCCGCGACTTTCTTTGCAACCGTCCAGCACGGCATGTCGATCCAGGCGCGCGATGGCGCGTCGCGCGCGGCGCTCCTGGCGACCGTGACCGGGGCGATGGCGGCCTGGAAGGCGATGGCCGGAGCTGACGCGGCGTGACGAAGGCCGGCTGCGCTTAATGCAGCGATACCGGTTCCCGGTGGCCGGCAACAAAACCGACGGCGCATTCGATCACGCCCTTGTCGGCGAGAATGCGGCGGTGGCCAAGCCCCTCGGCCCAGTAAAGCCGGACGTGATCGCCGGCGCCGGCATAGAGCCTTGCGTGGTCGGCGGAGACCTCGCGGTCGTCCGGCGCATGGATGACCAGCGTTGGCACCGGCGTATGGGCAAGCTGACGGTCGCCGGTGAATTCGCGAAGCGGCCGGCCGGCGATGCGTTCGACCCGATCGGCCATGGCGACCTGCGAGCGCGGGCCGACATTGAGCATGCGGCTGAAGTCGGCAAAGATCGCCGGCAAGGAACTCGGCGCCGCGATCAGCACCAGCCGCCCGGCCGCCAGCGGCGGGATGTTCCCAATCGAACCGGCGATGGCATTGGCGGCGACGGCACCACCGAAGGAATGGCCGACGACCGCCACAAATGGGCCGAACCATTCGCCGGCAATCCGCGCCGCATCGACCGCGTTGACCATTGTCAGACGGCGTCCTTGCGACTGGCCGTGCCCCGGCAGGTCGAGCGAGACAACTCTGTAGCCGGCGTCGCGATAGCCTTCGATCAGCGCGCGCATATATTCGGTTCGCGAACGCCAGCCATGGATGACGAGCACGGTGCCGGCAGCCCGCCTGCCCGGCTCGGGCCGGAATTCATGCACCATGACGCAGCCGGTTTTTGTCTTCAGCCGATGGTGGCGCGCCTCAACCATGAAATCGGCGGCGCGCTCGACGGCGCGACGCTCACCTTCGCTCAGTGCCTTCACGTTCGGCGTGCGGCAGAACAATTCGAACGCCGCGCGCCCGCTGAGACGCGGGGCCACATGTTCGGCCGCCGCAAACACGCCCCGGATGACCTTCAGTCCAAATGATGCCATAGTGGCGATCCATCCATTCGTTCAAGCATGAACATAATAGTTCAAACATGAACATTAAGCAAGAGCTGCCCTGGGACAACCCGCGTTTTCGCAACTGGGTCGCGGTGGCGCGCGCCTGCCATGTGCTGGAACGCACGCTGGCGGTGAAGCTCGCGCCGCTGGATCTGAAGCCGGCGCAGCTTGACGTGCTGATGAACCTTTATCGCCATCCCGGCATGTCTCAGCACGATCTCGCCCGCCGGCTGCTGGTCGGCCGCTCTAACATCACCATGCTTTTGCCGCAGCTCGAAGCGCGCGGCCTGCTGCGGCGTGAAGGCGACGAAAAGGACAAGCGAGTGCTGCGCCTGACCTTGACCGAAGCCGGCACGGAACTGCTGATGCAGGCGCTGAAGGTCCACATGGCGCTTATCGAAAAGGCGATGAGTCAGTCGACGCCGGAAGAGTGCGACATGATCGGCGAGCAGATGCGTAAGGTCGCCGACGTGCTGAAGACTGTCTGACGCGCGTCTTTACCACATCGACTTTTTTGCGCGCTCCGGCCATTCCTTGTCATAGGCCTCGCCGTCGATATTCTTGCGGCTGGTGATTTCCAGTATCTGCCCGGGTGTCGGCAGCGACTTCGGATCGACATGCCTGGCTGGGTTCCATAGTTCCGAGCGGTGGATGGCGCGGGCACACTGGAAATAGACCGAATCGACTGAAATGACGGTGACCGAACGGGCCGGCTTGCCGTCGACACTGAACGAGGCGCACAGCTCGGGGTCGGTGGTGATCCGGGCGCGGCCATTGATGCGCAGCGTCGTGCCGGAGCCGGGTACCAGGAACAGAAGACCAACCCGCGGATCGCGAAGGATATTTCGGAGCGAATCGGCACGGTTGTTGCCGCGCCGGTCCGGCATCATCAGGGTTTTCGGATCATGGATGCGGACGAAGCCGGCAAGATCGCCGCGCGGCGAGCAGTCCAGACCTTCCGGTCCGCTGGTCGCCAACGCCACGAAAGGCGAAGCTTCGATGAAGGCAGCGTATTCAGGAATGACGTGGTCGAGTTCCTTGACCAGCGAGGTTTCGCCGGGCAGGCCGTAGAGGGCTTCGAGCTGTTCGACCGTGGTGATAGCGGACATTTTCGTCTCCGAATGCCCGCCGCCGTTACTCCTGGTCCATAATGCTTTCGCGACAATGGATGACTGGGAGCTAGCGATCGCGGCTTAGGCCTTTTTCCTCGAGCTCGGCGAGATAGGCGGCCCAGCGCGCCTCCTTCTCGTGACCCAGCGTATGCAGGTAGTTCCAGGTGAAGATGCCAGTGTCGTGGAAATCGTCGAAGGTGATGCGGACGGCATAGTTGCCGACCGGTTCGATCTTCAGGATCGCAACGTCGCGCTTGCCAGGGACGGTGACCCGCTGTTCGGGCGAATGGCCCTGCACTTCGGCCGAAGGCGAGGCAACGCGTAAAAGCTCAGCCGGCAGCTCGAACGGTTGATGATCCGGGAACGTCACGGTGAGCAGCTTGCGGTCCTTCGAGACCCTTAGTTCTTTCGGCGCTGGCATGGTGGTGGATCCCGCATCAATCCGCCCTTCCCTACGCCGCTTCGCCCAACGGGAAAAGGCTATTTAGCGCCGGCCGACAAGAGATGTCGGCCAGGAAATGTTACCAAAGATCGAGAACGGCTATCTTGAATGGCAGGTTGGATCGTATCACATAGCCATATATAACGAAGTCGTTCGCGGCCAACGGGAAACACATAGCATGGACATGATCGATCCTTTCGGTCGCACGATCAGCTATCTGCGGGTGTCGGTCACCGACCGTTGCGATTTCCGCTGCACCTATTGCATGGCAGAGGACATGACGTTCCTGCCCAAGAAGGATCTGCTGTCGCTGGAGGAACTCGACCGGCTCTGCACCGTCTTCATCGAAAAGGGCGTCAGGAAGCTGCGCCTCACCGGCGGCGAACCGCTGGTGCGCAAGAACATCATGCATCTGGTGCGCCAGCTTTCGCGGCACCTGAAAAGCGGAGCGCTGGAAGAACTAACGCTGACCACCAACGGCTCGCAGCTTTCGCGCTTCGCCGCGGAACTCGCCGATTGCGGGGTCAAGCGCATCAATGTCTCGCTGGATACGCTCGACGCCGACAAGTTCCACCAGATCACCCGCTGGGGCAATCTCGGCAAGGTCATGGAGGGCATCGACGCGGCGCAGGCTGCGGGCCTGAAGGTGAAGCTCAACGCAGTCGCGTTGAAGGACTTCAATGATGCCGAGCTACCAGAAATGCTGCGCTGGGCGCACGGCCGAGGCATGGACCTCACCGTCATCGAAACCATGCCGATGGGCGAGATCGACGCCGACCGCACCGACCAGTATCTGCCGCTGTCGCTGCTGCGCGCCACATTGGAGCGCCAGTTCACGCTGACCGACATCCCCTACAAGACCGGCGGCCCGGCCCGCTACGTCCATGTCACCGAGACCGGCGGCAGGCTCGGCTTCATCACGCCGATGACGCATAATTTCTGCGAGAGCTGCAACCGCGTCCGGCTGACCTGCACCGGCACGCTCTATATGTGCCTCGGCCAGGAAGACGCCGCCGACCTGCGCGCACCGTTGCGTGCCTCGGAAGGCAACGAACTGGTCGCCAGCGCCATCGATGAGGCCATCAGCCGCAAGCCGAAGGGCCATGATTTCATCATCGACCGGCGCACCAACCGCCCCTCGGTGTCGCGGCATATGAGCGTCACCGGCGGCTGATTTTTTCGCCGATTTCATGCAAGATCGCCTCCAGTCATTGGCTGGGGGTGATGGCATGAAGCATTTCTTCTCGATTCTGGCATCTTTGGCCGCGATTGCTACGTCCGACGCAACTGCCGCGCCGTTCACTTATACCAATGCACGCTTCGGCACCGTCTGCACCTTTCCGGATGAGATCTTCACTCTTCGCCAGCCTGAGCCGGACAATGGCGATGGACAAAAGTGGCTCGCGACCGATGGCGCCGGCCTGATCTGTTCGGGCATCCTCAATATCGATGACGACACCCCGGAAGGCTTCGTCGCCGCCGAGAAGGCCAGCAAGGAACCTGGCTACAAGATCACCTACAGCAAGACCGGCAAGGACTGGGCGGTGCTGTCGGGCATCAGAGGCGAGAACATCTTCTACGAACGCCGTCTGTTCGGGAAAGACGGTGTCATCCGCACGGTCTGGATCGACTATCCGCCAGCCCTGAAATCGAAATACGACCCGCTCGTCGGTGCCATCGCCGGCAGCCTCAGGGGGCCGTGAGCATCCGGCCACCTCTGGAGCTTATTCGCAGCCGGTTGTTTTTCCTGACGAATCAAGGCTGACGCGTATAGTCGTATTGCACGGCGAGCCATTTCTTACCGCTGCCATTGGCCTGAAGGAAATGCTGCTCGGCCACTTCGTGGTTGTCGCCATCCTTGGTAATGACGAAATCCGAGGCCGTGAACCGCCCTTCGACCTCGGGCCCGAAGCCGACAAAGCCAAGCGGCTCGAACAGCAGCGAAATCTTGCCGTGCTCTTCGCCTCCAAAACTCCAGGCGGGCATGATCCCGGCCGGGAACCGGGTATCCATGGAAACATATTTCCAGCGGCCTTCCACCCGGTCATAGCTCAGATAGGCAATGCGCTGGAAATCGGGGATTTTGGAGCCAGGAGCCGGGCGCATCACCTCCTGCATGAAAGGGCCGATCATCGTGCGCTCGGCCACAAGCCCGGTCATCACGATCGGCTGGGCGCCGGGCGTGGGCCAGATCGTATTGACGACATTCCATTTGCCGAGACGACGCGCGAGCTGATCGGCCTCGGGACCCGGCGCCGACATTTTTTCGACAGCCGACGCCGAAGTGCCGTTGTCGGCGAACGCCGGCGCCGCCAACATGAGGACAGCCGCAAGAGCGGAAGAAAACCGAAATGTCGACGAAACATGCCGCTTGCGGCTTGTGCCAAGCCGGGTTGTATTGCCTCGCTTTTTCACCATGATGGATCACCTCGCAGGATAGGGTCAGAAGCCTATAAATAGCGATTCTGACAGATTTTACGGGCCAAATTAGATGTCGTCGAAAAATCCTTTTTGAGCTGCGGGCCTTTCGATTTACCCGGCGCTCCGGTCGTGGCCCAGTCCTTTGACGTTGCTGTTTTGTGACCGGCTGCTACAGGCTTGGCGAAAAGCAGAACCGGTAATCGCCTTGCCCTTTTCCCCAAATATTCGTGGCGCGCTGTTCATGGTTGTGGCCATGGTCGGCTTCACCCTCAACGACGCCATCACCAAGGTCTCGTCGGAATCGATGAACATGGCGCAAGTCATGCTGATCCGCGGCGCCTTCGCTTCGCTTTTCGTTGGCCTGCTGGCATGGCAGCGTGGCGCACTTGCCTTGCCGGGCTCGATGCTGCAGCCAATGGTGGCGATACGCGTGCTCGGCGAAGCTGGCGCCACCGTAAGCTTCCTCGTCGCTCTTGCGCATTTGCCGATCGCCAATGTCTCGGCCGTTCTGCAGGCGCTGCCGCTGGCGGTGACGATGGGTGCAGCCCTTGTGTTTAACGAGGGCGTCGGGTGGCGGCGCTGGCTGGCCATCGCCGTCGGTTTTGCCGGCGTGCTGATCATCGTTCGGCCAGGCTTCGAAGGGTTCAGCGTCTTTTCGCTGCTCGCGCTAACCAGCGTCGCCTGTTGTGCGGTCCGCGATCTCGCCACCAAGCGGATACCGCAAGCCATTCCGACGCTGCTCGTGTCGACTGCCACGGCGCTTGCCATGACAGTCCTGGGCGCGGCACTGCTTTCGCCGATGGGTGGCTGGACACCAATGACGGGAGAAAGCACGGCCTTCCTGGCGCTGGCGGCGGTGCTGGTGCTCATCGGCTATCAATTCATCATCATGGCCATGCGGGCGGGCGATATCTCCTTCATCGCGCCGTTCCGCTACACGGCCCTGCTCTGGTCGATCCTGCTCGGCCTCACCATCTTCGGCGACGTTCCCGACCTGCCGATGATCCTCGGCGCCACCGTGATCATCGGCTCTGGCCTCTACGCACTCTACCGCGAAAGGGTTGTTGGCCGGCGAAAAACCGCCGCTGAAAGTGCTGGACCGGACATGGCTCCGGACGGCATATAAGTCCGATTTGAAGGCAGCCCGATTTGAAACGCTCTGATTTCGAGGGCTGGCGCATAGGCGGCGAGCGATGAGCCAAGACGTTGCGGGGATCATACTGGCTGGCGGCCAGTCGCGACGAATGGGTGGCGGCGACAAGACGCTGCTTTCATTCGGCGATGGCAGCCTGCTGAGCCGCATCGTTTCGCGCCTTGCCCCACAGGTGGGGCCACTGGCACTCAGCGCCAACGGCGATCCGGCGCGGTTTGCTGGATTCGGACTGCCGGTGCTTGCCGATACCGTGGAGGGCTTTGCCGGACCGCTTGCCGGGATTCTGACCGGCCTCGAATGGGCGTCCATGGCCTGCGATGCGGTGGTGACGGTTGCCGGCGACACGCCTTTCCTGCCAAAGAATCTCGTTGAGCGGCTGGTTGCGGCGGCCGACGAGCGCCCGGGCTCGATCGCAGTCGCCTGTTCCGGCGGCAAGCGGCATCCGACCTTTGCGCTGTGGCCGGCAGAACTTCACGATGCCTTGCGGCGTTTCCTGGTCGATGAGGGCAACCGGCGGGTTTCCGCCTTCATCGACCGGCATGGCTTTGTCGAAGTGGAATTTCCGATGCTGAAATCCGGCGGGCGCGAGATCGATCCGTTCTTCAACATCAACACGCCCGACGATCTTGCAGTAGCCGGGCGTCTGCTGCAGAGCGTGGAGCCATGACCAAGCGCGTTTTCGGCATCACCGGCTGGAAGAATTCCGGCAAGACGACACTGACCGAAAGGCTGGTCAGCGAACTTGTCCGGCGCGGCTGGAAGGTGTCGACGGTGAAACATGCCCATCACGATTTCGACATCGACAAGCCGGGTGCGGACAGCTTTCGCCACCGCCAGGCCGGCGCCGTGGAGGTTGCGGTCGTGTCGGGCCGACGCTGGGCGCTGATGCATGAATTGCGCGGCGAGGACGAGCCGACGCTGGATGCGATCCTGTCGCGGCTCGCGCCGTCCGACATCGTCCTGGTCGAGGGCTACAAGCGCGAGGGACACAGCAAGATCGAGACGCGGCGGATGGAGGCGAAGGACCGGACGCCGCTTTCGGCAAATGACCCGCATATCGTCGCCATTGCCGCCGACTTTGCGATCGACGGAGAAGGCCTGCCGGTGTTCGATCTCGACGACACCAAATCGATAGCCGACTTTATTGAGCGCGTCACGGGCCTGACGCGCTGACGGCATCGCTCGACCGCCCTCCCTGCCGGTTCCAGCGTCTCACCCAGCGTCACCTTTGGTTGGCGATGCAAATCTCGCAAGCAACGGTTTTACAGTTGCTTTTTTTGGGGAAAGAGTGGGAGTATCGCTGTAGCGGGCGGTCAAAAGCACCGCCCACAGAGCCGTTTGGAACGACGGCCGGGACAATAAAGAGAGGATCATCATGCGTATTGCATTGCGTATCGCGCTTGCCGCTTCGGCAGCGCTACTGACACTTGGCGTTGCCCAGGCGCAGGAAAAAACCTTGCGGATCGGCACGGAGGGAGCCTATCCGCCCTTCAACAATCTGACCGCCGACGGCCAGCTCGTTGGCTTCGATATCGACATCGCCAAGGCACTCTGCGACGAGATGAAGGTGAAGTGCACCTTCGTCGCGCAGGATTGGGACGGCATCATCCCGGCGCTTCAGGCCGGCAAGTTCGACGCCATCGTCGCGTCGATGTCGATCACGCCGGAGCGCGCCGAGAAGGTCGACTTCACCCACAAATACTACAACACGCCGCCAGCGATCGTCGCGCCGAAAGACAGCGACATCAAGGGCGTGAGCAAGGAAGACCTAGCCGGTAAGACGATCGGCGTACAGGGTTCGACCACGCACTTCAACTATTCGACCGCAACCTACACCGACAGCACCATCAAGCCCTACCCGACCGCGCAGGAATACCAACTCGACCTCGCCAACGGCCGCCTCGATGCCGCCAATGACGACATCGTCGTGCTGCAGCAGTGGCTGGATTCGCCTGATGGCGCCTGCTGCAAGCTGATCGGTACGATCAAGCCCGACGAGAAGATCCACGGCCCGGGCGCCGGCATCGCGGTGCGCAAGGGCGAGACCGACCTGGTCAACCAGTTCAATGCGGCGATCGACGCCATTCGCGCCAACGGAAAGTACAAGGAAATCAACGACAAGTACTTCAAGTTCGACGTCTACGGCGGCGAATCCTGATCCTCAGGATCGACCTGAGAACGGCGGGGACAGTCCCGCCGTTCTCATAAAGACGCCGCGCAGGACGGGTGACGCAGGCGCGGCTCTCAAAAGAGCAGATGCGGGAGAACAGGCAGGCGGATGCAGAGCGTATGGACGCTTCTCAGTTGGGGCCCTGAGGGCTGGCTCGACGACATCGGCTATGGCGTTTTCATCACCGTTTTGCTTGCCGCCGCGACCCTGCCGGTCGGTCTGATAATCGGCTTTATGGTCTCACTGGCCAAGCAATCCAATGAACCGTCGCTGCGGTTGGCTGGCAATATCTACACCACGATCTTCCGTGGACTGCCTGAACTGCTGACCCTGTTCATGATCTTTTTCGGTGCCCAGATCGGCATCCAGCGAGTGATGCGCCTCTATGACCCGGCCGCCACGGTCGAAGTGAACGCTTTTGTTTCCGGCATGATCGCGCTCGGCGTCGTCTTCTCGTCCTACGCCAGCGAGGTCTTCCTGTCGGCATTCCGTGCCATCCCGAAGGGACAGTACGAGGGAGGGTATTCGATCGGGCTGTCCAGCGGCCAGACGATGCGCCTCGTGGTGCTGCCGCAGCTTATCCGCATCGCCTTGCCCGGCCTTGCCAATTTGTGGCTGATCTTGCTCAAGGACACCGCACTGGTGTCTGCCGTTGGCCTCACCGACATATTGCGGCAGGCGGGCGTCGCCGCCCGCGTCACCAAGCATGCGTTCCTGTTTTTCAGTGTCGCCGGCCTGATCTATCTGCTTCTCGCCATCGTATCCTCCTTCGGCATTCATGCGATCGAACGTGCGGTAGGGCGGCAGGAGGTGCAACGATGAGCGTTGTCGCCACCGACGCCGCCGAGGTCGAGCGGCCGCCGGCGCTGCCTCGCGGCTGGCCGCGGCACCGTATCCTCGGCTATGCGCTGGTCTGCCTGTGGGGTGCTTTTCTCGCCGGGATCGTCGCCTATCTCGTTCTCGCTTGGAACGGCGAGCTTTTCGCGAAATACGCACCGTCCTATATGACGGGCCTTGGCGTAACGCTTCTTCTGGTTTCCATCTCGATCGTGCTCGGCGCGATCCTGTCGGTACCGATAGCCTATGCCCGCATGTCGAAGAACCGGGTCCTGTCCGGGCTCGCCTATGCCTATGTCTATTTTTTCCGCGGCACGCCGCTGCTTGCCCAGACTTTCCTCGTCTACTACGGCGTCGGCTCGTTCCGGCCGCAGCTTCAGGCCGTTGCGTTGTATCTCCCTGTTGTCAGTAACTGGCTTGCAGTTCCCTTAGGAGACTACTTACCTCAACTGGATATTCCCCTTGGGATTACGATCGCAAGATTGACCCTTTGGGATTTCTTCCGCGAAGCGTTCAACTGCGCAATTTTCGCCTTCTCGCTCAACACCGCCGCCTATCAGGCCGAAATCCTGCGCGGTGCGATCCAGAGCGTGCCGAGGGGCCAGTGGGAAGGTGCAGCCTCGCTCGGTCTGCACAAACTGCAGACATTGTGGAAGATCGTCCTGCCGCAAGCGCTGATCGTCGCCTTGCGACCCTATGGCAACGAGATCATCCTGATGATCAAGGGCTCGGCGATCGTCGCCATCATCACCGTCTACGACCTGATGGGTATCACGCGGCTCACCTATTCGCGCACGTTCGACTTCCAGTCCTATTTGTGGGCGGCGATTATCTATCTGGTCATTGTCGAAACGCTGCGCCATGGGATCGAATGGATCGAACGGCGCATCACGATACACTTGCACCGCTGACTCCCATCACCCTGCCTGATCCGGTAAGAAGGCCGGAAAGCAGGCTTCTAAGGGATTCGAAAACATGGCATCGGTGGCATTTCTCGGTCTTGGCGTCATGGGTTATCCGATGGCCGGGCACCTCAGGAACAAGGGCGGCCACGACGTCACCGTCTACAACCGCACCAGGGCGAAGGCCGAGCAATGGGTTGGCCAGCATGGCGGCAGCGTCGCTGCAACTCCAGCCGAAGCCGCAGACGGCAAGGATTTCGTCTTCTCCTGCGTCGGCAATGACGACGACGTGCGCGCGGTGACTACAGGTGCCGAAGGCGCCTTCAAGTCGATGAAGAAGGGCGCGGTCTATATCGACAACACCACGGCGTCGGCCGAAGTCGCCCGCGAACTGGCCGAGAAGGCTGAAGCGCAAGGGTTTTCTTTCCTCGACGCGCCGGTTTCCGGCGGCCAGGCCGGCGCGGAAAACGGCGCGCTGACCGTCATGGTCGGCGGTGAGCAAAAAGCCTTCGGTAAAGCCAAACCCGTGATTGACGCCTATGCTCGCATGGTCGGGCTGATGGGGCCGGCAGGTGCCGGCCAACTCACCAAGATGATCAACCAGATCGTTATTGCCGGCCTCGTCCAGGGACTGGCCGAGGGCATCCATTTCGGCAAGAAGGCCGGGCTCGACATCGAAAAGGTCATCGAGGTGATTTCGAAAGGTGCTGCCGGTTCGTGGCAGATGGAGAACCGGTACAAGACGATGAATGCCGGCAAGTATGATTTCGGCTTTGCCGTCGACTGGATGCGCAAGGATCTCGGCATCTGCCTCGCCGAGGCCGACCGCAATGGCGCGAAACTGCCGGTGGCGGCGCTTGTCGACCAGTTCTACAAGGATGTGCAGGAGATGGGCGGCAGGCGCTGGGATACCTCTTCTCTGCTGGCGCGGCTGGAAAGATAAGGCTTTTGCGGCGATGCCCCTGCCCGATCCAAGCTGGACCGCAGATGCGATCGTCGCCCATCTGAGGGCAATCGGCACTGCGGAGAACCGTGCCGGCATGGCGCGGTTCGGCATCAACACAGCAACCGCGCTCGGCGTCGGCAATTCCGACCTGCGCCCGCTGGCGCGCAAGGTGAAATGCAACCACGAGCGCGCGCTGGTGCTGTGGGACAGCGGCATACGCGAGGCGCGGCTTATGGCAGCGTTCACCGGCGAGCCCAAGAAAGTCACCATCGATCAATGCCGGCGCTGGGCCGGCAACTTCGATTCCTGGGAGATCGTCGACAGCGTCTCGGACCTGTTTGCTGATACGCCGTTCTGGCGCGAGTTGGTCGACGAATTCGCCGCCGACGAGCGCGAATTCGTGCGCCGCACCGCTTTTGCCATGCTGGCGTGGGCAGCGGTGCACCTGAAGAAGGAGCCGGACGCGACTTTCGTCTCCTATCTGCCATTGGTCGAAGCGCATGCAGGCGATCCACGCAATTTCGTCAGGAAGGCGGTCAACTGGGCGCTCCGTCAAATCGGCAAGCGATCGATGGGCTTGCACGGCCCTGCCCTTGCTGTTGCCGAAAGGCTGGCGCAATCGACTGACAAGACAGCGCGCTGGATCGGCAAGGATGCAGTCAAGGAACTTTCCGATGTCAAAACGCTCGAGCGGCTCGCTAGGAAAGCTTGACGGAGCCGACATCGGTTTCACTGAGGTGACACGATCGACGCGCGCCGATTTCGAGAACCTGTTCGAGCAGCCAGGTGCGCCGAAATATTGCTGGTGCATGGCCTGGCGCCTTCTCTCCAGCCGCGAGCACGTGCCCAACGACGAGAAGAAACGCGCGATGATGGCGCTCATCGAGGCCGGCACACCGGTCGGGATTGTCGCCCATCTCGAAGGCAGGACCGTCGGCTGGTGCTCGGTCGCGCCGCGTGAAACCTACCGCAAGCTGTCGCGGCAGCAGGACGACACCGAGACAGATGTCTGGTCGATCGTCTGCTTCTATGTACCGAGAGCCTTGCGCGGCGGCGGATTGGCGGCAGCGCTGCTCGATGCTGCCATCGATCACGCATTCGCCAAAGGCGCGAGCACGATCGAGGCCTACCCGGTCGATCAGGCATCACCCAGCTACAGCTTCATGGGGTTTCGCAACATGTTCGTCGCCCGCGGGTTCCGCGAGATCGGCATGACCGGCTCGCGCCGGCATGTGATGCGGTTGGAACGTTGACGCTGCCGGCGACCGCGGCTTTACTCGATGTCAAAAGGAACTGCCGATGCGTAATCGTCTCAAATCAGGCTTGGCCCTGGCAGCCGCGTTGTTCGTGTCCATTGCCCCTGCTAACGCCTCGGCTGAAACCGCGCGCATATTCTGGAAGGATCTGCGCCCGGCGACCCAGGCCGCCGCCGAAAGCGTCGGCCTGCCGATGATCGCGGCAAAAATGCCCGACCACGGCGAGACGCTGTCGCTCAACCTGCAGGACAAGACCGTCCAACTGGCAGGCTACGCGCTGCCGGTCGATCGCGACGGTGATCTTGTCTACCAGTTCCTGCTGGTGCCGTGGACAGGTGCGTGCAGCCACATGCCGACGCCGCCGCCCAACCAGATCGTTCTCGTCACGCCGGCCCATCCCTACAGGATGTCGGAGGCATATGAGCCCGTTTCGGTCACCGGCGCGCTGAAGCCGGGCATGGAGAAAAGCCAGCTTTTCATCCTCGACGGGGTCAGCGTCATCCAGTCGGGTTATACGGTGCGCAAGGCAGAGGTGGCGCGCGTCGACACGGTTCCCGACACGATCACGCTGCCGGTGATCTCGCCCTGGAGTTTCCTCAACAAAAAGAAGAGCTAACGAAGTAAGTCTCAGGCGGCGTTGGCGCCTGTTTCCTTATCCAGCACCATGTAATCCAGCGGTATTTCGGTGGTGTATTTGATCTGCTCCATGGCGAAGGAAGACGACACGTCGCGGATCTCGATCTTGGCGATCAGCCGCTTGTAGAAGGCGTCGTAGGCGGCGATGTCGGGCACGACCACGCGCAGGAGGTAGTCGACGTCGCCACTCATGCGGTAGAACTCGACCACTTCCGGGAATTCCTGGATGACCTCCGAAAAGCGCCGCAGCCACTCGTGGCTGTGCGAATTGGTGCGGATCGAGACGAAGACGGTGACGCGCACATTGACCTTTTCATGGTCGAGGATGGCAACGCGCCGCTTGATGACGCCTTCTTCCTCGAGCTTCTGGATGCGCCGCCAGCATGGCGTGGTCGACAGACCGACTTTTTTGGCGACATCGGCGACCGCAAGCGTCGCGTCCTCCTGTAGGAGGCGGAGAATTTTTCTGTCAAGGCGGTCCATTGGATGCTCCCCTGGTGCATGTCGCCCAAAACGCGCAAAGCGGTTTTGAGACAACGACATGCATAAGAACAAGAGTTAATGCGCGTCACGTGATTCCCCTCAACGCGACGCGCATTAGGGAATAGATTGGCTATACTCCCTCTTATCTTGGCCTTCCACAAGAAAGAAATTCTGCCAGATGGCGCGAAAGCGGGTGATTTCTTGCTGAAAGCTCAGCCGATGCGATAGCGGATTTCCGACCTCAGAAAGGGCAGCAAATCAATTTCGAACCATGGATTCCGCTTCAGCCAGCCGGTGTTGCGCCATGATGGATGTGGCAGCGGCAGCACTTTCGGGCTGGCCGGCGCGTCCCATATGGCGCGCCAATCCATCACTGTCTGCGTCAGCGAGGGCCGCCGTACGGCACCCATATGCCAGGACTGCGCGTAGCCGCCGATCGTCAGCACGAGATCGATCTGCGGCATCAGTGCCATCAACTGCGCACGCCATGCCGGCGCACATTCGCGGCGCGGCGGCAGGTCGCTGCCTTTGGCATTCTGGCCGGGAAAGCAGAAGCCCATCGGCACGATGGCGAATTTTGTCGTGTCGTAGAATTCCTCGCTGCTGACACCCAGCCAGCTTCGCAGCCGATCACCGGAGGCATCGGTGAACGGCATGCCAGTCATGTGGACCTTGGTGCCCGGCGCCTGGCTGGCGATCAGGATGCGAGCGCTCGACGACGGCCTGAGCACCGGCCTCGGCTCGTGCGGCAGCGGCCGGTCGATCGGGTTCTCGACGCAGATGCGACAGCCGCGGACCCTCGCTGTGAAGCTTTCTAACTGTTCGTTCATTCTCCAGGGCTCATTCTCGAGAACTGTTCTCAGGCGGCGGCGCTCGGCCGGCTGGAGATTGCCTTGTGCCAACGCAGCACGTTGGTGCACTCTTCCGGTACCCTGATGCGAGCCGGCTTCATGAAATCGATGGCGACCAGGCCGGTGATATCGGCGATCGAGTAGGCGTCGCCGGCAGCGAACTCCCTTTGCGCCAGTTCCCCGTCGAGGAGCTTCAGGAATTCGACCGCTTTCGGCTTGTTGGCCTCGCCCCATTCGAGGATTTGCGGGATTTCCCATTCCTTCATCGCTGGATGGATGTGGCGGAACGCAGCGGCAACGCAGCCGAACAGGTTGAACTCCATACGCCTTTGCCACATCTCGACCTTCGCCTTGCCAAGCGCACCCTTGCCAAACAGAGCGGGCTCGGGATGCATTTCCTCGAAATAGCGGCAGATGGCGACGGATTCGGTGATGATGGTGCCGTCGTCGAGCTCGAGCACCGGCAAGCGTTGCAGCGGGTTGCGCGAACTGACCGGCTGCTGCTTGTGCTCCAGCGCACCCATGTCGACGGGCACCAGCGGAACCTCGATCCCCTTCTCAGCGAGGAAGACGCGAACCCGTCGCGGATTGGGCGCGCGGCCGCCGTCGAACAGCTTCATTCCATCCCTCCTGGTTTGCTCCAACAAACTATAGTGCTCTTCACCAGAAGCGAAAAATTTCTCGCAAGACATCGCCGATCGAGGCCAGGGTGCCGTGCTTTTTCTCGACCAACTCGTGGCCGTGGCTGTCGCGCCAGTCCTGCGGCTCGTCGAACGTACCGGCCCAGACACCGATCTTGCCGGCGCGCGCAGCCGCCTCCTCGGTCTCGAAATCGCCATAGGCGACCGCCCAGCCGGCCTCGACCTGAGCCTGGTTGAGATCCTTGCCGCCGGCCTTGCAGTCGCCGAGCAGCCGGCCATAGCGGTCGCGCTGCCAACCTGCACACGCTGCCAACCTGTACAGATGACTGGCTTGCCGGCGATCAGCCGCACCAGCGACTGTCGCGCGAGCCTGCCGCAAGGGTAATCGGCGCCGTCCTTGCGGCAGGTCTGCGCATATTCCGGGGCGTCGATGCCGCGCATACGAATGCGTTCGGTGCCGAGCGTGATCGAATCGCCATCGTTGACGATTGCCGCGCCTTCCGTCTTGCGCGTCTCGAACCGGTCAAGGCGCGCCGCCAGAAGGATCAGCAGTCCAAGGACGATGACCGTCAATGCGTAATCCACCAGCCTGCGCCACAGGCTTCGCGGACGCGGCGGCATGTATCGCCGGCGCGGTCTTCGCGACCAGGAACGGCTCATATGGCAAACAGTCTCTTAATCATTCGAACGTAGCTTAACGATTGAAATCGTTGCGCGCATAAATTGAAGTTTCCATGCCTTTGCTACGCTCGAACACAGCGGACAAATTTATTGTGGACCGCAGGAAACCACACCGCAACAGCGATGTGGCGCGCGCGGTGCGCAAGACGCGCGACCGTCTTTCACAGCAGGTCGGCAATCTCGACTTCGACCGCGAACTGCTGAAGCTGCACGCTCGCGCTATGGTGGGCGGCGCAACCGCCGTCCCGCTTCTCGTGCTGGCGATCGCGGCGACAGGGCTGTTTGCCGGCATGGGCAAGGAGATTGGCGTCTGGGCGCTGTTCACGCTCATTTGCTATACCATCGTTGCATTCATGGCGAGGCGCGTCGAACGCACTGAAGCTTCCGAACTCAACCCGTTGCAAACGCGACGTGATTTCCTGATCGGCCACTCGTTGTGCGGCCTCGGCTGGGCCTGGTTTGCCTGGCTCGGCTGTCCTGCCTGCCAGGTCGATCAGTTCCCGGTGATCAAGGCAATGGTGCTGCTAGTTGCGATGGGGGCGACCGCCATCATGGCGTCGTCGCTGGGCGGCGCCCTGCTGGCCACCTTCGCCATCCCGGTGGCGGTCTATGCCTATGCCGGAGCAAGATTGTGGATGCCGGTCGAGACGATCATGGTCGGGTTGCTGGTCGCCGCCTTGCCTTTCTTCGCCTATGTCGCGCGTCATCTCAACCGGTCGTCGCTCATGCTTCTGTCGTTCCGCTCCGAAAAGGATGCGCTGATCGCCGAGGTGGAGACGGCGAAATCCATGTCGGACGAAGCGCGGCGGCGCGCCGAAGATGCCAATCTTGCAAAGTCGCGTTTCCTGGCATCGATGAGCCACGAACTGCGGACGCCCCTCAACGCCATTCTCGGTTTTTCCGAGGTGATGGCCAACGAGGTGCTCGGGCCGATGAGCAACCCTACCTATCGTGACTACGCCCATGACGTGCACGAATCCGGCCAGCATCTGCTCGACCTGATCAACGAGATTCTCGACCTTTCGCGCATCGAGGCTGGCCGCTACCAGCTCAACGAGGAGCCGGTGATGCTGCTCACCGTCGTCGAGGATTGCTGCCACATGATGGAGCTGAAGGCGCGCAACAAGGACATCCGCGTCGTCCAGGATTTCGAAACCACGCTGCCGCGCCTGTTCGCCGACGAACGCGCGGTGCGGCAGATCACGCTCAACCTCCTGTCCAACGCCATCAAATTCACCGCGTCCGGCGGCGAAATCCGCGTGCGCGTCGGCTGGACGGCCGGTGGCGGGCAATACATCTCGGTCCGGGATAATGGGCCAGGCATACCGGAAGAGGAGATCCCGGTGGTGCTCTCCGCCTTCGGCCAGGGCTCGATCGCCATCAAGAGCGCCGAACAGGGCACCGGGCTTGGCCTGCCGATCGTGCAAGGCCTGCTTGCCATGCATGGCGGCGAATTCGAACTCCACTCCAAGCTGCGCGAAGGTACCGAAGCGATCGCCATCTTCCCGCTGAGCCGGGTGATGGAGGAGTTGCCGGCACTGCCGACCAAAGCGGTTGTCGCGCGTCGGCGCTGACTGGCGATGGTTCTAGGCTTTGACTGCAGCGGCCATGCCTGAACTGGTGATTGCCGCTGCCTTGACAAGGCCGGCGGCAAGAGCCGCCCCTACGCCCTCGCCATGGCTTACGCCCAGATCGAGCAGCGGGTGAAGGCCGAGTTGTTCGATCGCGCGGGCATGCCCAGGTTCCGGCGAGAGGCCGGCAAGGAGGCAATGGTCGAGCGCGGTGGGGTTGGCGGCATGCAGCACCGCGCCGGCGGCGGTCGCCACAAACCCATCGAGCAACACCGGGACCTTCTGCATGCGGGCGGCGAGGATGGCGCCGGCGATCGCCGCGAATTCGCGACCGCCGACCCGGCGCAACGCCTCAAAAGGATCTTTGAGGTTGGTGCCGTGCAAGGCAAGTGCTGCGTCGACCACTTCGGTCTTGCGCGCCAGCATCGCCGCATCGGCGCCCGATCCCGGTCCGACCCAATCGGCACCGCTGCCGCCGAGCAGCGCCGCGCACAGGGCGGCCGCAACGGTGGAATTGCCGACGCCGAGATCGCCCAGGCAAAGCAGGTCGGTACCGCCGGCGATGGCTTCCATGCCGAAGGCCATGGTGGCGGCACAGCCGCGCTCGTCCAGCGCCGCATCCTCGGTGATGTCGCCAGTTGGGATGTGCAAAGCGAGATCGAAGACTTTCAGTCCGAGATCGTTGGCGATGCAGACCTGGTTGATCGCGGCACCGCCTGCCGCGCAAAGCTCGACCGCGTTGGCTGTCGCCGCCACTGGCCATGGCGAAATGCCGTGGCGGGAGACGCCGTGGTTGCCAGCAAAGATCGCCACCAACGGCCGGTTCACCAAGGGCGGTGCACGCCCGCTCCAGGCGGCGAGCCAGGCGGCGATGTCCTCGATACGGCCAAGCGACCTTCTTGGCTTGTCGGCCTTGTCAAACAGCGTGCGAACGCGGGCCCCGGCGACTGTGTCGGCTGGCGGCAGGTTCGCCAGAAGGTGGCGAAAATCGTCGAAGGGCAGTGCGCTGGTCATATCGTTTCCGATTGCTCCGGGAATTGATGGGCGGCATAGCCGCCTTGTCCGGTCGGCACAACTACCGGCATTGATGCGCTCCCAAATGATACGAACTTCGGTTTCGCCACACTGGCTGGCGGATTCCGGAGGGCTTGCATTGGCTTTGCCGTTGCACCATGTGGTGGCAGGACAAGGGAATCCTAAGGAGACCCAAGAGAACAACATGATGGCCATCGAGTCCCCGTGCATCCTGGTCTGTTCGATCGACATGAAAACCGGCTTCTGCTTCGGTTGCGGCCGCACGCGCGACGAAATCGCCGCCTGGATCGATATGACCCCGGAAGTCCGCCGCGGCGTCATGGCCGAACTGCCGGCCCGGCTGGAAACGGTCGAGCGGCGGCCGCGCCGGGAAACGCGACGCAGCCGCATGGCCCGCGAACGCGACGCGCTCTCATGAATCGGCAACGCCAATGAACCGGCTGTTCTGGCTAACAATGGTGGTGATCGGCGCCGGGTTGCTGCTGCTCATGCTCAACGATTCCGCCGGCAGCACATTCGGCGTCGAGAACTACGATTTCAGCCGGCTAGTCTGGCTTGGTGCGTTCGCCATGCTCATCGGCGCCGGCTTGCTCCGGTCAGGTAGACCGTTGGGCGCCATGGCCCGCAATCTCGGCCTCTGGGTCGCCATCGTGCTGGCACTGATCGCCGGTTACCAATACCGCTACGAGTTGCAGGATTTTGCCAGCCGGGTGACGGCGGGCCTTGTTCCCGGCAGCCCGCTGGCACTGGGCGTGGAAGACGGCCATGCCACCGTCACCCTGGACAAGGCCGACAATGGCCATTTCGAAGCGCGGATCACGGTCAACGGCGCGCCTGTCCGGACCGTGGTCGATACCGGCGCGACAAGCACCGTATTGACCGCGGAGGACGCGCTGGCGGCCGGGTTCAATTCAGCCGCACTCAACTTCACCATACCGGTCTCGACCGCCAACGGCATGACGCGAGCCGCTGCCGTGAAAACCAACCAGGTGGCGATCGGCGGTATCGTGCGCAAGGACATGCCCATCATGATCGCGGCACCGGGCACGCTCGGCCAGAGCCTGCTCGGCATGAATTTCATCGGCTCGCTATCGGGCTTCGACGTGCGCGGCGATCGGATGGTCTTGCGGGACTAGAGTTTTGTCACGCCGCTTCGGCGGCAGTCCCACCTAAATCGACTGCCGCGAAAGCCGCCTTCAGCACATCCGGTCCGGCGCCGGGCCTTGCGGCGTCGGTCGACAGGATCTGCCGGTAGCGGCGAGCGCCGGGCAGGCCGTGGAACAGGCCGACCATGTGGCGGGTAACATGACCGAGCCGCCCGCCGCTCTCGATATGGTGTGCCGCGTAATCCGCCATCGTATCGATCAGCGCGGCAAAATCGAACGCGCCGGGTTCGTCGCCAAAGAATGCAGCGTCGACACCAGCCAGGATGCCCGGCGTGTGGTAGGCAACGCGGCCGAGCATGGCGCCGTCGACATATTCGAGGTGCAGGAGTGCTTCTTTGAGAGATTGAATGCCGCCGTTGATGCCAATGAATTCATTTGGTTTTCTGGCTTTAAGCCGATAGACCCTGCTATGGTCGAGCGGTGGGACGTCCCGGTTTTCCTTCGGGCTCAGCCCTTCAAGCCACGCCTTGCGGGCGTGCACCCAGAGCGCGTCGGCGCCGGCCGCGAAAACACCGTCTGCCAGCGCGTCGAGCGCAGGTTCCGGATCCTGTTCGTCGACACCAATGCGGCATTTGACGGTGACGGGAATTTTCACCGAGGCCTTCATCGCGGCAACGCAGTCGGCGACGAGAACCGGCGCCTTCATCAAGCAGGCGCCGAACGTACCCGATTGGACGCGGTCCGACGGGCAGCCGACATTGAGGTTGATCTCGTCGTAGCCGAAGGCCTCGCCGATGCGCGCTGCCTCTGCAAGTTTTTGCGGATCGGAGCCGCCGAGCTGCAGTGCGACCGGATGCTCCGCATCATCGAAGCCGAGCAAGCGCTCGCGCGCGCCCTGGATGACCGCGTCGGCCACCACCATCTCAGTGTAGAGCAGCGCCCGGCGGGTCAGCTGGCGATGGAAGAACCGGCAATGCCGGTCCGTCCAGTCCATCATCGGTGCAATGGCAAGAACGCGCCCGTCGTAGAGGCCGCGCTTTCCGGCAAAGCCGCTATATCCGCCGTTCGGTTCCATCTTCCTGTTTCGTACCTTCGCAGAGCCCGAGCCCCGGCGCCTTCCGCTTCTGCCAACCATATGGTGGCGAAGAGGCGCTAACGGAACCGCCGCATATACAGCGCAAATCAGGATTAGGCGAGACGTGGAAGCGGCCTTCACAACGTCTTCGTGCTCATTCTGTCACCGTGAGAACAGCCTTGCCGCTGATGCTGCGCTGCCGAAGTGCATTCAGGGCTTGAGCAACGTCCCGCCACGAAACAGTCAGGGCAACACGAGCTTCTAGCCGACCGCCAGCGAGCAACGCGAGCAGTGAACCCGATGTCAGCGCCGACATCCGGACCGGAGGTGTAGTACGCGAAGCTTTGAAGCCGAGCTCCTTCATGGCCCGGGACGAATTGACGGAACCCAACGGGCGTCAGCTCGCCGCTGCTTGTGCCGAACATGACGATGGTTCCACCGGGCGCAATGCGCTCGATCGCATGTGCGAGGCTTTCGCCGCCGACCGATTCGGTGATCAGCGAGAATGGCCCTTCGGCCAGCTCGATCGACGCGACGACCTCATCGGCTCCAAGATCACGCAGATCGCTGACGTACCGGTCAGCCGCGACAGCAGTCACTGATGCTCCTTGCTGGCGGGCTATCTGAATTTGGAAGCGACCGACCGCGCCGCTTGCGCCCGCGATCAAGATCCGCTGGTCGGCCAGGTCGCCGCCGTGGCGAAGCGTCCGCAACGCGGTCGTACCTGCGACCGGGAGCGTGGCGGCGGCAACGAAACTGACGTCGTCCGGAAGAATGGCGAGATGATCGGTTGGAATCGCCACACGCTCTGCCCATCCGGCCTCGTCGACCAAACCTACAACCCGAGCGCCGACGGCTGGACCGGACCCATTAGCTGCCGCCTGCTCGACCACGCCGGCGACGTCCTGCCCCGGAATCCAACCATTCGGCCGGATAGCAACCAGCCGCAGTTCGCCTCGGTTCAACGAGGTTGCGCGAACCGCTATCAGGGCCTCGTTTGGGGCCGGATGGGGCTCGCCGACCTCGATGATCTTCAACCTGGTCGTGCTGTCTGAAGAGATTGCCAGGGCAAGCAAAGGACGGTCTCCTTGCTGCGAGTGGGTGCATACAAGAAGTCTAAGCCTTTTGCTGATCGAAGAATTCAGATATTATGTCGTCTGATCACTGAAAACAGTCAATCATGCGACAGCCTCTCCGCTACCCATGGTTCAATTTCGATGTGGACGACGTGCTGGCGCCGGTAGTTGCCGTCCGCATCGACGTCCCCGATACCAAAGTGGAGGCGCCCGATCATCATCACCGCAAGGGGCAGCTCGTCTTCGCGCTGGCGGGTGGCGTCATTTGTCGAGTTTCGAGCGGTCTGTGGATGGTACCGCCACATTGCGCAGTGTGGATCCCGGGCGGCATGAAGCACAGCAATATCGCGACCGCTAATGCCCAAATGTTCTTCGTCTACATCGAGCCGGGAGCCGCCGAACTTCCGAACCGGTGCTGCACGCTCTTGATCTCACCATTGCTGCGCGAATTGATCGTCGAGCTATCCGATCGCGTAGAGGATCACGACGGAAGGGGTGACCTGTTGACGAGGTTGCTGCTGGTCGAAGTGCTGCGCATGCCCGTCCAGCAGCTTCATCTGCCGATGTCGTCCGAGCCGCGCTTGAGGCGGATCGCCGATGCATTGGCTAAAGACCCTGCCGACCGGAGCACCCTCGCGCAATGGTCCAATCGCGTCGCGCTCAGCGAAAGCAGTCTCGCACGCCTCGTGGTGAAGGAGACAGGGCTGACCTTTGGCCGCTGGCGCCAGCAACTGCACCTGATCGTCGCCATACGAGAGCTGGCCACAGGTGCAAGCGTCCAGCAGGTTTCGGCCGATCTCGGTTATGAATCCGTCACGGCCTTCATTACCATGTTCAAGAAAGCGCTTGGGAAGTCCCCCGGAAAGTATCTCAGCGATGTTTCGCGAAATAGCGGCTTTGGATTCGTCGTTGATTGATGCACGGCTCGCCGAGAAAGCGGCAAATCAAGTTTCCAATAATGTCACTTAACGTTCACCAACCATCCAAATGAGAAGTTGCAGTGGACGCCCCGTTTCGCGTTCGTGTTTTGCCGCCTGTTAGCGTTGATTAGCGGGAAACCAACGCTATGCCCTCAATAGCGCTCGCGTAGTAGGGTTTCACGAGAATGTCTCCGTCGAATGCGTATCTGCAAGAAGCAGAATTGCCGAACGATCGCGAATTTCACGGCCTCGCCGCCATCACACGGACGGACATCCCAGCTCGCCTTGACCGGTAGTTCGTACTGAACCTCAGCACAGGTGGTATTGTCAGCGGACGGATTCTCGACGCGCGAATGCGCTGGCGTGGACTTTCGCAGTGCCGACGATCGCCGGCGGGAAAGTCCGCTTCGAGGTGGAACACTACGCTGTTGTCACTCGATCTTCCCGTCGACGATATGAATGCGGCGGTCCATGCGCGCCGCCATGTCGAGGTCATGCGTAACCGCAACGACCGTCTTGCCGCGCTCGTGCACCAGGCTCTTCAGGATTGTGAAGACCTGTTCGGAACTCTTGCTGTCGAGATTTCCCGTCGGCTCGTCGGCTAGGATAAGCGGCGGGTCGTTGGCGAGCGAACGTGCCACGGCGACGCGCTGACGCTGGCCGCCCGAGAGCTGGTCGGGCCGCTTGTCGAGATGTTCGCCGAGCCCGAGCGATGAAAGCAGCTCACCGGCACGCTCGCGCATTTCAGGCCGCGCCAGCCGGCCAAGCTTGCGCATCGGTATTTCGACATTTTCGCGCGCCGTGAACTCCGGCAGCAGAAAATGAAACTGGAACACAAAGCCCAGCGTCGAAAGCCTGGTCTGCGCCCGCTCCCTTTCATTCATCGGCGCGGCGTCGCGGCCACCTATTCTCAACGTGCCACTGGTCGGCCGGTCGAGCAGCCCGAGCAGATAGAGCAGCGAGGACTTGCCGGAGCCGGAGGGACCGGTGACGGCGACGAATTCCTTCTCGTCGATCGTCAGCGTGATGTCCTTGACCAGCGTGACTGGAACCGTTTCGGGCAACACGCGCGTCAGTTTCTCGGTCTCGATGAGCACGCTCATGTCGCGCCTCTGATGATGTCGACGGGATTGAGGCGCGCTGCACGGCGCGCCGGCAGGTAGCCGGCCACCGCCGCCGAGCCGAGGGCAAAAGCCGAGGCGACGATGTAGTGGATCAGGCTCCAGGCGATCGGCAACCGGGTCATCTCCTGGCCGGTGGCGGCGATCTCGAATCGCACCAGCGACAGCGCATAGACCATGGAGAAGCCGAGCAGCCAGCCGAGCGCGGAGCCGGCGGCGCCGATCGCCACGCCTTCCAGCAGGAACAGCTGGCGCATGTCGGCCTCCGGGAAGCCAAGCGACTTCATGATTGCGATGTCGCGCGCCTTCTCGTGGGTGATGGTGGAGACGATGTTGTAGATGCCGAAGCCGGCGACCAGCATGATCGCGCCGACGACGGTGTACATGATGACGTTGCGCACCACGAGCGCTTCGAGGATCGATTCATTCGCCTCTTGCCACGCCACGGCCTTGTAGCCGAGCTCGGCCTCGGCGCGGTGCGCCACCGCGGGAGCGCGGTTCGGATCGTCGAGCTTGATGCGGATCTCATTGATGGCATTCGGCCGCGCGGAGAGGATTTGCGCGTTCTTCAAAAGCACATAGGCTTCGCCTTCGTCGCGCGCGGTGGTCCCGGTGTGGAACAGGCCGGCGATCTTGAAGTTGCGCGTCAACCCTTGCGAGGAGACCGCCGTTATGGTGTCGCCGAACCCGGCACCAAGCCGGTTCGCCATTGTGTCGCCGATGAGCACGTTGTTGCCGCCGGCGGCAAGCGCCGAAAAGCTGCCCTTGACGAAGTTTCCGACAACAGGCGAAACGCCCGGCTCGTGCTGCGGATCGACCCCGATGATCGCAGCGCTCACTTCGCGGCTGGAGTAGCGTACCACCCCTTGCGTCTTGAGGCTTGCCGCGAACCGGCCGGGAATCCAGCCCTCGAGCCAGGAGGTCGCGGCAGTCGGGTTGATGATGCCGCGGCGATCATCGCGCGGCCTGAGCCCGGAGATCGCGACGGTCTCGAAGGCATTCTCAGCCGGCTGGTGGCGGGCGGTGCGCTGCTCGTCAGTGATGTCGACATGCGGCATCGTATCGACGAGCTGCCTGACGAAATCGTCCTGCCCGCCCTGCATAAGCGCCGCCATGGCGATGGAGAAGCCGACACCGACCGCAACGCCGATCACGGCGACGAGCGTCTGGCGGCCACGGCCAGCAATGTGGGTGACGGCGATGTCGAAGATGAGCGGCATCGTTTGCTTATCGCTCCTGGGCGGCGGCGACGCTCACGCGCCCCTCGTCGGCGAGGTCGGCGGGATAGGGCGAGATGATGCGAGCTTTCTCGTCGACGCCTGACAGGACCTCGACGCCGTTGGTGCCGCGAATGCCCGTCCGGATTTCACGCCGCAAGGCCTTGCCGCCCTCGACTGTGAACACCTTGTTGCCTTGGATTGCAACGGATGGGACCAGCAGTGCATTTTTCGAGACGCGGATGATGATATTCACGTCGGTCGACATGCCGATCCGCAGCGGCGTGTTGTCCGGCAGCCGGAAGCGGACACGATAGGTCTTCGTCACCGGATCGCCCTTGGGGGTGATGCTGTCGACCACCGCCTCAAGATTCTCCTGAAGGAACGCATCAGCCTTGAGCAGCGCGCGCTGGCCGACCTCGACCCGGGGTATGTCCTCCTCGTTGACCTCGGCGACGACCAGTAGCGGCTTCGGCTCGCCGACCCAAAACAACATCGTGCCGAGCTCGGCGACCTCGCCCACCTCGCCGTCCTGTCTGAGCACGACACCGGCGCTCGGCGCACGCAGAATGTAGGTTTCGAGCCGTGCCTTCTGTCCGACGACCAGCGCTTCGATCTGGCCAAGCTCGCTCTGCGCACGATCGAGCGCCTGCTGGCTCGCCGCATTCCTTTCCGCAAGCACACTCAGCCGCCGAAATTCCTCGCTGGCAAGCGACTGACGCGCCTCGAGCTCGCCAAGCGCCGCCCGTGCCTCACTGTCGTCGAGCCTGGCGAGTACGTCGCCCTGTGCAACCCTCGCCCCTTCGCAATTGCATTGCCAGACGATCCTCTCGCGGACCACGGGGGCCACCTTGGCCCAGGTTCGCGGCTCGACCGAGCCGCTGGCGTAAACGATTTCCGCCGCGTCGCCGTGCCGTAGCGTCACGACCGAAACCTTGGCCGGCTGCCATAGATACCAGGCGATGAAGCCGGCTGCCGCGACAAGCGCGATGCCGATGATCCAGCGTGTCAGCCGCAAGAAACTCTCCCAGCATGATCGAATCCGAACGTCGCGGGACTAGAGATATAGCATTAGACCGACCGTCGGTCTATAAAAGTTGCACAAAGAAACGGTTCGTGCTCCTCTTACCCGACCTAAGCCATGCTCAGTGAGGATCGATTTGCCTCGAGTGATAAAGCAGCCTGAGATACGATCCGCCGAGCTTCTCGACTGTGCCCAGCGGCTGTTCTTCGAGCGTGGCTACGACAATACGACGGTGAACGACATCATTCGCGAGGCTGGTCTGTCGAAGGGCGCGTTCTATCACTACTTCGCATCGAAGGAGGCCCTGCTGGAGGCGCTCGCCGCACGCCTCGCACGTGACAGCCTTGCCGAACTGCAGCCTGTGCTCAACGACCCGTCACTTGATGGGATTGGCCGGCTCAATGCGCTCTTTGCCGGCTCGCGACGGTTGAACGTCGAGCTTGCGCCGCAATTGCGCAAGACGTTCTTCGTCCTGTTCCGGCCCGAGAACCTTGCCCTCTTCCACAGGGTCGACCAGGCGGCCAGGGAACTGGCCGTGCCGATAATCACCGATCTGCTCAGGAAAGGAAGCGAGGAAGGCATTCTCGATGTGCCCGACCCTGAGGCTTTCGCCGAGATGTTCCTGCAGCTGCGGCTGATCTTTCGGGATGTAATGTACCGCGCCTTGCTGAAGGCCGAACAAGGCAATATCGACGAAGCAGTGCGGCTGCTCGACGACCGGTTGCGGCTCTACGGCATCGCGATCGACCGGCTCTTGAAGTTGCCCGATGGAACGATAGAAGCGGTGCAACCGGGTTTTTCCCGGGCCTTCCTCAAAGCAGGTCCGTGACCCAAACAATCACCATCGTCGGCGGCGTCCCGCTATGACGCAACCGTCAAAATGCAGAAACAACCGGATCGGCGTTTATCGCCTCAGCGCGTATACGTTATCCCTAGCGTCGCCGCCTATCGGCAGTGCCATGTCGTCGTCAAGCAGACGAGTGATGCGAGCAAAGCCCGTAAAGGCCTTCCTCGCTTCCTCGGCCGACATCCGGCCAGCCATGGCCGCGGAGCAGCAATTCAGGGCGCATTGATAGACAGGCCCGCGCCGTCCTGTTGGCCATTTCCGCAAGAACGCCATCGCTTCGGCAACACTGTCCACTTCTTCCACAGGCTGATCCGCCCCGTGCGAAATCCGCACCGGCGTAAAGAATTGCAAGCGGTCCATCGTTTACCTCCCGGTCGATCGCCTCCGCTCGATCGAACCGCATTAAACTCCCAATTGGCCATTTTGTGCCAGAGAAAAATCGCCCACTGCTAAAAAGTGACCAAACGGAAAGCCATCCGGGCTTTAGGTCTCTCTGCGATATCGGCCGATACTCGAATCATCGACATGTCAAAACGTCAACGGCAATCCATTTGGCCGCGCCGATAAGCGTGGTTCTCGTTGAATGTCTTTAAGGCCAAAGCCGGCGAGTGGATCGCTTGCCGGTTCCCTTGCGTCAGGCCTAACCTGCACTGCCAACGTGTGGGGCACGTGCGGCAATCAAGGGGAGGACTTAGCATGACCATACAAGGTGCATCACCTGACCTGTATAACGAGGATCTTGCTCCGGCGAAGGTTCGAAACTGGGGACCATTCTCGATCTTCAACGTCTGGACATCGGACGTCCACAGCCTCTGGGGCTACTATCTGGCGGCCAGCCTGTTTCTGTTCTGCGGCGGCTTCGTCAATTTCATCATCGCCATCGGCATCGGTTCGCTGATCATCTATGCGCTGATGAACATGGTCGGCTATGCCGGCGTGAAGACCGGAGTGCCCTACCCCGTGCTTGCCCGCGCATCCTTCGGCATCTGGGGCGCCAACATACCGGCGCTGGTGCGCGCCATCGTCGCCTGCTTCTGGTACGGTGCGCAGACAGCTGCAGCGTCGGGCGCGATCGTGGCGTTGCTGATCCGCTCGCAATGGTTTGCCGACTTCAACCAGAATACGCATTTCCTAGGCCATACGGGCCTCGAAGTGATCTGCTTCGCGGTCATCTGGGCGCTGCAACTGCTGATCATCCAGAAAGGCATGGAAACGGTGCGCCGCTTCCAGGACTGGGCCGGCCCCGCTGTGTGGGTGATGATGCTGATCCTGGCGATCTATCTCTGCGTCAAGTCCGGCACCTTCGCCTTCTCCAGCGACATCCCGATGGACGTGCTGCTCGTCAAGACCAAGGATGCGGGCGTGCCGGGCACACCGGGCTCGTGGACTTCACTGTTTGCGGTGGCGGCGATCTGGGTGACCTATTTCTCGGCGCTCTATCTCAACTTCTGCGATTTCGCCCGTTATGCGCCGGACAAGGCATCGCTGCGCAAGGGCAACATCTGGGGCCTGCCGGTCAACCTCATCCTGTTTTCGCTGGTCGCCGGGGTCACCACCATTGCCGCCTTCGACGTTTATGGCGAAGTGCTGCTGCATCCCGACCAGATCTCGGCGAAATTCGACAGCTGGTTCCTGGCGGCGCTCGCGGCCCTGACGTTTGCCGTGGCAACGCTCGGCATCAATGTGGTGGCGAACTTCGTGTCGCCGGCGTTCGATTTCTCCAACGTCTTTCCGCGGCAGATCGACTTCAAGAAGGGCGGCTATATCGCGGCGCTGATCGCACTGGTGCTCTATCCCTTCGCGCCGTGGGAAGGCAGCGCCGCCTCCTTCGTCAACACCATCGGCGCGACGATGGGACCGATCTTCGGCGTGATGATGGTCGACTATTACCTGATCCGGAAGGGCGAGGTCGACGTCGATGCGCTCTACCGGGAAGACGGCGAGTTCCGCTTCCAGGGCGGCTGGCATGTCAACGCCTTCATCGCCGCGGGGATTGGTGCGATCTTTTCCTCGATCCTGCCGAACTTCACCAACTGGCTGCCGTCGTGGTGGGGCGTCTACGGCTGGTTCTTCGGCGTGGCCATCGCCGGCGCGATCTACTACGTGCTGCGTACCATGGAACTGGGTGCCAGAGCCAAGACGGCGAAGGCCTGACGCTTCGGTCGGGGCGGCGCGAGCCGCCCCACCTCTATCCGGCGACCATCTCGGCCAATTTGCGTACCGTATTCCAGTTGCGCGAGGTGCCGATGCCGAGACGTTTGTGGCTTGTCGCCGCGAGCAGCCGGGAATTCGGGGGCTCGCGCGAAAAGAAGATCCAGATGTCGCCGCCGACGGCTAACATCTTTTCGTCCCTGCCGACATAGGCCTGCAGCGCCGCGATCGCTTCGGCGGCAACGGGCTTGCGCATCACGCGCACCGCCACCTGGTCCGCGGCAGCAAGCGACTCGGTGGGAAATGGATTGCCGGCAGCAAGCGTCAACCAGTCGCCCGCACGGCGCACGATGATGTCGACATGGCGGCCGAAGGTTTTCACGAATGCCGCCTCGAGCCGTTGTTCCAGCGCGGCGATTTCTGTTTCTTGCGTCTCGAAGACCAGATTGCCGGTCGCCACCAGCGTGCGCGGGTTGTTCAGCCCCAGGCCTTCCGCCATGGCCTTGAGATCGGACATGACGACCCGCCGCCCCTCGCCCAGGATGATGCTGTAGAGCAGCGCGACATAGGTTTGCATGGCAATTGAGCCGTGGGACTAGACCAGCCGGCTCTGCTCCACAGCCGCCTCGATGAAGCTGGCAAACAGCGGGTGCGGGTCGAGTGGCCGGCTTTTCAGCTCCGGATGGTACTGCACGCCGATGAACCAGGGGTGGTCGGGATATTCCACCGTCTCCGGCAGCACGCCGTCGGGCGACATGCCGGCAAAGACCAGGCCGCAATCCTCGAGCCGCTCCTTGTAGTCGACGTTGACCTCGTAGCGGTGGCGGTGGCGTTCGGAAATCTGGGTATCGCCGTAGATCTCGGCGATCTTCGAGCCCTTGGCGAGTTCCGCCTGATAGGCGCCGAGCCGCATGGTGCCGCCGAGGTCGCCGGTCTCCCTGCGCCTCTCCAGCATGTTGCCCTTCAGCCATTCGGTCATTAGGCCGACAACCGGCTCCGTGGTCGGGCCGAACTCGGTCGATGACGCATTCTCGACACCGGCCAGCGAGCGTGCCGCCTCGATGCAGGCCATCTGCATGCCGAAGCAGATGCCGAAATACGGCACTTTCCGCTCGCGCGCGAACTTCGCCGCAAGGATCTTGCCTTCGGAGCCGCGCTCGCCAAAGCCGCCGGGAACAAGGATGCCATGCACCTTTTCCAACCATGGCGCCGGATCTTCCTTCTCGAATATCTCGCTTTCGATCCAGTCCAGCTTGACCTTGACGTGGTTGGCGAGGCCACCATGCGACAGCGCCTCGATCAGCGATTTGTAGGCGTCCTTGAGGCCGGTGTATTTGCCAACGACGGCAATGGTCACCTCGCCTTCCGGATTGTGGATGCGGTTGGAGACCGCCTGCCAGCGCTCCATGCGCGGTTTTGGCGCCGGATCGATGCCGAAGGCGGCCAGCACTTCGGAATCCAGCCCTTCATTGTGATAGGCCATCGGCACGTCGTAGATGTGCGGCACATCGAGCGCCTGGATGACCGCGCTCTCGCGCACGTTGCAGAACAGCGACAGCTTTCGCCGCTCTTCCTTGGGGATAGGCCGGTCAGCGCGGACCAGCAGGATATTGGGCGCGATGCCGATGCCGCGCAGTTCCTTGACCGAATGCTGGGTCGGCTTGGTCTTCAGTTCACCGGCCGTCGGGATGTAGGGCATCAACGTCAGGTGGACGTAGACGGCGTTGTTGCGCGGCAGGTCGTTGCCGAGCTGGCGAATCGCCTCCAGGAACGGCATTGCCTCGATATCACCGACGGTGCCGCCGATCTCGCACAGCACGAAATCATAGTCGTCATTGCCGTCAAGGACGAAATTCTTGATCTCATCGGTAACGTGCGGAATGACCTGCACCGTTGCGCCGAGATAGTCGCCGCGTCGCTCGCGCTCGATGATGTTCTTGTAGATACGACCGGTGGTGATGTTGTCCTGCTGGTTGGCCGAGCGGCCGGTGAAGCGCTCGTAATGGCCGAGATCGAGATCGGTCTCGGCGCCGTCATCGGTGACGAAGACTTCGCCATGCTGGTACGGCGACATCGTGCCGGGATCGACATTGAGATAGGGATCGAGCTTTTTGATGCGTGCGCGATAGCCTCGCGCCTGCAAGAGAGCCCCAAGGGCCGCCGCAGCGATGCCTTTTCCGAGTGAGGAAACCACGCCGCCTGTGATGAATACATATCGCGCCATGGGAGTCATCGCTTAACGCGGCCGAATTGATTCCGCCAGAGAAAAAACCGCCGCGAAGGTTTTTTCCCAAGAAGGCGCTGATGGTGAACGAGCCAAAACAAAAAGGCCGGCTGAGCCGGCCCTTTCGGCAGTATCTGTTAAAACGTCAGATAATGACGACCTTGGTGCCTATTTTCACCCGGCGGTAAAGGTCCATGACGTGCTCGTTGATCATGCGGAAGCAGCCATTGGAAGCGCTGGTTCCGATCGACTGCGGCGCGATGGTGCCGTGGATGCGCAGGTGAGTGTCCTTCTTGCCGTCGTAAAGGTAGATGGCGCGCGCTCCGAGCGGATTTTCGCCCCCGCCGGGCATGCCGTCCTTGTACTGGCCGTAATGCTTCGGCTCGCGCTTCTGCATATCGAGCGTCGGAATCCAGCGCGGCCATTCCTGCTTGTCGCCGACTGCAACGGTACCCTTGAACTGCAGGCCCTCGCGGCCGACTGCAATGGCGTAGCGGCGCGCCGTCGACGAGGATTCGACGAGGTAGAGGCGCCGCGCGCTGGTATCGATGACGATGGTGCCGGGATTGTAGCCCGAGAATTCCACTTCCTGTGGCACGAACTCCGGCTTCACCCTGAATTGCCGCTTGGCTTCCTTCTGTTCGAGCGCGGCGTCAAGCGCGCGCGTCTCGGGAAGCAACGACATCGAGGAGGAGGACGTGCCGCCGAACAGGCCGGCGAAAAGCCCGACATTCTGCTTCTGCCCGATAGCCTCGCTGCGCAATTCGCCATTGTTGCCGGTCAGCGCGACGTTCATGGCCTCGGCCGGGAGCAGCTCTGCCGACAGGATCGGCGCGAGCGGTTCGATAGGTTCGATGATCTTGACGGTCTTCTTGGCGGGTTTGGCCTCGACCGCCGCAACCGACTGTCCCTTCCTGGCAAGGAATGCCTGCCGTCCCGCGTCGGCCTTGGCCTTCGCTGCCTCGCGCATCGCCAGCTTGCGGGCCTCGAGTGCGTTGGCGCGAGCGGCTTCCTTGTCGGCCGCGATCTTGGTTTCGAGCTTGCTGATCTGGGCAAGGTCGTCCGAGGTCGGGTTTTTCTTCTTCTTGAGGAGCCTCAGCTGCGCCGCATCGCTCTTGGCGGCGATGTTGACAATGTCGGTTGTTACTGCGGCCTTGGGAGCCGAATTGCCCGCCGGCATGGCCGCATAAGCGGGCGCACTCAGGCTGAGCGCGGCACAAAGGCCGGCGAAAATGAAGCTGCGAAGCTGCATGGCGAAGATCCGATCGTTCAATGCTTGTTGCCCACGGCGTCGCTCGGCGTCCCCCAAGGACGCCGAAAGTGCCGCGCGCAATCTATAATCGATTAGGCTGAGACGCCTCAAGCGCGCCAAGGCGCTGTGCGGGGTCGAATCTTCGTAATCTTGCGGCATTTGCCGCGACTGTGTTCAAACAACAACAGGTCGCGGCAAGAGACGCCAGCCGATTACTGGTTCGGAACCTGTGGCGTTACCGGCAAGGTGGCGCCGTTCGTCGACGGCGGTGTCGCCGGATTCGTTGCCGGCGGCGTCGCGGGAGCGGTCGCCGGCGGCTTCGTCGCAGCATCGTTGCCGGAGGGCGGCGTCGGTGCCGTCGTGCCGGGCAACTGGTTGAGCACGCCCTTGCCGGCGCCATCCGAGGTGGCGGGGGCGCGGTCGAGGATGTCGATGGGCTTCTCGCCATAGCGGGCAACAATGGACAGTGTCAGCGAGGTGGCGAAGAAGGCTGCCGCCAGGATCGCCGTCGCCCGCGTCAATGCATTGGCTGCACCGCGCGCAGTCATGAAACCCGAGCCGCCGCCGATGCCGAGACCGCCACCTTCGGAGCGCTGCAGAAGCACCACGCCGACAAGGGCAAGCACGACCATGAGGTGAACGACGATCAGTACGGTTTCCATAATTTATCCTGGCAAGGCCTTGCGCGGCCGCGGATACGACCGGTGATTTGGAGGCGGCTCAATACAATGCTTTGATGGCATTTCCAAGCCCGTGGCCGGAATATGGGAAGCAACGCAGCCTTTGCAACGATTCCGGCCCGCGTGCGACCTGATAACAGGCGCGGGAAAAGTTACGAGATATTCAAATAGGCTTCGGCGATGCCGAGAAAATCGGCCGCCTTCAGGCTGGCGCCGCCGACCAGCGCGCCGTCGACATTTTTCACGCCAAGCAGCTCGATCGCATTGGACGGCTTGACCGAGCCGCCATAGAGGATGCGCATCTTTGCCGACGCGCCTCCGAGTTGCTCCGATAGTTTTTGGCGGATGTGCGCATGCGCCTCGGCGACGTCGGCGGCGGTCGGCGTCAAGCCGGTGCCGATCGCCCACACCGGCTCGTAGGCAATGATGGTGTTGGCGGCAGTCGCGTTTGGCGGCACCGAGCCGGCGACCTGGCGCGACAGCACGTCGAGTGTGGCGCCAGCTTCGCGCTCAGCTCTCGTCTCGCCGACGCAGATGATGGCCACAAGCCCGGCGCGCCATGCGGCGGCAGCCTTGGCCTGAATTGTCGCATCGTCCTCGCTCAGGTCGGCGCGGCATTCGGAATGGCCGACAATGACGTGGCTGGCACCGGCGTCCTTCAGCATCTCAGCCGAAATGCGCCCGGTATAGGCGCCGCTTTCCTTGGGGTGGCAATCCTCGCCGCCGGCCCGGACCGGCGTGCGCGAGAGGATTTCGGCTGCGTGCGCAAGCAGGGTCGCAGGAACGCAGACCACTGCCTCCGTCTCTGCGTCGAGCCCACTCATGAAACCGTTGCCGATCATCCTGAGTTCGTTGAGCGAGGCGCTGGTGCCGTTCATTTTCCAATTGCCGGCGACGAGGGGGCGGATTCCAGGCGTCATGGGGTTTGTTTCTCCTGGCGACATTCGGGGCTGATGACACTAGAGCCCTCACTATCAAAAACAGGCCACAAAGCAATCGACAGTGGGCCGGAAGGGCGCTATTGCGCTTGTTTCAGACTCGGCGCATGCGAAAAAGCGTTAAAAATCGGAAGTAAGTATGCTTGGTACATTGAGAAGCGCGGCGGGAACATGGGTCGCAAAGTTACTGCTGTCCTTGCTGGTGTTGAGCTTTGCCGTCTGGGGCATCTCCGGGCGCCTGATGGGTGGCCTGGGCGGCCATAGTTCGGTGATCACTGCCGGAGGTACGACGGTTTCGATCAACGAATACCGTCTTGCCTACGATCGCCAAATCAACATGATGGCGCAGCAATTCGGCCAACGCATCAGCCGCGAGCAAGCGACGGCACTGGGCATCGACAATCAGGTGTTGGCGCAGCTTGTTTCGGGCGCCATCCTCGACGAGCAGGCCCGCAAGCTCGGCCTTGGGCTCTCCAAGGACAGGCTGGCCGAACTGACGCGTGAGGACCCGGCTTTCAAGGGCCCCGGCGGCCAGTTTGACCGTAGGGCATTCGAATACGTGTTGCGCCAGGTCGGCATGCGACCGGAGGATTATCTGAAGAATCGCGCCCAGGTGGCGGTGCGCCAGCAGATCGTGGAGGCGATTTCGGACGGCCTCAAGGCTCCCGAGACCTTCCTCAAGGCTGTAGCGCTCTACCGCGGCGAAGACCGCACCATCGACTACCTGAGCTTGCCGAAAAAGCTGGTCGAGCCGATCGAGGCGCCGTCCGATAGCGCGCTGTCGGCTCATTTCGAGGCCAACAAGAAGAGCTACGCGGCGCCCGAATACCGCAAATTCTCCTATGTCAGGCTCGAGCCGGAAGACATCATGGACGTGAGCGCCGTGACCGACCAGCAAATCCGCGATGATTACAACAAGAACAAGGCGCGCTACACCACGCCCGAGATGCGCACCATCGAGCAGTTGGTGTTCAAGACACCGGATGCAGCAAAGGCGGCGCTCGATTCACTCAAGACTGGCGCCACCTTCGACAAGATCGTTGCCGCCGAGGGCAAGACGCAAGCCGACGCGCTGCTCGGCACTCTGGCCAAGGACAAGATCGCTGACAAGGCGGTGGCCGACGCCGCCTTCGCGCTCAACGTCAACGAGGTCAGCCCGGTCGTTCAGGGGACTTTTGGTCCGGTGCTGCTGCGCGTCACCGAGATCAAACCCGAAGTGGTGAAGCCGCTGGCAGAGGTATCCGACCAGATCCGCAAGGATCTGGCGCTGGGCGAGGCAAGCCGCATCCTGCTGGACGTGCATGACAATTACGAAGACACCCGCGCTTCTGGCAGCACGCTGCCGGAAGCAGCCGCCAAGCTGAAGCTGAAGGTCATCACCATCGAGGCGATCGATCGCACCGGCCAGAGGCCGGACGGCAGCATCGTCAAGGACCTGCCGGAATCACCGGAGCTCATCAAGGCAGTGTTCAGCGCCGAGCCCGGTATCGAGAACGAGGCCCTGACCACCGCCGACAACGGCTTTGTATTCTACGAGGTGGCGTCGATTACGCCGGCGCGCGATCGCACGCTGGACGAGGTTCGCCAGAAGGTGGTTGCCGACTGGACGGCGACCGAAACCAGCAAACGGCTTGTCGCCAAGGCGAACGAGCTCGAAAAGCGTCTCAAGGCCGGAGCCACGCTCGACGTGATCGCCGGTGAGCTCAAGCTCGAGAAGCAGACCAAGCGCGGCCTGAAGCGCGAAGCAGACGACGCCGATTTCGGCAAGGAGGGTGCAGCCGCAATGTTCGGCGTCGGCGAAGGCGGCACCGGACTGATCCCCTCGCCGACCAGCGACGGACAAATTCTGTTCAAGGTCGCCGAAGTCTTCGAACCGGCAGGCGCCGATGCCAGCTCGGTGCCGGACGATGCGCAAAAATCCTTCACTTCAGGCATGTCGGACGATCTGCTCGACCAGTTGGTAGCGCAGTTGCAGACGCAGTACGACGTTCGCATCGACCAGACTGCCGTTGCCCAAGCCGGAACCAGATGAGCGCGCTGAAGATCCATATCGCCAAGGTCGCGACCGGCGCCGCTCTCTCCTTCGAAGAAGCGCGCGAGGCCTTCGACATCATTATGTCGGGCGATGCGACACCCGGCCAGATCGGTGGCTTCCTGATGGCGCTGCGCGTGCGCGGCGAGACGGTGAGCGAGATTTCCGGCGCCGTCGCCACCATGCGTGCCAAGATGCTGCGCGTCGATGCCCCTGTTGGCGCCATCGACATCGTCGGCACCGGCGGCGACAATTCGCACAGCGTCAACATCTCGACGGCATCCGCCTTCGTCATCGCCGCCAGCGGCGTCCCGGTGGCCAAGCACGGCAATCGCGGCCTGTCCTCGCTGACTGGTTCCGCCGATGTGCTGACCGCGCTTGGCGTCAAGATCGACATCCCTCCGGAAACGATCGGCCGCTGCATCCACGAAGCCGGGGTCGGCTTCATGTTCGCACCGGCGCATCATCCGGCGATGAAGCATGTCGGCCCAACACGTGTCGAGCTCGGCACCCGCACCATCTTCAACCTGCTTGGCCCGCTCTCAAACCCGGCCGGCGTCAGCAGACAGATGGTCGGCGTGTTCCTGCCGGAATGGATCATTCCGGTGGCCGAGACGTTGAAGGCACTGGGTGCTGACCATGCCTGGGTCGTCCATGGCGACGGCTACGACGAGATCACCACCACCGGCGAGACTGAGGTGGCGGAGCTGGCCGGCGGCGAGATCCGCAGCTTCACGCTGACCCCGGAAGCGGTCGGACTGAAGCGCCACACGAAAGACGAGTTGCGCGGTGGCGACGCCGCCTACAACGCCAAGGCGTTGCGCGATATGCTGGGCGGTGCTGCCGGCGCCTATCGCGACACGGTGCTGATGAATGCCGGCGCCGGGCTGGTGGTGGCGGGCAAGGCGACGACGCTAGCCGACGGCATGGCGACGGCGGCGCAAGCCATCGACAGCGGCCGGGCACTCGCCGTGCTCGACAGACTGATCGAGATATCCAACGGATAATGCGATGTCCGATATCCTGCGCAAGATCGAGGCTTACAAGCGCGACGAGATCGCGGCGGCGAAGGCGCGCGTGTCATTTGCCGAGATCAAGGCGAAGGCAAAGGACGCCGACGCGCCGCGCGGCTTTCTCGCTACCCTCGAGGCCAAGCGCAAATCCGGCAGTTTCGCGCTGATCGCCGAGATCAAGAAGGCGAGCCCGTCCAAGGGTTTGATCCGCGCCGATTTCGACCCACCGGCATTGGCCAAGGCCTATGCCAACGGCGGCGCGACCTGCCTTTCCGTGCTGACTGACGCGCCGTCCTTCCAGGGTGCGCCCGAATTCCTCACCACCGCGCGCAGCGCCGTGGCGCTGCCAGCCCTGCGCAAGGATTTCCTGTTCGATCCGTATCAGGTCTACGAAGCTCGCGCCTGGGGAGCGGACGCCATCCTGATCATCATGGCGAGCGTCGACGACGCGATGGCCAGGCAGCTCGAATCGACAGCTTTCGATCTCGGCATGGATGCGCTGGTCGAAGTGCATGACGAGGCCGAGATGGAGCGCGCTCTGACCTTGTCATCGCGGCTGATCGGCATCAACAACCGCAATCTGCGGACATTCGAAACGAAGCTCGAGACTTCCGAGCGGCTGGCGGCGATGGTGCCGGCCGACCGGCTGCTGGTCAGCGAAAGTGGTATTTTCTCGCATGACGACTGCCGCAGACTGGAAAAAAGCGGCATCGGCACCTTCCTCGTCGGCGAGAGCCTGATGCGGCAACAGGATGTGGCCGCGGCAACGCGCCTGCTTTTGACGGGCAAGGCGCCCGTTCATGCATCGGCCCGAAAATCGGAATCGATTTTCGGAGAGCACGATGCATAGATTCAAAGTGTTAGAGCGTACTATGTGCGTCCAAATGGACGCACGTCGCTCTAAGGTAACCTGACGATGACGGCTGCCCTCACCCATCTTGGCGCCAAAGGCGAAGCCAATATGGTCGATGTCGGCGACAAGGCGGAGACGACCCGCACGGCGATCGCCGAAGGTCTTGTCTCGATGCGGCCCGAAACGCTGAAAATGATCCTCGACGGCGATGCCAAGAAAGGCGACGTGCTCGGAACGGCGCGCATCGCCGGCATCATGGCGGCCAAGAGGACGCATGAGCTGATCCCGCTCTGCCACCCGCTGCTCCTGACCAAGGTCTCCGTCGACATCGAACCGGACGCGACGCTGCCCGGCCTGAAGGTTACCACGCTGGCCCGCGTCACCGGCAAGACCGGCGTCGAGATGGAGGCGTTGACCGCCGCCTCGGTCGCTTGCCTGACCATCTACGACATGGCCAAGGCGGTCGATCGCGCCATGGTAATCTCGGGCATCAGGCTGGTGGAAAAGACTGGCGGCAAATCCGGCGACTACAAATCCCCAGGACATGGGGCAGGCCAATAATGGCGTTGGTTCCGGTCGCTGAGGCGCTCGAGCGCCTGCTGGAAGGCGCACAGCCGACAGGCAGCGAAAGTGTCGCGTTGATGGACGCCGCCGACCGCGTCCTGGCCGAACCTGTCGTCGCACTCCGCACCCAGCCGCCGTTCAACGCTTCCGCCATGGACGGCTATGCCACGCGGGCCGCGGATGTGGCGTCAGTGCCGGCGCGGCTTTCGGTGATCGGCATGGCGCCGGCTGGGCAGGGTTTTGCCGGGACTGTCGAACAGGGGCAGGCCGTGCGCATCTTCACCGGCGCGCCGCTGCCAGAAGGCGCCGATACCATCGTCATCCAGGAGAACGTGCGCGATCTCGGTGGCGGAGGCGTCGAGGTGATCGCGCCAACGGTTGAAGGGCGCCACATCCGCCGCCTTGGGCTCGATTTTTCGACGGGCGACGTCTTGCTGGAGAAGGGCCGCCTGCTCGATCCGGCGGCGCTGTCGCTGGCGGCTTCGGCCAACCATCCACGGGTCAGCGTGGTCAAAAGGCCGCTTGTCGCCATCATCGCCACTGGCGATGAATTGCTGCCGCCGGGAAGCAATCTCGGCCCCGACCAGATCATCTCGTCCAACGCCTATGGTGTCGCCGCCGTCGCGCAGTCGGTCGGCGCGCGCGCTCTTGACCTCGGCATCGCTCCTGACCGCAAGGAGGCGATTGCCGTGCTCGTGAAAAGGGCGGTTGGGGCCGGCGCGGACGTCATCGTCACGCTCGGCGGCGCCTCGGTCGGCGACCACGACCTCGTCCATGACGTGCTGACCGGCGAAGGCATGACGCTCGATTTCTGGAAGATCGCCATGCGGCCTGGCAAGCCGCTAATGTTCGGACGGCTGGGCGACATCCGCTGTATCGGCCTGCCCGGCAACCCGGTGGCAAGCCTTGTGTGCTCGCAGCTGTTCCTGAAACCGCTTCTGGCGCGTCTCGGCGGCCGCTTCTACCGGCCAGACCTGCGCCAGGCACGGCTCGGCGCTGCGATGCCGGCGAACGATATCAGGCAGGACTACGTGCGCGCCGTGGTCAAGGAGGACGCCGGCGTGCTGGTGGCAACGCCGTTCGGCATCCAGGATTCCTCGATGCTGAAAATGCTGGCCGACGCCAACGGGTTGATCGTGCGCGAACCGTTCGCCCCTGCCGCCGCCGCAGGCGCTGCCTGCAGCGTGCAGATGTTACGCTGAACAAAACGTCAACGCATTCATTAAACTTTAAACGGTTGCGGAACACAACTGGAACAGATAGTGTTTGTTCTGGGTTTGTTTTTCTGATTCTGTCGGGGGTTGCGATGCTGACGCGCAAACAACACGAACTGCTGATGTTCATCCACGAGCGGTTGAAGGAGAGCGGCATTCCGCCTTCGTTCGACGAGATGAAGGAAGCGCTCGACCTCGCCTCCAAGTCGGGAATCCACCGGCTGATCACGGCGCTGGAGGAACGCGGCTTCATTCGCCGGCTACCCAACCGGGCGCGAGCGCTGGAGGTGCTTCGGCTGCCGGACTCGATCGCACCCGGCCTCAACGCGGCGCGCAAGTTCTCGCCGAGCGTCATTCAGGGCAGTCTTGGGCAGGGGAGTCTCGGACAAGGCAGCCTCGGGCGTCAAATCAAGCCGGCGTCGTCACGCATGTCTGCCGGCAATGACGATGATGCGGTGCCCTCGGTATCGATCCCTGTCATGGGCCGCATTGCCGCCGGTGTCCCGATCGACGCCATCCAGCACCAGACGCATTCGATCTCGGTGCCACCGGACATGATCACAGGCGGCGAACACTATGCGCTGGAGGTCAAGGGCGATTCAATGATCGAAGCCGGCATCTTCGATGGTGACACCGTCATCATCCGCAATGCCGACACCGCCAGCCCGGGCGAGATCATCGTGGCACTGGTCGACGAGGAAGAAGCGACGCTGAAGCGGTTCCGCCGCAAGGGCGCCTCGATCGCCCTGGAGGCCGCCAATCCAGCCTATGAAACGCGCATTTTCGGACCGGACCGGGTCAAGGTGCAAGGCAAGCTCGTCGGCCTGATCCGGCGCTACTGAGCGGGCTTGCTGCTCTTCCTGTCGCGCCTGCTGTATGGCGGCATGCCCCTGGCTTCGCGCGAAAATCTCCGCTGCTCATGCCAGTGCCGGTACGGTTGCTCTACGGCGAAGCGGATTGTTGCCGGTGTCGTCGCCGATTGCGGGTCGAAGAAGACGGCTGCACTGCCGGCGCGGGCCAGTTGCCGCTTGGTGACGACCAGCACCAACGGGTTGCGGCAAGGGTTGTAGGCGGTCGCATCGTCGATGACGATCAGGTCCGCGAAGGCGCGGGCTGGCCGCGCTGCCTTGCGGTCTTGGGCGAGCGCAACGATCGCACCGGACGGATGCGGGCAAGGCACAGACCGGCGGTGCAATAGAACGGCGCGTCGGTGGGCAGGTCCGCGGGGTCTGCGATATCGAACCGCACGTCGCCTTTGTCGATTGTCTCGGGTTCGACAATGGTCTCGGACTTTAGCGCGCGTTTCCAATTGTCGGTGGCGAATTCGTTCGAACGCACCCGGTTGAGGGCGAGTTCGCCGCCGCCGATCGGCAAAGCAACCAGATGTGCGTCCTCCGAGATCAGCACGTCGGGCGCGCGCGTCTCGGTAATCGTCGGCAGGCCGGCGAGCACGAAGGGCAGCGCCGCGAGCCGCAGCCATGTCGTCGCCATGGTGGCGATGACCAGCGCGATCGTCACCAGCAGGACCGACTGCAGCGAAATCAACCCGACCGCGTCGATCGGTGATCGCTCCGATATCCATCCCGACAGAGCGATCATCGCGGTCAGCCCCTTGCCCACCACATAGAGGAAAGGTCCGTCGGCGCCGAACGGCATCGCCAGCGCGCTGAGGACGGCGGCCGGAATGACAACCAGCGAAACGATCGGCATGACGGCCAGGTTGGCAAACAGGCTGAGCGGCGACACACGCTGGAAATGCCAGATGGCGAACAGCGCCGTGGCGCTGCCGGCAATGATCGAAGTCATGGCAAGACCACCCGTTGCCAGCAGGAACTTTCGCGTGATGAAGGCAAGCGGCGATCGCCGTGGCGGCGGCGCGGTGGCCTTGCCGGCGCGGTAGTCGGACCAGCCGGCATAGGCGCCGCGCAGCAATCCCATGATGGTGCCTGCGACCAGCGCCATATGCAGGCCGGAGATGGAGATGATGTGATAGATGCCGGTGCGCCTCATCGCCTCGTTGATCTCTTCGGGGATACCGGCGCGCACGCCGACGATCAGCGCGGCGATTTCGCCTTCGGCGCCGCCGATGCTGCCGCTGATATGGTCGGCGATCGCTTCGCGTGCCTTTTCGATCGCGGAGGAAAGCGGTGCTGCTGGCGGCGCGCCTCCGGAAGCGACAATTTTCGGATTGCCGAGAAAAAAGCCGCTGGCGCCGATGCCGGCGAAATAGCTGTCGAAGGAGAAGTCGTAGCTGTCCGGCCGCACCGGGCCGGTCGGCGGCAAAAGCCTGACATAGCCGGTCGCTATCGAACCGGCGGTCATGGAATCTTGCGCGCCGAAACCCTGATACGCTCAGGCGCATAGCGCAGCGTTGGGTGCGCGGTCGAATTCACGTCGATGGTCAGCCTGATGCGATTGTTCGCCATCAGGTCGAGACTGGCGACACGGCCGGTCAAGCGCGTCTGGATTTCCGAACCGAGCATCTGCGTCCCCGCGCGCCAGGTCTCGACCTTGGCGGCAAGCACGCCAAGCGCGCACAGCAGCGCTGCCGTGAAGCACAGATGCGGATTGCGCCATGACCGCGAGACGACCGCGCAAAGTGCCATCAGGAGCACGACCGCGATGGGTTTCGCAAAATCCGGCTCGCTCGCCAGCGAAAAGTAGAAGATCACCCCAAGCGCCAGGAAGACCGGCACCAGCAGAAAGGCGATGCCGCGGTCGAGTTCCAAGCCGGCAGCCGTGGCGATGCTCCGGCGGATGCCGGGCAGCGAAGGGCGGCGAATCCGACTGCGGGAGCGGATGACAGGTTTGGTTGCTGGGATGGGTATCGGCGCGACACCATCAGGTGGCAAAGGCTGGAGGCCGGGGCGAGCCGCAGGCAGCGAAACTGGCATTGGTTCGGCGTATGGAATTTCGGCAAACAGCAACCGCTCGCTGACGCTTCCTGTCGCGCCCTCGCCCTCATCCGCGCCCCGGCCTCGTCTAGCCATTGGGTCTGCCCCTTGCGCCCTCGACCTCCTATGCTACATGAACGCGCAACGCGCGAAAGTCCGCGACACCACACCCGCTTCACACGTCTGCCTGAGAGCTCCATGTCCGACAAGGTCGTCACCCGTTTTGCCCCCTCGCCCACCGGCTTCCTGCACATTGGCGGCGCGCGCACCGCGCTGTTCAATTGGCTGTATGCGAAACACACCGGCGGTACGATGCTGCTTCGCATCGAGGACACCGATCGCGAGCGCTCCACCGACGCCGCAACCGCGGCCATTCTCGACGGGCTTTCCTGGCTCGGCCTGACCTGGGACGGCGAGCCGGTTTCACAGTTCGAGCGCGCACCGCGCCATCGCGAGGTGGCCGAGGAGCTGGTGCGCATGGGCAAGGCCTATTACTGCTACGCTACGCCGGCAGAGCTCGAGGCGATGCGCGAGAGCGCGCGCGCCAAAGGGCAGCCGCCCCGCTATGACGGCCGCTGGCGCGACCGCGACCCATCGGAGGCGCCGGCAGGCGCCAAGGGCGCGATCCGCATCAAGGCGCCGACCGAGGGCGAGACTGTCGTGCACGACCGCGTGCAGGGCGAGGTGCGCTTCCCCAACAAGGATCTCGACGACTTCATCATCCTGCGCTCGGACGGCAACCCGACCTACATGCATGCTGTCGTCATCGACGACCACGACATGGGCGTCACCCACATCATCCGCGGTGACGATCATCTGACCAATGCTGCACGCCAGACGGTGATCTACCGCGCCATGGGTTGGGAGGTGCCGTCGATGTCGCATATCCCGCTGATCCATGGCGCCGACGGCGCCAAGCTGTCGAAACGGCACGGTGCGCTCGGCGTCGAGGCCTATCGCGCCATGGGCTATCTGCCCGAGGCCCTGCTCAACTATCTGGCGCGGCTCGGCTGGAGCCATGGCGATGACGAAGTGATGTCGATCAAGGACATGATTGCCTGGTTCGATATCGACGATGTCAACAAGGGTGCCGCCCGCTTCGACTTCGCCAAGCTCGAGGCGCTGAACGGCGTGCATATGCGCCGAATGAACGATGCTCAATTGCTCGATATATTCATCGCTACGTTGCCCTATCTCGAAGGCGGTCCGGCGATTGCCGCGCGGCTCGACGACAAACGCAAGGCAAAGTTGCTTGCCGCCCTGCCCGGCCTGAAGGAGCGTGCAAAGACGCTGGTGGAACTTGTCGATGGCGCCGCCTACCTGTTCGTCGAGGGGCCATTACCGATCGACGAAAAGGCGGCGGCACTGCTTGGTGGCGACGCACGGGCGATCCTACGCGGCGCTCACGAAGCGTTGAAGGCGGTTTCAGGCGACTGGACGGCCGCTGCGGCGGAGGCCGCGATCCGCGACTACGCACTGGCCGGCGGCCACAAGCTTGGCGCCGTGGCCCAACCGCTGCGGGCTGCGCTCACCGGCAGGAGCACATCGCCCGGCGTGTTCGACGTGCTTGCCGTGCTTGGCCGCGAGGAAAGCCTGGCGCGCATCGCGGATCAAATCGATTAGGGCTCTGGCCTAAGAAGATTGGCATTGAAAGGTGTGTTTCGCAGTGCAACATTAGGGTTCTGGCCCAATCTGACACAGAAATCCAATTTGTGGGCGCATCCGCGCATTCCGGTGCCCTCGACGTGTTGCGTTGCAGATATTTGCCTTGCCGGCATGAGGAAACAAAAAGGAGTTTGCAATGACCGAATCTGCGACGAAACTGGAATTTGGCGGCAAAACCCACGCGTCGACTGCAAAGCTGGAACTCGACGGCAAGAACTATGAGTTCAAGGTCCGAAGCGGCTCGGTGGGGCCGGATGTCATAGACATCGGCTCGCTCTACAACACCACTGGGGCCTTCACCTACGATCCCGGGTTCACCTCGACGGCAAGCTGCGAGTCGGCAATCACCTTCATCGACGGCGACGCCGGTATCCTCTTGCACCGCGGCTACCCGATCGACCAGCTAGCCGAACACGGCGACTTCCTCGAAGTCTGCTATCTGCTGCTTTATGGCGAACTGCCGACCAAGGCGCAGAAGGACGATTTCGACTATCGGGTGACGCGCCACACGATGGTGCATGAGCAGATGTCACGCTTTTTCACTGGCTTCCGCCGCGACGCGCACCCGATGGCGGTGATGTGCGGCGTGGTCGGTGCGCTGTCGGCCTTCTATCACGACTCCACCGATATTTCGGATCCGTACCAACGCATGGTCGCGTCGATGCGGCTGATCGCCAAGATGCCGACGATCGCGGCGATGGCCTACAAGTACCATATCGGCCAGCCCTTCATTTATCCGAAGAACGAGCTGAATTTCGCGGCCAACTTCCTGCATATGTGCTTTGCGGTGCCTTGCGAGGAATACAAGATCAATCCGGTGTTGGCGCGCGCGATGGAGCGCATCTTCATTCTGCACGCCGATCATGAGCAGAATGCCTCGACCTCGACCGTCCGCCTTGCTGGCTCGTCGGGCGCCAACCCGTTCGCCTGCATCGCCGCCGGCATCGCTTGCCTGTGGGGCCCGGCCCATGGCGGCGCCAACGAAGCGGCCCTGAACATGCTGGGCGAGATCGGCCATGTCGACAACATCCCGGAATACATCGCCCGCGCCAAGGACAAGAACGATCCGTTCCGGCTGATGGGCTTTGGCCACCGCGTCTACAAGAACTACGATCCGCGTGCCAAGATCATGCAGAAGACCGCGCATGAGGTGCTGGGCGAACTCGGCATCAAGGACGATCCGCTGCTCGATATCGCGATGGAGCTGGAAAAGATCGCGCTGACCGACTCCTATTTCATCGAGAAGAAGCTTTATCCAAACGTCGACTTCTACTCCGGCATCACGTTGAAGGCGCTGGGCTTCCCCACCACCATGTTCACCGTGCTGTTCGCGGTCGCCCGCACCGTCGGCTGGATCGCACAGTGGAAGGAGATGATCGAGGATCCGCACCAGAAGATCGGCCGCCCGCGCCAGCTCTACACCGGCGCACCGGAGCGGGATTATGTACCGATTGCTAAAAGGTGAAAATGAGCGAGTAGCGAATAGTGGGCAGTGAAAAGCTGCAGTTGCCTTCTATTCCCTATTCCCTATTCCCTACTCACTACTCGCTTTCTTGATATATCCCATCACAACCTCCGCAGCGATGTCGCCCGACGACTTGTCGGTGGCCATGCGTTTCACGACCTCGGCAAAACCGTCCTTTTGCCAGGCGCGGTAGGCGGTGTCGGAAAACAGTGCCTCGAGCTGCCGCGCCAGATAGCGCGGCCGCACATACTGGTTGTAGTGTTCCGGCACGACCGCCTGGTCCGCGATCAGGTTGGGCAAGGCCGCACTCCACACCGTGATCAGGCTCTGGGCCATCCGCATGACCGGATCAAGCCGGTAACAGGAGATCATCGGCACGCCCGACAGCGCCAGTTCCAGCGACACTGTCCCCGACGCGATCAGCGCCGCATCGGCCTTGCCGAAGGCCTGCCATTTGCGTTCGGGATCGAGGATGATCTCCGGCTTCTCGTCCCAGCTTGCAACCGAAGCCCTGACCAAGTCGGCGACATGCGGCACCGTCGGCAGCAGCAGGCGCAAGCGGTGTCCGCGGGCGCTCAGGATCGACACCGTCTCGCCGAATGGGCCGCTCTGCCGCCGCACCTCGCCGCGCCGCGAGCCGGGCAGCACAAGCAGCGTCTTCACGCGATCGGTGGAGAGGTCGCGCGGCTGGCTCTGTGCCTTGGCGGCACCGAGCACACCCGGATCATGCGTCAGGCGATGCCCGACATAGGTGCCGGGCGGGCCGTCCAGGCGGGCGAGTTCCTTCACCTCGAAGGGCAAGATGCAAAGGATGTGGTCGACATAGGGCTTCATCGCCGCCGCCCTGCCCGGCCGCCACGCCCAGACGCTCGGGCAGACATAGTGAACGATCGGGATTGCCGGATCAGCGGCGCGGACCTTCTTTGCCACGCGCAGCGAAAAATCCGGACTGTCGATTGTGATGAGGCAGTCGGGTTTTTCACTGGCGACCGCGCTTGCCGTCTGGCTGATCCGCCGCATCAGGCGCGGCAGGTCGCGCAGGACGGCGCTGAGCCCCATCAGCGCGATCTCCCCTCCATCGAATAGCGGAACCAGTCCGAGCGCCTGCAGATGCCTACCGCCAATGCCGACAAGCCGGACTTCGCGGCCGGTCATGCGCTTGAGCGCCTGCACGATGTCGGCGCCAAGCAGGTCGCCGGACTCTTCGCCGGCGACTATGGCGATCTTCAGCGGCTTTTCAGTGGCCATGCTGCGGCCCCGTGCCCGGCAGGCCGATCACAAACAGACCGAGCGCATTGGCGCGTGCTATGGTGGCAGGGCCTTCGAGGACCAGCGAGCGCCCGGCTTCGACAGCGATGCCGGCAAGTCCGGCGGCATGCGCCGCCTCGACGGTAAACGGGCCGATGGAGGGCAGATCCGCGCGTAATTCCTGACCGGGCTTGGCGCATTTGACCAGGACACCGCGTGTCCTACCGGCCAGCCTGCCGTGGCCACGCAACTGCCGTGTTCGCTCCAGCAATCCGTGCGTGCCCTCGATGCCTTCCAGCGCGATGGCCCGGCCACCGATCGCAACCGCTGCCTGGCCGATGTCCAGCGCGCCGATGGCCTTTGCTGCTGCATGGGCGGCCCTGATGTCACGCCAGTCCGATTTCCGTGGTGCGGCCTTGGTCAGCGAGCCCTCGGCCGCGACCAGTTCCGGCACGATCTCATGGGCGCCGACGACTCTCACTCCGCGCGCCTCCAGCCCGCGCGTCAAGACCTTCAGCAGGCCGTCATCGCCGCTGGCAAGCGCCATTATCATAGAAGGGACCACAGCCAGCAGGCCAAGGCTCAGACGCAGGTCGATCAATCTCGGCCTGCGTCTGACCTCGCCGGCAAGGACCAGATGGCTGATCTTTCGGCGCCTCAACAATGAAACCAGCGAACCGATGTCTTCCAGAGCGAGGTTCGCATGCTCGTAGCCGGCGAGGTCGGACTTACGGTCGACTTCGCCTTCGATCATGATGACAACGGGAGAATGCCCTCGTCCTGCCAAGCCGGCCGCGACTTCCACCGGGAGGCTGCCGCCGCCGGCGATTATGCCAACCCTGGCGCCTGGCGCGAGATCAAGCTTGGTTCCGGCGATCTCAGTCTTCGTCATCGGCATCGTCGCCGTCGCCACCCCTAAGCGACGGGACGGCGTAGTGCCGCTTGCCGCGACTGGCGATGAAATCGATGATTTTCATGGCGGTCGGCGACGAGGCGAATTCCGCCTTGGCGAATTCGATGTTCTCGCCGACGGTGCGAGAGCGATCGAAGATCGTCCTGTAGGCCTTGCGCAGCTGATGGATCTCGGACCGCGGCAGGCCGGCGCGCTTCAGGCCGATGATGTTCAAGCCGCGGAGGCTGGCGCGATTGCCGACAGCGATGGCGTATGGAATGACATCGCCGACGATTGCCGAGCAGCCGCCAAGAAAGGCATTGTCGCCGACGCGGACAAATTGATGAACAGCGGTGAGGCCGCCGATATAGACGTTGTTGCCTATTTCGCAATGGCCTCCCAGCGTCGCCCCATTGGCGAAAGTGGCGTTCTTGCCGACGACGCAGTCATGAGCGATGTGGGCGTAAGCGAGGAAATTGCCGTTGTCGCCTATCGTGGTTTCACCGCGGCTGGAATCGGTGCCGACATGCATGGTAACGCCTTCGCGGATCGTGCAGTTCTCACCGATGACAAGCGTGGTGCGGCCACCCTTGTGCTTGGTGTTCTGCGGCGGCCCGCCCAGTATCGCCATCGGATAGACCTTGGTCGAAGCGCCGATGGTGGTGGCGCCCATCACCGAAACGTGGCTGACCAGCTCGACTCGGTCGTCGACCACGGCGTCGGCGCTGATATGGCAGAAAGGCCCGATGTGGACGCCTTGGCCGATTTGAGCGCCTTCCTCGACGACCGAGGAAGGATGGATTGATGTCTGGATTTTCATAAGCATTCGATCGTCAGTCGCTGGTGACCATCATCGCCGAAATCTCGGCTTCAGCGACCTTGGAGCCGTCGACCAGAGCTTCACAAGCGAATTTGAGCAGGTTGCCGCGTTTCTTGATTTTCTTGACATGGATCTTCAACTGGTCGCCGGGAACGACCGGCTTGCGGAACTTGGCGTTGTCGATGGTCAAGAAATAGACCAGCGAAGGCTTTTCGGCGGCAAGGCTGCGAATGCAGATGGCGCCGGCAGTCTGCGCCATTGCCTCGACGATCAATACTCCCGGCATGACCGGCTGCTCCGGGAAATGGCCCTGGAAATGCGGCTCGTTTATGGTCACGTTCTTGATGCCGACAGCAGACTCGTCGCCGTCGATCTCGACGATACGGTCGATCATCAGGAACGGATAGCGGTGCGGCAGGAGCTTCATCAGCCCCAATATGTCGACCGCTTCGAGCGTCGTCGTCGCCAAATCAGCCATTTCCGTCGCCCTGCTTGCGCGTCCTGGCCAGCTTGCGCAGCATGGCAATCTCGCGCATGGCTTCCGCCATCGGCTGTGCCGGATAGCCTCCCCAGATCTCGCCCGCAGGGACGTTGCTCATGAATCCACTTCTCGCAGCAAGCTTGGCACCCGGTCCTATGGTCAAGTGATCGGCAAGGCCGACACCGCCGCCCATGGTTACGTTGTCGCCGACAACGACCGAACCGGAAATACCGGAAAGCCCGGCCACGATGCAATTGCGGCCGATGCGGACGTTATGGGCGATCTGCACCAGATTGTCGATCTTGGTGCCTTGGCCGATGATCGTGTCGGACATGGCGCCACGGTCGACCGTCGTATTCGAGCCGATCTCGACGTCGTCCTGGATAATGACACGGCCGATCTGCGGGACACGCTCGGGACCCTTGGCGCCGGCCACAAAGCCAAAGCCATCCTGTCCGATCCGGGCGCCGCCATGGATGATGACGCGGTTGCCGATCAGCGCATACTGGATGCTAGAGCTCGGGCCGATGTAGCCGTCGCGGCCGATCTGGCAGGAGGGACCGATGACGGCATGGGGGGCAATGACGGTTCCGCTGCCGATAGAAGCGCGAGGACCGATGACGGCACCGGCCTCGACGATCGCACCGGCCTCGACATGCGCCGTCGGATCGATATGGGCATGCGGCGAGACACCGGTTTCGCTGGTCATCGGCCCCGGCGTCGCGGCCGCAGGGAAAAGCAGCCTTCCGACCATTGCGAAAGCCTGCTGCGGGCGCGGATGCACCAGAACAGCGACGCCTTCCGGCGCCTTGCCGGCGAATTCGGCGGGACAGAGAACCGCGGCGGCGTTCAGCGACTGCATCAGCGCGAAGTTGCGCTTGCCGTCGACGAAGACGAGCGCATTGTCGCCACCTTCGTTGGCGGGCGCCAGCGCCTCGATCGATATGTGGGCATGGCCGGAATCGACCAGCACCGCGCCGGTCAGATTCGCGACTTCGCCGGCCGTATACCGGCGTGATGGCGCGAAGAACACCGGATCGGTCATTCCAGAAGCAATATCCAGCTAGGTCGGATCACTCTCTTCCGGGCCCCATGGCCCGGAAGCATCATTACCCGCGGATCAGAAGCGGGTCGAGATGCCGAAGTTGAATTCCTGCACGTCGTCAGTCTTTTCCTTTTTGACCGGAACCGCATAGTCGATGCGGATTGGACCAAAGGGGGATGCCCACATCAGGCCGACACCGACCGAAGCGCGCCACTCCATGTCGGCGCTCGATTGCTCCACCAGAGATTGATCGGCAATCTTGCTGCCATAGAGCGTCGCAGCATCGGCGAAGACCGCCCCGCGCAAACCGAAGCTCTCCGGAATGACCGGCAGCGGGAACTGGGCTTCCGCCGAGGCGTTGAAGTACGTAGTGCCGCCGAGATGGTCACTGTTGTTGTCGGAGGCAACCGGGCCAATGCCGCCATAGGCAAAGCCGCGGATCATGCGGTCGCTGCTCCGGAAATGGTCAAAAATACGCAGACCGTCAGAGCCGTAGCTCTCGACGTGGCCGGCGCCGCCGGAGATCAGGCCGACCAGATCCAGTTGCTCCGACAGCGTTTGGTAGACGCTGCCGCGGCCCGTAACCTTGACGAATTTGGCGTCACCGCCAAGGCCGGCCACTTCTGTGCTGACGTTGGCGTAGATGCCTTCATGCGGGTTCTTCATGTCGTCGATGGTGTTGTAGACCAGACCGAGGCTGACCGACGACTTGAGCCACGGGCTCTCGTCAATACCCTGAAGGATCGCTGTGGAGATGTCGCAGCCCGCGGCGGGATCGCAATCGTCATCGAGTTTATATTTCTCCTGAGCGATATTGTATGCCAGCTGCGTGGAGATGTTATCGGTGATCGGCAAGCCGAAGCGAACTGTCGCTCCTACCGTCTCGCTATCGTAGTCGTCGTAGTTCCTAGTCTGCTGGTAGACATCGAAGCCGGCAGCGATGCGGCGCCCGAGGAAATACGGCTCGGTGAAGGAGAAGCTGTAGTCGCGCGAATCCTTGCCGCCGCCCGCCGCGATCTTGATGAACTGGCCACGGCCGAGGAAGTTGCGCTCGGTGATCGATCCTTCGACGGACGGCCCGGGTGTGTCGCCGCCGGTTGAATAGCCGGCGCCGACCGAGAACTCGCCGGTCGATTTTTCGACCACGTCAACCACCAGCACGACCTGGTCGGGCTGGGAGCCGGGTACCGTGGAGATGTCGACTTTTTCAAAATAGTCGAGCGCTTCCAGCCGCTTCTTCGCGCGCTGGATGAGAACTTGGTTGAAAGCGTCGCCTTCGCTGACATCGAATTCGCGGCGAATGACATAGTCGCGCGTCCGGTCGTTGCCGCGAATCTCGATGCGCTCGACATAGGCCTTGGTGCCCTGGTCGATCGTATAGACAACCGAAATGGTGTGGTTCTCGAAATTGCGGTCGCCCCGCGGCGTCACCTGGGCAAAGGCATAGCCGGAACCGGCGACCTTCTCGGTCAGCGCGATGATGGTGTCCTCGACATCCTTGGCGTTGTAGACGTCGCCCTTGTGGGTCTCGACCGCCGACTCCAGCGATTTGCTGTCGACCTCTGGGATGGTGCTCTCGACGCTGACGTCGCCGAAGGTGTAGCGCTCGCCTTCCTGCACGGTGATGGTGACGGTGTATTTGTTCGTGGCATCGTCGAGCTCGCCGACCGCGGAGACGACCTGGAAGTCGGCATAACCGTGATTGTAATAGAAGCGGCGCAGCAGTTCCTGGTCGGCGCGCAGCTTGTCCTCGTCATAGACGTCGTCACGCAGCACGAACGACAGGATGGACGAGCGCTTGGTGGAGATGACATCGGCCAGGCGACGGCTCGAATAGGCGCTGTTGCCGACGAAATTGATCGCCGCGATCTGGGTGCGGCCGCCTTCGTTGATGTTGAAGACCACGTTCACGCGGTTGTCGCCGAGGTCCATGATCTGGGTGGTCACGGCGGCGTCGTCGCGGCCGATACGCCTGTAGGCGGCCTTGACCGCCTCGACGTCGGCATCGAGCGCCTGCTGCGAGAAGGTGCCGCGCGGCTTCAATTGGACCGCCGCCGCCAGCGCATTGTCCTTGAGCTTCTTGTTGCCCTGGAACAGGACCTGGTTCACGACCTGATATTCGGAAACCTTGACGACCAGCGTCGAGCCGACCTGGTTGATCTGAACGTCCGAAAACAGCCCGGTGCCGAACAGCGCCTTGACCGCATCGTCGATATCGGAACTGGAAAAGGCCTTGCCGGGCTTGATCGTGATATAGTTGCGGATGGTGTCGGCATCGACACGCTGATTGCCGCTCACCTCGACCCTTGAAACGACAGCGGCCTCGGCTGCTGATGTGGCAACGAACTGCACTGCGAGCGCGCCTGGTACAACCAGAGCGGCAGACATAGCCACCGCAGACGCGGCGCTCAGAAACTTGGATGTTGCCTTCATCGGGCTTTTGTACCTTTTCTCGAAGTCCCCACGGCGAGAAAACCGGACGTGCGGTAATTTCTCGTACCGTATTAACCGGATTTTCCCTACACGCAAGGCTTCTGGTTAATTTGTATTTACTTAACCCTGGTGCGTGGCTTTCGCGTCACGCATATCCCCACGCATGGTAAACGGCGTCTCAACATTGGTCGTGCCGAAGCCAAATTCCTTCATGATTTCAGCACCCAAACAGATCGTTCCAGAAAACGAAGCCCATAAATCCCAGCACCAGAATCAAGCCGGCCCGGTAGCCCATCTCCATCATCCGTTCAGACACCGGACGCCGGATGACCGCCTCGATGCCGTAGAACAACAGGTGACCGCCGTCGAGTGGGGGAATCGGCAGAAGGTTGAGAATCCCTATACCGACCGACAGCAAGGCAACAAGTTGCACCAGCCACTCGAAGCCCAGTTTCGCCGCCTTGCCGGCCATGTCGGCGATCTTCACGGGACCACCAAGCTGGCACTTGTCTTCGCGGCCGACGACGAACCGCTTCAGGAACTGGCCGGTGCGCTGAATGATGTGGCCGGTTTCCTCGACGGCGGCCCCTACCGCCCCGACCGGACTGTAGGTGATCTGCCTGGGTTGGCCGAGTTCCTTGTTGTTGACGACGCCGATCACGGCCACCTTGACCTTGTTGCCCAGCGCGTCCTGCTGTTCCATCAGCCGCGGCGTTGCGGTTACGGTGATCTCCTTGCCGCCACGCAGCATGGTGAAGGTGATGGTGTCACCGGCCCGACCTGAAACCAGGCGCTGCACATCGCCGAACGTCTCGACCTTGCTGCCGTCCACGGCGACGAACCGGTCGCCTGGCAGGATGCCGGCCGCCGCCGCCGGGCTGTCGGCAGTGACTGCGGCCACCGTCGGCTCCAGGACAGGGCGGCCATAGACGGAAAACAAAACGGCAAAGACCGCGATCGTCAGCAGGAAATTGAACAGCGGCCCGGCAGCCACGGTCGCCGCGCGTTTCCAGATCGGTTGCGTGTGGAACGCAACCTTGCGTTCGGCATCTGTCAGCGTTTCGATGTCTTCGGCACTGGGCTGGCTCGACGTGGCATTCATGTCGCCGACGAACTTGACATAGCCGCCGAGCGGAATGGCGCAGAGCTTCCAGCGCGTGCCGTGGCTGTCATTGAAGCCGAACAGCTCGGGGCCGAAGCCGATCGAAAAGGCCTTCACGCCAATGCCGCACCAGCGGCCAACGAGGTAGTGGCCCATTTCGTGGACGAAGACGACCACGGTCAGCACGAACAGGAAAGGCACCAGCGTACCGAGGACAAAGCCCTCAGTGCCGAAAGCCGCGTGAAGAATGTCGTTCAATTCAAGCCCTCAAATTCATCCACGGCCCACGTCTTCATCCACGGCCCAGGCCTTCATATATGGCCCAGTCACGCCGCGACTGTGACATCAATCCAGGCGAATCCGTGGCACACCCGGTTCTTCGCCTTCCAACCCGGTTCTTCGCCTTCCAACAATGTTCATTCAAGCCGGAAACAGCCCCTGCGCCGGATGGTCGGCGGTCGCCGAGATCCAGCCAATGACGTATAGGGCGAAAGCCGCCGCGACAAGCCCATCCACCCTGTCCATGACGCCGCCGTGGCCTGGGATCAGCGCGCTGGAATCCTTGCAGCCGTGGCGGCGCTTGACCCATGATTCGAAAAGGTCGCCGGCCTGCGCGACGATCGACAGCACAAGCGCGATCAGGCCAAGGACGGCAAGATTGCCGGCGCTGGCCGCGGCCGCCAAAAGCAGCCCGGCGATCACGCCGCCAACGGCGCCGCCGAGCGCTCCGCTCCGCGTCTTGCCGGGTGATATCGCCGGCGCCAGCCGCGGGCCGCCGACAGCGCGACCGACGAAATAGGCAAAGATGTCGGTTGCCCATACCACCGCGAACAGGAACAGGATCGCAAGCAAGCCGGAGTGGTCGCCATCGCGCAGCAGCGCCAGCGAGAGGCCGGAAACAACCGCATAGGCAAGGCCGGATGCATCCCACTGCGATGCCCCGCGCAGTCGAGAAGCGACAGCGGTGGTCACAACCACGGTTATGGCAAGCAACAGCAGCCAGGACGCCGGCAGGCCGGCAATCAAGGCGCCGAAGAAGACCAGAAACAATGCTTCTGGCAGGAATCCGAGGCTCCCGCCGGCGGCCGGGCGGGACATACGCATCCATTCATAGAAGATCGCTGCCGACATGCCGGCGCAAAGCAAGCGGAACCACAACCCGCCAAGCCAGGTCAGCACGAGGGCGACGGCGGCCAGCACGACAGCCGAGACAACGCGAAGCTGGAGATTGCTCATCCCGGCGCCGATCACGAAGCGACGTCTTGGGCGGCAAGTCCGCCAAAACGACGTTCGCGGCCGGCGAAATCGCGCAGCGCGTCGGCGAGGTGCTCGCGGCTGAAATCGGGCCAGTAGCAAGGCAGGAAGACGAGTTCGCTATAGGCTGCCTGCCACAAAAGGAAGTTCGACAGCCGAAGCTCGCCGCTGGTGCGGATGACCAGTTCCGGGTCGGGAATGCCTTCGGAGTCGAGAGAGCCGGCAAAAGATTCGGCCGTGATCGCCTCGCTGTCGATCTCGCCGCGCGCCACCGCTGCAGCGAGCTTGCGCGCTGTGCGCACAATCTCGTCGCGTCCGCCATAGTTGAAGGCGATGATCAGGGTCAGCGCCGTGTTGAGGGCGGTCAGCGATTCGGCCTCTTCCAGCAGGCCCCTGATATCGGGCTGCAGCCCTGCCCTGTCGCCGATGGTCCTGACCCGCACCCCATTCTGGTGCAGCTCGGCAAGATCGCGGCGGATGAACAGTTTTAGCAGGCCCATAAGGTCGCTGACCTCGGATTTCGGTCGCGACCAGTTTTCCGAGGAGAAGGCGTAGACGGTCAGGAACGAGATGCCGAGGGCGGGAGCGGCGCGCACCGTCTTGCGCAGCGCCTCGACGCCGGCGCGATGGCCAGCAAGCCGCGGCAGACCGCGCGCCTTGGCCCAGCGTCCATTTCCATCCATGATAATCGCGACATGCGCGGGCGTTGCCATATTTTCGCTTTCGGGCCGGCCGGTGAGGACCGACCCTAAACCTGCATGATTTCAGCTTCCTTATCGGAAAGCAGGTGGTCGATGGTACTGATCATCTCGTCGGTAAGCTTCTGGACTTGATCGGCGCGCTTGCGATGATCGTCCTCGCTGATGTCACCGTCCTTTTCCGCCTTCTTGAGAAAGTCCATGCCGTCACGGCGGACGTGGCGCACGGCGACGCGGGCATTCTCGGCATAGCCGTGCGAGATCTTGACCAGCTCCTTGCGGCGCTGTTCGTTGAGCTCGGGCAGCGGAATCCTCAGGTTGGTGCCATCTACAATCGGATTGAAGCCGAGGTTGGACTCGCGGATGGCGCGATCGACTGCGCCGACCATCGACTTGTCCCAAACCGAAACCGAAATCATGCGCGGCTCCGGGACCGACACGTTCGCCACTTGGTTGATCGGCATGGTCGTGCCATAGGCCTGGACCTGTATCGCATCGAGCAGGTTGCTGGAGGCGCGGCCGGTGCGCAGCGACGCCAGGTCGTGCCGGAATGCAGCGATCGCCCCATCCATGCGCCGCTTGAGATCGTCATGCTCACCACTCATCGTCATCTCCTCGACCCGTTTGCCGGGTTCACTGTTGTCTTCGAGACTTGCTCCGAAACCGGCTCACCCTTCGGGGGCGAGTTCCGGATCAATCGTCCGCGACGACCGTACAACGGCCGCCGCCCCGCAGGATATCGCCGAAACCACCCTTCTCGTGGATCGAATAGACGATTATCGGAATGTTATTTTCGCGCGCAAGTGCAATCGCGGCCGTATCCATGATCGAAAGGCCGCGTTTTATGACTTCGGCATGGGTGATGCGCTCGAAACGGGTCGCAGTCGGGTCCTTCTTGGGATCGGCCGAATAGACACCGTCGACTTGGGTGCCCTTGAACAGAGCGTCGGCGCCGATTTCCGCGGCGCGGAGCGCTGCCGCCGAATCGGTGGTGAAGAACGGGTTGCCGGTGCCGCCGGCGAAGATGACGACCTTGCCCTGGTTCATATAGGCGGTCGCCTGGCGCTGGGAAAAGCTCTCGCAAAGCTCGGGCATGGCGATGGCCGACAGGACCACCGCGTCGACGCCGATCTTGTTCAGCGAAGTGCGCAGCGCCAGTGAATTGATGACCGTGGCAAGCATGCCCATGTGGTCGCCGGTGACGCGGTCGCCGCCCTTGGATGCAACAGCCACACCGCGAAAGATGTTACCGCCGCCGATGACGACGCCGACCTCGATGCCCAACGCACGGGCCTCGGCGATGTCGGCGGCGATGCGGTCGACGACAGACACATCGATGCCGAAATGCTGTTCGCCCATCAGCGCTTCGCCCGACGCTTTCAGCAAGACACGTCGGTAGAGGGGCTTCACCGTCATCTGGTCCTCGTCATTGTGCGTGTAACGCGCTCGGGGTGGCAGCCTCGCGCCGGCGCCGAAGGAAACACTGGCGCGATGCCGCGTTCCGATACACGAAGGCCGCCGCGATGTCACGCGGCGGCCTGCTGCAATTTCCGGCTATCGCCCTTGCGGCCGATCAGCTGCCGTTGATGCTGACGGCTTCGCCCTCGACAAGCACGGGCGGCGCATACCCGGAAGGCTTGTCGCCGGTCACGGCCCCGCCGGTGACCCGGACCTGTATCTCGGAGCCGAAATACGAATGGGGAAATGGGACTGAAGGCTTGCTGACCGCATCCAGCCTGGCGCGAAGATCGACGGGGATCGAGAAGTCCAGCGCCCCGAGATTGTCCTGCATCTGCCCCCGCTTGGTGGCTCCGAGGATCACGCTAGCGATCCCTGGCTGCGTCGCCACCCAGTTCAAGGCGACCTGGGCCATGCTGCGGCCAAGTTCGGCGGCGACGCTTTCGAGTTCGGCCACGATTTCCCAGTTGCGTTGCGTGAATCTCTGGAAGCCCGGATGGGTGGTATTGCGGAAACCATCGAGGCGCCCGGCATTTCCGGCCTGCGTGGGACGATATTTGCCGCTGAGCAGCCCGCTGGCCAGCGGACTCCAAACCATGATGCCCGCCCCGTGACGTGTGCCGAAGGGTACAAATTCGTGCTCGATCGTGCGCTCGGCGAGCGAATATTCGAGCTGCAGGGCCGAAACCGGCTCGTAGCCGCGCAATTCGGCGATCGCCTGCACGCGGCCCGCATACCATCCCGGCACGTCGGACAGGCCGACATGACGCACCTTGCCTGCGCGGACGAGATCATCCAGCGTGCGCAGGACCTCTTCGGCCGGTGTCAGCCTGTCCCAGACATGCAAGAGATAGAGGTCGATATAGTCGGTGCCCAACCGGTTAAGCGAAGCCTCGACCGCGCGCATGATGTTCTTGCGCCCGTTGCCGCCCGCATTCGGATTGCCCGGCTCCGTATTCATGGTGAACTTGGTGGCGATCACCGCCTTGTCACGCAACCCGCGCTCGGCGACGAATTCCCCCAGCCAGGTCTCGCTGGTGCCGCCGGTATAAAGGTCTGCGGTATCGAAGAAATTACCGCCTGCCTCGACATATGCGTCGAACATTGCGCGGGCAGTTTCCTTGTCCGCTCCCCAGCCCAATTCGGTACCGAAGGTCATCGTACCCAGCGCCAGCCGGCTTACCCTGAGGCCGCTGTTGCCGAGATTGTAATAATTCATTGTCATGACATCGTCCTTTCCTGATCTTTGACGCTAGCTGGCGCTCAATGGCCTGGAGTGGCCTTGACCCATGGGTTGCCGCGCTCATGCGTCATGCGGAATGTGAAGCCGTCGACTTTCCAGCCCGCGCTGGAACGGATCAGATGGTGCTCGTAGGTGCCCCAGACTTCCCAGAGCGGGTCGCCATTGCCTTCCATCCGGTTCCAGGCGTAGCCGTTCGACAGAAGAGTAGCGCTGTCGCCGTCGATGGCGACCTGGTGGTTGGTGCGCAGGTGCAGGCTTGTCTTGTTGCCCTTCAGGTTCGCCGCCCAGGTCCCGATCAGATCGTCCGAGGCAATGGTGGCTGAAGGCTGTCCGCTCAAGCTGCTGAAGTCGACCGTGACGCGGTCGGCGAAATAGCTACGGGCGAGTGGCCAATCCTGCGCGTCGACGGCGCGGTCGATGGCGTCGGCGATGCGGATGACGGCGCGCTCATCGGCGAAAGCTTCCAGCCGGGAGAGAGCCGGCTCCGCCCCGCCGGCATCGAATGGCGCGAGGGCAACGCCCGCCGCGAGGGCAATGTGTTTCAATGCATTCATGTCTCTTCTCCATTGCGCGCCTGCGCAACGGCAGGCTGGGAATACAAATGGACCCGTTTGCCCTCATCGATAAGATTGCATTGTTTGCATGGACTATGCGATATTACTCATGAATGGATCGCGACCTGCTCAGCCACCTACCGGTCGTCGTCGCCGTTGCCCGGCGCGGCGGTTTTGCGCTGGCCGCGGCCGAACTCGGCATGAGCCCATCGGCGGTCAGCCATGCGGTGCGACTGGTCGAGGAGCGGATCGGTCAACCCCTGTTCGCGCGCACGACGCGCAGCGTCTCGCTGACGGAAGCCGGCAAGGCACTGGTGGAGACGGCGGCCCCTGCCCTGCAGGACATTGCCGAGCGGATGGACCGCATCCGCGGGATCCGTGGCCGCCCGGCTGGCCTGCTCAGGATCAACGTCTCCCACATCGCGATCCCTATGGCGGTGACGCCTGTAGTGGCGGCAATGGCTGAACGCTATCCCGACGTGACTGTCGAGCTGTTCGCCGATCAGGGGCTCGTCGATATAGTCGGGGAAGGTTTCGACGCCGGCATCAGGCTGGGCGAAATGATCGCGCGGGACATGGTCGCGGTCCGGCTTACGCCAGCGTTCAGCGTCATGATCGTCGCTTCACCCGCCTATATCGGGCGCAATGGCCGCCCTGCCAGCGTGGCCGATCTCGCAAACCACAACTGTATCGGCTACCGGCTCGTGCGCAGCGGAGCACTCTATCGCTGGGACCTACGGGAGGACGGCAAGGACGTCGTCGTCGAGACGGGCGGGACGGCCATCGTCACGGATTCGCTCGCAGCAATCGATCTCGCGCTCGCCGGAGTGGGACTTGCCTATGTGTTCGAGCCGCTGGCGCGCGCCCATGTCGCCGCCGGCCGCCTCGTGCAGGTTCTGCCGCAATCGGCGATCGAGGAGCCCGGACTGTTCCTCTATTTCCCCAGACGGTCCGCGATGGCGCCGAAGCTTCGGGCCTTCATCGACACCGCACAAGAAATCGGCCGGGCATCCTCGCGGACACCCGGCCGAGCTGCCTGAGCAGAGAAGCCCCGTTGCGGGCTATTTCTTGACCGCCGCGGCGACTTCCGCCGCGAAGTCGGTCTCTTCCTTCTCGATGCCCACGACCATCTTCTCGATGATCGCTTCCGGCTTGCCGGACTGGCGCGCCTGGTCGGCGAAGATCGCCTTCTCGTGCTCGACCGCAGCAGGGTCGAGTTGTTCGGTGGTCCGCCGCTCCGGCGCGTCGGCTTGACGTTGGACATGCTACATCGCCTGCGCTGCGGTGACGGCGATGGCCGCCGGTGCCGCCTATCCTCTCGCTCTCGTAGCCTTCTATTAGAGCCTGCTGCGACAGTCGCGGCCTGCTCCCGGCAACCAGGGATTTGCACGCGGAGGACCGCCCCGTGACCGTGCACGACATCGAATTTCAAGTTAGCCGGTGACAAAAAAGAATGCAGCAGGCTAGCCGCCTCAACGCCGTATGCGCGTCGTCCGCTGACGCCGGAACACGCGCGTGTTTGATAAGGAACTAGAGATCCGTATTGGGGAAAAACCTGTCGTCACGATCAATTCGTCAACGGGTACCTTCCATGGGTGATGACCACGTACCGATCTATTCCGGCAGGTAGTGACGAAACATTGTCGCGCCCTTCGGTTTGAGTCGCCTGGCATGCTGATGAGACAGCTTTCGATTCTGCGGTGGTCGGCCGCTCAGGCGCGTCGGCTTGACAGTTGGACATGCTACATCGCCTGCGCTGCGGTGACGGCGATGGCCGCCGGTGCCGCCTATCTTCTCGCTCTCGTGGCCTTAGAGAGGGGCGGTTGGCTACCACCACCAGCGTTCACCAACAACCTCTGTGCCGATGCGAAGCTCGCTTTTCTGCGCGATCACCCACCGAAAGCGCCGACGGAGCTCATCCTCGGATCGTCGGCCGCCTGGCGTGGTATCGCGAGCGAGGAAATCGTCCGACGGCATCCGACCGCCAGGCCGCTCAACGGTAGCTTCTGCGGGCTGCAGGTCAATCAGACCGCGTTCGTCGCCGACTATCTGCTGCGCCGGTACCCGAGTGTGCAGAGCGTTCTACTCCTGCTCAGCCCGATCGACATGGACACGTGCAGCGGCACCGATGCGCGCTTGTTCGACAGGCGCGACGTCGATGCCTATTTGGCAAGCAAAGGTCCGGTCTGGAGCTATTACTTCCGCTATTTCGATCCTGTCTCGCTGGTCCGCAACGCGAGCCTCGTCAAGGCCGCGCGCGAAGACAGGCTCCCCTTCTATTCGCTGATCTTCACGCCCTACGGCGACGGTCCGCAGACCACCGATGCCAGCCGCAAGCTCGACATCGGACTCTTCGACACCATCGATCCGGCCTGCGTGCCGTCGCTGCGGAGACTGGCGCGGACGATCGCCGATGGTGGGCGGCGGCTGACCGTGGCGTCCCTCCCGCTGCTATCGGCCGGGGTCGAGCGCTCCGACCCGACGGGTGCGATCCACGACCACATGGTGCGAGAGGTCAAGAGCGCCGTCGTCGGAACGAACGCCGTTTTCTGGGACGGCGAGCGCTTCGCGCAGGTGGACCCCGGCGACTTCGTCGATCCCATCCATCTGCGCTGGACGGGTGCTCGACGCTTCACGAGACAGCTCGTCGCAGCCACCGGCTTCGGTGCTGTGAAGTGATGGCGGAATAACCGACATGCTGTTCAACTCCGCCATCTTCCTTCTTGGCCTGTTGCCGATTGCTCTAGCCGGGTTTTTTGCCCTTGGGCTCGCGGGTCGGCGCAAGCTCGCGATCGTCTGGCTTACGCTTATCTCGCTAGTCTTCTATGGTTGGTGGAACGTGGCTTACGTGCCGCTGCTGCTGGCCTCCATTGTCGTCAACTATGCGGTCGGCGCCATACTCACGCGGCGGAAGGTGAAGAGCCTCCTGATCGCCGGCATCACTCTCAACCTGCTTCTCCTCGGCTACTACAAATATGCCGGTTTTCTTGTGGTCACGGTCAGCGACGTGCTCGATCTGGGCCTCCCCGTTCCGACGATCCTCCTTCCCTTGGCGATCTCGTTTTTCACGTTTCAACAGATTGCGTATCTTGCCGATGCGTACGAGGACGTTGCGGCGGAGCGTAGCTTTGCCAATTACTGCCTGTTCATCACTTTCTTTCCGCACCTGATTGCCGGGCCCATCACGCATCACAAGGAGATGATGCCGCAGTTCGACGACGCGCGGATTTTCAAGCCGCAACCGCAGATGTTGGCACTCGGCGGCACGGTCTTTGTCGTCGGCCTCTTCAAGAAGGTGATCATCGCCGACACCATCGCCTTGTGGGCAAACCCGGTATTCGCCGCCGCCGGCAAGGGCGACGCATTGCAGATGTTCGAGGCCTGGGGCGGCGCGCTCTCGTATATGCTGCAGATCTATTTCGACTTTTCCGGATACTCGGACATGGCGATCGGCCTCGGTATGCTGTTCGGCATCCGTTTGCCGTTCAACTTCAATTCGCCGCTCAAGGCGCGCAACATCATCGACTTCTGGTCGCGTTGGCACATGACCTTGACTCGATTCGTGACCGCCTACATCTACAATCCCTTGAGTTTGAGCCTGACACGCCGCTGGCTCGCGAGCGGCACTCCGGGCCTGCGGCGCGGCAAGACCAGCCCTGCTGCCTTCGCCGTTCTTCTCGCCCTGCCGACGATCCTGGCGATGGTGATCATTGGCTTGTGGCATGGCGCCGGCTGGCAGTTCGCCGCCTTCGGCCTAGTGCACGGGCTCTTTCTCACCATCAACCATGGCTGGCGGATGCTCAAGATGCGCTGGCAGTGGCGCGTCGACAGCGACCGGCCGATCCACTTCGTCCCGTCGGTTCTGATGACGATGGGTTGCGTCATGGTCGGGCTCGTGTTCTTCCGTTCTCCGGACCTCGCGACGGCGTTTCACCTCTTGCGCTGCATGGCCGGCTTCAACGGGCTCGGCTTCCACTCCTCGGAACTCCTGGATTGGGACACGGTGCAGCTACAGCTCCTGCTGTTGACGATCGTCTGGTTCCTGCCGAACGTCCAGGAATGGTTGCGCCGCTACGAGACCGGTCTCGGACAGGTAGACCCGGCGACGTGGCTCGATCGCAAGTTGCGCCTGGACAGTCGGATGTTTGCCTTGCAGCCGACGCCGGCGTTTGCCGTCGTCACCGGCCTGATCGGTTTTCTGGCGGTCACGCGGACGCTGTCGGCCGCACCCACCATGTTCCTCTATTTTCAATTCTAAGGGGCTATCGACACGGTGGACGAGATCTATGAGCGGTTGGAGCCGATCTTCCGGGAACTCTTCGACGACGACGACCTGATCGTCACCCCGCAGCACACGGCGAAGGATGTCGAAGGATGGGACAGTATGATGAACGTGCAGCTCATGCTGAGCATCGAGCGGGCGTTCAAGGTGCACTTCTCGGCCAGCCAGATCGCCTCCTTGGGCAGTGTTGGTGAGCTCGCTGCGCTGATCCAACGCATGCTTGATCAAGCTGCACCCGGGAGCTGAACGTGAGTTGCGACCTTTTTCTAGACCTCGCTTGGCTGCCGAGGCCACCAGCCGAGTTCAAGGACATGTGCCGTCGCCTCACGGGTAGCGCGTCCGGTGCTGCGATCCAGCTCCTCGCGTCGTTCGCCCTCGATGCGACCCAGTCGACGCGCCTGGCCCGCATCATCCGTGCGCTGCAGGAGCCGGGCCGGCCGCTGCCACCGTTGACGCCGATGAAGCTCGGCGTCCTCGCCAACGGCACGATCGATCTCGTGATACCTGCCCTCGTCGCCGGTGCCGCCCGGCACGGGATCCTGCTGGAGTGTGTCACCGCCGATTACGGGCTGTTCGCCCAGGAAGCGCTCGACCCCCGTTCCAGGGTCAGGACGGCACGGTGCGATGCCGTGCTGCTCGCCCTCGACTATCGCGCCTTTCCCTTCGCGCCCTCGCCTGGGGATGCAACGGCCGCGGCCACCAATGTCGAGGAGGCGATCGCCTTCCTAAACCGGATCCGCGAGGGAATCGCCGCCTGCGGGGCGGTCTGCATCCTGCAGACCTTGGCACCGCCGGCCGAGGCGCTGTTCGGCAGCATGGATCGCTCCCTGCCCGGCGCGCTGCGCCATCTCATCGAAGGGTTCAACCGCCGTCTTACAGCAGGGCTCGAAGGCACGGCCGACGTGCTGCTCGACGTCGCCGCCATCGCCGAAACCGTCGGTCTCGCCCACTGGCATTCGCCGAGCCAATGGAATCTCGCGAAGTTGCCCTTCGCCGACAGTTGCGTTCCGCTCTATGCCGACCATGTCGGACGGCTCTTGGGGGCGATGCGGGGCAAGGCCCGCCGCTGCCTCGTCCTCGACCTCGACAATACGCTCTGGGGCGGCGTCATCGGCGACGACGGCCTGCACGGGATCATGCTCGCCGAGGGCGACGCCGTAGGCGAGGCGTATCGAAGCGTGCAGCGCCTGGCACTCGCCTTGCGCGAGCGCGGCATCGTACTCGCCATATCGTCCAAGAATACCGAGGAGGTGGCGAGGCGCGTCTTTCGCGAGCACCCGGAAATGCTGATCCGTGAGGAGCAGATCACCGTCTTCCAGGCGAATTGGGACGACAAGGCGACGAACATCAAGGCGATTGCCGGCGCCCTCTCGCTCGGGCTCGACTCGATGGTGTTCCTGGATGACAATCCGGTCGAGCGGGGGCTAGTGCGGCAGATCCTGCCCCAAGTGGCGGTGCCCGAACTGCCTCATGATCCGGCCTTGTACGCACGCACGCTGGCGGCCGCGGGATATTTCGAAGCAACGGCCTTCTCGGACGAAGACCGCAGGCGCGTCGCGTACTATGAGCGCAATGCGCGTCGTGTGGCGCTGCAGGAGCGGGCGGGCGATATCGATTCCTATCTCACCTCGCTCGATATGGAGATCACCTTCAGACCGTTCGATCTCACCGGCCGGTCGCGGATAGCCCAGTTGATCAACAAGTCCAATCAGTTCAATCTGACCACCCGGCGCTATACGGAGGCCGACGTGGCGGCGGTCGCGCGCGATCCGACATGCGCGACGCTCCAGGTCCGTCTCGCCGACAGGTTCGGCGACAACGGCATGATCAGCGTGATCATTTGCCGTACGCTGCCGGGCTCGACCTGGGAGATCGATACCTGGTTGATGAGCTGCCGGGTGCTGGGACGACGGGTCGAGCAAATGGTGCTGCGCGAGATCCTGCAGCAAGCGCGCGAGGCCGGGATCAGTAAGGTCGTCGGTGTCTACCGGCCGACGGACCGCAACGCCATGGTGCGCGACCACTATGCGAAGCTGGGCTTCACGCAGATCGAGGACGACGGCACTAGCCGGTGGATGCTCGATACGGCGACGGAGATCGAGCCTGCGCCGATGCGGGTTCATCGGACGTCGCCGGCAGACCTCCATGCTTGAAGGGCATTGCACTCACCATGGTGCCCAAAGGCTGCGATGAGGACGATTTCAAATTCTCGATGGAGTGGCGGCCATGGCGCCGAAGCTCAGGGCCTTCATCGACACCGCACAAGAAATCGGCCGGGCATCTTGCGGACACCCGGCCGAGCTGCCTGAGCAGAGAAGCCCGTTTTGTTTTTTGCAATTCCCAGGGAAAACCGCGGCGCACTTTTCCTGGAATTGCCCCAGGGGGCTATTTCTTGACTGCGGCGGCGACTTCCGCCGCGAAGTCGCTCTCTTCCTTCTCGATACCCTCGCCGAGCGCGAAGCGCAGGTAGGCCGATATCTTGGCCGGCGCGCCGATCTCCTTCTCGGCATCCTTCAGTGCCTTCTCGACGGTGATGTCAGGATTGAGCACGAACGCCTGCTTGAGCAGCACGACCTCTTCGTAGAATTTGCGCAGACGGCCCTCGACCATCTTCTCGATGATCGCTTCCGGCTTGCCGGACTGACGCGCCTGGTCGGCGAAGATCGCCTTCTCGCGCTCGACCGCAGCTGGGTCGAGCTGTTCGGTGGTTAGCGCCATTGGGTTGGTGGCGGCGACATGCATGGCGACCTGACGGGCGAAGGCGTTAGCGACTTGCGCATTGCCGGTGGTTTCGATCGCAACCAGCACGCCGAGCTTGCCGAGACCGTCGGCAACGGCATTGTGGACGTAGGTGGCGACAGCGCCGTGCTCGACGGTGAGCTTGGCCGAGCGGCGGAAGCCCAGATTCTCGCCGATGGTGCCGACGGCGTCCTTGATGGTCTCGGCGACCGACTTGTCAGAACCCGGATACGGGGCCGCAGCGACGATCTCGGTCTTGCCGCCATAGGCGAGTGCGACCTTGGCGACGTTGGCGACGATCTCCTGAAAGGCAGCGTTGCGGGCGACAAAGTCGGTCTCGGAATTGACCTCGACGATCGCTGCCTCGCGGACGCCGGAATCGACGCCGATCAGGCCCTCGGCCGCAGTGCGGCCGGCCTTCTTGTCGGCCTTGGAGATGCCCTTCTTGCGCAGCCAGTCGACGGCCTCTTCCATGTTGCCGTTGGTCTCGTTCAACGCCGCCTTGCAATCCATCATGCCCGCGCCGGTCAAGTCGCGGAGTTCTTTGACCTGTGCAGCCGAAATGCTCATTGTCGCCTCTTTGTTTAAATGCACCGACGCACCATCGATTCTCGATGATGCGCCCGGCGTCGGTAGCGCTTAGCGCGCCAAGATATTGGAAAGATGAAGGCCGACTGTCGGCCTTCGTTATTATGCTTCCGGGGTCTCGGCCGCCGGGGTCGGATCGAGCACCGGCTCGACTGGAGCCTCGACCGCAGCGCCGATGTCGACGCCGAGCGCGCCCTGCTGGCGAGCGATGCCGTCGATCGCAGCCTTGGCGATCAGATCGCAATAGAGCTGGATGGCGCGGGCCGCGTCGTCATTGCCCGGGATCGGGAAGTCGATCTTGTCCGGGTCGCAGTTGGAATCGATGATGGCGACGACCGGGATGCCAAGACGCTTGGCCTCGAGGATGGCGATCGCTTCCTTGTTGGTGTCGATGACGAACATCAGGTCGGGCGTCGAGCCCATGTCCTTGATGCCACCCAGTGCCTTGTCGAGCTTCTCACGCTCGCGATCGAGGTTGAGGCGCTCCTTCTTGGTGAGGCCCTGGGCCTCGCCGGCCAGCATCTCGTCGAGTTTGCGCAGGCGCTGGATGGAATTCGAGATCGTCTTCCAGTTGGTCAGCATGCCGCCGAGCCAGCGGGAGTTGACATAGTACTGAGCCGAACGCTGTGCGGCATCGGCGACGATGTCGGACGCCTGGCGCTTGGTGCCGACGAACAGCACGCGGCCGCCCTTGGCGACGGTGTCGGAAACCTGCTTCAGCGCCTGGTGCAGCAGCGGCACCGTTTGGCTGAGGTCGATGATGTGGATGTTGTTGCGGGCGCCATAGATGTAAGGCGCCATCTTCGGGTTCCAGCGGTGGGTCTGGTGGCCGAAGTGAATGCCAGCTTCCAAAAGCTGGCGCATGCTGAAATCAGGCAGAGCCATTCTTAGTTCCTTTCCGGTTAGCCTCCACGGACACAGGCATTTTTGGACTCTTGTCCTCAAACGCCACCGGAGGTTTCAGCCGGATTTCTCCCGGGCAGACACCAAAGTCCGTGTGTGGAATGAGCGCGCATATAGAGGGGATGCGCGACAAACGCAAGCGCTGTGGCGGCTCGTCGCTCAGCGTGCGGCGATCAGCGCACCGGTGCCGATCATCGCGCCGCCGGCAAACCTGTTCATCAGGCGCCTGCGCTTCGGCGTCCTGAACCAGCCCGAGGCCCGTCCGGAAAGTGCTGCATAGACGCCCATGGTGACGATATTGACGCTGATCACCACCGCAACCACGAGCAGCCCGTCGGCGAAGGTCATCGTGTCGAGGTCGAGGATCAGCGGCATGATGGAGGCGTGGAACAGGATTGCCTTGGGGTTGCCCAGCGCGATCGAGGCGCCCAGCAAAAATGACCGGGATAGCCTCGGCTGCACCGCCTGCAGCCCATTGGATTGCGCGGCAGCCGACCGCCACATCCTGATGCCGAGATAGACCAGATATGCGGCACCTGCATATTTCAGGGCGAGAAAAACCCATTCGAAGGTCTGTGCCAACGCGACGAGACCGAGCAGCGCCAAGGTGACCAGCACCGCGTCGCCGGCGGCGACGCCGACACCGGCGATGAAGGCGCGAACGAAGCCGCGCGAGACGCCGTTGGTGATGACCGCAAACATCGCCGGGCCGGGCGTGGCGGCGGCAAGCGTGATCGCGGCGCAGTAGGCCAGAAATGCCGTCAATGTCATGGCCGTATCTTCCCTTTCGGTACCCGGACGCGCCGGAAAATCGCGACGATCTCCTCGCGGCTGCATTCGATCGCGCCGAGCCGCACGGCGCGGTCGCGTTCGAAGCCGGTTATGTCATAGTGCGGCGCCGATGTCTTGGGCGGTCCCTGATAGGACGAGCGCTTGATGCCGAGTTGTGCTGCAAAACGATGCAACTCGTCGGCGTCGTCGGCCATCAGATGACACCAGCGGTGGCCGACCCATTTCCAGATCGCCGCGTCGACATAGACCGCCATGAAGCTTGCAGCACTCCTTCACCCATCTTGCGCCGATGAACGAGGCGCAGCCGGCTACGTGGCCGGGAGCCGAGGTCCCCGGGGTCAGCGATGATAGAAGGGATTCGGATAGAAAATGAAGCCGCCCCCGGCCTCGAGCTCGGCAACGGTTCTGGTCACAGCCTCCTGCATGCGAAATTGCAATGCAGCAAGCGCGTCGTCGATCGAGCCTTCATAGGCATGCAACCCCAGCGGTTCCGGCACGCGGATATGAGCGCGGCGCGGCCCGGTCGACTGCGGCACGAAGCGGTTGATGGTGTCGCGCAGCGTGCCCTTGCAGTAATCGTTGCGGATACGCTTCAAATGCTCGGCGATCTCCTCCTGCGTGATGCGCGCATTGGCCCAGGCCCACGGCCCGAGGCGCAGAAGACGCTGGATCGTGTTCGCCAGCGTCCGGACCTGCTTCTGGCTTTCGGCGTCGCCGACGTTTTCCCGCAGCCAGCGGCGCGACCGGCGCAGAAGCTCGGTGATGTCGATGGCGTCGCAATCGACCGAAACACGCTCCCCCAGGCGCCGCTTCAATTCGAGCAACAGGTCCTTCTGGCGCGCCGCATACAAAGCACACTCGCTAGGTACCAATCCGTAGGCAGCCTCGTCGCGTGACAGCAGCGTTGCATAGATGTGATGGACACGTTCTGGCAGTGAAGCGGCGATGTTGCGTTCGATCTTCAGGTTTTTCTCGACATAGGTGCATTCCTTTGCCAGCGCCGGCTCGACGTTCCCGGTGAACGCGAGCTTCCAGACAACCGGTGCGACCCAGGCCTTGAAATCCCGATCCGTCGCGCGGCCGCGCTTCAGCGCCTCAAGCCCCATCTCGACGGCACCCGGGAGCAGCGGACCGACAACATTGGCATGCCAGCCGACGCCACCTTCGGGATGCAGGAGCACACCGTGCCCTTTGAGCGCCCAGATGACCGAATGTTCCTTTGCCCCCGCGCTGTTGCCGGGAATTTGGGCGATCAGGTTGTTGGCCAGCCAGAATTTCTGCATCATCCGGCCAAGGCCGTTGACGACGCCATGCGTGGCCCAGGAGGCGGCCAGCGGGCTCACCTGCGAGACGATCTCCTTGTCGATCATCCAGTCGGTAAAGAACTCCGGATGGTTGGGCGTGATGAAAGTTGCCTGCCCCTCACCACAACAGGCCTTCAGCCGTTGCCGGTCGTCGTCGGGAAAGTCGATATGGCGGACATTGGCGACGCCGCGCAATCCGGCCAGGCGGTTGAACGGCAACAGGTCGCGAAACCCGGGAATGCCGCGCAGCATGACGATCCGGTTGACGAATGTCATGGCCTTGATCAGCGCCGGCTTGGGCCGCGGCGCCACGAACACATCGATCCTGCTCAACCTGCTCCCCCCAAGCCGAATGGCGCCGAGGCAAGTTGAGAGGCAATTGCGGCGTGTTCAAGTCCGCGTATGACCCCGATGGGAATCGATCGCGGTTAACTCAAACCGAACTCGGGATCACTATTTCGACGGGCAAGGCTTCGACTGGTCGAACAACGACAGATTGACCAGCTTGCCGGTCATCGAGAAGTCGCCATAGTCCATCATTAGGTCGCGGGTGATGCCGTTCTCATGCAGTTTGAAGCTGATCCGGTATTCCGGCACCTCCTCGCCGTTTTTGTCGGTATCGTCGAAATAGGCGATGTCGACCGGCCAGTACTTGTCGGTCGCCAGTTTTGCCAGCGCCGGTGCCTCCGGGTCGGACGTGTCGGCATCGCTCTTCTTGCCGACGACGACGGTGGTGGTCATCACCTTGTTGGCGTCTTCCGAGCCGTCGAAGAGATTGGTTTCGTAAAAGCTCTCGCCCTTTTCGGCCTTGCCGATCAGCTCGGCCAGATGCTGGGTCGGGAACTGGGTAGCGGCCAGTTCGAGGCTGTTCTTCTCGGGCTTGTCGATGTCGACCTTGAGCTTGTTGGCCTCCTTCGTCGCGGTGCCCTTGACCTCCTTGTCGAGGTTCTGGTCGACGAAGGATTTCGTCACGAACGAGAAGGTCTTGCCTTCGGCGTCCTCGAAAGTGGTCGTCTGCTGATCGGTCAGCCTGGTGTTGTCATTGGTAACGATCTGGGTGACGAAGCGGAATTTCACCGTGTAGCCTTCGCAGGGCGAGCCGTTGAACTCGTAGACCATGCGGCCGGAGATGCCTGTTATACCGGAGCGATCCGACGCCTTGTCCAGGGTAAGGTCATAGACGGCGCGATGCGCCTGCAGCGCCGGCACGGCAAAAGCCGGCGCGATCGAGAAGACCGCTGGCAGCAGGGCGGCGTAGAATGCAGGGCGCGTAGCGCGCATGTGGTGCTCCGATCATCGCGGCTGATGGCAGGCCGCAGGGAAAGATGGTCCAGCTTAAAAAAAGTCATGGCGGAAGCGAGGCAAAAATAGCAATTTCGGCCCGGCCGGCGCGGCGTTATCAAGCAATAGGGAAATACGATGAGTGAAACAATCGAAAAGCGGCTAAGCGACCTCGGCGTGACGCTTCCGGTCGCCGCCGCGCCCGCCGCCAACTACGTGCCCTATTGCAGGTCAGGCAATCTTCTGTTCACCGCGGGCCAGCTGCCGCTTAGGGAAGGCAAGCTCCAAGCGAGCGGCCTGCTCGGCCGCGGCGTCGACACGGCAGCCGGTAAGGAAGCGGCAAAATACTGCGCGATCAACATATTGGCGCAGGTCAAGGCAGCCCTCGGCGATCTCGAGAAAATCCGCCGGCTCGTGAAGATCACCGTCTTCGTCGCCTCGGCGCCGGATTTCGTCGAGCAGCATCTGGTCGCCAACGGCGCCTCCGATTTTCTGGTCGCCGTGCTCGGCGAGCGCGGCAAACATGCGCGCTCCGCTGTCGGCACCGCCTCGCTGCCGCTTAATGCCGCAGTGGAAATCGAAGCAATCCTCGAAGTCGAATGAGCCTGACATGACCGATCTTTCCTGGCTGACCGCGCGGCCTGTTGCCCATCGCGGTTTTCACGACATGAACAAGACGCGCTGGGAGAATACGCTTCCCGCTTTTGCCGCGGCAGCCGAACGCGGCTATGCGATCGAATGCGACGTGCACCTGTCGTCGGACCGCATCCCCATCATCATCCACGATGGCGATCTGAAGCGGCTGACCGGTCAGGACGGTTTCGTCTGGCAGCGCACGGCAGCCGAGCTGACGGCGCTGAAGGTCGGAGGCACTGCCGATCATCTGCCGACGCTGCAGCGGGCGCTCGACCTGGTCGACGGGCGCGTGCCGATGGTGGTCGAGCTGAAAGGCGTTCCCGGCCACGATCAAGGCCTGGTGGAAAGCGTCGGCAAGATGCTCAAGCGCTACAAGGGCAAGGCGGCGATCATGTCGTTCGACCATTGGCTGATCCGCGATTTCCCGAAACATGCGCCCGGCATTCCGGGCGGACTGACCGGCTATGGCAAGGACAATCAGCTGATCGAGGCGCATTTCGCCATGCTGGCGCATGACATCGCCTTCGCCTCCTACGCCGCCGGTGACCTGCCGAACCGGTTCGTCAGCTTCGTGCGCGAAAAGCTCAAGATGCCGGTAATCACCTGGACTGTGCTCGACCAGCCAGCGGTCGACCTGACCTTTAAATATGCCGACCAGATGACGTTCGAAGGGTTCGAGCCCGATCTTGTGCAGGTCGCTTGAAAACCATGCTTGCATGGACCGGCACAGGGCTTAAATAAGCCCTATGGATCAAGGCGATGAAGGCGACAGGCAAACGGCGAGTGGAGAGTATTCGATCCGGGTCGCCGCCGGCATCGGCGCCTTCACTTGCGATGAATGGAACGGCTTCGGCGGTACCACTCGCGGCGATAAAGAAAACGGCTACAACCCTATTGTTTCATTCGCTTTTCTAAGCGCGCTCGAGGATTCCGGCTGCGCCGTGCGGCGCACCGGCTGGCAGGGCCATCACCTCAGGCTGGAGACGGCGCAAGGAAAACTACTCGGCGCTATTCCCTGCTACCTGAAATCGCACAGCCAGGGTGAGTATGTGTTCGACCATGGCTGGTCGGATGCCTTCGAGCGCGCCGGCGGACGCTACTATCCAAAGCTGCAATGCGCAGTTCCGTTTACGCCTGTCACCGGCCCTCGCCTGCTGGTCAGCAAGGGCGAAGACGGAAGCACCGTGAGGGCGGGCCTTGCGGAAGGCCTGAAGGTGGTGACGGAAAAGCTCGGCGTGTCTTCCGCGCATGTCACCTTCGCACCGGAGCAAGATGTCGAAATGCTGGAAGCAGCGGGTTTCCTGCATCGCACCGACCAGCAATTTCATTTCTTCAACGAGGGGTTTTCGAGCTACGACGATTTTCTCGCCACGCTGGCTTCGCGCAAGCGCAAGGCGATGAAAAAGGAGCGGCGCGAGGCGCTTGCCGACGGTATTTCGATCGACTGGCTGACCGGCAACGATCTGACCGAGAGGGCCTGGGACGACTTCTTTTCATTCTACATGGACACGGGCAGCCGCAAATGGGGCCGGCCCTACCTCAACCGCGAATTCTTCTCGATGATCGGTGAGCGCATGGCCGACGACATCCTGTTGGTGATGGCCAAGCGCAACGGGCGCTATATCGCCGGCGCCATCAACTTCATCGGCTCCGACGCGCTCTATGGGCGCAACTGGGGCTGCATCGAGGACCACCCCTTCCTGCATTTCGAGGTCTGCTACCATCAGGCGATCGACTTCGCCATCGACCGCAAGCTGAAGGTGGTCGAGGCGGGCGCACAGGGCGAGCACAAGCTGGCGCGCGGCTACCGGCCGGTGACCATGCATTCGGCGCACTACATCGCGCATCCAGGCTTGCGCAACGCGGTGGCCGATTATCTCAGGCGAGAGCGCCGCGAGGTCGAGCGGATGGCCGAATATCTGGAAGAACATACTCCGTTCCGCAAGGATCTGTCGGAGTAGCGACCCTTCCCTATCTCTCCGGTTGGCCGCTCTTGCGGAATCCGCTAAATGACCCTGGAGAGTGCGTCCGTGCTTAAAGACGCTTCCATCGCACGCTGGTCGAGGCTTGGTCGACCTTGCCTGACCGGCGACGAACGACAGCCAACCGGCTGCGATCCATTTCATGGCGGCTGCATCTTGACGCCTGCCCGTCATGCGACAAACATCCCCGATCTACCGAACAGCGAGGGATCATGACCGTCTACGACCCCAACAACATTTTCGCCAAGATCCTGCGCGGCGAAATCCCGTCGCACCGCATCTATGAAGATGATGCGGTTGTCGCCTTCATGGACGTGATGCCGCAAGGGCCAGGCCACACGCTGGTGGTGCCGAAGGTGCCGTCCCGCAACCTGCTCGACGCCGATCCCGCAACATTCGGCCCGCTCTTTGTAGTCGTCCAGAAGGTGGCGCGGGCGGTTAAACAAGTCTTCGACGCCGATGGCGTCACCGTGCTGCAATTCAACGAGCCAGCTTCCGGACAGACTGTCTTTCATCTCCATGTGCACGTCATTCCGCGCTTCGAGGGCATCCCGTTGAAGCCGCATACGGGGCAAATGGAAAAGCCCGAGGTGCTGGCCGAAAACGCCGACAAGATACGGACGGCGCTCGGAAATTGAGCTCGGGAGTCCGCCGGCGTGCAGGGCCGATCGATAACATCGAACCGACGAGCCCGTTCGGTTCGCTTGGAGAATCTCCGCGCAGCGCAACGTTCCAGAATACGATTTTTGGGCCCGGCCGGGGCATCGGGTCGCGTGCACCGCCAGATGCGACCGTTTGCACTCGAATCGTCTGGTTAGGGAATATCGAACGATCTCATGGTAAAACGCTGAGGCGGTGGCGAGCCATTGGGGTTTCAAACCTTGGAAAATTCGATTGCGGCGTCGAGACGCCTGGCGAAGGCAGCTGTCGGGCGTGCTTTTCTGGGCACTCTGGCGGGTGCCTTTCGGCGGCACCGGCTGCTGCACGCCATGGCCGTCACGGCCCTGCTTCTGGCAACAGCGGTCGGCATGCATACCGGAAACACGCCGGATTTCGGCATACTGAAGGAATACACTCAGTACCTTTTCATCGCTTTCTGGATCTGCGGCTCCGTCTTTGCACTTGGGATATTTTTCCACCTTGCGCTGGTCAAGCGGGATACCGAACCGCTCGGCACCTTCCTCAAATCGCTGGGCAGATTCTTCGGCGACGCCGAACGCACTGCCAACAGCCTGAATGGCCTGGTCGCGAGCATCGCCATCATATCCGCCGTCGGGGTGCTGAAGGGAGCCATCGCAATCCTCTCCCCATTTGCATGGGACAAGCCACTAGCTCACGCCGATCGGATCCTTCACTTTGGTCGAGCCCCAGATGAATGGCTATGGTTCATCGTCCAGTCGCCACTTGCATTGAGAATGCTCAACATCGCGTACAATTTCTGGTTCGTCGTGCTCATCACCACGGTTTTCACCGCCTGCATCACACGCGAAGATACGAAGCTGCGTCACCAGTTCCTGATGAGTTTCATGCTGGTGTGGACGCTTGGCGGCTTCTTCCTGGCGATGGGTGTGTCGTCGGCAGGGCCGTGCTTTTACGAGCGGCTGGGGCTCGGCAGCGACTTTCATCCCCTCATGCAGGCACTCGCCGCCGCCGATCGCATCTATCCAATCTGGGCGCTCAGCACGCAAGACATGCTGTGGAACGGCTATACCGGCGCGACCAACGGCAGTATCGGGATATCCGCCTTCCCATCCATGCACGTTGCGATGGCGGTGCTTTTCTCTCTCTACGCAACGCGCCGTTCCCGGCTGGCCGGTCTCCTGATGTGGGCATTCGCCTGCACGATCATGGTCAGCTCGGTCGTGCTTGGCTGGCACTATGCCCTGGACGGCTACGCGGGTGCGCTCTTATCGATCACGATCTGGAAGGCGTGCGGATATTTCCTGATCCGTTTCGCGCCGGACGGCGTTGCTGCTTGATCTGACAACGCGGTCGCCCTTTCCTGCGAAACCAATAGACAATGAAAAGGCCCCGAAACCGGGGCCTTTTTTGACTTGCGAACCGATCAATTCTTGCGCGGCAGTTGCGGCACCAGGCTGCGCTTGCCGCCATCCTTGCCCTTGGGCTCCGGCTTTTGCGCCACAGCTTTTTTCGCGGCAGGCTTCTTCGCCGCCGCCTTCTTGGCCTTCGGCATGTCGTCCGGCTCTTCCTTCTTCGGCTTGACCGGCGCCTCGTCGGCGAGCGAGTCGAGCTTCAGGCCGGTTTCGCCGGTTTCCTTCTTCTCGACGGTGACGCGCACCGTGCCACCCTTCCTCAGCTTGCCGAACAGCACCTCGTCGGCCAGCGGCTTCTTGATGTGCTCCTGGATAACGCGGCCGAGCGGACGCGCACCCATGCGCTCGTCATAGCCCTTGTCTGCCAGCCAGGCGATCGCCTCCGGCGACAGGTCGAAGGTAACGCCACGCTCGGAAAGCTGGGCCTCGAGCTGCATGACGAACTTCTGCACCACCTGGTGGATGACCGGAATCGGCAGCGAGCTGAACGGTATGATCGCATCGAGACGGTTGCGGAACTCCGGCGTGAACAGCCGGTTGATCGCCTCGATATCGTCGCCTTCACGCTTGGTCGAGCCAAAACCGATCGCCGCGCGCTGCGCATCGGATGCGCCCGCATTGGTGGTCATGATCAGGATGACATTGCGGAAGTCGATCTGCTTGCCGTTATGGTCGGTCAGCTTGCCGTGGTCCATGACCTGCAACAGGATGTTGAACAGGTCCGGATGCGCCTTCTCGACTTCGTCCAGCAACAGCACGCAATGCGGATGCTGGTCGACGCCGTCGGTCAACAGGCCGCCCTGGTCGAAGCCGACATAGCCGGGAGGCGCGCCGATCAGCCGCGAGACGGTGTGGCGTTCCATATATTCCGACATGTCGAAGCGGATCAGCTCGACGCCGAGCGAAGCGGCGAGCTGCTTTGCCACTTCGGTCTTGCCGACGCCGGTCGGACCAGAGAACAGGTACGACCCGATCGGCTTTTCCGGCTCGCGCAGGCCGGCACGCGCCAGCTTGATCGCTGAGGTCAGCGCGCTGATCGCGGTATCCTGGCCATAGACGACGCGCTTCAGCTCGACATCGAGGCCGGCCAGCACCTTCTCGTCGTCGGCCGAAACCGTCTTCGGCGGGATGCGGGCCATGGTGGCGATCGTCGCTTCGATCTCCTTGATGCCGATGGTCTTCTTGCGCTTGGCTTCCGGCACCAACATCTGCGAGGCGCCGGTCTCGTCGATCACATCGATCGCCTTGTCCGGCAGCTTGCGGTCGTTGATGTAGCGGGCCGACAATTCGACAGAAGCCTTGATCGCTTCGGTCGTGTAGCGGACCTTGTGGAACTCCTCGAAATAGGGCTTCAGGCCCTTCATGATCTCGATGGCGTCCGCAATGGTCGGCTCGTTGACGTCGATCTTCTGGAAGCGCCGCACCAGGGCGCGGTCCTTTTCGAAGAACTGGCGGAACTCCTTATAGGTGGTCGAGCCGATGCAGCGGATGGCGCCGGACGATAGCGCAGGCTTGAGAAGGTTCGACGCATCCATGGCGCCGCCAGACGTCGCCCCTGCCCCGATCACGGTGTGGATCTCGTCAATGAACAGCACCGCGCCCGGATAGTCCTCGAGCTCCTTGACGACCTGCTTCAGCCGCTCTTCGAAATCGCCGCGGTAGCGGGTGCCGGCCAGCAGCGTGCCCATGTCGAGCGCGAAGATGGTGGCATCATGCAGCACTTTCGGCACGTCGCCCTCGACAATGCGCTTGGCGAGGCCTTCGGCGATCGCGGTCTTGCCGACGCCGGGATCACCGACATAGAGCGGATTGTTCTTCGAGCGGCGGCACAGCACCTGGATGGTGCGGTTGATCTCGCTCTCACGGCCGATCAGCGGATCGATCTTGCCGGCCTTGGCCTTGTTGTTCAGGTTGATGCAATAGGCCGTCAGCGCATCCTGCTGCTTCTTCTTGCCGCCGTCCTCTTGCGGCTCCGTACCATTCTGGCCGCCTTGCTCCTCCTCGGCGCCACGCGCTGTGCGCGTTTCCGACGCACCGGGGCGCTTGGCGATGCCGTGCGAAATGTAGTTGACCGCGTCGTAGCGGGTCATCTGCTGTTCCTGCAGGAAATAAGCGGCATGGCTCTCGCGTTCGGCGAAGATGGCGACGAGCACATTGGCGCCGGACACTTCCTCGCGGCCGGACGACTGCACGTGGATCACGGCGCGCTGAATGACGCGCTGGAAACCGGCCGTCGGCTTGGAGTCCTCGTCGTAGCCGGTGACGAGGTTGTCGAGCTCGGTGTCGATATAGGTGAGAACCGTATGCTTCAGCTCATCGAGATCGACGTTACAGGCGCGCATGACGGCGGCCGCCTCGGTGTCGTCGATCAGGGCGAGCAGCAAGTGTTCAAGGGTTGCATATTCATGGTGCCGCTCGTTGGCGAGCGTCAGCGCCTGGTGAAGCGCCTTTTCCAGGCCTTGGGAGAAAGCCGGCATGTTACCTCACTTCTTCTCCATCACGCATTGCAGCGGATGCTGGTTCTGTCGGGCAAAATCCATGACCTGGGACACTTTGGTCTCGGCCACCTCGAATGTATAGACCCCGCACTCGCCCACTCCATGATTGTGAACATGAAGCATGATGCGTGTGGCGGCTTCACGGTCCTTCTGGAAAAAACGCTCCAGCACGTGAACCACGAACTCCATGGGTGTGTAGTCGTCGTTGAGAATGAGGACCCGATAGAGGCTGGGCTTCTTGGTCTTGGTTTTCGTGCGCGTGATGACAGCCGTGCCGCGCCCGGCCTCATTGCCGTCGCCACCGTTCTGCATGCGCACCGCGCGCTTCGTGGCAGTCAAACCGATCGTCACGTCCTGCCTCTTTTCGAATCCTCATGCGAGTTCAACATGTAGGTCTTCGATGGACGATTTTAAGCCCTTCTGTTTAGCTGACAATATGGCTAGGTGGTCAAACTGGGCTGATTTTCAAAATCGTGAAGGCGGCAAGGCCCTGGAATTCAACCCGGCATGAAAAAACCCGGCCGCGCATCCGCGACCGGGTCTGTTTCGCAGCCCGAAAGGCCGCCCTTAGCAGGACAAGGCTAAATTACTTCGCCTTGGCGACGATCGATTCGAACGGCTTGTAGGCTTCCTTGGCGAGCTCAGCATAAAGATCGCCGATCTTGGTAGCCTCGGCGACGAAGCTCTCGTAGGACTGCTTGGCAAAGTCGGACTGGATCTCGATCGCCTTCTCAAACGACTTGGCGGAAAAGATTTTCTCGACCGCGGCGCTGCCGGCTTCGAAGCTCTTCTTGGTGTATTCACCTGCTTCGGCGGCGATCGCCTGCGCGCCCTTCGAAAGGGAAGCGAAGCTCTTCAATCCGGTGTCGGCTAAGTCCTTGCCGTATTTGCTGAAGTCCTCATAAGTCTGGGTCATTTCACGTTTCCCTTTGGTTGAAACGCCCCTTTTTGCCCGGGCGCCCTTGTGCAATGCACGTAAATATATTGTGCGCTGCACAAAAGTCAAGATTTCGCCGACATGCGATGCCTCGGCCAGGCCAGCAATGGCTAGGATTCGAATAAAGAGAGGCTCAAACCCGAAGAAAATGGTGAACACGGCGGTTACCATAAACGGATTGGTAACGCTGGCCGCGATACTTTGGCCGGAAGTGAGGCAGGACCCTTTGCCGCCTCCGGGGCTGCTAAAATTCAAGGGAAGTATCAGTGCGTCAGGCGTCGTCGGGCTTCGTTTCCAAATCTGCGTCCACCCTCAAAACGATCATGATTATCGCCTTGGCGATGACCTTCGTCGTCGCGGATGCTGCTTCGTCGCTGGCGGCCAAGTCGGCGGCCATCGTCATCGATGCCAAGACGGGCAAGGTGCTTTATTCGTCGGATGCCAACGGCCGGCGCTACCCTGCCTCGCTGACCAAGATGATGACGCTCTACCTGACCTTCGAAGCAATGGCGAAGGGCAGGGTCAGCAAGAACACGCCAGTGGTTTTTTCGGCCAGTGCGGCCGCTGAGCCGCCGACCAAGCTCGGTGTCAGACCCGGCGGCGCAGTCTCTGTGGAGACGGCCATCCTGTCGATGGTGACGAAGTCGGCCAACGATTCGGCGACGGCGCTCGGCGAACTCCTCGGCGGCAATGAAACCAATTTCGCGCGGATGATGACGGCCAAGGCGCGGGCGCTCGGCATGAACGGCACCGTCTTCCGCAACGCCAACGGCCTGCCCAACCCCGGCCAGTTCACCACCGCGCACGACATGGCTGTCCTCGGCATAGCACTCAGGGAACACTTTCCCCAATACTACGGCTATTTCTCGCAACGTTCCTTCCTTTATGGACGCAAGCGCATCAACGGCCACAACCGTCTGCTCGGCCGCATCAAGGGCGTCGACGGCATCAAAACCGGTTACACCCGCGCGTCAGGCTACAATCTCGTCTCGTCGGTTGCCGACGGCGACCGCCGTATTGTCGCGGTCGTCATGGGGGGAAGCTCGGGCCGCAGCCGTGACAGCCAGATGGCTGCGCTGATCAACACCTACATGCCGAGGGCATCGACTCGCGGTGGCGGCGCCTTGGTCGCCAAGGCTGGCGGCGGCGATCCGGTCACAGCACTGGCCAGAGTTTTCCTGCCGAAGCATGACGCGCCGACGCCGGACGAGAAGCCGGCGCTCGATGACGATGCCACCGTCGCCGCAGATGAAACCGCGCCTATCGCTGAGGAAACCACGCCCATCGTCCAGATCAGGAAGGTCAAAACGGTGGCCGTGGCTGCCGCGACCGAGGTTTCGACGCCACAAGTCGTTGCCGCTTACGCCGAACCGGCGCCGGCTGAGGCGGTCGATCCGGTCAACACGGCCTCGGTGCCGTCCGGCTGGGCAGTGCAGGTCGCGTCTTCGCCAAAGCAATCCGAAGCGCAGGCTTTGCTCGACAAGACGAGTAAGCAGGCGCCGTCGATCGTGGCCGATGCATCGGGCTTCACCGTCCCTTTCGAGAAGGACGGGGTGACCTACTACCGCGCCCGGTTCGGCGGCTTCGGTTCGAAGACCGCCGCCTGGAGCGCCTGCAATGCTTTGAAGAAGAAAAAAATCGCGTGCTACGCCGTCCAGCAGTAGGGCGACGTAGAAAATATCTCCCGGAAAAGTTCTGCGTTAAGGAGACGAGTTGTGGTTGGAGAGCAAGACGTCCTTGGCTTCATTGATCCGCGCCGCCAGGAAAGACGTGCCGCCGATATCGGGGTGCAGGCGCTGCATCAGGCGGCGGTGCGCCTTGCGGACATCCGCCGCGGCGGCCCCCGCTTCAAGACCAAGGATCTTGTAGGCCTCCTCCTTAGTCATGGCGCCCGAACCTGGCGCAACACCCAGCCCTTCGTCACCGTTCGTCTCCGCGTCTTTGCGCCAAACGGGAAACCGGCCGTCAAGATACGTCTCTAGAAGTTGGCGGCTCTCCGGATCGCCGGGGAGCTCGCGGTAAAGCTGCAGCAGTTCGGCCAAGCCCATCGCACCCAGCATCTTGCCCTCCTGGCGGCCGGCCAGAACCAGCCCCTCCAACCTGCCGGTGTCGTGGTCAAGCTCCATTTCGAGTGCCGCGGTGCGCACCGTGGAACGCTTGCCCGCCGCCGGTTTTGCTGTTGGGCGTTTCATCCGCACGGAACCATACCAGGCGAGCGCCGCGGCCAGGATCATGCCGCCGATGCCTTCGCGCCCGACTGCAAGCACGGCAATGCCGACCAGCCCCAGAACGACAGGCCCGAGCGTCCTCATGCCGCTGGCCAATTTTGCCGGGTCGGCGCGGAGAAAGATCGCGGCCGCGCCGAGAAGCACCAGAAGCAACGCAACAAGTGCGATAATTGCGCCCATCAGTTTCCGCCGCCCCGCATATGCTCGATCATCAGCCGGTCTTCCGGCCTGCCCTGGCCTCAAGCGCCTTCAGCCCGCCGGTCGCAAACACGGCAACCGCCGAAAGCAGTCCGGCCAAGGTCGCGGCAGCACTCCGATCAAAACGGAACCAAGCCCCTTTGGACAGCCGCGCTATTTCCTTGAACGCTTTTTCTGCGCCGGAATCATGACCTTCCTGAAAGACGAAGACAGGAACGCCATGCAGGCCGAGGCTGCCGGCCTTTTCGGCGAGATCGTCGATGTTTTCTTCCATTGCGTCGCCGATATAGACGAGCGCATTGACCTTGGCCGCCGCCGTCTCTTTCAGCGCACGGACGAGTACCTTGCCGATCTGGGTGTGGCCGGCGCGGCAGTCGATCCGCGTCATCAGCTTCTTCAAGGCATTGGTGTCGGTAACGAAGCCCGACGAACGACACTCACCGAGGCCGCGAAAATAAACCAGCTGGACACTGAGACTTCCGACCTTGCCGACGGCGTCGAACATCTCGCCCTGCAGCGTGCTGGCCAGGTCCCAGGTGGGCTGGCGGCTCATCGTCGCGTCGAGGGACAGGATCAGCCTGCCGGCGCCGGTCGCGGCCTTCGCCTGACGAATGAAGGCTTCGATCTCGCCGGTGCTTGACTGCTTGACCGGCGCAGGATCGGCCCTTGCGGGCACCGGCTGCTTGTTGTCGCTCATGCAAATCAAGATGTGGCGTTGCCGGGCTGCTTGCAAGCCCCACGCCAAGTGACATGAAGGGCCACCGGCCGGTTGCGCAAAGCAGTTAGATGCTGCGCAACTCAGAGCAAGCCCAGATCGGCAAGCTCGCGCCTGAGTTTCGGCGGCATCTCGACCAGCCCCGCCTTGCCCTTGCCGAGATCGGCCGGCGCATCGGAAGGTTTCAGGTAGCGCCAGCCCTGGAAGGCTCGCCGTGGCTGCCAGTCCGTTCGCACGACCAGAGGGTCGAGGATCAAATGGCAGCGGCCGATGCCGTCATTGTCGGTGAAGGGCCGGATTTCGGTGATCGACTGGCGACATTGCACGTTGCCCTTGATCACCCAGTAGAGCGAGCCGCCGTCGGTGATTTCGGCGCCGCGCGTCGGCACCATGCGGGTGGTGTGGTAGTGCTCGGCCGGCTCACCGGCGCGCCGCCGTTCGTCGAGGCGAAAGGCGATCCACTCCTCCAGATCCTCGACGCTGTCGCAGCCGACGCAAAGCTTTATGAGATTGAGAGCCATGGAATAAGGTTTAGTTCGGCACGCGAAGGCGTCAACGGCCTGATCGACTTCTCCACAGTGCCAGCGCGCTGTGCCAGGTTTGGCTCAGCACTCCACGACATTGACGGCCAGCCCGCCGAGGCTGGTCTCCTTGTATTTCTCGTTCATGTCGAGGCCGGTCTGGCGCATGGTCTCGATTGCTGCGTCGAGCGGCACGAAATGGACGCCGTCGCCCTTGATGGCGAGCGAAGCCGCGGTCACCGCCTTGACGGCGCCAAGTGCGTTGCGCTCGATGCACGGTACCTGCACCAATCCGCCGACGGGATCGCAGGTCATGCCGAGATGATGTTCCAACGCGATCTCGGCGGCATTCTCGACCTGTTCGGGCGTGCCGCCCATGACTGCGCACAGGCCCGCGGCCGCCATTGCCGAAGCCGACCCGACCTCGCCCTGGCAGCCGACTTCGGCGCCCGAAATCGAGGCGTTGGTCTTGATGATGCCGCCGACGGCCGCCGCCGTCAGCAGGAAGTCGCGGATGCTTGGCTGGTCGGCTTCGGGATGGAAATGCAACCAGTAGCGCAGCACGGCCGGCAGCGTGCCGGCAGCACCGTTGGTCGGCGCTGTGACGACGCGTCCGCCGCCGGCGTTCTCCTCGTTGACCGCCATGGCGTAGATCGACAGCCAGTCATTGGCGAGCAACGGGTTGGGCCGGTTCTGCTGCCACTGTTCCTGCAGCTTGTCGTGCAATTGCCGCGCGCGGCGGCGCACCTTCAGCCCGCCCGGCATGATGCCGTCCTGCGACAGGCCGCGATCGATGCAGCCCTTCATGGCGGCCCAGATGGCGTCGAGGCCGGCATCGAGGTCCTCGCGCGACATCTGCGTCTCCTCGTTGACGCGCTTCATGTCGGCAATGGAAAGCCCGCTCCTTGCCGCCATCGCCAGCATCTCGACGGCGTTCTTGAAGGGATAGGGCACCTTCTTGCCTTCGGTCGTCGCCGATCCCTTGGCTTTCATCCGCTGCAGCTCTTCGTCCGAAACCACGAAGCCGCCACCGATCGAATAATAGATGCGCTTCAGCAACAGGCGATCGCCGGCATCATAGGCGTAGAAGGCCATGCCGTTGGCGTGGCCGGGCAGCGGCGTCTTGCGGTCCAGCACCAGGTCCGTAGCCGGATCGAAGCGATAGGATGGATGGCCGGGCGGAGAAATCCGCTTGTCGGCCGCAATGCGGGCAACGATGCCGTCGGCCTGATCCGGATCGACCGTCTGCGGCGTCTGACCGGCGAGGCCAAGGACGACGGCACGGTCCGAGCCATGGCCGATGCCGGTGTAGGCGAGCGAACCGTGCAGGCTGGCGGCGATGCGGTCGACCTTTGCGCCGACCGGCCGTGGCCAGTCGTCTCCCGCGACCTCACCAAGGAAACGCTGCGCCGCCGTCATCGGTCCCATCGTGTGCGAACTCGACGGTCCGATGCCGATCTTGAACAGGTCGAAAACCGAAAGGAACACGCGCGGCTGTCTCCTAGGACCCTATTGGAAACCTACATATAGGAATTCCCGTGATGTTTCCGCTGTTTTGGAGGTTGCGGCGCAGCACCTGCCGACCTTGTTTGCTCCGGCAGCGACATCATTGCGTTCGGCCATCGAAGCGGCGGCTGCGCTTGTGGTAAAAGGGCGCATGGGCGATTCCTTCCATCTCTCGACAGCCGATCTCGCGGCGCTGGCCTTCTTCCTCGTCGTATGGGTGCTGCATACGCTTGCCTCCGACGGAAAACTGGTCAGCCGGACATCGCTGACAACGGCGATGAACGCGCAGCGCGAAGCCTGGATGCGGACCATGGCCGAGCGCGAGATCCGCATCGTTGACACCGCCATCATGAGCGGCCTGCAGCAGGGAACCGCCTTCTTCGCCTCCAGCTCGCTGATCGCGATCGGCGGCTGTTTTGCCCTGCTCGGCGCTTCCGATCAGGTCCTTTCCGTGCTGAGCGACCTGCCGTTAGGTGCGACATCATCCCGCCCGGCCTTCCAGATGAAGGTGTTCGGATTGGTGCTGATCCTTGCCTATTCCTTCTTCAAGTTCGGCTGGGCTTATCGCCTTTTCAACTATTGCTCGATCCTGATCGGTGCGGTGCCGATCCTGCATGGCGAGGCCTCACGCAACCCGGTCACCGAAACGGCGGTGTGGCGCGCTGCGAGCATGAACATGCTGGCCGGAAGGCATTTCAATTCAGGCCTGCGCGGCGTGTTCTTCTCCATCGGCTATCTCGGCTGGTTCGTCGACCCGATTGTGTTCGTGCTGTCGACGCTGCTGCTGCTGGCGGTGCTGGTGCGGCGCCAGTTCTTCTCGGCGGCCAGACAGGCCGTGATCGGTCAGCCGCCCGGCCCGGGGAAAGGCTGGTCGATCCGGCCCGACAGCCAGTAGGCGAAAAGCCCGATCCATTCGCGGGCTGCCATGGCTGTGATCTGCAGGGAATCGACGGCATTGTCGCGGAACATGCCAATGCCTTCCTTGCCTGAGGTGCGGTAGTCGACCGGCCACGCAATGGTCGCAAAGCCGGCCTTGTCGAACAGCGCCTTGGCGCGCGGCATGTGGAAGGCCGAGGTGACCAGCAGCCAAGTTTCGCCCGGTTTCGGCGTCACCAGTTGCTTGGTGAAGACGGCATTTTCGTAAGTGTTGCGGGATTTCTTCTCCAGGATCAGGCGATCGGCTGACACGCCAAGGGCGGTGAGCAAACGCGGTGCAGTGGTGCCATCGCCCTCGGCGTCCTGGAACAGTTCGCCGTTGCCGCCGGAGACGACCACTTTCGTCAACGGAAACCGCCGGGCGAGGATCGCGGTTTCGACCATTCGATCGCCGCCGGAGTTCAGCTCGTAGCCGCCGCGCACCAGATTGATGGCGCCCTCGAGACCACCGCCGAGCACGACGATGCCGTCGACCCTTTCCGGTAGCGGCGGTCGCGGAAAACGCTCCTCCAGCGGATTGAGCATCATGGCGCCGAGCGAGGTCCAGGCCGAAAGCACCAGGATCAGGAGGACCAGCACGCTGCCGGTAGCAAACAGCCGCCGCCGGCCGAACACCGCCGCGAGCAGGCCCGCCAATAGCAAGAAAATCGCCAAATTGAGCGGCTGGACGAAGGCCCAAAGGATCTTGGAAAGATAGTAGAACATCCCTCACCCGCCCCCTAGACGAGAAATGATCCTACCACCACTTCTCCGGCTGGAATGTGCCGGCCGCCTGTTCAATGACATGGGCAGTCTGGAACAGCGTTTCTTCGTCGAAGGGCCGACCGATGAGCTGCAGGCCGAGCGGCAGGCCCTTGGCATCGAGGCCCGCCGGCACTGCGATACCCGGCAGGCCAGCCATGTTCACGGTGACCGTAAAGATATCGTTGAGGTACATCTTGACCGGGTCGGCGGCCATGTCCTCGTCGGCGACGCCGAAGGCCGCGGACGGTGTCGCCGGGGTCAGGATGACATCGACACCAGCGGCAAAGACATTCTCGAAGTCGCGCTTGATGAGGGTGCGCACCTTCTGCGCCTGCAGATAGTAGGCATCGTAGTAGCCGGCCGACAGCACATACGTACCGATCATGATGCGGCGCTTGACCTCGCGGCCGAAACCGGCGGCGCGGGTCTTCTCGTACATCTCGACGATGTCCTTGCCCGGTACTCGCAGGCCGTAGCGGACGCCGTCATAGCGCGCGAGGTTGGACGAAGCTTCGGCGGGCGCGACGATGTAATAGGCCGGCAAGGCATATTTCGTGTGCGGCAGCGAAATGTCGACGATCTCGGCGCCGGCATCCTTCAGCCAGGCAATGCCCTTCTGCCACAGCGCCTCGATATCCTCGGGCATGCCGTCGACGCGGTATTCCTTGGGGATGCCCACCTTCATGCCCCTGATCGGGCGGCCGATCGCTGCCTCGTAGTCCGGCACTGGTCGGTCGACCGAGGTGGTGTCCTTCGGATCGACCGAGGCCATCGACTTCAAAAGGATCGCTGCATCGCGCACGTCGCGGGCGATTGGTCCTGCCTGGTCGAGCGACGAGGCGAAAGCGACGATGCCCCAGCGCGAGCAGCGGCCATAGGTGGGCTTGATGCCGACCGTGCCGGTGAATGCGGCGGGCTGGCGGATCGAGCCGCCGGTGTCGGTCGCGGTGGCGCCGGCGCACAGGAAGGCCGAGACGGCGGTGGCCGATCCGCCCGACGAGCCGCCCGGCACCAGCTGGGCGTTGTCCAGCGTGCGGGCGGTCCTGGTGCCGCCGGCGGAGACAAAGCCGCCATCGCCCTGATGCGTCGTCGGCATCACCACCGTATCGAGGCGCGAACGCCGCCACGGGTTGATGACCGGGCCATAATAGGAGGTCTCATTGGACGAGCCCATGGCGAACTCGTCCATGTTGAGCTTACCCAGCATGACGGCGCCGTCAGCCCAGAGATTGGTAGTGACGGTCGATTCGTAGTGCGGCTTGAAACCGTCCAGCACATGGCTGCAGGCTTGGGTGTGGACGCCTTCGGTGCCGAACAGATCCTTGATGCCGATCGGGATGCCTTCCAGCGCTCCGCCCTCGCCTTTCGCCAGCCTGGCATCGGAGGCCCTGGCCATGTCGCGCGCCTTGTCGTCGGTGACGGCGACATAGGCATTGAGCGCCGGGTTGGCGCGCTCGATCGCCTGGAGATAGGCCTGGGTGATCTCGGCTGCGGTGATCTCCTTGGCGCGCAGCTTGGCGCGGGCCTGCGAAATCGTCAGTCGGGTCAGGTCGCTCATCAGGCAAGGCTCTTTTCGTAAAATACCGACCATTCGGAATCGGGATAATCCAGTACCGGGCCGCAGCGCGAAAACCCGGCACGCTCGTAGACGGTCCAGGCGGCGGGATGACGGTCGCCGGTTTCCAGCACCAGACGTTTCAGCCCTTCGCTGCGCGCCAGCGCCTCGACCTGATCGACGATCTTGGCGCCGATCTTTTGTCCGCGATGCGAAGGCCGCGTATACATGCGCTTGACCTCGCCGACCGCGCCATCGTGGCGTTTCAATGCGCCGCAGCCGATGGCAAGGCCATTGTCGCGGGCGACGAAGACGGTCGTCTGCTTGTCGGCCATCTGTTCGACGGTCATGTGATAGCAGTGCTCCGGCGGCGTCAGTTCGAGCAGCGTGGCGTTGAGCTCCTTGACCAGTCCGCGCACGTCGTCCTGCAGCGGCGTCTCAATGGCGATTTCGATTGCCATCGCCGCCTACTCCACGACCTTCGGGACGAGGAAGAAATTCTCTTCGGTTGCCGGAGCGTTGGCGACGATATCGGCGGCCTTGCTGCCGTCGGTGACGACGTCCTGGCGCTTCTTCATCTCCATCGGTATGACCGAAGTCATCGGCTCGACGCCTGAGACATCAACCTCGTTCAATTGCTCGACGAAGCCAAGGATGGCGTTCAATTCGCCGGTCATGCGCTCGGCATCTTCCTCGCTCACCGCGATGCGGGCGAGATGCGCAACACGCTTCACTGTCAGAAGATCAACGGACATGTTTTTTGCCTTCGGGAAAACCAGGTCGCGCTATAGCGGCGCGGCGCGTGCCGCGCAACCTGCATCATTCCGCAACCAGGCCAGATGCCTATGGCGGTCCTACAGAGTGACCGTGTTTTATAGATCGATCGTCTCGCCGATCTCCGGCAATGCGACCTTCACACCGGATCCCTCCAGCCCCGCCACGAACTTGTCGGCTGTCTGGTCGATGATCGGAAACGTGCCGAAGTGACAAGGGACGACCGTGTCGAAACGGAAGAAGCGCCGGCAGGCGAGTGCGGCCACCGCGCCACCCATCGTGAAGCGGTCGCCGATCGGCACGATGCCGATCCTCGGCTCGTGCAGTTCATTGATCAGCGCCATGTCGGAAAAGATGTCGGTGTCGCCCATATGGTAGAGCGTCTTGTCCTCCTGGAAATGCAGGATGAGCCCGCCCGGATTGCCGAGGTAGGTGTTCTGGCCGTTGTCGCCCGGGAACGACGACGAGTGCAGCGCCTGGACGAAAGTGGTGGTGAAAGGGCCGCAATCAACTGTACCGCCGATATTGCCGGGATTGATCTTCTTGTCGCTGGCGCCCTTGCCGACCAGGTACATGCAGACCTCGAAATTGGCGACCAGCATGGCGCCACTTTTGTTGAGCACTTCCAGCGCGCCGCTGATGTGATCGCTGTGGCCATGGGTCAAAAGCACGTGCGTGACGCCTTCCGCCGGTCCCTCCCAGCCACCTGTCCATGACGGATTGCCGATCAGATAGGGGTCGATGAGGATGTTCGCGCCCGCGGTTTCGATGCGGAATGCCGAATGTCCGTACCAGGTCAATTTCATCAATGCGTTCCTCGATTTCTGGTCCGTCAAAGGATAGAACGCCGGGGGTAAAATTAAAGTGCTACAGCGTCGGTTTGCGCGTCCAAATGGTCACGCGACGCTTGCGGGTCAAAGGAAAGCTGTTGAGTATCATCACCATCGAGGAGGTGCCGGCACGGCTCGAAGGCGGCAAGACGCTGGCCGGGCTCGACCTCGGCGACAAAACGATCGGCGTAGCGGTTTCCGACCGTGGCCTTTCCTTTGCCCATCCGCGCCCGGTCATCATGCGCAGGAAATTCTCGCTGGACGCTGCCTTGCTGCTTGCCCAGTTGCAGAAGGACAATGTCGGCGTGGTGGTGCTCGGCCTGCCGGTCAACATGGACGGCTCGGAAGGTCCGCGTGCCCAGAAATCCCGCGCCTTCGTGCGCAACATGGCTACCGTATCCGACCTGCCCTTCGTGCTCTGGGACGAGAGGCTGTCGACGGTTGCTGCCGAGCGGACGCTGATCGAGATGGACTTTTCACGCAAGAAACGCGCCGGCAAGATCGATTCGGCGGCGGCGGCCTTTATTCTGCAGGGAGTTCTGGACCGGCTTCAGTCGCTTGCTGGAAGCGCTCGGACGGAACCGGGTTCATCCAACGGCGCCTGATCCAGGCGGCAATGTTGCGGCGGCGGCGGAATGCCCATAGTGCCGTCAGCAGGAACCCGTCGAAGACGCAGGCCCTTGCCACCATGCCTGGAATGATTGCCGGATCGATGCCCAGCATCTGCCCGTAGAGCTGGAACACCAGGTCGTGCAGTTGCCGGCTTAACATCACGTAGCCGAAATTCATGTCGTTGAGTGACAGGAAGAACCACCCCCAGAACAGTAGGAGTGGCGCCAGCCACAGCGCGAACAGCGTGCGCATCAGCGGCCATCCCCCAGGTTTGTGTCCGATCGGCCGGAGATGCGTGACAGCAAGGAGCTATGTGCGGCTCCCTTTGCCATGACAATGGCGGCGGCGCGGATGTCGCCGTCGACCGAAACCGCGGTAGCAGTTTCCGACCGTCGCTCGGCAAGCATGGCGACATAGGACGCCAGCAGTGCCGCCAGTTGCACGGCGACTACCATGAACAGGCCGTTGATGCCTTGCGCTGCGCCGCCGACCAGGATCAGCGACAACACGGCGGATGCGGAAATGAAGGCAATCCGCACGACGCCGTCGCCGGCGTCCGGGTTTGCCACGACATTGATCAATGTCTCGACGAAGGCCCAGCAGAACAGCACCGCCACGACCAGCAGTGCTATGGCGAGCGGCGCGACGACGATGGCGTTTTCGAGATCGGCGAAGCGTGTGTTCTGGACGGCTACGCCCAGCACGCCGAGGGCTGCTGCAACACCGCGATTGCCGTCGATGCAGATGAACGCCAGCAGGGCGAAAACGACCGCCCAGTGCAAGGCCAGAAATGAGGTCAATACGTGCCGCATGGCGTTCCTGCTTCGGTAGTCAGGACAGTGGGCCTTGCGGTGGGTCATCGCAACGGAAACCATTTGTTAAGGTTAACGGCCATCCACAGACTGGCGAGGTCAGCCGGAAGGCAAAAAATCCCTCGCAGTGATTTCAGTTGGTCGGCGGATACAGCGTATCGATGATCATGCGCGCATCATGGCGCGAATCGAGCATGCCGTAGGTGGTGCGCCACTGGCCGGCGAGGCGCGTCTCGACGAAGGCGTCGGCAATCCGCCCTGCCCCCAGCCGGCGAAGCTCAGCCGCTGCCGCCGACAGCGCCAGTTGCTCGGTGAGCAGGCGGGCCGAACCCTCGTCGGTCGCGGCAACCTGCATCGCCGCCTTGAGCACACCGATGGTGCCGCGTCCGCCAGCGCCGAGGTCGCGGTCGATGCCGGCAAGCACGTCTTCGAACAGGCCTGGTGCGCGGCCAAGCACGCGCAGCACGTCGAGCGCCATGACATTGCCCGACCCCTCCCAGATCGCGTTGACCGGCGCTTCGCGATAGTAGCGGGCGAGCGGCGCTTCCTCGACATAGCCATTGCCGCCGAGGCATTCCATCGCTTCATAGAGAAGCGGCGGCGCGATCTTGCAGACCCAGTATTTGACGACCGGCGTCATGGCGCGGGCGAATGCCGCCTCACCGCGGTCGCTGGCCGCCTCGTCAAAGGACCGCGCCAGCCGGAACGACAGCGCGGTGGCAGCGGCGACATCGAGCGCCATGTCGGCCAGCACGCGCTGCATCAGCGGCTGTTCGATCAGATTGGTGCCGAACACCTGGCGGTGACGGGTGTGGTGGGCGGCCTCGGCCAGTCCGGCGCGCATGATCGCCGATGAGGCGACGGCGCAGTCGAGCCGGGTCAGCGTCACCATGTCCATGATCGTCTTCACGCCGGCACCCGGCTCGCCGACCATCTCGCCGATGGCGTTGACGAATTCCACCTCCGATGAAGCATTGGAGCGGTTGCCGAGCTTGTCCTTCAGCCGCTGGAAGCGGAAGCCGTTGCCGGACCCGTCGCCGAGTATGCGGGGAACGAGGAAGCATGAGAGCCCTTCCGGCGCCTGCCCGAGCACGAGGAAGGCGTCCGACATCGGCGCCGACATGAACCATTTGTGGCCGGTCAGGCGATAGAAACCATTGCCGGCGCGCTCGGCCCTGGTGACGTTGGCGCGCACATCGGTGCCGCCCTGCTTCTCGGTCATGCCCATGCCGAGCGTCAGCCCGGTCTTTTCGACCGGCGGCTTTTGGCTCTGGTCGTATTTGCGCGTCGTCACCCTGGGCGCCCATTCGCGGAACAGCTTTGGGCTTGCCATCAGCGCCGCTAGCGAAGCGCTGGTCATGGTGATGGGACAGAGGTGCCCGGTCTCGAGCCCGGCAGTCAGATAGAAGCGGGCGGCGCGCACCTGATGGCGGCGGCCGATCTCGGCGTCGCCATTTTCCCACACCGAGGAATGCAGCCCATTCGCCACCGAACGGCGCATCAGCGCGTGGTAGGCAGGATGGAACTCTACGAGGTCGATGCGCCGGCCCTGGCGGTCGTGGGTCCTCAGCTTCGGCGTTTCGACATTGGCGAGACGCGCCAGTTCCTGCGCCTCGTGCGTCAACACGAAACGGCCGAGCCCGTCGAGATCCCTGCGCACCGGATCGGAAAAGCGCTCGGCAAGCTGGATCAGCAACGGATCGCCCCGCCAGGCGTTGCCCCCTGCCAGCGGCGGCGGCTGGTTCGTCACGTCGTCGGTCACGCCCTGTCCTTATCATTCGAAGGCCGCGGTCGCGAATCCGAGGCCATCGGCGGTTTATAGCCGAACCTGGGCAATGCGCGCGACGAAAATACCGGGGAGAACCAGCCCAATCCAAAGCAGGTGCTTGCAGCCGCGGAATCTCCACCCTATAGCAGCGCCTTGAGATGACCGACGCTTCGTCCCTGCCGCTCTATCCCCACCGCCATCTTCTGGGCATCCGCGACCTTTCCCCCGCCGACATCGAGCTGCTGCTCGACCGGGCGGACCAGGCCGTTGCGATCTCGCGACAGTCGGAGAAGAAGACCTCGACGCTGCGCGGCCGCACCCAGATCAACCTCTTCTACGAAGCCTCGACCCGCACGCAGTCGTCGTTCGAGCTTGCCGGCAAGCGGCTCGGCGCCGACGTCATGAACATGTCGGTGGCGAGCTCCTCGGTGAAGAAGGGCGAGACGCTGATCGACACGGCGATGACGCTGAACGCCATGCGCCCCGACATCCTGATCATCCGCCACCAGTCGGCGGGCGCGGCGGCGCTGCTGGCGCAAAAGGTTGGTTGCTCGGTGGTCAATGCAGGTGACGGCGCCCATGAGCACCCGACGCAGGCGCTGCTCGACGCGCTGACCATCCGCCGTGCCAAGGGGTCGCTGTCGAAGCTGATCGTGGCGATCTGCGGCGACATCCTGCATTCGCGCGTCGCACGCTCCAACATCATGCTGCTCAACGCGCTCGGCGCGCAGGTGCGCGTCGTAGCACCCTCGACGCTTCTGCCCGCCGGCATCGAGAAGATGGGTGTGATCGTCGCCCGCTCGATGGCCGAAGGCCTCAAGGACGCCGACGTGGTGATGATGCTGCGCCTGCAGCGCGAGCGCATGGAGGGCGCCTTCGTACCTTCGGTACGCGAATATTTCCGCTATTTCGGCCTCGATGCCGAGAAGCTGAAGGCGGCCAAGGGCGACGCGCTGGTGATGCATCCCGGCCCAATGAACCGCGGCGTCGAGATCGCCTCGGAAATCGCCGATGGCCCGCAGAGCGTCATCCAGGAACAGGTGGAGATGGGCGTTGCCGTGCGCATGGCGGTGATGGAGGCGCTGCTCGATCCGCGCCGCAACCAGGAGGGCCGTGGCGCGTGAATACGACGGTCTTCAGCAAAGCCCATGTCATCGACCCGTCACGCGGCGTCGACGAGATCGGCACGGTCATCATCGAGGGCCGCAAGATTGTCGCCGCCGGCAAGGCGGCCTTGAACCAGGGCGTCCCCGAGGGCGCCATCGTCATCGATTGCGCCGGCAAGGCGATCATACCCGGCCTGATCGACGCCCGCGTCTTCATCGGCGAACCAGGTGGCGAACATCGCGAAACCATTGCCTCGGCCAGCGTCGCAGCAGCGGCCGGCGGCGTCACCTCCATCGTCATGATGCCCGACACCGACCCGGTGATCGACAATGTCGCGCTGGTCGAATTCGTGCTGCGCACTGCCAAGGATACGGCGAGCGTCAACATCTTTCCGGCGGCGGCGATCACCAAGGGCCTCGACGGTCGCGAGATGACCGAGTTCGGGCTGCTGCGAGAGGCCGGCGCGGTCGCCTTCACCGACGGGCGCAACACCATCGCCAGCGCGCTGGTGATGCGCCGCGCTCTGACCTATGCGCGCGATTTCGGCGGCGTGGTCGCGCACGAGACCCAGGATGCCGACCTCGCCTCATCAGGCGTGATGAATGAAGGCCTCTATGCAAGCTGGCTCGGCCTTGCCGGCATTCCGCGCGAGGCCGAGTTCATTCCGCTGGAGCGCGATCTTGCGCTGGCGCGGCTGACCGGCGGCGCCTATCACGCGGCAAAGATCTCGACGGCGATGGCGGCAGACGCGGTGACGCGGGCGAAATCGGACGGCGCGAATGTCACATCAGGCGTGTCGATCCACAATCTGTCGCTCAACGAGAACGATGTCGGCGAATACCGCACCTTCTTTCGCCTGACGCCGCCGCTGCGTGCCGAGGAAGACCGGTTGGCGATGATCGAGGCGATCAAGGACGGCACGATCGACATCATCGTCTCCTCGCACGATCCGCAGGACGTCGACACCAAGCGCCTGCCCTTTGCCGACGCGGCGGCCGGCGCCATCGGGCTCGAAACACTTTTGAGCGTGGCGCTGCGGCTTTATCACAATGGCGATGTGACGCTGCTCCGGCTGGTCGAGACGCTATCCACCGCGCCAGCCAGGCTGTTCGGCCTGCCCGGCGGCACGTTGAAGCCGGGTGCGATAGCCGACCTTGCGCTGGTCGATCTGGACGAGCCATGGATCGTCAGCGAGGACGGTATCCGCTCGCGCTCGAAGAACACCTGTTTCGAGGGCGCGCGGCTGCAAGGCAAGGTCTTGCAAACGATGGTTGCGGGTCGCACAGTGTTTTCGGTCTAAGGCCGGAAACCAGCGCTGCCGATGCAGCGCCCTGATCTGGTCGATCAAAGAAAATACCGGGGGAAACAATGGCTTATGGTCCCGTCTTGGCATTGGTGTTCGGCTATCTGCTCGGCTCGATCCCGTTCGGGCTGCTGATCACCCGTGCCGCCGGACTTGGCGACGTGCGCAACATCGGCTCCGGCAATATCGGCGCCACCAATGTGCTGCGCACCGGCAATAAGGGCCTGGCCGCGGCGACGCTGCTACTCGACGCGTTGAAGGGCACGGCAGCCGTACTCATTGCCGGTCGCTTTGCGCCCGAGCTCGGGCTTTTGGCCGGCTTCGGCGCCTTTCTCGGCCATCTTTATCCGGTCTGGCTCGGCTTCAAGGGCGGCAAGGGCGTGGCCACCTATCTCGGCGTCTTGATCGGCCTTGCCTGGCAGGTGGCGCTGATCTTCGCCGTTGTCTGGCTGGCCGTTGCCTTCCTGTTCCGCTACTCCTCGCTGGCGGCGCTGACGGCAGCGGTCGCTGTGCCCATAGCCCTCTATTTCCTCAGCACGCCTGAGATTGCCGGGCTGTTCGCACTGATGAGCCTGATCGTCTTCGTAAAGCACAGGGCAAATATCTCGCGGCTGCTTGCCGGCACCGAGAGCAAGATCGAGACCAAGGAGTGAGCGAGCGTGGCGCCGGGCCGCGCCTCAGCGACCGGCAGCGGCTGAGCTGGCTTCGCCTGATCCGCACGCAGAATGTCGGCCCGGCCTCGTTTCGCGACCTGATCAACCGCTTCGGCTCGGCCGAGACGGCGCTGGAGATCCTGCCCGAGCTGATGATTTCGGGCGGCGCCAGAAAGATGGTCCGCATCCCTTTCCGTTGCCGAGGCCGAGGCGGAGCTGGGAGCTGCCACGCGGGCCGGCGCCCGCTTCGTCGGCATCGGCGAGGCCGACTATCCTGCCTTGCTGAAAAACATGGACCATCCGCCGCCGCTGCTCGCAGTCAAGGGCGAAGGCGCGGTGTTCCGTTTGCCGGCGATCGCGATCGTCGGCGCCCGCAACGCCTCGCTGGCCGCCATCAAGATGGCGCGGATGCTCGCGGCGGATCTCGGCCGCGACGGCTACGGCATCGTCTCCGGCCTTGCGCGCGGTATCGACACGGCGGCGCATCAGGGCAGCCTTCCGACCGGCACGATCGGCGTGCTCGCCGGCGGCATCGACCTGCCCTACCCGCCCGAGAATGCCGGACTGTGCGACGAGATTGCCGAGCGCGGCGGCGCCATCGTTTCGGAAATGCCGTTCGGCTGGCAGCCGCGCGCGCAAGACTTTCCGCGCCGCAACCGCCTCGTCGCCGGTATGGCGCTGGGACTGGTCGTGGTGGAGGCAGCGCAACGCTCCGGCTCGCTGATCAGCGCCAGGCTAGCCGGCGAGATGGGACGGCTGGTCTTCGCTGTCCCCGGCTCGCCGCTCGATCCGCGCGCCTCTGGCGCCAACGGCCTGCTGAAGGACGGCGCCACGCTGGTCACCGAAGCGGCCGATGTTTCAGCCGCAATCGCACCACTGGCCGGAGCACGGACGCCAAGGACGGCACCGCTTGAAGAGCCGCACGACTTTTCGGCAATGCCGCCGCCCGGCGAGAACGACCGCGCCCGCGTCGTCGAGGCGCTCGGTCCGACGCCGGTGGCCGTAGACGACATCATCCGTCACACCGGCCTGCACGCCGCCCAGGTTTCCATGGTGCTTTTGGAACTCGACCTCGCCGGCCGGCTCGAGCGTCACGCAGGCGGGAATGTCTCGGTGGTTTTCGGGGGTTCTTGAGATTTGGCGAGCGATGAGGATGCGTCGGCTCACCAGCTTTCTAGTGCCGTTGGGCTGGATCAATTGAAAGCGGCCGTCGACACGCCAGCGCAGCGGAGTGGCACGTGCGAAATCGATGACGAGCGCGAGCGCACAGCCGACCTTGCGATTGAGCCGCTGAGTCGCTCGCGTCCAGACGGCCTAACCTTTCATCGGGCTCCTCATCTACCCGATGCCTATCGATGGCGGGCCTTGCCACTCGTCAGATCGGTGCCGGATTGATGCCTGCGGCCCTTAACTGCGCCCCAAGCTTTGCTCTCGTGCTGCACGCAGGCTTGTTGCCGGCGATGCACTGTTTGTTCGCGGCCGACCAATCGAGAAGGGCTGCATTGATCCAACTTCCCGGCGGTCTCATCAGACCGGATCCGGCTGTCACCACCGCAGGGTTCGACGAAACCGCCGTCGGCGAGGTCTTCTGGCCACGCGGAGCAAGTTTCCACCCGTTTATGATGAGGCAGTTTTTCATGAACTGGTCTTCCGCCACGGCATTGCCAATCGCGTTGCCAAGCCCGGCGCCCGCGACGAATGCGGGTGATCCAATGGCAATGTACCCCTGGTCGACCGAGCCTGATCTTAATTCACATTGAGCATGCGCGACTTCGAAGCTTGGCCCGTAGCCAATCTGTATATAGTCGGCCTGATTGCTGGTCTGGCAGCCACAAAGCGCGGCGATGGCGCACAGCGCCATCAATACTTTGATTTTCATCCCCGAGCCCTCCCAAGGCAGGGAATGACAATTGCGCAACTTGTCAGATACGGCAAGCGGGAAGTCGTTTCCTGCCTTGTGCAACGTCACCGGCGAAGATGGCACGTGCTAAGATCAAGATGTTGCTTTGTGCGACTGCTGAAGTCGCACAGATTCAGACTCTGTTCCCGACCAAAAAAGCTAAGCAGTTGAAATCTCACGTGTGAGCGACCCGAGCATAGGTGACGTTTTGTACCGGACACATGGGTAACACTTTTGGCTTTTGGCCGGAGGTGTTGATGCCGTAGAGAGAGTGTTCGGTGATGGAGGAACGTCTTCGTTTTGTGGCACGTCTTCTGGACGGGGAAGGCATGAGCGATGTGTGCCGGGAATTCGGGATTTCCCGCAAGACCGGCTACAAGATCTTCAACCGCTACAAGGACGATGGGCTGGAGGCGCTGACGGACCGGTCGCGGCGGCCGGTACGCGCGCTGGCGAGCTCTGTTCGACTCGCCAGCAGCATGGGCGAAAGGCTGACATCTGCGCCCCCGATGGACGTAGATTGTTGTTTGCGTCAGCGTGCAGGAGTATTCTGTTTTGCCGCCGAAAACGGCAAGATTTCCGGGAGGAACCGATGGCACGCAAATACATAGACTGCCGAGAATTCCCGAGTGAAATGAAATGCACCGTTGCAATCTCCGCAGATCGGGAGGACGAACTAATCGAGGCTGCGGTACAACACGCTGTGTCTGTTCATGGGGAACAGGATACGCCTGAGTTCCGTTCCGAGATCAAGAAAGCTATCCATGAAGGTGCACCTGCTGCCTGAAGCCAGGTGGCTCTTGGCGAGCAGCCGAACGCAAACGCAAGGTTCTGCGGGCGCTTAGCCACCGCCTTCTTGATTCGCACTCCGGCGCCGCCGTTTTCGGGGATGAATTCGACGCGGCCGTTTCGAGGGCGCTTGATCACTGGCAAAGAATGGCCTGGTGCCGTCGCTTCAGGCCGCGAACGGGTGGTGCGAGAAAACTATCTCGCACGGCCGTTTTTTCTCGCACAAGTTCCGAGTCTGTTCCTGAGGTCGAAAACCTAAATTATTGATATTTCTTGTGAAATTATGGTGAGCGCGATGGGATTCGAACCCATGACCTACTGATTAAAAGTCAGTTGCTCTACCGGCTGAGCTACGCGCTCCCGCGGGCTCAGAAAGGCCGCCCTCGAAATTGCGCGGAACATAGGGAGAGTGCTGCGGCCGGTCAACCGGAAAAAGATGGCTCGCAAGCTTGGCTTTGCAGCAGTCCGGCAAGGCCTCGCGAGCCGCTTCAGCAAAGGCGAAGTGGACTTCGCCAACGGGGGTCGAAGGTAGGACATTTTGCGCCAAAAAACACGCCCGGGAAAACGCCACGGCGCACCAGAAAACCGTTACAAAACAGCGGCTTGCCATTTGGCCGGAACAATTGCATCTCCCTGCCCGTTTTTTCTTCCAAAGGGACTTCACCCTTTCAAGGAGGAAGACCATGAACAAGGTTGCATCGGGTCTGCTGGCGACCGTAGTGTCAGTTTCATTCGCAGCTTCGGAAATCGTACCGGTAAACGCTGCGCCGGTCTATGCGCCGCAAGGTCAGGTGATTTCGTCGGATGTTCAGACTGTCGATCACCGGCGGTGGATGAGGCATCGCAATTTTTCCCGCGATGATGGCATGTATTGGCGCGGCCATCGCGGCTATCGGCACTACCGTCATGGCTATCGCCGCCACGGCGACTTCTGGTTCCCGCTGGCTGCCTTCGCCACCGGCGCGCTGATCACCGGCGCGATCCTCAACAACCAGAATCGTGTCTATCGAGGCGACGCCCATGTGCGGTGGTGCTATAACCACTACCGGAGTTATCGTGCTTTCGACAACACGTTCCAGCCCAACTATGGTCCGCGCCGGCAGTGCATCTCGCCCTATTGATCTGGTGAGCTGAGATCTTGATAGAGCCCGTGCCGGCAACGGCGCGGGCTTTTTATTCTGTCCGCAAATTTACTGTGTGCTCAGCGTTCTGCGCACGGCATTCCGCCAGCCTGCAAGCTTGGCCGAACGGGCGGCAGCATCCATGTCCGGCTTGAACCGTCGGTCGAGTGCCCAGGTCTTGGCGAACTCCCCGGCATTCGGCCAGACACCTGCCTTTGAGCCGGCCAGCCAGGCGGCGCCGAGTGCGGTCGTCTCGAGAATGTTCGGACGGTCGACCGGCGCGTCGAGGATGTCGGCCAGCCGCTGCATGGTCCAGTCCGATGCCACCATGCCGCCGTCGACCCTGAGCACGGTTTTCGCTGAGCCGCTCCTCCAGTCCTTGCGCATCGCGTCGAGCAGGTCGCGGGTCTGGAAGGCGACGGATTCCAACGCGGCGCGGGCAAATTCCGCCGGGCCTGAATTGCGGGTCAGCCCGAAGATGGCGCCGCGCGCCCCGGCGTCCCAATGCGGCGCGCCGAGCCCGACGAAAGCAGGCACCAGATAGACTTCTTGAGTGGGGTCGGCGGTCGCCGCCAGGGTGCCGCTCTGCTCGGCCTTGCCGATCACCTTGATGCCGTCGCGCAGCCATTGCACGGCCGCACCGGCGATAAAGATCGACCCTTCCAGCGCATAGGTGGTCTTGCCGTTCAGCCTGTAGGCGATGGTGGTCAAAAGCCGGTTCTTCGAGCGCACCAGATCGCTGCCGGTGTTGAGCAGGGCGAAGCAGCCGGTGCCATAGGTGGATTTCATCATGCCCGGCTCGAAACAGGCCTGGCCGATGGTCGCCGCGTGTTGGTCGCCGGCCACGCCAAGAATTCTTATCTCGGCGCCGAACAGACTTTTCTCAGTGATTCCATAATCATCGGCACAATCCTTCACCTCCGGCAGCATTCTTGCCGGTATGCCGAGAATAGCCAGCAGCTCATCGTCCCAGCTATTGTTTTCGATGTTGTAGACCAGTGTGCGCGAGGCGTTGGTGGCGTCGGTGGCGTGAACCTTTCCGCCAGTCAGCCGCCAGATCAAAAAACTGTCGATGGTGCCGGCCAGCAATTCGCCTTTCTCGGCGCGTTTTCTGGCACCCTTCACCTTGCCCAGCATCCAGGCGATCTTGGTGCCGGAGAAATAGGGGTCAAGCAGCAGGCCGGTCTTGCGGGTGAACTTCTTCTCCAGGCCTTGGCTTTTCAGCTTCTGGCATAGCGGCGCGGTGCGCCGGTCCTGCCAGACAATTGCGTTATGGATCGGCTTGCCGGTCGCCCTGTCCCAGATGACGACAGTCTCGCGCTGGTTGGTAATGCCGATCGCAGCGACATCAGGTGCGTTGCGGCCGGCCGTCTTCAGCGCAGCCTTCACCGTTGCCACGACGCTCGACCAGATTTCCTCGGGATCATGCTCGACCCAGCCGGAGGCCGGATAATGCTGGGCGAATTCCTTCTGCCCGCTGCCCACGACCTTCATCTTGCCATCGAACAGGATCGCCCGGCTCGATGTCGTTCCCTGGTCGATGGCTAGGATGTATCCGGTCATTCTCCCTCCCCGTCAGTCGTTTACACAAACAGGGGAGACGGCAACATGCCGCCTCCCCAAAGTTGCTACGCGGGCTCGGACGCCCGCATCAACAGTCTTACTTCTGCCAGCTCTTCACCAGTTCGTCGTAGTTGATGGTGATCGGCTTTTCCTTCTCGTTCTCGATCTTGAGCTGAGGAGCGAGATTGCCCTTCTTGACCGCGTCGGCGTTCCAGTAGGCGAGGTCATGCTCTTCGGCCATCTTCGGACCGATATCGCCCTGGACGCCCGACTTCTCGAGACGGCTCATGACCTTTTCCTGCTCGGCGCAGAGCGAGTCCATCGCTTCCTGTGCGGTCTTGGCGCCGGACGACGCATCGCCGATCGCCTGCCACCAGAGCTGCGCCAGCTTCGGATAGTCCGGCACGTTGGTGCCGGTCGGCGACCACTGGACACGCGCCGGCGAGCGGTAGAACTCGATCAAGCCGCCGAGCTTCGGAGCCCGCTCGGTGAAGCTCTTGTCGTGGATCGTGCTCTCGCGGATGAAGGTCAAGCCGACATGGCTCTTCTTCACGTCGACGGTCTTCGAGGTGACGAACTGCGCGTAAAGCCAGGCGGCCTTGGCGCGGTCGGTCGGCGTCGACTTCATCAGCGTCCAGGAACCGACGTCCTGATAGCCGAGCTTCATGCCGTCCTTCCAGTAGACGCCGTGCGGCGACGGCGCCATGCGCCACTTCGGCGTGCCGTCGTCGTTCAGCACCGCCTTGGCGCTGGCGTCGACCATGCTGGCGGTGAAGGCGGTATACCAGAACATTTGCTGGGCAACCGCGCCCTGCGCCGGCACTGGTCCCGATTCGGAGAAGGTCATGCCCTGCGCTTCCGCCGGTGCGTAAGCCTTCAGCCAGTCGAGATACTTCTGGATCGAGTAGACGGCGGCTGGGCCGTTGGTGTCGCCGCCACGCGCGGTGCAGGAGCCCACGGGCCGCGAATTCTCGTCGACCTTGATGCCCCATTCGTCGACGGGCAGGCCGTTCGGGATGCCCTTGTCGCCGTTGCCGGCCATGGACAGCCAGGCGTCGGTGAACCGCCAGCCGAGTGACGGGTCCTTCTTGCCGTAGTCCATATGGCCGTAGACCTTCTTGCCGTCGATCTCACGGCCGGTGAAGAACTCGGCAATGTCCTCATAGGCCGACCAGTTGACCGGCACGCCGAGGTCGTAGCCGTACTTGGCCTTGAAGTCCGCCTTGTTCTTCTCGTCGTTGAACCAGTCGTAACGGAACCAGTAGAGGTTGGCGAACTGCTGATCGGGAAGCTGATAGAGCTTCTTGTCGGGCGCGGTCGTGAACGAGGTGCCGATAAAGTCCTTCAGGTCGAGGTTCGGGTTGGTAACATCCTTGCCGTCGCCCGTCATCCAGTCGGTCAGGTTGCGCACTTGCTGGTAACGCCAGTGCGTGCCGATCAGATCGGAGTCGTTGACCCAGCCGTCATAGAGATTCTGGCCGGTCTGCATCTGGGTCTGAATCTTCTCGACGACGTCGCCCTCCTGGATGGTGTCGTGCGTGACCTTGATGCCGGTGATGGCGCTAAAGGCCGGCGCCAGCACCTGCGATTCATACTGATGCGTGGCGATGGTTTCGGATACGACCTTGATCTCCATGCCGGCGAAAGGTTTCGCGGCATCGATGAACCATTGCATTTCGGCTTCCTGGCCGGCGCGGTCGAGCGTCGAAAGCTCGCCGATTTCCTTGTCCAGGAAAGCTTTGGCCTCGTCCATTCCGGCATAGGCGTTGCCTGCCCCGAGCAATAGGACAAGCGCAGTTGTCGATGTTAAAAATTGCCGTCGCATGTGTTTCCTCCACTTTAACAGGTTTAAGTGCGATCTGGGGCGGCCGCCGGCACGCGGCCGCTCCAACAGTTTCCCCCTCTATACGTAGCGGAACACGCCGACGGCGTAGACTACGGAGAGAGCGAGAGCCCACCACAGGTTGGGTCCGACAAGACCCAGCCAAGCGAGATGGATAAAGGCGCTGCCAAGCAGCGAAAGGAAGAGGCGGTCGCCGCGCGTCGTCTCGAAGCGCAGGACGCCGATGCGCGGATTGCCGCCCGGCGAGGCATATTCCCACGCCGCCATGCCGCAAAGCAGCAGAAAGATCGTTGCAAAGAAGGCAGCAGTCGGCCACGTCCATGCCATCCAGGAGAAGTCGAGATTCACTGTCACACCCTCCCCAGGGCAAAGCCCTTGGCGATGTAGTTGCGGACAAACCAGATGACGAGCGCACCGGGGATCAGCGTCAACACGCCGGCGGCGGCGAGAAGTCCCCAATCCATGCCGGCAGCCGAAACCGTGCGGGTCATGGTAGCGGCGATCGGCTTGGCATCGGTGGTCGTCAGCGTGCGGGCGATCAGCAGCTCAACCCACGAGAACATGAAGCAGAAGAAACACGCCACGCCGATACCGCTGGCGATCAGCGGCATGAATATCCTGACGAAGAAGCGCGGGAACGAATAGCCGTCGATATAGGCCGTCTCGTCGATTTCCTTCGGCACGCCCGACATGAAGCCTTCGAGGATCCACACCGCCAGCGGCACGTTGAACAGGCAATGCGCCAGCGCCACGGCGATATGGGTGTCGATCAGGCCGAAGGCGGAGTAGAGCTGGAAGAACGGCAGTGCGAACACCGCCGGCGGCGCCATGCGGTTTGTCAGCAGCCAGAAGAACAGGTGCTTGTCGCCGAGGAAGCGGTAGCGCGAAAAGGCGTAAGCCGCCGGCAGTGCCGCGGCCACCGAAATCACCATGTTCATAACGACATAGGTGATCGAGTTGATGTAACCCGAGTACCAGGACGCATCGGTGAAGATGGTGACGTAGTTAGCGAGCGTCGGCTGGTGCGGGTAGAGCGTCAGCGAGGAGACGATCTCGGCATTGGTCTTGAAGCTCATGTTGATGAGCCAGTAGATCGGTAGCAGCAGAACGATGATGTAGATCGTCGGCACGACCCACCACCAGCGCGATTCCTCGCCGCGGCGCCGCATCAGCTTTGCGATCTCGTCCTGCGACAGCGCGCTGGTGAGCCCATCCGAAACTGCCGTCTCGCTCACTCTGTCGGTTCTTTCGTTGGCGCGGCTCATTTCAGCGCTCCGCGTCGTAGCTGGTCATCACGGTGTAGAACACCCAGGACAACAGCAGGATGATAAGGAAGTAGACGAGCGACATGGCCGCGGCCGGACCGAGATCGAACTGGCCGAGTGCCGTCTTGACCAGATCGATCGACAGGAACGTCGTCGAGTTGCCGGGACCGCCGCCGGTGACGACGAAGGGCTCGGTGTAGATCATGAAACTATCCATGAAGCGCAGGAGCACGGCGATCAGCAGCACGCGTTTCATCTTGGGCAGTTGGATGTAGCGGAACACCGCCCAGCGCGAGGCGCCGTCGATCTTCGCCGCCTGATAGAAGGCATCGGGAATGGAGACCAGGCCGGCATAGCAGAGCAGCACGACCAGGCTGGTCCAATGCCAGACGTCCATGACGATGACGGTGACCCAGGCGTCATACTTATCCTGCACATAGTTGTAGTGAATGCCGAGCGCATTGACGTAGTAGCCGAGCAGACCGATGTCGTTGCGCCCGAACACCTGCCAGATGGTGCCGACGACGTTCCACGGGATCAGCAGCGGCAGCGCCATCAGCACCAGACAGACCGGCACACCCCAGCCCTTCTTCGGCATGTTGAGCGCGATGAAGATGCCCAGCGGCACCTCGATGGCCAGGATGATGAAAGAGAAGATCAGGTTGCGGGCCATCGCTTCCCAGAAGCGGCTTGAGGAAAGCAGTTCCTCGAACCATTCCGTGCCTGCCCAGAAGAAGACGTTGTTGCCGAACGTGTCCTGCACCGAATAGTTGACGACCGTCATCAGCGGGATGATCGCCGAAAAGGCCACCAGCACCAGCACCGGCAGCACCAGGAACCAGGCCTTGTTGTTCCAGGTCTTTTCCATCTATGCCCCCATCTCAACGCGCCAGGAATCGGCATAGATGTTGATGCCGGCCGGATCGAAGCGCACCTTGGGATCGGCCGGCACGGTCTCGTCCTCGCCGATCACTGCTGCGATCTCGCGGCCTTCGAGATTGGCGCGGACCACCTTGTGGCGGCCGACATCCTCCACCTTGCTGACCTTGACAGCCATGCCGTCGTGGCCGAGCCGCACATATTCGGGACGGATGCCGAGCTCGATGGCGCCGCCGTCGGCCTTGGGCACGCCGGGCAGTTCGATACGCTGCGAGCCGATCCTGGCCGTCTTGCCATCGATCGCCACCGGCATGACGTTCATGCCCGGCGAGCCGATGAAATAGCCGACGAAGGTGTGGCGCGGGCGCTCGAATAGTTCGGCCGGCGAGCCAATCTGCACGATCTCGCCGTCATACATGACGACCACCCGGTCGGCGAAGGTCAGCGCCTCGGTCTGGTCATGTGTGACATAGACCATGGTGTAGCCGAAACGGCGGTGAAGCTGCTTCAACTGCGAGCGCAGCACCCACTTCATGTGCGGGTCGATGACGGTCAGCGGCTCGTCGAACAGGATGGCGTTGACATCCGAACGCACCAGACCGCGGCCGAGCGATATCTTCTGCTTCTGGTCGGCGGTCAGCCCGCGCGCCTTCCTCTTCGCCCACGAGGCGAGATCGATCATCTCCAGCGTCTCGCGCACCTTGCGGTCGACATCGGCTTCCGGCACGCCGCGGTTGCGCAAGGGGAAAGCCAGATTGTCGTAGACGGTCATGGTGTCGTAGATGACCGGAAACTGGAACACCTGGGCGATGTTGCGCTCCTGCGTCGACAGTTTTGTCACGTCCCTGCCGTTGAACAGCAAGCGGCCGTGCGAGGGATGCAGCAGTCCCGAAATGATGTTGAGCAGCGTGGTCTTGCCGCAGCCCGACGGGCCGAGCAACGCATAGGCGCCGCCGTCCTCGAAGATGTGGTGCACTTCCTTTAGCGCGAAATCGGCGTCCGTGCGCGGGTTCGGCAGATAGGAGTGGCGGATGTGGTTGACGTCGATGCGCGCCATCGTTTCCTCCTAAGCCGCCAGCTTCGGCGCGGCCACGGCGCGGCCGTGCTCGTCGAAGACCATAATGTGGCGCGGGTCAATGAACACCTCGACCTCGTCGTCAGGTTCGAAATCGCGGATGCCGTGGGTCAGCATGACCCAGCGGGCGTCGGCGAAATCGAGATGGATGAAGCTCTCCGACCCGGTGATCTCGGTGATCGTCACCTTGGCGCGCACCGGCACGGCGGCGACGTTTGGCCGCTCGAGCGAAAGATGATGCGGCTGGAAGCCGATCGTATAGCTTGCATCGGCGATGCCGATGAGCTCGGCAGGCACCGGTAGTTTCACCCCACCCTCGAGCAGGAAATCCGCACCTTTCTTGGCGAGCACGATGGTATTGAGCGGCGGATCGGCAAACGTCCTGGCTGTCACCAGATCGACCGGCTTGCGGAACACCTCGATGGTCGGCCCGAACTGGGTGATCTTGCCTTCGCAAAGCGTCGCCGTGTTGCCGCCGAGCAGCAATGCCTCGTGCGGCTCGGTCGTGGCATAGACGAAGATGGTGCCGGACGCGGCGAAAATCTTCGGCAGTTCTGCCCGCAACTCCTCGCGCAACTTGTAGTCGAGATTGGCGAGCGGCTCGTCGAGCAGCACGAGGCTGGCGTTCTTGACGATGGCACGCGCCAGCGCGGTGCGCTGCTGCTGACCGCCGGACAGGCTGAGCGGCGTGCGGTCGAGATAGGGCGTCAGCTTGAGAAGGGCGGCGGCATTGCGCACCTCCTTGTCGACCTTTGCCTGCTCGGTGCCGGCCACTCTCAGCGGCGAGGCGATGTTCTCGTAGACGGTCATCGCCGGATAGTTGATGAACTGCTGGTAGACCATGGCGACGTTGCGCTTCTGCACCGGCATGCCGGTAACATCCTTGCCGTCGAACAGAACCGAACCTGATGTTGGCACGTCGAGGCCGGCCATCAGCCGCATCAGGCTGGTCTTGCCGGAGAGCGTCGGCCCGAGGAGAACGTTGAGCGAGCCGTGCTGAAGCGTCAGCGACACGTCGCGTATATGCTCCGCAGCACCGACCGTCTTCGTCACGTTTCTCAGTTCCAGCATGATGCCTCCTCCCAGGCTTTCTGCATCAGTCGGCTATTCGGCAGCCGCGACGTGGCGGCGGCTTATGCCGCGCATGAACTCGTCCAGCGCTGCGGCCTGCTCGCGGCTGAGATGCAGGCCGCGCTTGGTCCGGCGCCACAATACATCTTCGGCGGTGACAGCCCATTCGTTTTGAACGAGGTAGCGCACCTCGGCCTCGTAGAGATCGGCGCCGAAGTTGCGGCCAAGATCGGCATTCGATCTGGCGAGACCCAGCAGCATCCTTGCGCGAGTGCCGTAAAGCCGGGTCAGCCGGCGGGCGAGACGCGCGTCGAGAAATGGATAGGCCGTCTTCAGCTTCGCCACTTCCGCGTCAAAACCGGTGGCCGGAAAATCACCGCCCGGCAACGGTGCGGTGGCAGTCCACGGTTTGCCGCGCTTGCCAAGGAAACCTTCGATCTTCTCCAGCATCGATTCAGCCAGCCGGCGATAGGTAGTGATCTTGCCGCCAAAGGCGTTGACGATCGGGGCAGCGCCCTCGCCTCCGTCGGTCTTCAGCACATAATCACGGGTCGCCTCCTGCGCCTTCGAAGCGCCGTCGTCATAGAGCGGGCGCACGGCCGAGTAGGTCCAGACGATGTCCGAACGCTTGACCGGTTGCGCGAAATATTCGCTTGCCGCCGCACAGAGATAGTCGATCTCGGCATCGCTGATCTTCACCTCATGCGGATCGCCGGGATAATCCCGATCGGTGGTGCCGATCAGCGTGAATTCTTCCTCATAGGGGATAGCGAAAATGATGCGACCGTCCTTGTTCTGGAAGAAATAGGCGCGCGGGTCGTCGAATTTCTTGCCAATGACGATGTGGCTGCCCTGCACCAGCCGGACATTGTGCACATCGTTCAAGCCGACCGTAGCGGACAAAACGTGATCGACCCACGGACCGGCGGCATTGACCAAAAGCCGCGCCTTGACCTCCTCGGTGTCACCGGACAGCACGCTCTCCAGCCTGACCCTCCAAAGATTACCTTCTCTGCGCGCGCCGACGACTTTCGTGCGGGTTCGAATCGTCGCACCACGATCGGCGGCGTCACGGGCATTCAGCGTCACCAGCCGCGCATCGTTGACCCAGCCGTCGGAATATTCGAAGGCCTTCCGAAACAACGGCTTCAACGGCTTGCCGGCAGGATCCTTTGTCATGTCCAGCGTCCGGGTCGCCGGCAGCAATTTGCGTCCGCCGATGTGGTCGTAGAGGAAAAGGCCGAGCCTGATCAGCCAAGCCGGACGCAGGCCCTTGGCGTAAGGCAGCACGAAGCGCATCGGCCAGACGATGTGCGGCGCGTTCTTCCACAGAACCTCGCGCTCCATCAGCGCTTCGCGCACCAGGCGAAACTCGTAGAATTCGAGGTAGCGCAGGCCGCCATGGATCAGCTTGGTCGAGCCGGAAGAGGTCCCGCTGGCCAAATCGTTCATCTCGGCGAGAAAAACCGAAAAGCCGCGCCCAACTGCATCGCGGGCAATGCCGCAGCCGTTGATGCCGCCACCGATGACGAAAATGTCATGGATCGGGGATGCGTCCACAAAGTCCTCCAGCGATTTCGCATTGCAGCATTTTTGGTCTTTTGCGAAACCATGTCGGAATTATTTCGAAATAGGAACGAATGTCAAACGAAAAATCGCTGGCTTTCGATGGGTGCGCTCGACAGCGTCTAGCCGAGCGCTGTCTCAATCAGTTGAACCTCCGCTTCCTCACAGATCTTGCGCACCGACGGGATGTCGCAGCGGTCGGTGATGAAGGTGTTGACCTGCGACAGATGGCCGATGCGAACCGGAGCGGTGCGCTCGAATTTGGTCTGGTCGGAAACCAGGATGACGTGCCGGGCATTGGCGATGATGGCTTGCGCCACCTTGACCTCGCGGAAATCGAAATCGAGCAGCGCACCGTCATGGTCGATGGCCGAGGCGCCGATCACCGCATAGTCGACCTTGAACTGCCTGATAAAGTCGACCGCCGCCTCGCCGACCACGCCGCCGTCGGAGCCGCGAACGACGCCGCCGGCAATCACCACCTCGATCGTAGGATATATGCGCATCCTATTGGCAACGTTGATGTTATTGGTAATGACCATCAGGCCGTTGTGGTCGAGTAGCGCCTTACTGACGGACTCCGTCGTAGTGCCGATGTTGATGAATAGCGAGGCATTGTCCGGGATCAGCTTCGCTGCTGCGCGACCGATCGCTTCCTTCTCCTCGGCGGCGATCTTGCGCCGCGCCTCATACTCCATGTTCTCGATGCCGGACGGGAACAGCGCCCCACCGTGGATGCGGGAGAGCAGCCGCTGATCGCACAAATCGTTGAGATCCTTGCGGATGGTCTGCGGCGTCACGCTGAAATGCGTTGCCAGGTCTTCGACCAGCACGCGGCCATGGTCCTTGGCCATCTGGATGATTTCGGCATGACGCGGCGACAGATACATGGACGACCCTCCCGTTTTCGTTTTTCTTGTCTATATCTGAAAACGAAAGTGATGAAAAGGCATAAGCCGGCTAATGAAAATCTCATAGCTGCAAACGCAAACCTGGCGCAAGCTCGACAAGTCAAATCAAGCCAGTCCACGCGCGATTTCGGTGACCACGTCGAAAGCCGCGTCGACGTCCGCCGCCGTCGTCTCGAACTGGCCGGCCTGGAAGCGAATCGCGACCCGCCCATCCACCCGCGTCTGCGTCAGGTAGATGCGGCCGTCGTCGTTGATTGCGTTGACGAGGCGAAGGTTATGTTCGTCGGGATCGACCCCGGATGATGCAGCCAGATGCCGGAACGAGAACAGCGACAGCATCGGTTCGCTGACGATCTCGAAATCCGGCTCCATGGCCAGCCGCGCGGCAAGGCTTTCGCTCCAGGCGACATGATTGCGAATCATGTTCCGCAGATTTTCCAACCCGTGGGCGCGCAGCAGGAACCAGAGTTTCAGCGCTCGAAAGCGCCGGCCGAGCGGCACCGACCATTCGGAATAGTTGATGATGCCGTCATGACCGTGGGTCTTCAGATAGTCCGGCTTGATGGCGAGCGTCTTCACGTGGCTTTCCGGATCGCGCAGGAACTGGATGGAGCAATCGAACTGAGCGCCCAGCCATTTGTGCGGGTTGAAGACGATAGAATCGGCCTTTTCGACGCCCGCCCAGAAATGCCGGTATTCCGGGCAGATCATCGCCGATCCGGCCCAGGCAGCGTCGACATGCAGATAGAGCCCGTGCCGCTCAGCCACTGCGGCAACTCCAGTGATGTCATCGGTGCCGCCGGTGCTGGTGCCGCCGACGCAAGCGACGATGCCTGCCGGCAGCATACCGGCTTGCCGGTCGGCGACGATCGCCGCTTCGAGGGCTGCCGTATCCATGGTGCGAAAGCGGCCGGCAACCGGGATACGGACTAGATTGTCCTCGCCGATGCCGGACACCCAGATCGCCCGGTCGATCGAGGTGTGAACCTGGTCGGATGAGTAGATGCGCAGCCTCGGCTGCCCGGCCAGGCCTTTCTTGTTTCCCTGCCAGTTGAGTGCGCGCTCGCGCATGGTCAGTACGGCGGCGAGCGTCGCCGACGAGGCCGAATCCTGGATGACGCCGGAAAATCCGTCCGGCAGGCCGAGCGCCTGGCGCATCCAGTCGACGGTTCGCGTTTCGAGCTCGGTCGCCGCCGGCGAGGTCTGCCAGAGCATGCATTGCGCAGCCATCGCCGAGACCAGATATTCGGCCACCACCGAAACGGGTGCCGCGTTGGCAGGGAAATAAGCGAAGAAGCGCGGATGCTGCCAGTGCGTCATGCCCGGCACGATCTTTTGCTCGAAGTCGGCGAAGATTGCGTCCATCGGTTCCGCTGCTTCGGGTGGCGAAGCCTCTATGCTCCCAAGGATGTCACCCGGCTTGACCCGCGGCCGCACCGGCCTGCCCCGCAGCGTGTTGCGGTAGTCGGCGCCCCAATCAGCGGCGCGCCGCGACCATTGCCGGAAGTCATCGTTGTTCATTGCATTTCCCTGGAATCCATCAGGCACCGTCGATCGCTGCGGCAAGCACCATCAGCAGTTGGCGGCGAAACCGAAGCCCTGTCTATCCCGGAAAATCGGGCAGGCTGGCAAAGGCCGCCTTCAGCGCGCTCGACCAGCCGTCTGAAATGGTGCGATAGTATTGATCGTCCTGGCCTATCCGCTTCTTCAGGCTGACCTTGAAGGCATCCTTCTCATAGAAAAGCAGGTCGAGCGGCAGGCCCACCGACAGGTTCGACTTCAGCGTCGAATCGAACGACACCAGTAGCAATTTCACAGTCTCGGCCAGGCTCATTGTCTTTTCATAGGCCCGGATGATGATCGGCTTGCCGTATTTGGTTTCGCCGATCTGGAAGAACGGCGTGTCGTCGGTCGATTCGATGAAATTGCCTTCCGGGTAGATCATGAACAGGCGCGGTGCGCTGCCCTTGATCTGGCCGCCGAGGATGAAGGAGGCGTTGAAATAGGAATCCGCCTTGTCGCCGGACGGGGACGAGCTGGCGATGACTTCCTTGACTGTGTCGCCGACCAGCCGCACCGTCTGATACATCGAGGGCGTTTCGAGCAGCGTGGCATGGCGATCCTCGACCGCCTTGGTGCGCTCGTCGAGCAGGCTGACCACGGCCTGCGTCGTCGCCAGGTTACCGGCCGACATCAGCACGATGACGCGTTCGCCCGGCTCTTCCCAAACATGCATCTTCTTGAAGGTCGAGATCGAATCCATGCCGGCATTGGTGCGCGTGTCCGACATGAACACGAGCCCGCGATCGATCTTCAGGCCGACGCAATAGGTCATCGAATCTGTTCCGGCAGCAATCTTGCCGGAAATTACTGCTCTACCGTGACGGTGACCGCAAGCTGTTCTTCCGCCTGTCCCAGCCGAATCCCCGATACCGGCGTGGCGTCGCGGTAATCGCGGCCGGTCGCCACTTTCACATAGCGTTCGTCGGGAGAAATACCGTTGGCAACATCGAAGGCGACCCAGCCGAGGCCCGAGACATGTGCCTCGGCCCAGGCGTGGCTCGCCGCCTGCTCGACGCTCGCATCCAGCATCAGATAGCCGCTGAGGTAGCGGGCCGGAATACCCATAGCGCGCGCGGCTGCCGTAAAGATATGGCTGTGGTCCTGGCAGACGCCGGTCTTGAGCGCCAGCGCCTCCTCGGCGGGCGTCGCCGCATTGGTGGTGCCGGGCGTGTAGGCGACGCGTTCGCCAATTATGGCCATCAGCCGGTGCAATCTTTCGATATCTGTGCCCTTGCCGACCGATGCCGCAAGGTCGCGAATGCCATCGCCGATCATGGTCAACGGTGTTTCGTGGCCAAACAGCCACAGCGGCGCGAAGCCCCGATGCGGGCCGGAGATGCCTGATGTGTCGTGCGTCACCACTTCGCCTGATGCTTCGACGGTAATGAAATCGCGCTCGCCTTCGACGCTCAGAAGCCGCGTGTCGTTGCCGAAATGGTCGGTGAAGCGCACTTCCTCGCGCGCGCCTTCGATCTTCAATGCCCAGGACAGCACAGTCTGCGTCTGCCCGCTGACCGGCAGCAGCCGCAGCCGCTGCAAGAGATAATGCACCGGCGCGTCGTAGCGGTATTCGGTCCGGTGGGTGATCTTCAGCCGCATGGCTTCCTCAATAGAACCTGTAGTCCTGCGCGATCTCGTCGCCGAGTCTGGTGTTGTCACGAATGAAATTGGCCAGGAATTCGTGCAGGCCGGCGTCGAATATGTCCTTGATCGACCCGGCCCGCAGCATCGCCTGCGTCTTTTCGACCGTCTGATGGCAGGCATGACGCGCGCCGTAGTCGTCGCCGAGGAATTTCAGATGCTCGGCCAGGAAGCGATAGCAAAAGGTCAGCGAGCGCGGCATGCGGACATTGAGGATCAGATAGTCGGCGATGTTGGTCGGCTTGTAGTCGGCCTCGTAGACCCAGCGATAGGAGCGATGCGCCGACACCGAGCGCAAGATCGATTCCCACTGGTAGTTGTCGAGCGTCGAACCGACCCAGGAGATCGACGGCAACAGCACGTAGTATTTCACGTCGAGGATGCGCGCCGTGTTGTCGGCGCGTTCGACATAGGTGCCGAGCTGCGAGAAATCGAAGATTTCGTTGCGCAGCATGGTGCCGTAGAACGAGCCCCGGATCAGCGCCGTCTCGCGCTTGATCGCGTCGAGCACGGTGGGCAGGTCGCGCTCGTCGATCGGCCTGGCCAGCATCCGCTTCAGCGACATCCAGGCTTCGTTGATGCTTTCCCAGGTTTCGCGCGTCAGCGCGGTGCGCACCATGCGGGCATTGTTGCGGGCCGTCTCGATGGCCGACATCGTGCTCGACGGGTTCGACGTATCGCGTAGCAGGAAGTCGGCGACGTTGGCGGCGGTGTAGTCCGAGTATTTCTGCGTGAAGGCAACGTCCGAACCGGCGCTGAGCAGCACCGAATTCCACTCCTCCGAGGCATTCTGCGTCCGTGTCAGCGCCATGCGCAGACCGGCATCGACCAGCCGGGCCATGTTTTCGGCCCGCTCGATATAGCGGTTCATCCAATAGAGCCCATTGGCGGTGCGGCCGAGAAGCATGTCAGGCGGTCCTGTGGCGAATAGTGAATGGTGAATGGTGAATGGTGAATGACCAAATTGCGCCTGGACACGACATTGCGTTTTTCTCTTCAGGACGTTTCACCAAGACCAACGACACACCATCCTTACCTATTCACTATTCACTATTCGCCCTCTAATCATCCAGCACCCACGTATCCTTGGTGCCGCCGCCTTGCGAGGAATTGACTACCAGCGAGCCTTCCTTGAGAGCGACCCGCGTCAGCCCGCCGGGCACGATCTGGATGCGGTCGGAAACCAGTACATAAGGCCTGAGATCGACATGGCGTGGCGACAGCCCCTTGTCGGTTAGGATCGGGCAGGTCGACAGCGCCAGCGTTGGCTGGGCGATGTAGTTCGACGGCTTTGCCTGGAGTTTCCTGGAGAAATCCTGGCATTCCTTCTTGGTCGCCGCCGGCCCAACCAGCATGCCGTAGCCGCCGGAGCCATGCACCTCCTTCACCACCAGCTCATGGATGTGCTCGAGCACGTATTTCAGGCTGTCCGGCTCCGAGCAGCGCCAGGTCGGGATGTTGCCGAGGATCGCCTTGCGGCCGGTGTAGAATTCGACGATCTCGGGCATGTAGGAATAGATCGCCTTGTCGTCGGCGATGCCGGTTCCCGGCGCGTTGGCGATGGTGATGTTGCCGGCGCGGTAGACATCCATGATGCCCGGCACGCCGAGTGCGGAGTCCGGCCGGAAGGTCAGCGGATCGAGGAAAGAGTCATCGACACGCCGATAGAGCACGTCGATCTGCTTGTAGCCTTCGGTCGTGCGCATCGCGACATGGCCGTCGACGACGCGCAGATCCTGTCCTTCGACAAGCTGCACGCCCATCTGATCGGCAAGGAAGGCATGTTCGAAATAGGCGGAATTGAAGCTGCCTGGCGTCAGCACGGCAATGGTCGGCGCGCCCTTGGTGCTCTGCGGCCGCACCGCGGCCAGCGACTGGCGCAACAGCTGCGGATAGTTTTCGACCGGCCGCACCTTGATCTGCTGGAACAGCTCGGGGAAGAGCTGCATCATCGTCTCGCGGTTCTCCAGCATGTAGGAGACGCCGGACGGCGTGCGCGCATTATCCTCCAGCACATAGAATTCGTTCTCGCTGATGCGCACGATATCGACGCCGATAATGTGGGTGTAGACGCCGGCCGGCGGCCTCACGCCGATCATCTCAGGCAGGAACGCCTCGTTGCGGGCGATCAGCTCCTTCGGGATGCGGCCGGCGCGCAAGATCTCCTGGCGGTGGTAGATGTCGTCGAGGAAGGCGTTCAGCGCCTGCACGCGCTGCTCGATGCCTTGCGTCAGCCTGCGCCATTCATTGCCTGAGATGATGCGGGGAACGATGTCGAAGGGGATCAGCCGTTCGGAGGCTTCCTGCTCGCCATAAACGGCGAAGGTGATGCCGGTCTTGCGGAAGACGCGTTCGGCGTCCTGCATTTTCTCGGTAAGCCTGGCCGGGTCCTGTTCCTTCAGCCAGCGATCGTAAGCCGAATACGGTTTTCTCAATCCGGAAACTTCCGGAAGCATTTCGTCGAACGCTGCCAATCGCATACTCCCTGTGGCGCCATTTCACTGGCCCCGTCGGAGAAAATCAAGCGCAATCGGTGATTTGGAGGCATGCCGGCGATCAGTATGTTGCAGCTGCCTAAAATTAGGGCAGCGCCGATATGGCTGGGTCAGGCTTTGCCTCGTGCCCGGGCACTCTACAGCGCCGCGCGTCTTTTCAGACGCGCAAAGCACGCTGTAGCACTTTGACTTTGCGCATGATCCTTTCCGAAAATCGATTCCGATTTTCGGGTCATGCGCTCAGAAGGCGCGGAAGGTGACGACCGTAAACGTATCCTTGATGCCGGGGAGAATCTGCACCTTCTCGTTGACGAAATGGCCGATGTCTACCTCGTCGTCGACATAGAATTTGGCGAGCAGGTCATAATTGCCGGCGGTCGAGTAGATTTCCGAGGCGATCTCGGCATCGGCCAGAGCGCTGGCGACGTCATAGGCCTTGCCCAGATCGCACTTTATCTGCACGAAAAACGTCTTCATTGCCCAGTCCTGCTCAGCTCGTACCTACAGCGCCGCGCGTCCTTTGGGACGCGCAAAGGACGCTGTAGTACTTTGATTTGCGCATGATCCTTTCCGAAAATCGATTCCGATTTTCGGGGTCATGCGCAGAAGCGGCCCTTGTGGCAGACTGCCGCCCGGCTTTCAAGCATCAGGACAGCGCTCAGGCGGAACGCGCCTTGGCAACGGCGGCTTCTCTCAATTCAACCACCGGCATGCCGCGCCGGCATGGCGACCAAGAGAATGTTTGCCGTCGTTGAAACCGCGAAGTGCCACGAACCGTATGGTATGATGTGTCTTCGGACAGCGATCTCTCGGGACAACGGAGACGGGCTATGCGCCGCACGTTATTCGCGTTCGCAGTCGTTCCACTCGTTTTCGCGTCTTCGGCATTTGCCGGCGATGCCGAAGTCAAGGCAGCGCAGACGGTCATCGACAGCCAGCTGAAAGCCTTCATCGCCAATGACGGTGCTGCGGCCTACAGCTTCGCCGCCCCGAATGTGAAGCGCATCTTTCCGACCGTCGACACCTTCATGAACATGGTGACCAACGGCTACGCGCCTGTGCGCAAACCGCAGACCTATTCCTTCGGCAAGGTTCAGCAGACGAGCCCGACCTCGATCATCCAGCAAGTGCTGATCGTCGGACCCGACGGCAAGGACTACGAGGCGGTCTACACGCTCGAGCAGCAGCCCGACGGCAGCTTCCAGATCACTGGCTGCAGCCTGCGCGCGTCCAATTCGCTGAGCACTTGAGTTCTGTCAACGCGCTGGAATATCGCCTCGCGCCCAGCCCTCGGCAATTTCCGCCGCCCGTTCCTCGAAGGCACCGACCTTGATGGCAGCGCGAATATCCTGCATCAGCTTTTGATAGTAGGAAAGATTGTTCCAGCTCAGAAGCATCGCCCCAAGTGCCTCCTGCGAGCGCACCAGATGGTGCAGATAGGCGCGCGAATAATCGCGTGCGGCCGGGCAGTCGCTCTCTTCGTCCAGCGGGCGCGGATCGTCGGCATGGCGGGCGTTGCGCAAATTGACCTTGCCGCGCCGCGTATAGGCGAGGCCGTGGCGGCCGGCGCGTGTCGGCATCACGCAGTCGAACATGTCGATGCCGCGCGCCACCGATTTCAGGATGTCATCCGGCGTGCCGACGCCCATCAGGTAGCGCGGTCTGTCCGCCGGCAGTTCAGCACAGGTGATGTCGAGCATGTCGAGCATCACCGCTTGCGGTTCGCCGACGGCCAGCCCACCGATCGCATAGCCCTTCAGCCCCATCGCCTTAAGCGCCTGCGCAGAGCGCTCGCGCAAGACGGGTATGTCGCCGCCCTGCACGATGCCGAACATCGCCTTCCCAGCCTGGTCGCCGAACGCCGTCTTGCAGCGCTCGGCCCAGCGCAGCGACAATTCCATGGCGCGCTCGATCTCTTTCTCTTTGGCCGGGAGCGCGGTGCATTCGTCGAGCTGCATCTGGATGTCGGAGCCAAGCAACCCCTGGATCTCGATCGAGCGCTCCGGCGACATCTCATAGGCGGCGCCGTCGATATGCGATCGGAAGGTCACGCCTTTTTCCGTGAGTTTTCTCAGCTTCGACAGCGACATCACCTGGAAGCCGCCGCTGTCGGTGAGGATCGGATGCGGCCAGCGGGCGAATTCATGCAGGCCGCCGAGCCGTGCCACACGTTCGGCGCCGGGCCTCAGCATCAGATGATAGGTATTGCCGAGGATGATGTCGGCGCCGACGCCGCGGACCTGGTCCATATACATCGTCTTGACGGTGCCGCCGGTGCCGACCGGCATGAAGGCCGGCGTGCGGATTTCTCCACGCGGCATGGTAATCGCGCCGCGCCGCGCCTTGCCGTCGGTGGCCAGAACCTCGAAGGTGAACGCCTCAGTCATCGAATTCCTTGTCGTGCACCGGCGCTCCTGGAGCCTGCCTGTCCAGCGACTGCCGGTAACGGATGCAGCCGCGCATGAATTTTGGCCAGGGCGGCACGGCGATCGCCGGCTCGGTCTTTTCCGGCAAAAGGTTCCACAGATCGGGGTGGTGCCAGCAGAGATCATGGCCGGTGGCGTCACGATGCGCGCGAATGCCGGCCCGCAATTTCTTCACCTCCGCGATCAGCGCTTCGCGGTCAAACGTTTTCAGGTCATCGTCCATCGTTCATCTCCCGGAACAGAAGACTTGAATCTCCGTAGGAGTAGAACCTGTAGCGGCTGTCGATGGCATGCGCATAGGCCGCACGCATCGTTTCCAGGCCGCAAAAGGCCGAAACCAGCATGAACAGCGTCGAGCGCGGCAGATGGAAATTGGTCATCAGCATGTCGACGGTCTTGAAACGGTAGCCGGGCGTGATGAAGATATCGGTTGGGCCTGACCACGCAGCCAGCCTGCCATCCTCGCGCGCCGCGCTCTCCAACAGGCGTAGCGAGGTCGTGCCGACGCTGATAATGCGTCCGCCTCTCGCCTTCGCCGCGTTCAGTGCGTCGGCGGTTTCATGGCTGACCGAGCCGGTCTCGGCATGCATCTTGTGGTCGGCGGTGTCATCGACTTTCACCGGCAGGAAGGTGCCGGCGCCAACATGCAAGGTGACGAATCGGCGCTCGACGCCCTTTGCATCGAGCGCGGCGAAAAGCTCCGGCGTAAAGTGCAGGCCGGCGGTGGGCGCGGCAACGGCGCCCTCCTCCCGCGCATAGATGGTCTGGTAATCACTGCGGTCGCGTTCGTCATCGTCGCGCTTCGAGGCGATGTAGGGCGGCAGCGGAACGTGGCCGACAGCGTGCAGCGCCTCGTCGAGAAACGCACCCGACAGGTCGAAGCCGAGCAGTGCCTCGCCAGCCTCGCCCTTTTCGATCACCGTGGCGTCGAGCTGGCCGAGAAAGCAGGAATTGGCGTCATGGCCGAAATGGATGCGATCGCCAGCAGCGATGCGCTTGCCCGGCCGCATGAAAGCCAGCCACCGGTCCGGCGCCACCCGCATATGCAGCGTGGCTTCGACCTGAGCCTCTGCCCCGCCGCGCCGCCTGATGCCCTTGAGCTGCGCCGGAATGACCTTCGTGTCGTTGAAGACCAGCACATCGCTGGCCCGGATCAGGGTTGGCAGATCGCGCACCGTGCGGTCCTCAAGCCCTTCACCCGGCCTGACCACCAGCATCCTGGCACTGTCGCGCGGTTCGGCCGGGCGAAGCGCAATGCGCTCCTCCGGCAGGTCAAAGTCAAAGAGGTCGACGCGCATCGGAAATCAAAAGAGCCGGACCAACAACGCTCCGGCCAACAGCAGCACCGCGCCGGCGACGCGGCCAAGCGAAATCTCACGCACCGCAACGCCAAGGAAGCCGACACGGTCGATAAGCATGCCGGCCAGCAACTGGCCCGCGACCAGGAACGCCATCAGCGCCGCAGCGCCGATGCGCGGCGTCAAGACTGTCGAAAGCGTGACGTAGAACCCGCCGAGCACGCCACCAGCGATGAACAGCCACGGCGCAGGCGCCTTCCAGTCGAGTGAGATGTCTTGCAGCTTCACCACTGAAAGGGCGATGATGCCGAGCACGATCGCGCCCGATAGAAACGAAAACGCCGCTGCCGCGACCGGAAGGCCCAGGCCGCGCGCCAGCTGCGAATTGATCGGCGCCTGAAAGGCGATGAAGGCGCCGGACAGAATGCCGAGCAGGGACCAGACAACGCCCATCATCGTCGTTTCACCGGTTACTTGACGTCGGCCGCGACCTTCAGCGACACGATCTTGTCGGGATCCTGCACCGGCTCGCCGCGCTTGATCTTGTCGACATTGTCCATGCCTTCGATGACCTGCCCCCAGACGGTGTACTGACGATTGAGGAAGGCAGCGTCGTCGAAGCAGATGAAGAACTGCGAATTGGCAGAGTTCGGGTTCTGCGAGCGCGCCATCGAGCAGGTGCCGCGGCCATGATTGGCGTTGGAGAACTCGGCCTTCAGGTCGGGCTTGTCGGAGCCGCCCATGCCGGCGCGCGACGGTGCGAAAGACGGCTTGCTGGAATTGCCGAACTTCACATCGCCGGTCTGCGCCATGAAGCCGTCGATGACGCGGTGGAACACCACCCCGTCATAGGCGCCTTCGCGCGCCAGTTCCTTGATGCGGCCGACATGGCCGGGCGCCAAGTCGGGCAACATTTCGATGACGACCTTTCCCTTGGTCGTTTCCATGATGAGCGCGTTCTCGCGGTCCTTGATCTCAGCCATGTCAGAAAATCCTTTGAAAACAGAGAGGTCTACTTGCCGTCGGCGGCGATGCGCACCTTGATCATGCGATCGGGATCGGTCACGGTCCCGTTCTGCGCCTCGTCGCCCTTCTTTATGTGGTCCACCAGTTCCATGCCGCTGACGACGTTGCCGACGATGGTGTACTGGCCATCGAGCGGCGGCGCCGGCGCAAACATGATGAAGAACTGCGAATTGGCGGAATTCGGATCCTGCGAGCGGGCCATGCCGACCACGCCGCGCTGGTAATGTTCGGTCTGCGAGAATTCGGCCGGCAGGTCGGGAAGGTCGGAACCGCCGGTGCCGACCGCGTCGGCGTTGAAGCCTTTCTTCGTGTTGCCGAACTTGACATCGCCGGTCTGCGCCATGAAGCCATCGATGACGCGGTGGAAGGCGACGTTGTCGTAAGCGCCCTGGCGGACCAGCTTCTTGATCTGGGCGACATGCTTTGGCGCGAGATCGGGCCGAAGCGCGACGGTGACGTCACCGTCTTTCAGCGTGATGATCATGGTGTTTTCCGGGTCGGCGGCGAAGGCCGAAACGGACGCGGTCACAAGACCGGCAAGCACGACAAGGAACGAGGCAAGCCTTTTCAGCTGCATGGATCTTTCTCCGAAATCTTTACTTCGCAAATTTGGCCGTGAGCGCACCGGCCACGGCCGCCGGCACGAAGGCGCGGATGTCGCCACCCATCGAGGCTATCTGGCGGACAAGTGTGGCGGTAATAGTTCGCACCGAGGGGCTGGCAGGCAGAAACACCGTCTGCAGTTCCGGCGCCATGGTTTCGTTCATGCCGGCCATCTGCATCTCGTAGTCGAGGTCGGTGCCGTCACGCAGGCCGCGGATCATGATCGAGGCGCCATGCTTCCTGGCGGATTCAATGACCAGCCCATCGAAGGCAACGACCTTGATGCGGGCGCCGTCGCGGCCGAGTTCCGCTTTCGCTGCAGTCTCGATCAGTTCCACCCGTTCCTCAAAGGAAAACAGCGGCTTCTTGCCGGGATGGACGCCGATCGCCGCATAGACAATATCCGCCACGGCCAGCGACGCCTTCAGCACGTCGAGATGGCCGTTGGTCAGCGGGTCGAAGGAGCCGGCATAGAGGGCGATGCGTTCGGTCATGGCAGGTGCTTCTAGCGAGCCTCACTCGCAAAGGCAAATCCGCTCGTGAACCTTTCGGCCGACATGAACGACAGATGAACGGGCCAATCACGAAGGCTTCACGCAGCGTTCACTAGTTTGCAGCTTCAGGGGATGAAACCAAAACCCCGTTTAATCGTTGTTAGGCGCAGGAGACACGCACATGCTGATCTACATGCTCGCCAGCGCAATGACCGTCGCCATGCTGATCGCCACCGCATTCGGGCTGCATCAGGAAGCAGGACGCGTGCGCGCCAAGGCCAACACCAAGCGGCTCGAAGGTTTCGGCGTCCGCAAGCCTTTCCGCCACTTCTGAATTCTCGCCGTTTCCGAATTCATTGGCTTTGAATTCATCGGCACTTTTTGATTGCGCCGGCCCATAAGGCCGGCGTTGCCATTTCAAGGCTTATTCGGCGCTGTCCGGCGCAGCGCCTTCGGCGCCGGTATCCGGTTCGACAGCATCCTCGACACTCTCTTCGGCTTCCTCGTCCGACTGCGGCTCCGAAATCCGCTCCACCGAAACGACCTTCTCGCCTTCTGCGGTGTTGAAGATGGTCACGCCCTTGGTGGCGCGGCTGGCGAAGCGAATGCCGTTGACGGGCACGCGAATGACGGTGCCGCCGTCCGAAACCAGCATGATCTGGTCGTCATTGCCGACCGGGAAGGTCGCGACCAACCTGCCGATCTCGGCCGTCTTCGACACGTCGGTGGCGCGGATGCCCTTGCCGCCCCGCCCGGTCAGGCGGAAGTCGTAGGAAGACGAGCGTTTGCCGTAGCCATATTCGGTCACCGTCAGCACGAACTGCTCGTGTGCCTTGAGGAACTCGTAGCGCTCGTCGGAAAGCTCCGCTTCCTCGCCGACCTCCTCATTGGTCAGTGCGATTTCCTCTTCCTCGCCGGCGGCAATGCCGGCGGCAAGCCGCCGCTCTGCGACTACCCGCCTCAGATAGGCGGCACGTTCGGCGGGCGATGCATCGACATGCTCGATCACCGCCATGGAGATGACACGGTCGGTGTCGGCCATGGCGATGCCGCGCACGCCAACCGAGTTGCGGCTCTGGAAGACACGCACGTCACCGACCGGGAAGCGAATGCACTGGCCGGAGCTAGCAGTCAAAAGCACGTCGTCATTGTCGGTGCAGGTCTCGACGCCGAGGATTTCGTCGCCCTCCTCCTCCAGCTTCATGGCGATCTTGCCATTGCGGTTGACCTGGATGAAGTCGGAAAGCTTGTTGCGGCGCACGGTGCCGCGCGTGGTGGCGAACATCACGTCGAGCTCGCCCCAGCTGGTCTCGTCCTCGGGCAGCGGCATAATGGTGGTTATGCGCTCGCCCTGCTCAAGCGGCAGCATGTTGATCAGCGCCTTGCCGCGCGATTGCGGGTTGCCGATCGGCAGGCGCCAGACCTTTTCCTTGTAGACGATGCCGCGCGAGGAGAAGAACAGCACCGGCGTGTGCGTGTTGGCGACGAACAGCCGGGTGACGAAATCCTCTTCCTTGGTCGACATGCCGGAGCGGCCCTTGCCGCCGCGGCGCTGCGCCCGGTAAAGCGATAGCGGCACGCGCTTGATGTAGCCGGAATGGCTCACCGTGACGACCATATCCTCGCGCTGGATCAGGTCCTCGTCTTCCATATCCGCCCCGCCCTCGGAGAGTTCGGTGCGGCGCGGTGTGCCGAACTCATCGCGCACGGCGATAAGCTCGTCCTTGACGATCTGCTGGATGCGGGCGCGGGAAGACAGGATATCGAGATAGTCGACGATTTCCGCGCCAATGGTGTTCAATTCCCCGGCGATCTCGTCGCGGCCGAGCGCGGTCAGGCGCTGCAGGCGCAGGTCAAGGATGGCGCGGGCCTGTTCCTCGGACAGATTGTAGGTGCCGTCCTCGTTGATGCGGTGGCGCGGATCGTCGATCAAAAGGATCAGCGATTCGACGTCGCTGGACGGCCAGCGCCGTTCCATCAACTGCTCGCGCGCCGTCTGCGGGTCCGGCGCGGTGCGGATCAGCTTTATCACCTCATCGATATTGGCGACGGCGATGGCAAGGCCAACCAGCACATGGGCGCGGTCGCGTGCCTTGCGCAGCAGGAATTTCGTCCGCCGGCTGATTACCTCCTCGCGGAAGCCGACGAATGCCTTCAGCATGTCGGTCAGCGTCATCACTTCCGGCTTGCCGCCGTTCAGCGCCACCATGTTGGCGCCGAATGAGGTCTGCAGCGGTGTGAAGCGGTAGAGCTGGTTGAGGATGACGTCTGCCACCGCCTCGCGCTTCAGTTCGATGACGACGCGGTAGCCTTGGCGATCGCTCTCGTCGCGGATGTCGGAAATGCCCTCGATGCGCTTGTCGCGTACCAGTTCGGCCATCTTCTCGATCATCGATGCCTTGTTCACCTGATAGGGAACCTCGGTGATGACGATCGATTCACGGTCGTTGCCGCGCGCCTCGACGTTGACGCGGCCGCGCATGACGATGGAGCCGCGGCCGGTCGCATAGGCGCTGTAGATGCCGGAACGGCCAAGCACTATACCGCCGGTCGGAAAATCGGGCCCGGGAATGATCTCCATCAGCGTCGGCAGATCGATCGCCGGATTGTCGATGATGGCAATCGCGCCGTTGCAGACCTCACCCAGATTGTGCGGCGGGATGTTGGTGGCCATGCCGACGGCGATGCCGCCAGAGCCGTTGACCAGGAGGTTGGGGAAGCGCGCCGGCAGAACCTTCGGCTCGCTGCCCGAGGCATCGTAAGTGTCCTGGAAATCGACGGTTTCCTTGTCGATGTCCTCCAGCAATTCGTGTGCGACCTTAGTCAGCCGCGACTCGGTGTAGCGCATCGCCGCCGGCGGATCGCCGTCGATGGATCCGAAATTGCCCTGCCCGTCGATCAGCGGCACGCGCAGCGACCAGTCCTGCGCCATGCGCACCAGGGCGTCGTAGATCGAGGCGTCACCATGCGGATGGTATTTACCCATCACGTCGGCGACCGGGCGCGCCGACTTCACATATTTGCGGTTCCAGTGGTAGCCGCTCTCATAGGCAGCGTAGAGAATGCGGCGATGCACCGGCTTCAGGCCGTCGCGCACATCGGGCAGCGCACGGCTGACGATCACGCTCATGGCGTAATCGAGATAGGAACGCTGCATCTCCTCGATGATGGATATCGGCTCGATGCCGTTGGGGCCGCCGTCGGCGCCGCGCGGTGTCTTCTGGTCGGTCAAATCGGATCACAATCTAATCAGGAATCACTTGCGCCTTATATAGGAAGCCGGGCCGAAACTCCAATGTGTACGGCAGTTTTCCAATGTCCTTTTTTGTGGCAATTTCAAAAGGATACCGCTGATTGCGACGATATGGCCAAGGGGCTTTTTCGACCCGCCGAAACAAAGCCTGCGCTGAAACGCATTTTTCCGAGCGAAAGCAACGAACGCCATGGAGTTGGACCGCGCCATTGCGTTTGTTGAGCGGTGGAATCTAGATGATCCGCCGGGCGCGATAGGCACTGGGTGCCTGCCCCATCACGCGCCGGAAACGCCGATTGAAGGTCGACAGATCGTTGAATCCCGCCTCGAAGGCGATCGCCGAGATCGGCTCATCCGACATGCACAGTCGCACCGCCGCCCTGTGCAGCCGGGTTTTCAGCAGGAACTGGTAGGGCGTCATGCCCGCAACCTGCCGGAACGAGCGCAGGAAATGGTAGGGACTGGTTGCCGTCCCGCTGGCAAGCTCGGCAAGCGAGACCGGCCGGTCGGCATTAAGCTCGATGCGCCGCACCGCTTCGGCAACACGTTTCTGGTCGCGGCGGCTCGGCGCACGGCCGGCATGCGCGCCGCCGGAGGTCGCGGCCACCGCAGCGCCGGCAATCCGCAGGCCGAGCTCCTCGAAGGCATCGATATCGGCCGTCTCGCGCGCGGCTTCCGCCTCGGCCAGCAACGGCGCCAGCGCGGACAAAGGCGGCAGGCGCGGCGTCTCGAAGGCCAGCTTGTTCGCGCCCGGCACGTCGGCGACAATCCGCTCCATATAGGCCGATCCGAAATGGAAGGAGAGGCAACGGTCGCCGGCGGCATGCTCGTGCCCGCACTCGTAGCATGTGCCGGGATTGCCGAGCAGGAGCGCGCCCGGGGCCAGCATCGCCGTGCCCTGGCGGGCGCGGTAGCGGAAGGTGCCACCGGTCACTGCGGCGACGCAAAAGCTTCGATGCTGTTCCTCGAACGGGCGGTCGGCGGCACTGGCAGTGCAAACCACGTCCAACACTTCCCAATCGGGTCCAGATACCAAAGTCCGCGCGGTCGTCATGGCCGAAAGATAGCAATTTTTCCCAAGCGCAGAACCCCTGCCAGCGCCTAGCCTGTTGGTCTACTGACAAGACGAGGCTAGAGCCATGTTCAGTTCATCATCTTCCTTTGCCGAAGCCCTGCACAGCGGCGGACCTGCGGAAAACCTTGCCGAGAAACTGAAGCTTTACGGCCGTTTCGTCGGCGCATGGGCATTCGACGCCACGCGTCATCTCGAAGACGGCTCGGTGCTGATCGGGCGCGGCGAGGTGCATTTCGGTTGGGTTCTGGAAGGCAAGGCTATCCAAGACGTGTGGATCTTGCCAGCGCGCGATGCCGGCCCCTCGCCGTCGCTCGGCAAATGGACTTTCTATGGCACGACGCTGCGCGTCTATGACCCCGGCGTCGACGCCTGGCATATTTTCTGGAGCGATCCGCGCAGCCAGTATTACAGCCGCCAGCTCGGCCGCGCCGAGGGCGACACGATCGTCCAGCAAGGCGTTGATGGCACCGGCTCTACGGTGCGCTGGAGCTTCTCACGGATCACCGAAAATTCATTCCGGTGGCTGGGCGAACGCTCGCAGGACGAGGGTGCGAGCTGGAGGCTGGAGGTTGAGTTCCTGGCCCGCCGCACAGCTGGAACTTGACGGCACACACAATGTAAAAACGGAGAAAACAATGCTTGACCATGTCTCGATAGGCGTCCGCGACACCGATGCCTCGAAGCGCTTCTACGACGCCGCGCTGGAGCCGCTTGGCTACAGCTGTCTCAGCCAGTCGCCCGGCTCGCTCGGCTATGGCGCCGGGACGGTATCGTTGTGGGTGAACGAAGCGGCGCGCCCGGTTGCGGCCGACAAGGACTCCGGCCTGCATTTTTGCTTCGCCGCGCCGACGCGCGAGAGCGTCGATACCTTCCAGGCAAATGCCTTGCGTACAGGCGGCCGCGACAATGGCGCACCCGGCCCGCGCGCCGACTATGGTGAGAACTACTATGCCGCCTTTGTCATCGACCCGGACGGCTACCGCATCGAGGCCTACTGTGGAGCCGCCGGTTAAGTTCGCACTCTGACCCTTGAGGTCTTCGAACTCCCGCAGTTCATGGAGTTTCCACTGAACCGGCTTTGCTCTACCAATGCCAGGGCTAGGGCGCGGCCCGGCGGGAGGGTCAGAGATGCCGAGCTTCGACAGCCTGTTCAACGCCTTCGTCACCATTCTGGTGACCATCGACCCGCCCGGACTGGCGCCGCTTTTCCTGGCCGTGACACGCGGCATGAACCGCGAGGAGCGCAACCAGGTCTCCGTCCGCGCCTCGGTCATCGGTTTCCTGGTGATGGCGCTGTTTGCCCTCGCCGGCGCGTCGATCCTGTCGGTGTTCGGCATCACGCTGCCGGCCTTCCGCGTCGCCGGCGGCTTCCTGCTGTTCTTCATCGCCTTTGAAATGGTGTTCGAGCGCCGGCAGGACCGCAAGGAGAAGATCGGCGACGTCGCCATCACCAAGGACATGATCCACAACATCGCCGCCTTCCCGCTGGCGATCCCGCTGATCGCCGGCCCCGGCGCGATTTCGGCGACCGTCCTGCTCTCCGGCTCGTTTCAAGGCTTTGGCGCGCAGGCGGCACTGGCCGGCATCATCGCGATCTGCCTGGTCATCACCTACCTGGTGTTCGTGCTTTCCGAGCGCATCGACCGCATCCTCGGCCAGACCGGCCGCTCGATCCTGACCCGGCTGCTCGGCGTCATCCTGGCAGCACTTGCCGTGCAGTTCGTCGCCGACGGCATCAAGGCGCTGGCGGCGGCGTAGGCAAACCGCTGAAGCCGGATGCTACTTCGCCATCGTGTCGATGACCTCGAAGGTGTGGGTGATCGCGGCGGTCTTGGCCATCATCGCAGAGGCCGAGCAGTATTTTTCGATCGACAGGTCGATCGCCCGTTTCACCTTGTCGTGCGAGAGCGTCCGGCCCTTGACGACGAAATGCATATGGATGCGGGTGAAAACCCTGGGATCGGTTTCCGCACGGTCGGCATCGAGTTCTACCACGCAGTCTTCGACCGCCTCGCGCCCCTTTTCGAGGATGTGGACCACATCATAGGCCGAGCAGCCGCCAGTGCCGATCAGCACCAGTTCCATCGGGCTCGGCCCCGGCGTCCTGCCTTCCGGTCCGAATGCGGTTCCGAGCACCACTTTATGGCCGCTGTCGGACTCACCGACGAAGGTGCGCTCCTCGACCCATTTGACCCGTGCTTTCACCGAATTCGTCTTTCAACCGCGTACTGTTCAACGCGCTGGCGCAACGTCCCGAAAATCCAAGCCAGATTTTCGGGACACCATGGGCGGCTTCAAATAGCTGACGTTCTTCGCCCGCTCGGGGCCATCTGCCCATGGCTCAGAACGGGATTTCATCGTCCAGTTCACGCGACGAACCGCCACCACCGCCCTTGTTGCCGCCGCCGCGGCTGAAGTTCTCGTTCGGACCTGACTGGCCGAAATCGGAGCCGCGGCTCGCGCCACCGCCGGCATAGTTGCCGACCTGACCGCCCTCGCCGCGTGAATCCAGCATCTGCAGCTCGCCGCGGAATTTCTGCAGCACGACTTCGGTCGTATAGCGGTCATTGCCGGTCTGGTCCTGCCACTTGCGCGTCTGCAGCTGGCCCTCGACATAGACCTTCATGCCCTTCTTCAGATACTGCTCGGCCACCTTGGCGATCTGGTCGTTGAAGATGACGACATTGTGCCACTCGGTCTTTTCCTTGCGCTCGCCGGAATTCTTGTCGCGCCAGCTTTCCGACGTGGCGATGCGGATGTTGACGACCGGGTCGCCCGAATTCAGGCGGCGGATTTCAGGGTCCGCCCCGAGGTTGCCCACCAGAATGACCTTGTTGACGCTACCCGCCATCGTACTTCTCCGCGCTCATCCGAAACAAATTTGTCGCTCTCACCTTACAGGCTGCGGACAATCCCCGCCTGCCGTGGCTGCCTTTTCCCACAAGGTTTTTGTTCTCTTTTCGTTCTATGCCGCATCGACCTCAGTTGTCAAGGAATGTCAGCAATCGCCGGGACCCGCTACGTCGTTTCATATGGGCGTGAAAAGAGCGCTTGCCAAACCGATAAGTATCGACTTATGCTTTCGTCATGATCGAAGCAGAGATTTTTCGTGCCTTGGCCGACCCGACGCGACGCGCCGTCTACGAGCGGCTCGCCGCCGGCGAGATGACCGTATCGGAACTGCGCGGCGGCATGACGGTGTCGCAGCCAGCTGTCTCGCAGCATCTGGCAGTGCTGCGCGGCGCCGGGCTGGTGGTCGAGCGGCGGGCCGGCCGCAACGCCTATTACCGCGCCGATCCCGAGGGGCTTGCTCCCCTGCTGGGCTGGATCGAGCGCTACCGTGCATTCTGGCCCGAGCGCATCGAAAGGCTGAAGGCGGTTTTGAAGGATATGGACCAATGACGAGCGACAAACACGCAAGGGCAGCGGCTGATTCGATCGAATTCCAATGCGAGCTTCCGGACCCACCGGAAAAAGTGTGGCGGGCGCTGACGGTGTCGGACCTGGTCGCGGCCTGGATGATGCCGAACGACATCAAGCCCGAAATTGGCAGCCGCTTTGCCTTCACCGGGCCGAATGCGCCGATTGAGTGCGAGATCCTCGATGCGGAGCCGGAACGCCTGCTGCGCTATTCCTGGCGGGAGCGGCCGCAGCCCGGCGATGCACACCAGCAGGATGCGCTCGACAGCATCGTCACCTTCACGCTCGACCGCACCGTTTCCGGCGGCACGCATCTGCGCATCGTCCATGATGGATTTGGCCGCGCCGCAATGCCTGCGGTTGCGATTGCCAGCGCCGGCTGCCGGCTCTCGCTGGGGATAGGCAGCCCGTCCAAACAGCCCATCGCGGCAAACACGCCTCGCCTCTTCCTGCGCGCGGCCTAAGAGCAAAGGAAAGAGATGATGAGCGGTCTTGCCAATCTGGTGCCGATGGTGATCGAGCAGTCGAGCCGTGGCGAACGCGCCTTCGATATTTTTTCGCGGCTGCTGCGCGAGCGCATTGTCTTCATCAACGGTCCGATCGACGACGGCACGTCGGCGCTGGTCTGCGCCCAGCTTCTGTCGCTGGAATCGGACAATCCCGACAAGGAGATCTCGCTCTACATCAACTCGCCGGGCGGCGTGGTGACCAGCGGCTTCGCCATCTACGACACGATGCAATATGTCAGTTGCCCGGTATCGACCGTATGCATGGGCTTTGCCGCCTCGATGGCCTCGTTCCTTTTGATGGCGGGCACGCCGGGGCGACGGATCGCGCTGCCCAACACCAGCATCGTGCTGCATCAGCCCCTCGGCGGCTTCCAGGGCCAGGCATCCGACATCCAGCGCCACGCCGAAGGCATCCTTCGCACCAAGCGGCGCATGACTGACCTTTATGCACACCATTGCGGCCGCACTTACGAAGAGGTCGAGCGCACGCTCGACCGGGACTATTTCATGACTGCGCAGGAAGCCAGGGAATGGGGCCTTGTCGACCATGTTTTTGACACGCGCAAACAAGCGGCGTGAGGTCAAACCGGCGAACTGAGGGGGCAGTCGGCCGCCGGCAATTTCGACGCGGCCGGTCTTTTTCGACGCCAACAGTCTGGCCGCGCCTGCATCGCGGCACTATAGTTCGCCGATGCCTATCAAGGATTCACGCACGCGTCTAAGCTGGCTGATTGTCGGCGCCGTCGCCATGGTCATGAGTTCCGGCACGGTACTCGCCGAAGACAGTCCGGCGCCTGCGCGGAAAGGCGCCCTGCCCGGCGTAACCAGCGACTATCGTATTGCCGAGCCGGCTCCGGAGCCGGCGCCGGATGACGTAGTTCCCGGCAATGGTGCTGGCCAGTTCAAGATCGGCGATACCGATGTGCGGATTTCCGGCAGCATAACCATCGATATCGGCGCCGGCTCGATCAAATCTTCCCACCGGTAAGCTCGCCACGATCCTTGACAGGATCTCCGCGCGACTTGGTATGGCGCCGCCTGAAATAAACAGCCCCGCCGTTGCTTCAGCAAAACGGTCGGGGCTTTCCTGGATCTAAAATCCAACTTGCCGGGAATATACTGCCGGCGTTCGATTTCGGATGCTTCGCGGTGTTCAGCCGCTGATCCGACTAGCAGTCTCTGATTTTGTGGGATCGACAGGTCACGGTCTGTCGGGTGGCGCAAACGCCTGACCCTGGCACTTATGCCTGCCGTGGCTCCAGCGTTACCTGGAGCCTCAAGGGACTGTCCGGTGGAGTCATGCCTCAACTCTCCTGTGTCCGTTGTGACTGGTGTCATCCGAAGCTCTATCGCATATGCCTGCGGCGTCTCGCAGGCCGCCTTTGGCGGCGAGGCCATCGATAGACAGCCCGCTTCGGTGACTTGCAGAGTCTGCCTCCCTGACACGGAGACGTCAACCTTTGGATGGAAGTTCGTGAAAAATGTGATCTGAATGGCATCCCTCTCGCGTGGTACACAGGTTTTGTCAGGAGCGCGTTCGGCCTTTGTTCTTTCTGCTTGCCCGTTCGCGCGAAAGGCGGTTAAACGCTTTGGTGGAGAGTTGTGGCGTCTCTCGAAGTGGCGGCGAAATTACCTACATAGGGGATGGCCGGGAAATCCCGCCAATCCTACGGATTCCAGACCTGAGGCGGCAACCGGCGATGGCCGAGCATAAATATCTTTCCATTCGCGGAGCACGCGAACACAATCTGAAGAATATCGATCTCGACCTGCCGCGTGACAGCCTGATCGTCATGACCGGCCTGTCGGGGTCCGGCAAGTCGTCCCTCGCCTTCGATACCATCTATGCCGAGGGCCAGCGCCGCTATGTTGAGAGCCTGTCGGCCTACGCGCGGCAATTCCTCGAGATGATGCAGAAGCCGGACGTCGACCAGATCGACGGCCTGTCGCCGGCCATTTCCATCGAGCAAAAGACAACCTCCAAGAACCCGCGCTCGACGGTGGGCACAGTCACCGAGATCTACGACTACATGCGGCTGCTGTTTGCGCGCGTCGGCATCCCCTATTCGCCGGCCACCGACCTGCCGATCGAGAGCCAGACGGTTTCGCAGATGGTCGACCGCGTGTTGGCTATCGAGGAAGGCACACGGCTGTTCATCCTGGCGCCGATGGTGCGCGGCCGCAAAGGCGAGTACCGCAAGGAATTGCTGGAACTGCAGAAGAAGGGTTTTCAGCGCGTCAAGGTCGACGGCGTCTTCTACGAGATCGCTGATGTACCGGCGCTGGACAAGAAGTACAAGCACGACATCGATGTCGTCGTCGATCGTATCGTCGTGCGCGGCGATCTGGCGACGCGGCTTGCCGATTCCATCGAAACCGCGCTGAAGCTGGCCGACGGGCTGGCGGTGGCCGAGTTCGCCGACAGGCCGCTCGATGCCAGCCAGACCGGTGAGGATTCGGTCAACAAGTCGAAGAACGAGACACACGAACGCATCCTGTTCTCGGAAAAATTTGCCTGCCCGGTGTCCGGCTTCACCATTCCGGAGATCGAGCCGAGGCTGTTCTCCTTCAACAATCCGTTCGGCGCCTGCCCGACCTGCGACGGCCTCGGCAGCCAGCGCGCCATCGACGCCAACCTGGTCGTGCCCGACCAGAATCTGTCCCTGCGTGACGGCGCCGTCAGCCCGTGGGCGAAGTCGACCTCGCCCTATTACGCGCAGACGCTAGATGCGCTCGGCAAGGCGTACGGCTTCAAGCTCGGCGACAAGTTCAGGGATCTAAGCGAGGAGGCGAAGCAAGCCATCCTGCACGGCACCGGCGAGCGCGAGATCACCTTCCAGTATGATGACGGCCTGCGCTCTTACAAGACCACCAAGACCTTCGAAGGTGTCATCCCCAATCTCGAACGGCGCTGGAAGGAAACCGAATCCGCCTGGATGCGCGAGGAGATCGAGCGCTTCATGTCGGCCACGCCTTGCCCGACCTGCCGCGGTTACCGGCTGAAGCCGGAGGCACTAGCGGTGAAGATCGCCGGCAAGCACATCGGCGAGGTCACGGAACAGTCGATCCTCAAGGCCGACCAGTGGTTCACCGAACTGCCCCGCCTGCTCAACGACAAGCAGAACGAGATCGCGGTGCGCGTGCTCAAGGAGATCCGCGAGCGGCTGCGCTTCCTCAACGATGTCGGGCTCGACTATTTGACGCTGTCGCGCAACTCCGGCACGCTGTCGGGTGGTGAGAGCCAGCGCATACGGCTGGCCTCGCAGATCGGCTCCGGCCTCACCGGCGTGCTCTACGTGCTCGACGAGCCGTCGATCGGCCTGCACCAGCGCGACAATGCCCGCCTGCTCGACACGCTGAAACATCTGCGCGACATCGGCAATACGGTGATCGTCGTCGAGCATGACGAGGACGCCATCCTGCATGCCGACTATGTCGTCGACATCGGCCCCGCCGCCGGCATCCATGGCGGCGAGATCATCGCACAGGGAACGCCGCAGCAGATCATGGCGAGCCCCGCCTCGATCACCGGCAAATATCTGTCGGGTGAGCTCGAAGTGGCGACGCCGGCGGTGCGGCGCGAGGCGAAGAAGAGCCGGCGCCTGAAGATCGTCGGCGCGCGCGGCAACAATCTGAAGAACGTCACGGCCGAAATCCCGCTCGGCACCTTCACCGCCGTTACCGGCGTGTCGGGCGGCGGCAAATCGACCTTCCTGATCGAGACGCTGTTCAAGGCAGCGTCGCGCCGCATCATGGGCTCGCGCGAGCACCCGGCCGATCATGACCGCATCGAGGGCCTCGAATTCCTCGACAAGGTCATCGACATCGACCAGTCGCCGATCGGCCGCACGCCGCGCTCCAACCCCGCCACCTATACCGGCGCCTTCACGCCGATCCGCGACTGGTTCGCCGGGCTGCCCGAGGCCAAGGCGCGCGGCTACCAGCCGGGCCGCTTCTCGTTCAACGTCAAGGGTGGGCGCTGCGAGGCCTGCCAGGGCGACGGCGTCATCAAGATCGAGATGCACTTTCTGCCCGACGTCTATGTCACCTGCGACGTCTGCCACGGCAAGCGCTACAACCGCGAGACGCTCGATGTCTTGTTCAAGGGCAAGTCGATCGCCGATGTGCTCGACATGACGGTCGAGGAAGGCGTCGATTTCTTCGCCGCCGTGCCCGGCGTGCGCGACAAGCTGGAGACGCTGAAGCAGGTTGGGCTCGGCTATATCCATATCGGCCAGCAGGCGACGACGCTGTCGGGCGGCGAGGCGCAGCGCATCAAGCTGGCCAAGGAACTGTCGCGCAAAGCAACCGGCAAGACACTCTATATCCTCGACGAGCCGACAACCGGCCTGCATTTCCACGATGTCGCCAAGCTGCTCGAAGTGCTGCACGAGCTGGTCGACCAGGGCAACACGGTGGTCGTCATCGAGCACAATCTGGAAGTGATAAAAACCGCCGACTGGGTGCTCGACCTCGGCCCAGAAGGTGGTGACGGCGGTGGCGAGCTGGTCGCCTCCGGCACGCCGGAGGACATCGTGCGCGAGAAGCGCAGCTACACCGGGCATTTCCTCAAGGAATTGCTGGAGCGGCGGCCTGGAGGCAAGCGCGAAGCGGCGGAGTGATGGCGAAAAACGGCCTCATCACGGTCGAAAGCTGTTTTGGCGTGACCGAAACCATCGATCGCCTGACTGAGGTGGTAACGCGCGCGGGATTGCTCGTCTTTGCCCGCATCGATCACGCCGCCGGCGCGCGCGATGTCGGGGCATCGTTGCGTCCGACCGAACTGCTGATTTTCGGTAATCCGAAAGGCGGCACACCGCTGATGCAGGACCGGCAGCTTGCCGGCATCGATCTGCCGGTAAAGGCATTGGCCTGGGAAGACGCGCAAGGCAAGGTTTGGTTTTCCTACAACGACGCGCACTGGCTGGCTGAGCGCCATGGCCTGGGCGACGCCAGCCGCGAAGCCGTCGCCGCGATCGCCGCCGGCATGGACAAGGTGGTTACCACCGCCGCCGGCGCGAGCCTGTCGTGACCATGAGAATCGCCCGTCCCGACGATCTCGCCACGATCGTCTCGCTGACCGAAGCCGCCTATGCGCCTTACACCGCGTTGCTCGGAGTGCCGCCAATCCCGGTCACAGAGGACTATGCGCCGCGCATCGCGCGCAGCGAAGTCTGGCTGCTGGAGAGCGGCAAGGAGTCGGCAGGACTGGTCGTGCTCGAACGCCACGCGGACCACAGCATGATTTTCAGCGTCGCGGTTTCCCCTGCCTTTCAAGGCAAGGGCTTCGGCATCGCATTGCTCAAATGGGCCGACGAGCAGACGCCCCTATGGGGTTTGCCAGAAGTGCGGCTCTACACCAACGCGAAAATGGATCGGAACATCGCGCTCTACACAGCCTATGGCTTTCGCGAAACGGGTCGCCGGCCCAATCCTTATCGGCCAGGATGGACGCTCGTCGACATGGCCAGGAGCGCCGACAGGGCTACGGCGGCCTGGTCTTTTTGAGCAGTTGGGAGGACGACAATGACTCAATCTGGAAAAATCCGCGCCGGCATGGGCGGCTGGACTTTCGAGCCGTGGGATACGTCGTTCTACCCTGAGAAGCTGTCGAAAGCCAAGCAGCTGCACTATGCCAGCCGCCAAGTGCCGAGCATCGAGGTCAACGGCACCTACTATTCGAGCTTCAAGGAGCCGACCTTCGTCAAATGGGCAAGCGAGGCACCGGACGGTTTCGTCTATTCGCTGAAGGGCAATCGCTTCGTCACCAACCGCCGCGTGCTCGGCGAGGCCGGTGAATCGATGATGCGCTTCCTGGGGTCGGGCGTGGCGGCGCTTGGCGACAAGCTCGGGCCGATCCTGTGGCAGTTCGCGCCAACGAAAAAGTTCGATCCGGACGATTTCGAAGCCTTCCTCAAGCTGTTGCCGGAAAAGCAGGGTGGCGTTGCGCTGCGCCACGCAGTCGAGGTGCGCAACGACAGCTTCATCGTGCCGGATTTCGCCGCCCTGGCGCGCAAATACAAGGTCGCCATCGTCTATGCCGACCATGCCAAATATCCGGCGATCGCCGATGTCACCGGCGATTTCATCTATGCGCGGCTGCAGACCGGCAGCGACGACAATACCGACTGCTATACGCCGAAAGCGCTCGACGAATGGGCGGCGCGCGCCAGAACCTGGGCGGAAGGTAAGGTACCGGCCGACCTGCCGCGCGCCGATCCCACAACCGACGCGCCGGTCAAGCCGCGCGACGTGTTCGTCTACTTTATCACCGAAGGCAAGGTCCGCGCACCGTTCGGCGCCATGGCGCTGATGAGACGGGTCAGTTAGGCACGATGAACCGAGTGACAGGTTGACGCTGCGGAATCGCGGCATCTTCGCCACCGTCGTAACCTTATCGATACCTCCTTGCTGCATGAATCCCAGCCAGGCTAAGTCGCAGACGTGGGGCCGCCGCGGGCAAGGACGAGGGCATGTCGCTCGACTACAACTCACTTTTGCTGGCTGTCGGGTTGCTCGGCAGCCTGCCTGAGCCTGACCTTGTTCGGCATCTGGCTCACCGCCCGTTCCGAGAAGTTTCTGCTGACCTGGGCGGTCAGCGTGTTACTGGTCGTCGCCGACGTCTTCACCTACAAGGCTTATATCGACGCGCCCGGCCGCATGCTCGGCCTCGCCACCTTCGCCCTGCTTCTGCTCGGCTTCTCGACAATGCTGGGCGCCGCCCACCAGTTTACGTCAGGCCGCTCGCCATTGCCGCGCATTGCTCTCGGCGCCGGCATCTCGCTTGCCACGACGCTGCCGCCGATAGCGCTTGGATATGACGGGCTCGGCTTCATGCTCGAGAATTCCTTTGCTGCCCTGCTGCTGTTTGCGACCGCTTATGAATACTGGAAGGGGCGCGCCGAATCCCCTGTCCCGATCATCGGCGTTGCGGCGCTCTACTCTGCCACCGCCGTATCCTTCGTGCTGTGCGCCATGGTTCTGGCGTTGGACGGCAAGCTGATCTTCGGCCATGCGCCGAGCAACTGGGCCGAGGATCTGAGCCTCGTCACCGTCATCGCCTGCATGACCGGCATCGGCGCCCTTTCGCTGGCGCTCAACCAGGGGCGGCTGGCGCAACATCACCGCCGGAATGCCCTGACCGATGCGCTGACCGGCCTGCTCAACCGCCGAGCTTTGTTCGATCTGCATGGCGGCACGCCGGTTGGCGCTTTCACGGCGGTGGTCGTGTTCGACCTCGACGGCTTCAAGGTCATCAATGACGAATTCGGCCATGCCACCGGCGATGAGGTACTGAAGCTGTTCGCCGAGGACCTTGCCGCCAATCTACGCCCGACCGACGTCGCCGTGCGCATGGGGCGGGGAAGAGTTCGCGCTGGTCCTCAAGCGAACCCTGCCTGAAACTGTGGAGTTCACCGCCGAGCGCATCCGCACCGCCTTTGCCGCGCGCCGCATCGAAACCGAGACCCGTCCGCTGTCATGCACGGTCAGCGCCGGATACGCCTTCGGCAGCAAGGAAGGCATGAGTTTCGACAAGGTGCTCAGTGCAGCCGACAAGGCGCTCTATGCCGCCAAGCGCGGCGGCCGTAACCGCGTGACTGCCGCCTCGGCATTCCGGCGTGCGGGTTAATCTAATAAGCCACCGCGCGGCCCTCACGCCGCCATGACGATCTCGTTGAAGGCATCGAGATCGACATAGAAGACCTTGGTGATTTCCGCGATCAGTTCGTCGTAGTCGTAACCCTGTGATCTCAGAATGTTGATGGCGGTGATGATGTCGACGCGCTCCGTGAGCCGCCGTTTCTGATAGTCCTCGACATAACGTTCCATCGGCTGTTCCCCTAGCCCGAGTGCCCAAACGCGTTGAACAACAATCAGATCGCGGGAGGAAAGTTAGGAAGGCTTGCTTGCGCGGAACTTGCCGCTTCAGCCTGCGCCTTCCTCTCGATCTGTGACATACCAGACTGGTACGGAAAACGGCCGACTCAACAGGGCCAAGCAAAGACTAGCATGCCATGGTTGGGGTGACAGGGTCGCGCGTGGGGTCGTCGATTAAAGGCCGAGTAGACCTTCTCAGCTTCGTCATCCCAGGGCGTAGCGAATGCGAAGCGGAGCGAAGACCCAAGGATCCATGCCGCAACTTCAGAGCGTCACGACGGTGCGGAACTAAGAACGGGGAACGCGCTGGAGAACGGCCATTCTGCGCCGCTGCACACTTCGGGGGATGTAACGGCATGGATCCTGGGGTCTGCGCTGCGTCGCTCCAGAATGACGACGGGAAGAACCTAAACCGTCAGGAACTTCCGCACATCCGCCCGGTCGAGATCCTTGGCTGGACCAGTATGGACGATCTGGCCACGGTCCATGATGTTGACCTCGTCGGCGAGCTCGCGGCAGAAGTCGAGATATTGCTCGACCAGCAGCACGGCAATGCCTGCCTGGTCGCGCAGATAGCGGATGGCGCGGCCGATATCCTTGATGATCGACGGCTGGATGCCTTCGGTCGGCTCATCGAGTACCAAGAGCTTCGGCCGCATCACCAGCGCCCTGCCGATGGCAAGCTGCTGCTGCTGGCCGCCGGAAAGATCGCCGCCGCGGCGGCCAAGCATCTGCTTGAGCACCGGGAACAACTCGAAGACATGGCCGGGAATGTTGCGGTCGGCGCGCTTCAGCGGCGCAAAGCCCGATTCGAGGTTTTCCCGCACGGTAAGCAGAGGAAAGATCTCCCTGCCCTGCGGCACGAATGCGATGCCCGACCGGGCGCGGTCATACGCCGCGCTCCGGTCGAGCGCCTTCCCCTCGAAGGCGACGCTTCCGCTCGTCAGCCGGTGATGGCCGACGATCGATCTCATCAAACTGGTTTTGCCGACGCCGTTGCGGCCGAGCACGCAGGTGATCTTGCCGGCGCCGGCTTTCAGCGAGACGCCGCGCAGCGCCTGGGCGGCGCCGTAGTGCAAGGTCGCTTTGGAGACTTCGAGCATGGTCAGCGCCTTCTCCACCGCCTGAAGAACAAAAGGTCGAAACGATGGAACGGAACCCGCCAGACCATGCTCATCTCCCCAGATAGACTTCGACGACGCGTTCGTCGGCCGAAACGAAATCGAGCGTACCCTCGGAAAGCACCGAGCCTTCGTGCAGGCAGGTGACCTTGACGCCGAGCTCACGCACGAAATGCATGTCGTGCTCGACGACGATGACCGAATGGTCGCGCGCAATGTCCTTGAGCAGCCGTGCGGTTTCCTCGGTCTCGGCATCGGTCATGCCGGCGACCGGCTCGTCGACCAGCAGCAGCTTCGGGTCCTGCGCCAGCAGCATGCCGATCTCGAGCCATTGCTTTTGCCCGTGGCTGAGATTGGCGGCGAGTCCGTCGCGCTTGTCGCCAAGCCGGATGATGCCGAGGATGTCGTCGATTTGCCGTGCCTCGGCCACTGATCGGCGATGGAACAGCGCCGGGAAGATCGAACGCGGGCCTTTCAGCGCCAGCATCAGATTCTCCTCGATCGTGTGGTTCTCGAAAACAGTCGGCTTCTGGAATTTCCTGCCGATGCCCATCATGGCGATCTCGGCTTCGTCGTGCTTGGTCAGGTCGACCTGGCCGTTGAAGTAGACTTCGCCCTCGTCGGGCCGCGTCTTGCCGGTGACGATATCCATCATCGTCGTCTTGCCGGCACCGTTGGGACCGATGATCGCCCGCATCTCGCCCTTGTCGAGCACCAGCGACAGATTGTTGATGGCGCGGAAGCCATCGAAGGAAACCGAGACGCCGTCGAGATAGAGGATGGTGTTCGACTTGCTCATGGTCGCTCACTCCGCCGGCTGCGGTTCGGGGCCGGACGCGGACCAGTCGCCCGGCATCCTGGCGGCCGAGCGAACGATCTTCGGCTGCGGCGGTGCGATGGGATCGGTGCCGGCTTCTTCGGCTAGCGAGGCGGCGCGGAGCGCCCTGGCGTTGCCGCGCCAACTGTCCCACATGCCGACGATCCCCTTGGGCAGGAACAGGGTGACGGCGACAAACAGCCCGCCTAGCGCAAACAGCCAGAACTCCGGCAGCGCGCCGGTGAACCAGGACTTGCCGGCGTTGACGAGCAGCGCGCCGATGATCGGCCCGACGATGGTGCCGCGCCCGCCGACGGCCGCCCAGACGACGACCTCGATCGAATTGGATGGCTCGAACTCGCCTGGATTGATGATGCCGACCTGTGGCACGTAAAGCGCGCCGGCAATGCCGGCCATCACCGCCGACACGGTGAAGGCAAACAGCTTTACGTTTTCGGCTCGCCAGCCGAGGAAGCGCGTGCGGCTTTCGGCGTCGCGCACCGCCATCAACAGCTTGCCGTATTTGGAACCGACGATCGCCCAGGTGACGAAGACGGCGAGCGCCAGCGTGACGGCACTGGCCGCAAAAAGTGCCGAGCGCGTCGCGTCGGCCTGGACGTTGAAGCCAAGAATATCCTTGAAATCGGTCAGGCCGTTGTTGCCGCCGAAACCCATGTCGTTGCGGAAAAAGGCAAGCAGAAGTGCATAGGTCATCGCCTGGGTGATGATCGACAGATAGACGCCGGTCACGCGGCTGCGGAAGGCGAACCAGCCGAAGACGAAAGCGAGCAGGCCGGGCACGGCCAGCACCATGATCGCCGCGAACCAGAAATGGTCGAAACCGTACCAGAACCACGGCAATTGCTTGTAGTTCAGGAACACCATGAAGTCCGGCAGTACCGGGTTGCCGTAGACGCCGCGCGAGCCGATCTGGCGCATCAGGTACATGCCCATCGCATAGCCGCCGAGCGCGAAGAAGGCACCGTGGCCGAGCGAGAGGATGCCGCAATAGCCCCAGACGAGATCGAGCGCCAAAGCGAGCAGGGCATAGCAGAGGTACTTGCCGGCGAGCGCGACGATATAGGACGGCACGTAGAACGCACTGGCCGGCGAAACCGCAAGATTGAGCAGCGGCACGACGATGGCGACCGCAGGCAGTATGAAAATGGTGACGGCGATGCGGCGGTCGGCGCCGGCTGCGAAGAAGCGTCCTGTGATCATGCTTCGATCGCCCTGCCCTTCAGCGCGAACAGGCCGCGCGGGCGCTTCTGGATGAACAGGATGATGAGGACCAGGACGACGATCTTGCCGAGGACAGCCCCGGCATAGGGCTCGAGGAACTTGTTGACGATGCCCAGCGAGAAAGCGCCGACCAGCGTGCCCCAGAGGTTGCCGACGCCGCCGAAGACGACGACCATGAAGCTGTCGATGATGTAGCCGCGGCCAAGATTGGGCGAGACGTTGTCGATCTGGCTGAGCGCGACGCCGGCAATGCCGGCAATGCCGGACCCCAGTGCAAAGGTCAGGGCATCTACCCAGGGTGTCCTGATGCCCATCGATGCTGCCATGCGGCGGTTGGCGGTGACGGCGCGCATCTGCAGGCCCCAGGGCGTGCGCTTCATGACATAGAGCAAAACGGCAAACACGCCGAGCGCGAAAACCAGGATCCAGAGGCGGTTCCAGGTCACGGCAAGCTGGCCGATGTCGAACGATCCGGACATCCATGACGGGTTGCCGACTTCCTGGTTGGTCGGCCCGAAGATGGTGCGCACGGCCTGCTGCAGGATCAACGAGACACCCCAGGTCGCCAGCAGCGTTTCCAGCGGCCGGCCATAGAGGAAGCGGATGACGCCGCGCTCGATGGCAAGGCCGACGAGCGCCGCCACGAGGAAGGCGAGCGGCAGCGCGATCACCAGCGACCAGTCGAACAGGCCGGGAAAGGACGTGCGGATCACCTGCTGGACGACGAAGGTCGTGTAGGCGCCGAGCATGACCATCTCGCCATGCGCCATGTTGATGACGCCCATGACGCCGAAGGTGATGGCGAGGCCGATCGCCGCCAGCAGCAGCACCGATCCCAGCGAAATGCCGTACCAGATGTTCTGACCCGCATCCCAGAGTGCCAGCGTCGAATTGATGTTGCCAATCGCAGCCGTCGCTGCGTCCTTGACTGCGCCTTCGGAATTGGTCTCGACGGAGGTGAGCAGCGACAGCGCGTCGCGGTCGCCGCGCGCGCCGATCAGGGCGATGGCCGCCAGCTTGTCGGCCTCTGGCCTGTCGGAAACGAGAACCGAGGCGGCTCGGGCCTGTTCGAACAGAGCCTTGACGGTTGCCACCGTTTCGTTGGCGACCGCAGCATCGAGTGGCTCGATGTTTGCGGCATCGGGCGTCTTGAACATGGTGTCGGCGGCAGCGATGCGTACGGCCGGATCCTTGGCGCGAAGCGTCAGCGTGCCCAACGCATCGCGGATGACGCGGCGCAGCGTGTTGTTGACCTTGATCTTGGTGATGCCGACCTTGACGGCCTCGCCGGATTTCTCACCGCTCAGCGGGTCGAGCAGCTCGACGCTGTCGCCGCCCCCCTTGCCGACGAAGACGAGGGAATCGGCCTTGCGGACGTAGAGATCGCCGTCGGCAAGTGCTGCAAGCGGACGCTCGACCAGGGGATCACCGGTGGCGGCAAGCTCACGCACGACGGCCTCGGTGGCCGAAAAATTCGTGGCCGTCGCGAATTTGGCGATGATGGCGCGAAGATCGGCTTCCGCGGCGTTTGACGGCAACAGGCTTGCCATCAGGAACAGCAGCGTCAGGCCAATCGCGCGGATCAAGATCATCGGTCTCAGGTCTCTCCTAGAGTTGAATTTTGCGTCCGGGCGAACTGGAGGAGAGAAGCTCGCCCGGACGCGCGGTCTGACAGGTCAGACCCGGGAGGATCAGTTGGTTCCCTTGCCGCCGCACTTGCCGGTGGCGACATTGAAGTTGCCGCAAGACAAAGGCGCGCGCCAATCGGAGATCAGGTCCTTGGAATCAGGCAGATAGTCGGACCACTCGTCGCCCATCACCAGGCCGGGCGTCTGCGAGACGGTCTCGAACTGGCCGTCGGCCTGGATTTCGCCGATCAGCACCGGCTTGGTGATATGATGGTTCGGCATCATGGTCGAATAGCCGCCGGTCAGGTTCGGCACCGAGACGCCGACCATGGCGTCGATGACCTTGTCCGGATCGGTAGTGCCGGCCTTTTCGACCGCCTTCACCCACATGTTGAAGCCGATATAGTGGGCCTCCATCGGGTCGTTGGTGGTGCGCTTGTCGTTCTTGATGAACTTGTGCCAGTCGGCGATGAACTTCTGGTTCTCGGGCGTATCGACGCTCTCGAAATAGTTCCAGGCGGCGAGATGGCCGACCAGCGGAGCGGTGTCGAGGCCGGCAAGCTCTTCCTCGCCGACCGAGAAGGCCATGACCGGGATGTCCTCGGCCTTGATGCCCTGGTTGCCGAGCTCCTTGTAGAACGGCACGTTGGCGTCGCCATTGACGGTCGAGACGACGGCGGTCTTCTTGCCGGCCGAGCCAAACTTCTTGATCGCCGAAACCTCGGTCTGCCAATCGGAGAAACCGAACGGCGTGTAGTTGACCATGATGTCTTCGGCGGCGACGCCTTTCGCCTTCAAATAGGCCTCGAGGATCTTGTTGGTGGTGCGCGGATAGACGTAGTCGGTGCCTTCAAGCACCCAGCGCTTCACCGAACCGCCATCCTCGCTCATCAGGTAGTCAACGGCCGGAATGGCTTGCTGGTTCGGCGCTGCACCGGTGTAGAACACGTTGCGCTCGCTCTCCTCGCCCTCATACTGGACGGGATAGAAGAGGATGTTGTCGAGTTCGCTGAACACCGGCAGCACCGACTTGCGCGACACCGAGGTCCAGCAGCCGAACACGGCCGCGACCTTGTCCTTCGAGATCAACTCGCGCGCCTTTTCGGCGAAGAGCGGCCAGTTGGAAGCCGGATCGACGACGACCGCCTCGAGTTTCTTGCCGAGCAGGCCGCCCTTTGCATTCTGCTCGTCGATGAGCATCAGCATGGCGTCCTTCAGCGTGGTCTCAGAGATCGCCATGGTCCCCGACAGCGAATGGAGAATACCGACCTTGATGGTGTCGTCAGCCGCTCTGGCGGGAGCGGACATCAACAGGCCGGCAGCGACCACGCTGGCCGAAAGCATTTTTGTTATTGTCAAGAAGTTACCCCTCATATTGCACACTCCCAAGGTGGTTGATTGCACCGCAACCATGCCATGCAACCACCGTGCCAACCGACTGAGGGAGGTCGATATCCCAGCTTTATCAGCCGGTTAATATATTAGCCGTCAAAGATGAAGGGCGCGGGTTAAAGCCTGATTGAGAAAAAATTACGCACAGCTGCCTAGATTTTGCCCAAATCTGTTTAGTGCCTAAATTTTGAGCCTCCGCGAACTAAAGATGGCAGGCAACAACCATTGCGGCACGGCAGGAAAATAGGGCAAGTTCGGTTCTTAAATGAGCAGCGTCATGGCCTCCAGGATTTCTTGCATTTTCAGCATCTTGCTGCTGGTTGCGACGACCAGCGGCGCGCGCGCCGACTTCACCGACGGCAAGTTGCCGGACGGTGACTATCATTGCGAAGTCTACCTGCTCGGCATGTTCCTCAGCCTTGGCGACATTACCATCAAAGGCAACGTCTATAGCGGTCCGGTGACGTTCGGGACCGCCCAGCAGGCCTACAACTACCAGATGGATGCAAACGGCGTGATCAGCTGGCTCGGCCCGCTGGGCGGCTACACGGCCGGCGGCAACACGATCTCGCTGACGCAAGCGACACTGGAGGGCGCAGAAGCGTCTTTCGATATCATCATGCGTCAGCCGGACGGCGCCTTTACCGCCTCGACCTGCACCAAGCGTTGAGATACGCCATGAAAAATGCCGCGAACCACAAGGTTCCGCGCCAGCACGGTGCCGAAGCAGGAGGCTGCCTGAGGTCCTGACCTAGCTCTCCGTTGCAATATCGAGCGCCAGCCTGGTCATGTCGGTGAACAGCGCCTGGCGTTCGGCATAGTCGGTTTGCTCGTCGGTCACCACATTGTCGACGACGGTCAGGAGCGACAGGGCGCGGGCGCCGAAATGCGCAGCGATGCGGTAGAGCGCGCTGGTCTCCATATCCACGGCGAGCGCCCCGAGGGTCTGGGCTTCGGCAAAGCGGGCGCGTCCCTCGGGGTGATAGAATATGTCGCTGCAGGTTGTCAGCCCTGCGTGATGCTCCATGCCGAGCTCGTCAGCCCGCTGCAAGGCACGGGCCAGCAGCCCGGGATCTGGGCCGGCGGCAGCATCGTACAGCCCGAAGACTTGGCCGCTGCGAGCACTTTCGCCGCGCACCGATTGCGAGATCACCAGGCTGCGCAGCCTGACGGCGGCGGTCAGGCTGCCACAGGTGCCGGTGCGGATCAGCGTTTTGGCGCCGTGGAAATTCAGCAATTCGTGCGCGTAGATCAGGAAGGATGGCACGCCGATGCCGGTCGCCTGGATGCTGACGGGCTTGCCGCGAAACAGTCCCGTGAAGCCCAGCGCGCCCCTGCGGCGATTGACGCAACGCGGCGCCTCCAGAAAGGTCTCAGCCATCCATTCGGCGCGCTGCGGATCGCCCGGCAGCAGCACCGTTTCGGCATAATCGCCTTTGCCTGCCTCGCTATGCGGCGTCACGGCATGCTCCCCAAACCTGCCGCCTTTGTCAGCCCGCAATCATGGCAGGCTCGCGTCGATGCGCAAGCGGCGATTGCGATGCTCCAGTGGCCGGACTCACTGGCTATCATCGAACGGCTCGCACTCCGGCACCGCCAAGCTTAAATTGCGGATCATGGAAGTCTGTGTGCTCGGTCACATTCGGCGCGAACAAAATCAGCCTGCAGGACGCCTTGACGTCACCCGGCATCGGACGCGACACCGTCCCAGGCATCGGCAACTTTTGGTGTTGACGCAAACGCCCGATGACGAAGTTGTCGCCCATCTCAAGCGGGCCATCTCAAGCGGGAAGGGATAAAGATCGTCGAGGTCCTGCCCCGACGGGCCGGTGCGACGCGATCCTCCCGGTCTATTTCCGGGATCCGGATGGCAACCTCGTGGAGGTAAGCACCAGTAGCGAAAGGCGGCCCCTAAAACATTCGCAACCAGATGGGATTTTTTGGCGTTCGCATTGATACGGCAAACAAATAGCCAAGCGAGTTGCCGGTCCCGGGACCGCTCTAAGATTCCAGCATGTCCTTGACGATCGTGGCCAATTGCTTGAGCGAAAACGGCTTTGGCAAGAAGCCGAACTGCGCGTCCGCGGGCAGATTTCGGGCAAAGGCGTCCTCGGCGTAACCGGATACGAAGACGAACTTGATATCCGGTTGCCGCTTGCGCAATTCGCCAAGCAGCGTCGGTCCGTCCATTTCCGGCATAACCACGTCGGAAACGACGATGTCGACCTTGCCGCCGAGCGCCTCGAATACTTCCAGCGCTTCGACGCCCGATGACGCTTCGTGGACGGTATAGCCGCGCGACGTCAGCGCCCTCATGCCGCCCATGCGCACGGCGTCTTCGTCCTCGACAAGCAGAACCGTGGCCGAGCCTGACAAGTCCTTAGCGCTGTCGGCCGCCTTTGCGGGCGCCGCCGGCGTATCGCCGAGCTCGCTTGCCTTCTTCACCTCTGCAATGTGGCGCGGCAGGAAGATGCGGAACACGGTTCCCTTGCCGACCTCGGAATCACAGAAAATGAAGCCGCCCGTCTGCTTGATGATGCCGTAGACCATCGATAGGCCGAGGCCGGTGCCCTTGCCGATCTCCTTGGTGGTGAAGAAGGGTTCGAATATCTTCTTCAGCACGTCGGGCGCGATGCCGCTGCCGGTATCCTCGACCTCGACGACCACGTAATCGGCCGGGGTTAGCTCGCGGTAGGAAAAGGTGTTGGACGCCTCGGCCGTGACGTTGCGGGTGCGCACGGTGAGGTCTCCGCCGGCCGGCATCGCATCGCGCGCATTGACGGCCAGGTTGACCACCACCTGTTCGAATTGCCCGATATCGACCTTGACCGGCCACAGGTCGCGACCATGGTCGACCTTCAGCTTGATGTCGTTGCCGACCAGGCGGGCAAGCAGCATCCTGAGATCGGCGAGCACGTCGGTCAGGTTGAGCACCTCCGGCCGCAGCGTCTGTTTGCGCGAGAAGGCCAGCAACTGGCGCACCAGCGAGGCCGCCCGGTTGGCGTTCTGCTTGATGTTCATGATGTCCGGGAAGGACGGGTCCGATGGGCGGTGATTGGTCAACAGCAGGTCGGACGCCATGATAATGGCGGTCAGCACATTGTTGAAGTCATGTGCGATGCCGCCGGCAAGCTGGCCAACCGCCTGCATCTTCTGGCTCTGCGCCATCTGGCCCTCAAGCGCCTTCTGCTCGGTGGTCTCGACCGCATAGACGATGGCCGATTCCTCGGCGCCCTCGCCGCCGGTGCCGTCGGCAACCGCATTGACGTAGAAGCGTATGTGACGCTCCTCGTTGCCCGGCAGCACGGTATCGATCGGATCGATGTCGGCCTGCCGCTGCCGCGCCTTTTCGAATGCCGCGGCAAAAGCCGGCCGGTCGCGTTCGTGGATCACCGTGTCGAGCCTGACGCGGCGGTCGACCGCGTCGCGATCGACGACGGAGGAAAACAGCGACAGGAACGGCGCGTTGGTGCGCAGGATGCGGCCGTTGTGGTCGACGCCGGCTATCGCCATCGGCGTCGAATTGAAGAAACGGGTGAAGCGGACCTCGGAGGCGCGAAGATCCGAGGAAGCATCCTCGCCCTGGGTGCGGTTGAGCACGATGGTGCGGGTCGGACCGTTGATGCCCTCGCGGCTGGCCGAAACACGATGCATGAAACGCACGGGCAGCGCCTGGCCGGCCATTGTCGTCAGATCGAGATCGATGACCGCATTGCGGGTGGTGCCGGGATCGGCCTTGACCGAGCGGACCAGCGCCATGCCGTCGCCGGCGACGATCTCCGGCAGCGTGACGGCGCCGGGCGTGAAGCTGGCCAGATCGATGCCCAGCCACTCCGCAAGCGTGGCGTTGATATAGGTGACGCGACCGTCCTGGTCGGCGGAGAAGAAGCCGGCCGGTGCATGGTCGAGGTGATCGATGGCCTTTTGCAGATCGAGGAAAAAGCGCTCCTGCTCGGCCCGTTCCTGCGAGATGTCGGCAAGCTGCCAGGCAAGCATGGGCAGCCGCTGGCCCGGAACATTGAAGGCGCGGGCGCGGGCGCGGTACCAGCGCGCGCCAGGCTCGGCACCGGGCCGGATCGATTGCGCAAGCCTGAACTCGCCGTCCCCCGGCTGGCCGTCGCGCAGGCCGGATGCCAGCCGGTATATGGTCACCGAAGCTTCGGGAACATCGGAAAGCAGTCCTTCGACAGTCTTCAGATCCGCCGCCGACGCTGCCCCCGTCATATCGGCATAGGCCCGATTAGCGTAGACGACACGGCCCTTGGTGTCGGTGACGATAAGGCCCTGCGACATCGAATCGACAAAGGCTTTCGACAACTCGTCGTTGCTCGAGCGCGGCGCGATCTGCACGAAGCCGATCGCAGTGGCGAACAAGAAGCCGACGCCGATCATCGCCAGCACGCCGAGCATTCCAAGCAGGAAGGGGTCGCCAAGGCGCTCGCGGAAAAGGCCGAAGATGATCGCTGCACCGGTCAGGACGACGATGAAGATGATGAGCCGGGTGACCGCACCCGGCCGGGTGTTCTGGTCGATGATAGGTACCGGATAGAAATCGCCGCGCGTTTCCTTGGCCATGTGCCCCCTGCTCGTGAATTCCGGTGCCTAGGTCTTGGACTCATAAACATGGTCAAAATGATGTGAGGCCATCGCGATCCTCCATCATCATCCTGCCGTTTCGGGCAGCATTTCGACCAGATTTATGAGTCCACGACCTACCGGTTGAATCACATTCTCCTAGTCCGGAAAAGGCCCCGGCCGCAAATGTCCGCTAAAAATGGCGCTGTTCGGCCCTCGGTGTTTCAAGCTGTTCACTAAGCGTGAAAGGCAACTTGCAGTGGCCCGCCGCAACAGTCTAGTGTCGCGTCTCTTCGAAAGCCAATTTTGGGGGCACCGATGCTGCAATGGCTGGATAGTGTGGCGGGTCCTGGATATGCCGCAGCAATCCTGTGGACGTTTGCTGCGCTCGTCCTGCTGGTCATCGTTCTCGTCATCATCAGGCTTGTCCGCAGTCTGACCTTCGGCACATTCGTTGCTGGCGGCAGAAACCGCAAGACACGGCTGGCCGTCATGGACGCCACCGCTGTCGATAGCCACCGCCGGCTGGTGCTGGTGCGCCGCGACGACATCGAGCACCTGTTGCTGATCGGCGGCCCCACCGACGTCGTCGTCGAGCGCGACATCAGACTGGCAGCACTGCGCCGCCCGGCGCTGACCGGAGACAGCGGCCAGCAGCAGGCACCGAGGTCGCGCGCGACCCAGCCCGCGGCGGCGCCGGCAAGGCAGGCGCCACCTCCGCAGCCGGTGAGAGCTGCCCCAGCCCCTGTTCGGCAGACAACGCCGGCGCCGAAACCAGCCACGCAAAGCTACCCGTCGGCCAACATTACCCCGTTGCCTGCCTATGGGTCAGCGAACACCAATGCCGCTCGACCGGCGCCGAGGCAGGACTCCGTCGACGATACGCTGATGAAGGAACTCGAGGTCTCGTTCGACGAACCGCGCGCCAATGCGCCAGCGGATAAGCCGGCGGCAAAGGCGCAGCCATCCCTCGACGATGAAATGACGAAGCTTCTCGGCGAGCTCGCCAGTCAGAAACGCTAGAGCCCAAAAGCGGAAATCGGTTTTGGGAAAATCCGATGCTCAATGGCGCGGGCAAAAAAATGGCCGGGAAACCGGCCATCGATGAACATTCCTGACTGGGTGGCTATGCTTCAATCGTCGCGGTAGACTTTTTCGCGGCGCTCATGGCGCTCCTGCGCTTCGATCGACAAAGTCGCAATCGGGCGTGCATCGAGCCGCTTCAGCGCGATAGGCTCACCGGTTTCCTCGCAGTAGCCGTAAGTGCCTTCATCAATGCGCTGGAGCGCGGAATCGATTTTTGAAATGAGCTTTCGCTGGCGGTCGCGGGCGCGAAGTTCAATGGCGCGGTCGGTTTCAGAAGAGGCGCGATCTGCCAGATCGGGGTGGTTTGCGTTTTCCTGCTGCAGGATTTCGAGTGTTTCGCGCGCTTCGCGCAAGATGTCGTTCTTCCAAGTGACGAGCTTCATGCGAAAGTAGGATTTCTGCCGCTCGTTCATAAACGGCTCGTCTTCGGAGGGTACGTAATCGGCGGTAACGATGTCGTTCATTCGACTCACCCAACAACCCCTAAATTTGGCGCCTATATATTCGCGGACCGATTGCTGCACAAGCGTAATCAGCGACAGCTTCACGCAATTGTTAATGTCGGACAAAGCGGCATCGGCGCCCTCTTTTGCACGATGGGCGCGAGTGAATTCGCGTATGATTCGCTGCGCTTGGCCGGCACAGCCATTGTGCGCACGCCTTTCTCATGGCTAATCCTGTAGCGCCATTTCGCGGATGCGGGGGACCGGTGAGCAGACTTTACCTGTTGAGGCATGCGAAGGCGGGATGGGCCTTGCCAGGCGTCCGCGACTTCGATCGTCCACTCGATGCATCGGGCATCGCCGATGCCGAAACGATGGGCGCAGCCATGCGGGCCCGCGACTACATCCCGGACCTCACCCTTTGCTCCAACGCAAAGCGCGCACGCCAGACGCTGGAAGGTTTGGCCGGCCACACCGATACGGGCCGGGTGCTATTTTTCGACGCGCTCTACAGCGAAGATGCCGCCAGGTACCTGGCCATCATCCGGGAGAATGGCGGACCGGGCTCGCTGCTCGTCATCGGCCACAACCCGATGACCGAAGACCTTGCCATTGCGGTTTCCGGCGACGGCGACGAGGCTGCCCGCGGAATGCTGAATCACGGTTTCCCTACCTCCGGCCTTGCTGTCGTTCGGTTCAACGGCAGTCTTGCCGGTGCAGCGCAAGGCACCGGCTATCTCGAAGCCTTCCTGGCACCCGCCAATCTCTAAGACCATTTCAAACCTGACTTCCAGGGCCTATATCGGGGATCGCTGGAGCCCGAGAGAACGCATTTTGGCATCATCGCTGACCACTTTCACCGACGAGGCCAGGATTGCACTCGATACGTTGTCGGGGCGTGCGGCCGGGCTTTTTTCCCCGTCGCTACGCCTGGGCGTGACCGGCTTGTCGCGCGCAGGCAAGACGGTGTTCATTTCGGCCCTTGTCCACAATCTGATCCATGGCGGACGCTTGCCGCTGTTCGAGGCGCAGAAGTCGGGACGCATCGCCCGGGCCTTCCTCGAGGAACAGCCGGATGACGCCGTGCCTCGCTTCCAGTACGAGGATCACATCGCCGCACTGGTCGACGACCGCATCTGGCCGGATTCGACGCGTGCGATTTCCGAGCTGAGGCTCACCATCGAATTTGAATCGGCTTCCGGCTGGAACCGTATGTTTTCCGCCGGGAAATTGTCGCTCGATATCGTCGACTATCCCGGCGAATGGCTGCTCGACCTGCCACTGCTCGGCAAGTCCTTCGCCGACTTTTCACGCGAAGCTTTCGAGATGGCGAGCCTGCCGGTGCGCGTCGACCTTTCGCAGGCGTGGCGAGCGCTCTCCGCAACAGTCAACCCGAACGCGGACGCCGACGAGATGATCGCGCGCGGCCTCGCCGAGAGCTTTGCCGCCTATCTCAAGGCCTGCAAGCTCGACGAGCGGGCGCTTTCGACCTTGCCGCCCGGCCGCTTCCTGATGCCAGGCGACCTCGAAGGCTCACCCGCCTTGACCTTTGCGCCCTTGCTGCTCCAAGGCGATCGGCGGTCACGTTCCGGATCGCTGCAGGCGATGATGGAGCGTCGCTACGAGGCCTACAAGACGCATGTCGTGAAGCCGTTTTTCCGGGAGCACATCACGCGCCTCGACCGCCAGATCGTGCTGATCGATGCGATGCAGGCATTGAATGCCGGCCCTGGAGCACTGGCCGACCTGGAGCGCGCCGTGACCGAAATCCTCTCCTGCTTCCGTCCCGGCCGGGGCAATCTCCTCACCGGCCTGTTTTCAAGGCGCATCGACCGCATACTGGTCGCTGCGACGAAAGCAGACCATCTGCACCATGAAAGCCACGACCGGCTGCAGGCAATCGTGCGGCGGCTGGCCGACCGCGCCGTGGCACGGGCGAATTTAAGCGGCGCGGATGTCGACGTAGTCGCCATGGCGGCCGTGCGCGCAACACGCGAAGGCATGGTCAAGCAAGGCCGCGAGACGCTGCCGGTGATTATCGGCATGCCATTGAGCGGTGAACGGATCAACGGCGAGACATTTGACGGGAAAACAGAAACAGCCATATTTCCCGGTGATTTGCCGGAGAAAGTTAATGCGGTCTTCGACGTTTCCGGGCCAGATCACCGGCAGAGCAATGACGACCCGGCGATCCGTTTCGTCCGCTTTCGTCCGCCCAAACTCGAACGCACCGCTGAAGGCGTCACGCTGTCGCTGCCGCATATCAGGCTCGACCGCGCATTGCAGTTCCTGATCGGAGATCATCTGGCATGACCGCGCCCCGCAAGCCGGCGGCATTTCGCATCGAGCCGGAAGCCGCGACGAAGCATGATACGGCGAACGTGCACACCCAGCACGAGGCCCCGTCGGAGCGAAAACCGCGCGCTGTGAAAGCCCAGGCCGCCATTGTTGTGCCTGCGGAGGTCGACGTCTTCGACGAGCCGGACATCGTCGCCGCCGAACCGCCGCCGGCCACCGCGCCGCGAAAACGTTCGCTGCTCGGCAGCATATTCTTCGGCGCAATGGGCGTTCTGGTTTCGCTCGCCGTCGGCCTGTGGACCGACCAGCTGATTCGCGACCTGTTCGAGCGTGCCGAATGGCTGGGCTGGTTGGCTGCCGGCATGGCTGCGATCGCCGTGCTCGCCCTTGTGGTCATCCTTGTGCGTGAATTCCTGGCGATCGCTCGCCTTGCCGAGGTCGAAAAACTGCAGAAGCGGGCGCTTGATGCCGTCGCGCGTGATGATCCGAAGGCCGCGCGGGCGGTCGTCGACGAGCTTTCGGCCTTTGTCGCGGCGAAACCCGAAACCGCGGCCGGCCGGCGCTCGCTGGCCGACCTGCGCGGCGAGATCATCGACGGCGGCAATCTGGTGCGCTTGGCCGAGACCGAGATCCTCGGGCCGCTCGATGCACGCGCCAAGGTGATGGTGCTCGAAGCGGCAAAGCGCGTATCGCTGGTCACCGCAGTCAGCCCCCGCGCCCTCGTCGATATCGCCTATGTCGTGTTCGAAGCAGGCCGGCTGATTCGCCGTCTGGCGGAGCTTTATGGCGGCCGCCCGGGCACGCTGGGATTCTTCCGGCTGGCGCGCAGCGTTCTCGCCCATCTGGCGGTGACGGGCTCGATCGCCGTCGGCGACAGCTTCGTGCAGCAGATCGTCGGCCACGGCCTTGCCGCCCGGCTGTCGGCGAAGCTTGGCGAAGGCGTCGTCAACGGCATGATGACGGCGCGCATCGGCATTGCGGCAATGGAGACCGCACGGCCCCTGCCCTTCATCGCCGTCAGGCGTCCCGGCATGGGCGATTTCCTGTCCGCGCTGACATCGTTTGCGACGAAGAAACAAAGTCACGCATCAGCTCGCGGCAAGTGAACAAACGACTTACAGTGACGAAGCATTAACCAATCTTGTTCATGGTCAGACGAGTTCCAAGAGCAGTTTCTTTGTTGCCAGGTGTCGTCGATGAAAAGCGTAATTTTGTCCAGCGTGCTGCCTTTGACAGTCGCGGTTGCAGTACCTTTGGGCATGGCTGGAAAAGCTTTTGCAGCAGAACCCGACAAGCAGTTCTTCCATTCGGTCGAGGGCAAGTGGGTCGGCCCAGGGGAAATCGTCGCCGGCAAGTACAAGGGCACGAAATTCACCTGCAACTTCAACGGCTCGACACCTGACGGCAAGATCGGCATGACGCTCGACGGCGACTGCCGGGTCGGCATGTTCACCCAGAAGATGTCGGCAACCGTCGAGCACAAGGGCCGTGATGGCTATAAGGGCAACTTCATGGGCGGCGCCTCAGGTTCGGGCCTCGACATCATCGGCGGCAACGTCATCGATAACCGCAAGGTCGTGTTCACCATCAATCGCAAACAGTTGCGCGGCGTGATGCAGGCCCGCATCCCCGACGACAATTCGATGACGGTGACGGTCGCGGTGCGCGTCGACCAGCAGTTGGTGCCGGTCATCGGCATGAGCCTGAAGCGGGTCGATGCCGTCGAAGTCGGCTCAATCGCGCCGAACTGAGTAATCCCGACTTTGCCCGCAAAAAGAGGCGGCAGCCAATGGCCCCCGCCTCCTTCGAACACTCGAGCAGGGCTCAGCCCTTGATGGCGGCAAGTACCTCGTCATAAGCCTTGCAGGCTTCGGTTGCGGTCGTGGTGCCCTGATACTTTGTGGTGACCGCCTGGACCTTGGCGGTGAGATCGGCGGCCTTGGCCGGATCCTTGGTGATCGCCTCCTGCAGCGCAGAAGTCATGTCCTGGGCTTTCTTGGTCAGCATCTCGGTCGTGCACTCCGGTGCCTTCGAACAGGCAGAACCGGCAAGTGCCGCGATGCCAACGGCAACAAGCAAAAACGTCTTCATGTCAGTCATCTCCCTCAAAAGGGGCAGCGACTCGATCGACGCTCGCCCTCAAATAGCCGAAGCCGAGCGTCCTTAGCTCCCGATTGCCGCAATAAGCAACGCGGCGGTCGCATAAACTTGTGTAACGCGCCTGCAACCCGCCGGCGCCACGTCCAGATTGGGATTCGCACTATTCGATCCTTGCCGAAGCCCCTATCTTGGCGGCCATACTGGGATCCGCAGAATCTTCAAAAGGAACGGAACGGCAGGCATGGCGGCAGAGGCATCGGGCAGCGAACTGTTTCAAGTGGTGGCGTTGCTCGCCGCTGGCGTCATCTCCGTACCGATCTTCAAGCGCATGGGCCTCGGCTCCATCCTCGGCTACCTCGCCGCGGGCGTGGTCATCGGCCCGTTCGGCATCGGCATCTTTTCCGAGTCGGAAGCCATTCTTCATGTCGCCGAACTCGGCGTCGTCATGTTCCTGTTCATCATCGGCCTGGAGATGCAGCCGTCACGGCTTTGGGGGCTGCGCCGGGAAATCTTCGGCCTTGGTGCGCTGCAGGTCGGCGTCTGCGCGCTTTTGCTGACCAGTGTTGGGCTAGCGGGAGGTTTTCCGATCGCGCAATCCTTCGTCGCCGGCGCCGGCTTTGTGCTGACCTCGACCGCGATCGTCATGCAGCTTTTGGAAGAACGCGGCGAGATCGCCTCGCCCAAGGGCCAGCGCATCGTCTCCATCCTGCTGCTGGAGGACCTGGCAATCGTGCCGCTGCTGGCGCTGATCGCCTTTCTGGCGCCTGGCGGCGCTGATATGAGCCTGTCGCAACGACTGACGGAGGTTGCCATCGGCCTCGCCGCGATCGTCGGACTGGTGGTGGCCGGGCGCTATCTGCTCAACCCGTTCTTCCGCATCCTGGCGGATGCCCGTGCCCGCGAGGTGATGACCGCTGCGGCACTGCTGGTCGTTTTGGGTTCCGCGCTTGCCATGCAGCTCTCCGGCCTGTCGATGGCGATGGGCGCCTTCCTGGCAGGCGTGCTTCTGTCGGAATCGACTTTCCGCCATCAATTGGAGGCGGACATCGAACCGTTCCGCGGCATCCTGCTCGGATTGTTCTTCCTTGCCGTCGGCATGTCGCTCGATCTTAACGTGGTAGTCGAGAACTGGCGCCTCGTCGCCATCTACGTTGTCGCCTACATGGTGATGAAGACGGTCGGCATCTATCTCGTTGCCCGCATCCTCAAGACCGGCCACCGGGAGGCACTCGAGCGCGGGGTGTTCATGGCGCAAGGCGGCGAATTCGCCTTCGTTCTCTATTCCGCGGCAGCGACCGTCGGCATCATCGACAATCAGGCCAATGCGACGCTGACTGCGATCGTCATAATCTCGATGGTGCTGACGCCTCTGGCCATCACGGCGTTGCGCTATGTCACGCCGCGCGATGAGCAGTCGCTCGAAGGGGTCGATATTGCCGACGGCCTTACCGGCAGCGTGCTGATCATCGGCTTTGGCCGCTTCGGCCAGATTGCCAGCCAACCGCTCTTGTTGCGCGGGATCGATGTGTCGATCATCGACAATGAGGTTGAAATGATCCAGGCGGCCGCCGATTTCGGCTTCAAGGTCTATTATGGCGACGGCACGCGGCTGGACATCCTGCGTGCCGCGGGTGCTGGACGGGCGCGCGCCGTGCTGATCTGCGTCGACAAGCCCGATGCCGCCGTTCGCATCGCCGAGCTCATCAAGGCGGAGTTTCCGCTGCTGACGGTGCTGGCACGCGCCTTCGATCGCGGAACCGCGCTGCAGCTCATTCGTGCCGACGTCGACTTCCAGCTTCGCGAAACCTTTGAATCAGCACTTGTCTTCGGCGGCTCGACGCTGGAAGCGCTGGGTGTCGACCCGGCGGAGGTCGCCGAGGTGATCGAGGATGTCCGCCGCCGCGATGCCGCCCGTTTCGAAATGCAGCTCGCCGAAGGCATTCGAGCCGGACGACGCTTCCTCAAAGGCAATATCGGCACGCCCATTCCGACGCCGCTCAGCACCCCGCGCCGCCCCGGCCAGGCGCTCAATGAAGAAACCGCCGGCGTGCTGCATAAATCAGAGCCTGCCGAGGAGTAGCAGATGACCGAATTGGACGAGCGCGCGCGCTTAGTCACCAAATTCTGGCGTGAGGCCGGAGAGGATGCATGGTTCGAGAACAACGATGCTTTCGATGTAGGCTTCCGCAACCGGTTCCTCGACCTGCATTACGCCGCCGCGCGGCGCGAATGCGACGACTGGTCGGAGCATGCCGAAGGTTCGCTGGCACTGATGATCCTGCTCGACCAGTTTCCACGAAACTGCTTTCGCGGCACCGGCCATATGTATGCCACCGATCCGCTTGCACGCTATTTTACCGGGATAGCGATCGCCTCTGGGCAGGACCTGTTGCTGGACGAAGAGCTCCGCGTTTTCCTCTATTTGCCGTATGAGCATTCGGAGCTTCCTGCTGACCAGCTCAAATCGGTGGAGCTTACTGCCGCCAAAGCCGAGGCCTATCTGAAATATGCCATCGAGCACCGCGACATCATTCAACGCTTCGGCCGCTTTCCGCATCGAAACAGGGCGCTTGGCCGCGCGACGACGCCGGAGGAACAGGCCTTCCTCGATGGCGGCGGATTTTCCGGCTGACTTCGGGCCGCTTCAGGCCAGCCACCAGTCCCGGCCTGACGGCAGTCGCTCTATGCCTGAGGTGTCGACGGCGCCCAGCCGCTCGGACACGCTCCTGCCGGCAACGGCAAGGTCCGGCGCGATCTCGGCCAGCGGTGCCAGGACAAAGGCGCGCTCCAGCATCCTGGGATGCGGTACCTCCAGCCCCGCCTCATGGATGATCCGGTCGCCGAAAACCAGGATATCGATATCGATCAGGCGCGGCCCCCAGCGCGCCTCGCGCACGCGCTTCAGCTTGTGTTCGGCGTCGAGGCAAAGCTCGAGCAGTGCCCGTGGCGCAAGCACAGTCGAGATTTCGGCCGCCGCATTGAGAAAATCCGGCTGGTCGAGCTTGCCCCAGGGCGGCGTGCGGTAAAGCGAGGAAACGGCAACGACGCGTGTGTCGGCATCGGCGTCGAGCAGGCGCAGCGCCGCGCCCATCGACTTTGCCGGATCGCCGAGATTGCCGCCAAGGCTGAGATAGACAGTGTTATTCGGGCCAGACAACGGTCACCTCGACGTGATCAAGTACCCCGGGCACCGGCGCGTTTGGCTTGCGCACGGTGATCTCGGCTTTTCTGATCTGTGGAAACCGCGCTGTCAGCGCCCGCGCTACTTCCAGCGCCAGCGCTTCGATCAGAAAGCGCCGCTCCCCGGTTATGATCTTTTCGATCACTCCAAAGGCGGTGCCATAGTGGACGGTGTCCTCGATGGAATCGTCGACCAGCGCCCGGCCGGGTTCGACGGTGAGGGCTGCATCGACATAAAAACGCTGGCCGAGCGTCTCCTCCTCGTCCAGCACGCCGTGCCGGGCAAAGAAGGCGCAGTTCTTCATGCGGATGACATACATCGCTCAGCCTCCCGCTCGATTAGAGCGACGTGCGTCCACTTGGACGCACAAAGTACGCTCTAACGTTTTAAATCTACGCATCGGGCTTTCCGAAAATCGATCCCGATTTTCGCGCCAGCATAGCATCGGCAAAGGCCAGCGCATCCACGTTGATTGCGACATCGTGGACGCGAAACAGATGGGCCCCCTTGAGCCTCAGAATGACGCTGGTGGCAGCCGTTCCAGCGCCTCTCGCCGTGGCGTCGCGGCCGGTGACAGCGCCGATGAAGCGTTTTCGCGATGTGCCCGCCATCAGCGGAAAGCCGAGCGCATCGAGCTCTGAAAACCGCGCCATCAGGTCGAGGTTTTCCTCCGCCGCTTCCTTGGCGAAGCCGAAGCCCGGGTCGAGCACGATCTGGTCGTCGGCAACACCGCTCGCGTGCGCGATCTCCAGTGATTTCCTGAGGAAGAGAAACTGGTCGGCGATCACATCAGGCAGTTTCTGCCTGTCACGCCCGGTATGCATGATGATCAGCCCGGCGCCGGTCTCGGCGGCGACGCGCGCGATGCCCGGTTCGCGCTGCAAACCCCAGACGTCATTGACAATGTGCGCGCCGGCCGCGACGGCAAGCCGGGCCGTATCCTCGCGATAGGTATCGACCGAAATCAGGGCTTCTCCAAGCCTGGCGAGCGCCTTGACGACAGGCAGTATGCGGCTCTGCTCTTCCTCGGCGGTTACCGGAGATGCACCGGGGCGTGTCGATTCTCCCCCGACGTCGATGACGGAGGCCCCCTCCTCCAGCATGCGGCGCGCCTGGGCCACGGCCTGGTCGGGTGCAACGAACAGCCCGCCGTCGGAAAAGCTGTCCGGCGTGACGTTGAGGATGCCGACGACGATGGCCTTGCCGCCAAGGTCGAGATGGCGTCCATGCGCCAGCTGCCATCGCTTTGTCGTCATTGTCCATCAACCATGTATGATCCGCCGACGATCATTTCCGTTGCACCGGGGACGGCCGTAACGCAAGGTGGGTGAAGAGGCAACACGATGAAACGATCCCTGCTCTGCGCCCTGATGCTTGCCTTGACCGCCCTGCCGGCGGCCGCGGCTAACCTGGTAAAGACATACAGCTACTTCAGCGTCGGCGGCCGGACGCTCGACGACATCGAAGCACAGCTCTCGAAAAACGGGCCCCAGGTGAAAAGCACCGGGATGAGGCATCCGGGCGCCACGCAAATGGCGTTCACCACCCGTGTCAGCTATGCGCAAAAATCGGACTCCTGCCGGATCGTCGATGCAATTGTGACCCTCAAGGTCAAGGTTATCCTTCCCGAGTGGCGTCGCCCGCGCAAGGCCGATCGGGATGTGAGGCTGTTCTGGGATACATTGTCCGCCGACATCAAGCGCCATGAGGAACGCCATGTCGAGATCGCCAAGAACCATGCGCGCGCGCTCGAGGACGCGCTGAAGGCGACCTACCCGCAGAAGACCTGCGATGCGGCAAAGGCGAAGGCCGCGGAGATCACCGCGGCCATGCTTGCAAAGCACGACCGCGCCCAGGTCCAGTTCGACCGCGTCGAAGGCGTCAATTTCGAAAGCCGCATCCTGCGGCTGCTGCGCTACCGTATCGAGCGCACCGAGAGTGGCCGGTTGCCGGGTTAGCTTGGGCCAGACGGTAACGATTTAGGGATCAGCGAGCGCCTTTGCCTCGACACGTTCCGGATCGTCTGTTATTTCCGCCCCGCTGTTTCAGGAAACGCGTGCCGGTCGGTAGTCCGGCGATCCCGTCCCCCTGGGATTCGAAGCCCCGTTGCCTCAACGAGGTCCACAGCCGAATTCAGAAGGTCCGATCTACGGCCTGCCGCCGCCACCGGCGCATAGACGGCCGGGCTCGGCTCCGCCTCTGGAAATGGTCTCGCCAGCGGGGCGAACGGAGTGGATCGATGAACAAAGCTGTCAGCGAAGCGGCCATTGCGCCGGCCGAGGCGCTTCCGCTAAGCGAAAGCGAGAAGAACGCCATCATCGGCGGCGTGCTGTTGTCGATGCTGTTGGCCGCGCTCGACCAGACCATTGTCGCGCCGGCCCTGCCGACCATCGCGCGCTCGCTCGGCCATGCCGAATATTTGCCGTGGATCGTGACCGGCTACCTTTTGACGGCAACCGCGATGGCGCCGCTCTACGGCAAGATCTCCGACGTCTACGGGCGTCGCCCGACAGTCTATGCGGCCGTGCTTATCTTCCTTGCTGGATCACTGGTCAGCGCACTGGCTCCCAACATGCTCGTGCTCGTCGCTGGCCGGGCGATCCAGGGCGCTGGCGGCGGCGGTCTGTTCGCCCTGACGCAGACCGTCATCGGCGACCTTGTTCCGCCGCGCGAGCGTGCGCGTTACGCGGCCTGGATATCGGGCACATGGGCAGTCGCCAGCATCGCCGGGCCGCTGCTCGGCGGCACCTTCGCCGAACATCTGCATTGGTCGTTGATCTTCTGGATCAACATCCCGCTCGGCCTGCTGGCCATGGCAATCATCAACATGCCGCTCAAGAAGCTGCCGATAACCGCGAAGCATCACCGGATCGACGGCCTCGGCGCGCTGCTTCTTATCGTGGCGACGTCGTTGCTGCTGCTGGCGCTGAACTGGGGCGGCAGCGCCTACCCCTGGATGTCGCGCGAGATCCTCGGGCTGCTCGCCTGTTCGGCGGTTTTCTGGGGCGGCTTCGCGCTGCGTCTCATGCGGGCGGCCGAACCGCTGGTCTCGCTCGAGGTCCTTGGCAATCCGATCGTTCTGGCCGGCACACTTTCGATGTTCCTGTTGCAGGCCGCCAGTGTCGGCTTGTCGGTTTATTTGCCGGTCTACCTGCAGTCGATCGTCGGCCTCTCGGTCAGCCAGTCGGGAACCGCGTTGCTTGGACTGATGCTTGGCACGGTCGCTGGCGCAACGTTCAGCGGGCGCACGATACCGCGCTTTTTCCACTACAAGCGCATCGCCATGGTAGGCACGGCCTTCGCCATCCTGTGCCTCGGCGTGCTCAGCCTGGTCGCAGGGCATGCCTCGCTTTTGCTCGTCGAGGTGTTGACGACCTGCGTAGGCCTGGGGACAGGCACGACGTTTCCGGTCGCCACCGTGTCGGTCCAGAACGCCGTCGACCGAGCACATCTCGGCGTCGCAACCGGCGTGCTGACATTCCTGCGTTCGCTGGGCGCCGCGCTCGGCGTCGCGATGCTTGGCGCCGTTGCCCTCGGCTACGGCCTGCCGCTCGCCGGCGAAGGCACACCCGACGCTGGACAGATCACATCGACGGCGCCATTCGTCATGATCTTTCTCGCAACAGCCGCAATGCTGCTTTTGTCGCTTGTCATGCTTGGGCTGATGCCGGAGAAGCCGCTGCGCGGCCATCCCGAGACCGCGGCGCCGGTTCTCGCGGAGTAAAGCCGGAAACCTGCTTCAGTCCACGACGCCGAGCTTCTTTTGCAAGCTGGTCGACGATGTCGTGTACTGGAAGACGATGCGCTCGCCGGGGCTGACGACGCGCTTTGCCGCCTGCGCCATCAGGGCGACCTCATGGAAACCCGACAGGATCAGCTTCAGCTTGCCTGGATACCAATTGATGTCGCCGACAGCGAAGATGCCGGGCACCGAGGTCTGGAATTTCTCGGTGTCGACCGGGATCAGGTTCTCGTGAAGGTTAATCCCCCATTCGGCGATCGGCCCAAGCTTCATGGTCAGGCCGAAGAACGGCAGCATCCGCGTGCAGGGCACCTCGATATCTCCGTCGGGGCCCTTGATGATCGCCGATGAAAGCTGGCCGTCGGCGCCGTTCAGTCCGGTCACCTGACCGACCTGGAAATCCAGCTGCTTCAACTCCTGCAAGGCATACATTTTGTTGACGCTGTCGGGCGCGGCGCGAAATTCGGGACGCCGGTGGACGAGCGTCACGCTTTTGGCCACCGGCTGCAGGTTCAGCGTCCAGTCGAGCGCCGAATCGCCGCCGCCGACGATGACGAGGTCGTGGCCGCGAAACTCCTCCATCCGGCGAACCGAGTAGAAAACGCTTTTGCCTTCATAGGGCTCGATGCCCGGAATGGGCGGCCGCTTCGGCTGGAACGAGCCGCCACCGGCGGCGATCACCACCACCTTGGCCTCGAACACCTCGTTCTCGTCGGTGGTGACGCGGAAGCCACCGTCCTCAAGCTTTTCGAGGCTCGACACCATGCGGTTGAAAGTGAATTCCGGCTTGAACGGGTGGACCTGCTCAAGCAGCTTGTCGACAAGGCCCTGTGCGGTGATCAAAGGCCAGCCGGGAATGTCGTAGATCGGCTTTTCCGGGTAGAGTTCGGCGCATTGCCCGCCCGGCCGGTCGAGGATGTCGATCAGATGGCACTTCATGTCGAAGAGGCCGAGTTCGAACACGGCAAACAAGCCGATAGGTCCTGCGCCGACAATGAGTACGTCCGTTCTGGTTATATCGGTCATGCGCCACTCAAATTGCTACAGCGTCCTTTGCGCGTCCAAGAGGACGCGCGGCACTGTAGGGAAACGGCGCGACACTGCATGACCATTGGTCCGCTGCCAAGACGCCGCGGGAAAAATCGCCAAAAGGGCTTAGAGCAAACGATGTCAGCCCTGGCGGGCGGGCACGCGGACGACCAAGCCATCAAGAGCGTCGCGCACCTTGATCTGGCATGACAGCCGTGAGTTCGGCTGAACGTCGTAGGCGAAGTCCAGCATGTCCTCCTCCATCGCTTCCGGCTCGCCGACTTCCCCCGCCCACGCCTCGTCGACATAGACATGGCAGGTCGCGCAAGCGCAGGCGCCGCCGCATTCGGCCTCGATCCCCGGCACGGCGTTGCGGATCGCATTTTCCATGACGGTCGAGCCGTTTTCGGCATCCACGTCAAAATGTGTGCCATCATGGGCAATGAAGGTCAGCTTGGTCATTTGTCACCTGAGAGGGAGTCCCAGCCGAGATAATCACTCCGCCGGACAAGTCAACTGCGGCGCGAAAGCGCCGCTCGGTGACGTTTTTCGGAAGTTGTCTAGCGACTGATGGCGGCGATGAAATCGCGCACTTCCTCGATCAAGGTGCCGAGCCGCTTGAGCGCGCTGACATTTTCGGGCTGACGTTCGATGGCGGTGGCGCAATCGGCAATGGCGAAGGCGCCAATCCCTCGCGCCGAGCCTTTGAGCCCATGCGCCAGAAGCAGCCGTTCATTGATGTCGGCGTCGACTATCCGGTCGCGGACGGAAAGCGCCTGCTGCACGAAGAGCGCCAGCACCTCCTGCTCGAGAGCGCGGTCACCCATGGTCTGACGCGCAAGATGCGCCATGTCCACAGGCCGCGACCCAGCCGTTCCCGACACATCGCCGCCTGGCATTGAAAAGGCAATGCCGCTTTCGCCGCGTATCAATTTGGCACTCCCCGTCTTTGATCGCCCGAATTGTCTTTGATCGCCCCGAATTCGATCGCTCAACCTAGGCTCTTCCCGTAGCCAACGGGTTAATGGATGGCCCGAAAAAATGTTGACGAAGAGGCAGCGGAATCACGGTTCCGTTAACCTTATATTTAAAGTTTTACGTATCCCGCGGAATGCATGTTTTCTTTACCCCGGTGTGTCATTACGATACGAAGGTCCACTTTCAGCCTCCTGCGTGGGATACGAAAAATCAGATCATAAATCCCTTGGCAGCTAGTACAGGGTAGCGACGGCATGGCGAAGAAACCAACGACAACAAGAACTCTCGACAGCGACGTAGCCAGGGAACTCGAAAAGGCGCTCGACCTGGATTTGAGCGGAAATGGCAGCGGCGACCTCGACATTGCGGCGTCGATGGAAGACCTGGAAGCGCAGATATCGCAAGCCGCCGACGAATTGGCGCGCGAAGGCCGCAATCAGAACGCGGAGCCTGCCGCCAACCTGAGCCAGGAAGCAAAGCCCACGGCCAAGCCGGCCGAACTGCGTCCAGTGGAAACGCGCAATGGCTCGCAGCCGACCGGTCTCACGCCGGCCAACGACGATCGCCAAAAAGATTACCGTACGTTGCTGCACGGCCTCAACCGGCGTGCGTCGAGCACGATCTATTGGGTCGTGGCGTTCATTTCGCTGGCCTGGGTCGCAGGCGCCGGCGGTTTGGCCAATCTGCTGTTCGGACCAAGCATCTGGAAAATCCGCACGTTTGACCAGTTCTTCGCCCGTCCCGAACTGATCGGCCTGGCTGTCGCCGCGATCGTTCCCATCATCTTGTTCTGGGCCTTCGCGGCGATGGTTCGTCGTGCCCAGGAAATGCGCATTGCTGCCCAGTCGATGACAGAAGTGGCTTTCCGCCTGGCGGAGCCGGAAAATCTTGCCCAGGATCGTGTCATGATGATCGGACAGGCCGTTCGCCGCGAGGTGGCGGCGATGGGCGAAGGCATCGAACGCACGCTTGCGCGCGCCGTCGAGCTCGAAACGCTGGTCCACAGCGAAGTGAACCAGATCGAGCGCTCCTATTCGGAGAACGAAGCCCGCATCCGCTCGCTCGTCGACGGGCTCGGCAGTGAGCGCGAGGCCGTGGTCAGCCATGCCGAGCGCGTGCGTGCGTCGATCGCCGGCGCCCACGAGACGCTGAAGGACGAGATCGGCGCTGCCAGCGACATCATCCGCGACAGTATCCTCAATGCATCGACCAAGCTGTCGATGACGATCAACAATTCCGGCGACACGCTGATCGACAGGATCAACGAGAGCTCGATGTCGATCTTCGATTCGGTGGAGGGCCGGCTCGATACGATCACCGACCGGCTGTCGACATCAGGCGAAGCCTTCGCCAGCCTTCTCGACACACGCATTGCCAAGCTGACGGACACGACCGACGGTCTCACCCGTTCGCTGACCGATCTGCTCGACGACCGGACCAACGGCATGGTTTCGCTGCTCGGTGGCGCCGCACGCACGCTCAATTCCGAGTTCGAAGCCAGCCTGAGCGGCATCGAGCGCACGCTGGCCGAGCGTGGCCAGGCGCTGATCAGCGAATTCCAGACCCGCGCCGAGGCGCTGGACACCGGCACGCAGAAGCTCAATGCTGCACTTGAGGCCCGTGCACGCCAGATCAACGAGACGTTGGTCGAGCGCGCACGCGAAATCGCACACACATTCTCGGAGAGCAAGGACACGCTGTCGGCGATGATCGATCAGGGCAAAACCCAGATCGGTGCCGACATGGCCGACATCATCTCGTCGACCTCTTCGATGCTCGAAGCGCGCGCCAGCGATTTCGCCGGGCGCATGGAAGCGGCCCGTCATGTCGTGTCCCGCTCCTTCGACACCGACATCCAGCGGCTTGCCGATGCCCGCGCCGGTATCGAGGAAGCCGTCGAAACCCACAGCCGCAAGCTTTCCGAAAGCCGCGATCGCATGGCTGCTGCAATGCAGGCCGACCTGGCTAAATTCGCGGAAAGCCGCGCCGGCATCGATGACGCCGTGGCCAACCAGGTCCAGAAGCTTGCCGAAGGCCGCAACCTGATCTCGCGGGCGCTCGAGGAGGATCTGCGCAAAGTCAACGAATCGCGCGCCGCCATCGACGCGTCGCTCGGCAGTCATCTCGAGCAACTCGAAGAGGGCCGCAACAGGCTTGCCCACGCCTTGAATGAGGACTCTGGGAAACTCGTGCAAGCTCGCACGATCATTGATGAAATGGTTGCCGGGCATGTCGGGAAACTTGCCGAAGGCCGCAGCATCCTTTCACGCGCCCTCGAGACCGATCTCGGCAAGCTGGCCGACAGCCGCGCCAGCATCGACGGCCTGGTCGCCGGCCAGGTCGAGAAGATCGCCGAAGGCCGCGCCATCCTGGCCAAGGCTCTGGAAACCGACATCATCGGCATTAAAGGCCTGATGGAGAACCATTCCGCGAAGCTGGCGGAAGACCGGTCCGAGCTTTCCCGTTCGCTCGAGAACGATCTGTCGGGCATAAGGAACCTGGTCGAGGATCATTCGGCCAGGCTCGCCGACGATCGCAGCCTGCTGTCGCAAACGCTCGAAGCCGACCTTGCCAAGCTGGCTGAAAGCCGGTCGAGCATCGACGGGCTGGTCGCCGGCCAGGTCGAGAAGCTCGCCGAAGGCCGTGACATTCTCAAGCGGGCGCTGGAAGCCGATCTCAACACGATCAAGGACGTTGTTGCCGGCCAATCGGAGAAGCTGGCGGTGGACCGCAGCCAACTTTCACAGGCGTTGGAAGCCGACCTGCAGAATGTGAACGGCGTTGTTTCCGAGCACATGAACAGGCTTGTTGAGGACCGTTCGACCCTGTCCAAGGCGCTCGAAGACGATCTCGCCAAACTGGCGGAAAGCCGGTCGAGCATCGATGGGCTGGTCGCCGGCCAGGTCGAGAAGCTCGCCGAAGGCCGCGACATCCTCAAGCGGGCGCTGGAAGCCGATCTCAACACGATCAAGGGCACCATTGCCGAGCAGCAGCAGCAGCTGACCGAAAATCGCGCAGAGTTCGCGCGGGCGCTGGAAGCCGATCTCGACAGCGTCAATGGCCTCGTCCAGGGTCACACCGAAAGGCTCGTCCAGGATCGCTCGACATTGTCGAAGGCGCTCGAGGACGATCTCGCCAAGCTGGCGGAAAGCCGGTCGAGCATCGACGGGCTGGTCGCGGGCCAGGTCGAGAAGCTCGCCGAGGGCCGCGATATCCTCAAGCGGGCGCTCGAAGACGATCTTGCCAAACTGGCGGAGAGCCGGTCGAGCATCGACGGGCTGGTCGCCGGCCAGGTCGAGAAATTGGCCGAGGGCCGGGATATCCTCAAGCGGGCGCTGGAAGCCGATCTGGCCAAGCTGGCAGATACGCGCGACGACGTCGACCGTTCGCTGTCCGGTCACATCGACCAGATCGCCGCCAGAAGCACGGACATCTCCGCTGCCATCGCCGCGGATGTCGAAAAGATCGAGCAGGCGTTCAGCCGGCAGACAGGCGTCATCGAGGAGCGTGCCGCGACCATGGAGCGTGCGCTGTCGACCGGCGTCGACAATGTCCGCAACGTGCTCGAAAAGAGTGCTGTCTTCGTCGCCGGCCAGTTGCGCGAAAAGGTCATGGAAGTCACCAGCGCCATGCGCCAGCAGGCCGGTATGGCCTTCAGCGATGCCGACCGCAAGATCGCCGAACGCGCCGAGCAGACCTCGGCCGCCCTGCTTGTCAGAGCCGAGGACATCGCTCGCGCCTTCGAGGAGGCGGATAGCCGCATCGCCGCGCGTGCCGAAGACAGGTCGAGCGCTCTCATTGCCCGCGCCGACGATGCGTCTAACTCCTTGCTGGCCCGAGCCCAGGAAACGGCGGACCAGTTGGCGGCGCGTGCCGGCGAGATCGTCGGCACATTCGATGCGGCGGACCAGAAGCTGGTTGCCCGTGCGGTCGAGACGGCCCAGTCACTGGCGGCACGCGCCGGTGATATCCTGCGCAACTTCGAGGGCGCCGACGAACAGATGAGCCTGCGCATCGGCGAATCGGCCCAAGCACTGGCGGCGCGGGCCGCGGACCTCGGCCGCATTTTCGATGCCGCCGACCAGCATTTGATGTCGCGCATCGCCGAAGGTTCGGAAGCGCTGTCGACGCGCGCATCCGAGATCGGCCGCATCTTCGACGAGGCGGACCAGCGCCTGGTGTCGCGTATCGCCGATACCAGCAACACGATCGGCGGGCACGCCGAGACCATTATCGGGGCCTTCGCCAGCACCGAGCAAAGGGTTGCCGAACGTACCCGGCAGACGGGTCAGGAGCTTGCAGTCCACGCCCGCGAAATCGAGCAGGCGCTGGCCGGCGCCGACGAACGCTTTGCATCCAGCGCCGCGGCAGCAGCCGCCCGTGTCGAGGAGCAGGTCGCCAACGTCGAGAACCGTCTCGCCTCCACTGCCGAAACAATGGGCCAGAAACTCAACGAGCAGGTTTCGAACGCTGAGTCGCAGCTCATCTCACGCGCCAACACAATCGCGGAAACCTTCACCGCGGTTGGCCAGCATATCGGCCAGAGCACCAACGATGCGGCCAAGACCATCGGCGCCAACACCCGCGAGCTCAACACCATGCTTGCGGCACGCTCGGCCGAGATGTCGAGGATCCTCGACGAAACGGCACGGCCTTTGGTCGAACGCTTCGCCCAGGGTGGCTCGGAACTGCAAAAAAGCATGGAAGAGGTCACCGAACGGGCGACCGAGAAGCTGCGCAGCGAAAACGCAGCCCTCGTCAACGCTCTCGCAAGCCGGACGGCCGAGACATTGTCGGCCGTCGAAGGCGCGCGCTCGACGCTCGCCGACAGCGTTGCCGATCTCATCGGCCGCATGAGCACCTCCAGCTCGCAGCTCGGTCAGCTGATCGAGCAGGCAGCGGCCAACCTCGGCCAGGTCGACGAACGGCTGAGCGGCAGCACGCAAAGCTTCGCGGCGACCACGGAAAAAGCCGCGCAGACCTTCGCCAGCTCGGCGCGTCTGGTCGATTCGAATACGACGCGGCTCACCGAATTGTCGTCGTCCACCTTGCGCGAGGTTGCCTCGATCGCCACCAAGTTCGACGAGCACAGCAGGCTGCTGCACAGTGCCTCGGATCTGTTGAGCTCGGCGCAGAGCAACCTCGAACACACGCTGGAAAGACAGTCGTCGCTGGAAGACCTTGCCGTCGGCCTGGTCAAGAAGTCGGAAGATCTCGAAAGAGTGATGCGTTCGTTCGAAAACCTCGTCGGGCAGACGCTGCAGAATGCCGAGGGCAAGACGCTGCAGTCGGCCGACAAGATCCGCTTGGCCATTTCCGAGGTCGTCGATTCGGCAACGCAGCGCTTCGCCGACGCGACCGAGGAGATGCGGCGCACCGCGGGTTCGATCAAGAGCGAGCTCGACCTCACCCGTGCCGAGCTCAAGAAGGGCGTCATCGAGATGCCGGAAGAGGCAAAGGAATCGACCACGGCCATCCGCCGCGCCGTTTCCGAGCAGATCAACGCGCTCAAGGAACTGTCTGACATCGTTGCAAAATCGGGCCGGAGCGGAGACATTTCGGAGCCGCGCAACCTGCGTCCGGCACCGTCAGCGCCTGCTGCGCGCGCACCCGAGCCGCAGCGTCGTCCGCCGGCGCCGCAGCCGGAGCGTCGTGCGCCTCAGGCACCCCTGGGCGAAACCAGCTTGCGCGGCACGCTCGACCTGGAGCGCCCCGCCGACACGGCGCCTCGCCAGCGCGATCCCAACGGACGCTCGCCGCAGGGCGGTTGGGTGCGCGATCTCCTGACCGGGGCATCGCGTGAGGAAGACGCCAGGCCGGCAGTGCCCGCGGAAGCGCCGCGCCCGGCTCCTGCCCAGCGTTCGCCGCTTCACGTCATGGAATCGCTCAACTCGCTTTCCGTCGATATCGCCCGCGCCATCGACCACGACGCCTCGATCGAGTTGTGGAACCGCTACCGGCGCGGCGAACGTGACGTGTTCACGCGGCGCCTCTACACGCTGAAGGGTCAGCAGACCTTCGACGAAATCCGCCGCAAATATCAGGCCGAGGCGGAGTTCCGTGCCGCGGTCGACCGCTACTGCGACGATTTCGAGAAGCTGCTCAAGGATGTCTCGCGCAACGACCGCGACAACATCATGGCGCAGACCTACCTGACCTCGGACACCGGCAAAGTCTATACGATGCTGGCCCATGCCAGCGGCCGCCTGCAATGACCGAACGATAGAAGACAGCAAAAAGGCGGGAAGCTTCCCGCCTTTTTCGTTTTCATCTCGATTTCTGTGCTCGCCGACCATCGAGGAGGCGAGCTATCTGGAGAGAACCGCGCCCCGGCAGTGCCGGCTGCGTCAGATCACCGAATCCGTCCAGTGCACGATGTCCTTCGCCGCCTGGCCGAAGGCGGCGTCCAGCGCATTGACATAGGCTGGGTTGCCGCCGCTGGAAACGGGCGCTGCTGCGGTGAAGCTCTTCGAAGCGAGCACCTCGCCGTTGCGGTCGTTCAATATCCGAACGAACAGCTCGACTTCGGCGTGTTCGCCGCCGTCAACCCGGACTTCGAAGGAACGAATCTCGACGATGACCTGATAGTCGATCGCCAGGCCCTCACCCGGCTTGCCGACACCGGCGAAGCTGCCGGAGCGCTGGAATGTCTCGGCGAGCCGCGCCTGCACGACAAGCGGCAGCCGGTCGGCCCATTGCGCACCTTTGAGATATTGGATCGACCGGTCGGACAGCTTGATGACGATGTTTTGGCTGTCTAGCGCCTTGAGCGCGGAAGGCTGGGCAATCAGGATCTGGCGGCGACTGTGGGCGCGCGCCTCGAGCGATGGTGCCGAAAGCTCGAACGTGTCCAGCGGTGCAGGCTTGGCACCCAGCGCCGCGCAACCAGCAAGCGTAAGGGAAAGCAACACCAAACCCGATTTGAACCCGCCCGAATTGACCCCCACCAACTTCACGCGTGATCCCCGTTGTCCCCAGATGGTAAGATCAACCTGCACTTGCAGCTCATTTTCTTGGGGCGGGCGGACGCCGAAGTCAACGCCGCACCCTGCCATCGAATTGTCGAACCTCGCCTTCACCACCGGAAAGGATCCGCTGCGGATTGCGACTGAGGTCCGTTACTGCCTCTTCAATGCGGTTGATCGAACGGCGACTGTCCTGGACCAGCGCCTCGACATTCTGCAGGCCAGACCCGGAGAATCGGGCCAGATTGTCGGTGATTGTGCCGAGGCGGGCATTCAGCGTGTCGGCGACCTGCTTGAACGATCTCAGCGTATTCCTGGCATCGGCCATCACGCCGTCGGCTTGGCCCGAGCCGAGCAGCTTATCGACCTTGGCGAGGATGCCGTCGACGCGCTCCGAAGCATCGTTGAGGCGCCCGGCTAGCTGGTGTGCGTCCTTGATGGTCTGGTCGATGTCGTCGGCCCGATTGGCGAACTTGTTGGTCACCTGGGCGATATCGGCGGCGGCCTTGTTGGCATTTTCACTGGCTTTCTGGATGTTGGCCAGCGCGCTGCGAACCTCAGCCGGATCGATACCGTCGAGGACGTTGTCGACCTTGGCTAGCGTGCCTTGCGTCTTCTGGGCGAAGTCGTTGATCGACCCAACCGCCGTGTCGACATTCCTGATGACCGTGTCGAACTGCTTGCTGGTTTCCTTCAGGTTCGACGTAACCGTGTCGACATTAGCGACGATGCTCTTGATCTGGTCCTTGTCGACAGCATTGAGCAGTTCTTCCGCTGCCTTGAGCGTGCTGTCGAGCTTGCCTGAAACGCCCTGCAACGAATCCGACAGCGAACTGACGCTGGCGAGGAACTTGTCCACCCCGTCGGAATTCTTGGCCAGCGCATCGGAGAACGTCTGCACGTTCTTGACGGTTTGCGTCAGCGGTCCGCGCACGTCCCTGGTGAAGCCTTCGAGGTCGGACAGGACCTTGTCGGCGCGGGTGAAGATGTTCTGCGCCGTCTGCAGAAGGTTGGTGACGGCGGAGGGGTTGGCGACAATCTCGGCAACGCGGCCTTCCTTTTCAGCCTCATCAAGCAGCTTTGCTTCCTTGGGATTGGCGCCCCTGAGCTCGATATTGGCCTGGCCGGTAAGGCCGGCAAGCCCGATATCGGCCTGCGTCGACTTGGTGATCGGCGTCATGCGGTCGATTTCAGTGTCTGCTATGGCTGCGGTCGGGTTGTCGACGTCGATATAGACGCGCCTGACATCACCAACCCTGACGCCGTTGAACAGCACGAAACTGCCGCGGCCAAGGCCGGAGGCCGAGCCCGGAATGCGCACGCGCAGCACGGCCGTCTCACCCCTTTCGCCGATCGCGGCCGTCCAATAGACGAAAGCGAAGGCCGCAAGGATCGCAGCCAGCGTGAAAATGCCGACGATGACGTAGTTTGCTCTGGTTTCCATTTCCCCACTTATGGCTATGCGCGCGTCGCAAGATCAAGCTGACGGGCACGTTTTCCGCGGAAATAGGATTTTACCCACGGTTCTTCGCTTTTGAGCATGTCGTCGATCGTGCCTTCGACCAGCACTTTCTTGTTGCCGAGCACCGCCACGCGGTCGCACGCCGTGAACAGCGTGTCGAGGTCATGCGTGACCATATAGACGGTCAGGTCCATGGTATCGCGCAGCTTGACGACCAGTTCGTCGAACTCCGCCGCGCTGATCGGATCGAGGCCGGATGTCGGCTCGTCGAGGAAGACGATGTCCGGATCGAGCGCCAGCGCGCGCGCCAGCGCCGCACGCTTGATCATGCCGCCGGAAAGCTCAGAGGGGAATTTCTGCGCCGCATCCGCCGGCAGCCCGACCAGCTCGACCTTGAGCATCGCCAGCTCGTCCATCAGCTTTTTCGGCAGATCGAGATATTCGCGCATCGGCACCTGGACGTTTTCGAGAACCGTAAGCGCCGAAAACAGCGCGCCATGCTGGAAGAGGACGCCAAGGCGCATGTCCAGGCGTAGGCGTTCCATGTCGCTCGCCTTGTCAACGTCGACGCCGAACAGCTTGATCGTTCCCGATTGTTTGCGCACCAGGCCAAGGATTGCGCGCAAAAGGACTGATTTACCGGCGCCCGACGCGCCGACAAAGCCCAGGATCTCGCCGCGCCTGATGTCGAGCGACAATTTGTCGAGAACGACATTGTCGTCGAAGGACACGGTGATGTCGTGCGCGGAAAGCACGACTTCGTCCTTGTCGGTCCTCGTCGCCTGTGTACTGCCGGACATCGCCATGTCAGAACTCGATTGCCGCATAGAACATGGCGAAAAGCCCGTCGAGGATGATGACCACAAAGATCGATTTCACCACCGACGCGGTGACATGCCGTCCGAGCGATTCGGCGCTGCCGCCAACCTTCAAGCCTTCGACGGAGGCAATCGTGCCGATGATCATGGCCATGAACGGCGCCTTGATCAGGCCGGCAAAAATGGTGCTGAGATCGATGGCGACGCGCAACCGGTCGAGGAAGGCGGCGGGCGCAATATCGGAGTAGAGCCAGGCGGCGGCGATGCCGCCGCCAAGTGCGGCGAAATTGGCGATGATCGTCAGGCAAGGCAAGGCGATCACCAGGGCGACCAGCCGCGGGAAGACCAGCACGCCGATCGGATTGAGCCCGATGACCTTCAGCGCATCGACCTCCTCGCGCATCTTCATCGAGCCGATTTCGGCGGTGATTGCACTGCCGGAGCGACCGGCGATCATGATCGCGGTCATCAGCACGCCGAGCTCGCGCAGGATCAGCACGCCGACCAGGTCGACGACGAAGATGTCGGCGCCGAAATAGCTGAGCTGATAGGCGCCTTGCTGGGCGACGATGGCGCCGACGATGGCCGACATCAGCACGACCACAGGGATGGCGCCGACGCCCATGCGGTCGATCTGGTTGAAGATCGCGGCCGGATTGACCGCGTGGCCGCGGCCGAGCTTCATCTGAGCGCCACGGATCGTGGCGCCAAGGATGTTCATCGAGGAGAGGAAATCGTCGCGCATCTCATAGACGCGCCGGCCAACGGCCTCGAGCGCGCGGATGATGATGTTGGGCGGCCGGATTCTGCCGTAATCGCGCTCGCGCCGAACGGCATCACCGACGGCACCGAGCAGGATCGAGGCGATCTCGCTCTCTCCCTGCAGCCTGATTTCGACGCCCTTCTTTTCGAAGGCGCTGACCAGGCGATCGATCAGCCAGGCTCCGGCGGTATCCATCTTGTCGATATGGGAAAGGTCGAGCTCCAGCGTCTTGAAGCCGCTGCGCTTTTCGATCTTGCGCATGTCGGCATCGACCGGCGCCACGGTACGCGTCGTCCAGCTTCCGGAGAACGCGCAGCTAAGAACCCCGCCCTCCTCGCCGACCGCGATATGCGGCTGGCGGTTGGGCTCCGTGGCGGTCGAGCCGCTTGCGTCGCGTTTGCCGTTGGTCAACATGGCGTCCTGTTTAGCCTGACCGGGCCGGCCTGTCGATTTGCCGGCAGGTCCGTTGTCGCACAGCCGGAGAAGAAAAATATGGCGCGTGTCATTTCGGTCGAGGCCGAGTGCTTTCCCATCGCCGGGACCTTCACCATTTCACGCGGTTCGAAGACGGAAGCCGAAGTGATCACATGCACGATCAGCGAAGACGGCCATCGCGGGCGTGGCGAATGCGTTCCCTACAAGCGCTATGGCGAGACCATGGACGGCGTCCGCGATGCGATCGAAGCCATGCGCAAGCAGATTGCGGACGGTATCAGCCGCACCGCCCTGCTCGATGCCATGCCGGCGGGCGCTGCGCGCAACGCCATCGACTGCGCGCTGTGGGACCTGGAAGGCAAGACCGGTGGCAAGCCGGTGGCTGCCAGGATCTGCCCTGCCCCGCCGCACGCACTCGAGACAGCCTACACGTTGTCGCTGGGCGAGCCCGAGGCGATGGCGGCGCAGGCCCGCGCTAACGCCGCCCGGCCATTGCTCAAGGTCAAGATCGGCGGCGACAACGATATTGCCCGTATCCGCGCGGTCAGGGATGCAGCACGCGACAGCCGCATCATCCTGGACGCCAATGAGGGCTGGAACGACGACACCATTGTCGCAAACCTCGCTTTTGCAGCCGAGCACGGCATCGCGCTGATCGAGCAGCCGCTTCCGGCAGGCCGTGACGGCATCTTGCGCCACATTGCGCATCCGGTGCCGATCTGCGCTGACGAAAGCGTGCATGAAGCCGGGGATCTCGCCTCGCTTGTCGGCCTCTACGATGCCGTCAACATCAAGCTCGACAAGGCGGGCGGCTTGACCTCAGCACTCGTCCTTCGTGACCGCGCCCGGGAACTCGGCTTCGGCGTGATGGTCGGCTGCATGGTCGGCACATCGCTGGCGATGGCGCCGGCCGTGCTGTTGGCGCAGGATGCCGATTTCGTCGACCTCGACGGTCCGCTACTGCTCGCTGGCGACCGCGAGCCCGGTCTTGTCTATCAGGGATCGCTGGTATCACCGCCCGATACGGCGCTGTGGGGCTGAGCGCGCGGCAAGTCCGATCAGGGTCAATCCAATCAAGGCGATCGGGATCATCGCAAAAAAACCATCGACACCGAAGCGGTCGTAAAGCGGGCCGGAAGCCAGCGTCACCACAGCCATGAAGAAACCGTTGGAGAAATAGGCGATGCCTTGCGCGGCCCCGGTGCGCTCTTCGGAAACCGTTTCGCCGATCATCTTCTGCAGGCCGATCAGGACCAGCGCCACCGAAACCGCGTGCAGCGTCTGAACGCCGAAAAATCCGGCAACGCCGAGGCCAAGCGGCCAGATCAGTGGAAAGGCGATCCAGCGCACGATGGCGCCAAGCCCAGCCATGACCATGATCGAGACGACGGAAAAAGCCCCGAAAGCGCGGGTGAAGATCATGAACATGCAGACCTCGGCCACGACGCCCCACGCCCACAGCAGCCCGACGACCGAATCGCTGATGCCGATCGATTTCCAGTAGATCGATACAAAGCCATAGAGAAAGGCATGGCTGGCGGAGATGACGCCGACACCGATGGAGAAATACAGGAAATACGCGTTGAGAAGTTTTGGCGCCGAGTGCTGGATATCGGTGGCGGAAAGCGGCGAGGCACGCCGGGGGCGGCCAAGGCGCGGTGCGAGCAGTCCGGCGGCAAGCGCTGCGCCAAGCGCCGCGAAGATGATCACCGGCACAGCCTGAGGGCTTGTCACCGACAGGATAAGACCGCCCGCGACATTGGCGCACAGATAGGAGATTGATCCCCATTTGCGCATGCCTGTGTAATTGGAACCGAAGCGGCGGACGCCCGACAACGCCAGCGAATCGGCGATCGGCGAGTGCGGCGTCCAGACAATCGCCAGAACCAGCGATACGGCAAGCACCATGGCGTAGGTTGGGGTGAGGAAATAACCTGCGGACAGAACAAGCGCCGCGGCCACCAGTGCGACATAGACATCGGCGCGGTCCTTCGCCCTGTCGGCCAGTGCGGTAAGCAACGGCGTCGTCACCACGCGCAGGAACATCGGCGCGGCCAGGATGACGGCTATCTGCTCGGCATGAAAACCCTTCGCCTGCAGCCACAGCGGGAAGTAGGGCAGATGCGTGCCCAGCGGCACGAACAGCGTGAAGAAGATCAGGCTCATGCGCAGCTCGAAATGGCGTGGCTTGACGAGTTGTTCAGGCGAAAGCGGCGGCAGGGAGGACATCAGCAGGCGATCCGTCGGCGCAGCATTCGGGCCGGATCGGCCAGCCACACCTGTCGCTGCTTAACACGGCAAAAAAGCCGATGAAACCGCTGGACTAATCGATTAGCAGCCCGGGCCTCACGCCGCCTGGACTGCCCTGCCCCTGATGTCGACCGGCACGAGCACTTCGCTGCCGACCGGGGCTTCAGGCAGGACATGCGCCCAGTGCAGGATCTCCATCTGGCCGTTAAAATGCTCGACCACGGCCGTACAGCTTTCCACCCAGTCGCCGGTATTGATGTATTGCACGTCCTCGTAGGTTTCGATCGCCGCATGGTGGATATGGCCGCAGATCACGCCGTCGACATGCGAGCGGCGCGCTTCCTCCGTCAGCACGGTCTGGAACGAACCGATGAAGTTCACCGCCTTCTTGACCTTCACCTTGGCCCAGGACGAAAACGACCAGTAAGGCAGGCCAAGCAACTGGCGTAGACGCGTCACCACCCGATTGACCTGCATGGCGGCGTCATAGGCATGATCGCCGAGGTAGGCGAGCCAGCGCGCGTTGTGAACGACAGTGTCGAACTGGTCGCCATGGATGACCAGCAAACGCCTGCCGTCGGCGGTTTCGTGGATGGCACGGTCGGCGACGACGATGCCGCCGAAATGCACGCCCTGGAACTGGCGCGCGAACTCGTCGTGATTGCCGGCGATGTAGGTGATGCTGGCGCCCTTGCGCGCCTTGCGCAGCAGTTTCTGGACGACGTCGTTGTGACTCTGCGGCCAGTGCCAGCTTCTTCTCAAACGCCAGCCGTCGACGATGTCGCCGACGAGATAGATGATATCGGCATCGTGATGGCGCAGGAAGTCGATCAGGAAGTCGGCCTTGGCTGCCTTCGAGCCGAGATGGACGTCGGAGATAAACATGCTGCGGAAAGTGCGGGGTTCTGCGCCAGACATGAGATCGTCACCGTTGCTTTCGCGCAGGCTATGCCCCGATTCATGCAACAACCGTATGACGGTTGCGATTGGGCCAGCCAAAAGGCTAGCTTGCCGGCCGGTTTAAAAGAAGGATTTCGTCATGGATCTCGGCATTCGCGGCAAGAAGGCTATCGTCTGTGCTTCGAGTAAGGGCCTTGGGCGCGGTTGCGCCATGGCGCTGGCCGAGGCCGGCTGCGATCTGGTCATCAACGGACGCAATGCCGAGTTGCTGGCCAGAACCGCCATCGAACTGCGCGAGAGATTCGGCGTGAAGGTGACGAAGGTCGTCGGCGACGTGTCGAAACCCGACGTGCAGAAGGCGCTGCTTGCCGCCTGTCCCGATCCAGACATCCTCGTCAACAACAATGGCGGCCCGCCGCTTCGCGATTTCCGCGCGCTCGACCGGGAAAAGATCCTCGAAGGCGTCACTCAGAACATGGTGACGCCGCTCGAGCTGGTGCAGGCTGTGATCGACGGCATGGCGGCGCGCGGCTTCGGCCGCATCGTCAACATCACCTCGCTGTCGGTCTATGTTCCAATCCCAGGACTCGACCTATCGTCCGGCGCGCGTGCGGGCCTGACCTCGTTCCTGGCCGGCGTGGCGCGCACGGTGATCGACCGCGACGTGACGATCAACAACATGCTGCCGGGCAAGCTCGACACCGACCGGCTGCGCGGTCCGCATGAGGCCGGTACCCCAGAGGATCCGGCGGCTGCCGCCGCACGCAAGGCCCGCATCAGCGCCGACGTTCCAGCCAAGCGGCTTGGCACGCCGGAGGAGTTCGGCCAGATCTGCGCGTTCCTGTGCTCGGTCCACGCCGGCTATCTGACCGGACAGAACATACCGGTGGACGGCGGCCTCTATGTCAGCGCGTTCTGATCGGGCAGCCCAGGTAACCTGATCCGCATAGCAGGATTTCAGCACAAAGGCCTGAGATAGCTTGATTTTTGATGTTCCGTCGATCTAAACGGCGGTTGCGTCATTTGGCGTCGCGAAAAACCGTCGCCGCATGCTAAAAGGCGGCAAGGCAGGATCGCAGGGAGGGGCCGGCATGGACGGCGAGAGTAAGAAGACGGCCCGGTCGGACCTCGACGAAGCGGCCCTCTACTTCCACAAGCACCCGACGCCTGGAAAGCTTGAAATCCAGGCGACGAAACCGCTCGGCAACCAGCGCGACTTGGCGCTCGCCTACTCGCCCGGCGTCGCTGCCCCTTGCCTCGAAATCCGCGACGATCCGGCGACCGCCGCCGACTACACGGCGCGGGCCAACCTGGTCGGCGTCGTCTCCAACGGGTCGGCGGTTCTCGGCCTCGGCAATATCGGCCCGCTCGCCTCCAAGCCGGTGATGGAAGGCAAGGCGGTGCTGTTCAAGAAATTCGCCGGCATCGACGTATTCGACATCGAGATCGACGCGCCCGGGATCGAACGCATGGTCGAGACCATCTCGGCGCTGGAGCCGACCTTCGGCGGCATCAACCTCGAGGACATCAAGGCACCCGAATGTTTCGAGGTGGAGGAGCGGCTGAAGGCCCGCATGGGCATACCGGTCTTCCATGACGACCAGCATGGCACCGCGATCATCGTTGCCGCTGCCGTGCTCAACGGGCTGGAATTTGCCGGCAAGACCATCTCCGACATCAAGATCGTCACGTCCGGCGCGGGGGCCGCGGCGCTTGCCTGCCTCAATCTCTTGGTCTTGCTCGGCGCACGTATCGAAAACATCTGGGTCACCGACCGGTTCGGCGTCGCCTACAAGGGCCGCGTCGAGGAAATGGACCGCTGGAAGGACCCCTATGTCAAGGACACCGAGGCACGTACGCTGGCCGATGTGCTGCCCGGCGCCGATGTGTTTCTCGGCCTTTCGGCAGCCGGCGTGCTGAAGCCGGAGCTGCTCCAGCATATGGCGCCAAAACCGCTGATCCTGGCGCTGGCCAATCCCAATCCTGAGATCATGCCGGAAGCGGCACGGGCAGCGCGGCCCGACGCGATGATCTGCACCGGCCGTTCCGATTTTCCCAATCAAGTCAACAACGTACTCTGCTTTCCCTATATTTTCCGCGGCGCGCTGGATTGCGGCGCCAGCGCCATCAACGAGGAGATGAAGATGGCTGCGGTGCGGGCGATCGCAGCGCTTGCCCGCGAGGAACCGTCCGATGTCGCCGCCCGTGCCTATTCCGGCGAGACGCCGATCTTCGGGCCTGATTTCCTGATCCCCTCGCCCTTCGATCCGCGGCTGATCCTGCGCATCGCGCCGGCGGTCGCCAGGGCGGCCTGCGACACCGGTGTCGCGACAAGGCCGATCACCGACTTTGCCGCCTACATCGACAAGCTGAACCGCTTTGTCTTCCGCTCCGGCCTGGTGATGAAGCCGGTGTTCTCAACCGCCAAGACATCGAGCGCCAAGCGCGTCATCTACGCCGACGGCGAGGACGAGCGCGTGCTTCGCGCCGCCCAGGTGGTGCTGGAGGAAGGCATCGCCGAGCCAATCCTGATCGGCCGCCCGCATGTCATCGAGGTGCGGCTGAAACGCTACGGGCTGCGCATCAAGCCGGGCGTCGATTTCGGCCTGATCAACCCGGAGGACGATCCACGCTATCGCCACTATGTCGACCTTCTGATCGAGCTCGCCGGCCGGCGCGGCGTGACGACGGAGGCGGCGCGCACCATGGTGCGCACCGACAACACGGTGATCGCGGCGCTTGCCCTGAAACGCGGCGACGCCGACGCCATGGTCTGCGGCCTGGAGGGACGCTTTGCCCGCCATCTCCGCAATGTCACGCTGATCATCGGCCCGCGCCCTGGCGTCAAGGATCATGACCTGTCGACGCTCTCCATGCTGATCTCGCAGCGCGGCATCATTTTCCTGACCGACACCCACGTCTCCGTCGACCCGACGGCGGAGGAGATCGCCGAGATGACCATTCTGGCGGCCGAGGAGATCAATCGCTTTGGCTTGGAACCGAAGGCTGCGCTGCTCTCCTTCTCGGATTTCGGCTCACGCGATGCGCCGAGCGCGCTGAAGATGCGGCAGGCTGCGGCGATCCTGGCGCGGATCGCACCCGACCTGCAGTGCGACGGCGAGATGCATGCCGACTCGGCGCTGTCGGAGCAGTTGCGCCAACGTGTCTATCCGCATTCGCGCCTGAAAGGCGAAGCCAACCTGCTGGTGTTTCCGAATCTCGATTCGGCAAATATCACGCTCACCGCTCTGCGCGCGATGACGGATGCGCTGCATGTCGGGCCGATCCTGCTCGGCACCGACAAGCCGGCGCATATACTGACGCAATCTGTGACCTCGCGCGGCGTGGTCAACATGACGGCGCTGGCCGTAGCCGAAGCCGCCCACAAGGCACAGGCGATCGTAAGCCTGGGCTGAGGCCGTCTTTGGTCTGAATCTGAGGCCGCGTTTGGTTGTAAACGAAAGAGACAGTTAACCACGAACACGGTAGCTTCGCGGCAGGCGGGCAAGCGGGGTTTCAGGAGAATGACAGGCGGAGGGTGGAAGCTGACGCACCTTGCTGCGCTGCTCGGCGCCTTGGCGGTATCGGCTATTGCCGTCACCCAGCCGCAGGCCGCCTCCCGCGTCTGCCGTCAGCTCGAAGCCGATCTCGCAGCTGCCTCGAACGGTGGCGGCGGCAAGCCCGCTTTGCTCAGAAAATATGACGACGCTATCGTCCGGCAACGCCAACAGCTTTCGAAGGCTCGCAGCAGGTCGGGCAGCGCCGGCTGCGGTTTTTCGCTGTTCAGCCGCAATGTCAACGAATGCGCCGCACTCAACGCCACCATCGAACGCATGAATACCAATCTCGATGCCTTGCAAGGCAAGCGCGAGCAGCTGGCCGGCGGCGGGTCGCGGCGCGATCGCGGTCGCATCTTGGCGGCGCTCGATGCCAATGGCTGTCGTGAGGACGACGTTGCCCCGAGGCGCGCTCCGGCGCAGGAGGCAGCCCGTGGAAACGGCGATGGAAACCTGTTCGACCAGCTTTTCGGCGGCGGCAGCCGGCAACTCGGCACGCTCGACGAACCTGACGATCCCGGCGAGGAGCGCAACATCCGTCGGGTGATCAACCAGCCCGACGGCATGGACTTGCCAGGGCTTGGCGACGAATTCCGCACGGTGTGCGTGCGCACCTGCGATGGCTATTTCTTCCCGATGTCGAACGCCGCCACGCTCGGCGATTTCGAGCGCGACCAGAAGAATTGCGAATCGAGCTGTCCGGCTACCGAGATGCAGGTTTTCTATACACGCGGCATGGATGACGATTCGGCGTCGATGACGTCGTCGGTGACCGGCAGGCCGTATGGCGAGCTGCCGACGGCCTATCTCTACAAGCGGTTCGACATGTCACGCCCACCGGCCTGCGGCTGCAACGCCGCACGGAACTTCGAGATCATCGCCGGCAATCCGCCGAGCCCGGAACGGTCACAGCCCGATACGCAGACCACGCCGTTCACTCCGGTGCCTGTCGCCAAGCCCGATCCGGGAGCCGACCCGGAAACCCTGGCCAATAGCGAAGGTTGGCTCGACCGCGAAGCCATCAAGCGTCTGGCCACCAAGCCCGTCACCTCACCGGTGTCGGCCCTGCCGCCGGAACAGCGCAAGGTCAGGGTCGTCGGGCCAACGTTCCTTCCCGACCCAGCAGCGGCAGTAGATCTGCAAGCTCCGGCCCGGAAGACAGTCCAGTAAGCGCCAGCCTGAGCGGCATGAACAGCGCCTTGCCCTTGCGGCCGGTCGCCTCCCTGACTTTGCCGGTCCACTCCTTCCAGATCGTGCCGTTCCACGGCTCTTCCGGCAGCAGATCGAATGCCTGGCGAAGAAAGTCGCGGTCCTCGCCGGAAAACTCCGGCGGCTCCTTCGGACCCTCGCCGAGGATACGCCACCAGTTTGCCGCGTCGGCCAGCCTGTCGAGATTGCCGCGCACCGCCAGCCAGAACGGCTCGGCCTTGTCGCCGGAGATGCCGAGCACGATCAGCCGGTCCCGTGCCTCGGAAAACGGCATATGGTGCAGCAGCGTGCGGTTGAGCACGAGCAGTTCATCCGGATCGAATTTGGCAGCGGATTTCGAGGTGGCGGCCGGATCGAAGCGCGCGGCGAGTTCGCTCATCGTCGACACCGCCGCAACATTTTCCGATGTGCCGACCAGCACGGCCAGCGAGGCGACCGCCATCGGCTCGATGCCAGTCTCGCGCAGGCTCTCGATGGACAGTGCGCCGGTGCGCTTCGACAGCCCCTCGCCCGAGGCCGTGGTCAGGAGATTGTGGTGGCCGAACACCGGCGGCTGGTCACCAAGCGCCTGGAACAGGGCTATCTGCACGCCGCTGTTGGTGACGTGGTCGTCGCCGCGGATGACGTGAGTGACGCCCATCTCGATGTCGTCAACTACCGAGGGCAGCGTGTAGAGGTAGGTACCGTCCTCGCGCAGCAGGACAGGGTCGGAAAGCGAGGCGAGATCGACGGTCTCCTCGCCGCGCACCAGATCGTTCCAGTGGATCTCGGTGCGCTCCGGCTGCAGCGGATCACTGGTGAAATTCGGCAGCAGGAAGCGCCAGTGCGGCCGGCGGCCATCGGCCTGGTATTCGGCGACCTGCTGGGGCGTCAGCGTCAGCGCCTCGCGGCCGTAGACCGGCGGCAGGCTGCGTGTGCGGCGCACCTTGCGCCGGAGATCAAGCTCTTCCGGCGTTTCGTAACAGGCATAAAGGACACTGGCCGCCTTCAGCCTCTCGACCGCGGCATCGTAAACCTCGAAGCGCCGCGACTGGTATTCGGTAGCGTCCGGAAAGATTCCCAGCCAATGCAAATCGTAAAGGATGGCGTCGGAGAATTCCTGCGTCGAGCGCGCGACATCGGTGTCGTCGAAACGCTGGATGAAGCGGCCCTTGTTGTTCATGGCAAACAGCCAGTTGAACAGGGCGGTGCGCGCATTGCCGATATGGATGCGGCCGGTCGGCGACGGGGCGAAACGGACGGTAACTGTCATGAGCGGGGCGTAGCGGATGCTTTTGCGGTTGACAAGACGCGCCCCCGCGCGACGCGCCAGAGATAGAACATGGCAGGCGAAATGAAAAGGCTGCGGGCCGGAGCTGAACAGATACGCGGCTCATCATCCGCGATGGCCGGCCAACCTGGGATTTCAGGGGCGGCTTTCTATCCCCGTTATCCACATATATGACACACAAGATGTTGGGGTCATAAAAGCTACAAAAACGAATCCTTGACGGCGCAAAACGAGTCGCCTTTTATAGGCCATGCGCTCCTGTTGAGAGTGCGACCGGAAAGTTTCGAGCCCGGTCTTTTTTCCCGGACTATGTGCGTTTTTCCCACATTTCCGCCCGTTTACGAGGCCGGCGGAAGCGTTGGGATTGTTGGGGGCTTGGGTGGCAAAAGGGAGAATTATCGGACTGGAATAAATTGTCTGTTAACACTATATTTAGTGTTTGCAGGTAGGTTCGATGCTAGATAGTGTGAATTTCCCTCGATCGAGGGAATCGCAAAAAAACTTCAGTTTGAGGGACCCGCAGAGGTTCGTCGGCGGGTTGGACATATGCTCCGCAAGGAGTTTGACCAACGGGCGGCGGAGACTGCGACATGGAGAGCCGGCTGTTTTCGAACGCCGGCAAACGGCGGACTTGCGCGTTTCGCAATGGGGAGCAGAATTCCCCCGGGAAAAGCGCTATATGTAGACAAAAGGGACCGGACCAATGCGCATCGAGCGTCGTTTCACCAAGCAAGGACAGTCAGCTTACGCGGAGATCGAATTCCGCAAGGCGCTTTCCGAGATCAAGAATCCGGATGGCTCGGTGGTCTTCCGTCTCGACAACATCGATGTGCCGGCTCAGTTCAGCCAGGTCGCCGCAGACATCCTGGCGCAGAAATATTTCCGCAAGGCCGGTGTTCCCGCGCGCCTGAAGAAGGTCGAGGAGAATGACGTTCCCTCCTTCCTGTGGCGCTCGGTCGCCGACGAGGCGGAGCTGGCAAAGCTGCCCGAGGCCGAGCGTTACGGCTCCGAGATCGACGCCCGCCAGGTCTTCGACCGCCTCTCCGGCACCTGGACCTACTGGGGCTGGAAGGGCGGCTATTTCAAGTCCGAGGAAGACGCCCGCGCCTTCCGCGACGAGCTTGCCTATATGCTGGCCACCCAGCGCGTCGCGCCGAACTCGCCGCAATGGTTCAACACCGGCCTGCACTGGGCCTATGGCATCGACGGGCCGAGCCAGGGCCACTTCTATGTCGACCCGTTCACCGGCAAGCTGACCAAGTCGAAGTCTTCCTACGAGCATCCGCAGCCGCATGCCTGCTTCATCCAGGGCGTGCAGGACGATCTCGTCAACGAAGGCGGCATCATGGACCTCTGGGTGCGTGAAGCGCGCTTGTTCAAATACGGCTCCGGCACCGGCTCCAACTTCTCGTTTTTGCGCGGCGAAGGCGAAAAGCTGTCCGGCGGCGGCCGCTCGTCCGGCCTGATGAGCTTCCTCAAGATCGGCGACCGCGCCGCCGGCGCCATCAAGTCGGGCGGTACGACGCGCCGCGCCGCCAAGATGGTCATCGTCGACGCCGACCACCCCGATATCGAGGAATTCATCGACTGGAAGGTCAATGAGGAGCAGAAGGTCGCCTCGCTGGTCACCGGCTCCAAGATCGTGAAGAAGCACCTCGAAGCGATCATGAAGGCCTGCATCAACTGCGAAGGCCATGACGACGATTGCTTCGACCCGGCGATCAACACCGCGCTGAAGCGCGAGATCAAGCTGGCCAAGAAGGACGCTGTTCCGGAGAACTACATCTACCGCGTCATCCAGTTCGCCAGGCAGGGCTACACGTCGATGTCGTTCAAGACCTACGACACCGACTGGGATTCGGATGCCTACCTCACGGTTTCCGGCCAGAATTCCAACAATTCGGTGTCGCTGAAGGACGATTTCCTGCGCGCCGTCGAGCAGGATGCCGACTGGCACCTCACCGCCCGCAAGGACGGCAAGGTGCTGAAGACACTGAAGGCCAGGGATCTCTGGGAAAAGATCGGCTATGCCGCCTGGGCCTCGGCCGATCCCGGCCTGCATTTCAACACGACGATGAACGACTGGCACACCTGCGCCTCGGCCGGTGCGATCCGGGCGTCCAACCCGTGCTCGGAATACATGTTCCTCGACGACACGGCCTGCAACCTGGCCTCGATCAACCTGCTGCCCTATCGCAACGCCGACGGCACCATCGACATCGCCGCCTACGAGCACACCGTTCGGCTGTGGACCATCGTGCTGGAAATCTCCGTCATGATGGCGCAGTTCCCGTCGAAGGAGATCGCCAAGCTCTCCTACGAATACCGCACGCTCGGCCTCGGCTACGCCAATATCGGCGGCCTGCTGATGACATCAGGCATTCCCTATGATTCCAGCGAGGGCCGCGCCATCTGCGCCGCACTCACCGCGATCATGACCGGCATCGCCTATGCTACCTCGGCCGAAATGGCCTCCGAGCTCGGCGCCTTCCCGGACTACGACCGCAATGCGCAGAACATGCTGCGCGTCATGCGCAACCATCGTCGTGCCGCTTATGGCGACAAAGGCGGCTACGAGAAGCTCGCCGTAAACCCGGTGCCGCTGGTAGCCTCCGACCTGAAGAAGCCGGAACTTGCCGCGCACGCCAAGGCCGCCTGGGACCGCGCCATCGAGCTCGGCGAGGAGCATGGCTACCGCAATGCGCAGGCAACGGTGATCGCGCCGACCGGCACGATCGGCCTGGTCATGGATTGCGACACCACCGGCATCGAGCCCGACTTCGCACTGGTGAAGTTCAAGAAGCTGGCCGGCGGCGGCTATTTCAAGATCATCAACCGCGCCGTGCCCGAGGCACTGCGCACGCTCGGCTATTCGGAAAGCCAGATCGCCGAGATCGAGGCCTATGCGGTCGGCCATGGCAACCTCAACCAGGCGCCTGGCATCAACCCGGGCTCGCTCAAGGCAAAGGGTTTTACCGACGAAAAGATCGCGGCGCTGAATGCAGCGCTGAAGTCAGCCTTCGATATCAAGTTCGTCTTCAACCAATGGACGCTGGGCGCCGACTGGGTGAAGGAGACCTTTGGCTTCACCGACGAGCAGCTCAACGATTTCTCGTTCGAGATGCTGCCGGCGCTGGGCTTCTCCAGGAAGGACATCGAGGCCGCCAACATCCACGTCTGCGGTGCGATGACGCTGGAGGGAGCACCATTTCTCAAAGACGAGCACTTGCCGGTATTCGACTGCGCCAGCCCGTGCGGTAAGATCGGCAAGCGTTCGCTGTCGATCAACAGCCACATCCAGATGATGGCGGCGGCGCAGCCCTTCGTCTCCGGTGCCATCTCCAAGACCATCAACATGCCGAACGAGGCGACGGTTGAGGACGCCAAGAACGCCTACATGCTGTCATGGAAGCTGGCGCTGAAGGCCAACGCGCTCTATCGCGACGGCTCGAAGCTCAGCCAGCCGCTCAATGCCTCGCTGCTGGCCGACGTCGAAGACGACGAGGATGAAGCCATCGAGCAACTGATCGCGGCGCCCTCAGCACAGCGCGCCGTTCAGGTGACCGAAAAGATTGTCGAGCGCGTCGTGGAACGTCTCTATCGCGACCGCGAAAAGCTGCCGAACCGTCGCAAAGGCTATACCCAGAAGGCGGTCGTCGGCGGTCACAAGGTCTATCTGCGCACCGGTGAGTTCGACGACGGCCGTCTCGGCGAGATCTTCATCGACATGCACAAGGAAGGTGCGGCCTTCCGGGCGATGATGAACAACTTCGCCATCGCCATCTCGCTCGGCCTGCAATACGGCGTGCCGCTCGAGGAATTTGTCGAGGCCTTCACCTTCACCAAGTTCGAACCGGCCGGCATGGTGCAGGGCAACGACGCCATCAAGAACGCCACGTCGATCCTCGATTACGTGTTCCGCGAACTCGCCGTGTCCTATCTCGGCCGCCACGACCTCGCCCATGTCGACCAGTCGGATTTCGACAAGACTGCACTCGGGCGCGGCATAACTGAAGGCAAGGCGACGCCATTCTCCAAGGGTCTGACCCGCGGCGTCTCGCCGGTCAAGCTTGTGTCGGGCATGGGCGCTGAGCCCAAGGGCTTTGCCGGTTCCGGTTCGAGCGGAACCCCTGCCCGCTCCGCGCCGACCGCCTTCGCCGGCTCCAACGTGCTGGCGCTGAAACCGGCCAGCGACGAAGCCCTCGCCTACAAGCGTGACTATGAAGAGCGGGCCAAGGAACTGGTCGAGGACATCGTTCGCGAGGAGGTCGGCGACCCGACCGAGCTGTTTACCGACGAAGCAGCGAAGGAAGCGGCTGAGGCGAAGGCGCTTGCCGCCAACCGGCGTCAGCAGTCACTGATGCAGGGCTACACGGGCAACGAATGCTCGGAATGCCACAACTTCACCATGGTGCGGAACGGCACGTGCGAAAAGTGCGACACGTGTGGCGCGACGAGCGGGTGCAGCTGAGAATAATCTAACCGCTGCTGCTGCTAATAAAAAAAACGTAACCTCATCGGCCCGGTCGCAAGATCGGGCCGATGTGTTTAGGCGATCAACTGCGAGCGCTGTCCCTGGACGCCTTTACGCAACGAACTCAAATCTGTGAGGTTGCCGATCCTGGTTTGAGATCGGAGATGGCAGCTTATTTATCCAAGCAGCAAAGCCATCGTCGAAACCTCCAGAATCAACAACGGCAGCTACACAATCACATACGATTCTACCCCTTCAACCCCTTTTCGCAGCCGCCCACCTTCCCGCTTGACAGCCCCAAGACGCAAATGTGTGCGCACGCTAGCCCACAAGGGGAGAAGGAAAGACCTGCCCCTACTCAGCCTCAGCCACTTCCTCCCGCCCCCCAACCCAATCCCGCCAGGCGTTGTCGTCGCCGTGAAAGACGTTGAGGTCGATGCGGCCCCTTACACCGTGCGAAAGGCCGGAACCGGAATATTGCCAAAACAGCCATTTGCGGCCGGGATAGACTTTTGACGGGTGCGCCGCCACGGCGCGCAGCCAGAAGGGGTAATCGGGGAAGGCGCCACGCAGATTGTCGCGGTAGAAGTCGGGGCTGGTGTAGATGATGGGCCGCTGGCCGTAATGGCGCTCAAGCTTGTCCATGAACACCTGCATTTTCTCCAGCACCTTTTCGCGCGAAGGCCGCCGCCTGCAGCTCGATTCGCCGTTCCACTCGACATCGATCACCGGCGGCAGCGCCCCCTCGACCCTCGGCACGTTGCGGATGAACCAGTCGGCCTGCTCGCCGGCGGTGCGGCACCAGTAGAAGAAATGATAGGCGCCGCGTTTCAGACCGGCAGCGTCGGCATTGCGCCAGTTCGTCCTGAACATTGGATCGAGGTGATCGCCGCCGTCGGTCGCCTTGATGTAGGCGAAGTTCGCGCCCTGGCCGCGCAGCTTTTCCCAGTTCACATTGCCCTGCCAGCGCGAAACGTCGACGCCGTGAACGGCGAGGCGCCTGGGCGACGACGCCCTGCCGAAATTGATCGGCTTGGCGTCGCGAAAGCCGTAGCGCGTGACCGGGGAGGCAAGCATCGAGGGCGCCGCGCGAGAAAGCCGCTTCGGCGGCGACACCAGCGCAACCGGCTCAACCGGCGGCTCTATACTTTCCTCCGGCTCGGGCGCCACCATCGCCGCAGGCTCTTCCGGTGCCTCAGCGAAGGGAGGAGCGGTGTCGTCCACGGGTGCCGATTCGGCGTCCATGGGAGCGACTTCCGGTGCTGCCCTCACCGGGGCCGATGTCACAGGCGCGCTCGGCCGTACGACGGAGCTGGTCGTCTCGTTCGACGGCACTTGCAGGGCATCGACGCCGGATGTCGACGTGCAGCCGGCCAGCCACAGGGGTGCGAGCACAAAAATGACGACGCCTGGTAACCGCATCTGGACCTGTACGCAAAACACAACAGACCGAAGGCAAGCAGACGCCGCCGGCAAGCCGGATTCCTAACAAGAAATTACCAACAAAGTTTGAATCAAATTGTCTGGGGGTGAGGCTGGCGTCTTCCGAGTGCGTCAGCGGTGCAATCTTTTGACCCCGGCGGGACAGCGCCCCCTCTGCCCTGCCGGGCATCTCCCCCACTTGTGGGGAGATCGGACGTCATCTCCGCTTTCGCTAATCTCCAACGTCGCAAGAGTGACCGGAGCGCCAAAGCTGCCAATCTCCCCCTTGTGGGGGAGATGCCAAGTTTCGGCAAAGAGGGCAGGGCAGAGGGGGGCGCGAAGGATCGCCAGCGCTCGTCCTGCATCGCTCCCCCATCGATGCCCGGCATCATGGCGCCGAACCTTCGATCTCGACGCGATGCTGGGCGAGGCAATGGTTCGCGACAGGATTGCGGCTGACGCAAGATGTTCGTGGCAGATATCGAGGTGCAGAGCGCGCGACGGGCCGTCCTATCGCAACTATGCGCACCTTGGCTTCAAGCTTTGCCTATTTCCGCTGTCATTACAGTTATTTGCCGGCCAATTCCGGCGGACTTATCCGCGCAACCATTGCTGCAGGCAAGTCTTGGCCACCACATGTGCCGGCGGTAGTTGTGGTTCCTCCGCCGCCCGGTCGCGGACCTTTTCTTCGAGAAGCGTGCGAAGCTCCGCCGGCTGCACGCGGTCACGCTCCATCACGAGCCGGATCATCGGGTCGTTCAAAAGCTCCTCCAGGGTATTGATTTTGTCGTTCATCCGTCGCCTCCTCGACTGCCTGCCCGCCACCGATAGATAAGCAGGAATGATGGCTCGCCAATGACGCTTTGCCGGCTATCTCGTGTCTCTGGATTAAATTTGTTCAGGCTTCGCCCTTAACCCGGCGGTGGCGCGCCTTCATATTGCGGCAGGCCGTCGTCGAGCTGCACCCAGGGCTGTTTCGAGGCGGTCCACATGTGCATCTGCGGCTTGAACGCGGAAGGATCGTCGAGCGAGCCGGAGGTGATACCGATAATACCGGCGGAATCGCGCCGTGAAAACATCGTCGTGCCGCAGCGCGGGCAGAAGCCGCGCTTGAGATCGGGCGAGGAATTCACCGTTGCCGCCGGTCCGTCGATCGTCACGTCGTCGATGCGGAACAGCACGCGCGCGTTGAAGGCCGCGCCCAGCGCCTTCTGGCAGAGCCGGCAATGGCAGACGCGCTCGTTGATCGGCTCGGCCTCGGCATGGTAGCGCACCGCCCCGCACAGGCAGCCGCCCTGATATTTCGCCATCGTCTGAATTCCCTTGTCTCTGAAGATGATGGCATACCTACCGACAGGCGCGGCAGCGTCAAATGAAAAGCCTTGATGACGACTGTCTGTTGCCGTGATGCGACCGCGCGGCATCAAGCATCTCAGGCAACCGCGCCGCGCCAAGACTTCATAACCCGCCTGCCATCTCGCGAGAGACGGCCGGCAGTTGTCAGGCGGTCATTTCGTCTCGCTGACGACCTCGTCCCAGCTCTTCACCTTGATCTCGCCATTGAGGAAGGGCAGCGCGGTGGCTGGCAATTCCGGCGCGAAGAAGATGTCGTAGTGGGTGCGGTTGGGCAGGATGGCCAGCCGGTTCTGTGACAGGTTCTCGCGCATCCAGCCGGCATCCTTCAACCCGCCGCCGAGCATCTGGAAGAATTTGATCTCATGCTCCGGCCGGTACATGTCGCTGTCGCCGAACACCAGCATGACCGGCATCTTCAGCTTGGCCACGTCGGCGGAGTAATCGTAGTCCTTGCGCATATGGGCGCCGAGTTGGTCGAGCAATTTCGGAAAATCCTGCGGGCGTGGCGCGACGGCCATGTAGGATTTGTACATCGGCGTGTCCTTCATTATGTCGGCCGCCGCCGCGCCGACCTGCGCCTGCTGAGCGCGCATTTCGGCATAGAAGCCGTCCGCGGCATAGCCGGTCGAGACCAGGACCAGCCGGCGCACGGCCTCGGGATGCTGGACGGCCATGCGGAAGGCGACGCCGCCGCCCAGCGAATAGCCCATGACGTCGACCTTGTTGTAGCCGAGCGCCTTGACGATCACCGCCATGTCGTCGCCCATCGCTTCCAGGCTAAGCGGCCGCTCGCCGAGCGCAGTGCGGCCATGGCCCTGCAGGTCGACGCCGATGACGGTGCGGTTCTCGGCAAGCTTGGGCAGGATCGGCGCGAACATGTCGGTCGTGCCGAGGCCACCATGCAGCAGAAGCAGCGGCTCGCCTTTGCCGTAGATCGCGTAATAGTAGTTCAGGCCGTTGATCGGCAGCAGGCCGAATTTCTCAGGCTTCAGCAGGGCGTTCGTTTCGGTCTTCTTGGCGGGCTTGGCCTCCTCTGCCCCGGTGGAGCCCGGTACGGCGAACAGTGCGGCGGCCGAAGCAAGAATGGCGAAAAGCATCGATCTGGACATATCAGCCTCCTCCCGTCCTCTCAGCGTCAAAGGCCCTTGGCGAGTTCTTCGAGCTGGTCGGTGCATTGGCCCCAACCCTCGTGGAAACCCATCTTCTCGTGCTGTTCGCGGTCGGCGACGCTCCAATGCCTGACCCGTGCGATGTAACGGGTTTTGCCGTTGCCCTCGTCTTCGAAGGTCAGCACACCGGTCATGAACGGCTTTTCGAACGGCTCCCACGCGCTAGTGTAGGCGTCGGTGAAGACGATCTTCTTGCCGGGGACGACTTCAAGGAAGACGCCGGGATTGGGGAATTCGTTGCCGTTGGGACCGGCCATGACGACCAGGCTGGAGCCGCCGGTGCGCACATCCATTTCGGCGCGCGGCGTCGTCCACGGCTTTGGCGCGAACCATTGCGTCACGAGCTTCGGCTCGGTCCAGCAGCGATAGACGTTCTCGCGCGGCGCATCGAGGATGCGGGCGAGAACCAGTTCGCGGTCGTTGGCAGGGGCGATGTCAAGCTTGATGGTCATGGCGGTCTCCTCACTTGTTGCAAAAAGAGTTGGCTTTCCGTCTCAAGGACGAGCGGGCAGAGTCCAAGCCGACACGGCCCAGCGAAAATCTCGCCAGGCCGATGCATGATGTCCGGATGAAGAGGTTCAGTGACGCTTGGCTTGCACGAGATAGGCGTCGATTTCAGTCTCGCCGAGCCACTTTGCCGCTTCCAGCCGGTGCAGTCCTTCGACAAGAATATGTCGCTTGCCGTCATGGCGCACCTGGATCGGTGTCTTCATGCCGTTTTCCAGAATGTCCTCGGCCAGATGCCGGACCGTCTCGGGATGCAGCGTCTTCCTGCGCGCGGTCGGCACATAGATGTCGTCGACCTTGACCTTCTGCACTCTGAGCATGGGACATCCTTCAGGCGGAAAACGCGCTTGCAATGGATAGTCTTTTTGACGGGTGTGGCCAAGGCCGGCTGCCGGCAACGGCTGGCCCGATCGTTTCCAATTGACGCTTGACCGGCAGATGGCCGAAATGGCGGTCTACGACCTTACCGGTGCCATGAACAATCTGCCCACCGAATTTCCCGATTTCGGACTGACGCCAGACCAGCGCCGGCAGGCGGTCCGCGGCCACTATTACGAATGGCCCGGTATGGACGGCGAGCACGGCGAGATCTGGTGCTACAGCGACCGTTTTTCGTACCGCCCGGGCGAGGTGGTGGCGCTGCATGTCAGCTCGACCGCCGCCAACTTCCGTATTGCGGTCGTCCGGGACGGCGGGACCGAGACTAAGGTGTTCGAGAGGGCCGGCATCGCGGCGCGCTGGCAGGACACACTCGACCAATGCTCGGTCGAGGGCTGCGGCTGGGAGGTGTCGTTCGAATTCCCTGTCGGTGACGATTGGCCGTCCGGAGCCTATCGGGTGACGCTGACGGCCGACGGCCGCGACGGCAACCCAATCCATTGCCAGCATCTTTTCATCGTCAGTCCACGGCCCGGCAAGAAACCCGGCCGTGTGCTGCAGGTGGCGGCCACGGGCACCTGGCTTGCCTACAACACCTGGGGCGGCTCCAACCATTATCAGGGCATCACCGGCCCGCACCGCGACCAGTATGCGCGCATGGTGTCGACACAGCGGCCATGGTGCCGTGGTTTCGTAGTGTTGCCGAAGGAGGCGCCGCGCGTGCCGCTGGAAGTCGCCGTGCCGCCAAAGACCGTGCCGCGCTATCCCCACATGGAATGGGCCTTCGCCACCGGCCATTCGAAGAAATACGCCTCGTCCGGCTGGGCAAGCTACGACAGCCATTTCTTCCGCTTTGCCGAGCGCGCCGGCTATGCCGTCGATCTCGCCAGCCAGCACGAACTGCATTTTTCGCCTGATATTCTCGACGGCTACGACTGCGTCGCCTTCGTCGGCCATGACGAATACTGGACCTGGGAGATGCGCGATGCGGTCGACGCCTATGTCGAACGCGGCGGCCATGCGGCGCGCTTCGCCGGCAATTTCATGTGGCAGACCAGGCTGGAGGACGAGGGCCGCCGGCAGGTCTGCTACAAATACCGCGCCCGCGCCGAGGATCCGGCCTATCGAGGGGACGACGTAATCCGCGCCACCAATTCCTGGGAAGCACCGGAAATCGGCCGGCCGGGTGCCGCGACCTTCGGGCTCAATGCGACCAGGGGCGTCTATGCTGGCTGGGGCGGCTGCGCGCCGCGCGGCGTGCGCGGTTTTCCGGTCTACCGGCCGGAGCACTGGGCGTTCGCCGGCACCGGCGTCTACTACGGCGACCTGCTCGGCGCCGACAGCCATGTCTATGGCTACGAGGTCGACGGGCTCGACCACGAAATCCGCGGCGGCCTGCCCTACCCCACAGCCGACAGCGGAGCGCCTGACGGGCTGCAGATCCTCGCGGTCGGCATGGCGAGCCAGGTCGAGGAAAGCGCCGATATCCCGTTCGAGGACCAGTTCCTCGGTGACGAGGACGGCCGCTTCACCGCCGAGACGCTGTTCGGCGAAGCCAGCGACGCCAATCTCGAAAAGGTCAAACGCGGCAACGGCATGATCGTGAACTTCCCGCGCGGCAAGGGCGAGGTCTTCCACGCCGGAAGCTGCGAATGGGTCGCGGGACTGCTGAGGCAGGATGCGATGGTCGAACGCATGACCAAAAATGTTCTCGACCGTTATCTCGGCCGGAAATAAGAGGGATTGAATGATCGCCGTACAGTCCGTCGAAGCCGAAAAGCAACCGAACCTTTTCCATTTCACCCGCCTGCCACGACCAATGGTGGACCGCGCCGATGGCATCTACCTGTGGGACAAAAGCGGCCGCCGCTACATCGACGGATCGAGTGGCGCAGTCAATGTCAATGTGGGTCATGGCAACCGCAACGTCATCGACGCGATGAAGCGGCAGCTGGATCGCGTGAGCTTCGCCTATATCTTTCAATTCGAGAACGAACAGGCCGTCGAGCTTGCGCGGGGGCTGGTCGAGCGACTGCCTAATGGGCTCGACCGCATCTATTTCGTATCGGGCGGCTCTGAGGCGATCGAGGCCTGCGTCAAGCTCGCGCGGCAATGGGCGGTAGCGACAGGTCAGGACAAACGCTGGAAAATCATCGGACGTATGCCCTCCTATCATGGCGTCACCATCGGCACGCTTGCCGTCACTGGCGACGACATACTCACTAAGACCTTCGACGCAATCGGCCGGCCAATGCCCTTGGTGCCGGCCCCGTTTGTTCATCGCGATCACGACAATCTGTCGATGGAACAGCGGGGCATCCGCTACGCGAATATGCTGGAGGAAAAGATCTTGGAGGAAGGGGCGGAAAGTGTGCTCGCCTTTGTCGTTGAGCCGATCGGCGGTGCCGCGACCGCAGCGCTGGTCCCGCCCGATAGCTATTTTCCGCGTATCCGCGAAATCTGCGACAGGCACGGCATCCTGCTCATCCACGACGAAGTGATGACTGGCATCGGGCGCACCGGTAGATTCCTGGGCGGTGACCACTGGTCCTGCCGGCCGGATATCGTCGCGCTGTCCAAGGGTCTTTCATCTGGCTATGCGCCGCTCGGCGCACTTGCCGCGACACAGAGGATCGTCGGGCCGGTTGTCGAGATGGGTGGCTTCCTGCATGGCCATACATATGGCGGCAACCCTGTCGCTTGCGCAGCGGGCGTTGCCGTTCTTGGTGAGATCGACCGCCTTGGCTTGGTCGAGAATGCCGCCGCCATGGGCGAGTTGCTGAGAGGCGAGCTTGAAGCCCTGTCCGGCCGCTTTCCTTTCATAGCCGACGTGCGGGGCAAGGGCCTGCTCATGGGAGCGGAACTCTACGCAGATCCCCTGGCTAAGAAGCCATTGGCGCAGGGTCTCAACGCCAATTTGCGGCTCATCGATCTGGCTTTCGAGCGCGGACTGATCATCTATTCGCGGCGCGTACGTGGCGGGCCGGTGAGCGACAATTTCATGGTCTGCCCGCCGCTGATCGTGACCCACGATCAGATCGGTGAGATCATCTCGGTTCTTGGCGACACGTTGGAGGCGCTTGCCGCCGAACTCAACCTGCCTGTCAACCGCTGAGGGTGCAACATGGCGCCGAGAAAGGTCATCATCACCTGCGCCGTCACCGGCTCGGTGCATACGCCATCGATGTCGCCACATCTGCCGGTGACGCCGGACCAGATAGCCGCTGAGGCGATCGCCGCGGCGGAAGCCGGCGCCTCAATCCTGCATCTGCATGCCCGCGACCCAAAGGACGGGCGGCCGACCGCCGATCCCGGGGTATTCATGCAGTTCCTGCCGCGCATCAAGCAGGCAACCGATGCAGTGATTAACATCACCACCGGCGGCTCGTCGCTGATGACGCTCGACCAGCGGCTGGCAGCGCCGCTGCGGGCCGAGCCGGAAATGTGCTCGCTCAACATGGGCTCGATGAATTTCGCGCTGTTCCCGATGCTCGAGCGGCCGAAGGAATGGCAGCACGAATGGGAGCCGAAGCTGCTTGAAGCCACGCGCGACACGATCTTCAAGAACACGTTTGCCGACATGGAGACCGTGTTGGAAAGACTGGGCAAGGGCTGCAGCACGCGCTTCGAATTCGAATGCTACGATGTCGGCCATCTCTACTCGCTGGCACATCTCCGCGACCGCGGGCTGGTGTCGGGACCGCTGTTCATCCAGTTCGTCTTCGGCATTCTCGGGGGCATCGGCGCCGATCCCGACAACCTGGTCCATATGAAGCGCATCGCCGACAAATTGTTCGGCGACAGCTACCAGTTCTCGGTGCTGGCCGCCGGACGCCACCAGATGCCGATGATCTCGATTGCCGCCGCGATGGGCGGCAATGTCCGCGTCGGGCTGGAGGACAGTCTTTACGACGGCCGGCAGCTGGCGAGGTCCAATGCCGACCAGGTGCGCCGTATCCGCAGCGTGCTTGACGGGCTGTCGCTGGAAGTCGCCACGCCTGTCGAGGCGCGCGAGATGCTGGCGCTCAAGGGCGGCGACCGGGTGGCGTTCTGAGATGATTGCGGCCTGAGATGTTTGCGATCCGTCCCGCCCCCCTCTGGCCTGCCGGCCATCTCCCCCTCAAGGGGGGAGATCGGCAGCTTCAACCCCACCGCCCATCTTGCAAGCTTGGAGATTGGCGAAAGCCGAAGCGACATCCGATCTCCCCCCTTGAGGGGGAGATGGCCGGCAGGCCAGAGGGGGGTGCCTGGGCGCCCGGCCTGTCGTGAACAAGCCATCAACAAACGTCCTTATCCGCCCCGGCACCGTCGAGGATGTCGAGACCATCTACGCCGCACTCCTACGGCTCGGCGCACATATCGGCGCACATCAGGAGATCACCTCAACAGCCGACGATCTCCGCACCTACGGCTTTGGCGAAAAACCGGCCTTCTCGACCTTGATCGCTGAAGTCGGCGGCGAATTCGCCGGGCTCTGCCTCTACTTCCCGATCTTCTCGACCTGGATGGGCCGGCCGGGCGTCTATGTGCAGGACCTCTATGTCGAGGATCGGTTTCGCGGTCGCAGGATCGGCGAACGCCTGCTGCGGCGCATCGCGCGAGAATGCCGCAAGGCTGGCGGCGCCTATCTCCGGCTGTCCGTCGACACCGACAACGAAACCGCTAAGGCCTTTTATGAAAGGCTGGGCATTGCCTGGTCGAGGTACGAGCAGGTGCAGAAGATCGTCGGCGACGCCTTTTACGCCTTCGCCGATGCGCAGGAGGATGGGGAGCCGAAATGAAAGCCTTCTATGCCCAGGAACAGAAGCGCCACGATCCGAAGGCGTTTCTCTCCAGCGGTGCTCCACAGCCCAATCCGGAAAAGCCGGAACGCGTTGAACGATTGTTAGCCGGCGCGAGGGCCGCTGGCTGCACCATCGAGCGGCCGAAGGATCATGGGCTCGGTCCGGTGGCAGCCGTGCACACACCAGAATATCTCGATTTCCTCGAATACATCTTCGCGCGCTGGCAGCGCATCGAGGGCGCCTCGGCGGAAGTGATCCCCAACATCCACCCGATCGCACGGAACGGCGCCTATCCGGCCTCGGCGGTCGGCCAGGCCGGATACCACATGGCCGATACGGCTTGCCCGATCTCGGGTGAGACATGGCAGAGCGCGCTGTGGAGCGCCTGGAGCGCCGTCGAGGCCACTGAGGCGGTAGTGGCGGGCGCGCCTGCAGCCTATGCACTCTGCCGGCCGCCCGGCCATCATGCCTTCGCTGACGTCGCCGGCGGCTTCTGCTTCATCAACAATTCGGCGGTCGCCGCACAGGCGTTGCGCAAAGCCGCGGCGCGGGTGGCGATCCTCGACGTCGACCTGCACCACGGCAACGGCACGCAAGGCATTTTCTACGCGCGGCCCGACGTGCTCACCGTCTCGCTGCATGCCGATCCGGTGCGCTTCTATCCGTTCTTCTGGGGTTATGCCGACGAACGCGGCGAAGACGCCGGCCTCGGCTACAATCTCAACCTGCCGCTGCCGCGCAAGTCCGGCGATGCTGATTTTCTCGAGGCGCTGGCGACGGCGTTCCAGCGCATCCGCGCTTTCTCGCCCGATGCGCTTGTCGTGGCGCTGGGGCTCGACGCCTTCGAGGGCGATCCGTTCGGCGGGCTGTCGGTGACGACATCAGGCTTCTCGCGCATCGGCGAGGCCATCGCCAGGCTCGGCCTGCCGACAGTCATCGTCCAGGAAGGCGGCTATCTCTGCGACGAGCTCGGCGACAATCTTACCGCGTTTCTCACCGGCTTCGGCGGCACCCACAAACGGTGATTCGCGCGTGGGACTGCGTCAGGACCGCTCCTGTCGCAGCATGGCGATGACGCGATGCACGCTCTCCAGCGTCTCGTCGATCTCGGCTGCAGTGTTGTAATGAGCAATGCCGATGCGCACGACGCCATGCTCGGCCGGAATGCCGAGCTGGTGGACGATCTCCCAGGCGTAGTTGTGGCCGGACCACAGGAAGATGTTTTCCGCATTCATCTGGCGGACGATCGTTTCCGGCACGATGCCGTCGACGGTGAAGGAAACCGTCGGCACGCGCTGGCTAATCCGTGCAGGATCGGTGATGCCGTGGATGGTCAAGCCCGCGATATCCGACAGCCCGTCGATCAGCCTCTGCGCCAGCGGATTCTCGTAGGCGATCGAAGCGCTGAAAGCAGCCGCTATTTTGTCCCGCCGCGAACCACCCTCGCCCGCTACCGCGCCCAATTCCTCGAAATGGCCAACGGCAGCCGACAGGCCGGCCAGCAGCTCGATCTGCGGCGTGCCGAGCTCGAACCGTTCGGGCAGGCCGTTGGACGAGCAGCGGCATTTATACGGCTTCAGCGCATCGATGACATCAAGCCTGCCCCACAATATGCCCATATGCGGCCCGAAGAACTTGTAGGCCGAGCAGATCAGGAAATCGCAGCCGAGATCCCTGACGTTGATCAGTCCATGCGGCGCGAACTGCACGGCGTCGACATAGACCAGGGCGCCGGCCTGTCTGGCGATGCGGGTCAATGCCTTCACCCGGTTGATCGAACCGGTGAGGTTGCTGGCGTAGTTCAGCGCCAAGAGCCGCGTCCTGTCGGTGAGCAACGCGCTGAGCGCCGCCTCCTCGACCTGCCAACTCTGCTCATCGAAAGCCAGCCAGCGCACGACCAAGCCAAGGTCCTCGGCCAGTTGGAGCCAGGGCGAGACGTTGCCCTCATGGTCCATGCGGGTGAGGATGACCTCGTCGCCGGGCTTCATCGTGCGGCCGAGGGTTCGCGACATGTGATAGGTCAGCGTCGTCATGTTGGCGCCGATGATGATTTCCTGCGGGCTTGCCGCGCCGAGGAAATCGGCCATCGCGGCATGAGCGTCGTCGACGACCTGTTGCGCCGCAACCGTGGTCTCGAAGAAGCCGCCAAGATTGGCATTGGTGGTCAGCAGGCAGCGCGACACCGCATCTGCGACCGCCTGCGGCACCTGCGTGCCGGCGGGATTGTCCAGATAGATGCGGCGGCGGCCCTTGTCGGTCAGAGACAGCGCCGGAAATTTTTCACGCACGGCCCCGATCGGAAAATTCATTGCTGCTCCCTCCCCCTTGTAATTATTTAGATTTCCGCTCTCCAGCGCCGGCAGGCCCGCTCACGGACACGGATTGCCGACGCGCTGGTGGATCGCATCGACCGCCTTCTGCATGTCCTCGGTCCAGGTCACGTCGACGGAAGACAGCGCCATCTCGAGTTGCGAGATGGTCGTGGCGCCGATGATGTTCGAGGTGACGAAGGGCCGGCTCGCGACATAGGCATTGGCAAACAGCGCCGGCTCCAGGCCGAAAGAGCGCGCCAGCTCGTTGTACTCGAGCTGCACCTCGGCGGCATTCGGCGTCTCGTAGCGCTGGCCGCGGTTGAAGAGCTGCGAGCGCGAGCCCTGCGGGCGCGCACCATGGTCGTATTTGCCGGTCAGGTAGCCTTGGCCCAACGGCGAATAGGCGAGCATAGCGACCTGCTCGCGGTCGCAGACCTCGGCGAGGTTCACCTCGAAGGTGCGGTTGACGAAATTATAGGCGTTTTGCAGCGAAGCAACGCGCGGTCCCACGCCCTTGTCGGATTCGGCGACGAAGCGCATGACGCCCCAGGAATTCTCGTTCGACAGGCCGAAACAGCGGATCTTGCCGGCCTTCACCAGTTCGTCGAAGACGGCGAGCGTCTCGGCGATCGGCGTCTCGCCGGCCGGTGCACCAACGGAATCGGAACGCGGCGGCACCGCGCCGATGCGGTTCGGGTTGGCGCCCCACGGCACATCGCGTTCCGGCCAATGGATCTGATAGAGGTCCACATAATCGGTGTTCAGCCTGGTCAGCGATTTGTCGATGGCATCGAATATGTCGGCACGCACCAGCCTCGACGGGCGGTTGCCACGAAACCACATATTGGCGGTGCGGCCAACCACTTTCGAGGCGAGGATCACCTGGTCGCGGTTGCGCTTCGCCTTCATCCAGCTGCCGATGATTGTCTCGGTGCGCCCTTGCGTCTCCGCCTTGGGCGGGATCGGGTAGAGCTCGGCGGTGTCGATGAAATTGACGCCGCGCGAAAAGGCCAGATCCATCTGCGAGTGGCCATCAGCCTCGGTGTTCTGCTGGCCCCAGGTCATCGATCCCAGGCAGATCTGGGAAACAAGAAGATCGGTCCGACCGAGACGGCGTTTGTGCATGGAATTTTTCTCCGGCGGGGAAAGCTTTTGCGCGACAGCGCGGGGAGGAAAACCCAGCATAATCGAAAGCCTGGATATTCTCCAAGCCTGGGCCCCCTCGAGGATTATTTGATTTCCTAGGAGATTAGCGCCTTGCGCCGGCCAGAGCGAGCCGCTTGGCCTCGTCGATCAGCATGTTGGCCACCTGCATGCGGATCATGGCACGCTGGCGCAGATGCGGGGCGACACGGTCGGGATGGTTGGCGAAGGCGAAACTGCGGCGCATGCGGCCGAAATCGGCGACTTGCTTCGGCTGGTCGAGGCCAAGTTCGACGGCAATCGATTCGGGATCGATCGGCGGCAGCTTTTCCTCCGGCTTGAGCTCTTCGCCGGCGAGCGCCAGCTTTGCCTGGTCGAGCAGAGCAACGAACTCGCTCGCCAGATCGGCGCCCGCTTCGCGATATTCTGCGGCAAACGTTTCCCCCGAAAGCTTGATGCGGCCGGAATGAAGCTCGTCGGCCACCGACAGATAGTCGAACGGTATCGACGACCGGGCGCCAGCCTCCTCGCCCTTGTCGGGGGCGACGAAGAGATCATCGAGCAACGAAGCGAAATCCCTCTTGCCCCTGGTGCCGATGTCAGCCTCCCCTGTCGTAAGCGCGTGTATCCAGGCGCTCAGCATAGAGCCGGCTCGTTAAAAATGAATGCGGCCGATCCTGACCAATTTAGACGCTCGCCAGGCTGACGGTCCAGGGTGCTCGGACTGACATACGAAAAGCCGGACTGCACCTTCATGCAGTCCGGAAATCCGCCAGGAGTGGCGAGGAAAAGCCGGCCATGTGCCAGCGTCGAAGCCTACGGTTCGCGCCCAGAAAAAGTTTCACGAGAAAGTCGATTGTGGTCGAAAAAGGCTGCGTGGCATAGCTGCCATGCAAATGCTGCACTGCACAATTTTAATAATTTGGCTATATTGACGCTTGTGGAGGTCCAATAAGGGGCATGAATCATGGGGTTCTTCACTGAAATGTTTGCTCGTCCGCGTCCGCAGGAACATGTGCGTTATCGCGCAGCGCTGGCGCTGCTTCACTCGATGAGCAGTGCCGACCGCGCCGATATCGGCATCAAGCCGGCCGATTTCCCGCGCATTGCTCGCGAAATGTCGCTGCGCTGATTTAGCCACATCTCAACATGAGGTTCCTGGCGGCTTTCAACGTCCAAGGAAAGTTGCCTTGCTCAGCGGCACGCCATTGTGGCGCAGGATGTCGTAGGCGCCGTGGTCACATGGAAATAGAAATTGGGCATGGCGGCGTGCAGCAGATACTGCAGGCCCCGCAGCGAAACCTCGCGTCCCGCGAGCCTGAGTTCGATCATCCGTTCCTCCGAGCCATCCAGGTCGGCTGCCGAGAACGTCGCCAGATGATCGACGGTCTTGGCGATGCGCGCCTGCAGATCGGCGAAGCTCACCTCGTTGTCTTCGTATCTCGGCACCTCGCGGCCGGCCAGCCGCGAAGGCGCGCCCTTGGCATGATCGGTGGCGATCTGCACCTGCCTGGTTAGCGCGAACATGTCGGGCGCCAGCCTCGAGGTCAAAAACACCTGCGGGTCGATTTTGCGGTCCAGCGCGTTCTGCTCGGCTATCGACAGGACGTTGGACAGCGCCTTTAGCCTAGCCGTAAACACCGGCACGGATGCCTCGTACATCGATATGGTCACGTAAATCTCCTATCCAGTTGGAACGCTGAAGGCTGGACGTAGCGCCTCCCCAAGCGATTCTTCAAGCGTCACCACGTCGCCGCAATCGGCATGGTAGGGTTCCCCATCGAGTGGAGGTTCCCGATGAGAAGCGCCCTTTTCGCAGCGACTGCTTTCTCCCTTGCCGTAACCGGCCAATCGGCGTTGTCCGCCGAAGCGCCCTATGTCGACGACAGGTCGGACGCAGCCGCGGTCATCCGCTCGTTCTACAGCGCCATCAACCGGCACGAATTCGCGCGCGCCTGGGATTATTTCGGCGATACCAAGCCGGCAAAGGATTTCGGCAGCTTCGTCAAGGGCTATGACGGCACCGACGAGGTCGAAGTCAAAACCGGCGGCGTCTCGGATGAAGGTGCGGCCGGCAGCATCTATTTCAATGTCCCGGTCGCCATCCGTGCGACAGCCAAGGACGGCAGCGAAGCGGTCTTCGCCGGCTGCTACACGCTGCGCCAGGTCAACGCCCAGATCCAGGAACCGCCGTTCCGGCCGATCTTCATCGACAAGGGGGCGCTGAAGCCGGCAAAGGCCGGTTTCGAGGATGCGGTACCAGAAAGCTGCGGCGACGGTCCGCGGCCGCCCAAGAAAGATGAGGCGCTGGAGCAGGCCAAGAAGGCCTTCGCTGCGACCTATGGCGACCAGTGCGACAAGAAAACGCCGGACGGCAAGGCGGTGGGCGAGCCGGACGCCTACTCTATCCACTACAAGGAGGCGGATTCGGCGAGTGACGAGCCGGAGCGCGAGACGCGTCTGTTCCGCTTCTTCTGCTCGATGGGTGCCTACAATGAGGGTGCCGTCTACTACATCCATGACGCCATAACGGGGGTTCGGCAGTTGCAGTTCGCTTCGCCGGAACTCGACATCCGCTACGAAAACAACAACAGCGAAGGCAAGGTCCAGGCGGTCAACATCATCGGCTTCCAGACCGACGACCAGTTGGTCAATTCCGAATATGACGATGCCACCAAGACGATCTCGTTCTTCAACAAGTGGCGCGGCATCGGCGATGCATCGTCGACCGGTACCTACCTGTTCCGCAACGGCAATTTCTCCCTGGTGCAATATGACGTCGACGCGTCCTATGACGACGAGAGCAATCCGCAGACCGTGCTCGACTACAACACCGCGCCTTGACGAGCTTCAAGGTTTCGACAGCATCCAGTTGAGCGTGCCGCGCCAGTCGGCCATGCGGATCGGCGTGCCGTGGGTGCCGGTCTCGAAACGGACGAAGCGGGTCGGGTAAGCTTTCGCCTTGGCAAGGATCGAGCGGAAGAAGGCTTCCTGCTTCTCGACCGGAAACACCGGATCCTTGCTGCCCTGGCCGAAGAAAACCGGCACATGGCGCTTGAACGCCGGGCTCGAGAAAAAACTCTCGTCCCACAGCGAACCGAGCAGCAGCAGCCCGTCGATGCGGCCGCCCGTGTCCTTGCGGGCGGCAAGCTTCCAGCACAGCGCACCGCCCATCGAGCCACAGGCGACGAATATCTTCGCGCCGGGCGAACGTTCGGCGTAATGATCGATCAGCGCTGCGACCTCGGCCGCGCCCTTGTCGCCGAAATCGGAAAAATCCGGCGACAGATAGAGGCCGCCATTACCAGCCATCAGGTTCTTGATGCGATTGAAATTGCCGCCGAAGGTGAAGTCGTCGGCGCCCTGCTTGCGGCTGCCGCCCTGCCCGTGCAGGTAGAGCACGATGATTTCAGCGCCCTCTGTCCTGCCGACGGCGATGTGTCTGATGTCGCCGGCATCGGTCTTCAGCAGCAGATCCTGCTGCACCTTGCGCACGCTCGTATCGGTATATTGCGCGTGCACACGACGCTCGGGCACTTCGTCGCGAGCGTTGATGTCGCGCAGTTCGCGATAGTCGATGATCGTATAAGCGCCGTTGCCTGAGGACGAGAGCGTGGCCGGATAGGCGAAGAGGTCGTCCTTGAAGGGCTTTAATTCGAGAGCGTCTGCGTGAGCGGTATAAGAAAACAAGAAAAATATCGAGATCAGAAGGGCGCAGGGCCCCCTCTGGCCTGGCAGGCCAAAGGGGGGTGAAGACGCGGAGGAGAGTGAAAGGAAACGGAAAGCCATGCCCAGGCATGCGTTTTTCGGCTTTGGTTTGTCAATCCTGCAGCACGCCGCCGGCACCTTCCAGCGCCTCGCGGGTGTCGACATCGACGGCTGCCCCCTCGCCGATCTCGACATCGATCACATCGAGCCCTTCGGCCTCGACCAGATGGCGCGCGCCGGTATCGCCTTCGAGATGTGCGATCGCTGGAAACAGCGAACGCGGCAACAGCACCGGGTTGCCGCGGCGGCCATCATGCGAGGCGCGTACGACCGACCGGCCGCCGGACTTGCGGAACGCGTCGATAAGCCTGTCGAGATCGGCCGACGAGACACCCGGCATGTCGCCGAGAACGATCATGGCGCCGGCGGCGTCGTTCGCGACCCGGGCGATGCCGGCCTTCAGCGACGATGACAGGCCGTCGGCAAAATCGGAATTGTCGGCGAAGGTTATATCCAGGCCGGACAATGCCGAGCGCACACGCTCGCGTTGGTGGCCGGTGACGACGACGGTGCGCGAGGCTTTCGAGCCGAGCGCGCGTTCGGCGGTGCGGCGCACCAGCGGATTGCCGTCGAACAGCGCCAGAAGCTTGTTCGGCCCACCCATGCGGCTGGAGCGTCCGGCGGCCAGAAGCACGACGTCGACCTTCAGCTCGGCTCTGGTCGGCAGCGGCTCGCGCGGCTGCGGCCGCGTCGGGATTTCCATCAACAGCCCGCCGACACCCATGCCGGCGATGTCCCTGGCGGTCACGTCGAGCCCGGCGATCAGGCGGTCGAGAATCCAATCGAAGCCATTCTCCTTGGGGCTGCGGGCGCAGCCCGGCGCGCCGATGACGCGCTTGCCAGCAAGCGTGCCGAGCACCAGAAGATTGCCGGGATCGACCGGCATGCCGGCGCGGATAACCGTGCCGCCGGCTTTCTCGATCGCAGCCGGAACGACATCACCGAAATCACTCATCGCCGAGGCGCCGAAGATCACCACCATGTCGTTGTCGCGCGCCAGCGAGACCGCTGCCTCGGCAACGGGGGTCACTTCATGCGGCGTGCGGCGCTCCGCCGTCAGCCGGCCGCCCGAGCGCGCAAGGCGCGCCTCGGTGACGCGCAGCGTCTTGTCGAGCATGCTTGGCTTGAGGCCGGGCAGAACCGTCTGGATCACACCGACGCGCACCGGCTGATAGGGATTGACGGCAAAGATCTCGCCGCCGGCGCAGATCCTTGCCACCGCATCGACCAGAGCGGAGGCAACGGCGAAGGGAATGATCTTGACCGTCGCGACCATCTGACCTTTTTCGACCGGCGCGTGCTGCGCCAGCGTGGCGATGGTGATGGTCGGATCGACGGCGTTGATGGCGTCGATCACCGCCGCATCGACGGTGAATATGCCGGCCGCGGCGGCATGGAGGTTAACCCTGCCGGTCGCCGCCGGCTTGGTCTCGACATTCCGGTGGATCATGCTTTTGGCAATTTTTTCGGCGGCGGCGTCCTCGCTGAGATCATCTGGAGCCAAAACCGCCGCGACGACCTCCTTAACCCCGGCCGCCTTCAACACCGACACATCGTCGGAGCTCAGCCTGTGCGCCTTGCGGAAGCGGCGTTCTCCGGCCGTGGTGGCGTGTGCCAGTACCGCGCCTTCAGCCATCTCGACTGGAATCGGCCCAAACTTCACGCCGCCGCTTCCTTCGCTTCCAGGCCGCGCGAACGAAACGCCTCGATCGCCTGCGCCAGCACCGCAACCGCAATCTCGGCCGGGCTCGCCGCACCGATGTCGAGGCCGATCGGCGCATGGATACGGGCGATCTGGTCGGCGGTTGCGCCTAGTGCCAGCAGGCGCTCGACGCGCTTTGCATGGGTCTTGCGGCTGCCGAGCGCCCCGACATAGAAGCAGTTGGTATCGAGCGCCGCCTTCAGCGCGAAATCGTCGATCTTCGGATCATGGGTGATGGCGGCCAGCGCGGTATAGCTGTCGAGCGGCTGGCGCTTCAGGACGTCCTCAGGCCATTCGGCATGCAGCACGACATCGGGAAAGCGATCTGATGTGGCAAAGGCCGTGCGCGGGTCGATGATTTCCACGGGATAGCCGGCGATCTTGGCCATCGGCGCCAATGCCTGGCTGATATGGACGGCTCCGATAACAATCAGCCGCGGCTGCGGCAGGTACGCGTTGAGGAAGAAGGTTCGCCCCTCCGCCTCTACTGACCCGGAATTGCCGGTGCGGAATGCCCTTGCGACCGCAGCTCCCAATTCGCCGGCGACCTGGTCGCCCTCGCGCACGATGCGGTCGCGGCCGTCGCCAAGGTCGGTGACAAGGATCGCGGCGCGGCGGGCGCGGCGTTCGGCGTTGAGGGTTTTTAAAGCGTACGGATCCATCCGAATATCTCTTCTTTGAGCATGATCTTATCCGAAAACCGGCATCCACATTTCGGGATCATGCTCTAACCCAACCTTTCGACATAGACCTTGATGCGGCCGCCGCAGGACAGGCCGACCTGCCAGGCGGTCTCGTCGGCGACGCCGAATTCCAGCATCTTCGCCTGGCCGCTGTCGATGACGTCGATCGCCTCGGCGACCACCGCGCCCTCGACGCAGCCGCCCGAGACGGAGCCATGGAAATTGCCTTCGGCGTCGATGACCAGATGGCTGCCGGCAGGCCTCGGCGCCGAGCCCCAGGTCTCGACAACGGTGGCAACGGCGACGTCCTTGCCATCCTTCATCCAGGCTTCGGCGATAATCAGCGGATCGCGGGCTTCATCCAGGTATATGCTGTGTTCCATGATCCTTCTCCTCGGCAGACATGTGGTTATGCGGCGCGCTTCGTGCCAGCCTCGATCCACCGGCGCGGATCGACTGACCGCGCCGACTTCTTGTCCAGCGACGCGCAGAGATCGGCGAGCGCATCGAGATTGTGCACCGAACGGAACTCGTCGACATGCGGCAGCATCGCCTTGACGCCTCGAGCACGAGCCTCGAAACCATCAAAGCGCAGCAGAGGATTGAGCCAGATCAGCCGCCGGCAGGATTTGTGCAGGCGCTCCATTTCCTCCGACAGGCCGGCGACATCGTCGCGCTCCAGCCCGTCGGTGATCAGAAGCACCACGGCGCCCTGCCCCAGCACGCGCCGCGACCACAGCCGGTTGAATTCGGCCAGCGTGTCGCCGATGCGGGTGCCGCCAGACCAGTCCTTGACTGCCGCCGAGCAGTCGGCAAGGGCCGCATCGGGGTCGCGATGGCGCATCTGCCGCGTCAGATTGGTGAGCCTGGTGCCGAAGACGAAGGCATGCACGCGCCGGCGCTGTTCCGTTAGGGCATGCAGGAAATGCAGGAAGATGCGCGTGTACTGGCTCATCGACCCGGAAATGTCGGCAAGCACCACCAGCGGCGGATGAACCTCGCGGGCTGAGCGGAATTTTGGCAGGATCAACTCGCCGCCGGTGCGCGCGGCAGAGCGCATCATGGCGCGCGGATCGATGCGGCGGCCCTGCGCATCGGATTTGAAACGCCGTGTCCTAACCATGTCGAAGGGAAGCCGCAGCTGAGCGATCGCCTTCTTGGCGTCAGCGATCTCGGCGGCATTCATCTGGGCAAAATCCTTGCCCCTCAGCACCTCGTTGCCGGAGAAGGTGAAGCGGGCGTCGACCTCGATCTCGGGGATTTCCTGAACTGGCTGGTTCTTCCGGTGGCCCTCGAACATCGCCTGGCTGACGCGGCTTTCCGCGGCGCGCGGCTTCTGCTTCTCGCGGTTGTCGGGCGCCACCGGCGAAAACATCGCCAGCATCTTTTCGATCAGCTCGTGCGATTTCCAGAACAGTCGGAAGGCCTCGTCGTAGGTGGCGTGATCCTCATGCCGCGACACCAGCACGGCGTGCAGCGTCCAGTAGAAATCGTCGCGGGAACCGATGCCGGCGGCGAGCACCGCCTCGATCGCATCCTTGACCGAGGCCGGCCCGACCCGCATGCCGGCCTTGCGCAAGGTGCGGGCGAAATAGACGATGTTGTCGGCAATCCGCCCGTCCGCCGTCGCCTCTTTTGGTTCGACAGGCGGCGCTTGCATAACCCTACTCCGCCGCCGAAAGCTCGGCTTTCACCTCGTTGAGGATGCGCCGGCCTTCGCCCTGCTCGATGCGGGCAATGTCGTCCTGGTATTTCAACAGCACGCCGATCGTGTCGGAAACCGTTTCCGGGTCCAGCGCCACTTTGTCGAGTTCGGTCAACGCTCCGGCCCAATCGATGGTCTCGGCGACACCCGGAACCTTGAACAGCTCGATCTGGCGCAGCTTCTGGATGAACGAGACAACCTCGGCCGACAGCCGGCTGTTGGCCTGCGGCACCTTTCTGTGCACGATTTCCAATTCGCGCTCGGCGTTCGGATAGTCGACCCAGTGATAGAGGCAGCGCCGCTTCAGCGCATCGTGGATCTCGCGGGTGCGGTTGGTGGTGATGATGACGATCGGCGACTCTTCCGCCTTGATCGTACCGAGCTCGGGCACCGTCACCTGGAAGTCGGAGAGGATTTCCAGCAGGAACGCCTCGAAGGCCTCGTCAGTGCGATCGAGCTCATCGATCAGGAAAACCGGGGCAGCCCCGCCCTTGCCGGTCAGCGCGTCGAGCACCGGGCGGCGGATCAGGTATTTCTCGGAAAAGACGTTGCGCTCCATGGCCGAGCGGTCGACCTTGCCGGCCGCTTCTTCCATGCGGATCTCGATCATCTGCGCAGCGTAATTCCACTCGTAGACAGCGGAGGAAACATCGAGGCCTTCGTAGCATTGCAGGCGGATCAGCCGGCGGCCGAGCGCCTCCGCCAGCACCTTGGCGATCTCGGTCTTTCCGACGCCGGCCTCGCCCTCGAGAAAGAGCGGCCGCTTCATGCGCAGCGACAGAAACAACACGGTCGCCAGCGACCGGTCCGCCACATAGTCCGCACCGGTCAGGAGATCGAGCGTCTCGTCGATCGTCCGCGGCGCGGGGCGCGGTTTTAACTCGGTCATTCTTTCTCCGCAGCCATTGAGAGCCTCTACAGAGCGTGGTAGCCGCGGTCGTGATAGATCAGCGGCCGCAAATTATCGCCGATACGCAGGCCTGTCACCTTGCCAAAAAGCACACGATGGGTGGCCAGGTCCTTGGTGTCGATCAGTTCGCAGTCGAACACCGCTAGCGCGCCCTTCAATGTTGGCGCGCCGGTCGAGATGACATCCCATTCGGCGAGCGCGAAACGGTCCTCGATCGGCAGGCCGGTGATGCCGGAAAAACCGATCGACAGCGGCTCCTGGTGCGAAGCCAGCGTGTTCAAGGCGAAATTGCCGTTTATCACAAACGGCTCGTTCTTGGGATTTTCGCGGTTGAGGCAAACCAGAATGGTCGGCGGCGTGTCCGATACCGAACAGGCCGCGATCACCGTGGCGCCGCGCTTGCCGGCGAGGCCATCGGTGGTGACCACATGGACGTGGCCGGCAAAATGCGCCATCGCGTCGCGATAGGCCTGCGGCCCTATGTCGTTCTTCTTCAGCACCGGCGATTTCCATGGTTTGGAACTAGACGAACCCAACCGCTATATATGGCGGGATATTGCATGCCACAAGCGAAGTACTTGGCACATATCCCGAAATTCGCGTGTTGCACCAGGGCCGGCCAGCCTTTAGGTCTTGGCGGGAAGAGGCGCCGACAAACACTGCCGGCGCGGAGGAATTCTTCGCTCGAATGGGCCCCAGGATAACGACGATAGCTGCATTGCTCTGGCTGTTTCTTGCCAGCGGTGCAAGCGCCCAGACGCTGCTGGTCGGCGTCGCAGCCCCCTTGTCGGGACCGTCGGCCATTCTGGGCAAGCAGATCGAGGCCGGGGCCAGCCTTGCTGCCGAGGCGAACGGTGCCGAGATCAAGACGGTCGACGACGCCTGCACGGCCGACGGCGGTGCGGCCGCCGCAAGGGAGTTCGCCACGGCGAAAGTCAACGTCGTCGTCGGCTTTCTCTGCACCGAGGCAATCGAGGCGGCATTGCCGATCCTGAAGGACGCCGGCATACCGGTCATCACCGTCGGCGTACGCACTGAAAGCCTGACCGACCAGCGCGCCAAGACCGGCTGGCCGGTCTACCGGTTCGCGCCGCGTGGCGACGACGAGCGCAACGCCGTCGCCACCATCCTGACCAGCCTGTGGCAGAACGAGCTGTTCGCCATCGTCGACGACGGCACGATCTATGGCCGCGAGATCGCCGAGACGCTGCGGGCAGCCGCCGAGCAGGCGGCGCTGAAACCGGTGTTCGTCGACACGTTCCGGCCACAGCTCGACAATCAGATCGGCCTGATCGGACGGCTGAAGAAAGCCGGCGCGACGCACGTCTTTGCCGGCGGCGACGGCAGCGACATCGCGATCATGGGCCGCGACGGCGGCCAGCTCGATGCCGGCATTGTATTTGCCGGCGGCGAAACGCTGCGCGCGCCGCCCGGCGACGTGCCTTATGCCGTGGGCACGCTGATGATCGCGCCGCCGGAATGGGCTGAAGTCGCCGACCCCAAGGTGCTGGGGGCCTTTGCCGCACAAAAGGTCGTGCCGGACGGCTACGCGCTGCCGGCCTATGCGGCGGTCGAGATCGCCAAGGCGGCCGCTGCGGCGTCCGAGACCTCCGGCAAGAGCCTGGCCGACCTGCTCAGCGGGCATGATTTCAGCACGGCGATCGGTCCTGTTCGTTTCGACGAAAAGGGCGATCTCAGTCAAAATCCGTTCCGCGCCTTCCGTTTCGACGGCGCCCGCTTCGTGCCGGCAAAGGACAAGTGATGTTCCGTACAGGTCCGCGCAACCTGGTCACCGATGTCGCCGGCCTGCGTGTCGGCAACGCCGCCGATGCCAGGCTGAAATCCGGTGTGACCACGGTGCTTTGCGACGAACCGGCGGTGGCTGGTGTCCAGGTCCTGGGCGGCGCGCCGGGCACCCGCGAAACCGACCTGCTCGAACCGCACAATGCGATCGAGGCAATCCATGCCGTGGTGCTCTCGGGCGGCTCGGCCTTTGGCCTCGACGCCGCTTCCGGCGTGCAGGCGGCATTGCGTGAAAGAGGCATCGGCGTCGAGGTTGGCGGCTTTCGGGTGCCGATCGTGCCCGCGGCGATCCTGTTCGACCTGCGCAATGGCGGCGACAAGGACTGGGGCCGGTTCCCGCCCTACCGCGACCTCGGCTACAAGGCGGCACAGACTGCCGGCGTCGACTTTCCGCTCGGCACCGTCGGCGCCGGCACCGGCGCGCTGACGTCCGGCCTGAAGGGCGGGCTCGGCTCGGCCTCGACCGTGCTCGACAGCGGCGTCACCATCGGCGCGCTCGCCGCCGTCAATCCGACCGGCTCGGTGACGATTGCCCGAACCCGCCATTTCTGGGCAGCACCCTTCGAGATCGGCGACGAGTTTGGTGGGCTTGGCTATCCGTCGCCAATGCCGGACGATGCAAGAGAAATCCTGCTGAAGTTTCGTGACAGGCACGTCGGCGCCAACACCACCATCGCCGTCATCGCCACCGACGCGATCCTCACCAAGGCCGCGGCCAAACGCCTGGCGATTGCCGCACATGACGGCTTCGTGCGCGCCATCTGGCCGACCCATACGCCGGCTGACGGCGATCTGGTCTTCGCATTGGCGACAGGCAAGAGCGGCATTCAGCTCGCGGCCGACGACGCGATGGACCTCTACGCCGCCGCCGGCGCTACCATGGCGCGCGCCATCAGCCGCGGCGTCTATGCCGCGACGCCCGCCGACGGCGATCTGTTTCCGGTGTGGTCGTCGCGCTAGATGCGCTGAGATCAGGTTGGGTCGGACTTTTCTTCCTCGAAGGTGACCGCGACGTCCGAATTTGCCGACAGCCGTACTTTCTGACCCTCGATTTCGGCAACCAGACTGAGAGGCACGTAGTGGTGATGCCCCTTGTGACGCCCCTGACCGCTGTCGCGTTTAGTTAGTTTGATTCTTTGCCCGTCGACCTTATCGACGGTGCCGATGTGGACGCCGTCGGCGCCGATCACTTCCATATGTTCGCGAATCCTGGCTGCATCGGTCATGGTGGGTCTCCATTGAAGCTGCCGACAATAACAACCGACGGCCGGATTGGATGCATCGCTTTTGCGTTTCAGACGGCACGACGTTTTGACCGCGTCGTGATAGGGGACTGAAACGACTTAGGCCGCCGGAGCGAAAACCCCATGCGAATCCTTTTGCTGCTTGCTGTTTCCCTCCTTACCCAATTTGCAGCCTCCTTCTCCGCCCATGCCGGCGATGTCGCCGAGCTTGAGATCCTCGGCTTCACTGGGGATGGCGGCGTCTTCGCCTTCGAGGAATATGGCGTCCAGGACGGATCAGGTTTTCCCTATGCCAACCGCTACTACATCGACACGACCGACGACACGTTCCTGAAGGGCACGCCGATCAGGGTCCGGCTTGACGACGAGACCGCGACGCTCGACGCGGCGCGCCTTCAGGCCCGGCAGAAGGGCGAAGCCGTCATCAAGCAGGCGGAACTCACTGCCAATCGCGGCATCACCGCCGGCTTCAATCCGGTGACTGAACTTTCGGCCGATCCGTTCCGGATGGTGGTCAACCCGCGCCCGATCTTTTCGCCGGTCGACGATGTGCTTGAGTTCCGGCTCGACCAGATTGGCATGAACGACACCGAACGCTGCCAGAGCCAAGGCGAGATCAATGGCTTTCGCCTGCTGCGAATCGAGGCGAAAGGCGATGGCCAGACAAAGATCCTGCATGAGGACAAATCGATTCCGCAAAGTCGCGGCTGCCCGAACGGCTACCGGATCGGCGCTGTGCAGACGTTTTCTCTGGACAGCCTCAGCGCCTATGCGGTGCTGATCGCAGTGCGCCAATACGGCTTCGAGGGCCCGGATTTCCGCTGGATCGCGGTGACCGGCCGCCTGTGACACCGCTTCCTCAATCCACCGCGCGCAATCGCGCCCGAGATCGTGTCCGCCGCGCCTTGCCGTCACTGGGCGTGGCACTTTCCGGTACGCTGCTTTGGGGTGTCGCGATGGGCGCCAGTGCGCTCCTCAATCTGCTGCTGGACGATTGGGAGACCGCGGCGAAAATCCGCTTCGTCTCCCTGCTCTATGCCGCCGGCGGTGCGCTCGCCTTTCCGGTTGGCTTGTTCCTGGCGCGGATCGTCTCGCTCGGTCGGCACTGGGAACTCGCCCTTGCAGCGGCCTTTGTCTGCCTTCTCGTAGCGACGATTGGCTTCACCGGCGGGCTGTTCGCGCTGCAATACCGTTCCTACTACGCGGGGTGGCATGCGCCGGCACTCACCATCACCTGGGCCTTCGAGTTCGTGTACACCGTGGCGACGGCGTTCTATCAGTTCGTCGTCCTGGGCATCCGACTGTATTTTCCGCTCGGTTTCATCGCGCTCGCTGTCGCCAGTGTCTGGTTTGCGCGGAAGCAGCGTTGAGGATTTTGTCTGCCTCTGTTAGGACGCGGGCGAACGCTCCCACAAATCAGGACTGACCGATGATCCCTCGCTATTCCCGGCCGGAAATGGTTGCCATCTGGTCGCCTGAAACCCGGTTCCGCATCTGGTTCGAGATCGAGGCTTACGCTTGCGACGCGCTGGCCGAACTCGGGGTCATCCCGAAAGAGGCCGCGAAAACCATCTGGGAAAAAGGCGGCGCGGCGAAATTCGACGTCGAGGCGATCGACGAGATCGAGCGGGTCACCAAGCACGACGTCATCGCCTTCCTCACCCATCTTGCCGAATTCGTCGGGCCGGACGCCCGCTTCATCCATCAGGGCATGACGTCATCGGATGTTCTCGACACCTGTTTCGCGGTGCAGCTTAGCCGCGCCAGCGACATCCTTCTTGCCGATATCGACGCGCTGCTCGCAGCGCTCAAGCGCCGTGCCTTCGAGCACAAAGACACGGTCACCATCGGCCGCAGCCACGGCATCCACGCCGAGCCGACGACCTTCGGCGTCAAGCTGGCGCAGGCCTATGCTGAATTCTCGCGCTGCCGCGAGCGGCTGGTGCGCGCGCGTGAAGATATCGCCACCTGCGCCATCTCAGGTGCGGTCGGCACCTTCGCCAATATCGATCCATATGTCGAAGAGCACGTGGCCAAGAAACTCGGGCTGAAGCCGGAGCCGGTGTCGACGCAGGTGATCCCGCGCGACCGCCATGCGATGTTCTTCGCAACGCTCGGCGTCATCGCCTCGTCGATCGAGCGGCTGGCGATCGAAATCCGCCATCTGCAGCGCACCGAGGTGCTGGAAGCGGAAGAGTATTTTTCGCCCGGACAAAAGGGCTCGTCGGCAATGCCGCACAAGCGCAACCCGGTGCTGACCGAAAACCTCACCGGCCTTGCCCGTATGGTGCGCTCCTTCGCGCTGCCGGCGATGGAGAACGTGGCGCTCTGGCACGAGCGCGACATTTCGCACTCGTCGGTCGAGCGCATGATCGGACCGGATGCTACGGTGACGCTCGACTTCGCGCTGTCGCGGCTAACAACCGTCGTCGACAAGCTGCTCGTCTACCCCGACAACATGCTGAAGAACATGAATAAGTTCCGCGGCCTCGTGCATTCGCAGCGCGTGCTGCTGGCGCTGACCCAGGCCGGCGTTTCGCGCGAGGACGCTTACCGGCTGGTGCAGCGCAACGCCATGAAAGTGTGGGAGCAAGGCGCTGATTTTCTTGACGAACTTCTCGCCGACAAGGAAGTCACGGCGGCGCTGCCCGAAGCCGAGATCCGCGAGAAATTCGACCTTGGCTACCACACCAAGCATGTCGACACGATCTTCAAGCGCGTGTTCGGGAAAGCCTCATGATTTCCGCGGCCGGCGATTTTGACTTTCTCGCCCTGCCGGGCCGCGGCAATTCCAGGCCCGATCACTGGATATCGCACTGGTGCCAGGCGTTTCCCAATTCCAGCCGTGTGCTGCAGGCCGAATGGGACCGGCCAAACCCCGAGGACTGGATTGGCCGGATGGACGCCGCGATCGCCGCTGCACCGCGCCGCGTCGTGTTGCTTGCGCATTCGCTGGCGGTAGCGACGACAGTGAAATGGGCGGCCAGCGTCAGCGAAAGCCAACTCAAGAAAGTCGCGGCGGCGTTGCTGGTTGCCCCGAGCAATGTCGAGGATACCGATCCGTCCTTCGACACAGTGCGTCCTTTCGCGCCGATACCGCTGAAGCGCTTGCCCTTCCCGACACTGGTCGTGGCCAGCCGCACCGACCCGCGCGTAAACTTCGACCAGGCGACAGCTTTCGCCGCTGCCTGGGGTGCCGACCTTGCCGATGCCGGCGACCTCGGCCACATGGGAAACGAGGCCCACCTCGGCCTTTGGCCGGCGGGCCTGCTGATGCTTGGCCGGCTGCTGGAAAAGGCCCGCCTCTAAGAGAGCTTAAGCCTTACCGGGAACGGTCCTGATCACCGTGCCCCAAGGATCCTCGCGGGTCGTGGCGTTCGCCACATTGTCCGAGCGCATCTCGACCCAGGCCAGGCCGGAGCGGGCGGGATCGCGACGGCCGGCGCCGGAACTCTGCCAGGCATTGGCGCCGATATGGTGGTGATAGCCGCCGGACGACAGGAACACCGCCGCGCCACCATATTTCGCCACCGTGTCGAAACCAAACTCCTGGTGCCACCAGGCCTCGGCATCTTCCGGCCGGCCGACGCGCAGATGGACGTGACCAACAATGCTGTTTTCAGGCGCGCCCTGCCAGCCGGCATCGCCGGCCGGCACCTCGGCGACGACAGCGGGAATGTTCAGCCGTTCGGTCGCCATCGCTATCTTCTCGCCATTCCACTTCCAGTCCTGCGGCCGGCGGTCGGCATAGATCTCGATGCCGTTGCCTTCGGGGTCGGTCAGGTAAAGCGCCTCGCTGACCAGATGGTCGGACGCGCCCTCGATGGCGATCTTGTTGGCGATGGCATGGTTGATCCAGCGGCCAAGGTCGGCCCGACTCGGCAGCAGGAAGGCGGTATGGAAAAGGCCCGCGCTGTGCGGATCGTCGGGCTTTGCCGCCGCGTCCGCCTCGATGTCCAGCAAGGGGCGATTGGCGGCGCCCAGCGTGATCGTGCCGCCGGCGCGGCTCAGTTCCTGCAGGCCGACGACCTTGCGATAATACGCGGCGAGATTTTCGGCATCGCGCGCCCGCAACCCGACGCGGGCAACGCTGACCGGCGTCGTGGCGGCAAAAGGCAGTTCACTCATCTGGTGCTCCGTTCGGGCGGCGTTCGACGAGTTTCCCAAAGCCAGGAGCCCGGCGCCACAATCATTGTACCCCGTGCCCGTCCCGGAATCCCGGTCGTCCACGGCTGGTTCTTTCCTGACGACAGATCGTCGATCCCGATCGTTCACACAAGATGGCAAGAAGCGAACATGGTGTTCACTATTACGATTGCTGATGCCGTCCAGAGCCGGTTTGCGCATGAACCTGTCCAAAACCGCTCCCCTTTTTGCGATCATGCGCGGTTGCACGAAACGGCGGCGCTCGCTAAATGCGCGCGATGAAAGTTAGGGACGCAGATATTCTCATCGTGCCGGGCTACACCAATTCTGGCCCGGACCATTGGCAGAGCCGCTGGCAATCGAAATTGTCGACCGCGCGCCGCGTCGAGCAGGCGGAATGGTCAAAGCCGGTGCGCGAGGACTGGACGGCGAGCGTGGCGAAAGCGGTCAACGAGGCCGAGCGGCCGGTCGTCATCGTCGCGCATTCACTCGGCGTCGCAACGACGGTCCAGGCGCTGCCGCGATTCCAGCGGCCGGTCGCCGGCGCCTTCTTCGTGGCGCCGCCCGATGTCGCCAATCCCGAGATCAGGCCGAGGCACCTGATGACCTTCGGCCCCTATCCGCGCGAGCCGCTGGCCTTTCCCTCGGTGGTGATCGCCAGCCGCAACGACCCGTTCTGCGCGTTCGACGTTGCCGAAGACATTGCTGCGGCCTGGGGTTCGCTGTTCATCGATGCCGGCGATGCCGGTCATCTCAATGCCCATTCAGGCTTCGGCCCGTGGCCCGAAGGCTCGATGACCTTCGCCAAGTTCCTGACCGATCTCTAGCCTCTTTTGAGGAGTCCGCTCTCGTCCGCGGTCCTCAGGATCCGATCGAATCCCTCATGCTCTTCAGCAGGGTTTTTGCGCCAAGCGAAATCAGCGTGTGATCCGAACCCAAGGCCAGCAGCCGATAGCCCATCGACACGACGCGGCCGGCAATGGCCGGCTCTACGACATAGATCGCGGCATGCTTGCCGGCCTTGCGTGTCCGCTCGGCGATCGAGGCCACGGTCTCCATCATGCTTTCCAGCGTCGAATTGACGGCGGTGCCGTTCGACCAGGCAATCGAGAAATCCGATGGCCCGACGAAGATGCCGTCGACGCCCGGTGTATCGAGGATGCCGTCGAGCGAGTCGAGCGCGGCGCGCGTCTCGACCATGGCGAAGGCCATCGTGCGCTGGTTGCTGTCGCGCAGCCACTCGGCAAAATCGCCCTTGCCGTGGCGCGGAAAGGCATAGGTCGGGCCCCAGGAGCGCTCGCCGAGCGGCGGGTATTTCATCGCCGCTGCAAAAAGTTTTGCGTCCGCCACCGAATTCACCATCGGCGCGATCACCGCCTCGGCACCGAAATCAAGCGCGCGGCTGGCCATGTCGAATCGGCCGACGGGAATGCGTACCAGCGCCGGCTTGTTGGCGGCCAGCACCGGCGCGAGGCCGCGCAGCACGCTGTCTTCGTGATGGCCGCCATGCTGCATGTCGAGCGTGACGGCATCGAAAGCCTGTCTGGCGATGATTTCCACCGTCAAGGCATCCGGCACGCCGGACCATGCTGTGAACAGCGTTTCATCCGCCGCCAGGCGTGACTTCAGGGACATTGGCACTTTCCTTGTTGGCTATCGCATCGCCCAAAAATCGGAATCGATTTTCGGAAAGCACAATGCGAAGACTCAAATTGTTAGAGCGTACTCTGTGCGTCCTGGAGGCCACACGTCGCTCCAATGCAATTTCAGCTGGAAACAGCTGCAAAGGCAAAGAAAAACCGCCCGGATGTGCCGGGCGGTCGATTGGTCCAGAAGGTCGATCTAATCCTGCGGAAAGTCAGGTGTTCTTGATCTGCTCGATCGCCTGCGCCATCAGTTCATCCATGGTGCGGCGGATCTGGTGGTCCGACTGGGCAACGCCGGCTTCATCGAAATCCTTGCGTATCTTGCGGAAAACGTCGTGATCGCCAGCTTCTTCGATGTCGGAGACGACCACCTGCTTGGCATAGGCTTCGGCATCGGCGCCGGCCTTGCCCAGTTTTTCAGCCGCCCATAGGCCGAGCGCCCGATTGCGACGCGCCGCTGCCTTGAAGCGGAGTTCCTCGTCGAAGACGAATTTGCGCTCGAAGCCCTCTTCGCGGTCTTTCATGCTGGCCATGGCGTCCCTCCGGTCAATCCGATTCGCTGGTGGTGAATATGTGTTGGCGAAGCACAAACCAAAAGGTCGCCGGCCGGTCAATACGCTACATCACTGCTGCGCTGCGGCATTTCATTCCCGAAAGCGGTTGATTGAAAGGATTTGCCGATTGAGCAAACAGTGTGATTGGGATAGACAGCGGCATTGAACCCTACCGTCACCGGCTTATTTTAGGTAGACGGGCAGGAAATGGTTGCTTGCCGCCTGCCCGGAAATCCAGAGAAAAAATCAGATGAAAAATCGCCGCCGCATTTATGAAGGCAAGGCCAAGATCCTGTATGAGGGGCCTGAGCCGGGAACGCTGATCCAGTTCTTCAAGGACGATGCGACCGCGTTCAACAAGAAGAAGCACGAGGTCGTCGACGGCAAGGGCGTGCTCAACAACCGCATCTCCGAGCACATCTTCAACCATCTCAACCGCATGGGCATACCGACCCACTTCATCCGCCGGCTCAACATGCGCGAGCAGCTGATCAAGGAAGTTGAGATCATCCCGCTCGAGGTGGTCGTGCGCAATGTCGCGGCCGGCTCGCTGGCCAAGCGGCTCGGTATCGAGGAAGGCACCGTGCTGCCGCGCTCGATCATCGAATTCTATTACAAGGCTGACGCGCTCGACGATCCGATGGTGTCGGAAGAGCACATCACCGCTTTCGGCTGGGCGAGCCCGCAGGAGATCGACGACGTCATGGCGCTCGCCATCCGCGTCAACGACTTCCTCTCCGGCCTGTTCATGGGCGTCGGCATCCAGCTCGTCGACTTCAAGATCGAGTGCGGCCGCCTGTTCGAGGGTGACATGATGCGCATCGTCGTCGCCGACGAGATATCGCCCGACTCCTGCCGGCTGTGGGACGTGGCGACGCAGGACAAGCTCGACAAGGACCGCTTCCGCCGCGACATGGGCGGGCTGGTCGAAGCCTATCAGGAAGTTGCCCGCCGCCTCGGCATCATGAACGAGAACGAGCCGCCGCGCCCCACCGGGCCGGTGCTTGTCGCCTCGACCGACGGCGTCAAAGGCAAGCCGCACTGATATTTTTTGCCGCTCGATATTTGGAACAGGAGCATGTCCAGCGTGATCAAGGCCCGTATAACCGTAACCCTCAAGAACGGCGTGCTCGACCCGCAAGGCAAGGCGATCGAACATGCGCTGTCAGGACTGGGTTTCGGCGGCGTCGGACAGGTGCGGCAGGGCAAGGTCTTCGACGTCGAGCTTGCCGAGAGCGACAAGGCCAAGGCAGAGGCTGATCTCAAAGCCATGTGTGACAAGCTTCTGGCGAATACGGTGATTGAGAACTATAGTGTGGCGATTACCTGAGGTTGTGCCGTAGGGTATATGACTGAAGCCACGAGTGAAACGATGTATGAGCTGCTAAAGCGTGTGCATCACGAAGTTGCTGAACTTCACCAAGATGTTTCCGAAGTGAAGCGGGAGTTGAATGTAGTTCGGGGTCACATGGTCGCAACGCAAGGCGACGTCCACAACATCTACTGCATTCTTGGCCGTCAGGACGACCGCCTTGAACGTATCGAACGCCGCCTAGACCTGCGCGAACTAGCCGAAGCCCAGAGGCCTTACGAACCGAAATGAAATCAGCCGTCGTTCTTCTCCCTGGCCTCAACCGTGACCGCGACATGATCGCGGCGCTGACCAAGATTTCCGGGACGCCGCCGGTCACCGTCTGGCAGACCGACACCGAAATCCCGGACGTCGACCTGATCACCATTCCCGGCGGCTTTTCCTTCGGCGATTATCTGCGCTGCGGCGCCATTGCCGCGCGCATGCCTGTCATGCGGGCGGTTGCCGAGAAGGCGGCCAAGGGCGTCATGGTCATCGGTGTCTGCAACGGTTTCCAGATCCTGGTCGAGGCCGGCCTGCTGCCGGGGGCGCTTATGCGCAACACCTCGCTGAAATTCGTCTGCCGTCAGGTGAAGCTGCAGATCGCCAACGCCAACACGATGTTCACCCGCCGCTATCAGCCGGGCCAGATCATCCGCTCGCCGGTGGCGCATCACGACGGCAACTACTTTGCCGACACAGAGACGCTTGCCCGTCTCGAAGGCGAAGGCCAAGTGGTGTTCCGCTATGCCGAAGGCACCAATCCCAACGGCTCGATCAACGACATTGCCGGCATCATCAATAGCCAGGGCAATGTGCTCGGCCTGATGCCGCACCCCGAGAACCTGATCGAAGCGGCGCATGGCGGCAGCGACGGCCGGGCATTGTTCGAAAGCGCCCTCGGCATCGCCGCTTGATATTTTTCACCCTTTGAAGATCTTCCTTTCCGAACTCGAGATGGGCGCCGCCTGACCATGAGACTGACGATCGTCCGCCTTGCCCTGATCGCCACCGCCGGTTTTGCCCTCGCCTCCTGCCAATCGGGCCCGAAGAGCGCGCCTGCTCCTGCCGGCAAAAGTGCTGCGCTGCTTGCCATGGAACAAGTGGCGATCGCCGCTCACAAATGCTGGATCGCCAGCAAGGATCCCGCCTTCAAGTCCTATCAGATGGCCAACGAACTGAATTCGTTCAGCGGCACGCCGCGCTTCCTGCTGGTTCCGGCCAAGCACTATGGCGGAAAGCCGTTGCTGGTGGTGCAGGCGCAAGGCAATTCGAGCCGCATCGACGTGTTCGGTCCGCTGATGGCCGAACCGCTCGGCGCACGCATCGGGTCGGACATTGCCCGCTGGCAGACGGGCAATCCAGCCTGCGGCGCTGCCGCATAGCCCAATGGGCCGCTTTCTGCAGGTCGCCGGTCTGGTCATAGGTCTGGCCGGGCTTGTCTTGCAATTCTGCATCACCATCCCGGCGTCGATGGCAGCCGGCCGCAGTTTTTTCGGCTCCATCGTCTTCTATTTCAGCTTCTTCACCATCCTGACCAACATCGGAGCGGTGCTGGTGCATGCCTCGCTGCTGTCACCCAGCGGCTATGCGTGGTTCCCGGCCTTTGCCGGGCCGCGGATGCGAGCGGGCGTCGGGGTTGCGATAACCATGGTCTTCATCATCTATGCGACGGTTCTGGCGCAGCTTTGGCAGCCGCAAGGGCTGTTCCTGCTCTGTGACGTTCTCTTGCACTATGTAACGCCGGCGCTGTTCGTGCTGTGGTGGCTTGTGGCAGGCGCCGACGGTTCGACGCGATGGCGCGACATTTCCTGGTGGATGGTCTATCCGATCGCCTACCTGGTCTATGCGCTGGCGCGGGCGCCGATATCAGGCGACGTACCCTACTCGTTCCTCGATGTCGCCAGGAACGGCGTGGCCAGCGTCGCCATCGCTGCGCTGACCACTACGGGGCTTTTTCTTGTGCTGTGCATTGTTGCCGTCCTTGTCGATCGCGGTGTCACGCGCATCAGGGCGCCGGGCGTCCGTTAGAACAGGTTTCCGGCGCGGCGCTCAATCCCAGAACGGCCTGAGACCTTCGCGGTGAGCGTCGCAGCGAGAGATGCCGATATCTCTGAGCTGATCGTCCGTCATCTCCAGCAATACCAGCCGGCTCCGCCGGCGATTGACCATAGTGTCGATCCACATGAAAAGCGATCTGACGACGCGGACGAGACGATTGACATAGGTCCTCCGACCTGATGGCCGCGCAGTCCGCAATTCGGCTTCTGCATAGTGAATTGTGTCGATTGTATCCATTGTCTTTCCGCCAAATCTGCGATTGTACCCTTTTTCACCACCCGGCTCATATGTATTGACTCACATTCCGGCGCAATATAGAAAATTGTCACCATGACAAATTGGCTTCCAGATCTCACCACAGGCACCGGCCCGCTCTATCAGCGGCTGGCGGACTCCATTGAAACGGACATCGACCGGGGCGTGATCGATGCAGGGACAAAACTGCCGCCGCAACGGGATCTGGCATACGATATCGGCACGACCGTCGGCACGGTCGGCAGGGCCTACCAATTGTTGCGCGAGCGTGGGCTGGTGAGCGGCGAGGTCGGGCGCGGAACCTATGTTCTGGCCCAAAATTCGGATGATGCGAAGCCGGATTTCCTGGAGCCCGCCGAGCAAGGCACGCGCTACCACTTCGATGCGCCTCGCGACAAACTGCGCCTCGACAGCACCGCCGCGCCCGACATTGGCCAGGGCGCCATTGTCGCCGATGTGCTTTCGCGCACAACGCAGGACCATCCTCACGAGATTTCAAGCTACACGCGCGATTTCCCCGACCGCTGGTTCGAGGCCGGCAGAAGCTGGCTGTCGCGCAACTCCTTTCGCCCGGCCCCGGATACCATCGTCCCGACGCTCGGCACCCATGCCGCGGTGATGGCAGCAATTGCAGGGCTCACCACTCCCGGCGACTATGTTGTCTTCGAGCACCTCACCTATTCGCAGATTTCCCGCAGCGCCGGCCTGATCGGGCGCCGGACCGCACTGGTAGCGGCGGACGAGGAAGGCATCGATCCGGACGATTTCGAGCGCGTATGTGCGCAAAAACATCCGAAGATAATGTTCCTGATGCCGACGGCCAAGAACCCGACGCTGGTGACGCTGTCGGCAACGCGCCGCGAGGCCGTCGCGCGCGTCGCCCGTCAATACAATGTCGTCCTGATTGAGGACGATCTCTATGGCGGGATGACAGACGACCCGACACCGTTGCTCGCCGAATATGCGCCGGAACGGACGATCGTTGCCGGCGGCCTGTCGAAATCGGTCGCGGCGGGTGTTCGTAGCGGTTGGCTAGCCTGCCCGCCGGCCTATCGCCACCGCATCAGGATCGCCCACAAGATGATGACAGGCGGCCTCGCCTTCCTGCTGGCAGAGGTGGGCAGCCGGCTGGTGCTGTCCGGCCAGGCCAGCGAGATGCGCAAACGCAGCATTGCCGAAATCAGCGCGCGCATAGCGATCGTTCGCGCGACACTCGACGGCTTCGCCTTCAAGGCGTTGGATAACGTGCCCTTCGTCTGGCTCACTTTGCCCGATCCATGGCTTTCCGGCACCTTCAAGAAAGCCTGCCTCGAGCATGGCGTGCTGATCGACGACGAGGACGAGTTCAAGGCAGGGCGCTCCGAACAGGTTTTCCATGGCGTCCGCTTTGGCGTGTCACAGCCGGGACGGCGAGAGGACTTGGCGCATGGCCTCGCGGTGATCAGGCGGCTTCTCGACGAAGGCCGTGCCGGCTACGACAGTTTCTCCTGAGCCCGATCCCGACCGTTTGAAGGTCTTTTTGGGCGGCGTATCGCCCCGCTGTGGCTTTCCATTGTTTTTCATCCATCGATGGGTGTATCGGCTGCAAAGCTTGCGATAAGACGGGACTCGATCCCAAGGATACAAATTGCCGCTCATGACCATTTCCAATTCCGTGCCGATCACTCCCGAACTGATTGCCGCGCACGGGCTGAAGCCCGACGAATATCAGCGCATCCTCGACCTGGTCGGGCGCGAGCCGAGCTTTACCGAGCTTGGTATCTTCTCGGCGATGTGGAACGAGCATTGTTCGTACAAATCCTCGAAGAAGTGGCTGCGCACGCTGCCGACCACCGGACCGCAGGTCATCCAGGGCCCGGGCGAGAATGCCGGCGTCGTCGACATCGGCGACGGTGACTGCGTCGTCTTCAAGATGGAGAGCCATAACCACCCCTCCTACATCGAGCCCTATCAGGGGGCCGCGACCGGTGTCGGCGGCATCCTGCGCGATGTCTTCACCATGGGGGCGCGGCCGATCGCGGCGATGAACGCTCTGCGCTTCGGTGCGCCCGACCACCCCAAGACCAGGCATCTCGTTGCCGGCGTCGTCTCCGGCGTCGGCGGCTACGGCAATTCCTTCGGCGTGCCGACGGTCGGCGGCGAGGTCAATTTCGACGCCCGCTACAACGGCAACATCCTGGTCAATGCCTTTGCGGCTGGGCTCGCCAGGACCGATGCGATCTTCCTGTCCGAAGCCAAGGGCGTCGGCCTGCCGGTCGTCTATCTCGGCGCCAAGACCGGCCGCGACGGCGTCGGCGGCGCCACCATGGCCTCGGCCGAATTCGACGACAAGATCGACGAGAAGCGGCCGACGGTCCAGGTCGGCGACCCCTTCACCGAAAAATGCCTGCTCGAAGCCTGCCTCGAACTGATGGCCTCCGGCGCCGTCATCGCCATCCAGGACATGGGTGCCGCCGGCCTCACCTGCTCGGCCGTCGAGATGGGCGCCAAGGGCGACCTCGGCATCGAGCTCGATCTCGACAAGGTGCCGGTGCGCGAAGAGCGCATGAGCGCCTACGAGATGATGCTGTCGGAGAGCCAGGAGCGCATGCTTATGGTGCTGCGCCCCGAAAAGGAAAAGCAGGCCGAGGCTATCTTCCACAAATGGGGCCTCGACTTCGCCATCGTCGGCAAGACCACCGACGATCTGCGTTTTCGCGTCCTGCATCAGGGCGACGAGGTCGCCAACCTGCCGATCAAGGACCTTGGCGACCAGGCGCCGGAATATGACCGCCCCTGGGTCGAGCCGAAGAAACCGGCGCCGCTGGCAGCCAGCGATGCACCACAAGCGGATGTTGCTGAGGCCTTGTTGAGACTGCTTGGCGGACCGGACCTGTGCTCGCGCCGCTGGGTGTGGGAGCAGTACGACACGCTGATCCAGGGCAATTCGCTGCAGCTTCCCGGCGGCGATGCCGGCGTCGTGCGTGTCGACGGCCATCCGACCAAGGCGCTGGCTTTCTCCTCCGACGTGACGCCGCGCTATTGCGAGGCCGACCCTTACGAAGGCGGCAAGCAGGCGGTGGCCGAATGCTGGCGCAATCTCACCGCCACCGGCGCCCTGCCGCTCGCCGCCACCGACAACCTCAATTTCGGCAATCCGGAGCGGCCCGAGATCATGGGCCAGCTGGTCGGCGCCGTAAAAGGCATCGGCGAGGCCTGCCGCGCGCTCGGCTTCCCGATCGTCTCCGGCAACGTCTCGCTCTACAATGAAACCAATGGACAAGGCATCTTGCCGACGCCGACCATCGGCGGCGTCGGACTGATTGCCGACTGGTCGAAGATGGTGCGGGTCGGCTTTGCCGCGGAGGGCCAGATGATCGTGCTGGTCGGTGCGCCGCCTATGTGGGGAACGCATCTCGGCCAGTCGGTCTATATGCGCGACATTCATGGCCGCAGCGATGGCCCGCCGCCGCTGGTCGACCTCGACCACGAAAAGCGCGTCGGCGATCACGTGCGCGCCCTGATCGCGTCGGGCGTCGTTACCGCAGCGCACGATGTTTCCGATGGCGGCATCGCCGTGGCGCTGGCCGAGATGGCGATGGCATCCGGCATCGGCGCGATCGTCCCCGGCCTGGTCGGGACCGATCCGATCCCGGTCTGGTTCGGCGAGGATCAGGGACGCTACCTCTTGACGCTGTCGATCGATCCGCAGAGCGACGAATGGGACGCCATTCGCGAACAGCAAAGCAAGCTCGGTATCTTCGCGCCGTGGATCGGCTCGACCGGCGGTAGTGACCTGAAACTCGGCGAGGCACGGGCGATCCCCGTCGGCAAATTGACCGCTGCCCACGAATCCTGGTTTCCTCGCTTCATGGCAAATGAGGTCGTAGACCCGTGATTTAATTGAAGTGGCGCGTTTTGGTGTGGTTCATCCGCCATTTCGACCATATCTATGAAATCATGGGCTGAACAAGGAATCTTCGCATGGCAATGGACGCACGCGACATCGAACGGCTGATCAAGGAAGGCATTCCGGACGCCAAGGTGACGATTCGCGACCTGGCCGGCGACGGCGACCATTTTGCCGCCGAGGTGGTGGCCGAAAGCTTTCGCGGGAAAAGCCGGGTCCAGCAGCACCAGATGGTCTACGACGCACTGAAGGGCAATATGGGCGGCGTGCTGCACGCGCTCGCCCTGCAGACCAGCGTGCCTGACTGAGCTTTCGTCCTCACCTCTTCGCCGAAACGGCGATGATCGGCCCTGCCGCATAGTTTCCGCCGACGATCATCCTCTCGCCATCGGACAGCGCCGAAACCACGCCGTCGAGGAAAAGAGCGTTCGGGCAATTGAGCGCGTCGCGAAACAGCCGCGCGAAGCTGCCGAGACTGACTTGCGAGCGTGAGATCGCCAGCACGACCGTGTTGGCATCACGCACGCCGACGCCGTTGCGGATGTAGCGCGAGGTGCCGTTCGCCTCGAAGCGAGGATGAAGCCGGCCGCCGATCACCAGCATCGGGCCGGACTGCGTGGCGAATGCCGCATCGGGCCTGGCGGCGGCGTAGGCGTTCGTCTCCATGATCGCCGCCTTGCCGTCCTTGCCGACCAGGAATAGGCCGTTCGGTTTCAGGAAGAAATTGCCTTCGCCATCGGCGAGGTTGAGCGGTGCCCTCTCCTGGCCGCCCTCGACCAGAAGGCCGACCGGCGTCAGGTCCTCATGATACATGCCGGCGTTCATGGCGAGCAGCACCGGACGGCCCTCGCCCGACATCGCCTTGTCGAATTTTTCCAGCGAGCCGAAGGTCTTGCCGTCGGCGCCGGAGTGGAAGACACCGATGTCGTAGCTGTGAAGATCGATCTCGCAGACGACATAGGCGACCGCCTCGAAGCTTGCATTCCTGCATGGTGCCGGCAGTTCGCCGCCGACGGCGATGGGCGGACGCGCCGGCTGCCTGAACCACCAGGTCAAGGACAGCGCACCGAGCAGAATGGCGATCAGGAACCCAGCGAGATATCGTCTTTTCATCGCTTCCCGGGCCAATACATTTGGCCCAACACCACACGATGCTTTGCGCCATTTCGGCGGCGTGTCGGCAAACATCTTGTTTCGAGCAACCTATGGGTTTATTTGAAGGACAGGTTTCGAGCCTGACTCCCACGGGCGTGAAAGGATTCTCCATGAGCGGTATCAACGACTACATCGACAGTGAAGTGAAGGGCAACGACGTCGTCCTTTTCATGAAGGGCACGCCCGGTTTCCCGCAATGCGGATTTTCCGGCCAGGTGGTCCAGATCCTCGATTACATCGGCGCCGACTACAAGGGCGTGGACGTACTGACCTCGGCCGAGTTGCGGCAAGGCATCAAGGAATACTCGAACTGGCCGACGATCCCGCAGCTTTACGTCAAGGGCGAATTCGTCGGCGGCTGCGACATCGTGCGCGAGATGTTTCAGGCCGGCGAACTGCAGACGTTCCTCGTCGAAAAGGGCGTTAGCGTCAAAGGCGCCGCCTGACCTCTTTTTTGTGCATGTCGTTGTCCCAAAACCGCTGCGCACTTTTGGGCGACTACAGCGCGGCGCGTCCTTTGGACGCAAATGACGCTGTAGCACTTTGATTTTTGTGCATGATCCTTTCCGAAAATCTATTCGATTTTCGGGGTCATGCAGTAAGGCGCCGGGGCTGCCCCCACCTCGGCTAACTGTCTATGTCCCCGGCGTCGGGGCAAAGGACGAATCAATGCGCCGGCCTGCCGGCGCATATTCGTTTGAAAGATCGGACCTGCCGTGGATCAGCCTGCACAAGCGCCGCAACAGGCAAGTACCTTGCCGATTCCGCGCTGGGAATTCATTGCGCTGTGCGCGGCGCTGATGGCGCTCAACTCACTCGCCATCGACATCATGCTGCCAGCACTGCAGCAGATCGGCGCCTCGCTCGGCGTCGAAAATGAAAACCACCGCCAGTATGTCATTACCGCCTATATTCTGGGCTTTGGCGGCGGACAGCTATTCTTCGGGCCGATCTCGGACCGCTTCGGACGCCGAGCGCCACTGGTCGCCGGGCTGGTGATCTATGTCGCAGCGGCTGCTGCGGCTGCCATCGCCCCGTCATTCGCCACCCTTCTCCTGTGCCGGGCGGTGCAAGGCATAGGTGCTGCCGCCACGCGCGTCATCGCCGTCTCGATCGTGCGCGATACGTTCGACGGCCGGCGCATGGCCGAGGTCATGTCGCTGATCTTTATGGTGTTCATGGCCATTCCGGTGGTGGCGCCCGGCATCGGCCAATTCATCATGCTGTTCGCGACATGGCATGTGATCTTCATCACCATGGCGGCCGGCGCGCTGATCGTATCCGCATGGTCGCTGCTGCGCCTGCCCGAGACGCTGCATCCCGAATATCGCCGGCCGCTGACCGCCGAATCGGTCGTCGGCGGCTTCCGCATCGTGCTGACCAACCGCATTGCGCTCTGCTATGCCTTCGCCAGCACCTGCATTTTCGGCGCGATGTTCGGCTTCATCAACTCGGCGCAGCAGATCTATCTCAACGTCTTCAACGTCGGCGAGATGTTCCCGGTCATCTTCGCCGGGATTGCCGGTGTGCTGGCCTTCTCCAACTACCTCAACTCGCGTCTCGTCGGCGGTATCGGCATGCGCCGTCTGTCACAGAGCGCGCTGCTCTTGTTTCTGGCCATCAGCCTCGCCTGGCTGGTCGTGTCGCTGGAAATGAAGATGCCGCTCTGGCTGTTCATCGCCTTCTTTGCTTGCGCCATGGTCCCATTCGGCGCGCTGGGTGCGAATTTCAACGCGCTCGCCATGGAGCCGCTCGGGCAACTGGCCGGCACAGCGTCGTCCATCCTGGGGTTCATGCAGACCTTCCTCGGCGGCCTGCTCGGCACGCTGATCGGCCAAGCCTTCAACGGCACGGTGACGCCGCTTGCCGCCGGTTTCTGCAGCGTGTCGGTTGCGGCGCTGCTGATGATCCTGGTCGCCGAGCGCGGCAAACTGTTCCAGCCGCATAACCCGCCGGTTTAGAGCCTCAACCGATCAGGCGTCAGGTGACGGCAGCCTATTGCGCCCAGAGCTCGCGGCGCAGGTCGTGCCAGCTTTGTTCGTCCGGCGCGACCAGCAGGCCGCCTCCAACATGCGAAGGCAGATAGGCGCTGCCGTCGAAGCGCGCCGCATGCCCGCCGGCCTCGGCGTGGATCAGCACGCCGGCCAGATGATCCCACGGCATCAGCTTGTTGTAGACGACGAAATGGCCGTGGCCGCTCGCCAGCAGCCGGTATTCGTGGGCTGCACAGCGGTAGTTGAACTGCGACAGGGTCTTGGTCTGGTTGCGTGCCAGCCGCGACCGTTCCGGCTCGGGCATGTAGTTCCAGGAGACCGCGCCGGTCATTTGCGAAACCGCAACCGGCTCGGCGACATGCACCTTCTCGATGCTGCCAGGCGCATGCCGGATGTGGCTGCCGGCACCCTTGACGCCTATCAGCCAGTCCTTGCCGACGGGATCGTGAATGATACCGGCGACGGTCTCGCCCCTCACCACGACGCCCAGCATGACGCCGAACAGCGGCACGCCGGAGGCGAAGTTGAACGTGCCGTCGACCGGATCGATGACGAAGGCGAGATCGGCATCGCCCAAACCATGCAGCAGCGCCGGATCGTCGGAGCAGGCTTCTTCGCCGACGATCATCGCCGACGGATAGCGCTCGCGCAGCCTCGCGGTGATCAGCCGCTCGGCATTGACGTCAGCCTCCGTCACCAGGTCGGCGGCCGAGGTCTTCTGGCGGATGTCGCCCTCACCCAGCCGGCGGAAGCGCGGCATGATTTCGGCGATGGCTGCATCGGCCAGAAGGTCGGCGAGCCAGTCGATCGCGTTATCATCAAATGTCATCGGGACCGTCTTGCCGGGTGTTAAGAGCATCGTTGAGGGCGGCGAAATCGAACAGTTTTCCGTCGAGCAGATGCGAGGGCCGCACGTTGGTCATGGCGCGGATCATCGTATCCTTGCGGCCGGGCATGCGCTTTTCGATGTCGTCGAGCATCGCCTTCATGGCGTTGCGCTGCAGGCCTTCCTGGCTGCCGCACAGATCACACGGGATGATCGGGAACTTCATGGCGCCGGCGAATCTTTCGAGATCGGCCTCGGCGCAGTAGGCGAGCGGCCGCAGCACCATGACATCGCCTTCGTCGTTGAGCAGCTTTGGCGGCATGGCGGCGAGACGTCCGCCATGGAACAGGTTCATGAAGAAGGTTTCCAGAATGTCCTCGCGGTGGTGGCCGAGCACCAGCGCCGAGCAGCCCTCCTCCCGCGCGATGCGGTAGAGATGGCCGCGCCTGAGCCGCGAGCATAGCGAACAGTAAGTGCTGCCCTCGGGCAGCTTGTCGGTGACCACCGAATAAGTGTCCTGACATTCGATACGGTGCGCAATGGCGTGGCTATCGAGATAATCGGGCAATATGTGTTTCGGGAAATTCGGTTGACCCTGGTCGAGATTGCAAGCCAAAAGCTCGACCGGCAGCAGGCCGCGCCATTTGAGATCGAGCAGCAGGGCGAGCAGGCCGTAGGAATCCTTGCCGCCGGACAGGGCCACCAGCCAGCGATCGCCGGGCCTCACCATCGAAAACTCGTCGATGGCCTGGCGGGTGAGCCGCAGCAGGCGCTTGCGCAGCTTGTTGAACTCGACGGAGGACGGCACATCGGCAAACAGCGGATGAAAGCCGCCTTCAGTGTCGGCGATCGGTTCAAGTGATTCGACGTCTGGCAACATGTTCATGACGCGTTGGCCCAAATTCCTTGTTGGCGCCCCGGATTAACGTATCGGCCCGAAAATCGAAATCGATTTTCGGAACAGCGGACAAAGAAAAGGCCGCCTCGACGGGCGGCCTTCGATGGTGTGGCAAATGGGTGCGATCAGCGCGAATAGAATTCGACGACCAGGTTCGGTTCCATCTGCACGGCAAACGGAACGTCCGCCAGGCCGGGGATGCGCGAGAAGGTCGCGGTCATCTTGTTGTGGTCGGCCTCGATGTAATCAGGCACGTCGCGCTCGGCGAGTCCGACCGATTCGAGGACGATCACCAGCTGCTTCGACTTCTCGCGGACTTCGATGACGTCGCCCGGCTTGCAACGGTACGAGCCGATGTTGACGCGCTTGCCGTTGACGTTGACGTGGCCGTGATTGACGAACTGGCGGGCGGCGAAAATGGTCGGCACGAACTTGGCGCGGTAGATCACGGCATCGAGACGCGATTCCAGCAGGCCGATCAGGTTCTCCGAGGTGTCGCCCTTGCGGCGGTCCGCCTCTTCATAGACCTTGCGGAACTGCTTTTCCGAAACGTCGCCATAGTGACCCTTCAGCTTCTGCTTGGCGCGCAGCTGCAGGCCGAAATCGGAAAGCTTGCCCTTGCGGCGCTGGCCGTGCTGGCCGGGGCCGTATTCACGCTTGTTGACCGGGGACTTCGGGCGGCCCCAGATGTTTTCGCCGAGACGGCGGTCGATCTTGTACTTCGCGGATTCGCGCTTGCTCATCGCATTCCCTTTCAAAACAACACACCCGGAACCTCATGGTCCGGGTGAAGGAAACGCGCCCTCCTCTGGCCCCCGTTTTCGAGACCTGACAGGGTTTTCCACGCAACGCGACGGAAAACCCACGGGACACGTCATTCTAGACAAGACCGAGGAAAGTACAGGAACCAGTCCAGGATCTTGCGTATGCAAAATAAACCACCGGGCATTGCGGCCCGGTGTTGGTGGGCTCGTTAAACGGAGATTTAACCGCTGTCAAGCTTCTGAATAGCATCTGGCATGGCAACCGGATACGGTCCGCGACGCCGAATACGATGCCGGAAGTGGCGAGAGGTTCCGCCAACGGCATTTGAGTGACGTGCGTCCATTTGGAAAGTACGCTCAAAGACTTTTAGAGTTTCGCATCGTGCTTTCCGAAAATCGATCGATTTTCGGGCCGATGCGAAAGGAAGGAACTGGAGCTAGAGGAACCCGAAATTCACATGAAGAAGTTCTTCCTTACGGTGGTGGGTGCAGCGGTTCTGGCAGGATCGATGGCGGTGGCGCCGGAGCCCGCGATGGCCCGGCATTGGCACGGACACCGGCACCATCAGGTCTGCCGCATCGTGGTCAAGAAACGGGTTGTCTGGCGCCATGGCCATCGGCAAGTCATCCGCTACAAGGTGCGGCGCTGCCGCTGGGTCTGGTAAGTCTGGCTTCGACCTGCTGGGAGAAACGACCTCAACATTTCAATCAAAGCCCGCGGTCTCGGCCGCGAGTTTGTTTTTGGCCGGCACCTGATTGAACGAGACCAGTCCGCCTTGCCAGTGCGTCCAGTCGAACATAGGTCGGTTAGTGTTTCGTCTTCTTCTCGGGCAGGCCCTTGCGCCTGGTCTCGGCAAACTCCTCGAGCTGCTCTTCGCTCATCGATTCGTACATCGACTTCGATGCGCCTTTGAGTTCGCTCTTTTTTATTTCACCACGCTTGGCGGAGAGCGCCGCACCGGCTGCTTTCTGCTGTGCCTTTGATGTGGCTGGCATGGTCATTTCTCCCTTTGCAATGGGAACAAAACGCAACGGCCGTGCCTATGTTCCGGTCTTAAGGGATCCTCAGTCCAAAACCCTGCATCAGCCGGCTGGTGGCAAAATCCACCCTGCCCGAGGTGAAGACAGCAATGTCCGGCTCGCCTTCCGGCAGTGGCCCGTCGACAGGCGCGAGCAGCGACATGGCCCGACGGGCGATCGCCTCCGCTGGGTCGATCCAGTCCACCGGCCAGGGCGCCGTCTTGCGCATGCGATTGGCGAGGAATGGATAGTGCGTGCATCCCAGCACGATGATGTCGGTGCGGGCGCCGTCTTTTTCGACGAAGCATGGCGCGATCTCCTCGCGGACGATCTCCTCGTCGATAAAACCCTCGCGCATGTAGATTTCGGCCAACGGCGCCAGCCGGTCCGAGCCGACTAGCCGGACGTGGCATTTCTGCGCCCATTTGCTGATCAGGTCGCGCGTGTATTGACGCTTCACCGTGCCGGGCGTCGCCAGCACGGAAACCAGGCCTGAATGCGTACGCTCTGCCGCCGGCTTGATTGCCGGCACTGTGCCGACAAAGGGATGGCCGGGAAATTTCTGGCGCAGCGCATCGATCACCAGCGTCGAAGCGGTGTTGCACGGAATGACCGAAATCTCCGGACGGAATTTTTCCAGGAGCGCGCCGAACAGGCCAAGTATGTGGGCGCTGAGAGCCGGCTCCTCCCAGGCGCCATAGGGAAAGGCGGCGTCGTCGGCGACATAGACGAAGCGACGGTCGGGCATCAAAACGCGCGCTTCGCGCAGCACCGTCAGGCCGCCAATGCCGGAATCGAACATCAGGATCGGCCGGTCAGTCATTGTCGGTGCCCTTGCCGCCCAGCGGTATGTCGCCATCATCGTCATCGACCTTGTGCAGCTTGCGATCCACTTCGGCCTTGCGCTCGGGATAACCGGCGCCACGCGGTTCCTTCGGCGAGAAATAATCGAGCGAGGCGACGACGCCGCGCAGCACCTTGAGCTCGGGCTCGGCAAAGCCGGCGCGTGTCAGCACGGCGCGCAGATTGTCGACCATCTTCGGTTTCTTCGCCGCCGGGCGGAAATAGCCGCGCGCTTCGAGCGCGGCTTCCAGATGAGCAAACAGGCCGTGCAGTTGCTCTTTGGTCGCGGGCGGCATATCGGGACCGGAAAAATTGGTCTTTGTCTCGTCCTCCAGCCCGGACTTCATCCATTCATAGGACATCAGCAGTGCGGCCTGAGCGATGTTGAGCGAGGAGAAGGCAGGATCGACCGGAAAGGTGACGATCTCGTCGGCAAGGCCAACCTCGTCATTGTAAAGGCCAAAACGCTCGCGGCCGAACAGGATGCCGGTGCGCTGCCCGGCTCGCTGCCGCGCCCTCAGCGCCCTGCCCGCCTCGACCGGGCCGCGCACAGGCTTGAAGCTGTCGCGCTCGCGCGCCGTGGTGGCGAAGACGAAGTTGAGATCAGCGACCGCCGAGGCCAGATCGCCGAATACCGTGACGGCGTCGATGACATGGTCGGCACGGCTTGCGGCGGCACGCGCCTTCTCGCTCGGCCAGCCGTCGCGCGGGTTGACGAGGCGCAGCTCGGACAGACCGAAATTCGCCATGGCGCGCGCGACCATGCCGATATTCTCGCCGAGCTGCGGCTCGACCAGGATGATCGCCGGGCCTGCAGCAATCGCGTTATCAGAATCTTTGTCGGCGGGCATCAATGTCTATGAACTGCTGTTTGCGGCATTTCGGCGTCCCCTGCCATATTCGGCCGGGAAAATGAAGCTATAGCAAAGAACGCCCTCCGCCACGGTCGAGCCGACCGGCGCGGATCGCCGTTTGCGCGGCCAAAAATGCTTTGATATACGGGCCGCATCCCCGGCCGAAAACCATGCGGGCAAGGCCGTTCCCATCCCCAACAACGAGGCATTCTTTCCATGGCGAAGATCAAGGTGGCGAACCCGGTCGTCGAACTCGACGGCGACGAGATGACCCGCATCATCTGGCAGTTCATCAAGGACAAGCTGATCCACCCCTATCTCGACCTCAAGCTCGAATATTTCGACCTTAGCATCGAGCACCGCGACGCCACCAACGACCAGGTGACCATCGACTCGGCCAATGCCATCAAGAAATACGGCGTCGGCGTGAAATGCGCGACGATCACGCCCGATGAGCAGCGCGTCGAGGAATTCAAGCTGAAGAAGATGTGGAAGTCGCCGAACGGCACCATCCGCAACATCCTCGGCGGCACCATCTTTCGCGAGCCGATCATCATGAAGAACGTGCCGCGGCTGGTGCCGGGCTGGACCAAACCGATCATCGTCGGCCGTCACGCTTTCGGCGACCAGTACCGCGCCACCGATTTCCGCTTCCCAGGCAAGGGCAAGCTGACGATCAAGTTCGTCGGCGAGGACGGCCAGGCGATCGAGCACGACGTGTTCGATGCGCCGGCCGCCGGCGTCGCCATGGCCATGTACAATCTTGACGAATCGATCCGCGAGTTTGCCCGCGCCTCGCTGAATTACGGCCTGCTGCGCAACTATCCGGTCTACCTGTCGACCAAGAACACCATCCTCAAGGCCTATGACGGCCGCTTCAAGGATATTTTCCAGGAAGTCTACGAGGCGGAGTTCGAGGCCGAGTTCAAGGCGAAGAAGCTGTGGTACGAGCACCGGCTGATCGACGACATGGTCGCCTCCAGCCTGAAATGGTCGGGCGGCTATGTCTGGGCCTGCAAGAATTACGACGGCGACGTGCAGTCCGACACGGTGGCGCAAGGTTTCGGCTCGCTCGGCCTGATGACCTCGGTGCTGATGACACCGGACGGCAAGACGGTGGAAGCCGAAGCCGCACATGGCACTGTCACCCGCCACTATCGCCAGCACCAGAAGGGCGAGGAAACCTCGACCAATTCGATCGCCTCGATCTTCGCCTGGACGCGCGGCCTCGCCCACCGCGCCAAGCTCGACGACAATGCCGAACTGAAGCGCTTTGCCGAGACGATGGAAAAGGTCTGCATACAGACGGTCGAATCCGGCTTCATGACCAAGGACCTGTCGCTGCTGATCGGCCCCGACCAGCCGTGGCTTTCGACCACCGGCTTCCTCGACAAGATCGACGAGAACCTGCAGAAGGCGATGGCCTGACAGGCGAATTGCATGGGCAAGCCCGTCGTCTACGGAGCGGACTACAGCGTCTATGTGCGCATCGTCCGCCTCGTGCTCGAGGAAAAGGGCATCGACTACGAGCTTGTACCGGTCGATGTGTTTGCGGCGGACGGCATCCCCGGCTGGTATTTCGAGCATCACCCGTTCGATCGCATCCCCGCCTTCGAGCATGACGGGTTTCGGCTCTTCGAGGCCAGTGCAATTGCCCGCTATGTCGACGAGGCTTTCGACGGCCCGGCGCTGCAGCCGGCCGAGGCCCGGCCGCGAGCGCGGATGAACCAGATCACCGGCATGCTCGACGCCTATGCCTATCGGGCGATGGTCTGGGATGTCGCCGTAGAGCGGTTGGAGAAAACACCGCCCGACGAAGCCCGGATCGGCGGCGGGCTGCGGCAGGCTGGCACGGTGTTGACGGCGCTCTCCTCGCTGAAAGCGCCCGGGCCATGGCTGCTCGGAAACGAGCTGACGCTGGCCGACCTGCACGCCGCGCCGATCATAGGCTATTTCGTCAAGGTGGCCGAGGGGCGAAGCCTGCTGGCCGAATTTCGCGACATCCAGGAGTGGTGGACCCGGATCGCAGCGCGTGCGAGCTTTGCCAACAGTTCGCCCTGACAATCTGGCCCCTGTCATGCCTGATCTTTCTAACCAAGACGCGCTGACCGTGGCCAGAATAGTCAGGGTCAACCATGCCGGCGAATTCGGTGCGATCAGGATTTATTCGGCGCAAATTTTCGTCGCCGAGCGGCTTTGGCCGAAATGTGTACCGTCTCTGTCAGAGATGCTTGGACACGAGCGCAACCATTGCACAGCCTTTCGTGCGGCCATGCCGTCGCGAAATTCGCGACCGTGCCGGGTGATGCAATTCTGGAGCTGGGGCGGCTGGCTGCTGGGCTTCCTCACTGCCCTACTCGGCCCGCAAGGCATCTGGGCTTGCACCGCCGCCGTCGAAGCGGCGGTACACCGCCATCTCGACGATCAGCTCTTCTTTCTGACCAGCCGCGATCGCGAATTGCACGACATCATCCTATCCATCCGCGAGGAGGAGCTTGCCCATCTCCATCACGCCGAGCAGCAGTTGGTCTCGTCCGGATCATTGCTGAACCTGCTACGGGCGATGATTTCAGTCGCTACGGACGGCCTGATCTGGTTGTCCACTTGGGGAGACTCCAGCAGAATGGCGCGCACGTTGAAGGCAGTAAAGCAACGCTGACGGGTGCTAGGCGGCTTCCAGCGCCGCCTTCACCGCAGCAATCGCATCCTCGGCCCTGGAGGCATCCGGGCCGCCGGCCTGGGCCATGTCTGGGCGGCCGCCGCCGCCCTGCCCGCCCAATGCCGCGGACGCCACGCGCACCAGATCGACGGCGCTGAAGCGGCCGGTCAGGTCGTCGGTGACACCGACAACGACGCTTGCCTTGTTGTCCTCTCCGGCGCCAACGAAGACGACGACGCCGGAGCCGAGCGACTTCTTGCCGGCATCGGCGAGAGGCTTCAGATCCTTCGGTGCGACGCCGGAAACCGCCTTGCCGAGAAATCCGACACCGGCAATGGTCTCGTTTTCGGCGGGCGCACCGGCTGGCGAGCGGTCGCCCAGCGCCAGCTTCTTGCGCGCCTCGGTCAGCTCCTTCTCGAGCCTCTTGCGCTCGTCGAGCAAAGCTTCGACGCGAGCCGGCACGTCGGCAGGCGAGATCTTCAGCACAGATGCAGCTGCCTTGAGCCGCTTGTCCTGCTCGTCGAGATGCTTTCTGGCCGCCTCGCCGGTCAGTGCCTCAAGGCGGCGCACGCCAGCCGCGACGGCCCCCTCCGAGACCAGCCGGACCAGGCCGATATCGCCGGTGGCCCCGACATGGGTGCCGCCGCACAATTCAACCGAATAAGGCTTGCCGGCCTTGTCGCCGGCAATCGCCGTGCCCATCGACACGACGCGGACCTCGTCGCCATACTTCTCGCCGAACAGCGCCATGGCGCCCTCGGCGATGGCGTCGTCGACGCTCATCAGCCGCGTTGTCACCGGGCTGTTCTGGACGACGATCTCGTTGGCCATGGCCTCGACGCGCTCCAGCTCCTCAGCCGAGATCGGCTTCGGATGGGAGAAGTCGAAGCGCAACCGCTCCGGCGCGACCAGCGAACCTTTTTGCGCTACGTGGGTGCCGAGCACCTCGCGCAGTGCCTCATGGACGAGATGGGTCGCCGAATGGTTGGAGCGCAGCCGCGTGCGCCTGATATGGTCGACCTTCAATTCGACCGCTTCGCCCGTCTTGACCGTGCCGTTGGTGACCTTGCCGAAATGCACCAGCAGGCCGTCGCCCTTCTTCTGCGTGTCGGTGACGTTAATTGCAAAGCCTTCGCCCGAAATCACGCCGGTGTCGCCCACCTGGCCGCCGGACTCGCCGTAGAACGGCGTCTGGTTGACCACGACTGCGACGGTTTCACCGGCAACGGCGCTCTCCACCGCGACGCCGTCCCTGACCAGCGCCTGCACGATGCCTTCCGCTTGCTCGGTGTCGTAGCCTAGGAACTCTGTGGCGCCGGCCTTCTCGCGCACCGCGAACCAGACGGTCTCGGTGGCCGCATCACCCGAGCCAGCCCAGCTCTTTCGCGCCTCGGCCTTCTGGCGCTCCATCGCCGCGTTGAAGCCGTCGAGGTCGACCGAAACGCCGCGCTGGCGCAAGGCATCCTGGGTGAGGTCGAGCGGGAAGCCGTAGGTATCGTAGAGCTTGAACGCCGTCTCGCCGTCGAGCCGGTCGCCACTGCCGAGCGTCTCGGTCGCGTCGGCGAGAAGGCCAAGGCCGCGCGCCAGCGTCTTGCGGAAGCGCGTTTCCTCAAGCTTCAGCGTCTCGGTGATCAGCGGCTGGCCGCGCACCAGTTCGGGATAGGCCTGGCCCATCTCGCGCACCAGCGCCGGCACCAGGCGCCACATCAGTGGATCGCGGGCGCCGAGCAGCTGCGCATGGCGCATGGCGCGGCGCATAATGCGGCGCAGCACGTAGCCGCGGCCTTCGTTCGACGGCAGCACGCCGTCGGCGATGAGGAAGCTCGTAGCGCGCAGATGATCGGCGATGACCCGGTGGCTCGCCCGGTTCTTGCCTTCCGCCTTGACGCCGGTCGCCTCTTCCGAAGCGCGAATCAGCGCCTTGAACAGGTCGATGTCGTAATTGTCATGCTCGCCCTGCAAGACGGCCGCGATGCGCTCCAGCCCCATGCCGGTGTCGATCGACGGGCGCGGCAGCTCGACGCGCTCGGCCTTCGTCACCTGCTCGTACTGCATGAAGACGAGGTTCCAGATCTCGATGAAGCGATCGCCGTCCTCGTCCGGGCTGCCGGGAGGGCCGCCCGGAATGTCGTCGCCGTGGTCGTAGAAAATCTCCGAACACGGACCGCAGGGGCCGGTATCGCCCATAGCCCAGAAATTGTCGCTGGTGGCGATGCGGATGATCCTGTCCTCGGGCAGGCCGGCGATCTTCTTCCAAAAACCCGCGGCCGCCTCATCGGTATGGTAGACGGTGACCAGCAGCCGATCCTTGGCGAGGCCGAATTCGCTGGTGATCAGGTTCCAGGCAAGCTCGATGGCGCGCTCCTTGAAATAGTCGCCGAAGGAGAAATTGCCGAGCATCTCGAAGAAGGTGTGATGGCGGGCGGTGTAGCCGACATTGTCGAGGTCGTTGTGCTTGCCGCCGGCGCGCACGCATTTCTGCGAGGTGGTGGCGCGCGAATAGGGCCGGGTCTCGAGCCCGGTGAAGACGTTCTTGAACTGCACCATGCCGGCGTTGGTGAACATCAGCGTCGGGTCGTTGCGCGGCACCAGCGGGCTCGAGGCTACGACCTCATGACCCTCTTTCCGGAAATAGTCGAGAAATGCCGACCGGATCTCGTTCACGCCACTCATGAATACTGCCTTTTCGAGAGAACCGCCGGTTGCCGGCGGGAAAACAGACATGGCCTTTTAGCGGTCGCGCTGCACCCTGTCCAGAAACACGGAACTGGTCCAAACCGTAGCCCTGCCGGCTGCCCGAACTGGCCTGTGCCGTCATCAAAAACGCAAACCGCCGGCACGGGCCGGCGGTTCGAAACGCATTGATATGCAAACTCAAATCGGGATACGCAAACTCAAATCGGGATACGCGCATCCAAGCCAGCTATCAGGCGGACCCAAGCGGGCACTGCCCGCATCCTACATTGCGCCGGATTCGTCCTCGAAACCGTCGTCGCTGCTTTCGGAGCCGCCATTCTCGAGGAATTTCTCGGCGATCAGCCCGGCATTCTGCCGCAGCGCCAATTCGATCTCGCGTGCCGTGTCGGGATTGTCGCGCAGGAACAGTTTTGCATTCTCGCGGCCTTGGCCGAGACGCTGCGAATTATAGGAGAACCATGCCCCGGACTTCTCGACCACGCCGGCCTTGACGCCGAGGTCGACCAGCTCGCCGGTCTTGGACACGCCCTCGCCATACATGATGTCGAACTCGACCACCTTGAAGGGCGGCGCCAGCTTGTTCTTGACCACCTTGACGCGGGTCTGGTTGCCGACGACCTCGTCGCGGTCCTTGACCGAGCCGATACGGCGGATGTCGAGGCGGACCGAGGCATAGAATTTCAGCGCGTTGCCGCCGGTCGTGGTCTCGGGCGAACCGAACATGACGCCGATCTTCATACGGATCTGGTTGATGAAGATGACCATGGTGTTGGAGCGCGAAATCGAGGCGGTCAGCTTGCGCAGCGCCTGGCTCATCAATCGCGCCTGCAGGCCGGGCAGCGAATCGCCCATCTCGCCTTCGATTTCGGCGCGCGGCGTCAGCGCCGCAACCGAATCGACCACCAGCACGTCGATGGCGCCGGAGCGCACCAGTGTGTCGCAGATCTCCAGCGCTTGCTCGCCGGTGTCGGGCTGCGAGATCAGCAGGTTTTCGAGGTCGACGCCGAGCTTGCGGGCATAGACCGGGTCGAGCGCGTGCTCGGCATCGACGAAGGCGCAGATGCCGCCCTTCTTCTGGGCTTCCGCCACCGTGTGCAGCGCCAGCGTCGTCTTGCCCGAGCTTTCCGGCCCATAGATCTCGATGATGCGGCCGCGCGGCAGGCCACCGACGCCAAGCGCGATGTCGAGGCCAAGCGAACCCGTCGGCACCGTTTCGATCTCGACGACCTGCTCGTTCGCGCCGAGCCGCATGATCGAGCCTTTGCCGAAGGCACGCTCGATCTGCGACAGCGCCGCATCCAGAGCCTTTGATTTGTCCACTGCTTTGTCCTCTACAAGCCGCAAAGTATTCTGAGCCATGATACATCACCCCTTGGTCGTCAATGAAGGCCGGACCATCCGTAATCCTTGCTAATTTGTACCTTTTTTGTTCTCGTTTGGCAAGGGACGTCAAATATCTGAAAAATAATAAATATCCTGATTTGTTCTTTTTTTGTCCCGTGATTTGCATCGCAACTGCGTACTGCGTTGACGGGCGCAGGCCGATTGTTTCGGCCAGCCGAATCGCTGCTTTGCTTGCGAGGCTCCGGCGACCACCCTAGGATTTTTCCGCGCCAATCAGCAAAGGTTACAACGCCAGCATGGTGAAATCAGCGAAGATCCTGGCCGTCGGCGGCGCCCATATCGACCGGCGCGGCCAGGTCTCGGGGCCTTATGTCCCGGCCGCATCCAATCCCGGCACGATGCGCGAGGATGTCGGCGGCGGGGTCTTCAACGCGTTGCGCAGCGCGGTGCGGCGCGGCGTCGCGGCCTCGCTGCTTTCGGTGCGTGGCGGCGATGCCGCCGCCGACACGGTTTCGCGCGCCATCGCCGCATCAGGCATTGCCGACCTGTCGGCGGTGTTCCTTGACCGCACGACGCCGAGCTACACGGCGCTGATCGACCGCGACGGCGAGCTGATCGTCGGCTTTGCCGACATGGCGCTCTACGATCTGGCTTTCCCCAAGCAGATCCGCCGCTCCAAGGTGCGCGAGGTGATCGCTGCCGCCGACGCGATCCTGTGCGACGCCAACCTGCCGTCGGCCGCCCTTGAGCGGCTGGTGCCGCTCGCCGCCGGCAAGCCAGTGTTCGCCATCGCCATTTCGCCGGCCAAGGTGGTGCGGCTGACGCCGGTGCTCAGCAGCCTGGCGCTGGTCTTCATGAACCGGCGCGAAGCCATCGCGCTCGCTGGCGTGGGAGCCGATACCGCGGGCCAAGACCTGGTCGACGGCCTGAGGCGCGCAGGCCTGAAAGGCGGCGTGGTGACGGCCGGTGATGGTCCGGTGCTGGGTTTCGATGAAGACGGTCTGTTCTCGATCGTGCCGCCTGCGCCAAAGATAATCGCCGACGTCACCGGTGCTGGCGATGCGCTGGCGGGAGCAACCGTCGCCGCCTTGCTGCGCGGCCTCAACCTGCGCGCCGCGCTGCGCGAAGGTGTCGCGGCGGCGACGCTCGCCATCGAAAGCACCGATGCCGTGCCAAATTTTGACGCGACCAGCTTCTCCGAGGTGCTGGCCCTTGTGCCGGATGCGCAGGAAGTGTCATGAGACCGGCCAATTGCTGGAGCGTCAGTCGCGCTCCGGACAGGAGAAGAAAATGACCCCGGAAACCGCCCACCCCTTTATCGACATCCACCCGCCAGTGGCGCAGGCACTGGCCGCCGGCAGGCCAGTAGTGGCGTTGGAAAGCACCATCATCACGCATGGCATGCCCTACCCCGACAATGGCGCTATGGCGGCCGATGTCGAAAAGATCATCGCCGACGAGGGTGCTGTGCCGGCGACGATCGCCGTGGTCGCGGGCCGCATCAAGATCGGGCTTGCCGACGGCGAGCGCGAATCGCTGGCGATGACCGGCGATGCGATGAAGCTGTCGCGGGCCGATCTGGGGTTCGCAGTCGCCGAGGGCCGCACCGGCGGCACCACAGTCGCCGCGACGATGATCGCGGCGCATATGGTGGGTATAAAAGTGTTTGCAACCGGCGGCATCGGCGGCGTGCACAAGGGCGCCGAAAAGAGCTTTGATATTTCCGCCGATCTCGACGAATTGGCGCGCACGCCGGTCATCGTCGTGTCGGCCGGCGCCAAGGCGATCCTCGACATCGAGAAGACGCTGGAAGTGTTGGAGACGCGCGGCGTGCCGGTGGTCGGTTATGGCTGCGAAGCGATGCCGGCCTTCTGGTCGCGGCATTCGCCGTTCAGAGCCCCGTTGACCCTGCATGGACCAGAAGAGATCGCCCATCTCTACCGGACGCGGCGGGCACTCGGGCTCGACGGCGGCATGCTGATCGCCAATCCGGTGCCTGAAAACCACGAGATCCCGGCCGACGAAATGGCCGGCTATATCGACGCTGCGCAGAAGGCGGCCGAAGCGCTTGGTGTGACCGGCAAGGCGGTGACGCCGTTCCTGCTGTCGAAGATCCTCGAGCTGACCGGCGGCAGAAGCCTGAAGACCAACATCGCGCTGGTCGAGAACAATGCCCGGCTGGCGGCGAGGATCGCCAAGGCCTTGTAGGATAGTTTATTTCCCAGCCCGCCTTCCCGCTTCATAGGCCCGGCGCGCCCAGATCGCCATCTCGTCCGGGTCGTCGAAGGCGCTGTCGGGAATGCTCCAATAGGGCATGGCGACCTGCTTGCCGTGCCGCGAGCCGGTATAGGTCCATTGCCGGCAGCCGGCGGCTGTGAAATCCGGTGCGCTTTCCGCGTCGGCCTTCAGCATCAGTTCGCCACGGATGACGATGGCGACAATGACGCCGTCGAAATAGATGCTTTGCCGCCGAACAGCTTGCGAATGCTGACCGGACCGAGGCCTTCGAAAAGTTCGGCGATGCGTTCGTTGTCCATGTCGTGATCATGTCATCCGTATCCGGCCTTGTCATCGCCGCAACCAACGCCATGCTGACAAGTTGAGAACCAACCATTCGTTGGAGTTTTTGCCATGCCGCTACTGCTCAAAGGATCCTGCCGGTGCAATGCCGTCCGCTTCGAGGTGGAAAGCCACACCCCGGTGCCGTTCATGCTGTGCTACTGCTCGATCTGCCGCAAACAGCAGGGCGGCGGCGGCTTCGCCATCAATCTCGGCGCCGACTACCAGACGCTGAAAATCACCGGCAAGCGCAGCCTCGGCGTCTACCGGGCCGAGATCGAGGACGACGAGCATCCGCGGCGCGAGATCTCGTCAGGCGAACGGAATTTCTGCCGAAAATGCGGAACAGCACTCTGGCTCTACGATCCAACCTGGCCGGAGCTGGTCCACCCCTTCGCGTCGGCGATCGACAGCGACCTGCCGAAACCGCCGGAGAAGGTGCATCTGATGCTGAAATACAAGGCGAACTGGGTCGAGCCGGTGATCGGCGAGGGCGACAAGGTCTTCGACCTCTATCCCGAGGAGTCGATCGCCGGATGGCACAAGCGAACCGGGATGTGGGTGGATTGAGGGTCCGAGACGGTCAGGCCGAGGCGCGGGCCTCGGCCAAAGCCTTGAGGTCAGCCGGCTTCAGTTCGACGGATTCGCCGCAGCCGCAGGCCGAGCTCTGGTTCGGATTGCGGAACGTGAAGCCGGTGCGCAGCGTCGTCTGCTCAAAATCCATCTCGGTGCCGAACAGGAAAAGCGCTGCTTCCGGCGCGACATAGACGTGGGCACCGTCGCGCTCGATGTGATCGTCCTTAGGGTTGGGCTCGGTCACCAGGTCGACCGTATATTCCATGCCGGCGCAGCCGCCCTTCTTGATGCCAAGGCGAATGCCGTGCGCATTCTCTCGGGTCGCGACGATCTCGCGCACCCGGTCGGCGGCCTTTTCGGTCATCGTGATGACGGCGAAGCGTCCCATGTCATTCTCCACTTTCGCGCAGGTTCAAGGCCTGCGGAATGAGTCTGCACCTAAAATGGTGAAGTTTTCTGCCTGGCGCAAGTACGCCAATCCTGTCCGTCCGACGCTAATACCAACCCACGGCCACCTGCGCCTCTTCCGACATGCGGTCGGGCGACCAGGGCGGGTCGAAGGTCATATTGACCTCGACGCCGGAAACGCCTTCGACGGCGCCGACGGCATTTTCCACCCAGCCCGGCATCTCACCGGCAACCGGGCAGCCGGGCGCGGTCAGCGTCATATCGATCTTGACCGAACGGTCGTCCTCGATGTCGATCTTGTAGACGAGGCCGAGCTCGTAGATGTCGGCCGGGATTTCCGGGTCATAAACCGTCTTCAGCGCCGAGACGATGTCGTCGGTCAGCCGCGCCAGTTCGTCGGCGGGAATGGCCGAGGCGGAAACCAGGCCGTTGGCGGCCGTTTCCGCAGAGGTCTCAGCGGTGTGGCTGGCATCTTCCATGGTCGTCACCCGAAGAACTTGCGCGCTTTTTCCAGCGCATCGGCCAAAGCATCGACTTCGGCCCTGGTGTTATACATGCCGAACGATGCCCTGCATGTGGAGGTTACGCCGAAGCGTTTCAACAGCGGCTGGGCGCAATGCGTGCCGGCGCGGACAGCAACGCCTTGCCTGTCGATCACCATCGAAACGTCATGGGGATGGATGCCCTGCAGGTCGAAAGCGATGATAGCGCCCTTATCAGGCGCATCGCCGAAGATGCGCAGCGAATTGATGGCGCGCAGCCGCTGATGGGCATAGTCCTTCAGATCGGCCTCGTGGGCGGCAATACGCTCGCGGCCGACCTTTTCCATATAGTCGAGCGCAGCACCCAGCCCGATCGCCTGGACGATCGGCGGCGTGCCGGCCTCGAAACGGTGCGGCGGCTCGTTGTAGGTGACGATGTCCTGCGTCACCTCCTCGATCATCTCGCCGCCACCCTGGAACGGTCGCATGCGCTCCAGCATGTCCTTCTTGCCGTAGAGCACGCCGATGCCTGAGGGACCGTAGACCTTGTGGCCGGTGAAGACGAAGAAATCGCAGTCGAGGTCCTGCACGTCGATCGGCATGTGCACGGCGCTCTGGCTGCCGTCGACCAGCACCGGTATGCCGCGGGCATGCGCGATGCGGGCGATCTCCTTGATCGGCGTCACCGTGCCCAGCACATTCGACATGTGGGTGATGGCGACCAGCCTGGTCCGATCGGTCAGCCGCTTTTCGAATTCCTCGATATGGAAGACGCCGAGATCGTCGACCGGCACCCAGACCAGCTTGGCACCCTGCCGCTCGCGGATGAAATGCCACGGCACGATGTTGGAGTGGTGCTCCATGATCGACAGCACGATCTCGTCGCCCTCGCCGATGTTGGGCATACCGAAACCGTAGGCGACGGTGTTGATCGCCGACGTCGTGTTGGAGGTGAAGACGATGTTGTCGGTGCTCGGCGCGTTGAGGAAACGGCGCACCGTCTCGCGCGCCTTCTCATAGGCGTCGGTCGCCGCATTCGACAGGAAATGCAGGCCGCGATGGACGTTGGCGTATTCCTGGCCATAGGCGTGCTGGACGGCATCGAGCACGGCCTGCGGCTTCTGCGCCGAGGCACCGTTGTCGAGATAGACGAGAGGTTTGCCGTAAACTTCCCGTGACAGGATCGGGAAGTCGCGGCGGATCGCCTCGACGTCATAGGGGATGTTTTCGACTTTCTGGTCCATCACAAGCTCTCTCGAGGCATCGCCTCATTCGTCCAACACCCCTCATCCGACCGAGCTTAGCTCGGCCACCTTCTCCCACAAGGGGAGAAGGTTGAGCGCTTTACCTTCTCCCCAAGGGGAGAAGGTGGATTGACGCGTAGCGCCAAGACGGATGAGGAGCGCTGGCTTGGGCCAGGCCTCAACCGCTTTACCCGTGCGTCACGAACCAGCCGTCGAGCCTTGCCTCCAGCGCATCGACGATCGCCTCGTCTTCCAGTTCCTCGATCACTTCGGCGACGAAGGCCTTGACCAGCAACCCGCGTGCAGTCTTCTCATCGACGCCGCGCGCCATCAGGTAGAACAGATGGTCGTGGTCGATCTCGGTGACGGTCGCGCCATGGCCGCAGACGACGTCGTCGGCGAATATCTCGAGTTCCGGCTTGGTCGAGAACTCGCCATCATCAGACAGCAGCAGCGTGTTGCAGGCCATCTTGGCGTTGGTCTTCTGCGCGTATTGGTGGACGTTGATGCGTCCCTGGAAAACGCCGCGCGCCTTGCCCGTCACCACATTGCGGATCACTTCCGTCGACGCCGTGTGCGGCACGGTATGGTCGAGCACCATGGTCACGTCGGTATGGGTATCGCCGGCCAACAGGTTGATGCCGCGCAGTGTGAAGTCGGCGCCTTCGCCGGTCGTCTTCACCACGACCTCCTGGCGTACCAACTTGCCGCCTGCATTCATGACGAACAGCGTCAGTTTCGCGCCCTTGCCGAGATGCGCCTTGAACTGGGCAAGATGCGTGGCCGTATCCGGCTGCTCCTGCACGATCAGCCACGTCACTTGCGCCCCCTCGCCAAGCAGAAGCTGGCTGACTGAGCTCACCAGCGCCGCGCCATCGCCGGTCTGGCGTTCGACGACAGTCGCCTTGGCGCCGGCGCCGACGCGGACGGACAAGCGCACATGCGTCTGGCCACCGGACTGCAGGTTCTGCAGTTCGACCGGCTTTTCCAGTTCAGTGCCGTCGGCGATGTCGACGAAATAGCCGTCGGCGACGAAGGCGGTGTTCAACGCGCCGATCGCATCGTCGGCGCCATAGGAATCGAGCCCCGGCGCAATGCTGCCGTCGGTCAGCTTCTCAGACAGGCGCTGCACCGCAACACCGTCGATGTCAGGCACCTTGGCACTCGACACGCCGTTCAGGACCGGCAGGACAGCCGAACCATCGACGACCGGCGCGATGGCTTTGGGGCTGGCGGCGGGGTCGAAGTCCGGCACCGGATTCAAATTCAGCAGCCGGCGCAGGTCGGTATAGTGCCAGGATTCCACGCGCCGCGTCGGCAGGCCGTTCTTGATTGCCTCGATGGCATCGTCGCGCTTCAACATCACCGCGCCGTCGCCGGGCAGCAGCGACAGCCGCTCGCCGAAGGCATCGATCAGCGCCGTCTCGGCCGGTGTTCGCTGGGGTGTCGTGTGTATGTTCATCAGTTTCGCCCTGCCTTCTGGCATCTCACGCGGCTTCGCCGATCACGCCGGCATAGCCGTTGGCTTCGAGGTCGAGCGCCAGCGACTTGTCGCCCGACTTGACCACCTGGCCCCTGTAGAGCACGTGCACCGTATCAGGTACGATGTACTGAAGCAGGCGCTGATAGTGCGTGATGATGACGATGGCGCGGTGCGGCGAGCGCAAGGCGTTGACGCCTTCCGCGACGATCTTCAGCGCATCGATATCGAGGCCGGAATCGGTCTCGTCGAGCACGCACAGCTTCGGCTCCAGCAGCTTCATCTGCAGGATCTCGGCGCGCTTCTTCTCGCCGCCGGAGAAGCCGACATTGAGCGGACGCTTCAGCATCGCCATGTCCATGTTGAGCAAGGTTGCGGCGTCCTTCACGCGCTTCAAGAATTCCGGGATCTTCAGCGGTTCCTCACCGCGCGCCTTGCGCTGCTCATTCATCGCCACCTTCAGGAATTCCATCGTCGCCACGCCCGGTATCTCCATCGGATACTGGAAGGCGAGGAAGATGCCTGATGTGGCGCGTTCGGCCGGGTCCATCTCAAGGATCGACTGGCCGTTGTAGAGGATGTCGCCTTCGGTGACCTCATAATCCTCGCGGCCGGCGAGGATATAGGACAGCGTCGACTTTCCCGAGCCGTTCGGGCCCATGATGGCGGCGACCTCGCCGGCCTTCACCGTCAGGTCCAGGCCACGGATGATCTCGGTGCCGTCATCGACGATGCGGGCATGCAGGTTCTTGATCTCAAGCATTTTTTCTTTTTCCTGAAAATTTTTGTCCGGTCAGCCGACCGAGCCCTCGAGGCTGATGCCGATAAGCTTCTGCGCCTCGACCGCGAATTCCATCGGCAGCTGCTGGATGACATCCTTGACGAAGCCGTTGACGATCAGCGCGATCGCCTCTTCTTCCGGGATGCCGCGCTGCATGACGTAGAACTTCTGGTCCTCGGAAATCTTCGAGGTGGTCGCCTCGTGCTCGAACTGCGCCGTCGCGTTCTTGGCCTCCATGTAGGGCACGGTGTGCGCGCCGCACTGGTCGCCGATCAGCAGCGAGTCGCAGTTGGTGAAGTTGCGGGCATTGCTCGCCTTGCGGTGCGCCGAAACCTGGCCGCGATAGGTGTTCTGCGAATAGCCGGCAGCAATGCCCTTGGAGATGATGCGGCTCGACGTGTTCTTGCCGAGATGGATCATCTTGGTGCCCGAATCGACCTGCTGATAGCCGTTCGACACGGCGATCGAATAGAACTCACCGCTGGAGTCGTCGCCGCGCAGGATGCAGCTCGGATATTTCCAGGTGATCGCCGAGCCGGTCTCGACCTGCGTCCACGAGATCTTCGAACGGTCGCCACGGCAATCGCCGCGCTTGGTGACGAAATTGTAGATGCCGCCCTTGCCCTCGGCATCGCCGGGGTACCAGTTCTGCACCGTCGAATATTTGATCTCGGCATCGTCGAGCGCCACCAGTTCGACCACCGCGGCGTGAAGCTGGTTCTCGTCGCGCTGCGGCGCCGTGCAGCCTTCGAGGTAGGAGACGTAAGCCCCCTCCTCGGCGATGATCAGCGTGCGCTCGAATTGGCCGGTGTTCTTCTCGTTCATGCGGAAATAGGTCGACAGCTCCATCGGACAGCGCACGCCCTTGGGCACGAAGACGAAGGAGCCGTCGGTGAACACGGCGGAATTCAGCGTGGCGTAGAAATTGTCGGAGGTCGGCACGACCGAGCCGAGATATTTCTGCACCAGTTCCGGGTGCTCGCGGATCGCTTCCGAGATCGAGCAGAAGATGACGCCGGCCTGAGCCAGCTCCTTCTTGAAGGTGGTGACGACCGACACGGAATCGAACACTGCGTCGACGGCGACACGGCCCGACTTGTAGACGTTGTCGCTGGCTTCCTCGAGTTCCGACGCATCGAACTTCTGCACTCCAGCGAGGATTTCCTGTTCCCTCAGCGGGATGCCGAGCTTTTCATAGACCTTCAAGAGTTCGGGATCGACGTCGCTCAGCGATGTCGGCCCAGGCGTGCTCTTGGGTGCCGCGTAGTAGTGGATATCCTGGAAATCGATCTTCGGATAATTGACGCGCGCCCAGGTCGGCACCTCCAGCGTCAGCCAGCGCCGATAGGCCCCCAGACGCCATTCGAGCATCCAGGATGGCTCACCCTTCTTCGCCGAAATGAGGCGGATAATCTCTTCGCTCAGGCCCTTCGGGGCCTTATCCATCGCGATTTCGGTCTGGAATCCGTATTTATACTGATCGACGTCGATCTTTCGAACTCGATCGATCGTCTCCTGCACAGCAGGCATAGGCGTTCTCCATCCACGCCGGGGTCAAGGCCCGGCAGTTTTCAAACTATGGCACCGCAAAAGCCGGGTCCTCATGAGAGCCCGTAGCGGAGTAAGTTTCATATAGTGCGTTTCCGCCGGAAATTCACCCGGCCAATTTGAAACGCACGGTTCTACCAAGCCCAAGGGCCTGTATTCCGTTTGCCGCGCTTAGGCGGCCTTTTCCCTGCTCGCCCGCCGAGCGGCGATGGCTGCCAGCGCAGAGCGGAACAATTCGATATCCGCCGTGCTCGTTGCGTGGCCAATCGACACGCGCAAAGCACCAAGGCTGTCACTATGCCCCATGGCTTTCAGCACATGGCTCGGGCCGACCTTGCCGGACGAACAGGCCGATCCGGCCGACAGCGCCACACCGGCCAGATCAAAGGCGATCTGCGCCGTCTCGGCCTTGACGCCGGGAATAGCGAAGAATGTCGTATTGGCCAGCCTTTGCGCACCGGTTCCAAAGATTTCCGCATCCGGGACCAGCGTTTTCACGATGGCCTCGACCTCGTCGCGGCGCTGCCGCACCGCATCGATGGTCTTCAGTCCTATCAGGGCTTCCTGAGCGGCAGCGCCAAAGCCGGAGATGCCGGCCAGGTTCTCGGTACCGCTGCGATGGCCCTTTTCCTGGCCGCCGCCATTGATCAGGGGATTCGGCATCATCAGGTCAGCGGCGGCGACGATGGCGCCAACCCCCTTTGGGCCACCGATCTTGTGCGAGGACAGAATCAGATAGTCGGCGTAACCCGCTGACATATCGAGTAGAACGCGGCCGGCCGCCTGGACCGCATCGACGACCAGGATGCCGCCCGCCGCCTTGACGATTTCGGCGATGCGCTCGACGGGCTGGATCACGCCGGTCTCGTTGTTGGCGGCATGAATCGCCACCAGCGGCAGGCCGTCGGCCTTGTCGTGCGCGGCAAGTGCGGCCGCCAAGGCATCGAGATCGGCGATGCCGCTGGCATCGACGCCGATCCGCGTCACCAGCGCTGCCGGGAAGCGGCCGCCATTCAGCAGGCAAGGATGATCGGCCTCCGACACGTAAAGCCGGCTTATGCGGACAGAGCCGCGGCCCATCTGCCAGTCCGGCGTCAGCAGCGTCGAGGCGGCTTCCGTAGCGCCAGAAGTGAAGACGACATGCTCCGGCTTGGAGTTGACCAGCGCCGCCATGTCGCGCCTTGCTTCCTCGATCAGCCGGCGTGCGGCGCGGCCCTCGGCATGGACCGAAGACGGATTGGCGCCGACATCGAGCGCGGCAACCATCGCCGCCCGCGCCGCGGCAAGCAGCGGCGCGCTGGCATTGTAGTCGAGATAGGCACGTGGTCCGGCCATTTTCGTTTCAACTGGTCCCGTCAAAAGCCATATCGGGAGGATAGCGCGTTATTTCCTTGAAATTGCAAGGCAAGACGTCCTATTTACGCGGCGTGCGGCGTGGGTAGCCGAGCCATTACGCTTGGCCACCTAGTTTTGAACAATTCTAAACTAGCTTCTAGAAAGACGCTCGCCCTGCGTCAAGGCCAGAGGAAGAGTTGTTCCGGGCGCCGCGCATTCGTACACATTGGAGTTTTTTATGCCTGAGGTCATTTTCACCGGTCCGGCCGGCCGCCTGGAGGGTCGCTACCAGCCCTCCAAGGAAAAGAGCGCGCCGATTGCCATCGTCCTGCATCCGCACCCACAGTTCGGCGGCACGATGAACAACAAGATCGTCTACGACCTCTTCTACATGTTCCAGAAGCGGGATTTCACCACGCTTCGCTTCAATTTCCGCGGCATCGGCCGCAGCCAGGGCGAATTCGACCACGGCACCGGCGAATTGTCGGACGCTGCCGCCGCGCTCGACTGGGTGCAATCGCTGCATCCGGATTCAAAGAGCTGCTGGGTCGCCGGCTATTCGTTCGGCTCATGGATCGGCATGCAACTTCTGATGCGCCGGCCGGAGATCGAAGGCTTCATCTCGATCGCGCCGCAGCCCAACACCTATGACTTCTCCTTCCTGGCGCCCTGCCCGTCATCCGGCCTGATCATCCACGGCGATGCCGACAAGGTGGCGCCACCGAAGGACGTGCAGGCGCTGGTCGACAAGCTGCACACGCAAAAGGGCATCACCATCACCCAGAAGACCTTGCCCGGCGCCAACCATTTCTTCGCCAACGACGCCGACCTCCTGCTCCAGGAGTGTGCTGACTACCTCGATCGCCGGCTGGCCGGCGAACTGGCCGACCCGCGGCCGAAGCGGCTGCGCTAGGCGGATCGGCGGACAGCATGTACCAGCCCCCTCATTTCCAGGAAACGCGGCAGGACATCCTGCATGGGCTGATACGAGCACATCCGCTTGGCCTGCTGATCTCAAATGGGGCGGAGGGACCGGTCGCCAACGCGATCCCCTTCCTGCTCGACGACGACGTGGCGCCCAACGGCAGGCTGCGCGCCCATCTGGCGAAGGCCAATCCGCAATGGCGCCTGCTGGCCGATAGTCCCGCTTCGCCGGTGCTGGTCGTCTTCCAGGGCGCCGACGCCTATGTGACGCCGTCCTGGTATGAGACCAAGCGCGAGACCGGCAAAGTGGTGCCGACCTGGAACTACGCCATCGTCCAGGTGCGCGGCACCGTCCGGGTGATCGAGGACCAGGACTGGCTGGCGCAGCAGATTTCCGATCTGACCTTGTCCCAAGAAGGCAGCCGCGAGACGCCCTGGGCGGTGACCGACGCGCCGCCGGCCTTCATCCAGTCGCAGATCAAGGGCATCGTCGGGCTGGAGATCGAAATCACCGACATCAACGGCAAGTGGAAGGTCAGCCAGAACCGCCCCACCGCCGACCGCGCCGGTGTCGCCGAAGGACTCGAGAGTGAGGCCCGGACTACCAACTCGCCCGATATGGCCCGGCTGGTACGGTCTTGGGGCGGACTGGACAGCAAGTAGGTCCGATCTCCCGGGAACTGCAAGCTGCAGCTTCGGGTCGGGGCCTCTCAGGGATTGGCTGTTTCCAGAAAACGTATTGGTGGCGGGCTTGCCCGCTTGCGCCATGTCGCGCGAAGCCTGAACGTCTTCTTGCGGACCGGCAATCCTGCCGCCGTCCGGCGGAAGATAAAACCGAGCCGAGCAAAGATCAGCGCTGTCGCGACCGTGCAAGCGACGCCGAGGCCGAAGCCGGCGATCGTATCGCTCGGATAGTGCATGCCGACCACGACACGCGTCACGGCTATCCAGACGGTGACAGGCAGAACCACATATTTCCCCCAAGACGGCGAAAGCAGCATCACCATCGCCGCGACTGCGCCCACATTCGTTGCATGGCCGGACGGGAAACTGGCGAAACGTGCCTCGAACGCGAAGGGGTGGAGCGACAGCAACTCTACCCCCGCAAGGTTTGGCCGCTGCCGGCCGATGACGTGCTTCAGGACGGTCACAGCCAGCCCTGACAATCCGGCCGCGCCCAGCATGAAGAAGGCCAGGCAGGTCCAGTTGCAGGCAACCATGTGCCAGCGCTTCGAAAGGGTGCGCCAGTCCAGCAGATTGGCCAACAGGAGCAGGACTGCGGGTGGGATGAGATACCAGCCGCCCAGGCCGAAATCGGTGAAAGTCCTTGCGGTTGCGACGAACCCGGCCGGCAATTGAGCGCGCCAGTCCGCGGCGGCGCCATCCAGGAAAATCATTGCGGCAGCCGTCAGCAGCAGACAGGCACCTGCCCAGACTGGCCACGAAATCCTGGAATAGCTGGCCGGCCGCCGCGCCAGCCGGGCACGAATGATCGACATCGTTTTCCGGAAATTGGCGCTCGAGCGCCCCGGCATCGGTCGAAGCAACGCGGAAACCGGAATGGCCTGATCGATGCTCATGCCGCACCACGCGCGCCGGCTGATGCGTGGCTATTCGCCGCGAGGCAGAGATCAGTCGGCCATCCGGTAAAGGCCAAGCGACAGTTTTTCCCCTGACGAATAGTTGATGCCGTCGATCCGGGCGACGCGGCTCGCCGACTTGCCCTGCCCTGCCAGCAGGCCATCCAGCCTTTTCTCTTCTGCGACCGGCGCCAGCGCCAGCGCGCAGGCCGGATCGGCAAGCAGATGTTGCGCGACGCCATCGACATTGGTCAGGATCGTGTTTGTACCCACCAAAAATACCAGGCTCGGTTCGTGATACCCCGCCGAGGCGAGAACCGTCGTCTCGCAGGGTCGATTCGCGCGAACCGCAGCCTCGATCTCGGGGCTCATCCAAATAGGTTTCAATGACGGGGCGATGACACCGAACAGCAAAGCAAAACTAATGCCGGCACAAATCGCGATTGCGGCGACGCGGCCGAGCGGAACTTGCAGTTGGCGCGGGAAGGCAAGGTAGCCGGCCGCCAGTGCAGCGGCGGCGGCCGGAACGCTCCACCAAGAGAATGTGCCGGAAAGATAGAGCGGCGCGGCGATGCAAAGCACTGCAAGACCTGTTGTGACCAGGACGAAGCCGAATGCGGTCGCCCACCATAGCCACGCCTGCCAGCGCCTGAGCGGCGCATTCGCCTCCTCTGGTTTCAAGGTCAGAAGCCAGCCGACCATCAGTGCCAGGCCGGGATAGGCCGGCAGGACGTAGTGCGGCAGTTTTGTCGGGATCAGTTCGAACAGCAGCCAGAACGGAATGTACCAGGCGACGCAGAAGCGGATGCTAGGATCGTCGCGCAGGCGATTGAGCGCCTGGAGCCCGGCGCCGACCGCGACCAGTCCGAAGGGCCACATGAACAGCGAATAAGTCAACGCATAGAAGCCGGGCGGAAGGCCATGTGATTCCTCGCCCTGCGCGACCTTGCCGAGCATATCCTTGCCGACGGCTTGCTGCAGGAAAGCGCCACCGCTTTTCCAGGTGATGAGGACAAGCCAGGGCAGCACGATCAGCAGCACGATGGCGAGACCGCGTGTCGCCTTGAGCTTCGACAGCCAGCGCCAGTCCCGCTCGAACGCCAACAGCACCGCGACGGTCAGCGCCGACAACAGTGGCGCGATCGGTCCCTTGATGAGGATTGCCGCGCCCTGGGCGGCCCAGAAAATCCACGCCAAATAGCCGGCGACCGCCTGGTTCCTGCGCGACGCCACATAGATCTGCGCCAGCGCGCCTTGCGCCGTCACGCAGCAGGCCAAAAGCACTGCGTCGGTCTTGGCATCACGGCCTTCGAAAGCTGTCGCGAAAATCGCCGCCATGACCAGGCCGGCGGCCAGACCGGCGTCGGGCCTGAAAAGATTTGCGCCCGTCCAGGCGACAGCCACCACGGCGATGGCGATGCCGAGGGCCGACACCAGGCGATACACCCAGATCGGCGCTTCGGCTCCCTCGCCGCTCAGCGCCACGGCGGCCGACTGCAGCCAGTAGATCCCGATCGGCTTCTGGTAGCGCGAGGCCTGCTGGAAGCGAATGTCGACATAGTCGCCGGTCTCGGCCATCTGCTTGGTGGCCTGGACGAAGCGCGGCTCATCGCGATCGAGCGGCGGCATGGCCGCCAGCCCGGAAACCATCATCAGCAGGCTGAACAGGAAAAGAAGGAGATAATTCCTGTTCATTGCGGCCCCTCTGATTACTTGCTTCCGATGGGGCAGATGCTCAATCGACCTTGGTCATCGCCGCCTTGCGCTCGTTGGCGATCAGCCAGAGATTGCGGATGTAGATGAACATGCCCATCGCCTGGCCGGCGATGAACACCGGATCCTCGCGCTGGATCGCATAGATCAGCAGCAGGCCGCCGCCGAACAGCGAAAAGAACCAGAAGGCGATCGGCACCACGCTGCGTTTGGCTTTTTCCGATGCGACCCACTGCACCAGGAAGCGCATGGTGAAGAAGAACTGGGCGACGAAGCCGAGCAGAACCCACGCATCGAATTGCTTGACGAAAACCTGGTGAAGCCAGGTCGCCAATTCCTGAAGCACGTTAGCCATGCCTGATTTCCTTTACTTTTGGCATTCTCCGGCGCCGGCGACGAAGCCACCAGACGCCGGCGAGATCGAGCACACCTTGCAGGCCACGATCGAAAATGCCGTAATTCGACTTGCCGTAACGGCGGGAGCGGTCAACGACATCACAGTGGACGACGCCGTATCCCTCCTGGATGACGAGGGCCGGAACAAAGCGATGAGTGCCGTCGAAAAACGGCAATTTCCTGAGGATGTCGGTGTGGACAGCCTTCAGGCCGCAGCCGGTGTCGCGGGTTTCATCATGCAGGATCGCGCTTCTCAGCCAGTTGGCGAAGCGGGAGGCCAGTTGTTTGATCTTGCTGTCGCGGCGCTTCAGGCGCTGCCCTTGGGCAGCACCGGCATCGGGCCCGGCCTGCCGCAGCGCATCGACGAGCAGCGGAATATATTTGGGGTCGTTCTGGCCATCGCCGTCGATGGTGGCGACAATATCGCCCCGCGCCGCCCATGCGCCCGAACGCACGGAGAGGGACTGGCCGGCGGATTTCTCGTGCCTGACGTGACGAAGCGGAAATGGCTGAAGCGTCGCCTGTGCCGCAAGCACCGCAGCGGTGTCGTCGGTCGAACCGTCATCGACGACGATCACTTCGAAGTTGCGCCCGGCCATCGCCGCCCCGATCTCGTCGAGCAAAAGCGGCAGGTTTTTCGCCTCGTTCCGGCAAGGAATGACGATGGATATCAATGCGTCCGGCATGTCGCGTCGGGCTCTGTCATGGGATATTGCATTCGATGGATGCTCTGCGGTGCCGTTCCAGCGGATCGAAGACTGCAAGGGTCCGCCGGCGCGGCGCCTCATTACGCCAGCCGAAACGATGAAGCAAGCATACTGGACGTCATCCGAGCAGGCCGCAAAACCGGATTCCACTTTTGCTGATCGCTGGACCTTTATCCGGCGCGCAATCGGCCGCAAAATCGGATTCCACTTTTGCTGATCGCGCGCTGATGTTAAACGCCCGCGTTCATGCACGCCCCAAGCCGCAGCGGCCGGGCGCTTTCGGGAAAGAAACAATGTCTGCCTTCAAATCCGATTTCCTGCGCATAATGAGCGAGCGCGGTTTCATCCATCAGACTTCGGATGACGCCGGCCTCGACCAGCTTTTCGCCAGGGAGACGGTGAGCGCCTATATCGGCTTCGACGCAACCGCCAGGAGCCTGCATGCCGGTTCACTGATCCAGATCATGATGCTGCACTGGCTGCAGCAGACCGGCCACCGGCCGATCGCGCTGATGGGCGGCGGCACCTCGATGATCGGCGACCCGTCGTTCAAGGACGAGGCCCGCAAGCTGCTGACGCCGCAGGATATTGAGGACAATCTGGCCGGCATCCGCCGCAACTTCATGCCCTACCTCAAATTCGGCAGCGGCCCGAACGACGCCATCATGATCAACAACGCCGACTGGCTGATGGAGATCAACTACGTCAACTTCCTGCGCGATGTCGGGCGGCACTTCTCCGTCAACCGCATGCTGGCCTTCGATTCGGTCAAGCTCAGGCTCGACCGCGAGCAATCGCTGTCGTTCCTCGAGTTCAACTACATGATCCTGCAGGCCTACGACTTCGTCGAGCTTTACAAGCGTCTCGGCTGCCGGCTGCAGATGGGCGGCTCTGACCAGTGGGGCAACATTGTCAACGGCATCGATCTCGGCCATCGCATGGAAAACGCGCAGCTCTACGCGCTGACCACGCCGCTGCTCACCACCTCGTCCGGGGCCAAGATGGGCAAGTCGGCGTCAGGGGCGGTCTGGCTCGATGCGAAGATGCTGTCGCCTTACGAGTTCTGGCAGTACTGGCGCAACACCGAGGACGCCGATGTCGGCCGCTTCCTGAAACTCTACACGACGCTCTCCCTCGACGAGATTGCGCGCCTCGAACAGCTCGGCGGCTCGGAGATCAACGAGGCGAAGAAGATCCTCGCCACCGAGATCACCGCAATGCTGCATAGCCGCGAGGCCGCGGAAAAGGCCAGCGAAACGGCTCGCAAGACCTTCGAGGAAGGCGCGCTCGCCGAAACGCTGCCGACCGTCGAGGTGGACAAGGCTGACCTGGAAGTCGGCGTCGGCATATTGTCGCTGTTCGTCACCGCTGGATTGGCAGCGTCCAACGGCGAGGCGCGGCGGCATATCCAGGGCGGTGCCGTGCGCCTGAACGACGAGCCTGTCACCGACGATCGCAGGATGGTGACGCTTCAAGACGTCGGTCCGGAAACCATCCTGAAGCTGTCGCTCGGCAAGAAGAAGCACATTCTGGTGCGGCCGGTCTGACTGGATGCTTACTCTGCGTCGTTTGCGAACGTGAAAGAGAACGACGCGAAATGCGCTCAATGGAAGGTGCTTGGCATTGCCGTCTCAACCAGACGCATCCAGTACGAGACGCCATAGGGGATTGCCGCGTCATTGAAATCGTACGACGCTTCATGCAGGCCAGCGGTGTTGCCATTGCCGATGAGCGCTATGTTGCCGGGCCGCTCCTGAAGCATGAACGCGAAGTCTTCGGACCCCATGAGTTGGGGATGGTCGGAATTGACAGCGTCGGCTCCCATGACATTGCGAGCGACATCCACCGCCAGCGCCGTCTCGGCTGGATGGTTCACGACCACTGGGTATAGGCTCTTGTAGTCGACTGTCGCGGTCGCCCCGTAGGACGCAGCTATTCCCTCCGAGATCTCGGTGATGCGCCGCTGCATCATGTCCCTGACCTCTGGCTCGAACCAGCGAGCGGTGCCGTGCATCAGCGTCGTTTGAGGGACCACCGCTCCCGACTGGCCGCCGCTGAATGACCCGATGTTTATGACCCCACTCTTCAGCGGATCGACGTTTCGCGAGATGACCGTTTGCAAGGCGATCAGGATGTTCGCCGCAGGAAGCAGCGTATCGACACCTGCCTGCGGACTGGCTCCGTGAGCGCTCTTTCCTTCGATCGTGATCCGAAAGCTGGCCACAGCAGCACCGAACGGCCCCGTGCGCGTGGCGAAATGGCCGATCGGCAGGCCGGGCTCGTTGTGCAGGGCGAACACCTTCTCGACGTTCCAGCGGGTCATCAGCCCGTCATCGCACATGGCTTTTGCACCAGCGCCGCCTTCTTCGGCGGGCTGAAAAATCAGCACTGCCGTGCCGTCGAAGTTGCGCGTCTCAGCCAGGCCCTTTGCGGCACCCAGCAACATCGCCGTGTGCCCATCGTGCCCACACGCGTGCATCCTGCCGGGAACCCGCGACGCGTAGGAAAGGCCCGTTGTTTCTTCAACTGGAAGGGCATCCATATCGGCGCGTAACCCGATTACCTTGCCCGAGGACTGGCTTCGTCCCTTGATGACGCCGCAGGCCGAGGGGTCCCCAGATGGTGCCGATCCGCAGATTGACCACGTCGAACCCGGCACTGTCACCGATCAGCGTTGTGAACAGCTCCCCGGTCTTCTTGAACGCATGAATCTGGTGCGGCGCCAGGACTGGCAACGGAGCATCCTCGCGCCATGGCACTTCGTCCACTCCGACATACACGCCGATAGAGCCGGCTACGGAGAACCGCCGTACACGCCACGCCGTTGCCGCCTTGAGTGCGTTGAGCAGAGCGGCGGATTCGGCGCGGAGATACTCGACCGGATCGGGCAGATTGAACTGCGCCGCAGCGAGGTGCACGATACCGGTGATCTCATGCCGCTTTCCGATATCGAGGAAGGCCGCGTCATCTGTGGTATCCAGGGGCTCGACGACGACCCGGCCGCCGGGTTCATCGGCCAAGAACTCAGGGAGCTGAGTGGATCGGCGCCCGGTGAGCACGACTGCCTCGCCCATGTCGAGGAGCGCCCGTGCCGTGTGCGACCCGATCGATCCCAAACCGCCGGTAATAAGTATCATCTTTTTATCCCTTCTTATCCCTTCGCGTTTTTGTCCGCTGTATCTTCCAGGCAAGGTCCCGGGCCAGCCATCCGGCCAGCGCCGTTCCACCAACCATTCCTTGGTGTCCTGAAAGGAATTGATGGCGATCGAGCCGGATCGCGCTGCTGACGGACCTTTCGTGACCTGAAGAAAGGGCGGCTAGATGAGCCTCTGGCCGCCGTCGATGTGAATGGTCTCGCCCGTCGTGAAGTCGCTTTCCATGGCGTAGATGTAGGCAGGGGCGATGTCCGCAGGTGTCGCAATCTTTCCCGCCGGCAGGCGAGCGGCCATGCTCTCAAAGAAGCCGGATTTGGCTTCTCCGACGAGTTCGTCGAACATTGGCGTGTCGACCCATCCGGGCGACACGATGTTCACACGCGTCGGAGCCAATTCCAGCGACAGGGCGCGGGCAAAATAGCTGAATGAGCCGGCAATCGCGGATACAACCGAGCCTCCGGGAACCGGCGGTCGATCCTTGTTGATCCCCGAAGTCAAGGTCATTGAGCCCCCGGTCTTCAGGGTGCGTACTGCATGTTTCGCCAGCAGGACGGCGCCAATCAGCTTGTTGTCGACGAAGCGGCGCACGACATCCATGTCGGTACGATCGATGGGATCGCCCGGAGGCGGTGTTCCGGCCGTCGAGACGAGATGATCGAATGCCCCGACTTCGTCGAACAGCCATGCAATTTTCGCCTCCTTCGTCATGTCCGCGGCAAAAGTTCTCACACGACTATCTGCACCAAGCGTGCGTTCTGCGGCCTGTAACTTCTCTGGTGACCGGCCGACGATCACCAGTTCCGCGCCGCTCTTGAGGGCAGACGCTGCGACACCGAGACCGATGCCGGAGCTGCCTCCAACGACGACAACTTTCTTGCCCATAAGCGTTGCCATGGGAGCCTCCTACGTTCGAGATTGTAAGGGGGTGAATTACGCCTTGCCGGCGTAAGCCGCTTCGAGATCCGCGATGATGATCTTCTTCATCTTGTACATGGCCTGCATCACCCGACCGGCCTTCTCCCGGTCAGGGTCCGCGATCATTTGCAGCAGGATTGTGGGCGTGACCTGCCAGTAGACGCCGAATTTGTCCGTCAGCCATCCACATGGCTGCTCCTTGCCGCCCCCGGCCGTCAGTGCATTCCAGTAGTAGTCGGTTTCCGCCTGGTCCCCGGTTTCCACAAGGAAGGAGAACGCCTCGTTGTATGGCGCGTGCGCATGGGCATTGAGGGCCGCTATCGGCAGGCCGGCCAGTTCGAACCGGACAACCGACAACTCGGGATCAGGGAGGTCGGTGCGTTCGAGGACCTTCGACTCCTTGAACACGGACATGTAGAATTCCATGGCCTCTTCGGCCTGGGATTCGAACCAGAGATGGGGATAGACCTTCATATCGTTTCTCCTTCAGTACTCGGAATTATCGGCGCCGCCCCGGCTGTCGCTGCCTGCGGATGATTGACCCGTCCCAGTCGCGCTCGAAGCCCATGTCCTGGAGGCGACGATCCGAGAAGCGCGCAATGCGCTGCATCGTCCAGCGGCGCTGCAACCCGGCGAAAAGGCGGGTGGCAAGGTCCGCCGCCGAGCGGAACAGGGATACGACTGCGTCCATGGGGGTGCGCTGAGACGCCGGTACCATGCGATCGCATGCGTCCATGTAAGCATGAATGGTGCTCACAGCGTGTTTCCTTTCATCTGTTGCGTCGTTGTCGAAAGAAAGCTGAAGATGATGCTTCCACAGGCCTCACGTTGCTTGGATCCAGGCTGGACGACAAGCGAATGTTTGTGCACGATATGTGACTATCGCTCACAGGTTGGCCATGCCGCACAGACTTCCTCCTTTGACCGCTCTCCCCGCCTTCGACGCGGCGGCTCGTCACCTGAGCTTCACGAAAGCGGCGGCCGAGTTGAACCTGACGCATGGGGCGATCAGTCGCGCCGTCCGCAACCTAGAGGAAAGGCTCGGCATTCGGCTCTTCGAACGAGGAACGCGCTCCGTGCGCCTCACACCCGCAGGCGCCGCATATGCAGCGGAAGTCGGCGCAGCCCTGGACCGGATCGGGGCCGCGACGATCGTCGCCACGGCGTCAAGATCGGCAGGTGTCCTCAATGTCAGCACGTCGGACGGCTTTGCCGGCCGGTGGCTTGTCCCGAGGCTGTATCGTTTCCATCGGGAGAACCGCGACATCGATGTGCGTCTCTCCACGTCGGGCGTGCACGCGGATTTCATCAGGGACGGAATCGACATCGCGATACGCTACGGCGAGGGCGGCTATGAAGGGGTGGTGTCGGAGTTCCTTGCCGAGGAGGACGTCTCTCCTGTCTGCAGTCCGGAGTTGCTGCAGGGAGAACATCCGCTGCGCCAGCCCAGCGACCTTAGACACCACAGGCTTATCCACCATGACTTCCGCATCGACTGGGCTACATGGCTGCGGTGCGCCGGCCTGGACGATATCGATCCCAATAGTGGAGTGAGGTTCGACTCCGCCGCCTATGCTGTCGAGGCGGCCGTGCAGGGCGAAGGTGTGCTGTTGGGCAGGAGCGCACTCGTCTCTGTCGATCTGGCGGCCGGGCGACTGGTGCGTCCCTTTGATCTGGCGCTGAAGTCGAGGTGGAAATACTACGTCGTCTATCCGGATGGCGCGCTGCGGCAGAGGAAGGTCAAGGCCTTCCGCGATTGGCTGTTTAACGAAATGGCGGCTGGCTAGAAGGACGCAGTAAGCGTCATCTGACGGATGGGCACGCGGCACTCGGTCGCATCAGGCCGTAGCGCGAACGGCGGGTCTTCGGAATGCCCGAAGGTCAGCAAAGCCGCACTAGAGCCGTTCGACGCGGCATCTCGAATGACCGCTCCGGGCTGATATTTGTTGAAAAAGTCTGACGCACCGCAAAGTCGGCATCGACAATAGAATCCCGTTCCACGGCAGCGCATCGTGTGGAATCAGGATTCACTTTTAGATTTGCGGAACGCCATTCTATGCAAATGCCATGGGCAGCCGCGACGCGGACTTTTTCAACGATACGGCTCAATCCGGTCATCCATCGTGCGTGTCATTGACGACAGGAACGGGTCGAACTCGGTCGCTCAAAGTGATTGAAGTTTGACCTCACCGGTACTCGAAGATCGACCTGAATATTCCGGGCGCGATCACCGACAGCGGATTGATGTCCAGGTTCGGCTTGTTGGCATTGCCCTTCAGCCGATAGGTCACGCCGATCAGGCCGCGATCGCGGCCATTGCCGAGAAGCGGGCCGAACAGCGGCAGTTCGCCGAAGATGCGGTTGAGGCCATAGACCGGCATGAACGTTCCGGTCACGTCCATATTGTTGTTCTGGTCGTAGAGCGTGCCCTGGAAGGTAGTGCCGATGCGCGGGCCGCGCAGCACGCCATTGGCGAGCTTCAGATAGCCGGCGCCCTTGTCGATCTCAGCGAAGCCGCGTTCGAACTTCACCCTAGAGGTGTCGATGTCGGCCCTGACCGCCTGGCTCAGGCTGCGGCTGTCGCCGGCCGGCGTGGTCGATACGATCGAGGCGAGTTTCGGCTCGTTGACCACGAAGAAGTTGCGGGTGTCGACCTGGCCCGTCATCGGTCCGTCGCTCGCTCCCGTCAGCGCCAGCGTGATCGATCCGCCCTCCATGTGCTCGTAAACGTTGAGAAACCGCAATATGGCGCCGGCATCGGCCGACTTCACGTTGAGCGTGCGCCGGCCGTCGCCGGTCATGTTGCTGATGGTTATGGCCGCGCCGGAACTTGCCGTGGCACTGACATCGAGGCCATTCACCCTGGAGCCGGCGGCGCTGTAGTTCAGCTTCAGGTTCGACAGGACCTCGTCGTGGAAGCCGGTCAGAGAATTGACGTCGGCGCTGACGGAAATTGCGTTGGAGCCGGCGGTCTTGGTGGCGGTGTCGACATCGGAGGTGAACTGCTTGACCAGCGAGCGTGCGTCCAGCGCATCGCCGCGGACATCGACCGCATAGCCCTTGCCCGATCGCTTTACTGACACGGCAACGTCGTCGCCCCTGTTCAATGTGACCTTGCTGAACCGGGCCGACGACAAGGCGCCTTTGACCAGCACCACATTGCCATCGATGGAGAAGGTCTTTCCGTCGAGGTTGAAATCAGACAGCGTCGTGGTGTCGTCGGACTTGGTCATGACGAATGTGGCGTTGGCGGGGATGCCCGGCCCCTTGCTCCAGCCTGCCCAGGGGATGTCCAGCCGGGCATTGGTCAGGTCTGCCGAGACATTCTGGTTGCCGCTGCCGCTCTTGTCGATCGCCACCTTCACCGTTCCGGAAAGCAGCGTCGACAGGCCGGGCATGGTGGCCGCGCGCGTCTTGTCGTCGAGCACGAGCGCGACCTTGCGGCTGCGCGGCGGTCCATCGTCTTTGAGCGGCTCGACCAGGTCGAGCTCGGCCGGGATGCCGTTCAGCAGCGCCTTGGCAGATATCACGGCCTGATCGGGCCCGACCGTGATCGAACCGTCGGCGTCGGTCACCGTCTGGTCCTCGAACGGCTTGGCCAGCGACAGGTCCTTATAGTCCAGCGCCACCAGCCAACCGAGCTTGGAGGAGTCGACCCCCGACTGCAGCGGAATGTCAGCCTTGACGTGGCCGGTCACCGTGCCGGTCAGGTCTTCAGGCAGCAGGCCGACATGGCGCATGGCGTTGATTGGCTCATAGGACGCCAGTTCGGCGATCGCGGGCGCCTCGCCGGCGACATCGATGTCGAGCGCGCCGATCACCGGCGGGCGGTTCGCCGCCTTGACCGTAAGCGTGCCGTTGCTGGCCGCCACCGTACGCCCGCCCGGCATGTAGACGTTGCCCGACGACAGCGCGATGTCGACATCATTACCATGAAACCCGACAACACCCACGGCATCGCGGATCGGCGGAATGCGGCCGGCCGTGTCGAAGCGCGAGCCTTCGATCTGAAAACGGCCGAACACTTCATCGGCCGAAAGCGGGACGCCGTTGCCGAGACGCCCCGGCACGACCTGGAACTGCAGGCTGGCATCGACGACGCGGCCGCCGAACAGGTTCTGCAGCACCCACAGGCGGGCGTTGCGGGCGGAAAACCACGGCCACAATTGCTTGACATGCGAGACCGGCATATCGTGCACGTTGAAGGCCACGGATATACCCGGCGCCTTTCCTTCGACAAACTCGACCGAAGCCGTGCCCAGTGCCTCGCTCGTCGAGCCGGACCTGATGCCGATCTGCTCGGCGACGAGCTTGTGGCTCCTGGTCTGGTAGACGCCGGCGATGCGGGCGAAAAAGGTGAGCGCCGGCTCCGGCGACTCTGAAGGCGCCAGCGTCGAGCCGTCGCTGGTCAGATCGTAGCGATAGGCTGGCTCCTCGCCAGCCGCGGTTACCGGCTTCGGCCCGATCGAACCGGCGAAATCGAAGGTCGAGCGGCCGGTCTTCAGCAGCAGCCTGTCCACCTGGATCTTGTTGCTGCCGGCGACAAGCGTGGCATCGGCATTGACGTCTCCTGGCAGCAGCCCGCGCGGGCCGAGATCGACCACCGAGCCCGCGAGCGACAAGGAAGCCGTCAGCCGCGACCTGGTATCGCCGGCTCCTTCCGATCCGGCGAGCTTCAACGCTATCGTGCCCAGCTTGCCACCCGCAGACGCTGCGGCCTCGTCGGCGCCCGCTATCTTGACGCTGGCGTCCAGTGCCGTGATACGTCGCGTCGTCGTGTCGCGGGTGGCCGAAGCATCGATGGTGAGCGCCCTGCCGTCGACATCGGCGTCGGATGAAAATTCCATGCTGCCCGGCCCGCTTTGCAGAACCGTGGCATCGGCGACCTTGACCAGCCTGACCGAGCCGGCCTCGGGCAGCTCGAACTCGACATTGCGCAGGTCGATCTGGCGCATCGAATCCTCGCGCACCGCATCGAGTGCGTGGTTGACGTTGCCGAAGACCGCAGCGGCTAGTTTCTCCGGATCGATGAGACCGTCTTCATTGCGCAGCGCTGCCATCCAGTCGCCACCCGACGGCATCGCCGCGGCCACGATGTGGGCGTCGGAGATTCTGGCGCTGGTGAGCCGCACCTCGCCAGAAAGCAGCGGTATCAGCCGGATGCCGAAGCGGACGCGCCCGGCATCGGCCATCGGCTTGCCGTCGGCGGTCTTGAGGCTCACGTCGCTCACCTGCAGCGCAATGAAACTCGATCCGTCAAGCGTGAGCTGGGCCGGCCCGACCGTGACGTTGACCTCGACGCCGGCCAGTTTTTCGATTGCGGTTTCGGCTTCCGCGCGCAGCCGCTCGGTGCCGAAGCCGGATGCGCCGACCAGATAGACTGCGGCGGCGGCTAGCAGCATGAGCGCCGAAAAGCCGGCGACCAGCCGCGCTAGAATGCGAAAGCCGCGACCGATCCGCGCCTGGCCGAGCGGCGGCACACGGCACGCCGACGGGAAAGCGCCCAGGTCGGTGATTTCATCACGCCTGAATCGGATCTTCTCGTGCTGCGGGTGCTCCTGATCCACGCAATTTTCCGTTGTACGAACTCTATCGTGGACGAATCCCCGCTCGACACTATATCGATGCAGCTTCGCGCGTAACCTCAAACAAGGGCATCGATATGGCTGATCTCGACGTTGGCGAGCCTGCGCCGCAATTCGACCTTCCGCGCGACGGCGGCGGGTCGCTCAGACTCGCCGCATTCCTGGGAAAGCCGATCGTACTTTATTTCTACCCGCAAGACGACACCACAAGCTGCACCACCGAGGCGATCAGCTTTTCGCAGTTGAAGCCGGAATTCGAGAAGGCCGGCGCCGTTGTGATCGGACTCTCGCCGGATAGCGTCAGGAAACACGACAAATTCAAGGCGAAATACGATCTCACGGTCGACCTCGTCGCCGACGAGGAGCGCAAGGTGATCGAGGCCTATCGTCTTTGGGTCGAGAAGACGATGTATGGCCGCAAGTATATGGGCGTCGAGCGCGCGACATTCCTGATCGGGCGGGACGGACGGATCGCCAGGATCTGGCGGCAGGTCCGGGTCAAGGGCCATGCCGAAGAGGTGCTGGAAGCCGTGCGCGCGCTTTGACGATGGCGCCGGCGGCTGCCTGAACTCCCTCGCGAGGCGTCAAAATCCACGCCGCTCGTTCGCTTCTCATCCCAAATTCTGCTGCAACCCGTGGGTGTGGGCGATTGCGGCAAAGAAACCGGCCGTTAACCTTAATGATGTGTAATCAGGCTGGTCGTTGGTGTCGTAACGAAAGCTTGGTCCCGTGAACGTAACCGGTCAGTCAGCGGTCTTCGGCAGGCGCAAGGAGCCCCATACGGTCATCATCGCCCGGGGCAACGAAATAAGGCACTTCACCATCCGCCCCTGGGTTGCCGCCTTTGTCGGCTCGGCGCTGGCAGCGGTCGCCATAGGCTACCTGCTGGCAACCTCCTACCTCGTGCTGCGCGACGACCTGATCGGCGCCACGACGGCGCGGCAGGCACGCATGCAGCAGGCCTATGAGGATCGCATCTCGGCACTTCGCGCCCAGGTCGACCGCATCACCAGCCGCCAGCTTCTCGACCAGCAGCTCATGGAAACCAAGGTGAGTGAGCTTTTGGAACGGCAAAGCCAGCTCAGCCAGCGTCATGGCCGCCTCAGCCCGATCCTCGAACGCGCCGAAAGCGAAGTCGGAACCGAGCCAGCCCTGGGGGACGCCGCACCCGCAAAGCCGGACGAACATGCCGACGCGACCGGCAGCATCGCCCAGCCGATGGCCTATTCGGTTGCCGGTCTTGGCGCCAGCCTTGGCTCCAATCTTGGTGCCAGCAGCCTTGGCACCAGCAGCGTTGGCGACGGCGATACCAGGCCGTTCTCGCTATGGTCGACTCGCTCCGATCCGCTGCCAAGCGAGACGGCGGCCGACCGCGCCGACAGGCTGTTCGTGTCGATCAATGAATCGCTCAAGGCCATAGAGAGCCAGCAGCTGACCCGCATCGCCACGCTTGCCGACAACGCCTACAAGAGCGCCGATGCGATCTCGCAGGCGCTCGAGACGGCCGGCCTGCCGGTCGACAGCGATTTCGGCAAGAGTGATGTCGGCGGCCCGCTGATACCGCTCGACAGCTCGATGATCTTCGATAGCAAGGTCAAGGAACTCGACGAGGCGCTGGATGCGCTCGACCACCTGAAAAAGGAGGCGCGGCGGCTGCCGCTTGCCAATCCCGCTCCCGGCCACTCCGTCACCAGCCCGTTCGGCGTGCGCACCGATCCTCTCCTCGGCACCGCCGCGCTGCATTCGGGAATGGATTTCCGGGCGCCCGTCGGCATGCCCGCCAAGGTCACCGCGCCGGGCATCGTCGTCAAGGCAGGGTGGAACGGCGGTTACGGCCGCATGGTCGAGGTCGACCATGGCAACGGCTTTGCCACGCGCTATGGGCATCTTAGCGAAATCGACGTCAATGTCGGCCAGAAGCTCGCGGCCGGCGACATCATCGGCAAGACCGGCAGCAGCGGCCGCTCGACCGGCCCGCATTTGCACTATGAGGTCCGCCACAATGGCGAAGCGATCGACCCGCTGCGCTTCCTGACGGTCGGCAAGAAGGTCGCGCCGTATCTTTGATCCAATTTCCTGGTGGTTGCAGCCTAGCGTAACCGTGAAAGCGCGAAATTATTTTTGAATTCCATTTGACTGAATAAATCTTCGATGCCAACTTAGCCTCTCTTGAGGGCGTAAGGCATGGCACTGCGCGGGACCAATCAGGAGTTCGGGCGGCCGTACAACAGGCGCATCGTGCTCGAGTCCATCCGTCTTCATGGCCCCATTGCCCGCGGCGACATTGCGAGGCGGGTCGGACTCACCGTACAGACCGTATCGACCATCGTTCGCGAACTGGAAGAGCACGGCTACGTTCTGTCGCTGCGCGAAGAGCCGCGGGGACGAGGGCTTCCTCCGGCAACCCTGCGGATCAATCCTGAGGGCGGCTATGCCGTCGGCATCCACGTCACCCCGCTGGGAATCGATGCCGCTCTGATCAATCTGAGCGGCGACGTCATCGAGAGCACGCACCGGGAAGCCCCGCATGCGACGCCCGACCATGCCTTCGAGCTGATCGGCGCGATGGTGCATGAATTGACTGGGCTGCGGCCCGGAGGCCGCGTTCTCGGCATCGGCATGGCGCTGCCCGGCCCGTTCGGGGTCGAGTCCATGAGCTTTGTCGGTCCGACGACCATGAGCGGCTGGAAGGACGTGGCGCTGCGGGAACGGCTGGCGGCCTCAACGGGGCTTCCGGCCTTTTTCGAGAACGACATGGCGGCCGCTGCCATGGGGGAGCGCCTTTACGGCCTTGGGGCCGGATATTCCGAATATTACTACCTCTACTTCGGTGTCGGCCTTGGCGGTACCATGGTGCACGACGGCAGCGCGTTGCGCGGTGCCTGGGGAAACGCCGGCGAGATTGGGCATATTCCTGCCGTGCCCGGCGGCGAGCCTTGCCCCTGCGGCAATCGCGGCTGCCTCGAAAGATACCTCTCGCTCGAAGCTCTCCGGCGCCGCAACGTCAGCGACGCCGATTGGGTGGCCGAAGTCGGCCCCATCTTCCACAATGCCATCGCCATCATCGAAAATCTGTTCGATCCTGAAACCATCATTCTCGGCGGCCTGGCGTCCACCGAATTGCTTGAACGGTTGGCCGGTTCGGCTGCCGGCCTGCACAACTCGGTCTCGGCACGAAGAGACCGCACGACGCCCCGCATCACCGTCGCGCGTGGCGGGCAACATGCGGTGTTGCGCGGCGCCGCAGCACTTGCCGTTTCCGGCGTGCTTTCGCCGCGCTTCGGCCAGATATTCACGTCCGAGCGCGAACGCGGGCGTGACCTCCTGAAAGGCCGGGAGATCGCAGCATGACCGAACCCCTGCTGGTGCTCGACAACATCGCCAAGAACTACGGCGCGATCGAAGCGCTCAAGGGCGTCAGTTTCTCGATCGACCGGGGCGAGGTGGTGGCGCTTCTGGGTGACAACGGCGCCGGCAAATCCACGCTGGTCAACATTATCGCGGGCGGACTGGAGCCGACCTCCGGCCGGATGCTGTTCGAAGGCAAGGAATTCCTGGCCAAGACTCCCGCCGAAGCCAAGGCCGCCGGGATCGAAACCGTCTACCAGGATCTCTCGCTCTGCACCAATGTCGACGTGGTGGCCAATTTCTTCATGGGCCGCGAGATCACCAGGAAGGTTCTCGGCGTTCCCGTGCTTGACGAGCGCGCCATGGAGCAAGTGGTCGAAAGGGCGCTCGCCAGCGCCGGCACTCGCATCCCTTCGCTGCGCACCAATGTCGAGCACCTTTCGGGCGGTCAGCGGCAGGCCATCGAGCTCAACCGTTTCGTGCACTGGGGCGGCAAGCTGGTTCTTCTCGACGAGCCGTTCGCCGCGCTCGGCGTCGAGCAGACGCGGCGCGGCCTCGACATGATCCGCCAGGTGGCGAGCCAGGGCATCGGCGTCATCGTCATCACCCACATCATGCAGCAGGCCTTCCAGGTAGCCGACCGGATCGTGGTGATCCGGCAAGGCGTAGTGGCGGGCGATATCGCACGCAGCAAAACCAGTCCCGACGCGGTGGTCAAGATGATCACCGGCGAGACGCTTGTCGGTGCCGGACCGGCAGGCTGAGGGACACAAGAGGGGTCCGGCGCAACAGGAGCGAACGACATGAAACGAATACTTCTTTCTGTCTTCGGTATCCTGGCACTGGCCGTTGCCATGCTCACGCCGGCATTCGCCCAGTCCAAGGGCACCGTCTATTATTTGGTGCCGACATTGCTCGATGAGTTCCAGACCGGCTCGGTGAGTGCTCTGGGACAGTTCCTGAAGCAGGTCGGCTATGAGATGAAGACGCTGAACGCCGACAACAAGACCGACGCCCAGCAATCGCAGATGAACGATGTCATCGCGCTGAAGCCGACGGCGATCATTCTCGCCGCGGTCGATTTCAATGCACTGAAGCCTTCGATCGAGTCCGCCCGCGCCGCCGGCATCCCGGTGGTCGAGTTCGACCGCCAGATCACCTCGACCCCCTCCGATTTCACCTCGGTGGCGGGAACCGTCGAGATCGGCCACATAGCCGCCGAACAGGCCGAGAAGCTTTTGAAAACGAAGAACGGATCGGTGAAAGGCAAGATCCTCCAGGTGCTCGGCGATCCTGGCGACCCCTACACGCTCGATATCCAGAAGGGTTTCGAGGAGAAGATGAAGGCGTTCCCGGACGTCAAGATCATCTCGCTTCCAGCCATGCAGTGGGCGGCGGATGCCGCCGGGACCATCGTCAACGACCAGATACTTGCCAATCCGGATATCGACCTCATCTTCAGCCATGCCGCTCACCTCTCGGTCGCCGCCGTCGCCTCGCTCGAGGCCGCCGGCAAGAAGCCGGGCGACGTCATGCTGATGAGCTCGAACGGTGCTCCGGTCGGTCTCGACCTGATCCGCAAGGGCTGGCTCAACGTCGAAGTCGAGCAACCGCTCTACGCACAGGCGGCCGCCGTCGCCATGTTCATGGACAAGGTCGCCAACAAGCGGGAAATCAAGCCTGGCGAATACGATGTGCTCGGCCTCAAATCGACTGTGACCAAGGAAGCCTGGGGACCCAACATCAAGATTCCTGGCGCCGCGATCACCAAGGAAAATGTCGACAACCCTGCCTTCTGGGGCAACCAGAAGCCACCGACGGAAACGGTGAAGTCCGTCGAATAGCAGGAGCCGTGTGAATGCTCCGGGCCACACCGGCCCGGAGCCTGTTCTCTGCAGCGCCGCGCATCCGAACGGACGCGCAAGGACGGTAGCAATTTTTAATCCGCGCAATTCCTTTCCGAAAATCGATTTGATTTTCGGGGTCATGCGCCAACCGGATCAACACATGAACCCTCGCACACGCCACGCCCTCGAGTTCATCCTCGACAACCTCGTTTGGTTCATGCTGATCTTCGTGCTGCTGGTCTTCTCGGCGGTCATCCCGAACTATTTGCAGCTCGGCATATTCGCCAACATCATCGAGGCTTCGAGCGTGCTCGGCGTCATGTCGATCGGCCTGGCGCTGGTCATCATCGCCGGCCACATGGATCTGTCGGTCGAATCCGTGGCGGCGCTCAGCGCCATGGCGGTCGGCATCCTTTTCTGCTCGTCAGGCATCGGCATTGGTGTGCAACTCCATCCCGAGTGGCTGATGGTTCCGGCCTCGCTGCTGCTCGCCCTTGCCGTCGGCGGCATCATCGGCGCGCTCAACGGTTTTCTGGTCGTGAAGGTGCGGATGAGCGCCTTCATCATCACGCTCGCGTCCTACATCTGGGTGCGCGGCCTGGTGCTCGTCATTTCGGGCGGCCGCTCGGCACAGGATCTCGCCCCGGCAATTCGCTGGTTCGCCATTCAGCGCCTCGCCGGCCTGCCGCTCACCGCCTGGATCGCCATTGCATGTTTCGTCGTCTTCTCGCTGATCATGGCCAAGACACCCTTTGGCAGGCACCTCGTCATGATCGGCGGCAACGAGACCGCAACCTTCCGCGCCGGCATCCGCGTCAACCGCAACCTGGTCATTGCCTTCGTCCTTGCCGGAGCCATTGCCGGCCTTGCCGGCTGGCTGCTGGCGATCCGCACCTCCGGCGCCACCGCCAATCTCGGCGTCGGCCTGCTTTTCAACGCCTTCGCCGCCGTCGTGATCGGCGGCGTCAGCCTGAAAGGCGGCGTCGGCACCCTGCCCGGCGTCTATGCCGGCGTGCTGCTGCTGTCGGCCATCAACACGGCAATCAACCTCATGGGCCTTCCGGCCAATTTCACCCAAGTAATCCACGGCCTGCTGGTGCTTGCCGCCGTGCTGCTCGATGCATTCAAGCAAACCATTCGCCAGAGGCTCGCATGACCGGCCGGCTCCAAGACAAGGTTGCGCTGATCGTCGGCGGCGCGCGCGGCATCGGCAAGGGCATCGCACAACGCTTTGCCGAAGAGGGCGCGAGGCTTGTGCTCGCCGATACCGAGGTCGAGGCCGGGCAGGCAAGCGCCGATGAACTCGGTGCTCGCTTCATCAGCACCGATATCTCGCAAATGACTGACGCCGAGGCTGCGGTCGCTCTCGCGCTGGAGCATCACGGCCGCCTCGACATCATCGTCCAGAATGCCGGCATCTATCCCTGGCAGCTCATCGAGAACACCAGCCCGCAGGATTGGGATCGCGTCATGGCGGTCAATTTGCGCGGCAGCTTCAATGCCGCCCGCGCCGCAGTGGTGCCGATGAAGGCACAGCGTTACGGCCGCATGCTGTTCACCTCGTCCATCACCGGCCCGCATGTCAGCAGCCCCGGTCACGGCCACTACTCGGCCAGCAAGGCCGGCATCAACGGCTTCATCCGTTCCGCAGCGCTCGAGTTCTCTGGTTATGGCATCACCGTCAACGGCGTCGAGCCCGGCAATATCCTGACCGAAGCCATCCAGTTGCATCGCGGCCCGGTCTTTATCAAAAGCATGGAAGACGCCATACCGCTGGGGCGGCTCGGCAGCCCTCGCGACGTGGCCAATGCCTTCCTGTTCCTCGCCTCGGACGATGCGAGCTACATCACCGGGACAACCATAGTTGTCGACGGCGGACAGCTGCTGCCCGAGGGCAACGACTTCCGGCTGCTGCCGCCGTGATGGTAGGGCTTTCTCCTTTCGCTGTTGAGTAGTACGGGTTCGGCTAATTGCCTCGCTGTACGAGTCACAAAACTGACAAGGCGCCGCACTAGCGTTTCCGTGGTCCCCTCTAGCCACTCCCAAGCCATGAGGTCTTTTCATGACCAGGCTAAAACTCCTCATTTCCTTTTGTCTGGCCGGTTCAGCCCTGGCTTCATTCGCTGCGGCGGCCACCGCCGCGCCTGCCGGCTACGACAAGATCGACACGGTCGTCGTCATCTATGCCGAGAACCGCAGCTTCGATAACCTTTATGGCGGCTTTCCGGGCGCCAACGGCCTGTCGAACGTGACAGCCGACCAGATGCGGCAGCTCGACCGCGACGGCCGGCCGCTTGCCGAATTGCCGCCGGCCTGGGGCGGCCTGACCGGGAAGGGCGTGACGCCGCCGGTGACCGAAGCCCAGACGGCGCATCTGGCGAATGCGAGCTTCTCGATCGACGATCCGAACGGCTTCAACAAACCGGTCTCGATGATCACGCGCGATCTCTGGCACCGCTTCTATCAGGAGCAGATGCAGATCAATGGCGGCAGGAACGACAAGTTCGTTGCATGGGCTGATTCCGGCGGCTTCGTCATGGGCCATTATGACGGCTCCGTATTGCCGATGTGGACGGTGGCCAGGAAATATGTTCTCGCCGACAACTTCTTCCAGGGCGCCTTTGGTGGTTCATTCCTCAATCACTTCCAGCTCATCTGCGCTTGCACGCCGCGATATCCCAACGCCGACACCAGCCCGGCAAAAGGCCAGATCGCGGCCGTGGAACCCGGTGGCGTAACGCTGAAGGTGTCCGACAACTCTCCGGCATCGGCGCTTGCCGGCGCGCCGAAATTCGTCAATGACGGCGCCATCACGCCCGATTTCTATGTCGTCAACACGATGCAGCCGCCCTATCAGCCGAGCGCCAACAAGCCGGCCGAAGGCGGCGATCCGGCCTTGGCCGATCCGTCTGCGCCGAGCACGCTGCCGCCACAGCACGACATCACCATCGGCGACCTGCTGTCGCTGAAAGGCATCGACTGGGCTTGGTATGCCGGCGCATGGCAGGTGGCGCTTGATGGCAAGAACGCGATGCCGGTGCCGAACTTCCAGGCCCACCACCAGCCGTTCAATTATTTCGCCGCCTATGCGCCCGGCACTCCGACTCGTGCCGAACACCTCAGGGATGGCGGCATGGACGGCACGGCGTTTATTAGGGATATCGACGACGGCAAACTGCCTGCCGTCAGCTTCTACAAGCCGCAAGGCAATCTCAATGAGCACGGCGGATATGCCGATGTTGCGAGCGGCGACCAGCATCTCGCCGATGTCGTTTCCCACCTCGAGAAAAGCCCGCAGTGGAGCCATATGCTAGTCGTCGTCACCTATGATGAGAACGGCGGGTTCTGGGATCATGTCGCGCCGCCGAAAGCCGACCGCTGGGGGCCGGGCAATCGCGTGCCGACGCTGATCATCTCGCCTTTCGCCAAGATGGGAACGGTCGATCACACCCAGTACGATACCACCTCGGTCTTGCGTTTCATCACCGCGCGTTACGATCTGCCGGTTCTTCCCGGCCCGATTGCCCGCGACAAGGCGCTTCGCAACAACGACCAGCCGCCGATGGGTGACCTGACAGCCGCGCTTGATCTCAGTCGCTAGGACTTCGGCTCGAAATGCGTCACCGCGAATGCCATTGAAGCGCCCGAAAACTGTCGTTTGCGGGCGCTAGCTGGGTGCAGATTTAGCTGGGTGCGGACGCTAGCATCCGCCTGTTAGCCAGCGAGCAGACTTCCGCTGCGATAGCGGCACGTTCGAATGCCGTCGGGACCAAACTCCCTCACCGTTACATGATGATATCTGATCAGCCTGTGCTCCAAGCAGCCGGTCGTTGACGTCCAGTTGTAGGATGATATATATGACCCTATGTCTCAGTCGGGCCAAATGATGACCGTTCACGGTATTCCGTCAGAAGTTCTCGCTGCCCTTGCGGGTGCCGTCGGGCCAATGGGCGTGACGGTCGACGCCGCCGGCATGACGAAATATCTGGGGGACTGGTCCGGTGATCATCACGGCGGCGCCGTTGCCGTGCTGAAGCCGGCTTCGGTCACTGAGGTTCAGGCCGTCGTGAAGCTATGCGGCGCGCTCGGACTTAGGATTATCCCGCAAGGCGGCAACACCGGGCTGGTGGCGGGCGCGGTCGACATCGAGGCCCGCGGCGCGGTGGTCGTCAGCCTGGAGCGGTTGAATGCCATCCGTCTTGTCGACGCAGGCAATTTCATCCTGCAGGCTGACGCCGGTTGTATCCTGCAGCATATCAAGGATGCAGCCGAAGAGCAGGATTGCCTGTTTCCGCTGGCGCTCGGCGCCCAGGGGAGCTGCCAGATCGGCGGCAATGCAGCAAGCAACGCCGGCGGCGTCAACGTGCTGCGCTACGGCATGGCGCGCGATCTGATCCTCGGCCTTGAAGTCGTGCTTGCGGACGGCGAATTGTGGAACGGCCTCTCCGGCCTGCGCAAGGACAATTGCGGCTATGATCTGAAGCAGCTTTTCATAGGCAGCGAAGGAACGCTAGGCATCATTACCGGCGTCGAGGTCAAGCTGTTTCCGAAGCCTGCCCGGGTCGAGACCGCGTATCTTGGCGTTGCCTCATTCGAAGCGGCCGTCGCGCTGTTCCGGGAAGCTCGCCGGGGTTGTTCCGATCTGATATCGGCCTTCGAGATCATCGGCTCGGAATGCATCGATCTAGCGCGGCTGATCGACGCCAACATCGTTGCGCCGGTCGATGCTCCCGTTCACGTGTTGATCGAGCTGTCCTCCGGCGGCGCGGTCGATCTGCGCGCGATGCTGGTCGAATTCCTTGCCGACGCCATGGAGAAAGGCCTCATCACAGCTGCCCTGTTTGCCGAAAGTGGCGCGCAGGCCAAGGCCTTCTGGGCGATCCGCGAAGGGCTGGTCGAAGGCCAGGCAAAGCGAGGCTACCATGTGCGCACCGATCTTGCCGTGCGGATCTTGGACATCCCTGCCCTCATCGATCAGGCCCGCCGCTTCGTTGCGCTCGAACATCCGGGCTGGCTGCCGCAGGCCTACGGCCATGCCGGCGATGGCAACATCCATTTCAACGTCCTGCCGCCACTCGGCCTTGCGGAGCGCGATGCCCGTACTGCGGGCGCGGACATCACGGCCGGGCTCTACCAGATCGTCAACTCGCTGGGCGGCTCGATCAGCGCCGAGCACGGCATCGGTCGCACCCGCCATAGCGCTTTCTGGGCCGGATTGGCTCCGCCCCATCGCCGGCTGATTACCGCGCTGAAAAATGCGCTCGATCCCGCTGGGTTGATGAACCCCGGTTGCCTCTTTCCTTCGATGGAGACTTTTTCATGAAACAACGACTGGCTGCCATCGGCACCGTTGAAGCGCTGCCGCATCGCGTCGCCACCTTCCTCAGCCGCGAGATCGAGTCCGGGGAGCTCAATCCGGGCACGCGGCTGCCGACCGAGCAGCAGCTTTCGGAGAAATTCGGCGTCAGCCGCAATGTGGTGCGTGAGGCGATCGCACAGCTCAGAGCCGACGGCATGATCGAGGCGCGGCAAGGCATCGGCGCCTTTGTGCTGGCGCCAGAGCAGCGCGCATCGATCCGCATCGACGGCGAAGCGCTCAAGGAGATGCAGAACATGGAGCGGCTGTTCGAGCTGCGCTGCATCCTTGAAGCCGAGTCAGCCGCGCTTGCCGCCGAACGGCGCAACCAGGAGCACCTCGATGCAATCAAGGCTGCGCTCGACCGCATGAGCGGCGAGGAGCGCTGGGAAGAAGGCAGCATCGATGCTGACCTTTTGTTTCATCGCGAGATCGCGCGCGCCACCGGCAACAATTACATCCACACCTTCATTTCCTTCGTCTGCGAGCAAATCCGCCGCTCGATCCACTATGCCCGTCTCACCAACCCGCTGCACGACCTCGTGGAGATCAATGTCGGGGAGCATGTGTGCATCTACGAAGCACTGGTCGCCGGCAATCCGAAAACCGCCGAAGCGGCGATGCGCGCCCATATCATCGGCGCCGCCGACCGCGTCGGCGTCAAGCTGCCGGCCTCGCGCCCGAAACGCAGTGGCGAAGGGAAATAGCCATGCCGATCGGCGGTGTGAACCGGATTTCAGACGTCTGCCTGCTCGTCGAGGATATCCAGCGCACGGTGGATTTCTACGTCGAGAAACTCGGCTTCCGGCTACGCCGCCGTGCCGAAGGTTTTGCGGATTTCCATGGCGAGGGCGTCACACTCGCCGCGTGGGAGATTGATCACATCAACAGACACACCGGCGTGTCGAACCTGCGGTCGCCGCGCCACACACACAAGGTCTGCGTCGCGGTCAGGCTTGACGCACCCGGCGACATCGACCGGCTCCATAGCGAGCTGACGGCCAAGGGCGTGCCATTCCATGGCCTGCCCCAGGACTACGGCTGGAATGCGCGCTGCGCCTATTTCACCGACCCTGACGACACACTTTGGGAGCTATACGCCTGGCTCGACGGCGGCCCAGGCGACTACCACGACGAACAGCCGTAGACGAGCCGCGCCGGCGGGAGCGGCGCGGCCAAGAGACGAAACAAGTCTTGCAACAGGAGCGAAAAATGAGTGGGAACCAACAATACGACATGAACCGCCGCACCTTCGTAAAGACCGGTTTTTCCGGCCTGGTGGCCGCATCTTCCGGCATGCAGCTTTTGCTCACTCCAGGCGCCAAAGCGGCTGGAAAGGTCGTCATCCAGTATGACTGGCTGATGTCGAACGGGCAGATCGGTGACATCGCTGCCGTCGCCAATGGCTATTTCAGGGATGCCGGGCTCGAGGTGGAATTCAGTCCCGGCGGGCCCAATGCCTCGACGGTGCCGCCTGTCATCTCCGGCGCGGCGCAGCTCGGCCAATTCTCGGAAACGCCGCAGCTTTATGCCGCGCGGGCCAGCGGCGTACCGGTAAGGATCATCGCCTGCGGCTTTCGCACCGGCCCCTATGCGTTCACCTCGAAGGCCGCGAATCCGATCCGAGGCGTGTCGGACCTCAAGGGCAAGAAGATCGGCATTCAGCCGACGGCGCGTTTCGTTATCGACGAGATCCTTTCGAAGAACGGCATCGACCCCTCCGAGGTCACTGTCGTCAATGTCGGTTTCGACAAGGCGCCACTGGTGCGCGGCGACGTCGATGCCATCGGCGGCTGGATCACCAACACGCAGGCGCTGAGCGTCGTCGGAGATGACCGCATCGATCTTCTGGTACGCGATCTCGGGCTGAACTCTTACGCCGACGTCTACTTCGCCACCGACACGGCGATAGAGCAGGACCCGGACACGCTGGCGAAATTCATCGGCGCTGTCGCGAAGGGCTGGGGCTGGGTGCACGCCAATCCGCAGGAGGCGGTGAAGAAGATGGTCGCGGCCTATCCGGAAATGGATCTCGGCTGGGAACAGAAAACCGTCAATCTTGTGCTGAAGCTCTCCTTCGACGCGGCGACCGCCAAGGACGGATGGGGAACATTCGATCCAGCCTCCATCGAGGAGCAGTTGGCGCTGCTGGACAAGGTCGGCCAGTATCCGAACGGCCGGCCGGCGGCGGCGGACGTCTACACCGCCAAGATCCTCGAATTGTCGGCTGCCGACCGGCCCAAGCTCGACGCGCCCGCCGCTTGATGGCGAACGCGATCGAGGCCCGCAAGCTGGATGTCGGTTATGGCAGCCGACGGCAAGCGGTGAAAGTGCTCTCCGGCCTCGACCTCACGGTCCAGGCCGGCTCCTTTCTATCGATCCTCGGACCGTCGGGATGCGGCAAGTCGACCTTGCTTCGGGTGGTCGCCGACCTGCTCGAGCCGCTCGGCGGAACGATCAGCGTGCTTGGAGAGACGCCGCATGCGGTTCGTTCGCGCCGTGATGTCGGCTTCGTCTTCCAGGACTCGACACTGCTGCCCTGGCGCACGGTGCGCGACAACGTCCGCCTGCCGCTCGATGTCGGGCAAGGCCGGCTTACCCGAACAATCGACGACCGCACCGACCAGTTGCTGGCGCTGATGGGCCTTGCCGGCTTCGGCGAGCGTCTCCCGCACCAGCTGTCGGGTGGCCAGCGGCAGCGGGTGGCGATCGCCCGCGCCCTGCTTGGACAGCCCCAGCTACTGCTGATGGACGAACCTTTCGGCGCGCTGGACGAGATCACGCGCGACCGCCTCAACGACGAGCTTCTGGCCTTGTGGCGACGCTCGCGCGCGACAATCCTTTTCGTCACCCATTCGATCGCCGAAGCCGCCTATCTCGGCGAGCGGGTCATCGTTCTCGCCGCCAATCCGGGGCGCCTGGTCAAGGATATGGACATGCGGCCGTTCAAGCAGGAAGCAAACCGCTGCTCGCGCGAGGATCCGGCAATCATCTCCGCCATGGCTGAATTGCGCAGCGCGCTGGAGCAGGCCTCATGAGACAGGCACCTTTGCTGCCGGCACTGGCGATCGCCCTGCCCGTTTTCGGCGCCGCGTCGATCCTGCTCGCCTGGCAGTTCCTGCTGCCTTGGCTCGGCGTGCCGGCCTATATCGTGCCGACGCCGACGGCTATATTCGGCGTCTTCGAGAAGAACCTGGCGCTTCTGTTCGGCAATCTCAGGCCAACGCTGGTCGAGGCCTTGGCGGGGTTCGTCATCGGCAATCTTGCCGGCGTGCTGCTTGCGGTGCTGTTCGTGCACAGCCGCATGCTGCAAGCCGCCTATTTTCCGATCGTGCTGTTCTTCAACACGATCCCGGTGCTTGCGCTGTCGCCGATCATCATCCTGATCTTCGGTCTCGGCATGACACCGAAGATCGTCATCGCGGCAGTCATCTGCTTCTTCCCGACGCTGGTGAACATGATCCGCGGGCTGGATTCGGCAAGCGACAGCGAGCACGAGCTGTTTCGGGTGCTGTCGGCGACGCGCTGGGAGATATTCTGGAGCCTGCGTCTGCCAAGAGCCCTGCCAATGCTGTTTTCCTCCTTGAGGATCGCGTCCGCGACCGCCGTCATTGGCGCCATCGTCGGCGAGTGGATCGGCTCAGACAAGGGTCTCGGTGCGCTGATCATCCAGGCGACCTTCAACTACCAGTCGGACCGGCTTTATGCGGCGATCGTGCTGTCGTCGTCGTTGTCGATCGTGCTGTTTTGCGCGGTAGTCCTGCTGGAGCGGCGCGCCATCCGGTACTGAACAGGTGCCAATCCGATCGATCAGCCGAAGCATCCTGACGACACTGTGGGGAAACTGGTGGGCGATGACGGGCTCGAACCGCCGACATCTTCGGTGTAAACGAAGCGCTCTACCAACTGAGCTAATCGCCCGCTCCGGGCCGGACCTTTAAGCAGTTAAGGCAGGCTTCGCAAGGCCAAATGAGCAGGCAGGGTCCCGGCCATCAATGTTTTGGCTAGCAAAGGCCGCTTGTCAAAAAACCTTCTCCTGTTTGCTGTTATGCTGTCACGGCGCGCTTGACACCCAGTGGCGAACCCCTTATCCACCGCCCCAACGACAAACACGGCTGACACGTGTTCGTCTTGTGCGCGGGTGTAGCTCAGTCGGTTAGAGTGCCGGCCTGTCACGCCGGAGGTCGCGGGTTCGAGCCCCGTCACTCGCGCCATTTATTTCAAGGGCTTAGGCCCTGCTCTCAAAAAAGTTTCAACTTTCATTTTCCGGAGAGTTTCAACTTTTTCGTTGCGTTCCTGTCGGAGCAGCCCGCGCCCCTTGCAGCGGAAGCTCGATCATCAGCATTTCAGGCCAAAGCAACTGCTCAGGTGCTGGCCGCAAACGGCTCGAACCAGCTACCGCAGACGCGCTCGATGCCATCGCTGCCGAGATTTCCGCAAATCTCCACCAAGCGGCGGCGTGGAATTTGCCGATGCCTGGCTTGCCTCGGCGCCTCTCCATGCCCGACTGTGGATCAAGCTGACGACCAGACCGATATAGCCAACCTGAAGAATGATCATCGCGAGAATAGCCCAACCGAGCGCCGTCCAGACGGAACCGGTTTCTACTTCAGCCCTGATCGCCACGATGAACGACGTCGCGAACATGCCCACCAAAAATTGCCGAAAATACATAGTTGCCCAGCACCCAATGTTTGGCGATTTAGGCGTTCAAATCGGTCGTTAAAGAGCCCGTCGCCCCATTTGCGAAGCGGCGGGGCCCCCCAGATTGCCCCCGACTGCCGGTGATGGTCGACCCCGGCATTGCTGACAGTGCAATTGCGGTGCCAGACACAGTGATCCATTACGGGACACCTATGCCGATGGCGCAAGATGGGATTGCCGATTAATATTAACTGTTGCTAATGTGCAACCCGTGGTCGGAACGGACCAAATTGGAGAGCGCCGGTGAGGTTGCGCGAGCCTCACCCCCTAGCGAGCAGCGCTTCAACCTCTTGCAGCGTCGGCATTGACGGCGCGGTGCCGTGCCTGGTCACCGAAATGCCAGCGACGGCGCAGGCGAAGCGCACCGCCTGCAACGGTTCCACTCCTCTCGCCAAAGCCGCGGCCAGGCCGCCGTTGAAGGCATCGCCTGCGCCGGTGGTCTCGACCACCGGGCCGGCATTGACAGCATCGACATGGTCGGAGCGATCAGCCGTATGCAGGAGCGCACCCTTGTCGCCGAGCGTCACTATGACGGCGCTGACGCCCTTTTTGAGCAGACTGTCGGCGGCGCGGCGGGCATCGTCGATCGACGAAACCTTGATGCCGGTCAGTTCCTCTGCCTCGGTCTCGTTGGGCGTGACAAAGTCGCAGAGCGTGTAGATGCGGGCAGGCAGGCTTGCCGCCGGGGCCGGGTTGAGGATAGTCGTGACCCCTGCCCCGCGCGCAATCTCGAGCGCCCGCAGCGCCGCTTCGATCGGCTGTTCGAGCTGGGTGACGAAGACGCCGGCCGAGCGGATCAGCCCGGCATGGGCGTCGATATCGGCAGGCGAAATCAGCATGGCGGCACCGGGGCTGACGATGATGGCGTTGTTGCCGCTCGTCTCCTCGACGAAGATGTAGGCCGCACCGGTGTAACTCTCAGGCGTATCGATAACGGCGCTCTTCACGCCGGCCTGTGTCCAGGTCTGCCTGGCCATGTCGGCAAAGGGGTCGACGCCAAGCCGCGTCAGGAAGGTGATGTCGGCCCCAAGCCGGCCGGCCGCCACCGCCTGGTTGGAACCCTTGCCGCCCGGGCCAAGGGTGAAGGATGTGCCAAGCAGCGTCTCGCCCATGCGCGGCTGGCGGGCGGCGCGGTAGGCGGTGTCGGCGACGAAGACGCCGAGTATGACGACGGGCTTGCCTGGCATCTACCTACTCCGCGTCCGGCGGCACAACGCCCTTGCGGAAGGCAAAGCAGCCGTAGAAGCGGCGCTCGCCGGTCTGGATGACGCAATAGGCCTTCTTGGCGCGTTCGTAGAATGCATAGCGCTCGACAGAAATCATCGGCCATGGCTTGCCCTCCGCCGCATCGATCTCCTTTTGCACTTGCCTCTGCACGGGCGGGATCTCGTCCGGCTGCCCGACGATCTCCATGCGGGCGGCCGCGTCGTCAACGAAGCTGTCCAGCGGATAGAGCGACAGCACCGCCTTGACCACGTCCGCCGCCGGCGCATCTATGCGCAGCAGCCGGCCAAGCACGGTCTGGCGCGCCACCGAATCGGAGGGGAAATTGGTGTCGGCGATGATCAGGTCGTCGCCGTGCCCCATTGCCCGCAGCGCCTGAAGCACATCGGCATTGAGCAACGGGTTGATCCCTTTGAGCATGATGTTCCTCCCGGACGGGTTTTTTTGGATGTGAAAATCAGAGCCGTTGACCGGTCTCTGCGTCGAAGAGGTGGACCTGGTCAAGCCGAGGTTTCAGGCGAAGCGTGTCGCCGGGCTTGAAGTCGTGGCGCTCGCGGAACAGCGCCACCATCTCGCCCTCGCCGAAACGCAGGAATACCAACGTTTCGGAACCGGTCGGCTCAACCACGGAAATTTTCGCAGGCACGCCGTCGGGATGGATTTCGAGATGCTCTGGCCGCACGCCGTAGACGACGTTGCGTCCGTTCTCTACCGTGTTGTTCGCAGCAATCGGGAACGGCGTGCCGGCGATCTCGACGACAGGCTTGTCGCCCTTGCGCACGACGCCCTTGAGCAGGTTCATCGACGGCGAGCCGATGAAGCCGGCGACGAAGAGATTGGCCGGCCGGTCGAACAGTTCCAGTGGCGCGCCGACCTGCTCGATGCGGCCATCGCGCATGACGACGATCTTGTCGGCCATGGTCATGGCCTCGATCTGGTCGTGCGTGACATAGATGGTGGTGGTCTTCAGCCGCTGGTGCAGTTCCTTGATCTCGGTGCGCATCTGGACGCGCAGCTTTGCGTCGAGATTGGAGAGCGGCTCGTCGAACAGGAACACCTGCGGGTTGCGCACGATGGCGCGCCCCATGGCGACGCGCTGGCGCTGGCCGCCGGAAAGCTGCCGCGGATAGCGCTTGAGATAGGGATTGAGGTCGAGGATGTCGGCCGCGCGCTTGACCCGTTCGGCGACAACCGCCGGGTCGGTCTTCCTCAGCTTCAGCGCAAAGGCCATGTTCTGCTCCACCGTCTTGTGCGGATAGAGCGCGTAGTTCTGGAACACCATGGCAATGTCGCGCTTGGCCGGCGGCAAATGATTGACGACACGGTCGCCGATGGCGATCGTGCCACCCGAAACGGTTTCGAGCCCGGCCACCATCCTGAGCAGCGTGGACTTGCCGCAACCCGAAGGGCCGACCAGCACCACGAACTGACCATCGGCGATGTCGACACTGACTTCGTGCAGGACCTTGACGGTTCCGAACGCCTTGGCCACATTGCTGATCGCGACTTGAGCCATCGGGCCCCCTTTCGTTGCGGTGAAGCTAACCAACGCAAACGGCAAGGGCAAGTCAGTCTTTTATAGATAAAAAACCCCATTCTCGTTGACACGGCACTTGGTTGTGAGAATAGTGAAAGGGCTCGGGTTATGACCCTGTTCCGGGCGCGCCGGCACGCTTGTCCGGACCACGGAAATCGAAGCGTCGCGGGAGGAAAACTTGGGCCGCTATTTCCAGGAGTCGCTGTTGTTGGGGAACACGTCCAGGGCTCCAAGCATTTGAAACGATCACCATTGAAATTCTGGGAGGAATGAGATGAAAGTCAGCCTTTACAACCAACTTGTCCGTGCGGGAGCCACCCGCCGCGATGTCCTCAAGGGAGCGGCCAGCGTGGCCGCGCTAGCAGCCGCATCCGGTGCCGGGCTCGGCGCGCTGACGCGTCCGGCTGCCGCCGCCGATGATCTGCGCGCAAAAATCCTGCAAATCCCCGGTGTCGGCAAGGGTCAGCCGACCGATGCCGACTTCCAGCAGGTCGGCGAGCTTTGCCTGGAAGCGACCAAGGCCAACGTCAAGGAAGGCGAATTCGCCGGCGTCCAGCTCACCTTCATGGGCCTCAACAACCAGAACCTGCACAATGTGCTGTTTCGCGGCTTCCTGAAGCCGTGGGAGACCTACACCGGCGCCAAGATCAACTGGATCGACCTGGCGCAGGCCGACTATAATGCCCGTCTGCAGCAGTCGATCGCCACCGGCACCGTCGATTTCGACATCATCGAGATGGGCGCGCCGTTCGAAGGCGATGTCTGCGGCAAGGGCCTCACCTCCGAGATGCCGGACTGGGTCAAGGACCAGATCGACATGAAGGACGTCGTCGCCTATCTGCAGCCGCCGGTCGGCACTTGGGATGGCAAGCAGTATCGCGTGACCGTCGATGGCGACGCGCACAACTTCAACTACCGCACCGACGTGTTCGCCGATGCCGACCTCGCCAAGGCGTGGAAGGACGGCGGCGGCGAAGGTGAATGGGGCGTGCCGAAGACCTGGCAGCAGGTGCAGGCGGTGACCAAGTTCCTCAAGGGCAAGCAGGTGAACGGCCAGGATATCTTTGGCTACCTCGACGCACCCAAGCCCTGGGGCGGTTTCGGCTTCTACTTCCTCGGCAGCCGCGCCAGCGCTTATGCCAAGCATCCCGACGACAAGGCCTGGCTGTTCGACGCCGACACGATGAAGCCGCGCGTCAACAATCCGGCCTGGGTGCGGGCGATCCAGGACGTGATCGACGCGCTGCCCTCCGAGCCCGCCGACCAGATCAATGCCGACCCCAACACCACCGCCTTCCAGCAGTTCCTGGCCGGCACCGGTTCGATGGTCACCTGGTGGGGCGACGTCGGCTCGAACGTCAAGACCAACGACTCGTCGGTCGTCGGCGACATCACGGGCTTCTCGATCCTGCCGGGCTCGGATGATGTCTACAACTCCAAGACCGGCCAGTGGGACAAGCTCGCCAGCGGGCCGAACTACGCGCCGAACTGCGCTTATCTCGGCTGGGGCGTCTATGTCATGGCCCGCGTCGATACCGACGAGAAGAAGAAGAAGGCGGCGTGGTCTGCCGCGGCTCATCTCGGCGGCAAGGACCTGTCGCTCTGGTGCGCGGCCTATCCGTCGGGCTTCCAGCCCTACCGCAATAGCCATTTCAACATTCCGGAATGGGTGGCGGCGGGCTATGACGAGGCCTTCATCACCTCGTATCTGAAGTCCGAAGCCGACAGCTACAATCATCCGAACGCGGCGATCGAGCCGCGCATCCCCGGCATCTTCCAGTATTACAGCGCCGCCGAGGATATCCTGGCCAACACTTTCGCCGGCAAGATGAAGGCGCAGGAAGGCGCCGACGCCATCGCAGCCGCCTGGGAGAAGCTGACCGACCAGATTGGCCGCGAAAACCAGATCAAGCTCTACAAGGCCTCGCTCGGCATGTAAGCTGATACTACAATGAATCGTGATCCGGCGACGCAAAGCCGCCGGATCGCAGCTTGACTGGCCCGGCCGGTCATGAAGCCTTCTGTCAACGGACGAGATGCGTGGCTGACCAGACTTTGTCCACCAATGCGTGGCCGGCAAACGCCGCTCCATCCGATCTGATATCGCCGGGCCGCAAGCGGCTCGGCTGGGCGTTGATGGCTGTTGCTACGCTCGGCCTTTTGGCAACGATCGCAGTTCAGATCCTCTATAAGACTGAGGTCGACACCATCGGCTTCGAGACCTGGCGGCCGGTCGTCTACGCCTATGTCTTGTGGGGCATTGCACTCGGCATCGGCCAGGTGCTGACGCGCGGCGAAGACGGCCAACGCGCGCTGTTCCTGCTGCCGGCGCTGCTGTTCACCATCGCCATGGTGATCTTCCCGACGCTTTTCGGTTTCTACATCGCGCTGACCGACTGGAACCTCAGTTCCTTTTCCGGCCGCAAGTTCAACGGGCTCGATAATTTCTGGCAGATGCTGAGCGATTCCTATTATCGCAACGCGCTGTTCAACATGGTGCTTTACGTGCTGGCGGTATTCGTCGAGTACGTCATCGCCTTCGGCCTAGCGCTGCTTCTCAACGCGCAGATACGCGCGCGAAAATTCTTCCGCGTCGTCTTCCTCATGCCGCTGATGTTGTCGCCGGTCGCGGTGTCGTGGATGATCGGCAAATCGCTGATGGAATACCGGTTCGGGCCGGCGGCGACGCTGGCACGTCATCTCGGTTGGGAAAATCCTGCCTTCTTCTCGAACCCGATCACCGCCCGCATCTCGATCATGGTGCTTGATGCCTGGACCTTCATCCCGTTCATGATGATCATGCTGCTCGCCGGCCTGCAGGCGATGTCGCGCGAGGTGCTTGAGGCAGCTAGGGTGGACGGCGCCAGCGCCTGGCAAACCTTCTGGCAGGTGACCTTCCCGCTCATGCTGCCGGTGTCGGTGACGGCGGTCATCCTGCGCATCATCTTCAAGCTGAAGCTTGCCGACATCATCATCACCGTCACTTCCGGCGGGCCGGGCGGCGCGACCGATTCCGTCTCCAGCTTCATCTACCGCGAGTACCGTGACCGCTCAAATGTCGGCTACGGCACCATGCTGGCGATGGCCTACCTGATCCTCATCGTGGTGTTCGTGACGTGGCTGTTGAAATTCGCCAGCCGCTTCGTGCGCAACGTCAATTGATCGGACCGGCCACATGAGCGTTCAGACCACCGATTATGCCGCTTCCGAAATCCGCTCGCCGGCAAGCCTCGTCGCTAATCGCGTCTTCATCTACGGCGCGCTGATGTTCTGGGCCTTCATCTGCCTGTTCCCGATCTATTGGACGATCACCACCTCGTTCAAGACCGCGGTCGACGTCACCCAGGGCCACCTCATTCCGTTCATCGACTTCCAGCCGGACTGGAAAGGCTGGCGCTCGCTCGGCCTGTCGCCGGACTCGATCTTCCGGACCTCGACGGTGCGCGACGAGTTCATCAAGCGCTTCATGAATTCGGTCATCACCTCGGTCGGCGCGTCGAGCCTGGCGATCATCATCGGCAGCCTCGCCGCGTATGGGCTGACCCGCTACCGTTACAAATTTGCCTGGTTCAGGAACGAGGACATTTCCTTCTTCTTCCTGTCGCAGCTGATCCTGCCGCCGGTCGTACTGGCGCTACCCTTCCTCGTGCTCTACCGGGAAGTCGCCCTGCTCGACACCCGCGTCGGGCTGATCCTGCTCTACACGCTGATGGTGCTGCCGATCGTTATCTGGATCATGCGCGACCAGTTCAATTCGATACCGGTCGAGCTCGAGGAAGCCGCGCTGGTCGACGGCCTGTCGATTTGGGGTGCCTTCTTCCGCATTGTCATGCCGATCGCGCTGCCGGGCATGGTCGCCGCCTTTATCCTGGCGATGGTGCTGTGCTGGAACGAGTATTTCTTCGCAGCGCTGCTGACCTCGACCGACGCCAAGACCATTCCGGTGATGGTGGCGAGCCAGACCGGCTCGCAAGGCATCAACTGGTGGTCAATGGCCGCTCTTGCCACCGCCGCAATCACGCCGCTCGCCGTTATCGGCATCGCGCTGGAACGCTACCTGATCATGGGCATGACAGCGGGCGCGGTGAAGTAGGCGATTGCTGACTGGCCACCAGCCGTCGATCTCCAACATCTGCGAATGGCGTAGGCCTTTATGCTGGCGCGACGGATCGCTACGGCTTTCATTCTGCACCACTGCATTCGCACTAGCGCGACAGTATCTCCCGCAGATGATCGAGGATCATGGCGACGCCCTTTTGCCCCAATTCCGCCGAAGCGTCAGGCGCGGTCGCCGTGTACCAGCCCTTGTTGTCGGCGAAGTGGCCGGCGTCCACCGCTTCCGGGCACAATGCCAGCATCAGCGAGGTCTCGCCGATACCGGCGTGGTCGAACGGGTATTGGCCGTTCATTGCGGCCGGCATCAGCGGATGCACCTGTACCCAGTTGAAGAAATTGGCCCCCTCGGCGTGCGCGGCATAGTAGTCGGCCATCGTCTCGGAGCCCCACCAGCCCTCACCGCGTTCCTTTTCGAGGAAGCGGAAGATCGCCTGCCGGCCAGCGGTCTTGAAAGAGAGATCGGTCGGCATGCCGGCGGCAAAATTCTCGGTCTGGTGGTGGATGATGGCGTGGATGTTGCGGAAGCCGATGCGCAGCAGGCTATAGAACAGCTCCTCAGCGAACGGCGCCAGCGCATTGCCACCAACCTGCACCGAGCCGCTGCCCTCGGGCGGCGCCACCGCGTAGCTCGCCGCGCCGTAGTAGAAGGGCGGAAGGATGACGATGTCAGCCTCTTTCTCGAACAGTTCCAGCGTCTTGACGACCGCCAGCGTGTCCATGCCGACGGCCATGTGCTCGCCATGGTATTCGAGCACGCCGAGCGGGAGTACGACCGGCCAGTTCTCGGCGATCGCCTTGCGGATCTGGTGTGGCAGCATCAATTCGTAGCGCATGGCGGCTACTCCATGTTGGCGTGGCGGGCGCGCATCGTCTCCGGTGACTGGCCCGTCAGATCTCGGAGCTTCAGCACCATCACCTCGAACAGAACGAACAATGCGCCTTCAAACACCGATCCCATCGGCAGCACGGATGTCTTCTCCGACCCCTGGTCGTTGGCCATGGTCTGAGCGGGAATGAGCAAGCTGAAGTCGGCAAGTCTTGCCGCGCTGCTCTCGCCTTGTGCGGTCAGCAGCAGGATCGTGGCACCCGCTTCGCGGGCGATTTGCATCAAGGTCAGCACGGTAGAAGTCTCGCCCGGGCCGGAGCTGACGAGGAACACATCGCCCGAGCCCAGCGGCGGCGTGGTCATGTCGCCGACCACCGACACCGGCAGGCCGAGATGGTAGAGCCGCATCGCGAAACCCTTGACCTGCAGCGCCTCGCGACCGCAGCCATAGACGGCGATCTTTCTCGCGCCGGCCAGCATGGCGCAGGCGGAATCGATGCGGCTCTCGTCGACCCTTGCCAGCACGTTGCCGAGCTCGTTCAGCGCAATACCGAACAGATCCGTGCCGGCATTGGTCATGACGGTTGTACCCGCTTACCGGAACCAGAAAACCGTCTGGATTCTTTGGCCATTTCTTCCCCGAACAGCTTGTTTTTGTTCATGCTATCACCGCGAAAATCGGTGTCCAACGGCACGCAGCGCTTTTGATGGGCCACAAGCGTGATAGTGTCAGGGCAAACAGAGAGGAAACGGCAGAATATGAAGACACGGCATTTCGACCGCATCGGCAATGGCATCGACTTCACGGAACTTGGCTTCGGCACGGCGCCGCTCGGAAACCTCTACCGCGCCGTCTCCGACGAGGATGCCAATTCCACGCTGGAGGCGGCGTGGCGGGTCGGCTGCCGTTACTACGACACCGCGCCGCTCTATGGGCTCGGCCTGTCGGAAACGCGGCTCAATCCGTTCCTGCGCTCGAAAAAGCGCGACGACTACGTGCTGTCGAGCAAGGTTGGGCGCCTCATGCGCGCCTGCCCGCCGGAACAGCGCACCGGCATCGGCAAGTTCTTCGACACGCCGTCGCGGCAGGAAGTCTACGACTACAGCTATGATGGCGTCATGCGCTCGTTCGAAGCCTCGCTCGAACGGCTCGGCGTCGACCGCATCGACATCCTCTTCGTGCATGATGTCGACATCTTCACCCATGGCAGCAAGGAAGCCTCGGACCAGCGCATCGAGGAGTTCATGCGTTCCGGCTATTACGGGCTGCTGGCGCTGCGCGACCAAGGGGCGATCAAGGCTTTCGGCGGCGGCATCAACGAATGGCCGGTCGCCCAGACGCTGGCCGAGCGCGGCGACTTCGACCTTTTCCTGCTCGCCGGGCGCTACACGCTGCTGGAGCAGGAGGCGCTGGAATCGTTCCTGCCGCTGTGTCAGAGGCGTGGCATCGGCATCGTTCTCGGCGGGCCGTACAATTCCGGCATCCTGGCAACCGGACCGAAGCCCGGCGCCTTCTACAATTATTCCGAAGCGCCGCAGGACATCCTCAATCGTGTCGCCGGCATCGAGGCGGTCTGCAAGCGCCACGGCGTGCGCCTGATCGAGGCAGCGTTGCAGTTTCCGCTGCTGCATCCTTCTGTGGTGTCGGTGATCCCCGGCGGCCAGCGGCCAAGTGAGGTCGAAAGCAACCGGTCACTGCTCGACGCCAAGCTGCCCGCAGCACTCTGGGCCGATCTCAAGAAGGAAGGGCTGATGCGCGCCGATGCGCCGACGGGATAAAGCCCCTGCCCTCCAACGCATCTGCGCCGAACGCAAAAGAAAAGCCGAGCAAGCCCGGCTTTTCTGATCTCTGAAAAGAAAAGGGTCTTAGTTGACCGCGTCTTTGAGGCCCTTGCCAGCCGAAAACTTCGGCACGGTGCGCGCGGGGATCTTCACTTCCGCGCCGGTCTGCGGGTTGCGGCCGGTCGACGCCGCGCGCTTTGACACGGTGAAATTTCCGAAGCCGACAAGCCGGACATCGCCGCCCTTTTTCAACTCGCCGGTGATTACGGAAAACACCGCATCCACAGCCGATTGCGCGTCGCCCTTCGAAATGCTCGCGGCGTCGGCGACAGCGGACACCAGTTCGTTCTTGTTCATCAAAATTCCCTTCCATGAGAAAACCGGAACTTACGACTCATCCGGCAGGAAACGGACTTTAGAAAGAAGCGCTTCGGCAACCAAGTCGAAAAGCGCCAGAAAAAACGAAAAAAGCCCGGAATTCCGGGATTCTTCACATGAAAAAGCCGGGTTTTTGGGCCCGGCTCTCTCTTTGTGCATTGCAACCTTAGCAGCAACTAATGCATAGCCCCGAAAACCAGCTTCGGTTTTCGGAAGGACCATGCATAGACTCAAGAGCGTTAGCGCGTCCTTTGCCAGTCCAACAGGACGCGCGATGCTCTAATGTGCAAGCGTCTTTCCAGCGTCGTCTCCGGTATCAACCGCAGCCGGCGGATTGACCGGTTCGACCCACTGGATCGGCTCCGGCATACGCACCAGCGCATGGCGCAGCACCTCACCGACCCGCGAGACCGGAATGATCTCCATACCGCTCTTCACGTTGTCTGGAATCTCCGCCAGATCCTTGGCGTTCTCTTCCGGGATCAGCACCTTTTTGATGCCGCCGCGAAGCGCCGCCAACAGCTTCTCCTTGAGACCGCCGATCGGCAGCACCCTGCCGCGCAGCGTGACCTCGCCGGTCATCGCGACATCGGCCTTGACCGGGATACCGGTCAGCACAGAGACGATCGCCGTCGCCATCGCCACGCCAGCCGAAGGTCCGTCCTTGGGCGTAGCGCCCTCGGGTACGTGGACGTGGATGTCGCGCTTGTCGAACAGCGGCGGCTCGATGCCGAAATCGATAGCCCGCGAGCGGACGTATGAGGCCGCCGCCGAGATCGATTCCTTCATCACGTCGCGCAGGTTGCCGGTCACCGTCATGCGGCCCTTGCCGGGCATCATGACGCCTTCGACCGTCAGCAGCTCGCCGCCGACTTCCGTCCAGGCAAGACCGGTGACGACGCCGACCTGATCGTCGGCTTCGACCTGGCCGAAGCGGAAGCGCGGAACACCAAGGTAGTCGGCGAGATTGTCCGCCGTGATGTTGATCGTCTTCTTCTTCGTCCGCAGGATCTCGGTCACCGCCTTGCGCCCGAGCTTCATCAACTCGCGCTCCAGGCTCCTGACGCCCGCTTCACGGGTGTAGGTCTGGATGATGCCGCGGATCGCGTCCTCGCCGACGGCGAACTCCTTCGGCTGCAGCGCGTGATCGCGGATCACCTTTGGCATCAGGTGACGCTTGGCGATCTCGATCTTCTCGTCCTCGGTGTAACCGGCGATACGGATGATCTCCATGCGGTCCATCAGGGGCGCAGGGATATTCAGCGTATTGGCGGTCGTCACGAACATCACGCTCGACAGGTCGTATTCGACCTCGAGATAGTGGTCCATGAACGTCGAGTTCTGTTCGGGATCGAGAACCTCGAGCAGCGCCGACGACGGATCGCCCCGGAAATCCTGGCCCATCTTGTCGATCTCGTCGAGCAGGAAGAGCGGGTTGGATTTCTTCGCCTTCTTCATCGACTGGATGACCTTGCCGGGCATCGAGCCGATATAGGTGCGCCTGTGGCCACGGATCTCGGCCTCATCGCGCACGCCGCCCAGCGCCATGCGGATGAACTCGCGGCCGGTCGCCTTGGCGATCGACTTGCCGAGCGAGGTCTTGCCGACGCCGGGAGGTCCGACGAGGCACAGGATCGGCCCCTTCAGCTTCTTCTGACGACTCTGCACGGCGAGATACTCAACGATGCGGTCCTTGACCTTGTCGAGGCCGAAATGGTCGGCGTCGAGCACATTCTGCGCGAAGGCCAGATCATGCTTAACCTTGGAGTTCTTGCCCCACGGTATCGACAGGATCCAGTCGAGATAATTGCGCACAACGGTCGACTCGGCCGACATCGGCGACATCGTCCTCAGCTTCTTCAATTCGGCTTCCGCCTTTTCGCGGGCCTCCTTGGAGAGCTTGGTCTTCTTGATGCGCGCCTCGATCTCGGCGGCCTCGTCGCGGCCATCCTCGCCCTCGCCGAGCTCCTTCTGGATCGCCTTCATCTGCTCGTTGAGGTAGTATTCGCGCTGCGTCTTCTCCATCTGGCGCTTGACGCGCGAGCGGATACGCTTCTCCACCTGCAGGACGGAGATTTCGGCTTCCATGAAGCCCATCGCCTTTTCCAGCCGCTCCTTGATCGAAAGCGTGGCCAGCATTTCCTGCTTCTCGGGAATCTTGATGGCAAGATGCGAGGCAACCGTATCGGCGAGCTTGGAATAGTCGTCGATCTGGCTGGCGGCGCCCACCACTTCGGGCGAGATCTTCTTGTTCAGCTTGACGTAGTTCTCGAAGTCGGTGACGACTGAACGGGCCAGTGCCTCGATCTCGACCTCTTCCTCGTCCGGCTCGACCAGAGCCGAAGCACGGGCCTCGTGGAAGTCGGGACGGTCGGTGAACGAGACGATTTTCGCGCGCGAGGCGCCTTCGACCAGCACCTTAACGGTGCCGTCGGGCAGCTTCAGCAATTGGAGCACGTTGGCAAGCGTGCCGATGTCGAAGATAGCATCGGGCTGGGGATCGTCGTCGGCGGCATTCATCTGGGTCGCAAGCAGGATCTGCTTTTCCTGACCCATCACTTCTTCCAGCGCCTTGATCGACTTTTCACGCCCGACAAAGAGCGGAACGATCATGTGCGGAAACACCACGATATCTCGCAGTGGGAGAACTGCGAAGACGCCGTCGCTGGGAGCCTTGGGTAATTTGGCCATTGTCCAACCTTTCATGTCGCGACTGCCAATCGGCCAACCGCGAATCTTATATTAACGACCGGGGATCGTTCCGCCTACCACCGTTTGTGACGGGAGTTTTACAGCACAGAATTTTGGCACCACGGCCTTCTGCTGTTAGTTGGAGGCACCGGGGGCAAAGATCAAGGGTAAACACAATTCGTTCTCCAGTCCGTCACAAGGCGACCCCTCCGCAGCAGCAAAATTGGCGCAAACAACAGCAAAACGGGCGCAACAGCAAAAACGGCGCCTCACGGCGCCGTTTCAAAAAATCCTGCAGCCGGCTCACGTCAGGCGCTGACGCTGCCCTTCTTTTCCTTTTGCTCGGAATAGATGTAGAGCGGCCTAGCATTGCCGGAAACCACTTCTTCCGAAATAACCACTTCGCGCACGCCTTCCAGCGCCGGCAGTTCGAACATGGTGTCGAGCAGGATCGCTTCCATGATCGAGCGCAGGCCGCGGGCGCCGGTCTTGCGCTCGATGGCGCGTTTGGCGATCGCCGACAGCGCATTCTCGTGGAAGGTCAGGTCGACATTCTCCATCTCGAACAGCCGCTGGTACTGCTTGACCAGCGCGTTCTTCGGCTCGGTCAGGATCTGGATCAGCGCCGGCTCGTCGAGATCCTCCAGCGTCGCCAGGACCGGCAGGCGGCCGACGAATTCCGGGATCAGGCCGAATTTCAGCAGATCCTCGGGCTCGACCAGGCGGAAGACGTCGCCGGTGCGGCGATCCTCGGGCGAAGCGACGATGGCGCCGAAGCCGATCGAGGTCTTGCGGCCGCGATCCGAGATGATCTTGTCCAGCCCGGCAAAGGCGCCGCCGCAGATGAACAGGATGTTGGCGGTGTCGACCTGCAGGAACTCCTGCTGCGGATGCTTTCTGCCGCCCTGCGGCGGCACGGAGGCGACCGTGCCTTCCATGATCTTCAGCAGCGCCTGCTGCACGCCCTCGCCCGACACGTCACGGGTGATCGAGGGGTTGTCGGACTTGCGCGATATCTTGTCGATCTCGTCGATGTAGACGATGCCGCGCTGGGCGCGCTCGACATTGTAGTCGGCCGACTGCAGGAGCTTCAGGATGATGTTCTCGACGTCCTCGCCGACATAGCCGGCCTCGGTCAGCGTCGTCGCGTCGGCCATGGTGAACGGCACGTCGATGATGCGGGCCAGCGTCTGCGCAAGCAGCGTCTTGCCGCAACCGGTCGGTCCGATCAGCAATATGTTGGACTTCGCCAGTTCGACATCGTTGTTCTTGCCGGCGTGCGCGAGGCGCTTGTAGTGGTTGTGGACGGCCACCGACAGCACGCGCTTGGCGTAGGGCTGGCCGATGACGTAGTCGTCGAGAACCTTCAAGATCTCCTGCGGGGTCGGCACGCCCTCGCGCGACTTCACCATCGAGGTCTTGTTCTCCTCGCGGATGATGTCCATGCACAGCTCGACGCATTCGTCGCAGATGAAAACCGTCGGGCCGGCGATCAGCTTGCGCACTTCGTGCTGGCTTTTGCCGCAAAACGAGCAATAAAGCGTGTTCTTGGAATCACCGCTGTTGTTGCCGACCTTGCTCATTTTCATGTCCTTTCATGGCCGCCCGCCGATGGTCTGGTTGAAAGGGCGCATATTCAATCTATCGCGGGAATCCGCCGCCGCCAGTATCCCGGCTCCCGCAACGCATTCCGTACGAAACACAAATCAGAAAACGTGGCAATGATTCGCAGCAACCCCACGCAAAGCTAAGCCGTCGAAAATCAACATAGCCTTAACGTAGGCAATCCCGTCCGTCGAGGGAACAGCCAATTGTGGCCGAAATGCCGCAAGCTGCGCCAAAAGCGCGTTATCCCGCCATTCAACTGCCATCGCGCGCTTATGCGGCGGCAACTTCAGCCGGCTCGCGCGACGAAATGACCTTGTCGATGAGGCCGAAATCCTTGGCCTCGTCGGCAGTCATGAAATGGTCGCGGTCGAGCGTTTTCTCAATCTCGTCATAGCTCTTGCCGGTGTGCTTGACATAGACCTCGTTCAGACGACGCTTCAGCTTGATGATGTCCTGAGCGTGGCGCTCGATGTCGGAAGCCTGGCCCTGGAAGCCGCCAGAAGGCTGGTGGACCATGATGCGGGCATTCGGCGTGGCGAAACGCATGCCCTTCTCACCAGCGGTGAGAAGCAGCGAGCCCATCGAGGCCGCCTGGCCGATGCAGAGCGTCGCTACAGCCGGCTTGATGAACTGCATTGTGTCGTAGATCGCCAGGCCGGAGGTGACCACGCCGCCGGGCGAATTGATGTAGAGGTTGATTTCCTTCTTCGGGTTCTCCGCCTCGAGGAACAGAAGCTGCGCGCAGACCAGCGTCGCCATGCCGTCCTCGACGGGGCCGGTGATGAAGATGATGCGCTCCTTCAGCAGCCGCGAGAAAATGTCGTAGGCTCGCTCGCCGCGATTGGTCTGTTCGACCACCATCGGAACGAGGTTCATGTAGGTTTCGACGGGGTTCTTCATGGACTATCCCTTTTTGGAGATGGGATTCCGGCGCCGGGAAATAGCAAGTCGGGCAGAATCGGATCTTGATCGTTATCATGTAAATAGGATGCCGGCTCACCCTTACGCAAGGCCGCCCACTCCTAGCCATCTGGTTAAGTCGAATCAAGCTTCCTGCGCAAGGATTCGCGCGAGGCAAATGCCGGCAGCTTTCTCAGGCCACCTCGGCCCTGAGCCATTTCTTCAAGCCCGCGACATCGCCGTTGCCGACGCAAGCCGCAACCCGTCTGCCGACCGCCGCGCCGAACTTGTAGCCGTGGCCGGAGCAGGCCGAAACGATCAGGCATCGGCCCTTCTCATACGCCAGGAATTTCTCGTCGGCGGTGAAAGTGTAGGCGCAGGTGACGACCTCGGTCACCCCATACTCCTCGATACGCGCGATCGGCGGCGAAAACAGGTTGCGGATCGCCTCGCCCTCGCCCGGCACCGGCTTGCGGTTCCAGTCGGCGTCGCTGGTCGGTACCCTGTGCAGCCCTGAGCCGAATTTCATGCCGGCGCCGCCAGTAGGCGGGATCACGTGGCCGTCGACGGTGCCGCCGACATCCAGGACGACAGGCGCCGCCTGCCAAACGGCCTTCAAATCCGCCGGCGGTTCGACATAGGTGAGCGCGTTGCGCCAGGTCTTCAGCTCGCCGCCCAGTTCCGGGAACAGCTTCAGTACCCAGGCGCCGGCGCTGACGACGATTTGGCCGGCCTGCATCGTTTCGCCGCCGGCAAGCACGATGCGGCCGGCCTCGGCGTCGACCTCCACCACCTTGCTGTTTTCGTAAACGTTGGCGCCGTTGGCGCGCAGCCATTTGGCGAGGCCGGCGGCGATCCTGCGGCAATGCAGCGCACCGCCGTCCGGCGAGAAATAGGCGTAGCGGAACGAGCCGGTTTCCAGGAAGCGCCAGCGTTCGACGGCGGCGTCGGGATCGAACAGTTCGAATGGGTAGTCCCCGGCTTCCATGCCTTCGCGGTACTCCTCGGCCTCGTCTCCGGGCTCGCGCGAAATGCACAGGAAGCCGCGCGGATCGAGATGGCTTTCGCCGAGGTCGGCCCACATCTCGTCCCAGGCCTCGTAGGCTTCAGTGATCAGCCGGCCATAGCCCGTTGCGGCCCGATAGGCGCGGCGGATGATGCGGTGATGATCGCCGGACGCGGCAAGCGGATTGGGGATCGGTCCTTGCTCGACGATCGATACAAGGTGCCCGGCCTTGACCAGCGACCACGCCGTCGAAAGCCCGGCAATGCCCGCACCGACTACGATCACATTCATCGAAACCGTCCTTCCGCAGCCATCTCGGCTGGCTCAACGCATTGGCTTGCCGGGCGTCAACATACGGTCTGGCACCCGCGTGGCAAGCCGCGCTAATGATTCAGAATGATGCCAGATTATCTTGCCTTCGATCCCTCCACACGCAGCGTGCGGCTCGATCCTCACGAACCGGCTTTCTTCCAGAACCCCTACGAGGCCTATGCCTTCATGCACGGCGTATCGAGCGGCTTCTTCTGGGAAGAGTTCGGCTTCTGGTGTTTTGGCGGCTTCGACGACGTCAACCGGCTGATGCGCGACCGGCGCTTCGGCCGCCAGAACCCGGCCGGCATCCTCGATAGCCGCGGCATCGGCCAGGACCGCACGCATCTGAGCGCATTCGACGGCATCGAGGCCAATTCGATGCTCGAGCTGGAGCCACCCGTGCACACCAGGCTGAGAACGCTGGTCAACCGCGCCTTCGTCTCGCGCCAGGTCGAGCGGCTGCGGCCGCGCGTCGAGGCGCTCGCCAACGAATTGATCGACCGTTTCGAGCCCGGCCAGGTCGACCTGCTGCCGGCTTTCGCATCGCCTTTGCCGATCACCATCATTGCCGAAATGCTCGGCGTGCCGGTCGAAATGGGGCCGCAACTGCTCGACTGGTCGCATAAGATGGTTGCGATGTACATGCATGGCCGCACGCGCGAAACGGAGGAGATTGCCAATCACGCGGCGCAGGACTTTTCGGATTTCCTGCGCGGCTATGTCGCCGAACGCCGCAAGCAGCCGGGCGATGATCTGTTGTCGCTGCTGATCTCGGCGCAGGAGGATGGCCAGAAACTATCGGAGGACGAGCTGGTGTCCTCGGCGATCCTGCTGCTCAACGCCGGCCATGAGGCGACCGTGCACCAGACCGGCAATGCGGTGCGGACGATCCTCGCGCAAGGCGGCGACACGCGCCGCTTCTTCACGTCCGCCGATGCGACCGCCGCCACGGTCGAGGAGTGCCTGCGCTTCGACGCGCCACTGCACATGTTCAGGCGCTACGCCTATGAGCAGATCGAGGTCGCACCAGGCATCCTCGTGCGGCCGGGCGAGACGATCGGCCTGCTGCTCGGCATGGCCAATCACGACCCGGTCGCCTTTGCCGAACCCCTCGCCTTCAGGCCGGACCGTGCCGACCAGAAGAACGTCTCATTCGGCGCCGGCATCCATTTCTGCATCGGCGCGCCGCTCGCGCGGCTCGAATTGCAGGTGTCGCTGAAAACCCTATTCGAGCGGCAGCCGCGGCTCGGCCTTGCTGAACAGCCGCGCTTCCGCGACACCTATCATTTCCACGGGCTGGAAACGCTCGCCGTGCGCACCGGATAAGATCAAAGCTTGATCACATATTCCTTGCGGGTCGTTTCAAGCACTTCCCAACTGCCCTTGAAGCCGGGCCTGAGCACGAAGCTGTCACCAGCCCTGACGGTGCGCGCCTCGCCACCGTCCTCGGCAATCACTGAAACACCTGACAGGATGTGGCAGAACTCCCATTCGTCATACTCGATGCGCCATTTACCCGGCGTCGCCTCCCAGATGCCGGCATAGAGCCCGCCGTCCTGTTCCTCAACATTCCAGGTGCGAAATTTCGGATCGCCCGAAATCAGCCGATCCGGCGCCGGCGCGCCAGGTTCCGGTTCGACGGCGTCGACATCGACGGAAAGAAATTTCGTTGCGGCCATGGCAATCAAACCTTGGCGAGGGCCTGCTCCAGATCGGCGATGATGTCGTTGACATCCTCGATGCCGACAGAGAGCCTGACGGTATCCGGCCCAGCGCCGGCCGCGATCTTCTGCTCGTCGGAGAGCTGGCGATGCGTGGTCGACGCCGGGTGGATTACCAGCGACTTGGTGTCGCCGACATTGGCGAGATGCGAGAACAGTTCGAGCGCCTCGACGAACTTGACGCCGGCCGCATAGCCGCCCTTAAGGCCGAAGGTGAACACAGCACCGGCGCCGAGCGGCGAATATTTCTTCTGCAGCGCATTGTTCTTGTCGCTGGGCAGGCCAGGATAGGACACCCAGGCGACTTTGGGATGGTTGGAGAGCCAGCCGGCGACGGTCACGGCGTTGTCGCAGTGGCGCTGCATGCGCAGCGGCAGGGTTTCCAGGCCGGTCAGGATCAGGAACGCGTTGAACGGCGAGATCGCCGGGCCGATGTCGCGCAGGCCAAGCACGCGCGCGGCGATGGCGAAAGCGAAATTGCCGAAGGTTTCGTGCAGTACGATGCCGCCATATTCGGGGCGCGGCTCCGACAGCATCGGATATTTGCCTGATTTCGACCAGTCGAAGGTGCCGCCGTCGACGATGGCGCCACCGATCGAATTGCCGTGGCCGCCGATGAACTTGGTCAGCGAATGCACGACGATGTCGGCGCCATACTCGATCGGCCGCAGCAGATAGGGCGAGGCCAGCGTGTTGTCGACGATCAGCGGCAGGCCATGCTTGCGGGCGATGTCGCCGATCTTCTCGATGTCGACGAAGATGCCGCCCGGATTGGCCAGGCTCTCGACGAAGATCGCCTTGGTCATCTCATCGATCTGGCTTTCGAAGGTCGAGATGTCGTTGGTGTCGGCCCAGCGCACCTGCCAGCCGAAATTCTTGAAGGCGTGGCCGAACTGGTTGATCGAACCGCCGTAAAGCTTTGTCGCGGAGACGAAATTTTCGCCCGGCTGCATGAGATTGTGGAACACCAGCACCTGCGCGGCATGGCCGGATGCGGTAGCAAGGGCGGCGGTGCCGCCTTCGAGTGCCGCAATGCGCTCCTCCAGCACCGCCTGCGTAGGGTTCATGATGCGGGTGTAGATGTTGCCGAAGGCCTTCAGCCCGAACAGCGAGGCGGCGTGGTCGGTATCGTCGAAGACATAGGAAGTGGTCTGGTAGATCGGCGTCGCCCGCGCCCCCGTCGCCGGATCGGGCTTGGCGCCGGCATGGACGGCGAGCGTGTTGAAGCCGGGCGTACGCGTCATAGAAAAACTCCCTCGTGAACCTTCTGAAAAAACGTCGGGCATTCTTGGCGAAGCCCGCTTGCGAATGCAAAGAAGAAAATACCCTGCAGCGTATGATCCTGGAATGACCTGTCGGACAAACGCATGCAGGACGAAATTTAGTTCCGCATCTATTTCTGGCGCACGCCGAAGCTCTGGAACCCCTGGCGCATCAGCGGTTTCTTCGACGACAGAACGCCTGAGTTGACGCCGGTCCAGCCGATCTCGCCGGACAGCTTGCCGTATTCGATCTTGGGGCAGCGGTTCATCACCGCCTTGATGCCGGCAGCCTCGGCGCGCGCCGCCGCCTCGTCATGGCGCACGCCAAGCTGCATCCAGATGACTTTGGGCAACGGATCAAGCTGCAGGATTTGATCGAGGATGCCGGGCACTGCCGCCGAGCCACGAAAAACATCGACCATGTCGACGGATTCGGGAACATCGGCGAGCCTGGCATAGGTCATCCGGCCAAGGATCTCCTTGCCGGCCTGGCCAGGGTTGATCGGGAACACCGAGAACCCCTTGCCGAGCAGATATTTCAGCACGAAATAGCTCGGCCGCACGTCATTGGCCGACGCTCCGATCATGGCAATGGTTTTCACCGAATTGAGGATGCCGGCGATGTAGGCATTGTCGTAGGCGTCGTGGTTCATGCGGCATCCTGATACAGCGCTTCAGATAAGAGTGCTATCAGCCGCGTCGGTTGCTTGTGATGAGCCACCTGGAATGTCGTCAGCCCGGCAGTGAGATGCTGCCGTCTTCCGCGATCGGAAAGGCCGGATTGTGCGCCACTTCCCAGATATGCCCGTCCGCATCGGCGAAATAGCCATACCAGCCGCCCCAGAAGGCGCGGCTGGCCGGTTTGATGACACGGCCGCCGGCCCTCTCGGCCAGCGCCAGCACCTCGTCGACTTCGGCGTCGGAGCGGGTGTTGTAGGCGAGGTAGACTGCCGACGGCGCTTTGCTGAAGGTAACGCCCGAATCCTGTTCGGCGCTCTCGCGCGGAAACAGGCCGAGAATTGCGCCGCCCATCTGGAAGAAGGCGACACCTTCGGTGATCCCGACATGGCGAGCGAGGCCCATCGCCTCGTAGAAGCGCACGGCGCGGTCGAGATCGTCGGTGGCGATGGTGATGATGGAGATGCGCGGTTCCATGTCCCTACTCGTCCGTCCATTCCGGCTTGCGCTTGCCGACGAAGGCGCCGATGCCTTCCTCCGCGTCGCGCGCGAGCATGTTCTCGACCATGACGCGGCCGGTGTAGGCATAGGCATCGGCAAGCCCCATCTCGGCCTGCGCGTAAAAAGCTTCCTTGCCGGTCTTAACCACCAAAGATGATTTGGAAGCAATGGTTTGCGCGTACTTGGTGACAATCTGATTCAGGTATTCGCGCGGCACGACACGGTTGACGAGGCCGAATTCCTTCGCCGTTGCCGCATCGATCGTCTCGCCGGTCAAAAGCATCTCCATGGCATGTTTTCGCGTAACGTTGCGCGACAGCGCCACCATCGGCGTCGAGCAGAACAGGCCGATGTTGACGCCCGGCGTGCAGAATGTCGCTTCATGCGAGGCGATGGCGAGATCGCAGCTGGCGACCAGTTGCAGCCCGGCTGCCGTCGCCAGACCGTCGACCTCGGCTATCACCGGTTTGGGATGGTGGACGATTGCCTGCATCAGCGCCGCGCAAGCCGAAAACGTCTTTTCGAAGAAAGCCTTGCCGCGATCGGCGTCGGCGCGGTGCGCGCTCAGTTCCTTGAGGTCGTGGCCGGCGCAAAACACTTTTCCGGCCGCCGCCAGGACGATGACGCGAACTGATCTGTCATCCTTCGCGCGGTCGAGTTCCGCCGCCAGCGCTGCCATGACGTTCAGCGACAAGGCATTGGCCGGCGGGTTGGCTAGCGTGAGGCGAAGCACGCCCTTGTCCAGCCTTGTGGCTACCGGCCCTTCGGCTATGGCAGGCTTGATGGCGACGATTTCGGCCATGTTTTCCAAAACCTCTCTGCCAAATCTCTCTACCGGCTCGCTGCAACGATTTTCGCGGGCCATGGAACAAAAGAACTAGCACGCTGCGGATTGAAGAAAAGCCGCGTGGCGTGTTTTCTCAGCCGCAACATTTGGTCCAGGCGCCCCGCCTCAAGAGCGGCGCCCCTGCCAGATTCATATAGGGAAATCGCTGATGCCCGTCCAAGACACTCTCAAGCCGGTGCTAACCGCGGCGGAAGTCAACCGGCTGATGGAAAGCGTCTATCCCCAGCTCAATGACCAGTTCGCCTTCTATGAGGCACTAGAGGTGTTCCCGGGCGGCTGCATCGTGCGGCTGAATGCCGACGAGCGGCACCTGCGCGCCGGCGGAACCGTGTCAGGCCCGTCGCTGTTCACGCTGGCCGACATCGGCGGCTATGTCTGCGTGCTATCGCATGCCGGGCCGGATGCGCTTTCAGTCACCACCAACCTCAACATCAATTTTGTCCGCAAGGCCGAAGCCGGGCCGATCGACGGCCATTGCCGCATCCTGAAGCTGGGCAAGAGCCTGATGGTGTTCGATATCGACATCGTCGCCGGCCCTGAGGGACACACGGTAGCGCACGCTACTGGCACCTATTCGATTCCGCCGGAGCGGGTGCCGGCGTGATGCTTTCGATTGATTTTTTCCCTGATGTGTATATATGTGCGCATAGGTGACCTGTGCTGGAGCGTGACAGCCGCAAAATCGTTTAGCGTCTCAAGGATGACGGTTTCGAGCTGGTTTCCGTACGCGGCTCACATCACAAGTTCCGAAAGGGTGACATCGTGTTGATCGTTCCGCATCCGGAGAAGGATCTGCCAACCGGCACAGCTCGCGCTATCGCCAAGCGGGCTGGATAAGGGCGACCTGAAGCGTCTTGGAGGCTGAATGAAGAACTATTTCGCATTGGTCGATAAAGATCCCGACAGCGCGTTCGGCATTCGCTTTCCCGACATTCCCGGCTGCTTTTCAGCTGCGGACGAGGCGGAAGACATCGTGCCGAATGCAGTCGAAGCATTGCAGCTGTGGGCAGAGGACATGCCTATTCCCGAACCGTCTAGCCACGAGACGATTGTCGCGCTTCCGGACATACGCAAAGCACTCGCCGCAGGAGGCTATCTGGTCTCGGTGCCGCTCATTGACAATGACAGCGCCGTCGTGAGGGCGAACGTAACTTTCGAGCGTGGCGTTTTGCGGGCGATCGACGCCGCAGCGCGCGACCGAGGCATAACGCGATCTGCGTTCCTCTCCAGCGCGGCTCGCAAAGAAATCGAGGCAAAGCACTGAGGCAAGTCTAATGAAACGCCAATTGCATGTGGTAAAATAATACCTTTTTCTCAAACCCTTGTTTTTACTACATTTTACCTGCTATCCGGCTTTTCTCATGCCTTGACGCGATCAGTGCCCTGCCCTATAAGCCCTGACCAAACAGCGGCCCGCAAAGGCCGCCGTTTTGTTATTGGCGGCGGGCAAGCGCCTTCGCCAATCCAAGCAACAAGAAACGCCTTCTCCGGAAGGTCCGAACCGAAAGCAAACAAATCCATGACAACCTTTTCGCAGAAGCCTGCGGATGTGGTGAAGAAGTGGGTGCTGATCGACGCCGAGGGTCTCGTCGTCGGCCGCCTCGCCACTGTCATCGCCAATCATCTTCGCGGCAAGCACAAGCCCACCTTTACCCCGCATGTCGACGACGGCGACAACGTTATCGTCATCAATGCCGACAAGGTGGTGTTCACAGGCAAGAAATTCACCGACAAGGTCTATTACTGGCACACCGGCCACCCCGGCGGCATCAAGGAGCGCACCGCGCGCCAACTGCTCGAGGGCCGTTTCCCCGAGCGTGTCGTTGAGAAGGCCGTCGAACGCATGATCCCGCGTGGCCCGCTCGGCCGTCGCCAGATGAAGAACCTCCGCGTCTATGCAGGCGCTGAACATCCGCATGTCGCCCAGCAGCCCGTCACCCTCGACGTGGCCAAGCTGAACGCCAAGAACAAGAAGGTTTCGTAAGATGGCTGAGCTTTCCTCGCTCGCAGAACTCGGAACTGCCGCCGTCTCGACGCAGCCGGCCGCACCCGTCCACGTCCAGAAGCTCGACAAGTCGGGCCGCGCCTATGCCACCGGCAAGCGCAAGAACGCCATCGCGCGCGTCTGGGTGAAGCCCGGTTCCGGCAAGATCATCGTCAACGACAAGGAATTCGCGAGCTACTTCGCGCGTCCGGTCCTGCAGATGATCCTCAACCAGCCGATCATCGCCGCCAACCGTACCGGCCAGTACGACATCGTCGCCACCGTCATTGGCGGCGGCCTTTCCGGCCAGGCCGGTGCCGTGCGCCACGGCATATCCAAGGCACTGACCTACTACGAGCCGGCGCTGCGCGCCGTGCTCAAGAAGGGCGGCTTCCTGACCCGCGACAGCCGCGTCGTCGAGCGCAAGAAGTACGGCAAGGCGAAGGCCCGCCGCAGCTTCCAGTTCTCGAAGCGCTAAGCGCAACGCATCTGCACGCTATCGAAAGGCCGCCTCCGGGCGGCCTTTTCTTTTCTACGATGGCGGCACTAATCACCTTACCCTGCGCGGCTCGCTCGCATGGTGGCAGACCTCAGGCCTTGATGAAGTCGATGAATGCCCTGAGCGGCGCGGGCACGAGGCGCCGGCCGGGATAGTAGAGGAACGGTCCCGAGAAGCGTTGCCACCATGGTTCAAGCACGGGTTCGAGGGCACCGCTCTCAAAATGAGGGCGAAGCCAGTCCTCGAAGAGGCTGACGATGCCGGTGCCGGCGATGGCTGCATCGACGGCGAGATCGGCCCCTCCGCCCAGGGTCACGAGAAGCGGTCCCGTAGGATCGACGCGCACCACCTCGCCGTCGCGCTCGAATTCCCACGGCGGCAGCGCACCGCTGGCGAAGCGGCCGCGCAGGCAAGCGTGGCCAAGCAGGTCGCTCGGGTGTTGCGGCCGGCCATGACGATCGAGGTAGGCAGGGCTGGCGGCGGTGGCGAAGCGCTGCAGGCGCGGTCCGATCGGCACCGCGATCATGTCCTGTTCCAGCCGCTCATCGTAGCGGATGCCGGCGTCGCAGCCGGCCGCCAGCACGTCGACAAAGCTCTCCTCGGCGATCACCTCCAGCCGGATACCGGGATAGGCGGCAAGAAACCGCGGGACGATGCCGGGCAGGACCAGCCGCACCGCGCTGACCGGCACATTGAGGCGCAGCGTACCTGCCGGCCGGTCACGGAAGCCGTTCACCACGTCAAGTGCTGCCTGGACCTCGTTCAGGGCTGGGCCGAGCCGCGTCAGCAGGCCTGAACCCGCTTCGGTCAAGGCGACGCTGCGCGTCGTGCGGTTGAGCAGCCTGACACCGAGCTGCGTCTCCAGGCGGCGGACCGCTTCGCTCAGACCCGACGCGCTGCCGCCGCTCGCGCGCGCACCCTCGCGAAAGCCGCCAGCACGCGCCACCGACAGGAAGGCGTTGAGATCACCCAGTTCGACATTCACTGTTCGTAATCCTGCACAAGCTGTGCGGATTATAGCGGGTTATCGGGACAGCGGACAGCGTCTATTTCTGCCTCGTCCTTCAAAGGAGAAAGATCATGTCCAGCATTGACCAGTCCGATACTTTTACCCTCGGCGACCGCTCCGTGAAGCGGCTTGGCTATGGCGCCATGCAACTCGCCGGACCCGGCGTGTTCGGCCCGCCCAGGGATCATGACGCGGCATTGGCCGTGCTGCGCGAGGCCGTGGCGTCCGGGGTGAACCACATCGACACCAGCGACTTCTACGGCCCGAATGTCACCAACCAGCTGATCCGCGAGGCGCTCGCGCCCTACTCCAACGACCTCGTCATTGTTACTAAGATCGGCGCCCGTCGCAGCACGGACGGCTCATGGCTGCCGGCCTTCTCACCCGAAGCGCTGACCCAGGCGGTGCACGACAATCTGCGCAATCTCGGGCTCGACGTGCTGGACGTGGTCAATCTCAGGATCATGTTCGACACGCATGGGCCCGCCGAAGGGTCGATCGAGGCGCCGCTGACCGTCCTGGCCGAACTTCAGCGGCAAGGCCTGCTGCGTCACATCGGGCTGAGCAACGTCACCCGCGCGCAGATCGCGGAAGGACGCCGGATCGCCGAGATCGTCTGCGTCCAGAACCAGTATAATCTCGCACACAGGGCCGATGATGCCCTGATCGACGAACTTGCTCGCGACGGCGTCGCTTATGTGCCGTTCTTCCCGCTCGGAGGCTTCAGCCCGCTGCAGTCGTCGACCTTGTCGGACGTCGCGGCGCGCCTTGGCGCTACGTCGATGCAGGTCGCGTTGGCCTGGCTGCTCCGCCGCGCACCCAACATCCTTTTGATCCCCGGCACCTCGTCGGTCGCACACCTGCGCGAGAACCTTGCCGCCGCCGAGTTGCAGTTGCCGGAAGATGCGCTCCGGGAATTGGACGGCGTGGCGATGGCGGCCTGACCGCGAGCGAGGCGCTGGGCAGCCTCATCAGCGAAAGGCCGCCTTCGGGCGGCCTTTGGTGCTGGGCTCACCCACCCGCGTCGAATTTCTAGTTGATGCTCGCCGTGCTCGCCGGATCCGCCGGCCGCGCCTCGTCGGCATAAGGCACGCGAAAACCGTTGGCCGCCAGCCAGCCGATCGCCGCTTTCGGTTCGTCGGTCTGGATGATGGTGACCCCGCGCTCGACCCAGAAACCGTAGGTCTCGCGCGGCAGGCGAGCCTGCACCGCCAGTTCATCGCCGCGGCCGCCGGCAAGGAAGCCGCCCGGCTTGTTGGCGATGGCGTAGGTATCGGCCCAGATGTGCCAGTCGCCCCTCACCGCCACAGCGCGCATGCGGGGGCTGAACAGCGGCCCGCCGGTCTCGGTCAGTGTCTCGGCGCCGGCCCGCCAGTTGATCAGCTCGATCGCGCGCACTGAAAAGGCCCGACCGACTTTCTCGGCGAAACCGGCATCGCGAACCGCATCGTCGGCGACGATCGGCATGAACTGGAAGCCGCCGCCGATCGCATCCATGGCGGCCTTCACCTTGGCGATCCTCTCCGCATTCCACAAATTCTCCTTGACGATCACCTGATCGGCCATGCCGAGATCGCGGGCGACCGCGATCATACCAGCAAGGCTTTCGACATCGAGCTTGTTGTCGATGTTGATGAGGATCCGGCCCCTGGTCGCCGTCAGCATCTCGCGCAGCGTCGAGACGGTTTCATCGGTTACGGCGCCGGTGCCTTCGACCACCAGCCTGCATGCTTTGAGCTCGGCCACGGTGCGCTCGGCCACCTCGCCCTTGCAGGTCGTCGTGCGGTCGAGCCAGCTGTCGTGCATGACGACGAAATCTCCATCCTTTGAGCGCCTGACGTCGACCTCGACGATTTCGGCGCCGAGCGCGATCGACGCCTCGACGGCGGCGATCGAGTTTTCCGGATAAAGCGTCTTGCCGGCCTGCATGCCGCCTGCGCGGTGCGCCGCCACCATGACATGGTCGCGCCACTGGTTGGCGTGCTCGAAGCGGTCGAGTATCTGCCCGGCGCGCGTTTCGCCGGCCGAAGCCTCGCCTATGGAGGCCGCAAGTGCAGCGGAAAGCAGAAGGCTCAGCCAGATGGTCCGCATCGAGAATCGCTCCGTTCCGGGTCGCAACCCGGATAGGCGATGCTCGTGACAGGCCGGTGAACGAAGCCGGCTACGGGACTGTCCGAAACACCTGGCCGAAACACCTGGATGATTGCCGTGACGCGGCTGGGATTGAGAAACGTGGCCTGCGTCATGATGATACAAATCCTGTTTTGCCATGGCACTCACCGAGCGCCATTGCGTCTCCCCAAGCTGTGACTGGCATGTTCCGTGGCGGTTCTGTAGTTGTTGCTGCCCGATGAACTGAGGACCCGCGATGCCGAACAGAAACATCGACCACGCCTTCACCGCCCGCTCCAGGACGGGCGCTTCCTTCGAGCCGACCTATGCTGGCGCGCTGTCGTTCATGCGGCGCAAGTACACGAAGGATGTGAAGGGCGCGGACGCCGTGGTGTGGGGCATCCCCTTCGATGCCGCCGTCACCAACCGGCCGGGTGCGCGTTTCGGGCCGCAGGCGATTCGCCGCGCCTCGGCCATCCTCGACAACGACCCGCAATATCCGTTTTCGCGCGATCTGTTCGAGCAGCTTGCCGTGGTCGACTATGGCGATTGCCTGCTCGACAGCGGCAACCACCAGAAGACGCCTGCTACAATCGAGCGCGAGGCGGCGAAAATCCTGAAATCAGGCGCGTTCCTGCTGTCGCTGGGCGGCGATCATTTCGTCACCTGGCCGCTGCTCAAGGCGCATGCCGCCATCCACGGGCCGCTGGCCCTGGTGCAGTTCGACGCCCATCAGGATACCTGGCCGGACGACGGCAAACGCATCGACCACGGTTCGTTCGTCGGCCGCGCGGTGAAGGAAGGCATCATCGACCCCGACCGCTCGATCCAGATCGGCATCCGAACCCATGCGCCCGACACGTTCGGCATCAAGATCCTCTATGGTCATGAGATCGAGGAGACGCGCGCCTCGGACATCGCCTATGCCATCGTCGAGCGCACCGGCGGCAGGAAAACCTATCTCACTTTTGACATCGATTGCCTGGACCCGGCCTTCGCGCCCGGCACCGGCACGCCGGTTGCCGGCGGACCATCCTCGGCGAAGATCCTATCGACGCTGCGCCAGCTCAGCCAGGTCGCTATTGTCGGCGCCGATGTCGTCGAGGTTGCGCCGGCCTATGATCACGCCGATATAACGGCAATTGCCGGTTCGATGGTGGCCATGCACTATTTAGGCCTGGTGGCCGAACGAAAGGCCCGCCACGAAGAGTTGAACCCCAGCAACCACGGCGCTACCGGATTGAATCAGGCAGCCGGTATATAGTTTTGAAATAGCAGGAATTTAGGCAGGCAATGAAACCGAAAATCTTCATCGACGGCGAACACGGCACCACCGGTCTGCAGATCAGGGCGCTGCTCGCCGAGCGCGGCGACCTGGAGATCATCTCCATTCCGGCGGAGCGGCGCAAGGAAACGGCCGCCAGGGCCGAATTCCTCAACGCCGCCGATGTCGCAATCCTTTGCCTGCCGGACGCAGCCGCCAAGGAGAGCGTGTCGCTGATCAGCAACGACACCACCAGGGTGATCGACGCCTCGACCGCGCATCGCGTCGCCGACGGTTGGGAATACGGTTTCGCTGAAATGGACAAGGGCCAGGCGAAGAAGATCGCCGGGGCGAAGCGCGTCGCCAATCCGGGCTGCTGGCCGCAGGGGCCGATCGCGACACTGCGGCCGCTGGTGGCGGCCGGGCTGTTGCCGCCCGATTTTCCGGTCACCGTCAACGGCATTTCGGGCTATTCGGGCGGCGGCCGCCCGATGATCGAGGAGTATGTCGCCAAGGGCGAGGACGCTTCGGAATTCCTGCCCTACGGGCTGACCCTCCAGCACAAGCACGTGCCGGAGCTGAGGACCTATGCCAAGCTGTCGCATGATCCGATTATGCAGCCGGCGGTCGGCAACTTCGCCCAAGGCATGATCACGGTGGTGCCGCTGCAACTCGGCGGCCTCGACCATGTGCCGACCGGCGCCGAGCTTCATGCGGCGATTGCCGACCATTTCGCCGCCATCGACGGCGGCGTGGTCGAGGTGGCGCCCTATGTGCATCTGGAGCGCGTACCGGAGATCGATCCGGAAGTCTACAACGGCACCAATCGGATGAAGCTCTACGTGTTCGCCAACGACGGCAGGGGGCAGGCGCTGCTGCTCGCCGTCTATGACAATCTCGGCAAGGGCGCCTCGGGCGCCGCCGTGCAAAACATGGACCTGATGCTCGGCCTCAAGCACTGAGCGTTGAAGATTCTGATCCGGCGCCTTCTGCGAGACCGAGCCTCAGCGCCATGGCTGCAGGCTCATATCCCGTACATAGGCGATGATCGTGTCGCAAACGGCGCTCAGGTCCCTGAGAATATCGTCGTTCCAGAAGCGCAGCACGCGAAAGCCCCTCCCCTTCAAGTCGGCATCGCGGATCCGATCAGAATCTGATTCAGCATGCTGGCTGCCGTCGATCTCGATGATCAGTCTGGCTTCAAGACAGACGAAATCGGCCACATATTTTCCCACTGGCATTTGGCGCCGGAATTTTATCCGGTCGAGCCTAGGGTCGCGCAGCTCGTGCCATAGTCTTTCTTCCGCCGCCGTCATTTCGCGCCGAAGCGAACGGGCAAAACTGCGCTTGGTTGGGCGAACGGGTTGATGTGGCATGATGCCAGATTAATCAGCTATGGCATTCCGTCCAGCACCCCTTGGCAGATACAAGGGCGCTGGGCCCGCCCGGCTCAGCTCCTGACGGCAATCTCATGCGGCAGCGGATAAGCGCCCTTGGTGCCGCGCCAATGTGCGGCGGCAAAGCCCAGCAGGACAAGCGCAACGCCCTGATGCGTCAGCGCCATGTGCAGCGGCACGTGCATCAGCAGCGTGCCGATGCCGACCGCGGCCTGCAGCAGCACCAGCAGAAACAGCAGCGTTGCACGACGAGCATGCGTCGAGCCCGGCAGGCGGCGGCGCGTTGCTATCATATGCCATAGGGCCACGGCAAAGACCGTGTAGGCGCCGAGCCGATGAACGAACTGCACCGTCTTCGGATTCTCGAAAAAGTTGCGCCATGCCGGTTCAAGCAGCAGCAGATCGCCGGGGATCAGCTTGCCGTCCATCAGCGGCCAGGTGTTGTAGCTCAGCCCCGCATCGAGGCCGGCGACCAGGCCGCCAAGGTAGATCTGGACCAGCGCCAGCAGCACCAGGAAGCCGGCCAGGCGTTGCGTCGAGCGACCAGCGGCAGGCTCGGAATGGGGAGCGAGCCCTCGCGCGACCACCATGGTCGCAGTGAAGATCAGCGCCGCCAGCGTCAGATGTGTCGCCAGCCGGTACTGGCTGACCGAGACCCGTTCGACCAGCCCTGACGCCACCATCCACCAGCCGATGGCGCCCTGCAGGCCGCCAAGCAGCAGGATGCCGACGAGCTTCGGCCCAAGTCCGGGCTCGATGCGGCGCGTCGCCCAGAAAAACACCAGCGGCAAGGCAAAAACCACGCCGACGCTGCGCGCCAGGATGCGGTGCACCCATTCCCACCAGAAGATCGTCTTGAAGGCCTCGATGCTCATGCCGTTGTTGAGCTCGGCATATTGCGGGATCTGCTGGTAGCGCTGGAACTCTTGCTGCCACTCGGCGTCGTTGAGCGGCGGGATGACGCCGTGGATCGGCTGCCATTCGGTGATCGACAGGCCGGATTCGGTGAGCCTGGTGGCGCCGCCGACCAGCACCAGCGCAAACAGCACCAGCAGCACGACATAGAGCCAGCCGCGCAGCAGCGCCCGGTTGTGCAGATCACGGTCGCGGGCCAGGTACGGCGCAGTGTCGGTTATGGCAGCAGCCATGGGCTTGTCCCGGCAGGTTGAGGTCGCGGATTGGTGAACCATCGCCACCCGGCTTGCAAGACCGCACGGCGCGGCACGCCGTCGCGCTGTTTATCGCAGGTTGCGCGTCATCCGTTCAAGGCTTATGCGATGCGGTTGGAGCGCCGCGCATCCGTTCGGACAGGCAGCGGACGCTCTGACACTCTGACTGCGCATGATCCTATCCGAACACCGATTTCATTTTTTCGGGATCATGCACTTAGAGGCTACGCCATGCCCATTCGCCTGAAAAAACTGATCGGAACCTTCCTGCTGGTGGCGCTGGTCATCATCTATGCGCTGGTCGCGTCGATCGTGGCGGTTGCCCAGCTATCGCAGTCGGGGCCCCTGGTGCATTTCCTGTTCTTCCTGCTCAGCGGCCTGCTCTGGGTGCTGCCGGCGATGGGCATCATCAAATGGCTGATCCTGGAGCCGCGGCCAAAGGGCTGAAGCGCAGCCTTTGGCTAGATCATTTGATAACTCGCTCAGCCGAGATGAATGGCGTGGTTTGCGAGAACCGGAGCGCAGCGGACATTTGAGTCCGTGAGCACCGGAAGCGGAGAAAACCGCGTCAGGCATCCGGCTGAGTAGAGTTTGCGAATGATCTAGATCGTCACGACCATCTTGCCGGCATTTGCCAGCGGCGTCGTCACACCCGACAGCATGGTGCGGATGTAGGCGACGTTCTGATAGCGGCCGTTAACCGAAATGCGCGGCAGCGCATGCAGGAAGCCTGAATGTTCGGCATGCAGCAGGCCGTGGCGCGTCGTCACTGCCGAAGCATAGCCCGCGTCGCGGGCAAAACCCACTTCGCGGCCACCGACGGCAGTAGCATAGCCGTAGGGATAGGCGAGATGGTGCGGCTCCTCGCCAAGCTCCGCTTGCAAGATGCGCTTGACGTCTCCGATTTCATGCCGCGCATCGGTTTCGGAAAGCCGCTTCAGATTGCGGTGGTTGACCGTATGCGCGCCGATCGTCACCAGCGGATGCGCGGCGATGCTGCGGATTTCGTCCCAGTTCATCAGCGTGCTTGGGCGCGGCGCTTCCAGATCGATGCCGTTAGCCCGTGCCAGCTCGCGCAGCACTATGCGCTGGTCCTCCTCGCGGACCTCCAGCGTGAGGTAAGCGTGCAGGCGCGCATTGGCCTGGAGCTTTTTGGCCGGGGTCGAGCAGTCGATCATCGCCGGGCCGCTGGACGTCATCAGCGTCAGGCGATCGCGGGCGTTGACAAGGTCCTCGATCACGTCCCACCAAAGGTCGGCGGCGCCGTTGATCAGCCCCGGCGCGACATAGATGGTGATCGGCGCGCCGTGCTTTTCCAGCACCGGCAGCGCCTCGGTCATGTTGTCGCGATAGGCATCGTCGGCGGTGATGGTGGCGAACTGGCCGTCCTTGCCGCCGGCCTTGATGCGCTCGATCGCCTCGTCAAGCGTGACGAAGGCGTAGCCGCTCGCCTTCATGTCGGCGATCACGGCATCGAGGAACTCGGGTGCGATGTTCAGATGCCGGTTAACGCCGTTCGGCTTTTCCGGCGTGGCGGTGACCCGGTGCAGCATTAGGATGGCGCCGACGCCGCCGACAAACGGCTTTGCCAGCGGTGCAAGGCCGGTATAGCGGGCGATGTTGAGCGCCAGTTTCCGGATTGCCTCGCGCCCGTCGAACATTCATTCACCTTTTGCGCCTAGGCTCATCCAAGCACGGAATGCGCCTACGCGAACCCCATCGCGATGAATACGCCTTAAAGGATTGAGGTATGGTTGACGCAACCGCGTCATTTGACGGCAATCGGCTCGCCGCAACCGAGGCGTCGCCACGCGCGCTGCCGACCGACACAGCCGGCCTGTCGGTGTCCGTCGCCGACAGCGCAGCACTGGTCGCTTATGCCGAATTCTGCCGTTCGGCCCTGTTCGCCCCGGCGCAGGGCGCGCTCTGGATCCTGAACTGGGCTTCGCAGACTGGAGCGGACGCCGTCGTGGCAACGCTGAGTGCCGAAGGCAGGCCGGTTTTTTCGCTGGCGCTGGAAGTCACCCGCCGCGGCCCGTTTCATGTTGCCTGCTTCATGGGCGACCGCCACGCCAACGGCAATTTCGCCGCCGCCGACCCGCGCTGGCTGCCCAGGGTGGATCGTGCGGCCATCCGCTCGACGCTGGCAGCAATCGCCAAGGCCCGGCCGGACATCGACCTCATCGCGCTGGGACGGCTGCTGCCCGATCTCGACGGCGTTGCCAATCCGCTAGCAGCCCTGCCGCATTTTCCGAGCCCCAATCTGTCGCTTGCCGTCAATCTTGCCGACGGCTTCGATGCACTGTTGTTGCGCGCCAGCGGCAAGCGCAAACGCAAGAAGCACCGCTCGCAAGCGCGCAAGTTCGAGGCCGTCGGCAGTTGCCGCCGCGTCGAGGCACGGACGGCGGACGAGGTGAACAGGCTGCTCGACGCCTTCTTCGAGATGAAGGAATTCCGCTTTCGCAAGATGGGCATCGCCAATGTCTTCGGCGACAGCCAAGTTCGCGCCTTCTTCCGCGCGTTGTTCGTTGAAGCGCTTGCCGAGGAAAACCCCTCCTTTGTTCTGCACGGGCTCGAGGTCGCCGGCAAGCTTCGCGCGATCACCGGATCGAGCCGCTCCGGCAAACGCCTGATCTGCGAATTCGGGGCGATCGCCGAGGACGATCTCGCCCACAGCAGTCCCGGCGACTTCCTGTTCTTCGACAACATCGAGGAGGCCTGCGAAACCGGCTTCGAGGTCTATGATTTCTCGGTCGGCGACGAACCCTACAAGCGTCTGTGGTGCGATATCGAAACCCGGCATTTCGAGGTGCTGGTTCCCTTGACGCTGAAAGGCCGCGCGCTGGCACTTGTCCTGCAGCAGGGCGCTCAGCTAAAAGCCTACATCAAGAGCAGCCCGCCGATTTGGAAGCTGACCAAGATATTGCGCCGCAAAGCGGTAGGGCAGGCACCGGCGCCTGTCGAGGATGAGGGCTGAATCGCTCGGTAGCGAACGGAATTGGAGCTGAGCCCAGTAGGCGGAGACAGCTTGCCCTACATCTCGTCGCGCCTCGAAAGTTTCCATAATCTGCGCCGCTGCAGCCTCTCGGAAGTCACGGCTTGATGGGGTGGACGGCTCCGCTTCAAGCAGCCGTGCGCCGTCCCGGCACCGGGGTCCCCGGCGACTCGTGGCCGATCGGGGTCACCAGAATGAGATCGGGATAGCCGCCCTCGATCAGCGTGACCGCCGCCTGCGCCACCTCGTCGTCCGGCTCCAGCATGGAGAGGAAGACCTCGGTGGCCTCGCCCACCAGCCGGCTGATGCCTTGCGCGTCGGCGGGGCCGCATTCGACGACGACCAGATCGTATGCAGTGGTCAGCGACTGCATGATGATCGGCAGCCGGTCGGCGGCGCGCATGGCGCGGACCGGATCGGCGGTGCCGACAGGAATGACGTGGCAGTCCGAATAGAGATCGGGATGGATCACGTCGCTGAACTGCGCTTCGGAGGCGAGCAGATTGGTGATGCCCGGGAAGAGCCCGCTGTCCAGCATTGGTCGCGAGGCGGCGCCCGAAGCGGTGAGATCGAGCAGCAGCACGCGCAGGCCGGCATCGGAGACTTCGCGCGCCACCAATACCGCCGAGGCTGCCGCCTCGTCGCCTTCAGGCGACACGAATATGGCGCGCGCGGCGCCAGTTTCGATCAGGTTTTCCGCCGCCTTTTCGATGTCCACCTCGCCAAGAATGGAGCGCACCGGTTCGGCGTCCGCGGCAGTCGCATCTTCGGCAACCTCTTCCGCCACCGCTGCGGGCAGCTCGGCATCCGCCGTGCGATCCAGTGCCGCGTGGTCATCGGCCTCCTTGATCTCGGCAAGCGCAGGTTCCTGCCGGGTCGCCGGCATTGCCACCTGCTCGATCTGCCCGAAGCGAGCGCCGGTGGCCGGGCGCATGGCGCGACCCGAAAACAATTCCTGGAGAAGCGTCACAATCGCCATCAGCAGCAACGAACCGACGAAGGCCGCGCCGACGATCGGCCCGATCTTCGGGAAATAGGGCTCGGACGGCGCCACCGCAGGGGAAAAGACGCGGGCATCGACCGGCAGATAGTTGCGGTCCTTGCGCGAGGATGCCTCGCGATAGCGGGTCAGATAGGTTTCGAGCAGTTGGCGCTGAGCAGTCGCTTCGCGCTGCAGGGCATCCAGCTCGACCTGCTGCTCGCCGGCGCGAGCCGATGCTGCCTTGAGCGTGTTGACGTCGGCCATAAGTTGGTTTTCGCGGGCCTGTGCGGTCTGCGCCTGGGTCAGCAGCCCCTTCATGATCTTTTGCGCTTCGCTGCGGATCTGACCGTCGAGATCGGCAAGCTGCGACTTCAGCGCCCGGATGCGCGGATGATTGCCGAGCAAGGTGGTGGATAGATCGGCGATGTTGGTTTTCAGTTCGACCTGGCGCTCGCGCAGGCGCTGGATCAGTTCAGAAGACAGCACCTCCGGCACTGCATCCAACGAACCGCCATTCTGCAGCGCTTTGCGCACGCTGTCGGCGGTCGCTTCCGCCGAAGCACGGTTGGCGCGCACCCGCGACAGTTCGCTCGACAGTTCGGAAAGCTGCTGCGTGGCAAGCACCGAATTGTTGCCGCCCATCAACAGGTCCGACTGGGCGCGGTAGCTTGCTACCTTGGCCTCGGCATCCTTCACCCGCTTCGACAGGTCGGCGATTTCCGGCGCCAGCCAGTCGGTCGCGGCAGAATTCGATTCGAGCTTGGCGTTACCCTGGAGGGCGATGTAGGCGTCGGCAATCGCGTTCGGAATGTCGGCAGCGAGCCTGGGATCCTCCGACGAGAATTCGATGACGATGACGCGAGATTTTTCAACGCTATAGACGTTGAGCTTCTCGCGCATCTTCTTCAGCACGCGCTCTTCCGGCGGAATCTCGTTGGGATCACTCTTCAGCCCGGCTATGACGAGCAGGCGACCCAACGCCGACATGTTCACCGTCTCGTCGAACTCGGGCAGGCGCGACAGGTGCAGCTTCAACGCCACCTGCTTGAGGATGCCGGTCGAAGCAATTACCTCGACCTCGCTGGCCACGCCTTCCTCATCGAGAATCGGCTTGTCGTTGTCATTGGCGCCGTCAGGGCGGGTGAACACCGATTCGCGCGTTTCGATCAGCAGCTTCGTCTCGGCTTTGTAATGCGGCGCGGCGAACCATGCGAGCGCAAACGCTAGGCCGTTAACAGCCAGCGTCACCACAAGAATGCGCAGCCAGTTCCTCGCTAGACTGGCGAAGAGATGCCTGAGATCGACGTCGACATCTGCGGCCGCGGACTGAACGGACATGCATCCCTGCTCCGGTACTAGAGTCTAGGACGCACCGTAAACAACTATGGTAACTCAGCCGTTAAGATCGCGGTAAGCATCCATTAGGTTTTACTGACGAGCCGCAAACAACAGCCGGAAAACACCTCGGCTTTTTTGTCGATTGCCGCCGCTTCACCCACGCACCTTTACCGGTCATTAACCCTAACAGGATGATAACGGGCTTCGTTCCCTGGGGTTTGCCGCAGCATCTGGCGGCTTGAGCGATGAAGGTACGTGTCCGGTCATGAAAAGCACTGCTTGCCTGTTTCGTGCTCTGCTTGCCGTGTCGATGCTTGCCGGCTGTTCCAGCTACAGACCGACGCCGGCAGCCTTCCATGAAATTCTCGACCAGCCCTACCGCCTCGGCGCCGGTGACCGCGTCCGCGTCACCGTGTTCGAGCAGGATGGATTGACCAACACCTACAGCGTCGACCAGTCCGGCTACCTCTCCTTCCCGCTGGTCGGCGCCGTGCCGGCACGCGGCCACACAGCGCAGCAGCTCGAGAAAGCGATCGCCGACAAATTGCGGCAAGGCTATCTGCGCGATCCCGACGTATCGGTCGAGATCGACCGCTACCGGCCGATCTTCGTTATGGGCGAAGTGGGCGCAGCCGGCCAGTATTCCTACGTGCCCGGTCTGACCGTGCAAAAGGCAGTTGCCATCGCCGGCGGTTTCACGCCGCGCGCCAACCAGGAAAGTGTCGACATCACCCGCGACATCAACGGCAAGGTGATAACTGGACGCGTGGTCACCTCCGACCCATTGCTGCCGGGCGACACCGTCTATGTTCGCGAACGCCTGTTTTGATGTCCTGACAACGTGGCGGACACGCTCAGGATCGTCCACTGCTTTCGCTCACCCGTCGGTGGGATATTCCGGCATGTGCGCGACCTGACCGAGGCGCAGGTCGCCGCCGGCCATTCCGTCGGCATCGTCTGTGATTCGACCACGGGCGGCGATTTCGAGGAGCAGCTGTTCGAACCGATGCAGGCCAGTCTGGCGCTCGGCATCCATCGCACGCCGATGCAGCGGCATGTCGGCCCCGGCGATGTCGCGTCGGCTTGGCGCACCTTTGGGATTATCAAGGAATTGCGGCCGGACGTGCTGCACGGGCACGGCGCCAAGGGTGGCGTCTATGCCCGTCTGTTCGGCTCATTGTTGCGGGTATCAGGGTCTCGCGTCGCCCGCCTTTATTCGCCGCATGGCGGCTCTCTTCATTATGACGAGACGACGGCCATGGGAAAGCTGTTCTTCGGCCTCGAACGCTTCATGGCGCGTTTCACCGACTGCCTGCTGTTCGTCTCCGACTATGAAAGGCGGACCTATCGCAGCAAGGTCGGCGAACCGCCGATCCCGAACAATCTGGTCTACAACGGCCTGCGCGCCGCCGAGTTCGAGCCGGTGCACGGCCCCCCGGACGCCGCCGATCTCCTCTATATCGGCATGATGCGCGACCTCAAGGGGCCCGACATCTTCATCGATGCGCTGGCGCTCGCCGCAACCCGGCTTGGTCGCCCTCTCAGCGCCGTGATGGTCGGCGACGGCGACGACCTGCCGCGCTACCACGCGCAGGTGAGGCGGCTCGCGCTCGACGGCCATGTCCGCTTCCTGCCGCCAATGCCGGCCAGGGCCGCCTTCGCTCTGGCAGAGCTGATCGTGGTTCCCTCGCGCGCCGAAGCCATGCCCTATATCGTGCTGGAGACGCTTGCCGCCGGCAAGCCGATGATCGCCACCGCTGTCGGCGGCACACCGGAGATCTTCGGCGAGGGCTCCCCTGCCCTGATCCGACCCGATCCGCGCGAACTTGGCGACAAGATGAGCGAGGCGCTGGCCGACCTCGGCGCCTACAGAAACCTGATGCCTGATGCCGCAGACCTCAAGGCGCGCTTCGGCGCCGACGTGATGGCGGCCGACATCGAGAAGGCCTATTTCGCCGCGCTCTCGCGCTACCGGCGCTAAACCCCCTCCAAAGCCACCAGTTGTTTCAAGGGTTTCTTAGCTCTCTTTTGCTATTCACCTGAGGGAAGCTTGCGGACAGCCCATGAACGAGATCGACCCCGCGCGTCGCTTTTCCCTCGACGCGGTGCGCAAATTCGACAGCCCTGCCGAAGGCGACACGCCCGGCGCCATGAACAGCGTGGCCCGCCAGGTCGCTTCGCAATACAGGCGCGATACGATGTCGCCGATCATGGTCAGCGGCGTGCTGCGTATGGTCGAATTCGCGCTGCTGTTCCTGTCGGGCCTCTGGGTCTACTTCCACTATGTCGGCTTCTTCAACTATCTCGCCTGGCAATATCCGCTGACGATCGCCGCCACCTCGTTCCTCGCCGTGGTATTGTTCGATGTCACCGACTGCTACCAGATAGCCGCCTTGATGCGGCCGATCGCCAATTCCGGCCGCCTGCTGCTGGTCTGGGCCGGCACCTTCGCCCTGATGGCCCTGACGGCTTTCGCCATGAAGATGTCGGAGGACTATTCGCGCCTGTTATTCGGCACCTGGTTCGTCGCCGGTTTCGTGCTGATCTTCGGCCTCAGGCTGGTGATGTCGAAGTTGATCCGGCGCTGGGCGCGCGACGGGCGCATGGAGCGCCGCGCCGTGATCGTCGGCGGCGGCAAGGCGGCGGAAATGCTGATCCGCTCGGTCGAGAAGCAGCCCTACAACGACATCCGCATCTGCGGCATCTTCGATGACCGCGGCGACAAGCGCTCGCCACCGATCGTCGCCGGCTATCCCAAGCTCGGCACCGTTTCCGAACTGATCGAATTCGCCCGCATTGCCCGCATCGACATGCTGATCGTGTCGCTGCCGCTGACCGCAGAATCGCGCGTCCTGCAACTGTTGAAGAAGCTGTGGGTGCTGCCGGTCGATATCCGGCTGTCGGCGCATTCGAACGCGCTGCAGTTTCGTCCGCGCGCCTATTCCTACATCGGCTCCGTGCCGATGCTCGATATCTTTGACAAGCCGATCAACGACTGGGATTCGGTCGCCAAGCGCGCCTTCGACGTCGTCTTCTCGATCATCGGGATCATCGTGTTCATGCCGGTCATGCTGGTCATGGCAATTGCGATAAAACTGGACAGCAAGGGCCCGGTGCTGTTCCGGCAGAAGCGGCACGGCTTCAACAACGAGGTCATCGAGGTCTACAAATTCCGCTCGATGTACAGCGATAAGGCAGACCCGACCGCCAAGCAGACGGTGACCAAGAACGATCCGCGCGTCACCCGCGTCGGCCGCTTCATCCGCAAGACCTCCATCGACGAACTGCCGCAGTTCTTCAATTCGCTGTTCGGCTCACTGTCGCTGGTCGGTCCGCGCCCGCACGCCATCGCAGCCCAGTCGCACAATCTTCTCTACAACGAGGTGGTCGACGGTTATTTCGCCCGCCACAAGGTCAAGCCAGGCGTCACCGGCTGGGCGCAGATCAATGGCTGGCGCGGCGAGATGGACACCAACGAGAAGATCCGGATGCGGACGGAATACGACCTCTATTACATCGAGAACTGGTCGCTGCTGTTCGATCTCAGGATCCTGTTCCTGACACCGGTCCGGCTGCTCAACACGGAAAACGCTTATTGAGCGCCGTCGTCCATGAGCTGCCGCCGGCCGCGGTCAACGCCAAGCTGATCGCGCTGATCGCGTCGGGCGCGGTTTTCCTCGGCGTTTTTCTGTCCGGCTTCGTCATCGACGAGCCGGCGCCCTACGATCTCTACATGGCCGGGCTGATCGTGGTATGGGCACTGTTCGGCCTGCGCATATCACGCGCGGCGGTGCCGCTGCTGGTGCTGCTGGTGACGATGAACATCGGCGGCATGATCTCGATGACGCAGATGGCGGACCTTGCCAGCACGCCGCTCTATCTCGCCGTCTCGCTATTCCTGGCCATGACCGCGGTGTTCTTCGCCTCGGTAACCGCAGTCCAGCCCAGCCTCTACCGGCTGATCTTCCTTGCCTACATCGTGTCGGCGGTGCTGACCTCGCTGCTCGGTATCGCTGGCTATTTCCATGCCTTTCCCGGCGCGGAGATATTCACCAAATACGACCGCGCCGCCGGTGCTTTCCAGGATCCGAACGTGTTCGGGCCGTTCCTGGTGCTGCCAGGCATCTATCTGCTCTATCTCCTGCTGACCGGGTCGATCGTGCGCATGCCGCTGCTGGCGGTGCCGCTGCTGATCATCACGGCCGGCATTTTCTTCTCCTTCTCGCGCGGCGCCTGGGGCATGTTCGGCGTTTCGGCGATCCTGCTCACCGGAGCCCTGTTCCTGCAAAGCGCCAGCGGCAAGTTCCGGCTGCGTGTCGTTGTCATGACCATTGCCGCCATCTCGCTGCTGGTCATTGCGATGATCGTCATCCTGCAGCTGCCGGGCGTGGCCGAGATGTTCTCCAGCCGCGCCCAGCTCGAACAGAGCTATGACACCGCTCGGCTTGGCCGCTTCGCCCGCTACACGATCGGCTTCCAGATGGCGCTGGAGCATCCGTTCGGCATCGGCCCGCTGGTCTTCGGCAAGATCTTCGGTGAAGACACCCACGACATCTGGCTGAAGACGCTGATGGACTATGGCTGGCTCGGCTTCGTGTCGTTCCTGACGCTGACCTGTTGGACGATCGCCGCCGGCTTCCGCATTCTCCTGCGCGACAGGCCCTGGCAGCCCTATCTGCTGTGCGCCTATGTCGCCTTCATCGGCAATATCGGCCTGGGCACATTCATCGACATCGACCACTGGCGCCATGTCTATCTGCTGCTCGGCCTGATCTGGGGCGCCATCGCGCTCGAATACCGCCACCAGCGGCAGTTGCGGCCGGCGGCGCTGCCGGCGCGTTGACCGCACTGCCTTCAGTCATCCAAAGAACGGCCCGTGAACATCCGTGGGATTTTTCGCTGGGTTGCGCCAATATTCATCTGGCTTTGATCGGGTTCTGTTCCAAACAGCCGTTTTAGCGCTTGCGCCACAACCCCTGAAAATATATGGCTTTCCGCGGTCCGGAGTGTAGCGCAGCCCGGTAGCGCACTTGACTGGGGGTCAAGGGGTCGTCGGTTCGAATCCGGCCACTCCGACCATTAATATCAAAGGCTTAGAGCCTTCCCGAAAATCCCCCACCTTTGGTGCCACCGGCATAAAACCCGCCGAAGCGGGCCAATCAGCGCCATTCGACTAAAATCCATCTGTGTATATTAGCGATCGCTCAACTTACCGGGCGGACACTATTTTGTGCGGTGGGCAGATCGATGGTGCTACCATGCAAAGCGACTTTGCCGTCGTGCGCGAGCTCTTGGAGTGCGCACAGAACCACCTATGCGGCGGGGACGAAACGAGCCAAAGCGTCCGCTGGGCACTCGAGTCCCTGATTGAAGAAATAGCCATCGCGGAATTCCGGAAGGGACCCGTGACGGTCATCCCGTTTCCGCGGGCCCGACTACCAAGGCATATTCGGTAAAGCGCTCTACCCGCCTTTGTTGCTGGTGGCCTGTTGCCATGCGTCTCCCGAACGAATCATCGACAACAACGAAATGTAACAGAACGGCTTGCGCTAGGCGCCAACTGGCAGGATGCTAGACGAGGGAAACGGGAGGCGAACCGGCATGCCGGCACCGATCTACGGCTGCTGGAAACATCTGAAGTCGCGGGCTTGCTTCGCCTTTCTTGCCCTGATTGCTGTCTTTATGATGCCGGTCGAGGCAAGCAAGCGGATTTCTCATCTACTTGACCGCTCCAATATGGCGATAGCCTATTCAGGCGAATCAGACCTTGTAACCGCTTACACGACGGGGATGGCGCGCATGCGTTTGAATCTCGCAGGGCGTGCCGGCGAAACCAAGCTTGCGGTCCCTCTCGAGCCAAGGCTGTTGCGGCCGGAATTCCGGGCGCGGACATGGCGCGCAGCGGACGGCAGTCTGTTGCAGGGCTTCGCAGGTACTGGCGGCTTCCGGCTGACGATCGGAAATTGCCTTGCCGCCTTCTGCGCGGCCAGTGAATGCGCCGATGCCGGCTGGCCGGTTTACAGCTGTAGCGACGGCCGTAAGCGCAAGGTATCGGTGACGGACTTTGCGACGGCAATCTTCGACGGCGTTTCCTACCGGCGATTAAGCGCCCCTTCAAAAGCACCACCGATCGCTGTTCGCCCCTGATCAACTATTCCCGGCAGACGTCGACCCACTCGGCATCGACGATTTCGGCCATGCGTTCAGGGCTCAGTCGCACGGCGGCGTTCGTTGCGCCTGCCGCGGGCACGACTTCTTCAAAGGCGCGCAGCGACACGTCGCAATAGACCGGGAGCGGTGCAGGCAGGCCGAACGGGCATACCCCTCCGACCGGATGGCCTGTGGCAGAGAGCACCTGTTCGGCGTCCAGCATTCGCGCCTTGCCACCAAACCGATCCTTGAATTTGCGATTGTCCAGCCTGGAGGTTCCGCCGGCCACGATCAGCATCGTCTGATCGTCGACGCGCAAGCAGATCGTCTTCGCGATCTGCGCCGGCTCCACGCCATGTGCCTCGGCCGCCAGAGCCACTGTCGCCGAACTGGCCTCGGTCACCACGACGTCGATGTCGGGCGCATGAGTGGCGAAGAAGGCACGAACGGATTCAAGGCTCATCTCGGGCGTCTCCCTGTCCCCGGCCCTTCTGGGGCGACCGGCAAATCCGCCATGCGGCTTACATACAAGGAAGCCCGTCACGGCAAAACGTGACGGGCTTGCTGAACAGACGCCTTGCGTCGCTGCTATGAAACAGATCGACCGGGCGGTGTTGGCACGGCTGCATCGATCAGTGCGTCCTCCGGAAGTCGAAGCGCAGAGGCAATACGCCGAAGCTTCGACGGGTCAGCATCCTTGCCGTTCTCAATATCCGCAATCTCATTGATCGCCAGGCCGCACGTCAGAGAAAGCTCTTCCATGCTGTATCCACGGGTTTCCCGGAAGGCTCTGAGCGTACTGTGGTCAGGCGTAATATGGGTCGCCACCGGTTCGGAGAAGGGTTCGCGTTTTGCTATTTGGGGCATTGGCAACTCCGTGAGCTGAAAGAGTTTGATTTCAAATCATGCGTTGCCTGAGACGAGCGAGAGAATGCCCGCTCGCCAACGATTTGCCAAGCGCCAAAAAAAACGTCACGGCATCGTGAACCAGCACCGGAAGGAACGCCACTCGCCGACGAAAAGACCGGCTCGGGTTTTCGCCAGAGCCGGTCTTTTCTCTTTTTTGTTTTTGCCGCTCCAAGTCCCTCAATCCTGCTACGTGATTTTTGGGACCCAGGCATGAACCCTTCCCCTGCTGGCGCCACTCACCGGCCATGGACGCCAAGGAGGCGCTCCCCAACTAGACGGACGCCGGCAAGGCGATCCCCAACAGGAGGAAATGCTCAAATGACCAATATCTCGAACCTCAAGCGTCTCTCGCTCGCCGCTGCCGTCGCCCTTTCGGCGATCGGCTCGGTTTCCGTGCCGGCTTTCGCCAACGGCACGCATCCGACCGCCGACGGCGGCGCGGTGTGCAAGGGTTCCGGCCACTGTCTGGTGCTGCAGATCGAGTGCAAAGGCACCTATACCGACGCCACCGACAAGAACGGCACCGTCTACGGCAAGTGCAGCCAGACCGCTCAGGTCGACCCGAAGGGCAGGATCAAGCTCGCCAACTGATTGCAAAGCCGGCAACGGCGGCTGTCGCTCGACGGCCGCCGGTTCGACTTGCTTCGAATTCGTGTGTGGGAGCCGCTATCGCCGGTTGAGCAACAGGCTGGCGAGAAGTCCGAGAACGACCAGCCCCATGGCAGCGGACGTCGCAGGATGATTACGGGCGGTCCTCTCGATCGCCCTGCCCCGCTGTCTGATCGCCGGCAGCGCATCGCCGAGGCGTTCGGCAATCTCTGAATAATAGTCCGATACGACGTCGCGACCATCTTCGAAATAGACGCTGCCGCGGCTGGCCACGGCCTTCTTGAGGGCGTCCAGTTCCCTCGACAGGGCTGCGACTTGGCTGTGAAGGTCGACGTCGGAGGGGGTCGAAAACGATGCCATGACAAGTTCCTTCATCTGCTGAAGGAATCGTAACGCATCACCGGAAGACGAGTTCCGGCACTACCCCGAAGCCGCCCGAGGCAGCCTCGATCCGCGGGTCAGCGCACCTGATCGAGCAGGCGCTTGCATTCCAGCAGGTCGAACAGCGCCTCCTGCAGCAAGGCGCGGTTGTCGCGCGAAAGCTTGGAGGTGTCCGGCTGAACCGGGCCTTCCTCGTCGCCCTTGCCCAGGCCGAAGAAACGGCGGCTCGGCTTGACCTTGGGCTGGCCGACCAGCATCTCGTCGTCGGCACCGCGCGGCTGCGCGGCTTGCGTCAGCGGAACTGCATCGGCCTGCCGGCGTTGCGAGATCGCCTCGACGGCCGCCATGTCGCCACTGCCGATGGCGACCAGGAAATGGTTGCCGTTCTCGCGCAGCAGCTTCTGCACGCCCTTGATCGTATAGCCCTGGTCGTAGAGCATATGGCGGATGCCTTTGATCAGTTCGACATCCTGCGGCCGGTAGTAGCGGCGGCCGCCGCCGCGCTTCATCGGCTTGATCTGGTTGAAGCGCGTTTCCCAGAAGCGCAGCACATGCTGCGGCAAGTCGAGATCTTCTGCGACCTCGCTGATGGTGCGGAAAGCATCGGGGCTCTTGTCCATGGGCGAAATCCTCACGCTAGAGCATGATCCCGAAAAGTAGGAACCGGTTTCGGACAAGATCATGCTTACAACGAAGCAGAATGGATCGTGCGCAATACCGATTCAGCCACTCTGCCGAATCGGACCTTATTTCAGCGGTTTATGAAACGATATTCAAGCCCGGCGTCAGACAGACGGCCGTTTTCAACCGGGCTTTGCAGCACGGGCGCTACTTGCCGCCCTTGGCCTTGCTGTTCTGATGAGCCCGCAGGATGCGGTTCTTCAGCACGTTCGATGATTTGAAGGTCATCACCCGGCGCGGCAGGATCGGCACTTCTTCGCCGGTCTTGGGGTTGCGCCCGATGCGCTCGTTCTTGGAGCGGACGTGGAACGTCGCAAAGGACGACAGCTTCACCGTCTCGCCGCGAACGATGGCTTCGCAAATCTCGTCCAGAACCGCTTCGACAAGTTCGGCCGATTCAGTACGCGACAATCCGACCTTGCGGTAAACGGCTTCAGCAAGGTCGGCGCGCGTAAGTGTCTTTCCCCCCATGCGACCGTCCCATCAGCTCAAAAACATAAATCGATACAAGCAACGGCAGAGCCTAAGTAATTGATCCGTCAAGGTCAAGGGACCGAACCCGTTAGTTCGGCACTTACCAACGGACCAAAACCGCGCCCCAGGTGAAGCCCCCGCCCATTGCCTCAAGCAGCACCAGGTCGCCCTTCTTGATGCGGCCATCGGCGACGGCCACCGAGAGAGCCAGCGGCACGGAAGCAGCCGACGTGTTACCGTGCAAATCGACGGTAACCACCACCTTCTGCTCCGCTATCCCGAGCTTTTTGGCGGAAGCGTCAATAATCCGTTTGTTGGCCTGATGCGGCACGAACCAGTCGAGATCGGCAGCGGTTATGCCGGCTTGCGAGAATGTCGCCTCGATGACGTCGGTGATCATACCGACCGCGTGCTTGAACACTTCGCGACCCTCCATCCTGAGATGGCCGACCGTGCCGGTGGTTGAAGGCCCGCCGTCGACAAAAAGCTTGTCCTTGTGGGTGCCGTCCGAGCGCAGGCTGGCCGCAAGCACGCCACGGTCGGTGATGCTCCCAGCCCCCTCGCCCGCCTCCAGAACCAGCGCGCCGGCGCCGTCGCCGAACAACACGCAGGTCGAGCGGTCATTCCAGTCGAGGATGCGCGAGAAGGTTTCCGAGCCGATTACCAGCACCCGCCTCGCCAGACCGCCTCTGATATAGAGGTCGGCGGTCGCCACCGCATAGACGAAGCCCGAGCACACCGCCTGCATGTCGAAGGCGAAACCGTGATGCATGCCGAGCCGGTTCTGGATCTCGACGGCTGTCGCCGGGAAGGTGTTGTTGGGTGTCGAGGTCGCCAGCACGATCAGGTCGATGTCGGCCGCAGTCAGTCCGGCGCTTTCGAGGGCCGCGCGCGCCGCCGCCTCGCCCAGCGAAGCCGTCGTTTCGTCATCGGCCGCGACATGGCGCTGGCGAATGCCGGTGCGCTGGACGATCCACTCGTCGGAGGTCTCGACCATGCCTTCGAAATCGGCATTCTTCATGATGCGGCGGGGCAGCGCGGCGCCCGAGCCGCGCACGACTGATCTGATCAATGCTCTTTCCTATTCCTTCGCGTCGATAGCGACGTCGGATTTCCTGTTTGCCTGGGCATGCGGATTGCGCGCATGGAACAGATCGAGATCGGCCTCGATGCGGTCAAGCAGATTGTTGCGCACCATGTCGTAGCCAAGTTCGATCGCCGCCGCGAAGCCGTCCGAATCAGCGCCGCCATGGCTCTTCACCACGATGCCGTTCAGGCCAAGGAAGACGCCGCCATTGGAGCGGCCGACATCCATCTTTTCGCGCAGGCGGTCAAAGGCGCCCCTGGCGAAGACATAGCCGATCTTGGCCATCAGCGTTCGGCTCATCGCAGCGCGCAGATAGCCGGCGATCTGCCTGGCCGTGCCTTCCGCCGTCTTCAGGGCGATGTTGCCGGCAAATCCCTCGGTGACGACCACGTCGACCGTGCCCTTGCCGATGTCGTCGCCCTCGACGAAGCCACGATAGTTCATTGAGGCCATATTGGCCTCGCGCAGCATGCGCCCGGCCTCCTTGACCTCTTCTTGCCCCTTGATCTCCTCGACGCCGACATTGAGCAGGCCGACGCTCGGCCGGTCGATGCCGAAAACCGAACGTGCCATGCCGGTGCCCAGAATGGCGAAATCGATGAGCTGATGCGCGTCCGCGCCGATGGTGGCGCCGACGTCCAGCACCACGCTTTCGCCGCGCGAGGTGGGCCACAAAGCCGCGATCGCCGGGCGGTCGATGGTTGCCATGGTGCGCAGGCAGAACTTCGACATTGCCATCAGCGCGCCGGTGTTGCCGGCCGAGATGCAGGCCTGTGCCGCACCTGATTTGACCGCCTCGACCGCCTTCCACATCGACGATTTCCAGCGGCCGTGGCGCAGTGCCTGGCTCGGCTTGTCGTCCATCCGCACCGCGACTTCGCAATGGACGAATTCACTCGCCTCAAGCAGTTTGGGGAATTTGGCGAGTTCGGGACGCACCAGCTCCTCGCGTCCGTAGATCACGAAACGGATGTCGGGACGACGGATAGCGACCGTCATGAGCGCCGGGATGACCACGCTTGGCCCGTGATCGCCGCCCATGGCATCGATGGAAATCCTGATCACGCGGTGTCTATCTCACGGTTTGCTTGGCCAGCGCCCCTGGGGGCGAAGGTAAGGGGGGCTCGCGAAGGTTCGGCGAAAATACCGGTTTTGGGCTGCCGCACAACCGACTTTTCCAAGATTGGAGTGGCTTTCAGGATTTTCCCAGCAGGGAACGCAGCTTTTGCTGGAATTCATTCTCCACGGGCTCGGCATCGCCGGCGGCCTCCAGCGAGGCACCTTGCTTGCGCGGATAAGGGTCGATCGCCAGCCCGAAGAACTGTTCGGCAAGCGCCCCGACATCGATCGTGTCACCGGAAAATGTTTCCGGGCTGTCCGGCCCCTCGGCATCGAGCAGGATCTCGCCGCCGCCCTCGAAGCCCTGCCGCCCGAGGTTGGACTCTTCCTGCAGGAACAGTGCATCGATCGCCTCGTCGATATGCGCCTCGACCGGATCGAGGGTGACGATGCAGGCCTGCGTGATGTCGGCCTCGACACGGCCGCTGACCTTGACGCCGTGGCGCTTCCATGGCGCCACCAGCAGTTCGGCACGGTAGCGTTCAACCGAAAGCAATTCATGCTCCTCGGCCAGCGCGACGCGCTGCCGGGCATCGGCCTCGATCACTAGCGGCAGCCCCTTTTGCGGCAGCCGGGCGACATTGGTCACGAAGGACACAGGGCTCTGGGGATCCGCACGCCTCATCTTCTCCTCCTTCACGCCGCCTTGGCCACCGGAAACGCCACTGTGCCGGAAACGATCGAATCGGTCGGCTGTTCCGTCAATTTGCTGACGGCATCGACGACATAGGAGGCCAGTTGCGGTGCTTGCGGCCAGTTGCCGGCATCGGGCCTGACATTGCGGGCAAGCGCGGCAGCGAGCGCATCGCGGTCGTCGCGTTGCAGGGCGTCGTCATAGGCTGCGGTGCGGCCGTAGAACATCTTCGCCAGCTTCCTCATGCGCTTCGGCACACCGACATCGCCGATACCCAATTCGCGCAGCGAATGTTCGACATCCATGAAGAACTCGTCGATCAGCACCTGCGCAACCTCGCCCGCAACGCCGCCCTGCCCGCGCAGCCGGTGCTGAAACAGGAACATGTGCAGCGACAGTATCTCGAAACGGCCGAGCGGCGTATCCGGTACATTCCACTCGGAATAAAACACGGTTTGCCGCGCCGCTGCCACGATTTGTGCGTAAAGCGCCTCGGTGATGGCGCGGTTGGCGTGACGTTCGCGGCCAAAAAGGCGCTGAAACATTGAGGGTGGTCTCCCGGGGACCGTTTGTTGAATTGGCCTTGTTGCATCGGCAAGCAAGCTGGTTTACCGGTTTTGCGGCCCAGCGCAAGTTGCGGCAGTTTGAAGGAGTTGTTGTTGCGCGCGCTGAAATTCAAGTCGACTTTTCTGCCCAGGTCCGCCGGCGTGATTTCGCTGCTGGTGGCGGCTTCTGCGCTTTCCGCCTGCAATTCGTCCAAGATGATCGGCGATCTCAATCCGAGCGAGACGCTGACGCAGGGCTATGTCATCGACCAGCAGGCAATCGACCTGGTGCCGGTCGGCTCGAGCCGCGAACAGGTGCTTCTGGCGCTCGGTACCCCGTCGACGACGGCGACCTTCGACAACGAGGCCTTTTATTACATTTCGCAAACCCGCAAGCGTTACGTCGCTTTCGACAAGCCGAGGCTGGTCGACCAGCACGTGCTGGCGGTCTATTTCGGCGACGACGGGCGCGTCAGCCAGATCGCCAATTACGGCCTGAAGGACGGCAAGGTGTTCGACTTCATCTCGCGCACCACGCCGACCGGCGGCAAGGACCAGAACTTCCTTAGCCAGATCATCAACGGCGCCAGCAAGCTGGCACCCGGCATTCCCGGTGGCGGAGGCAGTTCGCTGGGCGGCACCTGATCCATCCCGACAGAATCGGCCTCTCTTCCTTTTGCTTCCTTGGAAGCAGCACCATCTCAGGCGACCAAAAACCCGCGGGAGCGATCCGGCGGGTTTTTGTTTTCAGAACGGCACCACGCCGCTGCCGTCCGCCTCGGAGCTCCGACGGCATCACTCGACCGCAACCGCGGCCGCCGCGGCGACCAACAGCAGCGTCACCAGCCCGACCACCGGCATGACACGGGCGAACGTCCTGTCGCGCATCAGATGCATGGCCGTGTACTGGCTGGCGGTGAGGTCATCGATGCGGTGATCGTGGATCGCGCCCGCAACATAGATGCCGGCAAGCAATCCGGTCAGCGCCAGCGATGCCGTCATCAAAAACGTGGCCATCTCCTTCTCCCTGTTCGTGCCGGTCCATCTCGAAGTGAGTCAGACGCAGTGCGAAACCCGCGATCCTTCAGAACCGGCAGGTTTCACCGATCGGCGGGGTATTAGCGCAGGCCGATTGCCCACGCTTGGGCAAGGCGGAACCAAGTTTTGGGAAATGCGGCCCTGGAACCACACCCATCACGCGCCCTTCGAGGTAAGGCAATCGTCATAGCGAACCGAAGCCGCGAGGTGGTCGAAGCGGCGGGGCAAGCCCGCCGCTTCCAAGTCGGATGTCGGCCGTGCCGGCCGACTTCGTTGTCAGCGCCCCCAGATCCCCTGTCCGGCTGCGGGGATATCGAAGTTCGAGGTTCCCCCCACGGCCGGTGCGCCGTCGGCAGTGCTGACACTGTTTGTGGCGTTTAGGTCGACCGAATAGGAGGCGTCGGACGTGGCAGAGACCTTTGCCATCGAATAGCCATGACCGGCGTTCGAATAGGAGCCATGGTTGTAGGTCGAGCCATAGTGGTCGCTGCCGGCAAAAGCCATGCCGGAGGCAAACAACAACGTGGCAACGGTAAGAACGATCTTCTGCATTTCAATTCTCCATGTTTGAGGGTTGGTATTGCGGCCTCAACGCGCCGTGCCCCGCACTGCGTTGATGAGGCTCGTCCTTCATGCTGAAACCGACCAACCGGTATCCTTCTGGATTTTCGGCGGCAGGTTGTTCAGCGCACGGGTCGTCTTGTTGCGTCCGTGCGCTGTTCGGATGGCTGCTCCATGGCAGCCGAGACTCCGGAGAACCTTGGTTCTCCTTCCAAGGTTGCGGCTGAACCATTCGGATGGTTCAACGCGGCCTGTATGAATAGCGGTTGTTCCCGATCAACCGCGTGGTGAAGTTGGCGTCCGGCGTCTCATTACGGCAAGCGTGTCCACGCGCCGGTCATTGGCGGAAACATGATGCAGGCGCTGTGCGCAACAGCCTCGTCGCGTAGTCGGTCCGCAAGGTCGTCGATGCCGATATCCGCGGCAGTGGCAATGCCCGTCCGCTCCATCGCGGGAATGAGGCTTCTGACGGTTTGCGCGATGTATTCGTAGCCCAGCGACTCGACGCCGCCTTCGGCGCGGGCGCCGGAGATCATCTGCGGGGCAGGCAAACCGGCCGCGAGATAGGTCGAAAACAGTTTCCCGCCCATGTCCGTCTCGAAACCGGTTAGTACGAAGGCCTCGATGATCCAACGCAACACCTGCATGAATAGCGGCGTTTCGGGAAAGCTTCGTGCGAACGGCATCGACATCTCCTGGAATGCGACGATGCCGCCCGGTCGCAAGAAACCTGCCAGACGGCGCAGCGTCGCAGCCGGATCGGGCAGATACATCAGGACCAGCCGTCCAATGATCGCGTCGAACTCTCTCTCCGGAACGAAGCTGGCAAGATCTGCCGAGGCGAAGCGCACCCAGTAGCATTGGCCCGTTTCGACTGCGCGCCGTTGCGCCGTCTTGACCGCATCCTGCGACCGGTCGATGCCCAGCACCGACCCGCCCGGACCAACCAGTTGCCCGGCAAGCAGCGATACGTCACCAACGCCACAGCCCAGATCGAGCACACGCATCCCTTGCTTCAGTCCGGCTCGGCGCAGCACATCCTCGGTCAGATCACGCACAAAATCACCCTGCAGCTGAAGACGTTTGAATTCGCCTTCGGAATAGCCGAGCGTATAGCGTTCACCATCGCAGATCTCGCTCTGGCCGTTTGGCCGGCGTTCGACAATGCTGGTGTTCACAGTCCCGTCTCCTCATCGGTTGTGTTTCGGCATCGGCTGGGCGGAACCTCACGCTCCACGTCACCGGCCGGTGCCGGATCCGAGTTGCTTTGGAGATATCCGCCGCCCCGCAATTGCGGCACGGGAACGCAAATCCCGCCGATAATCGAACGCAATCAACAGGCCGCAAGATGGAGGCGTCGCGTTTGAGCAAGCGTTGGTAGCCAGCGTAGTAAGAACCGCCAGAAGCGTGGTATTTTGCGATGAAGCAGCCGGAGGAGCGCCACTGGATGGCGGGCACGCTCTTATCTGATCGCCAACAACCGTTGGCGCGATACTCGAACCGATTTCCGAGACCGCAGACTGTCCGCCGTCAGGGTCCAAAAACAAAAAACCCGCGAGATCGCTCCCGCGGGTTTGGTAAATTCAGCCTCGAATAGAGGCCGGGCGGCCTCAGCCGTGCGCGAGCACGGCCAGCAGCAGCAGGGCGACGATGTTGGTGATCTTGATCGCCGGGTTGACCGCCGGGCCGGCGGTGTCCTTGTAGGGATCGCCGACCGTGTCGCCGGTGACCGAGGCCTTGTGCGCCTCCGAACCCTTCATATGCTTGACGCCGTCCTTATCGGTAAAGCCGTCCTCGAATGACTTCTTGGCGTTGTCCCAGGCGCCGCCGCCCGAGGTCATCGAGATGGCGACGAACAGGCCGTTGACGATGACGCCGAGCAGCGAGGCGCCGAGCGCGGCAAAGGCCGACGCCCTCGAACCCGAGATCAGCAGCACGCCGAAATAGACGACCAGCGGCGCCAGCACCGGCAGCAGCGACGGAATGATCATTTCCCGGATTGCCGCCTTGGTCAGAAGGTCGACCGCGCGCGCATAGTTCGGCTTCGATGTTCCGGCCATGATGCCCGGATCCTCGCGGAACTGCTTGCGCACCTCCTGGACGATGGCGCCCGCTGCGCGGCCGACGGCCGTCATGGCGATGCCACCGAACAGATACGGGATCAAACCGCCGAAGATCAGCCCGGCGACGACGTAAGGGTTGGAGAGGTCGAAGGAGACGTCGCCCGTGCCCTGGAAGTAAGGGTATTTGTCGCCGTTGGCGGCAAAGAACTTCAGGTCGTTCGAGTAGGCTGCGAACAGCACCAGGGCACCGAGACCGGCCGAACCGATGGCGTAGCCCTTGGTCACCGCCTTGGTGGTGTTGCCGACCGCGTCGAGCGCGTCGGTGGACTGGCGCACTTCCTTGGGCAGGCCGGCCATTTCGGCAATGCCGCCGGCATTGTCGGTGACCGGGCCGAAGGCGTCGAGCGCGACGATCATGCCGGCAAGACCGAGCATCGTGGTGACCGCGATCGCCGTGCCGTAGAGGCCGGCGAGCTGATAGGTCGAGATGATGCCGCCAACAATGACGATCGCCGGAAGCGCCGTCGATTCCAGCGACACCGCAAGGCCCTGGATGACATTGGTGCCGTGACCAGTCACCGAGGCCTGGGCGATGGAATTGACCGGGCGCTTGTTGGTGCCGGTATAGAATTCGGTGATCACCACGATGAGCCCGGTCACCGCGAGGCCGATCAGGCCGCAGATAAACAGGTTCTTGCCGGTGATGGCCATGCCGGCAACGGTGCCGATCTCGCCCCAGCCGAAGGCCGCCGAGGTAGCGGCGGCAAGGCCGACGATGGAGAGCAGGCCGGTGACGATCAGGCCCTTGTAGAGCGCGCCCATGATCGAGCCGCTGGGGCCGAGCTTGACGAAGAAGGTGCCGACGATCGAGGTCAGGATGCAAGCACCGCAGATGGCCAGCGGGTAAAGCATGGCGGCGCCGAGAACGGCGGTGCCGCTGAAGAAGATGGAGCCGAGAACCATGGTGGCGACGACCGTCACCGCATAGGTCTCGAACAGGTCGGCGGCCATGCCGGCGCAGTCGCCGACATTGTCGCCGACATTGTCGGCGATGGTGGCCGGGTTGCGCGGATCGTCTTCTGGAATGCCGGCTTCGACCTTGCCGACCAGATCACCGCCGACGTCGGCGCCCTTGGTGAAGATGCCGCCGCCGAGACGGGCGAAGATCGAGATCAGTGATGCGCCGAAGCCGAGTGAAACCAGCGAGTCGATGACGACGCGGTCGTTTGGCTGAAGACCCATGAACTGGGTCAGAATGAGGTAGTAGATCGAGACGCCCAGCAGTGCGAGGCCCGCCACCAGCATACCGGTGATGGCGCCCGACTTGAAGGCGATGTCGAGACCAGCGGCGAGGCTGTTGGAGGCCGCCTGCGCGGTGCGCACATTGGCGCGCACCGAAACGTGCATGCCGATGAAGCCGGCGGAGCCGGACAGCACGGCGCCGATCAGGAAGCCGATCGCGGCGGTGATCGAAAGCAGCCACCAGGCGAGCAGCAGCACGACGATGCCGACGATGGCGATGGTGGTATACTGGCGCGCCAGATAGGCCTGCGCACCTTCGCGGATGGCCGCGGAGATTTCCTGCATGCGTGCATTGCCCTGATCGGACGCGAGGACCGAACGAGTCGCCCAGATGGCGTAAAGGACTGAAAGCAGGCCGCAGGCGATGACGGCGGAAATTATGGTCATTGCCGAATTTTCCTCGATTGATGGCCCAAAAGAACCCCTCCCTGGGCCGTTGAGACGGGGAGCGGACCCCGCGCACGGAATCCACCCCTTCGCAGCGGCTTATGCGAAACAGGGCTCGGAACGTCAAGATATTGTTCGGTTTTTGCCCGGCTTTCGCCAAAAGACATAGACGGTAGCGCGCCTGTAGGCGCCGCCGTCTCATTAGATCGATTGAAATCGGCGGAACGGCCCTGTGTCAGCCTTTACGCAGGTCGCCGTCGGGCTGGATCAGCGGCGAAACCGGCGTCAGGCTCGAACTGACGCTCGATCACCCGGCGCGAAGCTGATCAGGTGCCGTAGAAGGCAGCGCTTATCCTGCTTTGCAAGCACCGACGGGGTAGCCTATCTTCGAGGTCGACCTGGAGTTAATTCATGAAGTTCAAGGCGATCATTCACGAAGCTGAAGAAGGTGGTTACTGGGCAGAGGTCCCGGCAATTCCCGGCTGCGCGACTCAGGGCGAAACCTTGGAGGAGCTTGTCGAAAACTTGCATGAAGCGATCGAAGGCTGCCTCTCGTAGAGCCTATGTCTTTCACCTCGGAACCCGGCCGGATCGTGGAAATCGCTGTTTGAAGGCCATTTCCGGCAAGGAGCTAGCACGTGCGGTCGAACGGCAAGGCTGGAAGCTTTTGCGCGTCGCCGGAAGCCACCACATCTATGGTGAGCAGCATTGTGCGCCTTTCAATTCCTATTCATAGCAACAAGCCGCTCAAAACTGGGCTCTTGCGACACCTCTTGGCGCTGGCCGAAATCAACGAGCGCGATATTTGACGTTATTGGCTACGCCGTTTCCTGCCCCATACGGCGCGCTGTATAGCGCTCGATCGCCGACAGCCCGTCATAGATCAGCACGGCCAGCGCGGCGACGATCAGGCCGCCCTGCAGGACGAAGGCGAGGTTGTTCGATAGCAGCCCGGCGATGATCACCTCGCCCAGCGTCCTGGCCGCAACGGTTGAGCCGATCGTCGCGGTGGCGAGGCTGATCACCACCGACAGCCGGATGCCGCCCAAGATGATCGGCGCGCTGAGCGGCAACTCGACCTTGAGCAGCCTTTGCCAGCCGGTCATGCCGGCGCCGCGCGCCGCCTCCATCACATTGCCGGGCAGCGTGGTCAGGCCGGTCAGCGCGTTCTCGAAGATCGGCAGCAGGCCGTAGAGAAACAGCGCGATGAGCGTCGGCTTCTCGCCGAAACCGACGGCCGGCACGGCCAGCGCCAGCACCGCCACGGGCGGAAAGGTCTGGCCGATATTGACCAGACTACGCGATAGCGGCAGGAACTCGACGCCGGCCGGGCGGGTGACCAGGATGGCGAGCGCCACGGCGACGACAGTCGCGGCCAGTGTGGCGATCAGTACGGTCCTCAGATGCAGCAGCGTCAGCGTCAACAGGCTGCCCTGATTGTAGATTACCGGCGCGCCATCCTGGGTCAGCGGCCTCAGCAGCGGCTCGAACCAGCCGGGATTGGTGACGAAGGCAACCAGCAGCACCACCAGAACAAGCCTGAGCAGCGACGGAAGCCAGGCTTTCATGCCGGCCTCGCCGCGCGCTTCACCAGCCCGTCCACCGTGACGCGGCCGAGCGGCTTGCCGTCGGCACCTTTCACCGGCAGCGCCGGGCGGCCCGACCACAGGAGTTCAGCCAGCGCATCTCGCTGGCTGGCGTCGCCGGGGATCGCCTCGCCTTCGGCGGCGCCCTTTTCCACTGCATCGCGCACGCGGCCGAGCGACAACAGCCTGAACGGTTTTTCACTTGCGCCGACCAGGGTCTCGACGAAGGCGCTGGCCGGTCTCGCCAGGATCTCGGCGGGCTTGGCATATTGCACCAGCTTGCCGGCATCCATCACCGCGATCTTGTCGCCCATATGCACCGCCTCTTCCATGTCGTGGGTGACCAGGATGATGGTGGTGCCGAAGCGCTTCTGGATCGCCAGCAGATCCTCCTGCGCCTTGTTGCGGATGATCGGGTCGAGCGCGCCGAACGGCTCGTCCATCAACAGCACGTTGGGTTCCGCCGCAAGCGCGCGGGCGACGCCGACGCGTTGCTGCTGGCCGCCGGAAAGCTCGTGCGGATAGCGTGGCCCGAAGGCCTCGGGGTCGAGCTGGTAGAGCGTCATCAACTCCTCGACGCGGGCCTTGATGCGCTTGGCGTCCCAGCCGAGCAGCACCGGCACGGTGGCGATGTTCTGCGCCACCGTTCGATGCGGAAACAGGCCGTGGCCCTGGATGGCGTAGCCGATGCTGCGGCGCAGCTCGTAACCGGGCAGCGAGCGGTTGTCGGCGCCGTCGAGCCTGATCACGCCCGAGGTCGGCTCGACCAGCCTGTTGATCATACGCAGCAGCGTGGTCTTGCCGGAGCCGGAGGTGCCAACGATAACGGTGATCGTGCGCGGCTCGACCACCATCGACACGTCGTCGACCACCGCTGTCGCGTCATAGCGCTTGGTAATGCCTTCGATCTCTATCATGCGGGGCTTTCCTCGCGTCGTTTGGTCGCCGTCATTTCGATCACCGCGTCGAGGATGATGGCGGCGGCAAAGGCCAGCGCCACCGTCGGCACGGCGCCGAGCAGCACGAGGTCCATCGCGGTCTGGCCGACGCCCTGGAACACGAACACGCCGAAGCCGCCGCCGCCGATCAGAGCGGCGATGGTGGCGAGGCCGATGTTCTGCACCAGCACGATGCGGATGCCGGTGAGTATCACCGGGAAGGCGAGCGGAAATTCGATGCCGAATAGGCGTTGCCGGTCGGTCATGCCCATGCCGCGCGCTGCATCGTTTGCCGCACGCGGCACGCCGGCAAGGCCGACCACGGTGTTGGCCACCACTGGCAGCAGCGAATAGAGGAACAATGCGACGAAGGCGGGCGCAGTGCCGATGCCGCGGATGCCAAGCGCGGCTGCGCCGGGTACATGCGAGGCGACCCAGCCGAGCGGCGCGATCAAAAGGCCGAACAACGCGATCGAGGGAATGGTCTGGATAATGTTCAGCACGTTGAGCGCGGCAGCCCGCAATTTTTCGACGCGATGGCAGAGGATGCCGAGCGGCACGCCGACGATCACCGCCGCCGCCAGCGAGCCCAGCGCCAGCGTCACATGCTTGGAGCCCTCCGCCCAGAAACTGTCGGCACGGTTGGCGTATTCTTTGAGGATCGACAGATTGTCCCAGCTTCCCGTGACCAGTAGCAGGCCGATCGCCGCTGCCGCAACCACAAGCATGCAGACCCGCGCCCATGGCGCCAGGTTCAGCCTTGTCAGCACGTCGGTGAGCAAGAGCGTGAAAGCGAAGACGAGCAGCCAGAAACCGGAAGCCGGCGAGATACGGGCAAACGTATTGCCCTCAGGCGTCAGGAAACTGCCGGCGACGCCGATCAGCAGCGCCAGTGCTGCAAGCACAACCACGCTGGCGGCGAGGCGCAGGATGAGCGGCGTCTTCAGCAATGCAATAACCGCGGCGACGACCACGATCGCTAGCAGCAGCGGGCCTATCGCCGACGGCAGCGCCCCCAAAATCGAGCGCGCCTCGCCGGGAACGATGCGGTTGGCGCGAAAGGTGACGAACGGTGCTGCGAAGGCCGCATAGGCTGATATCGCGGCGATGACCACGCCGAGCTTGTCCAACCGGATGGTCATGGCGCGACTTCAGGTGCGGGCCACCTACTTCAGAAAACCGTTCTTCTTCAGAAAGTCCTCGGCGACGCCCTTGACGGGCTCGCCGCCGACCTGGACGCGGCCGTTGAGCTCCTGCAGCGTGACGAGGTCGAGCTTGGCGAAGACCGGGTTCAACAGCGTATCGATCTCGGGATGCTCTTTCAGCGCCGCCTCGCGGATGATCGGCGCCGGCTGGTAGACCGGCTGCACGCCCTTGTCGTCCTGCAGCACGACCAGGCCGGACGGCGCGATACCGCCATCGGTGCCGTAGACCATGGCGGCGTTGGCGCCGTTGGTCTGGTTCGCCGCCGCGGCGATGGTCGCCGCCGTATCGCCGCCCGACAGCGTGATCAGCTGGTCGGGCTTCAGTGTGAAGCCATAGATGGTCTGGAAGGCCGGCAAGGCAGCCGCCGAATTGACGAACTCGGCCGAGGCCGCCAGCACCACCTTGCCGCCACCCGCGACGTATTTGCCGAAGTCGGTAAGCGTGACCAGCTTGTTGGTGTCGGCGACGTCCTTGCGCAGCGCAATCGCCCATGTGTTGTTGGCCGGCGATGGCGACAGCCAGACGATCTTGTTGGCATCGTAGTCGAGCTTTTTCGCCGTTTCATAGGCCTTGGCGGCATCCTTCCATACCGGATCGTCGGTGTTTTGGAAGAAATAAGCGGCGTTGCCGGTGTATTCCGGATAGATGTCGATCTCGCCGGCGGTGATCGCCTTGCGCACCACCGGCGTGCCGCCGAGCTGGATGCGGTCGGTCGTCTTGATGTTATTGGCGTTCAGCACCAGCTGGATGATGTTGCCGAGCACGCCACCCTCGGTGTCGATCTTCGAGGACACGACCACCTGGGCATTTGCCGAGGCCGCGGAAATACCGAGCGCAAGTGCGGCGCCGGCCAGAAGCTTGATGGAAAGCATTGTGAAAATCCCTTGCTGTGAACCGGAATACGGTTGCCGCATATGAGCATGGCTTCAACGCCCCGTCGGGGTACACGGTTTCATAAGAAGCGGGATCAGTGCAATAATTTTGTTTGGACGCGCAAAAAATCCGGCGCCGCTTCGTCCCGACAGCATGATGTCAGCACAGCGCCACGCGTTCTTTCAGGACGCTGTAGCGCTTTGATTTGGTGCATGATCTTTCCCGACCTTTGGGTCAGGTCATGCGCTCTGGCGCCAGCCTGTCACCTTCAGCGCGCCCAATGCCACGAAGCAGAGCATGGTAACGGGAAAGATCATCCAGTTCAGCATTTCCCAGCCCCAGGCGTTGTAGACAGCGCCCGACATCAGCGAGGCAAAGGCGACGGAGCCGAACAGCACGAAATCATGAAAGCCCTGCACCTTGCCTTTCTCGGATGGCCGGTAGCTGGCCGCGACCATGGAGGTGGCGCCGATGAAGCTGAAATTCCAGCCGAGGCCAAGCAGGATCAGCGCCGTCCAGAACTGCCATAGCGCCAGTCCCGACAGCGCCACGACGGCACAACCGATCAGCAGCACAAGTCCGGTCGCGACGATCCGTTCGGCGCCGAAGCGGTAGATCAGCGAGCCGGTGAAGAAACTCGGCGCGAACATCGCCATGACATGCCAGGAAATGCCGAGCGTGGCTTCATCCGTCGACAGGCCGCAGCCGACCATGGCAAGCGGCGCGCCGGTCATGACGAAGCTCATCAGCGCATAGCTGCCGACGGCGCAAAACAGCGCCGCAATGAAGCGCGGCCTGGTGACGATCTCGGACAGCGGTCGGGCGTCGCTGTCGGCAACTTCTATTTTGCCACTTGCCTTGGCCGGGATGCGCAGGAACGAAAGAATGATGGCGCCGACCGCTGCCAGCACGAGGATGGACGCGAACGCGCCGGCAAACATCACCGGTGCAAGCAATTCGCGCGTGAAGATGACGATCTGCGGCCCGAGTATGGCAGTGACGATGCCCCCGGCCAGCACGAAGGAGATGGCGCGTGCCTTGAACTCCTGCGGTGCGTTGTCGGCTGCGGCGAAGCGGAATTGCTGGACGAAGGCACCGCCGACGCCGATCACCAGCAGGCCGAAGGCGAACAGCCAGAAGCTGGCCTGGAACAGCGCCAATGTGGCGATTAGGCCGCCCAGCGCGGTGACAACCGTGCCGGTCATAAAGCCATCGCGCTGGCCGAGCCGGCGGATGATCGCTGCGGCCGGCAATGCACCGAGCGCCACGCCGAGGTTGAACCCGGTAATTGGCGCCGTTGCCAGCGACTTGTCGGCGGCAAGCAGATATTGCCCGGCCAGCCCACCCATGGAAACGGCGATCGGTGCAGCCGAACCGATGATCGCCTGCGAAGCAGCAAGAATGAATGCCGTGCGGCGTGCTTCCCTGCCCGCTTCGGCAGCGACGACGGCCGTGGCCGTCATGAAGCGTCCTTGCCGCGTCCTTCGCCGCGCACCCGGCGCGACACGCGATCGAGCACCGCATTGGTCAGCTTCGGCTCGTCCTCTTCGTAAAAGGCCTTGGCGATGTCGACATATTCGGAGACGATGACGGCGACCGGCACATCCTCGCGCTTCATCAGTTCGTAGACGCCGGCGCGCAGAATGGCGCGCAGCGTCGAGTCGAGCCGGGACAGCGGCCAGTCGTCGGTCAGAGCCTGACGGATGATCGGATCGATGGTCTTCTGGTTCTCGACGACGCCGGTAAGGATGGCGCGAAACCATTGCGCGTCGGCTTCGCGATAGAGCGCGCCGTCGACTTCCTTGCCGAGCCTGAATGCCTCGTATTCGGCGGTGATCTCGAAGACGCCGCTGCCGGCCACATCCATCTGATAGAGCGCCTGCACGGCGGCCAGACGGGCGGCACCGCGCTTGTTGGCATGGCGCACCGCGGGTTTGGCCGGGGACGCGGGTTCGCTCACGATCGCTCCCCCAGCTGTTGCTTGAGGGCGATCATGGTCAGCGCCGCGCGCGCCGCAAAGCCGCCCTTGTCGCCTTCCGAGCGCCTGGCCCGCATCCAGGCCTGCTCGTCGTTCTCGGTGGTGAGAATGCCGTTGCCGATGCAGACCGAGTCCTGCACCGACAGATCCATCAGCGCACGGCTGGATTCATTGGCGACGATGTCGAAATGATAGGTATCGCCGCGGATGATGGTGCCGAGGGCGACAAATCCGTCATAGTTCGCCCCGCCTTCGGCGGCGCCGTCGAGCGCGAAGGAAATCACCGCGGGAATTTCCAGCGAACCCGGAACGGTGACGACGTCGTATGTGGCGCCCGCTTCCTCGAGCGCGCTGGTCGCGCCTTCGAGCAGCGCGTCGGCAAGGTCGTCATGAAAGCGCGCCTCGATGACAAGAAGGTGGGCCTTCTTCTTCGGACGGATGAACGCTTTGCCGTGTTGGGATGTGCCAGCCATAGATGTCTCCGGGGATCGCCGGTGACTTAGGCCGAAGCCGGTTTGATCGCAAGCGGAAGATTGGTGAAGGCGCGGAGGTCTGGCGAACTATCCCGTTTTCCAGCGCGGCGCCTGAAGCGGATAATCGGTATCAAGGCTCGAAGCCCAAGCCTGTGCGACGCGATGATCATCACAAGACCGGCACCCACGTCGGCCAAGGCTTCGCGAGTCAGTTGTTCTTCCTTATTGGAAGTTCCTCTAACCATCAGAGCCCCCCTTTCGCGGCCTCTGCCAAGCGCGCCGCGTAGCGGGCCATGGTGTCGATCTCCAAGTTCACTAGGTCGCCGACCTGGCGTTCGCCCCAGGTGGTGACGGTCAGCGAGTGATGGATCAACAGCACGTCGAAGCGGGTGCCTTCGACCTTGTTGACGGTGAGCGAAGTGCCGTCGAGCGCGACCGAGCCCTTGGGCGCGATGAATTTCGCCAGATCGTGCGGCGCTTCCAGCGTGAAACGCACGGCGTCGCCCTCCTCCTTGCGCGCCACGATCTCAGCCGTGCCGTCGACATGGCCTGATACAATGTGGCCGCCGAGCTCGTCGCCGATCCTGAGCGCCCGCTCCAGATTGATGCGCGTGCCGGATCTCCAGTCAATCGCCGTCGTCAGCCTGAGCGCCTCTTCCCAGGCCTCGACCTCAAACCAGCGTGCATTGGCACCGCTTTCCGGCAGTCCCGTCACCGTCAGGCAGACGCCGCCACAGGAAATCGAAGCACCAATGGCAATCGTCTCAGGGTCATAGGCGGTGTCGATGCGCAGGCCGACCCCTTCCCTCAGCGGCCTGACGGCAGCGACGGTGCCGACATCGGTGACAATTCCGGTAAACATCAAATGTCCCTTATCCATTCCGCGTATGTGTCTTCGCCGAAATGCATGTCGCGCAATTTGCGAAATCCTGCCGGGATATGGTTGGCGTCGATGGGCGATGCAATGCCGCTCTCGCCGATCGCGTCCGGTCCCTGGAACAGCACGATGCGGTCGACCAGCCCTTCCGTCAGGAAGGCCTTAGCCACTTTGGCGCCGCCTTCGACCAGGACGCTGGCCATGCCGAGCGCGGCCAGGTCCTCCAGCAGTTCCGGCAGGGCAACGCCGCCTTCATATGTTTCGGTGCCGATGAAGTGCACGCCCATGTGTTCGAGCGCTGCCCGCCGATGCGGGTCGGCTTCGTCGCAAGCGGCTATATAGAGCGGAACCCGGTCGACGCCGGAAACCAGCTTCGACGTCTCCGACAACCGGATTAGACGGTCGAGCACGATCCGCGCCGGAGAACGGCTCTCCAACCCCGGCAGCCGCACAGTCAGCGCCGGATCGTCCTCCAGAGCGGTGCCGATACCGATCAATATGCCGTCGGCTTCAGCTCGCATCAGATAGACTTCGCGCCGCGCGATGTCGCCGGTGATCGAGACCTGCCCCTCACCTTCCACGCCGATCTTGCCGTCGCTGGAAAGCGCAAGCTTCAGAATCACTTCCGGACGTTTTTTCAGAGATCGAATGAGATAGCCGGCCATCTGTTCGGCGGCCTCGGCCGCCAGCACCTTTTCGACCACCTCGACACCGGCCGCACGCAGGATGGCGTAGCCCTTGCCGGACACGCGCGGATCGGGGTCGCTCGCAGCGCCCACCACCCGCACGACGCCGGCATTGACCAGCGCTTTGGCGCAAGGCGGCGTGCGGCCGTGATGGGCGCAGGGTTCCAGAGTGACGTACGCCGTAGCGCCGCGCGCCAGCTCGCCAGCCTCTGCCAGCGCCTCGGTCTCGGCATGCGGCCGGCCGCCGACGGCGGTGACGCCGGTGCCGACAATCATCGGCCCCGCGCCGTCGTCGCGTACGATCAGCGTGCCTACGGAAGGATTGGTCGATGTCCGCCCGGCATTCTTGCGCGACAGCCTGAGTGTTGCCGCCATGAAGCGGCGATCGAGAACCTCCTGTTCGGCTTGGCTCAGCCTTGCCATGCTCAACCGGCGTCCTCTTCCTTGAGCTCGTCACCCTTGAGTTCGCCGAGCACCTCGTGGAAATCCTTGGCCTCGCGGAAATTGCGGTAGACCGAGGCAAAGCGCACATAGGCGACATCGTCGAGCGACTTCAGCGCCTCCATGACCAGCCGGCCGATCTCGCCGGAGGCAACTTCGGTTTCGCCCGAGCTTTCGAGCTGGCGCACGATGCCGGTCACCGCGCGGTCGATGCGCTCGGGGTCGACATTGCGCTTGCGCACCGCGATCTCGACCGAGCGCAGCAGCTTGTCGCGGTCGAACGGCACTTTGCGCCCGGACTTCTTCACCACGACGAGGTCGCGCAGCTGGACGCGCTCGAAGGTGGTGAAGCGGCCGCCGCAATCGGGGCAGACGCGCCGCCTGCGGATCGCTGCGCCGTCCTCGGCGGGGCGAGAATCCTTCACCTGCGTATCTTCGGACTGGCAGTAGGGACAGCGCATGGTGAGCCTTCGGTTCGCGATTCTCGTGGAGCGAAAGGCTTAGAGCTTTTTGCCGCGATGGCAAAGCAATCAGGGCGGCCCCTCGTGCCTCAGAGATAGCGAGCCGCAAAGAAAATTGCCAGCACCCCACAAGCGGGATGGTAGTGTCAGCCGTATCAGGGCGCGACGTCACCGGTCGGGAACCCGCACGATACGCCCAGGCTGCGATAGGCCTTGGTGAAGCCGTCCATCGATACCATCGCGACCGGCTTGTCTTTGAAGCTGACATCGAGCGCGCCGGCGCGGCGCATGGCACGCAGCACCGCCAGGGTGGTCTCGGTCTTGTTATTCATCATCCATTGTCCGTCGCCGCTGGCATTGACGGTCGCCTTGACCTTGCCGTTGCTGTCGCCGAACACCGCCGGGATGTTCTCACCGGTCGGCAAGTCCTTATTTTTCAGGGCGATGACGAGGGTCGGGTAGCCGTCGGGCGGCAGTGCGTCGCCATTCGAGATGGCGAGCGTAAGGGTGCCGCTGGTGCCGTCCGCGTCGAGAAAAGCGGTCGAGGCGGCGCAGGTCTTGCGCACATCCTCACCGGTGTTGACCTCGTCGACGATGGTGGACCATTTGCCGAAAGTCTCCATCTTGGGCTCGACTTGAGCGGGCGCGGGTTGGGCGGGCGCAGCAGTCTGTGCCCAAGCAGCGCCGGAGAGCGGCAAGACGGTCACCGTGGCGACGGCGCCAAGAGCACCAAAGCCGGCGAGACGAAAGATTCGCATCATCATCAAGGCTCCTCAGCAGATGCCGTCACCGCAGTCGATCCGGCATCGTCACAGATAAGGGATGACGCCTTGCGTCAGGTCAACCGAGATATGGATAGAGCGGAAAACGGTCCGTTAATGCCATGACCTTGGCCTTCACCGCTGTCTCGACGGCGGCGTTGCCCTCATCGGAATTGGCGACCTTCAGCCCGTCCAGCACTTCGGCGATCAATTTGCCAATCTCGCGGAACTCGGCCTGACCGAAGCCGCGGGTGGTGCCGGCCGGCGTGCCGAGGCGCACGCCAGAGGTGACGAAAGGCTTTTCCGGATCAAAGGGAATGCCGTTCTTGTTGCAAGTGATGTTGGCGCGGCCAAGAGCTGCCTCGGCGCGCTTGCCGGTGGCGTTCTTGGGGCGCAGGTCGACCAGCATCAAATGGTTGTCGGTGCCGCCGGAGACGATGTCGAGGCCCGTCTCCTGCAGGCTGGAGGCCAGCGCCTTGGCGTTGGCGGCGACGCTCTCGGCATAAACCTTGAAGCTTGGCTTCAGCGCCTCGCCGAGCGCCACCGCCTTGGCGGCGATGACATGCATCAGCGGGCCGCCCTGCAGGCCGGGAAAGACAGCCGAGTTCATCTTCTTGGCGATGTCCTCGTCATTGCACAGGATCATGCCGCCGCGCGGGCCGCGCAGCGACTTGTGCGTCGTCGTCGTCACGACATGGGCATGCGGCAGCGGCGACGGATGAACCCCGCCGGCGACCAGGCCGGCGATGTGAGCCATGTCGACCATCAGGTAGGCGCCGATGCTGTCGGCGATCTCGCGAAAGCGCTTCCAATCCCAGACGCGCGAATAGGCTGTGCCGCCGGCCAGGATCAGCTTCGGTCTGGTCTCATGGGCGGTCTTTTCGATCGCATCCATGTCGAGCAAATGGTCGTCCTTGCGTACGCCGTAGGACACGACCTTGAACCACTTGCCGCTCATGTTGACCGGCGAGCCGTGCGTCAAGTGCCCGCCCGAACTGAGGTCGAGGCCCATGAAGGTGTCGCCGGGCTGCAGCAGCGCCAGGAACACCGCCTGGTTCATCTGGCTGCCGGAATTCGGCTGGACGTTGGCGAAGTTGCAGCTGAAGAGCTTTTTCGCGCGCTCGATGGCCAGTTCCTCGGCCACGTCGACGAACTGGCAGCCGCCATAGTAGCGCTTGCCCGGATAGCCCTCGGCATATTTGTTGGTCATGATCGAGCCTTGCGCCTCGAGCACGGCGCGGGAGACGATGTTTTCGGACGCAATCAGCTCGATCTCGTGGCGCTGGCGGCCGAGCTCGTTGCGGATGGCGCCGAAAATCTCCGGATCGGCGTCGGCAAGCGTGGTTTCGAAGAAGGATTCGAATTTGTTCGACACTGCCGCTGCTGTTGCCATGGGCTGAAATCCTTAAGGTCGGGGTCTGTCGCGCCATTAACACAGTTGCTTTCGCGCCGCCACGTTTACGGCGCGAAATTTGCTGGCCGGATTGCGGCAGAAGCGCCCGCCGGCGGAGAAAGGCCGCCCTGGGGGACGGCCTCTGCCTTACCGCATGAGCTGCAAAGGCAGGTCCCTCTTCGCTTCTGCGGCGCCAACGCAGAGCAGATGCGTAGGCCCATTCAGGTTTCGAAATAGCTCGGCTGGTCGATATCGGGAATCAGCCCGGGCTGTTTCGGGTCCCAGCCCAGCAGTGCCCGAGTTCGGTCGTTCGAGGTCGGGACATCCATGGACGCGAATAGCGCGAACCAGCCAAAATGGTCGGCCGCCTCTTCGGGGGACTTGGCCACGACGGGCACGTTCAGGCGGCGGCCGATCACGCCGGCGATGTCCTTGAACGGCACGCCCTCTTCGGCGATCGCGTGATACCGCCCCCCGGCGGCGCCGTGCTCGAGCGCAAGCCGGTAGGCGCGGGCGGCATCGAGCCGATGCACGGCGGGCCAGCGGTTGAGCCCTTCGCCCACATAGGCCGACACGCCCTTTTCGCGCGCAAAGTCGATGAGGCGCGGAACGAAGCCGTGATCGCCATGGCCATGGACTGACGGGGGAAGACGAACAACTGACGCGCGCACTCCACGCGGCGCCAGCGAGGCGGCTGTCGCCTCCGAAGCGCGGGGATACGAGGCTGAGGTGGGCACAGGCACATCTTCCTCGGTCGCCATGCGGCCCCGCGCCAGGAGTGCGGTCCCGGAGGTGACCAGCAGGGGGCGGTCGGAGCCCGCGAGCGCGGCGCCGAGCGCCTCGATGGCATGCCGGTCCATCTCGCAGTTTTCCGCGAATTTCGAGAAGTCATGGTTGAAACCGGTGTGAATCACCCCATCCGCTGCAGCGGCTCCGCTGCGCAAGCTTTCCAGGTCTTCAAGATCACCTCGATGCACTTCGGCACCAGCGGCGATAAGAGATTTGGCGGATGCATCCGAGCGGGCTACACCAAGCACCTGATAGCCCGCGCCAACCAATTCCTGAACAATGGCAGAACCGACAAATCCCGTCGCCCCGGTTACGAAAACACGCATCACGACTTCTCCTTCACTTCGTTTCATGACCGCATCCGCAGTCTCGTTGCCGTCGTGATAGGTGATTGGGAAAATACGATCTATGCTGTAAAGTCCGTATTATCTTCGCAATCGTCCGGAGTGGCTGATAGATTCACTCTCAGAGGTGCTGTCGCTGCTGAAATCGCGCAGTTCTATGTCCGCTTGCTATTCTTACTGAGTCAGAAAGTCGCGGATGCGGGGGATTCGAGCTGGTCGCAGATTTGTTAGCGTGCTGATTCGTGATCAGGGAAGCGCGCCATGCCTGACTGGAGAGCCGAGAGTGAAGCCGCATTTGA